>JBFLZK010000033.1:16379-32303 GCA_040756355.1 Pseudomonadota bacterium | reverse complement strand
CCTCGACGATCTCGTCCAGGTAGCAGATGGCGCCCAGGCGGGCGGCGGTGGTCAGCGGGCCGTCCTGCCAGCGGGTGCCGTCCTTGTCGAGCAGCCAGCGGCCGACGAGGTCGGCGGCGGTCATGTCCTCGTTGCAGGCCACGGTGATGAGCGGCTTGCCCAGGCGGTGCGCCATGTGCTCGACGAAGCGGGATTTGCCGCAGCCGGTCGGGCCCTTGAGCATGACCGGAAGGCGGTTCTCGTAGGCGGCTTCATAGAGCGCGATCTCGTCGGATTGAGGCTCGTAGTACGGCTCTTTGGTGACGCGGTATTGGGCGAGCAGATCGGTCATGGTCGTTTCCTCCTGCAAGGATTGGATTTCAAACACATCGCCAGTTCGGGCTCTGGCTTCTCGATGCGATGCCGGTTATGGACGCAGGGTCCATATTCGGCATGACACCCAGAAAAAAGCCCCGGCCAGAGACTGCCCGGGGCTGCGCCCGCCCTCCGCGCCGGGGTGGGCGGGCATCACACCAAGAGGCAGTCTTACTTGGTGTTGCCGCGGTAGATCACCATGGAAGCGCCCTGAGACTGCTTCAGGTTGTCATAGCCGATCAGGCGGACATGGTTGCCCGGGTTGGCTTCGTGACAAGCCTTGCACTCGGCCAGGATGGTGTCGACATCGGTTTCGCCGAACATCGGCAGCTTCCACATGTACCAGTAGTTGTCCATCAGGTACTGGGGCTCGGTGTGCTCGACCGCCGGGTTCCAGCCCTTGGATACGATGTACTCGACCTGCTTGCGGATGTCCGCGTCGGTCATGGCCGGCAGGTAGGAGAAGGTCTCGAACTTGCGGCTGGCCGGATCGGAAACGCGGCTCTTGTAATCTTGAACTTGGCTCATTTTTTCACCTCGTGATTCAGGTTCATTGAGGCGGGGGCGCGCCCCGCCCGGCCATTACTTGTGGGCTACGTCCAGCTTGTCGACGGTGTCGAACTCGAAGCGGATTTCTTTCCAGGTTTCGAGCGCGATCTTCAGTTCCGGGCTGTGCTCGGCGGCAGCGCGCAGAACTTCGCCACCGACCTTCTCCAGCTCGGCGCCTTCGTTACGCGCCTTGACGCAGGCTTCCAGAGCGACGCGGTTGGCGCAGGCGCCAGCAGCGTTGCCCCACGGGTGACCCAGGGTGCCGCCGCCGAATTGCAGGACGGAGTCGTCACCGAAGATGGAGACCAGCGCCGGCATGTGCCATACGTGGATACCACCGGAAGCGACGGGGATCATGCCCGGCATGGCGCCGAAGTCCTGGTCGAACATGATGCCGCGGCTGCGGTCTTCCTTGACGAACTCGTCACGCATGATGTCGATCCAGCCCAGGGTCGCGGTGCGGTCGCCTTCCAGCTTGCCCACGACGGTGCCGGAGTGCAGGTGGTCGCCGCCCATCAGGCGCAGGATCTTGGCCAGCACACGGAAGTGGATGCCGTGGTGCGGGTTACGGTCGATCACGCCGTGCATTGCGCGGTGAACGTGCAGCAGGATGCCATTCTCGCGGCAGAACTTGGAGATGGAGGTCTGCGCGGCGAAACCGGCGGTGATGTAGTCGGTCATGATGATCGGGGTGCCGATCTCTTTCGCGTACTCGGCGCGCTTGAGCATCTCTTCGGCGGTCGGAGCGGTGACGTTCAGGTAGTGACCCTTACGCTCGCCGGTCTCACGCTCGGCCTTCTCGATGGCTTCCTGGCAGAAGTCGAAACGCTGCTTCCAGCGCATGAACGGCTGGGAGTTGACGTTTTCGTCGTCCTTGGTGAAGTCCAGACCGCCACGCAGCGCCTCGTATACGGCACGGCCGTAGTTCTTGGCGGACAGGCCCAGCTTCGGCTTGATGGTGCAGCCGAGCAGCGGACGACCGTACTTGTTCATCATGTCGCGCTCGACCTGGATGCCGTGCGGGGGGCCGTCACAGGTGGTCACGTAGGCCAGCGGGAAGCGTACGTCTTCCAGACGGATGGCGCGCAGGGCCTTGAAGCCGAACACGTTGCCCACCAGGGAGGTGAATACGTTGACGATGGAGCCTTCTTCGAACAGGTCGATCGGGTAGGCGATGAAGGCGTAGAACTCGGTGTCGGAACCGGGCACGTCTTCGATGCGATAGGCGCGGCCCTTGTAGTAGCTGAGGTCGGTCAGCAGGTCGGTCCAGACGGTAGTCCAGGTGCCGGTCGAAGACTCGGCGGCAACCGCCGCGGCCACTTCCTCACGGTCGATGCCCGGCTGCGGGGTGACCTTGAAGCAAGCCAGCACGTCGCTGTCTTTCGGGGTGTAGTTCGGTTCCCAATAGGTGGCGCGGTACTCTTTTACGCCAGCCTGATACGTTTTCGCCATGAACAGTCCTCCTGTCGGATGGAAAGGCATACTGATGATGTGGCGCCCCCGATGGATCATCGTCTCGATGAGCGCCGCCGGAAGCCTGGTCTTCGCTTGAACCGAGTGGTTCGTCGCTTGGACTGGAGACATGATTGTTCAGAAAAACTTATTAGAGAACTCATTTTTTTTGATTTATCTTATAAGTCATCGCTTATGGCATGAGTCCAGTCCGTGAAAAACCTGACCTTCCGCCAACTCAAGGTGTTTGAAACCGTGGCGCGCCACCTCAACTACACCAAGGCCGCGCAGGAGTTGCACCTGACCCAGCCCGCGGTGTCCATGCAGGTCAAGCAGCTTGAGGATGTGATCGGCTTGCCCCTGTTCGAACAAATGGGCCGCCAGACGTTCATGACCGAGGCGGGGCGCGAGTTGCATCGCTACAGCAGCACCATTACCCAGCTCTTCGCGGAGATGGACGATGTGTTTGGTGCGCTCAAGGGCGTGGAGCGCGGGGCGCTTTCCGTGTCCGTGGCGACCACGGCGAGCTACTTCGCGACGCGTCTGCTGGCCGAGTTCTCGCGTGCCTACCCTCAGATCCAGATCAGCCTGGACGTGACCAACCGAGAGGCCTTGCTGGGGCAGCTCGAACGCAACGAGCGTGATCTTGTCATCATGGGGCGTCCGCCCGCCGACATGGATCTGGAGGCCGAAGCCTTCATGGATAATCCATTGGTGATTCTCGCACCAGCCGATCATCCGCTGACCGGTCGCAGGCGCATCCCGCTGGATGAGGTGGTGAAGGAAAATTTCGTGGTGCGCGAAGAGGGTTCCGGCACGCGCAGCGCCATCGAGCGCTTTTTCGCGGAGCGGCAGGCCAGATTGAACACGGTGATGGAGCTGGGCAGCAACGAGGCCATCAAGCAAGCGGTGATCGCGGGCCTTGGGCTGGGTATCGCATCAATGCACACCCTGGAGATGGAGCTGGAGACCGGCCGGTTGTCCGTGCTGGACGTGGAAGGCTTCCCCATCGTGCGCCATTGGTACGTGGTGCATCGCAAGGGCAAGCGCCTCTCGCCCGTGGCCCAGGCATTCAAGGACTACGTGTTGCGCGAGGGACCGAAGACGGCCCCGTTGGCGAGCGGGTAAACTCCCCACGCCGCAGGGCGCGAATCCAGGCGCGGCGTGTCGCCTTTGCGCGAGCGGGGCGGGCCGAACGCCCTGCCAAGGGAGTGCACGAATGATGGTTTTCCCTGGCTGAGAGTTTTTCAGCGCCCAGTTGGGCGCCTCGAAAACCTACTGAACGCGTAGCTGGCGTTAGCCTGCGGACGGATTGCGGCGTCGCGTCCTAACGCGAAGCTGGCGAAGCCCGCTCACCCCTCGCCTATCGACTGATATGTCTCGGGGATTCGCTGCGGGGCTCCTTGCGCTCCATCCGCTCGTGACGGTTTTTCGAGCTGCCCAGTTAGACCTTGAAGTTGCCGACGAGCCTGCGCAGGTTCTCGCTCAGGCGGGCCAGCTCGTGGCTCGCGGTACTGATCTGCTCAGTGCCCTCGGCGGTGCGTTCGGCCAGCGAGCGGATGGCGCTCAGGTCGCGGTCGATGGATTCCGACACCGTGCTTTGCTCCTGAGCGGCCTGCGCGATCTGACTGTTCATGTGCCGGATGGACGCGACCGCGCCGGTGATGGCGTCCAGCGCTTCCCCGCCATGACGGGCTTGATCGACGCTGCGATGCGTCTTGCCACGCGCGACTTCCATGACTTTCACCGCGTTCAGCGCTGCCGTTTGCAGTCCTTCGATCATCCCCTGGATTTCCTGGGTGGAGGCCTGCGTCCGGCTTGCGAGGGTGCGCACCTCGTCCGCGACTACCGCGAAACCACGTCCTTGTTCACCCGCGCGGGCGGCTTCGATGGCGGCATTGAGGGCCAGCAGATTGGTCTGTTCCGCAATGCTCTTGATGACGTCCAGCACCCCGCCGATGCTCTGGGTGCCGCTGGCCAGACGCTGGATCGCCTCGGAGGTGTTTTCCATGTCGGCGGCCAGCTCCTGAATGGCGTGAACGGTCTCCGCCACGACCTGATGACCATGCAGCGCATGTTGATCGGCTTCCTGCGCGGAACTTGAGGCCTCGTCCGCATTGCGGGCGATGTCGTGTGCCGAGGCCGTGGTGCCGGATAGCGCGGATGCGACCCGCGTGGTGGCGGCGTGTTGTTCGACCACGGTCTCGCTCGTCGCCTGGGTGATCGCGGAAAGCTCGGTGGCCGCGCTGGCAACCTGCACGGTACTGCCCGCCACCTCGCCGACCAGGTTTTGCAGGGTCGCAAGCATGCTGTTCAGCGCGGAACCCAGGCGACCGACTTCGTCCTGGCTTTCGATACGGATGCGCGCGGTCAGGTCCCCATTGCCCCGGGCAAGCTCCTCGACCCGTTGCAGCATCGCGTGCAGCGGTCGCGTCAGCAGCGGGGGGATCATCAGAACCATGAGCAGGCAGAGCGCAAGGGTGACGGCGAGCGCGGCCCCAAGACCGAGGCGACCGTTTTTCCTGGTCTCGTCGATCAGAGCTACGTCGGCCTTGGTATGCTCCTCGACCGTCTCGGTGAGCTTGTCGATCGCATCGCGCGCTTCCTGGAACAGTGCGCCAGTTTTCCCCATGCTTTCAGCGATCAGAGCCGCGCGATCTTCGCTCGCCTCGGATGAGCGCTTGACCAGACGCTCGCTGGCCTCGCGCCAAGTCTGGAAACGTTCGTTGAACTGATCGACCAGCGCCAGCTCGTCGCGGTCATGGGAATACTGCCGGAAACGATTGACCCGGTCGTAAGCCTGCTGGATGTTCTCCGCATGCTGTTTCAGCAGCTTGGGGTTCTGGGCGGTCCCGGCAGGCTGGAGCAGCAGGGCGAGTTCGGCAACTTGCGCCTGGTACAGGTCGCGGTCCGCCTGAAGCAGGACATCCAGCGCGGGAAGACGGCTCTTGGCGATATCGTCGCCACGCTCACCCAGTGTTTTCAGGCTGTACAGGCCGATGCCGCCGCCGATCAGGCTCAATGCCGCGACGATCAGCAGCGGAATGGCGATTTTGGTCCGAAACGAAAGGTCAGCAAGTGAGGACATCCCAAGGCTCCTTAGAGAGGGGGCTTTGTCTGAAAGCGTCCCTGCGCCGCGCGCTCTTTCGCCAATGCGCTTGTCGCAAAGGCCATCCTGGCCTCTTGCCTTCACGTTGTCCGATGGGTGTTTTTCCGTCGGGCAGGGCGGTATGTCGGCGACCGTTCGCCGAACTTGAGTGTCCCCGGATTTCGAGGACCCAGGCCAATCAATTTTTTGTTACACCGCATCATTTGGTCAGTGCGATGAACAGCTCCGGCAGCCGTTCCGGCAGGCGTTCGATGTGGTCGATGACGGTGTACTGGCGACCGAAAATGTCGGAGACGTACTCGTCCGCTTTCGGATCGAGGCTGATGCAGTAGGTGAAGATGCCCTCGCGGTCGAGCTCGTTGACGGCCTGGCGGGCGTCTTCGATCAGGGCGCGCTCGTCGGTGACGTCGATGTCGGCGGGCTGGCCGTCGGTGAGGATCAGCAGCAGCTTCTTGTCGGTGCGGCGCTTGCCGAGGTAATGCCCGGCGTGGCGCATGGCGGCGCCCATGCGGGTCGAGAAGCCCGCTTCCATCGCCGCCAGGCGCCCCTTCACCTCGTCGTTCCAAGGTTCCGAGAAGCCCTTGATGTGCTGGTAGCGCACGTCGTGGCGGGTGTTGGAGTGGAAACCGGCGATGGCGAGCGGGTCGCCCAAATGCTCGATGGCCCAGGCGAGCAGGGATACGGCCTCCTGTGACAGTTCGAGGATGGTCTGCTCTGATCCCTTGACCTTTTCGTTCAGCGATTCCGAGAGGTCCAGCAGCAGGGTGACGGCAATGTCGCGCCCGGCGGTGCGGTGGCTCATGTTGATGCGGGGGTCGGGCTGGGCGCCGCCCTTGAAGTCGATGAGCGAGCGGATGGCGACGTCCAGATCGAGCTCGCTGCCTTCTTCCTGGAAGCGGATGCGGACTTTGTCCTGCGGCTTGAGCAGGTCGAGAATGCGTTTGAGCCGCTTGGCGGCGCCGGCGTGCTTGTTCAGCAGGGCGTCGATGAGGGTCGCCTGTCCTTGCGGGTGCAGGGCTTCGTACAGGCTGACCCAGTCGGGGCGGTAGCTCTGGCTGTGATGGTCCCATTCCGGGTAGTGGCGCGGCGGCAGGCCCTTGAGTTCCTCGTTAGGCTCCAGCTTGCGCTTTTCGTCGAACGCCTCTTCTTCGTCGCCCTCCTCGATGAAGCGCCACAGGTGGCGGTTGTCGTCGCGGTAGTCCACCTCGGTGTTGTCGAAATGGATGTTGGGGAGCTGGTCGCTCTGGCGGCGGGTGCGGGCGACGTAGTCGATGGCGAGGCGTGCCATGTCGTTTGTGCTGGCCTCGCCGTCCTGCATCAGGGTGTGGAAGCGTTGGACGAATTCGTTCAGCACGGCATTTCGGTAGCCATGCTCGGGGTCGAGCAGGGCGCGCGAGAGCAGGGCCAGACGGTGGCGCAGGCAGGCGGTGGTTTCTTCATTGCAGGCGTCCTCGACAGGCTTGGGGTGCAGGGCGAGGAACAGGCGGCGCAGGCCGGGGTATTCGCGCACGAGCAGGGTGTCGATGCGGCAGTCTTCGAGAAACTCGACCGCCATGCGCTGGAACGGGCTCCAGTTGTCGGCGATCTGCGGCGTGCTCCAGCGGCGATGACCGACCATGTGGGCCAGCATGGCGCGGTAGCGGTCCAGACCGCTGACCACGCTTGCGTCGGCGTGGATCAGGTCGTCCTGCACGTCCGGCAGGCGAATGCCGAGCTTGTCGAAGTACGGCATCGGTTTGCGGAGTTCGTGGAAGGCCGTGGAGTAGGGCACGAGCGGATCGCTGTCCTGCCACAGGCCGCGCAGGTAGAGGTCGAGCTTGCGCTCCACATCCGCCAGCAGGGTGCCGTGGCGCTCGCGCTGCATCACCGCGCGGCTGTCGGCGGATTGCAGGCTGAAGTATTCCTTCTGGCGCTCCGGGTGGTTGTGGTAGTTGCGTACCCCGTAGTCCGTCCAGTTGCGCAGGCCACCGACACTGAGCAGTTGCAGCAGGACGGGGGCCTTGTCCAGGAAGTCCGGCAGGCCGGGGCTGGGGAAGGTGGTGTGGTGGCCGTGGATGGAGCCGGTGGTGCGCTCCGCGAGGTCGCGCACGATGTCGAGGTAGTGTTCGAGCTGTTCCGGCGAATGCAGGCGGCGGGCCACCGGGGCGAGGGTTTGCAGGAAGGGGGCGATGGCGCGGCCATTGGGCGAGCGTTGCAGCCTGTGCACCAGGGCCATGACAGCGGGCAGTTCGTCTTCGCCCACGGCCCGCGCCACGGAGGGCCATTCTTCCAGCAGGGCGAGCATCGGCTCCGCGCCGCGCCCGAGCTTGCCGAGCAGACGGGCGGCGTCCAGCCAGGCGTCAATGCCCGCCGGGCTGAGCGTGGCCAGCGCCTCGGTCAGGCAGTCCTCGAACACCGCCTCGACCTGTTCGAAACGGGTTTCCAGACGGGCGCGACAGGCCTGGGTTTGTTCGGCAGTGTTGGTGGTCATGGTGCGTGATCCCCGATTCCGCTCCGCTGCCTCGGGCGAGGCGGGCGCGAGCACGCCCTCAGGCAAACGTTGCGTCGATGGCGTGTTCCAGCGTGTCGCGGATGTCCGCATCGTCGGTGATCGGCTGCACCAGGGCCATGCGGCAGGCATCGAACGGGCTGACGCCATCCTTGATGAGGGTCGCTGCGTACACCAGCAGGCGGGTGGAAATGCCCTCGTCCAGGCCGTGGCCCTTGAGGTTGCGCGCGGTCACGCCGATCTTCACCAGCTTGGCGGCAGTGGCTTCGTCCAGGCCGGTTTCCTTCGCGAGGATGGCGGATTCCAGTTCGGGCTTGGGATAGTCGAACTCGAAGCCCGCGAAGCGCTGTTTGGTGGATTGCTTCAAGTCCTTCATCAGGCTTTGGTAGCCGGGGTTGTAGGAGATAACGAGCTGGAAGTCCGGATGGGCCTCGACCAGCTCGCCCTTCTTGTCCAGCGGCAGGGTGCGGCGGTGGTCGGTCAGCGGGTGGATGACCACGGTGGTGTCCTGGCGGGCCTCGACCACTTCATCCAGATAGCAGATGGCGCCGATGCGGGCGGCGAGGGTGAGCGGGCCATCCTGCCAGCGGGTGCCGTTGGATTCGAGCAGGTAGCGGCCGACCAGGTCGGAGGCGGTCATGTCTTCGTTGCAGGCCACGGTGATGAGCGGCTTGCCCAGCGTCCAGGCCATGTATTCGACGAAGCGCGACTTGCCGCAGCCGGTCGGGCCTTTGACCATCACCGGCAGGCGGTTGCGGTAGGCGGCTTCATACAGCGCCACTTCATTACGCTGCGGCTGGTAGAACGGTTCTTTTTTCACCAGGTACTGTGCTATGTCGATCATGCTCGTATTCCAGAGGGGCCCGCTTGGCGATGGGCACGGAGGGGGCGGTCGGGTGCGCATGGCCAAGAGGGCGGGAAAAAATACCCCCGGCGGACCGGGGGTATATAGGCGTTAGGCTAAGCGTTTGGGGCAGGATGCCCCAACACAAAGCGTGGCTTTGCCACGATTTGTGGAGCCGGGGACGGCAAGCCACGTCCTATGGCTTGCCCTACGGGGAACGCTGCGCGTTCCATCGTTGTTCCAGACAACGATGTTGACATGTGCCGACCCCGGGCGAGCTGGATGTTTCAAGGATGAAACATTCCAGCATCAGCAACTCACTTGTGGACGCCCAGCTTCTCGCGCCAGCCCGGATAGATCTTGTCGGAGTCGTGCGGGAAGGATTCGAACGCACGTGCGAATTCCTTGTGCTCCTTGGCCCACTCGATCGGGTCGGCGCCGGCTTTCCAGCACTCGTAAGCCTGACGCAGGGACTTGGCGCCCGCGGCCGGAGAGTCGATGTGACCGTAGGAGCCGCCACCGGCGGTGTTGATCACGTTGCCGTGGCCCAGGTTCTCGAAGAACGCGGGCAGACGCAGGGCGTTCATGCCGCCGGAGATGATCGGGGTGGTCGGCTTCATGCCGTACCACTCCTGGTGGAAGTACGGGCCGGTGTAGCTGTCGCGCTCGATGATGTAGGCGATGTCGCGGTCGCTCTTGTCGCCTTCCATTTTGCCGAAGCCCATGGTGCCGACGTGGATGCCGGAAGCACCCTGCAGGCGGGACATCTTGGCCAGCACGTAGGCGGTGTAGCCACGCTTGGCGGACGGGGAGGTCACGGCGCCGTGACCGGCACGGTGGTAGTGCAGGTACTGCTTCGGATACTGGCGACGGGCGGTGGTGACCATGCCCGGGCCGCCGACGTAGCCGTCAACCAGGAACGCGACCTTGTCCGCGTCCGGGCCGAAGGTTTCGAGGATGAAGTCCGCGCGGGCGCACATCTCGTAGTGGTCGTCGGCGGTGATGTTGGCGGAGAACAGCTTGGCCTCGCCGGTTTCGTCCATGGCGCGCTTCATCGCGTCGTAGACCAGCGGGATGGTCTTCTTCATCGGGGAGAAGACCTGGTTGCCCTGCGGCTCGTCGTTCTTGATGAAGTCACCGCCCAGCCAGAACTCGTAGGCGGCCTTGGCGAACGGCTCCGGACGCAGACCCAGCTTCGGCTTGATGATGGTGCCGGAGATGTAGCCGCCGTCCTTGACCGGACGACCGAGGATGCGCCACAGGTCGGAGATGTCGACCGCCGGGCCGTCCATCAGCTCGATCACGCGGCGGGGGACGTAGAAGTCCACCATCTTCAGCGCTTCGACGTCGCCCATGCCCTGGTTGTTGCCGATGGCGAGGGTCAGGAAGGAGACGATCATCATGCGGCCGTCGATCACGTTGCGATCGAACAGGTCGAGCGGGTAGGCGATCTTGACCAGGCCAGTGGATTCGTTGATCTCATACACCAGGGCATCGACGCCGCGGGTGAAGTCGTCGGTGGTGGAGACTTCGACGTTGGTGCCGGTGGAGGACTCGGCGGCGACGTGCGCGGCGCACTCCAGGAAGCCGTGGCCGGCGCCCGGGGTCATGATGTAGGCGACGAGGATGTGCTTGCCGCCGGCGATCAGGTCTTCTTCGCGAAGGCTCAGATCGGAGTAACGATTGGACTGGTCAAGGGCCATGATGCTCTCCCGAAAAATCGTGTTTGTTGCAGGATAAAAATCGCTATAACCCGAAGGTTGCATGGACTTTAAACCCTGCAATGCATAAGATCTATTTGGTTTTGCTGATAAGGATCATCAGGTCTTCTTATGCTTCACTTGACCCTCCGCCAACTCCAGATTTTCGACGCCGTTGCGCGTCATCTCAGTTTCTCCCGCGCTTCCGGCGAGATGCACCTGTCCCAGCCTGCCGTCTCCATGCAGGTCAAGCAGCTTGAGGAGGCGGTGGGTATTCCGCTGTTCGAACAGATTGGAAAAAAGATTTTTCTGACCGATGCCGGGCGCGAGGTGCAGCGCGCCAGTCAGGCCATCCAGCAACAACTGGTCGATCTTGAGAACACGCTGATCGATATTCGGGGGGTGAAGGGCGGCTCGTTGACAGTGGGCGTGGTCAGCACCGCCAGCTATTTCGCGGCGCGCCTGATGGCTCAGTTCCGCCAGCAGAGGCCGGATGTGAAGCTGACGCTCAATGTGGTCAATCGCGAGACTCTGCTCAACCAGCTTGCCAACAATGAGACCGATCTTGCGATCATGGGACAGCCCCCGACCGGGCGTGACCTGGAGGCGCGAGCCTTCATGGCGAATCCGCTGGTGTTGATTGCGCCGCCCGGACACGTGCTGGCGATGGAAAAAAGAATGTCATTCACCCGGCTGGCAAACGAGCCTATGCTGGCGCGCGAGGTCGGCTCGGGGACGCGCAATGCCATGGAGGGCGTGTTCCACGAGCATGATTTGTCCCTGCGCCCTGCCATGGAGATGAACAAGAACGAGGCGATCAAACAGGCGGTCGAGGTGGGGCTGGGGCTTGGCGTGGTGTCCTTGCATACGGTGGAGCATGAGCTGCGTACTGGTCGCCTGATTACGCTGGATGTCGATGGATTTCCGATCTTGCGGCACTGGAATCTGGTTCATCGCCAGGGCAAGCGGCTTTCGCCCGCCGCGCAGGCGTTCCGGGACTATGTGCTGGAAGAGGGGGCGCGGATGGGGGCGCAGTTCGCGATTACGGGCGATGGGGTCGCGGTGGCGTAGTCAGCTGACTGTCCGGAAAGCGATCAAGCCAAGCGGGAGCCCGAGCGATCGATTTTCGGGGCCGCGTGAGGACACGACCGGGCTCCTCGAAAGACCTGCTGAACACGTGGCGGGTGTCAGCCCGCTCACCCCCCCCGCCCATCGTCTTGATAGGTCTCGGGGATTCGCTGCGGGGCTTCTTGCACTTCGCCCGCTCATGAAGGTTTTTCGAGGCGCCTAACCGCTTTTCAGCATTCTGTCAGGGCGAGCAGGTCGCTCAGGCGGGTCTCGCGCTCTGCTTCGTCGCGCGCCACCAATGTGGCGTGACCTACCTTGCGGCCCGCGCGCGGGGTCTTGCCGTAGCCGTGAAAATGCAGGTCGGGCGTTACCAGGGCCCGGTCGATGGGCGGCAGTTCGCCGATGAAATTGAGCATCGCGGATGCGCCGCGCGGGGCGGTGCTGCCCAGCGGCAGGCCGAGGACGGCACGCAGGTGGTTCTCGAACTGGCTGGTGGCGTTGCCCTCAATGGTGCCGTGGCCGGTGTTGTGCACACGCGGGGCGATCTCGTTGGCGATGAGGGCGTCGTCCGTGACGAAGAATTCGAAGCCCATGGCTCCGACATAGTCCAGCGCTTCCAGAACCTTGCGTGCGTGCGATTCGGCCTGTGCCTGCATGGGGTCGTTCGCGCGGCTGAGCGAGAGTTTGAGAATGCCGCCTTCGTGGCTGTTTTCGAAGACCGGATAAAAAGCCAGCTCGCCGGTGCGTGAGCGGACCGAGATAATTGATATTTCGCGCCGGAAGGCGATAAAGCCCTCCAGGATCAGCGGTACGCCGCCGAGGGCTTGCCAGGCCGCATCCAAGTCGTCCGGCGTACGCAGTACGGACTGTCCCTTGCCGTCATACCCCATCCGGCGAGTCTTGAGCACGGCGGGCAGGCCGATTGCCGCGACTGCCGCGCGCAGTTCGTCTAGGCTGTCCACCGCGCGCCAGGGCGGGGTGGGAATGCCAAGCCCGCCGAACAGGCTCTTCTCGTTGACGCGGTCCTGCGCCACTTCGAGCGCCTTGGGGCCGGGGAGCAGCAGGCCGCGCTCCCGCGCGAAACGGGCGGCGGCGATGGGGATGTTCTCGAACTCCAGGGTTACCACGTCGGTCTCGCCGACCAGACGTTCCAGCGCCATCAACTCGTCGTAGTCCGCCACGATCTGTTCGCCCACCGCGCGCGCGCAGGCCTCCGGCGAGGGATCAAGGAACACGAACTCCAGCCCCAGCGGCACACCCGCGAGCGCCAGCATGCGGCCAAGCTGGCCGCCGCCGATGATGCCTACGCGGGCGCTGGTGGGGTGGGACATGGGGTCAGTCTCGCGGGTCGGGGTTGTTGAGCACAGTCTGGGTTTGCTCCGCGCGGAAGGCGTCCAGTCGCGCGCGCAGATCAGGACGACTGTTGGACACGATGGCGGTGGCAAGCAGGGCGGCGTTCTTCGCTCCAGCCTGGCCGATGGCCAAGGTCCCGACCGGGATGCCTGCGGGCATCTGCACGATGGAGAGCAGGGAATCCATGCCGTTCAGGGCCTTGGATTGTACCGGTACGCCGAGTACCGGCACGCTGGTCTTGGCCGCGACCATGCCGGGCAGGTGGGCCGCGCCGCCCGCGCCGGCGATGATGACCTCCAGTCCACGCGACGCGGCGCTGGATGCGTACTCCATCAACAAGTCCGGGGTGCGGTGCGCGGAGACCACGCGGGTTTCGTAAGGCACGCCGAAGGCTTCGAGGGTTTCGACGGCCAGACGCATGGTCTCCCAGTCAGACTTGGAGCCCATGATGACGCCTACCAGAGCTTGGGCGGCCAGCGATCGATCGGCGGACATGGCGGATTCCGGAAAAAGAAAAACGCGCAGATTATCACCTGCGCGTTCGATCTCAAGTCATTGTTGTGGCGATCAGGCTACGAACGGAATCACCTGCATGGTCTTGCCCACCGCCATAAGGTAGACGAACACCAGCAACGCGGCCACGAAGGCGGTCGCCCGGATGGCCTTGGTCCTGCCGCGCTTGAGCGCGATCATGCCGAGTCCGATGTAGGCGATCAGGCCGATGATCTTCACTGTCAGGAAGGCTGGGTGCGCCCCGTTCGACCAGAATATGGCCCAGGCAGCCCACAGCGCCGTGACCAGCAGCAGGGTGTCGATTACATGCGGGGCGATCTTCACCCAGCGCGTGTGCAGGGCGGGGCAGTCGCGCAGCATCCACCAGCCTCGGGTAACGAAGCCGATCAGGGAGAGGACGACGAACAGGCCATGCAGGTGAATGATCGCCACAGTGCTCAAGAGGGATTACTCCGGGACGCAGATTTCTCCGCGCATCATCGCACGGATGGTGTTGATCACCAGCACGAAAATCAGGGCGACCAGCAGGGTTAGCAGCACGTTGGACAGCAACAGGAAAAACCATCCCCCCATGTGCTCAAGCATGACCATGCTCGTGATGGTGATGGCCGCCATCGGGAAGGAATAGGCCCACCAGGGCAGGGCGAACTTCACCTTGGCGAACTGCCTGAACTGGAAGAACAGCAGCAGGGTAGTGAACAGGGCGATGTAGTAGAGGATGCGGCCTGCGTCGTCCAGCACGCCATGGTGCAGCTTGAGCCAGGACAGGAAGCCCACCGCTGGCGGCGCGATCAGGATGAACAGGGTTGGAAGCAGTTTGGACGGCAGCGGGTTGTGGAAGAAGAAACGGTTCATCAGGATGGTCAGCAGCACGATCCAGAACACCAGGCCGATACTGAAGAAGAACCAGGACACCTCCATGTAGCCCAGCGGCGCGCCCGCGACCGGCACCAGAATGTTGCCGACGATGGGAATGAACCAGGCCGGGTTGCTATGCTGGATCTGGAATTTCTCGTGATGAATCCAGGCCGACAGGATCATCAGGGTGAACAGCAGTTGCACTGCGCTGCCGACGGCCCAGAGACCGAGCGCGAGGGTGGGAAAGTGATCCAGGCTGGCGATGGCGAGCAGGATCAGTCCGATGGGGATGGCTGGGAAGAAGCTCAGGCGGATCGGATGGTTGTACTCTTCCATCACATGTTTGCGATGGCGGATCAGCTTGGTCAGGTAGGCCAGGCCGATGGCGCCGAACGCCAGCGCGGTGATGGCCAGCAGGATCAGGCTGGGTTGGAAGCCCCAATGCCACAGGCTTTCGGCCTTCTCCACAGCGATGGTCAGGCCTGCGAGACCCATGACGATCGCGAACATGGCGATCGGCATGTGTTCGAGGCGTCCGTGCGGCGCGGTCTGGGCGGCGGACGGAGTGTGGGTTTGATTCTCCATGAATGCATGCTCCAGTGTTGAACTCGGGTATTCATAATGTAGCAGCCCATGAGTGTTTAATTAAATACTTTTATCCTGGTATATATGAACCTTCCTGACGCCATCTTTCCGTCTGTCTGGCTTTGGGGTTTCAACGCGGTATGGCTGATCCTGTTGATCCATGCGATCCGGAGGGCGCCCTGGGCGCTGTTCCTGAGCGTTGGCGCGCGTCAGCATCTCTTCATCGCGTCCTGCGTGCTGCTCGTGCTGTTGTGGAGTATGCGCGCCGATGTCGGGCCGGGGCTGTCCATCCACTTTTTCGGCATGGCCGCGTTCACCCTGATGTTTGGCTGGCCTCTGGCTCTGATCGGAGGGAGCATTGTCATGGCGGGCTATACCTTGCTTGGGATGGCGGGCTGGTCGGCGCTGGGCCTGAACACGCTGATGACGGCGGCGGCGCCCGCCTTGGCGGCGCATGCCATGTTGGTGCTTTCACGTCGGACCATGGCGCCCAATTTCTTCGTATACATCTTCGTTCCGGGGTTTTTCGGTGCGGCGCTTGGGGTGCTTGTCAGCGTGCTTCTCGGCGCGTTCGTGCTGGTGCAGGGAGGGGTGTATGACGCGGCGCATCTCTGGCATGACTATCTGCCTTATCTGCCCCTGATCATGCTGCCGGAGGCGGTTATCAACGGCATGGTCCTGACCGCGCTGGTCGCGATCAAGCCGGACTGGGTGGCGACCTTTGATGACGAGGTTTATATACGCAACAAATAAATTGATGTCATGGTCCGGGCCGCGCTCCTATGGCCGGGGGTGGGGCTACGGTAATATGTGCCCCAGCTTGGGGTCGTTCCGTCGTTGAACTGTCGGTAGGGGCGCCTGTCCAAGTTTTTGCATCCATCCACAGGAGAAGCTCGATGAAGAAGTCTGTTGTCGCCCTGTCCGCCGTCGTCGCCCTGATGAGCGGTGCAGCCTTTGCTGCCGGTGACGCCGCAGCCGGTAAGGCCAAGTATGGTTCCATCTGCGCAAGCTGCCATGGCATGAACGGCGAAGGCGCTGGCATTTTCCCGAA
>JBFLZK010000033.1:0-16279 GCA_040756355.1 Pseudomonadota bacterium | reverse complement strand
CCGTCGTCGCCCTGATGAGCGGTGCAGCCTTTGCTGCCGGTGACGCCGCAGCCGGTAAGGCCAAGTATGGTTCCATCTGCGCAAGCTGCCATGGCATGAACGGCGAAGGCGCTGGCATTTTCCCGAAGCTGGCCGGCAAGACTGACGCCGCAGCCAAGCTGAAGGACTACAAGGCTGGCAAGCAGGTTGGCCCGAACACCGCGATGATGGCTCCGCAGGCTGCCGGCCTGTCCGACGCCGACATCGAGAACCTGGCCGCGCACATCGCCACCCTGAAGTAATGGCGCGCGCCGTCAAGGCGCCGTGAGCTTCAAGCGCAATGAAAAACCCCCGCCATCTGGCGGGGGTTTTTGCTTTTCCGCGTTGTGCGTCTTACCAGGATTTGTAGGGCAGGAACTTGCCGTTCATGGTCACGACCACGCGATCCCCTAGCGGGTTTTCTTCCTTGTCGATATGCATGGAGAAGTCGATGGCGCTCATGATTCCGTCGCCGAATTTTTCATGAATCAGCGCCTTCATGGTCGGCCCATACACGCCGACGATCTCGTACAGACGATAGATCAGTGGATCGGTCGGTACAGCTTTTTCCCAGGTCTTGGTCGGGCAGGCTTCCAATGCGGCCTTGGCCTCGGCGGGAAGCTCCAGTACGGTCACGAGCTTTTGCGCGTAGTCCGGCTTGAGGCTGTTCATGCCCAGGCAGGCGGAGGTTGTGAACACCGGCGACAGGCCGATGCCCTGGGCGATGGCCTCCCAACTCAGGCCCAGGGCCTCTTTTTTCTCAAGGATCAGGGCGGTCAATGCTTCTTTGCTCATCATGGCGGCTTTCTCCAGCGGTGTTGAGGGTAGGGTGACAATCCCTGCCCATGACTGGAACAAGAATCTTGCCAAGATGCGCGAAACCCGATCTGGCAAGCTTTGTCCATCGCTTGTCGCGCCCCGATGGGACAATGTCCCTTGTTGGTACGACAATGTCCGTCCAATTGTTAACAATTTGTTCTCGGGAATGGCCGCCGTTCTTGTTTAAACGCCCTAAGAGCCCGCCAGAACAGGGTTTGCGTGAATCTGGCACAGGCCATGCTCCAGTCGAACTGCGAACCAAGCACGCAGAACTTTCACTGGAGATACCCATGAGCACCGCATTCGAAGAACCCGTCGCCCCGTCCTGCATCCGTCAGGCCCTGCGCGAAATTGATGCCCAGGGCCTCGCCGCGCTGGGTGAGAAAGGCAAGGCCAACCCTAACGCCGTCGTGACCCTGAAGGCCAAGACGGTCTGCGAAGGTCAGTTCCGCAACCTGACCTACATCCGCGAACTGGCTCCGGTCGTGGTGGACGAGCCGCCGCACCTGCTCGGCGAAGATACCGCGCCGAATCCCTCCGAGGCCCTGCTGGCCGCCCTGGGCGCCTGTCTGGCGGTAGGCGTGCATGCCAACGCCACTGCGCGTGGCATCAAGCTGACCAAACTGGAGCTGCTGATTGAGGGCGACATCAACGTGACCGCCGTCTGGGGTACGGGCGATCTGACGGACGACAAGCCGCTGGGTTTCACCGCCATCCGCGTCAAGTTCGATGTCGCCACCCTCAACCCGGTCAGTCCGGAAGATCTCGACGCCCTGCTGCAACACGCCAAGAAGTGGTCTCCGGTCGCTAATACCATGATGCGCCCGGTCGCCCTCGACTGCGCCCTGCTGTGACCGGCCTGCCGCCCCTCCCGACGAGGGGCGGCGCACGAATTCCCAAGGAGAATGTCATGACTGCCGTGACTCCGACCATGAACACCATTCCGTCCGCAGCCCTCGAAGGCGAGCTGCTGTTCAACGCCATCCGGGACATCGTGCGGGATAAGCTCGCACCGTTGACCGTCAAGATCGATCAGGGCCATTACCCGACTGAAGTACTGCGCGCGCTGGGTGAGGCTGGCGCCTTCCGTCAACACCTCGCATCGCAGAACGGACGCGGCGAATACGATCTGCAAGGTGCGTTGAAGGCGATGGACATCGTCTCGCAGGAGTGCATGTCCACAGGCTTCATGATGTGGGCGCAGGACGTGGTGTGCTGGTACATCGAAATGTCCGACAACGACCATCTCAAGCAGACCATCCTGCCTCGGCTGGCCAGCGGTGAGGCTCTCGGCGGCACGGCGCTCTCCAACCCGATGAAGTATCTGGCCGGTATCGAGCCGCTGCTGGTGTCCGCCACCGAGACCGAGGATGGCTTCATCCTTAACGGCACCCTGCCGTGGGTGTCCAATCTCGGGCCTGACCACTGGTTTGGCTCCATCTTCAAGGTGAGCGGCGACAACCCGCGTGACGTGATGGCCCTGGTCAACACCTCCTGGCCTGGCCTGGAGCTCAAGCAGCTCGCCAAGTTCTGCGGCATGGAAGGCACCGGCACTTATGCCCTGTTCTTCAAGGACGTGTTCGTGCCCAAGAATCATGTGCTGGGCGATCCTTTGATCCCCTATCTCAAGAAGATGAAAGCGGGCTTCATCCTGCTCCAGACCGGCATGGCGACCGGCGTGATCGAAAGCTGCATCCAGCTCTGCGAAGACGTGGAACCCAAGCTTGGGCATGTCAACTGCTTCCTGGACGACCGCCCTGACGAGCTGCGGGTGGAACTGGAAGATGCGCGTGAGGCCATCGCCAGTCTGTGCGAAGACCCGTTCAACCCGGACCCGGATTACATCCGCACCGTGCTGGAAGCCCGCCTGCTGGGCGGCGAGCTGGTGCTCAAGGCGGCCAATTCCGCCATGCTGCACACCGGGGCGAACGGCTATCTGCATGATGCCCCGGCCCAGCGCAAGCTGCGCGAAGCCTACTTCGTGGCCATCGTCACTCCGGCCACCAAGCATCTGCGCAAGGAAATCGACGCCATGGCCGCGGCCTGACCGCCAAAGCCTGCGTCGCGGCATTAATTTGATAAGGGGGGTTGCGCGGAAAACCGGCTTTGCTCCCTCCCCCTTGACGGGGGAGGGGTGGGGGAGAGGGTGGGGACGTTGGCATTGCGCTACGTTCCTTCGTGCGTCGCCCCCTCTCCCCTGCCCTCTCCCACGAGGGGAGATGGGGTTAAATCCAGGTTCCGCGCAAGTCCTGCCGATAAATTCGCTGGAGTACCGCCATGAGCACCCCGCGCTGGATCTGCAAGACCTGCGGATGGATCTACGATGAAACCAAGGGCGACCCGGATAGCGGACTCGCCCCTGGCACTCGCTTCGAGGACATCCCCGACGACTGGTCCTGCCCTCTGTGCGGGGTCACCAAGGCCGATTTCATTACCTTGGAAGAGTACGCTGCCCAGCGTGCCGCCCCTTCCGGGCCCAAGATCCGCCCGCCACGCGCCAAGGGGCAGGTCGGCGGGGAGGACGCCGTGGTCATCATCGGCAGCGGCATCGCCGGCTGGACGGTGGCCGAGCGACTTCGGGCGCGCGATCCCGCATGCTCCATCACTCTCATCACAGCCGATGACGGCTGTATCTACCCCAAACCCGCTCTGTCCATGGCCATCGGCCAGGGACGAGGCGCGGACGAGCTGGTGGAGCAATCCGGCCCGGACAAGGCCGCCGAACTGGCCGTGATCCTGCAAGCCAACACCCGCGTGATGGGCATCAAGCCCGCCGACAAGCGCCTGCTGACCTCCAGGGGCAATGTGAAATACGGCGAACTGGTGCTTGCCCTGGGCGCCAGTCAGCGTCGCCGTGCGTTTGAGGGCGATGCGGCGGACGACATCCTGCGCGTCAATGACCTCGCCAGTTACCGGCGCATGCGTGAAAAACTCAGTGAAGGCTCGCGTCATGTCACCCTCATCGGCGCGGGCCTGATCGGCGTCGAGTTCGCCGAAGACCTGCATGCCGGAGGGCATTACGTCACCCTGCTCGATCTGGGCGAACAACTGCTCGGCCGCCTCGCCCCGCCGCCGGTCGCCAGCCGCCTGCTGGAGGCGCTCAAGCCGCATGGCATCGACTTCCGGCCCGGCGTCAGCCTGGCTGCCCTGAATCGGGATGGAGGCGGATACCGCGCCGGACTGACCAACGGCGACGCGCTACACACGGACCTTGTGATTTCCGCCATGGGGCTGGCGCCGAACATCGACCTGGCGAAAAAGGCCGGTCTGCTGGTCAACCGGGGCATTCATGCCAACCCCGCCGACATGCGCACCAGCGACCCGCATATCTTCGCTGTTGGCGACTGCGCGGAAGTCGAGGGGCGTAGTTATTTCTACATCGAACCCATCAAGCGCCAGGCCGAAGCCGTGGCGGCGGCGATCTGCGGCGAGAGCGCGCCATTCGAGCGCAAACCCACCGCGATACGGGTCAAGACGCCCAGTCTTGCGCTCAACCTCTGCCCGCCCGACCTCACCGTGGCGGATCTGGGTAGCTGGAAAATGGAAGCCGAAAGCGAAATGGCCTGCCGCATGGGTTTCCTCGCCCACGGCAAGCTGGCCGGCTACGCCCTGAGCGGGGCCGAAGCAGCCCATGCGCCGGCCTTGTACGATGTGGTCTGCAGTAACACGACGGTATAGGAGCGATGGCTTCGCGGGGGTATGTTTGCGATCCATCGGTTTGGGTACGAGCCTCCTTCAGTCACGCGATGGGGGGCGGCGTCCTCCCGTGATGGGCGTGTCAGACTATCGATCCAAGGGACCTGCAATGCTCGGCGCTAACCGCAGCCCCCTCGGGCGCAGGTTCCTCTGTGCCTATAGTGGCGGCCTCGAAGGCTGCCGCGAGCCGCACCGACATTCACGTGCCTGAACGGATACCGGAACCATGACCAGTCTTGCCCTGACCCTGCACACCCTCGCCGCCATTTTCTGGATTGGCGGCATCTTCTATTCCTACATGATCCTGCGCCCGGCGAGCACCCAGCTCGAACCGCCCGCCCGCCTGAGGCTTTGGGACACAGTGTTCAGCCGCTTCTTCCGCTGGGTCTGGCTGTTCGTCGCCATGCTGGTCGCGAGCGGTTATGCCGACCTTTTCACCCGCTTCGGCGGCTTCCAGGCGCCCGGCTATCTGCATGCCATGCAGCTTGTCGGCTGGATCATGATCGCGCTCTACGCCTGGCTTTACTTCGTGCCGTTCAAGCGCCTGCGCGCCGCCGTGGCGGAGGCTCGCTGGCCGGATGGCGCGGCGGCGATGACTCCCATCCGGAAGGTCATGGCCGTCAATCTGGGGCTGGGCGTATTGATTACCGCGATCGGCGTGGCAGGGCCATTCCTGGGTTGAACCCGAGCGCGGCGCCGAAGGGGCGAGCCCCTTCCGTTCCGGTCAGAAGCCGATGCCTTCGGGCATCCGCAGTCCGAGCGCCTGGCTCATCAGCATGTAGAAGGCACCCACGATCACGATACCCGACACCAGGTTCACGACCAGCGTGCGAGGGCTCATGCGCTCGAAGCTTGCGATGGCCGTGATCGACAGGAAGGCCGCGAGACTGCTGACAAAAAAGCCAAGCACGGGCATCAGCACGGCCCAGGCCGTCATGACCGCCACGAGCAGGACCCGCCGCGGTGTCGAGGGGCGCTCTGATCCATCCGGCGTCGCGCGCGGGGCCTTCGGCTTGAACGCCTGTCTGGCGACCAGGGCAAGGGAGAGAGAGACCCAGACGAGGGACAGCGTGGTCGGGAAGACCGAGCCCATGGCCGACATGTCGCGCGCTTCCAGCCAGGCCAGGATGCCAAGGATCGCGAACAGGCCGCCGAAGACGATGGCGGGCGTGTCCCGGAAGGGCTTTTGCTCCGGCTGCCCCTCATGCGCAAGGATCTCGCCGATCTCGCTCAGGCGACCCGCCTGGCGGCTCTTGAACCACTTCACGACAAGAGGGTAGGCGAGGGTCAGCACGACGACGGCCAGAATCACCAGGCTGATGGGCCGCCCGAAGAACATTCCGGGGAGGTCGTTCTGCGCACTGCCGATCAGGTAGGCCTGCACGAAGCCTTGCTCCGCGATTTGCCCGAGCACCAGCCCGAGCACGATCGGAGAGGGCGAGAACCCGGCTTTTTGCAGCAGCCAGGCCGCGACTCCCAGCGCCAGCATCATCTGCGTGTCGCTCGGGTCACTGTGGATGGCGAAGCTGCCGATAATGGTCAGAAAGGCCAGGGACGGCACGAGCAGCGGCTTGGGAATGCTCAGGATGGCCCGGTAGGCGTAGCGCCCAATGAGCAGGCCGACGGGCAGGACCAGCAGGGCCGCGATCATCAGGCCAGCCATGAAGGTGTAGATGGCGCCGTCGCCTTGCGGATCGAAAAGGCTGGGTCCGGTCCGTATGCCTTGGACCAGCAGGGCGCCCAGGATGATGGCGTCCGGCGGGGTGCCCGGAATGCCAAGCACCAGGGTCGGGATGAAACCGCCGCCGACGGTGGCGTTGTTCGAGGTCTCGGTAGCGATCAGGCCATCCGGCTCCCCCTTGCCGAAGCGTTCGGGATACTTCGAGGCCCGCCGCGCCTCCGCGTAGGCGATCAGGCCCGCGATCGATCCGCCCGCGCCGGGCAGAATGCCGACCAGGGTTCCGATCGCCGAGCTTCGGAGCAGGTTGAGCTTTCCCGCCAGCATGATGCGAACGGCATGCGCAATCCGATAGCCTCCGTTTCCGGGCAGCTTGAGGTGAGGCGCTCGGGTGGCGACCAGATCGAGCACGACGGGCACGCAATAGAAACCGATCAGGGCCGAGGTGATGTCGATCCCTCCCAGCAGGACCTGGGTGTCCAGCGTGTAGCGCACGTCCCCGCCAACGACCGCGACGCCCACGGTCGAGAGCAGCAAACCGATGGCGGCGCCGATCAGACCCTTGAGGGTGTTTCCGGCTGACAGCGCGGAGATCAGCGTCAGCCCAAGGACCGCCAGCCAGAAGTACTCGGGTGGTCCGAATGCGAGCGCGACGTCGGCCAGCGGGGGCGCCAGCCCCCAAAGCGCCACGACGCCGACCACGCCCCCGATGGTCGATGCCAGGACAGCGAGCGTGATGGCCAGTCCGCCGTCACCGCGTTGAGCCATCGGGTAGCCGTCAAAAGTGGTGGCGATGGACGACGGAGTGCCGGGCGTGTTGATGAGGATGGCGGAAAAGGACCCGCCAGCGATGGCCCCCATGTAAACGGCGCCAAGGGCGATGAGCCCGGAAGCGGGGGCCATGGTGAAAGTGAAGGGGACCAGCACGGCCACCGCCAGGGTGGCCGAAAGTCCGGGAAGCGCGCCGATGACGAGGCCGAGCGTGACCCCGGCCAGTGCGATCAGCAGATTGAACGAGGTGAACGCCCCCGAAAACGAGCCCAGAAATTCCATGGCTTGATCGGGGCAGGCTCAGCGAGGCTTGATGCCGAGCTTGTCGGCCAGTTCGCCGTATTCCTTCTGCTTGGCCGCCATGAAGGCGGGCATTTTCTCGTAGTCGATATCGATCAGCACAAAGCCGCCGTCTTCCATCTTCTTGCGGAACTCGGGCTCTGCGTTGATCCCGCTGATGATCGCGGACAGCTTCCGGCGCGCATCCTCAGGCGTGGAGGAGGGGACGGCCAGACCCCGATAGGCGCCGCCGACGAGGTCGTAGCCAAGCTCGCGGAAGGTGGGTACATCCGGGAAGGCAGGCATGCGCTGTTCGGTGGCGACAGCCAGCATGCGCATGCTGTCGGCGTGGGCGATCGCGGAGGTGGCGAAATTGAAACCCGCCACGGTCTGCTTGCCCAGGACCGCCGCGATGGCCGGACCGGTTCCGCTGAACGGGATGTAGGTCGTCTTGATGCCAGCCAGCTCGTCGAGACGGGCCTGCGCCAGATGGTTCGACGAATAGCTGCTGGAACCGCTGAACGTGACCGCCCCAGGGGTCTTGCGCGCTTGCTCGATCAGATCGCCCAGAGTTTTGATGGGGCTGTCCTTTTGGACGAAGATGGCATCCGGCGTGTAATGGAAATAGTGCACCGACACCAGATCTTCCGTCTTGTAGCCCACATCTTTCTGCATCGGTTGCAGAATGGCGTGCGGAAGGTTGATCCCCATCATGGTGTAGCCGTCGCCAGGCATCGAGTTGAGCTTGGACCACCCCTTCGCCCCGCCGGCGCCAGGCATGTACTGGATCACCGTCTTGACCCCGGCGACCTGCTCGAAAACGGCCTGCTGGAAACGGGCCGAAACATCGGATTCACCGCCCGGGTTGAAGGGGATGACGTAGTTGATGGGCTCGCTTGGATAGCCCTGCGCCTGGGCGCCTCCGGCGAGGGCCAGGGTTGCACCCATGGCAAGGGCTTGAATCAGCGTCCGAAATGATGTCCCACGCATTGTGATCTCCCTATCTGCGCGACGTGAATGATGTAGCGGGGCCGCGTTATGAACCCCTGCACTGTTCCTTGGGCTCTTTCTGGCGTCAGCCCTGCCCTTTGGCCGGTCATGGTCCAGCGGCAAAAGAGCGGGGCGGACACCCTCTTCCCGCACCAGGTTCCGAAACGGCCGATGCGGGACGCTGAAACATAGCCTTATTTTCGCCGGGCTGTCCACCCTCCGCCGTGATGGCGAACCGCTTGTGAGCGGGCTGACCAGGCCAACTCGCCGAAAGCCCTGCGGCGGCACACGCCCCGCATGCGGCGCAATACGCTTTGCCATTGTGCCTTGCCTGACTGGGCTCGAGGTGTCTTGTCGCGTCTTGAAGCATGGTCATCCTTCCCGCGCGCGACCGGATGGCAGCGCGGCAGATGCTTGAAATTGCCCTGTGCTTGAAAGATGAACTGCCTCGGTGTCATGCCCAGTGACATGGCGGCGCGGGTCTTGTTGCCGCCTGCGCGGCGCAGGGCTTCGAGCAGGTCTTGCGCCTCGTCTTCGCGTACCCAGCTATAGCCGCGCATGGGCATGGCCATGGATGGCGGGGCCATGGGGTGGGGCGTTTCGGTTAGCGGCGCGGGGAGGGCGGCGGGTTCGATCCGCTGGGCGGTTCCGGCTTCCAGGTGTTCGCCGATGTGCGCCTCGTGACTGAGGATGAGGACGATGTCGTCCACCGTGATCTGCCCGCCCTGGGCCACCAGCACGGCGCGTTTGATGACGTTTTCGAGCTGGCGGATGTTGCCCGGCCAGTTGTAGCCCTCCAGCCGTTCCAGCACGCCTTGGCCGGACATGGTGAACATCTTCAGGAGGGGAAGTGAACATATTTTTGTTGAAAATAGAAGAAAATGTGATTTAAATTGTCTTTTATTGATCTTTTACACAAAATTTTGTTGAAATTGATCTAGGAGGATGTCCATGCTGCGAGCGTTCACCCTGCGGAACTTCCAGTCATTCAGAGAACAGGTAAGGATCTCGTTGGAGCTCAACCGCCACACCCCAGAGGATGATCGATCTTGTATCTCTATGGTCGGAACTCGCTTGTCGAAAGCCGTGGCGGTCATCGGCGCCAATGCGAGCGGCAAGACAACCCTCATCAAGTCTCTGGCATTTGTGGATTGGTTCGTCAAGCACTCTTTCCACGCCAAACCGGATGATCCGATTCCTCTCGCACCACATTTCTCGGCAGAGGCAGAGCCAAGCACCTTCGAAGTGGAATTCGAACTCGACGGCCGTGAGTGGCGCTACCGGCTCATCGCCTCGATGGAGCGAGTTGTTCATGAATCTCTCTACACGAAGCAGAGTCGCGCCTTCTCGTACGTCTTCACCCGCGACTGGAATCCAGAACGCAAGGGCTATTCGGTGAAGCAGCAGCAATTTGGTCTGCTTCAGAAAGAAGCTGAAAAAGTTCGCGAGAACGCATCATTGATCTCGACTGCCGCGCAGTACGAGGTTGATTTGGCCTTAAAACTGACGTCGGCCAACGTTCTGAGTAACGTTCATGGCTTGGGTCGCCAGGCCATGGACCACGATCAGATCATGCGCGCGTCCGAGTTCTACGCGAAGAACACGGCGATCCGTGGCCAGATGGCGACGCTGTTGCATCAGTGGGATTTTGGCCTAGCCGATGTTCGGGTAGAGAAACACACGGTGACCCGTGAAAGTGGCAAGACCGAAGAGATTCACATCCCATTCGGCATTCACCGCGTAGGTGACAAAGAACACCCCCTGATGTTTTTGCACGAGTCCAGTGGCACCCAGGGTGCGTTCATTCTGCTGTCCCGCATCTTGCCAGCGTTGCATCACGGTGGCCTGGTGGTCATCGATGAGCTCGAGGCCGACCTGCATCCCCATATGCTGACGCCAATCCTTGATTTGTTCTTCTCGCCCAAGAGCAATCCACACAATGCACAGATCATTTTTACCTGCCACTCAATTGAGGTGCTGAGCCTCTTGCACAAAGCACAGGTGGTGCTGGTAGAAAAGGACGACAGCTGCGAGAGCGATGCGTGGCGACTGGACAGCGTCAAGGGTGTGCGCGCCGATGACAACCTCTATGCGAAGTACATGGCTGGTGCTTATGGCGCCATCCCTCAGCTGTGAGGGATCGAAATGGCACGCAAACAACATCAGGTTCGAAAAACATTACTGGTCGTCGGGGAAGGTGACTCGGAGGTAGCGTTCCTCAAGCACCTGCGTGACCTTTACTGCTCCGGTGGCGCAGGCGTCACTGTCACTGTGCGCAATGCGTACGGGAAAGGGCCGGAGCACGTCATCGATCACACAGCCAAACAAGCAATAATTTACAGTTACGACGCACGTGTCGCCTTGCTCGACACCGACATTCCCTGGACAGACAAATTGAAAAAGGAAGCTCGGAAATCCAAGATCGAAATGGTGGGTTCGACACCTTGTTTCGAAGGGCTGCTCCTCTCGATCTTGGGCAAACGCCGCCCTGCACAATCGGCTGACTGCAAGAAGGTGATTGAGCAACAGTTGGGCATCGATCTAACGGAGCGCCAAAGCTACGCTGGACATTTCTCAAAGTCAGTGCTCGATGCAGCCAGGCAAAGAATCACCGAGTTGGATCAACTGCTCAGGTTTTTCGAAGGGCGCTGACATAGAGTGCTGCAACCGTCGATCCTCTCGCAGAGTGGAGCCCCCGGAAAACTCGGGGCGGTTCAGCCCCCGAGCCGATGGTTTGGGGTTATCGCGCCGGGGGCGGCGCTCCTACGTCGGGTTGGCCTGTTATCTGATGTAGCACGCCGCATGGTCTGACGGTCAGCCTTCCCCCAACCCCAACTTCACCATCCGATACCTGAACTGCCGCGGTGTCATGCCCAATGACATGGCGGCGCGGGTCTTGTTGCCGCCTGCGCGGCGCAGGGCTTCGAGCAGGTCTTGCGCTTCGTCTTCGCGCACCCAGCTATAGCCGCGCATGGGCATGGCCATGGACGGCGGCGCCATGGGGTGGGGCGTTTCGGTCAGCGGCGCGGGGAGGGCGGCGGGTTCGATCCGCTGGGCGGTTCCGGCTTCCAGGTGTTCGCCGATGTGCGCCTCGTGACTGAGGATGAGGACGATGTCGTCCACCGTGATCTGGCCGCCCTGGGCCACCAGCACGGCGCGTTTGATGACGTTTTCGAGCTGGCGGATGTTGCCCGGCCAGTTGTAGCCCTCCAGCCGTTCCAGCACTCCTTGGCCGAACATGGTGTTGCGGTCGAATTCCTGGCTGGCGACTTGCAGAAAGTGGCGGGCCAGGCGGCGCACGTCGCCCGCGCGCTCGCGCAGCGGGGGCAGGTGGATGGGGAACACGTTCAGGCGGTAGAACAGGTCGATGCGGAAGCGGCCTTCGTTGACGGCGCGTTGAAGGTTCTTGTGGGTGGCGGCGATGATGCGCACGTCCACCGGGATGTCCTTGATCCCGCCCACGCGCTTGATGAGCTGCTTCTCCAGCACGTGCAGCAGCTTGGATTGCAGGTCCAGCGCGAGGTCGCCGATTTCGTCGAGGAACAGGGTGCCGCCGCTGGCAAGCTCCACCACGCCCTTCTTGGTCGCCACCGCGCCGGTGAACGCGCCCTTTTCGTGGCCGAACAGCTCGGATTCGAGCAGGTTTTCCGGGATGGCGGCGCAGTTGATGGCCATGAACGGTCCGTCGCGGCGCCCGCTTGTGATGTGCACCATGCGCGCGAAGCGTTCCTTGCCGGTGCCGGATTCGCCGGTCAGCAGCACGGTGGCCTGGGTGGGGGAGACGTGCAGGGCCTGGCGCAGGGCCTGCTTGAGCGCGGGGCTCTCGCCGAGGATGCCGTGCGCGCCTTCGGCCTGCTGGTCCAGCGCCTGCTTGAGGGCGCGGTTCTCGTCCGCCAACAGGGCGGTCTTTTCCTCGATCAGCGCGTTCAGGCGCAGGATCTGGGCGATGAAGGTGGCCAGCACGCGCAGCAGGGTCACGTCGCGGCTGAACGGGCGCTTGCGGTGGCGCAAGCGGTGGACGCCGAGCACGCCCATGGGGGTGTTGTCGTGCAGGATGGGCACGGCCAGGAAGGACACCGTTTCCTGCGGCAGGGTGGTGCGTTCCACCGCGCGGGTCAGGTAGATCGGTTCGTCGTCGATGTTCTGGATCACCGCCACCTGGCCGGTGCGCATTACCCGTCCGGTCACGCCTTCGCCCAGAGAATACTGGCCGCGCCGACGCTCCAGGGCGGTGAGGCCGTAGGCGTACTGGATGCTCATGCCGCTCTGTCCATCCGGCAAGACGACCCGGCCCCGGTTGAGACCGACCATCTGCGACAGCAGGCGGAGGATGCCGTGGATGGCGATCTCCGGGTTGGTGGCGTGACTGAGCAGGCGAGCGGCTTCCTGGATCACCAGCAGTTCGATGTCCTCCACGTCGGAGGCATCTTCGGGGTGGTCGTGCTGGAAATCGGGGACGTGAAGGTCGGTCATGGGGCTTTTCCATCCGGGGTGTTCCTGTGGTCAAGCAAGACTCGGGCCGACGTTTTGTGGACATTGTCAGTCATTGATCTGGCTCGCGTTCGACAATGTCGATCTGGCTCCGCGGGTGACTCGCGCCCTGTGATGAATCGCGGCGCGCACCATCATGGTGCTTGATGCTGGGGCAAGCGCGTGCGCGCCACACGGCGCGCCACACCAGCGTGCATGGAGCGGCTTCGGGCTGTCTTGGCATGCGTGCTGCATTGAGGCTGTTGTCCGGCAATTCATCACGATGGGAGATACGCCATGTCCGCGTTCAAGAATCCGTTCGATTTCAACATCCGTCTCAAGGGTGGTTGCTCCTGCGGCAAGCACGGAAGCCAGTCCGAGCACGACGCCGAACAGGCGCTGGCCGAGCCTCGTGAAGAAGAGGCGGCTCTCAACCGGGTGATCGAATCCGCCGTGGTGCGCGCGCTGTTCCCGCATGACGAGACCCGCCGCGCCTTCCTCAAGGCCGTCGGCGCGGGCACCGCGTTGGCCGCTCTGTCCAGTCTGTTCCCGATGGGCGCCGCCCAGGCCCTGGCGGCCGAAGGCGGCCCGCTGGAGAAGAAGAACCTCAAGGTCGGCTTCGTGCCCATCACCTGCGCCACTCCGATCATCATGGCCAAGCCGATGGGCTTCTACGAGCGTGAGGGCCTGAATGTCGAGGTGATCAAGACCGCCGGCTGGGCGCTGGTGCGCGACAAGATGCAGAACGGGGAGTACGACGCCTCGCACATGCTCTCGCCGATGCCGATCGCCGCTTCCCTGGGCCTCGGCGCCCAGGCCAAGCCGACCTACGTGGCCACGATCCAGAACATCAACGGGCAGGCCATCACCCTGCACATGAAGCACAAGGACAATCGGGATCCGAAGAACTGGAAGGGGATGAAGTTCGCCACCCCCTTCGACTATTCGATGCACAACCTGCTTCTGCGCTACTACCTGGCCGAGCACGGCATCGACCCGGACAAGGACGTGCAGATCACCACCGTATCGCCGCCGGAAATGGTGGCCAACCTGCGGGCCGGCAACATCGACGGCTTCCTTGGCCCGGAGCCGTTCAACCAGCGCGCCGTGTACGAGGGGGCGGGCTTCATCCACATCCTCTCCAAGGAACTGTGGGAAGGCCATCCCTGCTGCGCGTTCGGCGTGAGCGACCAGTTCATCAAGGAGGCCCCCAACACCTTCTCGGCCCTGTTCCGCGCCATCGCCAACGCCACCGTGTACGCGCACAAAGCCGAGAACCGTCCGGCGATCATCGAGGCGATCGCCCCGGCCAACTACCTCAACCAGCCCGTCCCGGTGCTGCAACAGGTCATGACCGGCAAGTACGCTGATGGCCTGGGCCACGTGATGAACGTTCCGGGCCGCGCGGACTTCGATCCGTTCCCCTGGCAGTCGATGGGCGTCTGGATCCTCACCCAGCTCAAGCGCTGGGGCTACCTGAAGCAGGACATCGACTACAAGCAGGTGGCCGAGCAGATCTTCCTCGCCACCGACGCCCGCAAGCGCCTCAAGGAGATGGGCCTCGACGCGCCGGCCGAGAACTACACCCAACACACCATCATGGGCAAGGTCTTCGACCCGTCCAAGCCGAAGGAATACCTCGAATCCTTCGCCATCCGGAGAACTTGAGATGCAACGATCACTGAGCTTCCGCGCGACCATCGTGTCGTTCGTCCTGCTGCTGGCCTTTCTTGGCCTGTGGCATGTGGGAACCCTCCCGACGACCGGAGGAGCCACCTACGCTGATCCGGAGTACGCGGCCCTGATGGGCGGCGCGGCGGTGCAGGCCGGCGGCCTGCCATCCCCGGGCACGGTCGGTGAAACCATCGCCTCGCAGCTCGCCAACCCGTTCTACGACAACGGTCCCAACGACAAGGGCATCGGCATCCAGCTCGCCTGGTCGCTGGCCCGCGTGTTGGCCGGTTTCATCCTGGCCGCCATCGTCGCCGTGCCGCTCGGCTTCGTGATCGGCATGTCTCCGCTGATGTACAAGGCACTGAACCCGTACATCCAGATCATGAAGCCGATCTCGCCGCTCGCGTGGATGCCGCTCGCGCTGTACACGATCAAGGACGCCTCGCTGTCCTCGATCTTCGTGATCTTCATCTGCTCGATCTGGCCGATGATGATCAACACCGCGCACGGCGTCGCCTCGGTCAAGAAAGACTGGCTGAACGTGGCCCGCACGCTCGAGGTGAACCCGTTCAAGACCGCCATCAGCGTGATCCTGCCCGCCGCCGCGCCCACCATCCTGACCGGCATGCGCATCTCCATGGGCATCGCCTGGCTGGTGATCGTGGCCGCCGAGATGCTCGTCGGCGGCACCGGCATCGGCTACTTCGTGTGGAACGAGTGGAACAACCTCAACCTGTCCAACGTGATCTTCGCCATCGTCATGATCGGCGCAGTCGGCATGCTGCTCGACATGGTGTTCGGCGTGCTGACCAAGCTTGTGACCTACCAGGAGTGATTCTCATGAGCCAGCCCTTCCTCAAGGTCGAAGGACTGAAAAAAGTCTTCCCCGCCCCCGGCGGCGGTGACGACGTGACCGTATTCGAGAACATCCACTTCGGATTCGAGAAAGGCGAGTTCGTCTGCATCATCGGCCACTCCGGCTGCGGCAAGTCCACCATCCTCAACGTCCTCGCCGGACTGGACGAAGCCACCGAAGGCAACGTCTTCATGGACGGTCGCGAAGTCAAAGGCCCCAGCCTGGATCGCGGCGTGGTGTTCCAGAGCCACGCCCTGATGCCCTGGCTGACGGTGATGGAGAACGTCGCCTTCGCCGTCACCTCGCGCTGGAAAGAGTGGCCGAAGGAGAAGGTGCGCGAGCACTGTCTCAAGTACATCGAGCTGGTCGGACTGGGCCATGCGGCGGACAAGAAGCCGCACCAGCTCTCCGGCGGCATGAAGCAGCGCGTCGGCATCGCCCGCGCCTTCGCCATCGAACCCAAGATGCTGCTGATGGACGAGCCCTTCGGCGCGCTGGACGCCCTGACCCGAGGCGTCATCCAGGACGAACTGGTGAAGATCTGCGCGGCCACCCACCAGACCGTGTTCATGATCACCCACGACGTGGACGAGGCCATCCTGCTGGCCGACAAGATCGTACTGATGTCCAACGGGCCGTACGCCAAGATCGCCGAGATCGTCGAGAACCCGTTGCCCAAGCCCCGCGTGCGGCAGGACATTCACCACGACCCGCACTTCTATGCGGTGCGCAACCACCTGGTGGATTTCCTGGTCAGCCGCTCCAAGCAAATCGCCCTGGGCGAGCTGCCGAGCGACTACAACCCGCTGCGCCCGCCGCTGGTGCGGCCGATGAAACTGGCCGCCTGACCGTCTTGTGCTTCGGCCCTCCCGCCGCGCCCTGTGCGCGGCTTTTTTCTTTTGGATATCCGATTTTTGCGGTTGATCTCGATGTTGCTCGATCTGGGTGCATGTGAGGCAGAAGCCGTGTTCTGCGGTTGATTAGAAGCGCTTGCCTGCTAGGCTATAAACCGTGATTTGCGGTTGATG
>JBFLZK010000032.1:0-2715 GCA_040756355.1 Pseudomonadota bacterium | reverse complement strand
GTTTGCCAGCGGGGCCAGCAATCGGTTGGCGGGCGCGCACGAGGCCAGGGCGGTGCTGGCGGCGACCAGGCCGGTCAGTTTGAGGAAGTCGCGGCGGGAAAGGTTCATGATTGATCCACAAAGGGCACGAAGAACACGAATTTTTAGTGTCTATTCGTGTTCTTCGTGGATGGGTTTATGCCTGGATCGGAGCAGGTTCCGCCACGGGCACAGGTTTCGGCAGCCAGCGCAACAGCGCAAAGGCGGCCGCTCCCAGGGTGGCGACGGTGGCCAGCGGGAAGAAGAGGAACCAGCCGATGACCGGGAAGAAGGAGGCCAGTTCGAGGATGACCGCGCCGCGCACGAAGGCACCCAATCCGCTGGCGAGGCTGAGGCGGCTAACCTGCTCGCCGAGACGGGCGGCCAGTCCCGCCGCGCCGAGGCCCGAGAATGCCAGGGTCAGCGCGATCAGGATCCAGCCGAGGAATTTGGCGGGACCGAAGGGCAGGGCCAGCAGGATCACGGTCGGGATGAGCAGAGCCGCCAGCACCACACCTCCCAGCCAGAACGATTGCCAGGGCGTGCGGTCGAGGCGCAGGCGGGCGCGTTCCACCGTGGAGGGGAACAACAGCCACCAGGCCGTCAGCAGGGCGGGATACGACACGCCGATGATGAGCAGGATGAAGAAGATCGCGGAAATGTCAGCCATGGAAAACTCCTGTGAATAGTGATTGGGTTGAACGTATTTCAGCCGCGGATTTCACGGATGAGCACGGATTTTTAACTGATCGGTGTAATCTGTGGCAGGGTTCTAGGCGCAATGAATTGATCTGGTCTTGCAAAGCGATACAGGCCGGTTGGGGGAAAAGTTGCAGGCCGAAAGCGTTTATAATGAAGAACATGAAAGCCATCCGCTTATTATTGGTTGTTTTGGGAATCTCCCTGCTGGCGTTCGGACCGGCCCAAGCCAGGCAGAATGCGCCGCTGGTGCTCACCATGAAGGCCGAGGGCGCGATCATGCCACCCATGCTGGAATACATCCAGCGCGGCATCGAGACTGCCGAGACACAGGGGGCCGAAGCCCTGGTCATCGAACTGGATACGCCCGGCGGGAGCATCGCCACGATGAAGGAGATCATCACCGCCATCCGCGCCAGCGAGGTGCCTGTGGTGGTGTTCGTCACCCCGCGCGGAGCCTGGGCGGGCAGCGCCGGCGCGCCCATCACCATGTCGGCCCACGCGGCGGCCATGTCGCCCGAGACCGTGATCGGCGCGGCCTCCCCGGTCGGCGGGGGCGGCGAGGATTTGGGCGAGACGATGAAGGCCAAGGAAATGGAAGCCCTGACCAGCATCGTGCGTTCGCTGACCGCGCGCCGCGGCCCCGAGGTGGTGGAACTGGCCGAAGCCATGATCACCGAGGCCAGGGCCGTCACCTCCGAAGAGGCGCTCGAGATCGGCCTGATCGACTTCATGGCCGAGAACACCGACGACCTGCTGGACAAGTTGGACGGTTTCACGGTCGAGATGCCCGACGGGCCGCGCGCGCTTCATACCGCGGATGCGCGCACCGAGCCGTTGACGATGAGCCTGATCGAACAACTCCTGCTGGTGCTGACCGACCCGAACATCGCCTTCCTGCTGCTGGCCATCGGCGTGCAGGCCATCCTGATCGAGCTGTCCAGCCCGGGCGGATGGGTGGCGGGCTTTATCGGCGTGGTCTGCCTGGTGCTGGCCACCTACGGCATGGGCGTGCTGGAGGTCGAGTGGTTCGGGCTGGTCTTCATCGGCATCTCGTTCGTGTTGTTCATTCTCGATATCAAGGCGCCCACCCATGGCGCGCTGACCGCCGCTGGCGTGGGATCGTTCATCGTCGGGGCGCTGGTGCTGTTCAATTCGCCGGGCACGCCCCAGGTCCAGAAGGTTTCCGTCCCGCTGGTGGTGGGCATGGGGTTGATCATTGGCGCGGTCTTTGCGACCATCATGATCTTCGCCCTGCGCGCCCAGCATCGACCCATCCGCATGGGAGCCGAGTCGCTGGCGCGCAAGACGGGCACCGTCCGCACCTGGTCGGAGGGCAGCGGCCAGGTCCAGCTGGAGTCGGAACTATGGAGCGCGGAAGCTGCCCCGGGATCCGAACCCATCGGTAAGGGCGACCCTGTCGAGGTTGTCGAAGTCAAAGGTTTGAGTTTGATCGTCAAGAAGCGTTGAACGTTTAACGTTCAACGTTGGAGTGGATAAATTTTATGCCAGTTACCCCTACCAGAGACCGAGTCTCCCCCCAGCCTGAAGCCCGCCCGCTACGCCGCCCCGAGTGGATCAAGGTGCGCGCGCCCTCGGGCGAAGTATACGAGCGCCTGCAAACGTTGATGCGTTCGAAGGAACTGCATACCGTCTGCGAGGAAGCCATGTGCCCGAACCTGGGCGAATGCTGGGGCAGCGGCACGGCCACCTTCCTGATGCTGGGCGACGTATGTACGCGCACCTGCGCCTTCTGCGACATCAAACACGGCAAGCCGGCCCTGCTGGATTGGGGCGAGGCCGAGCGCGTGGCGCAGGCCGTGAAGACCATGAACCTGAAGCACGCGGTCATCACCTCCGTCAACCGCGATGAGCGGCGGGACGGCGGCGCGCCGATCTTCGCGATGGTCATCCGCCGCATCCGCGAGCTGCTGCCCGGCTGCTCCATCGAAGTGCTGATCCCCGATTTCAAGGGCAGCGTCGAGGCGCTCAAGATCG
>JBFLZK010000031.1:0-13200 GCA_040756355.1 Pseudomonadota bacterium | reverse complement strand
ATGATACACACCCCATGCGCATGTCACATGCGCATGAATCTAGCACATTACAATCCGCTCTTCAGGCTGGCCTCAATGAAGCCATCGAGGTCGCCATCCAGCACCGCCTGGGTGTTGCCGACCTCATAGCCGGTACGCAAATCCTTGATGCGCGACTGGTCAAGCACGTAGGAGCGGATCTGGTTGCCCCAGGACACGTCGGACTTGGTTTCCTCCAGCGCCTGCGCCACCGCATTGCGCTTCTGCATTTCCATCTCGTAGAGCTTGGCCTTGAGCATCTTCATGGCCGTTTCACGGTTTTGAATCTGCGAGCGCTGCGTCTGGCAGGCCACCACCACCCCGGTCGGAATGTGAGTGAAGCGCACCGCAGACTCGGTCCGGTTCACGTGCTGGCCGCCGGCGCCGGAGGCGCGGTAGACGTCCACGCGCAGGTCGGCCGGGTTGATCTCGATTTCGAAACTGTCATCCACCTCGGGCGAGACGAACACGGACGAGAACGAGGTATGGCGGCGGTTGCCGGAGTCGAACGGCGACTTGCGCACCAGGCGATGCACGCCGATCTCGGTGCGCAACCAGCCGAAGGCGTACTCGCCTTCGATGCGCACGGTGGCGGACTTGATGCCCGCGACCTCGCCCTCGGAGAGTTCCATGATCTCGGTCTTGAAGCCGCGCTTCTCGGCCCAGCGCAGGTACATGCGCAGCAGCATGTTGGCCCAGTCCTGAGCCTCGGTGCCTCCCGCCCCCGCCTGGATATCGAGGAAGCAGTTGGCGGCGTCCATCTCGCCGGAGAACATGCGGCGGAATTCGAGCTGCTCGACTTTGGCCCGCTGCTGGGCGACGTCGTCGGCAACCGACTGCACGGTGGATTCATCACCTTCTTCCGCCGCCATTTCCAGCAGCTCGCCCGCATCGGCAAGACTGGCGGTCAGCGATTGCAGGGTATGGACCACGCCCTCCAGGGACGCACGCTCTTTGTTCAGGGCCTGCGCGGTCTCCGGGTTGTTCCACAGGTTGGGGTCTTCGAGCTCTCTCAGAACCTCTTCGAGACGCTCAGCCTTGTGGTCGTAGTCAAAGATACCCCCTCAGAGCGGACGCGCGCTCCTGCAGGTCTTTGATTTCATTCAGGATAGGATTGATTTCCAGCATGATTTCCTTATAGCCGCGGAGATCACAGGGGACACAGGGCAAAGCCGTGATTCGCCTACCAGATCCCCCTGAACCCTCCGCGCCCTATGTGGTCTTTGTTAACGTTCGTTCGGTGGCGTCCGGCGGTCATCAGCCGAAGGTGCACTGGTACTCGACGACGCCCTCGGCCACCTCGATGTCGAAGTAGCCGTTTTCAGGCACGTTGAAGCTTTGGCCCGCGCCATAGGCGCCCCACTCACCCTCGCCCACCTTGACGCGGCAAGAACCGGCGATGATCTCCATCAACTCGGGCGCCTGCACGTTGAAGCGGAAGCTGCCCGGAAAGATCACACCCAGCGTCGCCTTGCCGCCATCGGCCATGGTGAAGCCATGACTGACGACCTTGCCGTCGAAGTAGAGATTGGCCTTGCGGGTGAGGGTGACGTTGGCGATCTGCTCGCTCATGGCGCTCTCCGGGGAAAATTTGCAAACGTGCAAGACTAGCCTGTTTGCGATCACACGGCTAGAGTTTGCAGCCATGAAAAAGCTCCCTCGCCTCCTCGCTTTCGCCTTTCTGCTCCCTCTCGCCCAAGTCGGTTGTGCCGGCATGCTGCCTGTCGAAGTGGAAGACGCCCTAACCCGCCATCAGGCAAGCGCCGATGCTCTGTCGATCTGGGTCCAGGCGGTCGATAGCGATACACCCACCCTGAACTGGAACGAGGATCTGCCACAAAACCCAGCCTCGGTCATGAAGCTTGTGACCACAGCCGCCGCACTGGACATCCTCGGCCCTCTCCACGTCTGGCCGACCGAAATCTATGTCACACGCCCGGTGAGCAACGGCGTGTTGCAGGGCGATCTGATTCTGAAAGGCTATGGCAATCCGATGTTTCTGAGCGAGGACCTCTGGAGCCTGCTGCAAAACCTGCGCGCCAAGGGCCTGCACACCATCCACGGCAATCTTGTGCTGGACAACAGCTTCTTCAGCCTGCCGCCGGAAGACCCTGCCGCCTTCGATGGCAACCCCTACAAGCCATACAACGCCCTGCCCGACGCCCTGCTGCTCAACCAACGCGCCACCCGCTTCATCCTCCAGCCCGATCCCTCCCGACGCAAACTGGTGATCGAACCGGAACTGCCCGTGGCTGGCCTGCGCATCGAAAACCGGATCCAGAGCGGCAAGAAAGCGGGTTGCGGCGAACCGGCGATGCGCGTCATCCCCACCCCGAAGGAAACCGTGATCGAATTCACGGGAAGTTACGCCACCTCCTGCGGCGAGCGGGAGCTGTTTCGGGTCGTGGCGGAGCCGCAAGACATGCTGCTGGGCGCGTTCCGCCACATGTGGGCACAACTGGGCGGCAGCTTCAACGGCCAGGCACGCGTAGCGCCAACACCGACGGGGGCCATCCTGTTCGACAGCCAACCCTCACGCCCGCTGGCCGAAGTCATCATTCCGATGAACAAAATGAGCAGCAACGTGATGGCGCGCCAGTTACTCCTCTCGCTGGGCGCGGCCCAGTTCGGCCCGCCCGCCACACCGGAAAAAGGAGCGCAGGCGATCGACTACTGGCTGGAGCGCCAAGGACTCAGGTGGCCCGAATTCGTCCTCGGCAACGGTTCCGGCCTTTCACGCGAAGCACGCATCAGCGCCCGCCATCTTGGCGAGCTCCTGATGCGGGTCTACCAGAGCCCCGCGATGCTCGAATTCACGGCCTCGCTGCCCATCGTCGGGGTCGACGGTACCGTGCGCAAACGCCTGCGCGACGAGGAAATCAGTGGCCGCGCGCAATTCAAGACTGGCACGCTGAATGGAGTACGCGCCCTGGCCGGTTACATACTTGCTCGCAGTGGCCGCGCTTACGCCGTAGTCGTATTGCACAATGAACCCGGGGTGCAGAACGGCGTCGGCAGCCGAGTCCAGGATGCGTTGATCAAATGGGTTTACGAACAGCCCTGAGCGCCCCCGCGACGCGAGTGTTGCCCCGAGACAACAGCCATCCCATTGATTGCCCGGCCTTTGTCATCATTTCCGAGACCCTCGTCCCATAAAATTCCGCCTTTACTCCTCCAAGACGAAGACGGATATCATGCCTGCCGCTATCCACCGCCTCTGCATTTTCCTGGCAACGACCGCCATCACCAGCGCTTCCCTGAGCATGTCCGAGGGCGCCCTGGCGGCCTCGCAACGCTCATCCTGGGTCACCCAGAATATCTACAGCTACAACCACCCCTATGCGGCCCAGCTCCCCCAAGAACTAGCGACCAAAATGAGCAAGATGAGCGCCGGGGCCTTTAGCTTTTACCGTGGTACCGCTCATTTGTTCTACGAGGACATGAAGTCCCGTGCTTCCGCCTTCACCAACAGCGCGACCTCCAAGGTCTGGCTGGAGGGCGACATGCACCTGCAAAACTTCAGCGCGTTCAAAGATGCCGGCGGCAACAAGGTGTTCGATGTCAGCGACTTCGACGAAGGTTACTGGGGCCCTTACACCTGGGATGTCTGGCGCATGGCGGTCAGCATCATCCTCGCCGCCAAGGAACAAGGCATGTCATCCAGCGACCGCGACGCACTGGTTGACAACTTCGTTGAATCCTACCTGGACAAGATGAACGACTTCAGCGGCAACGACGACGAAAAGAACTATCGCCTCACCAGTGGCAACACCAACGGCGAAGTGAAGGACGCCATCCAGGCGCTGGACAGCAAGACCCGCGGCGCGCTGCTTTCCAAGTACACCAGCGTGGTCAACGGCAAGCGCAAATTCCTCGCCACCAGCGAACTGCAAGCGCTCACAAGCACAAGCTACTCCGCCATCGGCGCGGCGATGAGCGGCTACATCAGCTCCATCCCGAGCTCCAAGCGTTATGCCACCAGCTACTACACCCTCAAGGATGCGCGCCTGAAGCTGGGCTCCGGCACCGGGAGCCTCGGTCGCTACCGCTACTACCTGCTGATCGAGGGCCCGACCACCTCCACCAGCGACGACGTCATTCTGGAGATGAAGCAGGAAGTCGGCAGTGCAGTCGCCATCGCTGCGGGCAGCCTCATGCCATCCTCTGTCTACGGCTCAAACCAGGGCAAGCGCGTGGCCCTGACCATGAAAGCCCAACTCAGCAATACCGACCTACTGGCAGGTTGGACCACGGTCTCCGGCGCAAGCTACTTCCTGCGCGAGAAGTCACCGTTCCAGGAAGACTTCGACTACACCAAGCTGACCAGCTACAGCGAATGGATGGATGCCACCGGCTACTTCGGCAAGACCTTGGCCAAGATTCACGCCCTGTCAGACAAGGACTACGACAGCACCCTGATCTCCAGCGGAGTGGACAAAGCCATCAGCGACATCACCAACGGCAAGCACAGCGAGTTCCGCGCGGAAGTGCGCAGCTTCGCCAAGGACTACGCCACCCAGGTCGAATACGACTACCAAGCCTTCCTGAGCGCCTACCGCGCAGGACAGACCCTGTACTGACCAACCCCCTCCCCGCCTCGCACGGGGAAGACCGGACCAGGACCGCCCCCTACCCCGCCAGCCTGCTTGAAGCATCCCCGGGGCCAGGGAAGGGGGCTACACTCCTTCCGCCTGCTCCACCATCAATTGCAAACGCCGGTTACCGCGAAACTCGTTGACGTCCAGACGATAAGCCAGGCGCCACCACTCGCCAGTCGGCAGCTCGGTGGCCGCCATGTTGAACATCACCGCCTCGAACGACGCCCCGCCCGCACGGTGCTCCAGGCTCAGTCGCCAGTGGTTGCCCGCCGCCCCCATCGGGCGCTTGTCCCGCACCCGGAACACATCGTCAAACAGTGGCTCGGGCATGTGCTGCCCCCAGGGCTGCGCATAACGCAACGTCTCGGCCAATTCCAGGGTCATTTCGGACGGGGAGAGCTCGCCGTCGGTCAGCAAAACACCCTGCCAATCTTCTTCCGCCACCTTGCGCCGCACCACCTCATCGAAGGCCAGCGCGAAATCAGTGAAACAGGCCTGCGGCAACTGCAACCCTGCCGCCATGGCGTGGCCGCCAAAACGCTGGATGAGCCCGGGGTTGAGCGCATCCACCTCTTCGAGCGCATCGCGCAGATGCAGACCGGGGATGGAGCGTGCCGACCCCTTGATTCCGCCATTGCCGTCCGGCGCAAAGGCGATCACCGGGCGGTGCAGGCGATCCTTGATGCGGGAAGCGAGAATGCCGATCACGCCCTGATGCCAATCAGGATCGTAAAGACAGACGCCGCGCGGCATATCGTCCGCGCTCAGGCGTTCATTCAAACGCTTTAGATGGGCTTGCGCCTGCTGTTGCATCTCGGCCTCCACCGTCTGGCGCTGCGCGTTGAGCTGGTGCAGCTCTTCCGCCAGACGGCGCGCCACCTCGGGCTGCTCGGCGAGCAGGCACTGGATGCCGATCGACATGTCCTCCATGCGCCCCGCCGCGTTCAGACGCGGCCCAACGCCGAATCCAAGATCACTCGCCACGACCCGGCGGAAATCACGCCCGCTGACCGCCAGCAGAGACAAAATGCCCGGCGCGGCCTGCCCGGCCCGCATGCGCTTGAGCCCCTGCTCCACCAGCACCCGATTATTGTGATCCAGGGGCACCACATCCGCCACCGTACCTAGCGCGACCAGATCGAGATAGCGCGCAAGATTCGGCGCCTCAACGCCCCGACGCTCGAACCACCCCCGACGCCCAAGCTCGGCGCGCAGCGCGGACAACACATAGAAAGCTACGCCGACGCCCGCAAGGTGCTTACTCGGAAAATCATCGCCCGGCAGATTCGGATTGACCAAGGCATCGGCACAGGGCAGCTCCGCCCCCGGAAGATGATGGTCTGTCACCACCACACGCATGCCCGCATCCTTCGCCGCGCGCACCCCGGCAAGCGCGGTCACGCCATTGTCCACCGTCATTAGCAGATCCGCTCCCAGCGGCGCGACCGCCTCGACGATCTCGGGCGTCAGACCATAGCCATCATCGAAACGATTAGGCACGCGGAAATGCACCTCGCGCGCACCCAAGGCCTTCAGCACACGCTGCGAGAGCGCTGTGCTGGTCGCCCCATCGGCATCGAAATCACCCACGACCAGGATGCGTGCCTCGCCTTCAATGGCATCAGCAAGATGGCAAGCCGCCCGATCGATGCCTGACAAGGCGCGCGGCGGATGCAAGCGATTGATGGCCAGATCGAGCTGATCCGGCGTATGGATGCCGCGCGCCGCCAATACCCGCGCCAGCACAGGATTCAGACCCGGAAGATCAGGAATGGAAGATGCCTCGCGGCGGCGGATCAGACGATGGGCGCGCATAAGCTCTGCATTTCCGGAGTTCCGCGCCAGATGCGCCAGCGATGCGAGGGGCGGGTGCGCCAGATACCTTGCTGTCCGGTATCGATCTTCAGCACATTCAGTTTGCCTGGAAAGGCTTGCAGGGGGGCGAACCAGCGGGCCTCCAGGCCTTCGATGGCAGCCAGCCACTCTTCGTGGTCGCCTGCCTGCCAGACCGGAAGGATTTCGTCGAGCACGACGAGGGTATTCCGGATCGGGCGCGAGATCAGCCATTCGACCCACTCACCGGCGGTTTCGGGTGGCTCAAACGTGGGCAGGCCCGCCGCCTGCGCCAGCCCCCGAACGAGTGGGTGAGCGGAAAATACCGCTTCGCAGTCGGGCATCATGACCACCCGGTCCTGCAAAACTCCCGCACCCCAGGGCCACAGGGTGTTAATGGTCGGCAGTCCGCGCGCCTCGCGAGCCTGATTGACAGGGTGAGCGTGCAGCAGCATCTGAGCCTCGGTCAACCAGGCCAGCCAGCGCGCGGCATCCCGTCCGGCGGGCTTGAACAGCCCCGCATCGCGCCCGATCGCCCGCGACAGGGGGGCGGCATGCAGTTCCATGACCTCGGGAAGATGGAGATACCAGCGGTCCGGCGCGGCGATGTCGATACGCCAGCCGGAATCGTGAAAATGCTGTTCAAGCGTCCGCGCCAGCGCACGCGCCTCATCGGCAGTCGGCCTGAGCCCAGCTCCGGCGGAGACAATGGCTTCTGTCATCCCAAGCCTCAGATGAACCGGGTCGAGGCGGAGCATAAAGCCCTCCGGGCGTTGGCCGATTTCGCCCCACAAACCATAGGCGCCCCAAGGCGGCGTTTCGCCCGGAAGGCCGAACAGGCGCGCGAGATCGGCTTCGAACGACCACTCGGGGGCTGCCCGCGACACGGCCAACCGATCAGCGCGAGCCAGCCAGCGCCGCAACGCAGGAACGCGGGGCGGGACAAGCTCTCCCGGGCCGGACCATGGTCCGAGAAGGCCGGGGATGTACAGGGTCAGGGAGGGACGCCCGGAGGTCATCGGGCCGGGGGGGGATTGAGCAAGCCTTCGACCGCCCAGTGTCCGTGCGTATGGCGCAGGTGGAGAAACCCTGCATAATCAACTCGCACGCGCCCCAGGGCCTGCGTCGGCGCCTCCAGGGCAATGGCCAGGGATGCGCGCATGACGATGGCATGGCATACGACCAGCACTCGCTGCCCTTTGTGGCGTTCGGCCAGTTCGACCAGCGCGGCGCGCACGCGTGCGATGAACTCCAGAACCGGCTCGGCTCCCTCCGGCATGCCGGTCAGGATGTCGCGCTTGTAGGCGGCATAGGCTTCCGCGTGCTCGCGCTTGACCTCGTCATGACTCAACCCCTCCCACACGCCGAGGCCGATCTCGCGCAGGCGAGGTTCGATGGTCAGCGGCAGGCGCACACGCTCGGCATAGGCTTGCGCGAAGGCGTGACAACGCTGCATGGGCGAGCTGACCACGACATCCCAGACGCCGCCTTCGACACTTCGCCACATGGCCGCCAGCCCTTCTGGCGCAAGCGGGTCGTCCACTCCGTCGCCACGGTAGCGCGAGCCGCCGACAGGTTCGCCGTGACGCAGCAGATCAAGTCGCGCCATCAGGCGATCCAGTCGCCCAGGGTCAACAAGGCAATGATGGAGACGATGACGATGAGCGAACGCAACACAAGTCCGCGCGCGGCACGCACGATGCTTGCGTCGGCTTCAATATCGCCCGCCTCGCTCACCTGCGTGGTAACGCTGTAATCCTCGGTACGCAGGGAGGCGCGACCGACCCGCTGCAACAGGTCACGGTTCCCGTGCTCCAGCTCACGAGTGCGACTGATGGCCTCACCCTCCGAGGAGTCGTCATGCAGGGCGTCTACCGACACCTGATCTTTCTGCCGCCAGGCGTTGAGACCTTCCTCGAAGCTGCCGGAAAGGATGTACATGCTTGCCAGAAGGCGCGCGGGCAGCCATTCCAGCGCGGCCCGGAACAGACTGGCGGCATTGCGCAGGCTACCCTCCTGGGCGCGCGCCTCGGTGCATACGGTCAGGCGATACAGAATCGCCCCCACCGGCCCGAGCAGAACAAACCAGAGCATGGGCGCGACCCAGCGCTCATTGGCCTCCAGCAACAAGGCATCGGCCACAGCGCGCACCTCCTCCTCGACGGCCTGGGGGGCCGATCCGCCCAGCAGATTCTCGGCATGATGGCGGGCGACGCCGTCATCGCCCTTCTCGCGCGCATCGACATAACCATCCACGGCGGGATCCAGGCTGCCCGGGCGCAGGCTCAGGAACAGCACCAGTGCACTGAAGGCCAACTGAAGCGAACCCCAGAGTACATCCTGCAAGACCGAGTGGATGAGCGACACCATCATCGCCCACGGCACCAGGATGACACTCAGCGCCAAACCGCCTTTTTTGCTCAGGTGGTCCCGCAGGGTATCGAAATAGGCATCAAACCACGCCAGGGAGCGGTACTCGGCCAGCGACGGCGCCAGCCGTTCGGCGAAAAACGCGATCAGGGTAGCGAGCAGCAACATGACGTGGACCTTGGGGGGCGGAATCAGTACGTCATTATGACCAAGCGAGCGGCCCCGGCAACCCCTTCGGCCCCCGTCGTCCCGCGCCAGCCCGACAGGGACGTGGCCAGCCGCGACCAGTCGAAGGCAGGCCCTGGGTCGGTCTTGCGGCCCGGAGCGATATCCGCGTGTCCGGTCACGGCGCGCAAGGATGGATAGGCGACACACAAGACAGGGATCAGCCGCGTCAGGGTTTCGTACTGAGCGTCGGCGTAAGGCGTGTCATCGGCGCCCTCCAGCTCGATGCCGATGGAAAAATCATTGCACCGCTCGCGCCCTTCGAACGACGAGATGCCTGCATGCCAGGCGCGCAGGTGGAAAGGCACATACTGGGTGATGGAACCATCCCGGCGGATCAGCAGGTGGGCCGAGACACGCAGATGGGCGATGGTTGCGAAATAGGGGTGGGCCGCCGAGTCCAGACGCCCCATGAACAGCTCGTCGATCCACGGCCCGCCGAACTCGCCCGGCGGCAGGGTGATGCCGTGAATCACGATCAGCTCTGGCCGCACGCCCTCAGGGCGGGCATCGCAGTGCGGCGATGGGAGAAAACGGACAGGCTCGATCAGGCCCGTGGCCCTGTCGGCACACAACGGCAAAAGCATGGGCGAAGACGATCATGTGGATGCGTGCGCAGAACTTTACACGCTCGCCCGCGCATCCACCACGCGCAACGCGCGACGGACAGGCTACTTGTAGAAAAACTCTTCCTTGACGCGGCCGATGATCGTATTAAGCGGCGCCTTCCGGGTCTCGTAGAGACAGACCAACCCACCCCACCCGCAGGCAGAGTACTCCGGCCCATGCAAGGCCCAGCCGTCGGCGGGCGTCCACTGCATGGAATCCGTGAATAGCGCGAGTTGATCGACCATGCCCTGCACCATGCGCTTGTAATCGTTGGCGAACCGGCAGAGCTGCTCGAGCTCCACCCCGGGCAGGTCGCCATAGGACTCCATCAGCTCGGGAACGGGGCCCTCCTTGAAATAGGCGACCGCCTTGACCCCATCGATATTCATCAAATGGCTGATCATGGCTCCTCCTCAGCGCTCCAGCGCGCGGTAGGCCTCATCGTAATCCGCCTCGGAGTTTTCCAGCACCACGGCCTGGTCTCCACGGGTGACCACGGAAAGGTTGAGACCGATGAAGGTGAAGCCCTCCACGGGGAAGAACCCATTCATGTCGCTGATGGCTTCCCACCCGCGAGCCTGCATGTTGGCAATCGCCCGGTTAGCGACGCAGATGCGTGCCAGGAGATCGAGGGTGACCTCGTCCAGGCGCTCCTCCTCTTCCTTCACTGCGGACTCGATGACATCGCCCGAAGGGGAAAACTTGAATCCCGCGACGGCACCGGGAACCTGAACCAATTCGCTTGTCATAGGCATGACTGATCTCCTGTCGCATTCTTTTGTCGTGTCATCCGGCAAGATGGCAAGGGGGGCGGAAAGGACCATCGCGCGCCGGCACCGCTACGGACCGTGGGGTCATCCGCTAGATGAGGACCCCCTGCCAGTCGGGCTGGCTCTCCAGCATGAGATGCAGTACATCATCGAGCGATCCGCTGGTGTTGCTGAGGACGCAAAAGGTGTCGTACACCACGCAGACACTTCTCTGCTGACCGTGCACCACCCAGCCCTTGGCCCCCGCCATGCCGCAGTCGGTCACGCCGGGTTTGCAAATCGTAGTCACCATCTGCAGCATGTCGCCCTGCATGCGCACCGTTCTCATGTTGGCGTAACACAAGGCCGCCAGCTTGTGGGCCTCTTTCTCGGACAGCGGACCCTGATACTTGTATTCCTCGCCCTTGAAGGTGTAGGAACCTGCCGCGATGACTCCCGGCATATCCATCAGTTTGGCGATGAGGTTCATGACGATCTCTCCGGACGGCCTCTCGATTCAGAAACTAGACAAGAATCTCCTGGACCGTTTGCGCATTTTTTGATGACAAAAAAAACCATCTAATCGGCAAGAAAAACATGAACCTGAAGCATACACACCGACCCGACCGGACTTGAGCTGACCTCATGCTCGATACGCTCAACCCCGCGCAACGCGCCGCCGTTACCCATACCCATGGCCCCCTGCTGGTACTGGCCGGCGCGGGCTCGGGCAAGACGCGGGTCATTACCGCCAAGATCGCCCACCTGATCCGCGAACTTCAGATCCCGGCACGCCACGTCTACGCCGTCACCTTCACTAACAAGGCGGCGCGCGAAATGCAGGCGCGGGTCGGCAAGATGCTGGCGGCGGAGGAGAGACGCGGGCTGCATGTTTCCACCTTCCACACCCTGGGCCTCACCATCCTCAAGCACGAGCACGCGGCGGCTGGCTTGCGACCGGGTTTCTCGATCCTCGATGCCGAGGACGCGCTGGCCATGCTGCGCGAGCTGTCCAAATTGCCGGACAAGTCGCTGGTGGAGGAACTCCGTCATCGCATCGGCCTGTGGAAGAACGAGGGCCTCGCCCCAGCCGAGGCACTGGCGCAGGCCGAAACGGACGACGACCAGGACGCCGCGCGCCTGTACCTCGCCTACGAGCGCCAACTGCGCGCCAGCAACGCACTCGACTTCGACGACTTGATCGCCCTGCCCGTCCGCCTGTTCGAGGAACAACCTGAAATTCGCGCCAAGTGGCGCCAGCGCGTGCGCCATCTTCTGGTGGATGAGGTGCAGGACACCAATGCCGCCCAGTACGCCCTGCTCCGCCACTTGCTGGACGCGAGCGCCAACCTCACCGCAGTGGGCGACGACCACCAGTCGGTCTACGCCTGGCGCGGTGCGCGGCCGGAAAACCTCAACCTGCTGGGCGAGGACTACCCCACCCTCAAGGTCATCAAGCTCGAACAGAACTACCGCTCGGTGAATACCGTGCTGAAGGCCGCCAACGCGCTGATCCGCAACAACAGCAAGCAGTTCGAGAAGAACCTGTGGAGCGCACTGGGCGAAGGCGAGCCGCTACGCGCCCTACTGTGCAAGGACGGCGAAGACGAAGCCCTGCGGGTCGCGGTCGAGATCCTCCAGCACAAATTCAAGAACCGGACGAAATTCGCGGATTACGCCGTGCTGTATCGGGGCAACCACCAGGCCCGCGTGCTGGAAGGGGCGCTGCGCCAGCACGCCATCCCCTACCACATCACCGGCGGCCAGTCGTTCTTCGAGCGCAGCGAGATCCGCGATCTGTCCGCCTACCTGCGGCTGCTCGCCAACCCGGACGACGACACCGCCTTCCTGCGCGTGGTCAACACCCCGCGCCGGGGCATCGGCGCGGGCACGCTGGAAAAGCTCGGCGCGCACGCTCAAGCGCGCAGCCTCTCGCTGGATAGCGCCAGCCGCGAACTCGCCCTCGCCCAGCAACTGGGCGAACGCATGCTCGAACAGCTCGGCGCCTTCACCGGCTGGCTGGACCGCCTGCGAGAGGCCGCCGTACACGCCCCGCTGGCCGGGCTGCGCCAACTCGTGCAGGACATCGGCTACGAGGACTGGCTGAAGGACACCTCCGACACCCCCAAGCAAGCCGAGCGCCGCTGGACGAATGTTAACGACTGGCTGGAGTGGCTGGAAAAACTGACTTCGGGCGAAGAGGCCATGGACATCCAGGAACTGGCCGGACGCGCCAGCCTGATGGGCATCCTCGAACGCCAGAACGAGGACGAGGCGGGCGACCAGATACGCCTGATGACCCTGCACGCAGCCAAGGGCCTGGAGTTTCCGCACGTTTTCATCATGGGTATGGAAGAGGAACTCTTACCCCACCGCGAGAGCCTGGATGAAGAGCGGCTGGAGGAGGAACGGCGACTGGCCTATGTCGGCATAACCCGCGCCCAGCAGAGCCTGACCTTCACCCTGACGAAGAAGCGCAAGCGCTACGGGGAGTGGGTGGAGAGCGAGCCCAGCCGCTTCCTTACCGAGATCCCGGGCGATTTGCTGCGCTGGGAAGGGCGCACGGACGACAGCGACCCAGAGGAGAAGAAGACCAAGGGCCGCGCCCAGCTCGAAGGACTCAAGGCCCTGCTGGGCGGGCAATAAAAAACCCTCACTCCTGGAGCGAGGGCTGAATCGCCCCTCCTTTCCTAGACACCTCAAGAGCCTCAGACTGAGGCCCGATAGGAGGTGCCATGAGCAACCAGCGTTATCCAGAAGAATTCAAGACTGAGGCCATCAAGCAGGTGACCGAGCGG
>JBFLZK010000030.1:0-5268 GCA_040756355.1 Pseudomonadota bacterium | reverse complement strand
ATGCCGATCAAGGGCGTTTGGCCTCAGCCACGGACATGCCCGTCCCCGAGCACGATCCATTTCTGCGTGGTCAGGCCTTCCAGCCCGACCGGGCCGCGCGCGTGCAGCTTGTCGGTGGAAATGCCGATTTCAGCGCCCAGTCCGTATTCGAAGCCGTCGGCGAAGCGGGTGGAGGCGTTGACCATCACGCTGCTGGAATCCACCTCGCGCAGGAAGCGGCGCGCGCGGGTGTAGTCCTCGGTGACGATGGCGTCGGTGTGGTGCGAGCCGTACTGTTCGATGTGCTCGATCGCCATGTCGAGGTCGTCCACCACCTTGATCGCCAGAATCGGGGCGAGGTATTCGGTATACCAGTCGTCCTCGGTCGCGGCCTTGACGTCCACGCCGTCTAGGATGGCGTGGGTGCGGGCGCAGCCGCGCAGTTCTACGCCCTTGGTCGTGTAGCTGGCGGCCAGCGAAGGCAGGACTTCCTCGGCGATCCCCTCGGCGACCAGCAGGGTCTCCATCGCGTTGCACACGCCGTAGCGGTGGGTTTTGGCGTTGACGGCCACCTTCAGGGCCTTCTGCACGTCGGCGGTGTCGTCGATGTAGACGTGGCAGTTGCCGTCCAGGTGCTTGATGACCGGGATCAGGCTTTCACTGGCCACGCGCTCGATCAGGCCCTTGCCGCCGCGCGGGATGATCACGTCGATCAGGCCGCGTGCGCGCAGCATCGCGCCGACGGCTTCGCGGTCGGTGGTGGGGATGACTTGCACCGCCGCTTCCGGCAGCCCGGCGGCGCGCAGGCCGTTCTGGATGCAGGCGGCCAGGGCGCGGTTGGAGTGCGCCGCCTCGGAGCCGCCGCGCAGGAGGGTGGCGTTGCCGGACTTGAGGCACAGCGCGGCGGCGTCCACGGTCACGTTCGGGCGCGATTCGTAGATGATGCCGATCACGCCGATGGGCACGCGCATCTTGCCAAGCTGAATGCCGGACGGACGGTAGGTCATGTCGTCGATGGCGCCGACCGGGTCGGGCAGGGCGATGATCTGGCGCACGCCTTCGGCCATCGCCGCCACGCGGGCCGGGTCGATGGACAGGCGGTCAAGCATGGCGGCGTCCAGTCCGGCGGCTTTGCCCGCATCCAGGTCACGGGCGTTGGCGGCGATGATCTCGTCGGCGCCGTTCAGGATGGCTTGGGCGATGGCCTCCAGCGCCTTGTTCTTGGCGGCGGTTTCGGCGCGGCCGAGCTGGCGCGCGGCCTGACGGGCCTGTTGGCCCAGGGTCTGGATGAGTTGTTCCATGGGGTGGTCCATGAAGGGCGATGGTCATTGGGCAAAGATGCGCCGATTGTCGCAGAAACGGGCTGCGGATGCCCGTTTCTGCGTATCCCCCGATCCGCGGGAGGGACGCAGCAGGGCGGGGTGGCGTCTTACGGGGTGTCCGACGCCGCCGACCCGCCCGCTTTCGTGCGACGCAGCAAGGCCACGCCGCTCACGCTTGCCAGCAGTAGGATGCCGAACAGAAGCATGCTCGTCTGGATCGATGCGCCCAGTTCAGTCAGCAGCAGGAAGAGCCCGACGAACCCGGCCACGGCTACGTTTTCCCAGAAATTCTGCACCGCCAGTGCGCGCCCCGCGCCGATGGTCTCGTGGCCGCGCTCCTGCAACAGCGCGTTCATGGGCACGACGAACAGTCCGCCCGCCGCGCCGAGGGCGACGAGCACGCCCACCGCGAGCCAGATGTCGCCGATCAGGGCCAGGATCATGACCAGCGGGCCGAGCAGGAAGCCGCCGATCAGTGCGCGGTTCACTGTGGCGAGCGTGACCCACAGCCCCGCGAGCAGCGCGCCGCCGACGATGCCGATGGACACCGCGCCCATGAGGTTGGCAGGGGTGCCGTTGTCGGGCAGCCCAAGCGCCACCGGAACCCAGGCGAACAGCATCAGGCGCAATGTGGCGCCCATGCCCCAGAAGTTGCTGGTGGCGATCAGCGAGTCCCGCGCATCGTGGTTATGGTGCAGGACACGCAGGTTGTCGCCGAATTCGCGCGCCAGTTGCGCGGGATTCAGGGTATGCAGCGGGCGCTCGATGGCCAGGCGCGGGATGAGCAGGTTGAGCAGGGCGGCGAGAACGAACAGGCCGATGACGACATTGAGGGCGAGTTCAAGCGAGGCATCGCTGAGTTGGCCGCCGACAAACACGCCGATCAGGATGGCGACGATGGTGGAGCCTTCGAGCAAGCCGTTGGCGCGCACCAGTTTCTCCGGGCCGAAGAATTGGGTGAGGATGCCGTACTTGGCCGGTGAGTAGGCCGCCGCGCCGATACCGGCGATGCCGTAGGCCAGCAGGGGGTGCATTCCGGCGAAAAGGCCCAAGGCGCCGATGAGCTTGAGCCCATTGCCGATCATGAGCACCCGCCCCTTGGGTTGGGCATCCGCGATCAGTCCGACGAAGGGCGCGAGCAAGATGAAAGGGGCGACGAAGGCGATTTGCAGCCATGGAATCTGGCCCGTCGCAGCCTGTGCCTTGAGCGTGGCGATGGCGACGATGAGCAGGGCGTTGTCCGCGAAGGATGAGAGAAATTGCGCGCCCAGCAAGGCGAGCATGGGGCGCCCGAACAGGGGCAGGTCCAGTTGCGCGGGGGCTCCGTCTTGATGTGCATGCGCGCTCATACCGAGACCTCCCGCTGAGCCATGTCCTTGAGCGTGACGTAATCCACCTTGCCGGTCGGCAGGAGCGGCAGTTCTTCCACGACGCGGATGATGCGCGGTATGGCCAGTTCCGGCAGGCGCAGGCTCTGGGCCGCGGCAAGCAGGTCTTCGCGGGTAAGTCGGGGGTCGGTGGTGAACAGCGCCAGCGCCTCGCCGCGCGCCGGGTCGGGGCGGCTGCTGGCGGCGTGCTGGGCGTCCGGACTCGCGGCCTGCGCCATGCGTTCGACTACTTCGAGCGAGATCATCTCTCCGGCGATCTTGGCAAACCGCTTGACGCGGCCTTCGATGCGTACGAAGCCGTCCGTATCGAGGCTGACAATGTCGCCGGTGTCGTACCAGCCTTCGCCCAGTTCGGTGGCAGGCGGCTCCAGGCGACCGGGCGCATCGCTGCGCAGGTAGCCGGACATGACGTTGGGGCCGCGTACATGCAGTTGTCCGCCACGTTCGATTCCGGCGACCGGCATCAGGCGGTACTCAATGCCGGGCAGGAACTGGCCGACGGTTCCGGCGCGATAGGCCATCGGCGTGTTGACCGCCAGTACGGGCGCGGTTTCGGTGGCGCCGTAGCCTTCGTAGATGCGCACGCCGAATTTTTCGAACCATAGGTCGCGAACCTGTTCGTTGAGCTTCTCGGCCCCGGCCACGACGTAACGCAGGCGGAAGAAGTCATACGGGTGCGCAAAGCGTCCGTAATGGGCCAGGAAGGTGCCGGTGCCGAACAGCGCGGTGCAGTTGCGGTCGTAGACGATTTCCGGGATGACGCGGTAGTGCAGGGGGCTGACATACAGGAAGACCGGCACCCCGGCGATCAGCGGATACAGCGTGCCCGCGGTCAGGCCGAAGCTGTGGAACATGGGCAGGGCGTTGAAGATGCGGTCGCGCCGGTTGAGGTCGATGATCGCGCGGATCTGGGCCACGTTCGCCACCAGCGCGCGATGCGAGAGCACCACGCCCTTGGGCTTGCCTTCCGAGCCCGAAGTGAACAGCACCACCGCCGGGGATTCGACGTTGCCGCGCGGCACGTAGCGCGTGGGCAAGAGGCTGGCGGCGAGCACCCACAGCTTGTCCTTGAACGTCAGGGACGGGCGCAGGTCTTCGAGATACAGCCAGCGCACGTCGGGCAGGGCATCGAGCGTGGCTTGCAAGCGGGCCTTTTCGACAAAGGCGCGCGAGGTCAGCACGCGCGTGATGCGCGCGGCGGTCAGCGCATTGCGCAGGCCATCCGCTCCCGCCGTCGGGTTGAGGACCGCAGGCACGCGGCCGAAGGCCGAGGCGCCGATGATCGCGCCCGCCGTGATGGCGAGGTTGGGCAGCAGTACACCCACATACTCGCCATCCTCGCCTTCTCGGGCCAGGAAGCGCCCGGCGGCCAAGGTCATCTTCAACACCTTCCGATAGGTATAGGGCGTCTGGTTCACGTCCTCGACGATGGGGGTCTTCCAGCCGTGGACGTGACCGGCATCCACCAGCGCTTCGAACAGGGTCTGAGGGGCGTGGCTCCGGAACATCATGTCCTGCATGATGTGACGCATCGCCTCGCCTGCGCGGCGGCGGCGCTCTCTGGATGTCCCGCCTTCGAGCGGCGGCAGCGTGACGGGCGGCAGGATCGACAGGCGGATGCGCGGAAACCACTGACGGCGCGCTTCGCCGTCCAGCTGCGCGAAGGTGCTGCGTGCCGGGCCGTCAAGCCGTACCGGGACGATGGTCGCCCCGGAGCGAGCCGCCACGAAGGCCGGTCCCTCGTAGACCTTCATCAGGCCGCTCGTCACCGTGATGCGGCCTTCCGGGAAGATCACCACCGGGCGTCCGCTTTTTGCAAGCGACAGAATCTGCTTGATGGCCATCGGGTGCATGGGATCGACAGACAGATAATCCGTGAACCAGAGCGCCCAGCGAAACAGACGCTGCCGCGCAACCATGGTATGCACCACGAAAACCGGCTTGACCGGCAGGAACAATCCGAGCAACAACCCGTCCAGAAAGGATTCGTGGTTGGCGATGATGATGAGGCGTTTCGCATGCGTATCGAGCGTTCCCTCGACGCGCACGCGGAACATCAGGCGCATCAGCGGCTTGAGCAGCGCACGGATGAGGGCGACCAGCAGATGTCGGAACATGGAACTCTCCTTCCTTGTCGTGAGCGCCTGCGAGGCGCGTTATGGATAACCTTGCAGATCCAGATAACCGATCACCCGGCTCAAGGCCTCACGCACTACCGGGCTGTCCATCCGGTAGTGCGTTTCCTTGCCATGCCTCTCGCTCACCAGCACCCCGGCTTCGGAGAGCACCCGCAAATGGTGCACAACGGCCGTGCGTGACAGCGGCATCGCCGCGACAATCCGGCTGATGTTCAACGCTTCGCCTGGCTCGAACAGGAGCAGGATGCGCTGCCGGTGAGGGTCTCCCAGTGCGGTGAATACGCTTGCCAGAGGGGCCCAGTCGGCGGGCAGTTGGTCGATGTAATCGGTTTTCACGGCTACAAAACTAGTTATTTAGTTAAATGTTGTCAAGCCCCGTCGCCACGGGTTTAATCGAGGGGCGGTTGCAGGAGCCCTTGAAACGGCCTTGGTCTTGGCCCC
>JBFLZK010000029.1:36379-97399 GCA_040756355.1 Pseudomonadota bacterium | reverse complement strand
TCATGGCGCGCAGCTTCCTCAACCAGTTGAACCCCGAAGCGCTGCGCTACTACTTCGCCGCCAAACTCAACGGCTCGGTAGAGGACATCGACCTCAACCTCGAAGACTTCATGCTGCGCGTGAACGCTGACGTGGTCGGCAAGCTGGTCAACCTGGCCTCGCGCACCGCCGGATTCATCGGTCGCCTGTTCGACGGCCACCTTGCTCCCGAGCTGCATGACCCGGCGCTCTACCACGAGTTCGTCGCCGCCGGGGATGCCATCGCCGCCGCTTACGAGGCATCAGACACCGCCCGCGCCATGCGCGAGATCATGCTGCTTGCCGACCGCGCAAACCAGTACATCGATCAGCACAAGCCCTGGGCGCTGGCCAAGATACCGGGCAACGAGGCGCAGGTTCAGGCCATCTGCACCCAGGGTCTCAACCTGTTCCGCGTGCTGATGACCTACCTCAAGCCGGTCATGCCGCGCATGGCCAGACAGGTCGAAGCCTTCCTGCACTTCGGCGAACTGGACTGGAACAGCCCCCATCGCCTGATGATCCAGCACGTCATCCAGCCGTTCGAGCCGCTGATGACCCGTATCGAAAAAGAGAAGATCGACGCCATGATCGAAGAGAACAAGGCCACCCTGCCCGGAGCCCCCGAGAAAACCGCCCCCGAGACCGCTTCCGCCGCCGAGACCAAGCCTGCGGCAACGGCCATTGACCCCATTGCCGAAACCATCTCCATCGACGACTTCGGCAAGATCGACCTGCGCATCGCCCGCATCGTCAAGGCCCAGCATGTGGAGGGAGCGGAAAAACTGCTGCAACTCACCCTCGACATCGGCTCCGAAACCCGCAACGTATTCGCCGGCATCAAGTCCGCCTACGCGCCGGAAGAGCTGGAAGGCCGTCTAACCGTGATGGTCGCCAACCTGGCCCCGCGCAAGATGAAGTTCGGCCTGTCCGAAGGTATGGTGCTCGCTGCTTCCGGCGCCGGCGCTCCTGGCCTGTTCATCCTCAGCCCGGACGACGGCGCCCAGCCCGGCATGCGTGTCAAATAAGCCACAGCGCCCGCGTGACGGTGCTTACCGCTTCACGTTAACCTGAGCCCCCTCGGCTGCCGTTCGCGACGACGAGGGCATTGTCACAAACGCTGAACACTCCACGGAGGGTTTCCGGATGCGCGCCTTGTACCTGCTTCTGCGCCTGTTCGCAGCCAGCCTTGCCTGGTTCGGCGCAGCGGAGAGCGTGTACGCCAACCAAACCGTCACCCTTCAGCTCAAATGGGCGCACCAGTTCCAGTTCGCCGGGTATTACGCTGCGCTGGAGCAAGGCTTTTACCGTGAGGCCGGGCTCAATGTGCGCATCCAGGCCGCCACCCCCGGTCTTGACCCGGTCAGGGAGGTCACCGAAGGCCGCGCCGAATTCGGCGTCGGCACCAGCGCCCTGCTGCTGGCCCGCCATGCTGGAGCGCCGGTGGTGGCGATGGCGGCCATCTTCCAGCATTCGCCCTACATCCTGCTGGCGCGTGCCGACCGGGGCATGACATCCATGTCCGACATGGCCGGACGGCGCATCATGCTCGAACCGCAAGCGGACGAAATCCGCGCTCTGCTCAGGCACGCGGACATCGACGAGAGCCGCTATCACGCCCAGGACCACAGTTTCAGCTTGGACGACCTGGTCGAAGGCCGAACCGACGCCATGGCCGCCTACCTGACCGACGAGACCTTCGCCCTTGAACAACGCGGCATACCCTACCTCGCCTTCAGCCCGCGCAGTGTCGGCATCGACTTCTACGGCGACGTGCTCTTCACCCGCGAAGAGCTGATCCGAACCCAGCCAGATCAGGTCCGCGCCTTCCGGGAGGCCAGTATCAAGGGGTGGCAGTACGCCTTCGAACACACTGATGAAGTCATCGATCTGATCCTTCGCGACTACCCGACGCCCCTTTCCCGCAAGCATCTGCGTTTTGAGGCCGAACAGATGCGCAATCTCATCCAGCCCGAATTGATCGAGCTCGGCTACAACAATCCTGCCCGCTGGACGCACATCGCGCGCACCTATGCCGAGCTCGGACTGCTGCCAGAGCGAGTTTCCCTGGACGGCTTCATTTATGAGCCCGAACCCACCGTACCACGCAGCGCCTACCATCAGGCCCTTTTGCTGGGCGGCGCGGTCGCCTTGCTCGCCGCCCTGCTCCTGCTGGCCGTATTCATGCACAATCGCGGCCTGCGACGCGACATGGGCCTGCGCCAAGCCGAAGAACACATGCTACGCAGCCTGTTGCAGAACGCACCCTTCCCGGTCATGGTGGTCGGCCTGTCGGACAACATCATCCGGTTCGTGAACGACCGGACCCTGCAACAATTCGGCATGGACAGCCGCGAGCTGATCGGCGCGAGGACCCCCGACTTCTGGGTGCGCTCGGAAGAGCGCGAGCGCTTTATCAAGGACGCCATCCTCTATGGCGCCGTCAGGGACTGGGAGGCAGAGCTCAAAACCAGCAAGGGTCAGCATTTCTGGACCCTGCTGTCGGCCACCCGCGCCACGCTGGACGATGGCATGGCTCTGATCGTCGCCATCCACGACATCACCGAACGACGCCGCCGCGACGAGGAACTGCGCAAGGCGCACCAGGAACTGGAGCAGGCCAACAACCGTTTACAGACAACCCTTGCGGAACTGGAAACCCTGGCCCGCACCGACAAGCTCACCGGCTGCTGGAACCGCCGTCACCTGGAAGAGGCGGCAGGCATTGAGATCGGTCGCGCGCGCCGCTATCACCAACCCCTGAGCCTGCTGGTGTTCGACATTGATCACTTCAAGCAAGTCAACGACCGCTACGGTCACAACGTCGGCGACACGGCGCTCAGGACCCTGGCCGACCTGGTGCGCGCCAATGTTCGGGAAAGCGACATTTTCGCGCGCTGGGGCGGCGAGGAGTTCGTTGTGCTTGCCATCAACACCGCCCGCGCGGAAGCCGTCGATCTGGCGGAAAAACTTCGTCTGGCGGTCCAGGACGCAGCCTTTCCGGAAGTCGGCGCACTGACGATCAGCCTCGGCGTCTGCCAGTTCAAGGAGACCGACAACCTCGAATCCTGCTTCAAGCGCGCCGACCACGCTCTCTATCAAGCCAAGGCGGAGGGCCGCAACCGAGTTTGCGTCAAAGGCCGGGCGCCCGCTGCCGACACGAAGGTCATTCTGGACGAGTAACCGCCGGCCTGCCCTCAGGCCGCGCGCCGCTGATCCAGCGCGTTCTTGAACGCCACCAGCAGGGCCAGCCCGAGGAATGCGCCCGGCGGCAGAATGGCCAAGAGGAAGCCTCGGTAATCGGGGATGACCTGCACGGTCAGAGCACGCCCCCATTCGCCAAACATCAGATGCGCATTCGCCAGGATCGTCCCCTGCCCGAACACCTCGCGCAGCATGCCCAGCGCGACCAGCACCAGAGCGAAACCCGCCCCCATCATCAGCCCGTCAAACGCCGCCCGAGCGATATCATGACGCGAGGCGAAACCCTCAGCTCGGGCGATGATGATGCAGTTGGTGACAATCAGCGGGATGAAGATCCCCAGCACCACGTAAAGCCCGTGCATCCAGGCGTTCATCGCCAGCTCAATGGCTGTCACCACCGAGGCGATCACCAGCACGAACACAGGCAGGCGCACCTCTGGTCGAACCCAGTGACGAATGATGGAAACCAGGGTGTTGCTCACCACCAGGGTCAGCAAGGTGGCAAGCCCAAGCCCCAGTGCGTTGACCGTATTGTTGGAGATGGCCAGCAGCGGACACAGACCCAGCACCTGCACCAGGGCGGGGTTGTTACGCCACAGACCATCCAGGGCGATCTGGCCCGGCGTAGGACCGTGGCTGGCGGGACTGAGCGCGACGTCCGCCGCCCCCCGGTCCTCCGCAAGACTACCGGGCAGCTCGGCGGGCGCATCCCCGTGCAAAGACTCCGGGCTTGTGCTCATGGCCGACCCGCCTCCTCCAGCAACTGCGCGCGATGCCGTTCAAAATAATGCAAGGCGTCGCGCACCGCCCTGACCACCGCGCGCGGAGTAATGGTTGCGCCGGTGAACTGATCGAAAGCTCCGCCGTCCTTCTTCACGCCCCAGCCCTTGCCCTCGGGATCATGCAGACTTCTGCCGCCGAAGACGCGAATCCAGTCCGACTTTTCCTCCTCGATCGGATCCCCCAGTCCCGGGGTCTCCTTGTGGGAAACCACCCTCACCCCGCCGATCCGGCCATCCCGATCCATGCCGACCAGCAGATGGATCGCGCCGCTGTAACCGTTCGGCGCGACCACCTTCATGGCCAGCCCATGAACCCGGCCATCCTTGCGGGCGACATAGACCATCGCCTCCCCCTTGCCCCCAAGCAGGGGATCGGGCGGCAGCATCAGAAAATCCGCCGCCGGGTCGTTGTCATACCCCGGCGGAAGTACTGCGGCCAGACGCTGGCCCAGCGCCTCGCGCTCCTTGTCGCTGATGACCGGCGCGGTCTGCTGATGCATGAAGGCGACAACACCCACGCCAAGCATGGCGAAAACAGCAAGCACGAGCGCGGTCAACATGACCTGGACACGATTCATGACCGGCGTCCCCCCTCGCGACCGAAAACACGTGCCGGGGTGAAATGATCGATCAGCGGCGCGGCGATGTTCATCAACAATACCGCGAAAGCCACGCCATCCGGATAGCCCGCGAAGGTGCGGATGAAATACTCCAGCACCCCGATACCCGCACCGAAAATCAATTGCCCGCGCGGCGTTGTCGAGCCGGTCACCGGATCGGTCGCGATGAAGAAAGCGCCAAGCATCGCGCCGCCGCTGAACAGGTGGAATAGCGGCGAGGCGAAACGCTCCGCGTCATACAGATGAAACCCCAGCGCCAGCGCGCCGAAAGCGCCAAGCATGGTGAACGGAATACGCCACTGGATGACGCCGCGCCACATCATCCACAGCCCGCCGATCAGCCAACCGCACGCCACCCACTCCCAGCCGACCCCGCCAAGCATGCCGAACACCGGCTCCCGCTGGATGACGGACAAGGCCACGCCCTGCCCGACCTCGGTTTTGTAGGCGTTCAGGGGTGTGGCCGCGCTGATCGCATCCCAGCCCACGGCGGCGGGGAGCTGGCCGGTGAAGACCACGGCGAAGGTGTCCGGCAAGCCGAGACTGGCCGCCGCCACCCCATGCGGCAGCACCCACTGGGTCATCTCGCGCGGGAATGACACCAGCAAGACCACATAACCCACCATCGCCGGATTGAACAGGTTGTACCCAAGCCCCCCATAAAGATGCTTGGCCACAATAACCGCGAACACGATCCCCGCCACTGGCAGCCACCATGGCGCGAGCGGCGGCAGGCATACCGCGAGCAGCCAGGCGGTGACGATCACACTGCCATCGCCAAGGAAGGGCTTGAGCGGACGCGCGCGCACGGCAAGCATCAGCGCCTCGGCCATCAGCCCCGCGCTCACCGTCAGCAGCAGATTCAGCAAGACACCCCAGCCGAAGAAATACATGGCGATGGCCGTCCCCGGAATCAGCGCCAGCATGACCTGGCGCATGACGCGACCGACATCGTTTTTGACCGCGACGTGCGGGGCGGACGTGGTGGGAAAACGCATGAATCAGGTCTCGCCTGAATGGGGAAGCATGGAGGACTCAAGCGCATGGATGCGTCGCGTGATATCGCGGCAAACGACGGGGTGCCGGGGCATGGTGGCATGCAGCCAGGCATGGACCCGTGTTTCGCTGTCCGCCCTCGGCCAGCGGCAGTTCGTCGCGGGGACGACCACCATGTCCAGCGGAGTCCAGTAATTATGGATGGCCATGCCATCAAGCCGGTCTTCGGTGCGGCGCAAGGCGGAAAGCAAGGCGCTGTCAGGACGCATATCCATCGCGCCCTGACCGAAATGAAGATAGGACGCCAGCGTACCGGCATGCGGACTGGAAATGGAAAAGAAGGCCGGAACGCGCGCCGCGCCGCCCAGCGCCTGCATGTATTGACGCGCCACGATGCCGCCCATGCTGAAACCGACCACCGCGAACGGCTCGGATTCCGGCAGATAACGATTCACGTAACGCTCGACGAAACAGGCCAGGTCATGAATGCCATGCCGTGCGTCCGAAGGCTTCATCGACGGGGCAAGACAAACATGCCCCGAAGCTTCGAGCATGGTCTGCATGGGCTTGAAAATCCGCGCCGTATCGAAAATACCGTGCAACAGCAAAATGTTCATGATGAAACGTCCGTGTCAGTCTGTCGTTGTTGCGCGGCCTTGCGCGCCTTCGCGCGCTCCACCGCATCCTGGATGCTGCGCTGCCTGGCATCCGCCGCACCCTCGCTGCCCGCCGCATCCGCCTCCGCAGCCTTCTGGGCTGCAAGCTGAGCCCGCTTGCGGGCCAGCATCTCCTCCCGTTCACGCTTGTCGCGTTCAAGACGCGCATTGCGCGCATCGAAGCGCTCGCGCGCCGCATCAGCCTTGCGCCGCTCGCGCTCACGCTGCCAGATCTCGGTCTTGGCGTAACGGAAATACTGCACCAGCGGAATATGCGAGGGACACACCGCCGAACAGACGCCGCACTCGATGCATTCGAACAGGTTATCGATGGCCTCCGCCCGCTCGAAATCGCCCGCGCGGGCATCCCACAGCAATTGCTGCGGCTGCAATTCAACCGGACAACCCTCAGCGCATTTGCCGCAGCGGATGCACGGCATGGGCAGCGGATCGGCGGGCGCATCCGGTGCGGCCAGGGCCAGCAGGCAATTGGCCGCCTTGGTCAACGGCGCCTCGTCGCTCTGCATGGCGAAACCCATCATCGGCCCGCCGAAGATCAGACGCGCCACGTCGGGCCGGTAGCCGCCCGCCTGCGCGACCAGATCGCAAGCCAGCATGCCCAGCGGCACATCCCAGTTGCCGGGCTCGGCCACACCGCTGCCCGTGAGGGTGACAACACGCCGGGTGAGCGGCTCCCCCAATGCCACCGCGCGCCAGATGGCGGCAGCCGTGGCAACGTTGTGTCCCAAGAACCCGCGCTCGGTGGCACGCGTTTCGCGGCTGATGCGCTCGCCCGTCAGCACATGGATCAGTTGCTTCTCCGCACCGGAGGGGTAGATCGTGGGAATGGCGACAATCTCGATACGCGCATCCGCAAGCCGCGCAGCGGCCTCGCGCAGGGCAGCGATGGCCTCCGGCTTGTTGTCCTCCACTCCGACCAGACACTGCCGCGCGCCGACCACATGCATGATGACTTGCCCGCCGCGCAGAACCTCATCGGCTCGTTCCCGCATCAGCCGGTCATCGCAGGTGATGTAGGGCTCGCATTCGGCGCCATTGAGCACGACTGTATGGATATCCGCGCCCGGCGTGCCCGCCAGCTTGACCGCGCTGGGAAACACCGCCCCGCCCAGGCCGACGACGCCCGCCTCGCGTACCCGCTCGCGCAGAAGCATGGGCGAAACCACGCTGAAATCCGGCCACGGCTCGAAAGCCTGCATCGCCTCGTCCAGACCGTCCGGGGCAAGCACGATACAGAGCGAGGACAGGCCTGAAGGGTGCGGCGTCGCGCGCTCCTCAATGGCGGTCACAAGCCCCGAGGAAGGCGCGTGGAGCGGCACGCTGACATAACCATCCGCCTTGGCCAGGCACTGATTGCGCAGCACCCGCTCGCCCACCGCCACCAGCGGCTCGGAGGGCGCGCCGATATGCTGCCTGAGCGGTAGCACCAGACGCTCCGGCAGCGTGGCGCGGCGGATCGGCGAGGCATTGGATTCGTTCTTGTGCTGCTCCGGATGCAGGCCGCCGGGGAAACGGTGAAGAATGCGCTCGGTCACGCGGATCCCCCCTCGTTCAACCCCCTCTCCCTCGAAGGGAAAGGGCTGGGGTGGGGTGGTATCTCGGCGATTTCCCGCCGCTGTTCTGGACTCGGCCAGCGCCATTGGTCCAGCTCCGGCTTGATCGGCAGCATGTGAATGCAGTCCACCGGACAGGGCGCGACGCACAGCTCACAGCCGGTACATTCATCGCGAATCACCGTGTGCATGAGCTTGGGTGCGCCCAGAATGGCGTCCACCGGGCAGGCCTGGATGCACAGCGTGCAACCAATGCAGACCTGCTCATCGATCCAGGCCACACTCTTGGGCTTCTCCTCGCCCAACTCCGCATCCAGCGGCTTGGGCTCCACGCCCAGCAAATCCGCCAGCGCCTTGATCGTCGCCTCCCCGCCCGGCGGACACCGGTTGATGTCGGCCTCACCCGCCGCGATGGCCTCGGCATAGGGCCGACAGCCCGGAAAACCGCACTGCCCGCACTGGGTCTGCGGCAACAGGGCGTCAACCTTATCGGCCAGCGGATCGCCTTCCACCCTGAACGCCTGCCCGGCATAACCCAGCAGCGCCCCCAACAGCAGAGCCAGCACGGTAAAGACAAGAATGGCGGTAAGCATCAGACCCTGACCAACCCGGCAAAGCCCATGAAAGCCAGCGCCATCAGACTGGCCGTGACCAGGCCGATGGGCGTGCCCTGGAAGGGGCGCGGAACATCCGCCGCAGCCAGCCGCTCGCGCATGGCGGCGAACAGAACCAGCACCAGGGTGAAGCCGATGGCCGCGCCGAAACCGTAGACGGCGGCCTCGGCCAGGGTGTGTTCCTCCTGCACGTTCAGCAGGGCCACCCCCAGCACGGCGCAGTTCGTGGTAATCAGCGGCAGGTAGATGCCCAACACGTTATGCAGCAACGGGCTGGCCTTCTTCAGCGCCATTTCGGTGAAATTGACCACGGCGGCGATCAAAACGATGAAGGCGATGGTGCGCAGGTATTCCAGCCCGAAGGGTTCCAGCAACCAGTTCTGCGCGACGTGACTGAGCACGGAGGAAAGCGTCAGCACAAAGGTCGTCGCCAGCCCCATGCCGATAGCCGTCTCCAGCTTGCGGGAAACGCCCATGAACGGACACAGGCCAAGAAACTTCACCAGCACGAAGTTATTGACCAGCACCGTACTGACCAAAATGAGCAGAAATTCCGTCATGGCGACGCCGCGAAACACGCCCCGATTGAAAAGAAGGTCAAGGATCGGACGCCCAGGAAAACCATCGCGCGCGGAACGCAAAGCGTCCCGCAACGTCCCTCGCATCCAGGCCTGACTCCGCCAAAGCACAGGCCAAGAGATAGGCCAAGGGGATAGGCAAAGGGCGAGTCAGGCCTTTCGGAAAACCCGATCGAATTTGGCCCGCCATATTACGCCAAACCGGCACATAACGGAGGCTATACCATGCAACAGCGCTTGGATTAGCGGCATGCCAAACCGCCTCCGTGCGATTTCAGCTCACCCGCGACGCCAGTCTCAACGCATCCTGCCCTGAGAGGGATGCCAAAAAACTGCTTCCATACGGTTTTCAAGCTCGCTTCATGCGGACATGCGCCGCGTGAGGCCCCAAAAATCAATCTCCTGGCCTAAGCGTTCGCCCAATGTGTTGTATGCCTGACAAGACTTGAAAGATGAGCCGGACTGCCCCCCTCCCCAACCGGCTTCGCCCCCTCGCTTCGCTATCCCCTCAAGGGGCGGGGGCTTTCCCGTGAACAGCACTTTGAGCGAACGGCTAGTCTCTTGGCAGGATCGTTTTTTTGGGCACGCCATTCATGGCGTGCTTGCCTTGCCAGACTGCTGAAAGGGGTATTTTTCAGCAGCCTGCCAAGGGCCAGTAAAGGATGGGCCGATAAACCACACCATCCGCCTCGCGCGACGACTCAACCAGTGCCAACGCATCCGCTCGCCACGCCAGCGGCGCCATGAGCGGCAAGATCACGGCGCGCGAAGCATCCACCGCGCGGCGCAAGGTCAGATGCGGCACGAAGGGGCGGGGGTCGAGCGTGAATCCGCACCGCTCGGCCACCTCCCGCGCCACGGCAGACTGCAAAAGGCAAAGCTCCGGCGGAATGCGCGACATCCCCGCCCACAGCACGCGCGCCTCGGGAAAAAGACCCAGCCGGTCGAATATCATCGGACAGGGCGCCGCCACCCGGGCCGCCGCCGCGCCCGCCCGCTCCAGACAGGACAAGCGCGCGACCTCCACATCCCCGATGAACGCAAGCGTCAAATGCAGATTATCCGCCCGCATGGCCCGCCCACCCACGGACGGAGCATCGTCCAGATGGGCGGCAAACCCGGCACGCTCCGCATCGCCAGGCCACAAGGCGAAAAACAATCTGCGCCGGACTGGGACGTTCACAGCCGTTCCAGCAAGCCCTCGCACCCGGCCACCACCGCCTGGGCGCGCACCGCCTCGCGATCCCCTTTGAAATGGAACATGCGCGCCGAAGTTTCAGCGCCATGCCGCGCCCAGGCCACCCACACCACCCCCAAGGGCTTGCCCGGCGTCGCCCCGCCCGGCCCGGCAATGCCGCTGATCGCCACACTCACATCCGCCGGACTGTGTACCAGCGCACCCTCGGCCATCGCCCGCACACAGGCCTCGCTGACCGCCCCATGGGCCTGCAAGACCGCCTCGCTCACCCCAAGCATCTCTTGCTTGGAAAGATTGCTGTAGGTGATGAAACCGCGATCGAACCACGCAGAACTGCCCGGCATATCCGTCACAGCCTTGGCCAGCCACCCGCCTGTGCAAGACTCCGCCACCGCCAACCGCATCCCGCGCTCGGCCAGCGCCTGCCCGAGCCGACAGGCCAGTTCGCCGATCTGATCGTCATACCTCATCGCCACGCTCCACGGGTAGAATGCGCCGATTATGCATAACCCCACGCCCGATCTCAGCGCCCACACGCCGATGATGCGTCAATACCTGACGCTCAAGGCGGATTTCCCCGACACCCTGCTGTTCTATCGCATGGGGGATTTCTACGAGCTGTTCTTTGCCGACGCCCGCCGCGCCGCCGCCTTGCTCGACCTGACCCTGACCCATCGCGGCCAGTCGGCAGGCGAGCCGATCCCGATGGCGGGCGTGCCCTATCACGCCGCCGAGGGCTACCTCGCACGGCTGGTGAAGATGGGCGAATCGGTGGCGATTTGCGAGCAGATCGGCGACCCCGCCACCAGCAAGGGCCCGGTGGAACGCAAGGTGGTGCGCATCGTCACCCCCGGCACCCTGACCGACGAGGCCTTGCTGGAGGACAAGCGCGACAACCTTCTGGCCGCGATCTCGCACGGCGGGAACGGCTGGGGCCTGGCCTGGGCGGAGCTCGCCAGCGGCCGCTTCCGCGCCATGGAACTGGCGGACGACGAGGCGCTGGAGAGCGAACTGGCACGCCTTGCGCCCGCCGAAATGCTGTTCCCCGAAGACAGCGCCCTACCGCCCGGCATCACCGACATGAGCGGTCGCCGCCCGCGTCCGGCCTGGCACTTCGGCACGGAGAGCGGCGCGCGCGCCCTGTGCGCCCAGTTCAAGGTGCATGACCTGAGCGGCTTCGGCCTCGTTGGCCATGATCTCGCCATCGGCGCCGCCGGTGCACTGCTCGCCTACCTCAACGACACCCAGCGCGCTGCCCTGCCCCACCTGAGCGGCATCGGCCTGGAGCGACGCGAGGACGGCCTGCTGCTCGACCCCATTGCACGCCGCAACCTGGAACTGGACAGTTCCATGTCCGGCGAACGCCGTCACAGCCTGCTCGGCGTACTCGACCGCACGGTGACGGCCCTCGGCGCGCGCGAGCTGCGCCGCTGGCTGCACCGTCCGCTGCGCGACCGCGGCGTGCTGCTGGAGCGGCAGGAGGCTATCGGCGCGCTGATCGACACCCGCGCCTTCGACACCCTGCACGACCTGCTGCGCGAGACCGCCGACGTGGAGCGCATCCTCGCCCGCGTCGCCCTGCGCAGCGCCCGCCCGCGCGACCTGTCCGCCCTGCGTCACACCCTCGGCCAGTTGCCCGGCCTGCGTGCCAGCCTGTCCACGCTGGAGCGCGACGCGCTACGACCGCTGCAAGAGAAGCTCGAACCGCTGCCGGAGGTGCATCACCTGCTGGCGAGCGCCATCGCCGAACCGCCCGCCGCCCTGCTGCGCGACGGCGGCGTGATTGCCGAGGGCTACGATGCCGAACTGGACGAACTGCGCGCCCTGTCCGTCAATGCCGACGCCTTCCTGCTCGACCTGGAGCAACGCGAACGCGAACGCACCGGCATTTCCACCCTCAAGGTGGCCTACAACCGCGTGCATGGCTTCTACATCGAACTGACCCGCGCGCAGGCCGAAAAGGCCCCCGCCGACTACATTCGCCGCCAGACCCTCAAGGGTGCGGAACGCTACATCACCCCGGAACTCAAGAGTTACGAAGACAAGGTACTTTCCGCCCGCGAACGCGCCCTGGCGCGCGAAAAACACCTGTTCGAAGGCCTGCTGGACGCACTGATCCAGCACCGCGACGCCCTCGCCCGGGTAGCGGAAGGACTCGCCGCGCTGGACGTGCTCTGTACCTTGGCCGCACGCGCGGTCCAGCTTGACTGGTGTCGTCCCGTGCTATCCGACGAACCCGGCCTCGACATCGCAGGCGGACGTCACCCCGTCGTCGAAGCTACCCTGGACGCGCCCTTCATCGCCAACGACGCCGCCCTCTCGCCCGAACACAGCCTGCTGCTCATCACCGGCCCCAACATGGGCGGCAAATCCACCTACATGCGCCAGACCGCGCTGATCGTACTGCTCGCCCACATCGGCAGCCATGTTCCGGCCAGCGCCGCGCGCGTCGGCCCCATCGACCGCATCTTCACCCGTATCGGCGCCTCGGACGACCTCGCCACCGGGCGCTCGACCTTCATGGTGGAAATGACCGAAACCGCCAACATCCTGCACAACGCATCGGCGCAAAGCCTGGTGCTGATGGACGAAATAGGACGCGGCACCAGCACCTTCGACGGGCTGGCGCTAGCCTGGGCGGTGGCCGAAAAGCTCGCCGCCATCGGCGCCTACACCCTGTTCGCCACCCACTACTTCGAATTGACCCGCCTGCCCGAGACCCACGCGATGGCGCGCAACGCCCACCTGGCGGCGGTCGAGCATGGCGATCGCATCGTCTTCCTGCACAGCGTGCAGGACGGCCCGGCCAGCCAGAGCTACGGCCTGCAAGTGGCGGCGCTCGCGGGCGTGCCGCGCAAGGTCATCGACAACGCACGCAAACGCCTGCGCGAACTGGAAAACCAGAGCCCTGCCCCGACCGCCCCGCAACTCGGCCTGTTCGACACCCCCCCCGTCGCGCCGCCCAAACCCTCCCCCGCGCTCGAAGCCCTGGACACCCTCGACCCTGACAACCTGACCCCGCGCCAGGCCCTAGACGCGCTCTATCGGCTGAAGGCCTTGCTGTAGCGGGACGACAGTCACGCGCCATCGGCCCGGCGGCTGGCAGCCTACGGGCGACACCCCTCTGCCACCGCCCCAGGGGCGATCTTCCTACAGGGCTTCCCGCTCTTTTCCACAACGCCATCCACGGAAAATGTGGATAAAACCGTGCATGCTGACGGTATTGCCCATCCTTAGCCTGGGCTAAGATCGAGCCTCAAGTTTCCGGGAGCCCGCCATGACCTTCGTCGTCACCGACAACTGCATCCAGTGCAAATATACCGACTGTGTCGAGGTCTGCCCGGTGGACTGTTTCCACGAGGGACCGAATTTCCTCGTCATCGATCCAGACGAGTGCATCGACTGCGCGCTGTGCGAGCCGGAATGCCCGGCCAAGGCCATCTATTCCGAGGATGATTTGCCCGCCGATCAGATCGCCTTCATCGCGCTGAATGCCGATCTGGCCCGGACGTGGCCGGTCATCGCCAGCCGCAAGGATCCGCTGCCGGACGCCGCGCAATGGGATGGCGTGGCGGACAAGCTCAAACACCTCAAGCGCTGATCCCGCGTGGCATAATGCGGGGTGAAACTTTCGAATGACACGCCACGCATGAGCAAACTGATCAACGCCTCGCCCGAACCCGTCCACGCAGCCGTATCCGCCACAGCGGAAGCGGAGGCCAAGAACTTCATCCAACGCGAAATCGAGGCTGATCTCGCCGCTGGCAAGTACGCCCAGCGTCGCTGGGCCGGTCAGCCCGGTCTGGCCGCCGCGCATGCCGTCGCGCAGCCGGATTCGGCGAAAATCCGCACGCGCTTCCCGCCCGAACCGAACGGTTACCTGCACTTTGGCCACGCCAAATCCATCCTGCTTAACTTCGGCCTTGCCAGGCAGTATGGCGGACGCTGCCACATGCGTTTCGACGATACCAACCCGGAAAAGGAAGAACAGGAGTATGTCGAGGCCATCCTAGATGCCGTCCAGTGGCTGGGCTGCTCTTGGGAAGAGGCCGGCGAGAGCAATCTCTACTACGCCTCCGATTATTTCGAGTGGATGGCGCGCTTCGCCGAATATCTGATATCCGCCGGTCATGCCTATGTCGATAGCCAGAGCGCCGAAGACATGCGCGCCAACCGCGGCACATTGACTCAGCCTGGCACGGATTCACCCCATCGAAGCCGCACGCCGGACGAAAACATGGATCTGTTCAAGCGCATGCAGGCCGGGGAATTTCCTGATGGCGCGCATGCCCTGCGTGCAAAGATCGACATGGCCTCGCCCAATATCAACATGCGCGACCCGGTCATCTACCGCATCCGTCACGCTCACCATCACCGCACTGGCGGACGCTGGTGCGTCTATCCGATGTACACCTTCGCACACCCCATTGAAGATGCGCTGGAGTGCGTCACCCATTCGCTTTGCACACTGGAGTTCGAAGACCAGCGTCCATTCTACGACTGGCTTCTCGAACGTCTGGCCGAGGGCGGATTGTTGCAGCGCCCGCTGCCTCGCCAGATCGAGTTTTCCCGCCTCAACCTCAACTACACCGTGCTTTCCAAGCGCAAGCTGATCCAGCTTGTCGAAGGCGGCCATGTGGACGGTTGGGACGACCCGCGCATGCCCACCCTCAAAGGTGCGCGTCGGCGCGGCTTCACACCGGAAGGGTTCAAGCTGTTCGCTGACCGCATTGGCATCTCCAAGTCCGACAGCCTGATCGACATGGTGGTGCTGGAAGACTGTATGCGCGAAGACCTGAACGAGCGCGCCGAGCGCCGCATCGCCGTGCTTGATCCGCTCAAGCTCGTGCTGGTCAACGTCCCGGAAGGCCACACCGAGGATTGCCTCGCTCCCAACCATCCGCAGAAGCCGGAACTTGGAAAGCGCGTCGTGCCACTCTCGCGCGATTTGTGGATCGAGCGCGATGATTTCATGGAAAACCCGCCCAAGGGCTATTTCCGCCTGCGCCCGGACGGCGAGGTGCGGCTACGCTACGGCTACATCATCAAATGCGTCGGCTTCGACAAGGACGAGGCTGGCAACGTGACCTGCGTGTACGCCGAGCTGGATTTCGATACCAAGTCCGGGACTCCCGGCTCCGATGCGCGCAAGGTGAAGGGCAACATCCACTGGCTGTCCGCCGCCCACGCGGTCGAAGCCGAAGTGCGCATGATTGATCGCCTGTTTTCCACGCCCGCGCCGGGGGCGCGCCGCGAGGGAGACGAACCGGGGCTTGAGCGCGACTTCCTCGACGACCTCAACCCGAACTCCAAATCCACCATTCGTGCCATGCTGGAGCCCTCGCTGGCCGACGCCGCACCTGAGATGAGGTTCCAGTTCGAGCGTCATGGCTATTTCGTGGCCGACATGAAGGACCATCGTAGCGACAGGCCCGTTTATAACCGTACCGTGACCCTGAGGGATTCCTGGGGCGGCGTCTGACATAGCGCCCAAGCCCGACTCCTCCCCAGCCACCTCCACACCAGGCTGACCGAGTGACCACCTTACTGATTGACGCCATCATGTCCCGCCACGTCTGCTGCGTGGCGCCGGACACCCCCATGCCCGAGGTTCTCGGCCGGCTGGAATCACAAGGCCTGAGCTGCCTTGTCATCAGCGAAGGGCGGCTCCCGCTCGGCGTCTTTTCCGAATGGGACGCGGTCGGTCTGATCGCGAACGCCGTGCCGATTGACACGACTCCGGTCGCACAGCACATGCACCCTCCCCTTCTGCTGCACGGTGGCATGGACGTGCGCGAAGCCTATGTGCGCATGGGCGAGTCCCGGCAATGGCAGGCAGTGATCGTTGACCATGAAGGTCTCATCGACGGACTGGTCACCGAAGGAGACTTGCTGCACCTGATCCATACCGAACATCTTGTCGAACTCAAAAGCGTAAGCGAGGTGATGCTTCATCAGCCGCTCACCTTCCCGCCGGACGCGACCATCAAGGCAGCCGCGCGCGCCATGACCCGTACCGGCAGCGGCACCGCGCTTGTCGTCGTCGACGCGCGTCCCGTCGGCATTCTCAGCGAGCGCGACATGGCCCGCCTGGTGCGCAGGGATGAAAGGCGCCGGGAGGTGACGCTGGCCGAGGTCATGAGCTCCCCCGTCCGCACCGTGACCGAGGACCTGCCCGTTCACGAGGCTTCACGCCTGATGGACCGCACCGGCATCCGCCGTCTGGCCGTGGTGGACAGCGAAGGCCTGCTGCGCGGGCTGATTACCCGTCATGAAGTGGTACGCACCCTTGAGGGGCGGTATGTGCAATTCCTGCGCGATCTCGTCGCCGAGCACAGCGCCCTGTTGAACACCACGCGTAAACGTCTGGAGCTTGCCGAAGAGCGCTTGATCCACCGGGGCGTGATGTCCCAGGTGCATGACGCGGTGTGCGTGATCGATCCGCAGGATGGCCGCCTGCTAGAAGTCAACGACAGTGCCTGCACCCTGCTCGGCCACCCGCGCGAGGCGCTTCTGGAGATGCATGCCTGGCAGATTTCGGACGCCATCATCGATCTGCCCCAATGGCGGGCCTTCTGCGCCGAGATACGGGACGACGACCCGCATCTGCTCATCACCCACCATCGCGCCGCCGACGGCTCCATGTTCCCGGTCGAAACGAGTTTCCGCCGCGTGACCCGGGATCGGCGCTCATTCATCATCACCGTCGCACGGGACTTGCGCGAACGCGCCCTGAACGAAGCCAGACTGACCGAGAGCCGCGCCCGCTACCGCGCCCTGTTCGAAGTCATGAACCATGGCGTGGCGGTTTATCAGGCGGTGGATGATGGCGCCGACTTCATCTTTACCGACCTAAACCCCGCCGCCGAGCGCATTGAAGGACTGTGCCGCGAGGATGTCATCGGACAGCGCGTGACCCATCTATTCCCAGGCATCGCCGCGATGGGCCTGCTAGACGTTTTCCGGCGTGTGTGGCGCGCCGGCGGGCGCGAACGCCTCACCAGCGCCCACTATGCGGATGAGCGCATCGACGGCTGGCGCGACAACATCGTCTACCGGCTGGAGTCAGGCGAGATCGTCGCAGTCTACGAGGACATCACCGAACACCAGCAGGCCGAGCTCCGCTTACGCGAAGGCGAGGCGGAAATGCGCGCCATCATCGAAAACCTGCCGCTGATGGTATTCATGAAAGATGCCGAGCACCTGCGCTTTGTCCGCTTCAACCAGGCCGGAGAGCGCTTGCTTGGCCTGTCCAGGACGCAACTCATCGGGCGAGGCGACGAAGACTTTTTTCCCCCGGAACAGGCGCGCCATTTCATCGAAAACGACCGCCGCGTGCTCTCCTCGCACGAAATGGTCGATATCCCGGTGGAACCGATCCAGACCACCCATGGCCTGCGTTACCTGCATACCCGCAAGATCGCGATACGCGACGAGTCCGGCGCGCCCCGTTTCCTGCTTGGCATTTCGGAGGACATCACCCGGCAGCGCGCCATGGAAGAACGGCTGCGCATGGCTTCCGCCGTGTTTGAAAGCACGCACGAAGGTGTCATGGTCGCTGACCGCGAGGGCCGTATCGCGGCCATCAACCGCGCTTTCACGCACATCACGGGCTATACCGAGACGGACGTGATCGGACACACGCCCTCCATCCTCAAATCCGGTCGCCACGGGGATACGTTTTATCGCGTGATGTGGAGCGCCCTTCGGCAGGACGGACACTGGCAAGGTGAAATCTGGAATCGCCGCAAGAGCGGCGAGATTTTCCCTGAATTGCTGACCATCAGCGCCGTGCGCGACGAACAGGGGCAGCTCACGCACTACGTCGGCGTTTTTGCCGACATCAGCCGAATCAAACAATCCGAAGAACAGCTTGAGCGTCTCGCGCACTATGACCCGCTCACCCAACTCCCCAACCGCTTGCTGCTTCAGTCACGCCTGACGCACAGCCTGGAGATCGCCCAGCGCGGCGGACGCCAGCTCGCGGTCATGTTCATCGATCTGGACCGCTTCAAGAACGTCAACGACAGCCTTGGCCACCGCGCCGGAGACGAGCTTCTGACTCAGATTGCAGCCCGCCTGCGCGGGCGCCTGCGGGATGAGGACACCCTCGCCCGGCTGGGCGGCGATGAGTTCGTAGTGGTCCTCTCAGAGCTGCGCAACCCCAGCGAGGCGGCCGGACTCGCCCAGCAGATCATCCAGATCCTGACCCAGCACCCGTTCAGGCTCATGGGCGATCACGACGTTTACATCGGCGCCAGTATCGGCATCAGCCTGTTTCCGTCCGACGGATGCGAACCGAACGAATTGATCCGCAACGCGGACACTGCCATGTACCAGGCCAAATCAGCAGGCCGTAACACCTACCGCTTCTACACCGAAGAATTGACCCGCCGCGCGCACGAGCGTCTTTCCCTGGAAACCCAGCTTCGCCAGGCGCTGGAAAGCGGAGAACTGACGGTCCACTACCAACCCCAGGTCGATGTGCGAAGCGGAAGGCTGATCGGTTTCGAGGCTCTCGCCCGCTGGCAACACCCGCAGGAAGGCCTGATCTCGCCTGCCCGCTTCATTCCCTTGGCGGAAGAAACCGGACTTATCGTCCCGCTCGGGGATCAAGTGCTCCAGGAAGCCATGCGGCAAGCGGTCGCCTGGCACCGCTCAGGACACACGCACCTGCGCATGGCCGTCAACCTCTCCTCTCGTCAGTTCCAGAAGATCGGCCTGGTCGCCAGCCTGCGCCAACACCTGGAGCGGAGCGGCATGGCCCCGGACCGGCTCGAACTCGAATTGACCGAAAGCCTGCTGCTGGAGCACGGCAAACACGGTCTGAGCGTGCTCGGGCAACTGCGCGACATGGGCATCCGGCTTTCCATCGATGATTTCGGCACCGGATATTCGTCGCTCGCCTATCTCAAGCGCCTGCCTATCAGCAAGCTGAAAATCGATCAGGGTTTCGTGCAAGGCATACCGCACGATGGGCGCGACATGGAGATCGCCGCCACCATCATCGCCATGGCGCGCAATCTTCATCTCGAAGTGCTGGCCGAAGGCGTGGAGACCGAAGCACAACTGGCCTTCCTGCGTGCGCGCGAGTGTGATGCCTATCAAGGCTATCTGTTCAGCCCGCCCATGCCGCCGGAAGCCATCGACGATGTGCTGGCCGCCGACGGTCTGCTTCAAACAGCCTCTGACGGCAGATAAAGCGGGGCCATGCGACGCCAGGCCCAACCCTGGTGAGCGCGGCCCTCCCAGTCGAAAATCGAACTGGTCACGCCCTTATCCGACAAGATGCGATGCAGTGCGTGATTCTGCTCGTGAAACGGATCGTCGGCGCCCACTGCCAGACTCACCCGCATCCTCCGCAAAGATTCCAGCAAGGCCGGTTCGTCCAGGTTCGGCAAAAAATGCAGCGGCGTGTTGAAGTACACGCTGTCATCGTAATGACCATCGAACAGATCCTGGAAGTGCTCCACGGGCCGGGTCAGGTCATAGCGCCCCGAGAAGGCGACCAGCCGCCCGATCAGGGCTGGATGACGAAAGGCGAAATTGGCAGCGAAATAGGCCCCAAGACTCAGTCCGTGGGCAACCCGCTCACCGTCCGGATTGAGACGCGCCATAAAGGGGAGCACCTCGTCCAGCACGTAGCGCTCGTACGCAAGATAACGATGGATTCGATCCTCTGCCCGACACCAGAAGCAGTAAAGGGATTCATGCGCGATGTTGTCCAGGCAGAACAACTGCATGCGCCCGGACTCAAGCCAGGGCCGCAGACGCTCGACGATGCGCAAGTCCTCGTACTCATGGAAACGTCCGTCGCGCGTGGGAAAAACCAGCACGGCGCTGCCGCCATGGCCGAACACCAGCATCTCCATGTCGCGCCTAAGGTGCGGGCTGTGCCAGATGTGGTATTCGCGCTTCATGGAGTGCCTCGCGTCGAGTCGGACTGATCAACGGGACATCCATGTCGTCAACCTGCCGTTAACGGCAAGCTGAAATTCTTGTTTCAGCAGCCTGAAAAGGCGGGACATGGATGTCCCGCACGCAAGTCGATCACGTCAGTGGTGGATTTGCGGATACCGGGTCCGGGCATGTACCGGTCCCGGTATCGCTGAAAAACTCAAGGAAGAGGTTTTTCAGCATCTTGTTAAGCTCGGGTGCGGCAGGCCCCCTATTGCAAGCCTGCCGCGCTTCACACGACAAACCAGCGGCGCAAGGCGCGCCTGACGCCATCCTCGTCACGCTCCCTGCCCGGCCCGTCGAAATGCCCGACGCCCAGCACACGCAGCAGTTTCTCGCCACGCCAGGCGTTGTGAATGGCGAACTGCCCCGGAGGCGCCACTGCGGGATCGAACAGGGCCAGGGCGGCAAGCAAGGGGGCGCGTGCATGACTGGCCGCGATGGACGCATCGTAGTAGGCCAGCGTTTCAGGCACATGACCCTGGCGATGGACATAGGCGCGTACCGCTTCGCCGCTGCCTACGGTCGGACAACCCAGGCGCAGCGGCCAGTGGCCGAAACTTGGGACATTGAGATGCACCCCTTGCATCAGCGGCTCCCAAGGGGCGGCCAAGGCGCCGATCCCGCCGCCGAAGCTGATTCCCGCGTACCCCATCCACACCGCATCCGGGAAGAGCTGGCGGGCGGCACGGAATGCCAGCCAGAGGTCATCCACACAGTGGCCGAGAATGTAGTCATCACGGGAATCGATGCCGTGCAGAACGTGCCGCATCGGGTCTTCCGGCAGGCCGGGCTGGCGACTGCGGCTCATGCCGCGAAAACACGGGAACAACACCGCGCCATCGCCGATCGGCCAGCCCCAATCCGGCGTATCGCGCCCGCCATAACCGTGTCCGACGATCCATACACGCCGCACCGCGCCATTGCGCGGGGTCAGCGCCCAGCCACCCAGGGACAGACCATCCGCCGAGGTGTAGCGGAAGTCATGCACTCGCCATGCTCCGCGGAAGCCCGCATGAGACAGGCACGGACACGGGTCACATGCGCTCACCCGAGCGTGGCGCGCCGTCCAGTAAGGCGCGAAATCATCCGGCTCCGGCGGCGGCGGGATCGCCAGCAAGCGGGCCAGATCGTAGCCATAGCTTGGATCAAAGGCATAGGGATGCGCGATCAAACCGTTCAAGCCTCCAAATACTTCAGCGGTTCTCCGAATGATGGACTCGCCACACACGCGAACCCGCCGAACAGGTCAGGTCATAGCTGATCGTACCGAGATTCCGAGCTACCTCGTCCACCGGCAAGCCCGCGCCCCAGAGTTCCACCGTATCTCCAGGCTGCGCATCGATACCGCGCAGGTCAAGCGTAATGAGGTCCATCGACACCCGTCCGATGACGGCGGCACGCTGGCCGCCGACCAATACCGGCGTACCGGGCGGAGTCCTGCGGGGGTAGCCATCGCCATAACCGATCGCGGCGATACCGACCGGCATCGCCTCCGGACAGGTCCAGGTCGCGCCGTAGCCGATGCATGCTCCGGCGGGCTGGTGCTTGACCGCCAGCAAACGGGTGGTGAGAGTCATCACCGGCTTCAGCCCCAAACCGGCTGCCGTGCCGCGCAAAAAAGGATTGCCGCCGTACAGGGCAACGCCGGGGCGGACCACATCCCCTCCCGCGCCGAAGCCACCGAGAAGCCCGGCGGAATTGGACAGGCTGCGCTCGCCATCCAGCCCGGCGGTTGCCTGGCGAAAGACATCAATCTGGCGGCGCGTGGCGCTCGGATCGTCCTCATCCGCGCAGGCAAAGTGGGTCATCAGGCCCGGTGCACCGCGCACACGCCCGCTCGCCTGCAAGCGGGCGTGAATCGCCCCTGCCTGATCCGGCTCGATGCCCATGCGATGCATGCCCGTGTCAATTTTCAGCCAGACCTTGAGCGGCAGACCGGTATGTCCCTCTTCCAGCAACTCTGCCTGCCAGGGTTGGTGAATGACGGGCTCCAGCATCAGGCGCGCCGCCAGTCGAGCCTCACCCAGGCTGGCGAAGCCCTGCAAGACCATCAGCCGCTGGGTGATGCCTCCCTTGCGCAGGGCCTCGGCCTCGCCCAGGGTCGCCACCACGAAACCGTCCGCCAGTTCACGCAGGGCCTGGGCGCAGACGAGCATGCCGTGACCATAGGCATCGGCCTTGAGCGCGGGAAAGACTGCGGCATTGTCCGCAGCGGCGCGCAGCAGGCCGAAATTGTGCCGCAGCGCATCGAGATCGATGCGCGCCTCCGCCCGACGCAAGGGGTTCACTCGTAGTAATCCCCGCTGGAATAGGTTTCCGGTGTGTAGTTGGCGAACTGGGTGTACTTGCCGAGGAAGGTCAGGCGCACGGTGCCGATGGGGCCGTTACGCTGCTTGCCGATGATGATCTCCGCCATCCCCTTCTCCGGGCTGTCCGGGTTGTAGACCTCATCGCGGTAAATGAACACGATCAGGTCGGCATCCTGCTCGATCGCCCCGGATTCACGCAGGTCGGACATGACCGGGCGCTTGTTCGGGCGCTGTTCGAGCGAGCGGTTGAGCTGCGAGAGCGCAATCACAGGCACGCTCAGTTCCTTGGCCAGCGCCTTGAGTGCGCGGGAAATTTCCGAGATTTCGGTGGCGCGGTTTTCACTGTTGCCCGGCACCTGCATCAATTGCAGGTAGTCGATGATGATAAGCCCCAGGCCATGCTCACGCTTGAGACGGCGGGCGCGGGCGCGCAATTCGGTGGGCGACAGCGCGGGCGTATCGTCAATGAAGATCGGCGCTTCGGACAGCATCACCACCGCCGAGGTAAGACGCGGCCAGTCCTCATCCTCCAGCTTGCCGGTGCGCACCCGGTGCTGGTCGATACGACCGAGCGAGGACATCATGCGCAGCGCAAGCTGCTCGCCGGGCATCTCCATGGAGAACACGGCGACCGGTTTCTTGGTCCGGATCGCCGCATTTTCGCCGATGTTCATCGCAAACGTCGTCTTACCCATCGAAGGTCGCCCGGCCACGATCACCAGATCGCCCGGCTGGAGACCGGAGGTCATGGTGTCGAAATCATCGAACCCGGTCGGCAGACCGGTGATGGGCTCATCCTGCTCGTACAGCGTCTGAATGCGCTCGACCGCAAGCGTCAACAGGCCCTTGATCGGCGCGAAACCCTTGCGCTGGCGGTTGCCCTGTTCGGCAATCTGGAACACCTTCTGTTCCGCCTCTTCCAGCAACTGGCGACTGTCGCGCCCCTCGGGTTGATACGCACTCTGCGCGATGCCGGTGCCCACATCGATCAACTGCCGTTTGATCGCATGTTCGCGAACAATATCGGCATAGGCGACGATGTTCGCGGCGGTCGGCGTATCGGCAGCCAGGCGGCCAAGATAGGGCAGACCGCCCACATCATCGAGTTGGGCGTGCTTGTCCAGCCATTCGGCCACGGTCACCACGTCGCGCGGCTGATCCGCATCCGCCAGCGCTTGCAGGGCGCGGAAGATCAGACGGTGATCGCGGCGGTAAAAGTCCTCTTCGGTGATGCGGTCGGCCACCCTTTCCCAGGCCTCCGGATCCAGCATCAGGCCGCCCAGCACTGAAAGTTCGGCCTCCATCGAATGCGGCGGCGCGCGCAAGCCGCTCAGGGCACGGTCGTGCTGACGCCCCCCGGCCTGCATGTCCGGCGGGACATCCAGGTCCTGGGAGGAAAAATCATCGGGGACAAAATCGTTCATGAATACTCGACGTGAAAACCGAACGTGCCGGAACAGGATTGCGCCCCGGAATCAGCCCTGGCTCAGGGAAATGCGGGCGTTTTCGGCATTTCCTCAGCGGACCTGCATCACCATGCCGCCGAGTTTGAGTCCGCCCTGTAGCTTCTTCAAGGCGGCATCGGCCTCGGACTGGCTGGCGAAAGGCCCCGCACGCACACGCCAAACCGTGCGCCCTTCAATATCCAGACGCTCCATCAGGCAGGGCAAACCGGCGCGCTGAACCTGCCCGCGCAGAGTCTGGGCATTGCTTTCTGAACTGAAGCTTCCGAGTTGGACCAGCCACTGACCGACAGCGGGCGGTTTGGCCACTGGAGGCGCGGCCACCCTGGGCTCCACCGGTCTGACTTCGGGTGGACGCTCTTCGGGCTTGGGTTGTGATCTGGTTTCAACCTTGGGCGCCGGTTTAGCCTCGGTTTTCGGCTCGGCCTTGGGCGCAGGCGCGCTGGCGGGCTGGGGCTCGGACTTCGGCATGGGCGCCGGCGTCGGCTTGGGCTCAGGCAACTGGATTTCGCGCGGCCTGGCCGGAGCAGGCAAGGGCTGCGGGGGCTGAAGCTGCTGGCGCACATCCTCGGAAGGCTCGGGAACCGCAGTGTCCAGCGGCTGGAGCGGGGCCGGACGGGCGGGAATATCCGTGCGCAGGCTGGCCTGATAGCCGTCGCCCTGCAACACGAAGGGCAGCACAATCACGGCCAAGGCCACCACAACCCCAGCGCCCAGCAGACGCTTCAACAGCACTCGGTCCACATCAGGCCTCGATGTCAGAATCGCGGAGGGCGGCAAGCACATCCGCGACACACAGGAAGGAACCGAACACGATCAGGCGGTCGCCGGGGCGCGCATCGGCCAGTGCCGAAGTATACGCCATGCGCGGCGTGCCCAGGCATGCCGCGACCGGCAGGTCGGCTGCTTGCAGGATGCTGCTCAGGGCCTCGGCCTTGCGACCGCGGGGCCCATCCAGGCCTGCGATGTACCAGGCTGTCACCCAATCCGACAGGCCACGCGCCATGGCCAGCGCGTCCTTATCCGCCAATGCTGCGAATACGGCCAGCGTCCGCCCTGCGGGCGGATCGGCGGCCAGAGTGCGGACCAATACCTCGACACCCGCCGGGTTGTGCGCAACATCCAGGCAAACACGCACAGCGCCCACGTCCATGCATTGCATGCGGCCAGGGTGACGGGCGGACAGCAATCCCCGGCGCAAATCATCATCGCCCCATGGCAGGCGCTCGCGCATGGCCGTCAGAACCATCAGCGCACCCGCAGCGTTGTCAATCTGGTGCGCCCCGGACAAGGCTGGCAACGGAAGGCGGAAGGCCGTGCCCGCCCCCTGCCAGCTCCAGCCGTCGCCCGTCAGGCGCGCCTCGAAGTCGACCCCGCGTCGCAGCGGGCGCAGGAGCAGGCCTTCGGCTTGCGCCAGCACGCTACGCGGCGGCTCGCGCTCGGCAATCACGGCGATCTGCCCGCGCCGGAATATTCCGGCCTTTTCCACGCCGATGGCTTCGCGGTCCTCACCGAGCCATTCGACATGATCCAGGGAGACATTGGTGAGCAAGGCGGCATCCGCGTCGATGATATTGACGGCGTCCAGTCGCCCGCCGAGGCCGACCTCAAGAATGGCGACATCAACCCGGGCTTCGACAAAGACCGCCAGCGCAGCAAGCGTGCCAAATTCGAAATAAGTCAGCGGAACATCACCACGCGCCTCCTCGACATGTTCGAAACCATGCACGAGAAGGGCATCTTCAGCCTCAACGCCGTTCAAACGAACACGTTCGTTGTAACGCAGCAGATGAGGCGAGGTGTAAGCGCCGACACGATGCCCGGCGGCGCTCAGCACGGCCTCCAGGAAAGCGACTGAGGAACCCTTGCCGTTAGTGCCGCCGACGGTGATGACGGGAAAGGGCAGCCGGGATGTCAGACCCATGGCGCGCAGCACTTCGCCGACACGCTCCAGGCCGAGTTCAATACCCCCCTGCCCTTTGGGATGGCTGGATTCAAGCCGGTCCAGCCACGCTTCGAGGTTATCGGCGTGAAACATGGCGGACAGACGGTTCAGGCGGCAACGCTTGGCGCGGGGCGATTCTTGAGCATGCTCACGATGCTGGCGATGGTCTGGCGCTGTTCTGCGCGCGGGACAATCATGTCCACCACACCATGCGCGACCAGGAACTCGCTGCGCTGGAAGCCTTCCGGCAGCTTCTCGCGCACGGTCTGCTCGATCACACGCGGACCGGCGAAGCCGATCAGAGCGTTCGGCTCCGCGATCTGCACATCGCCCAGCATGGCGAAGCTGGCGGACACACCACCCATGGTCGGGTCGGTCAAGACCACGATGTAAGGCACGCCAGCCTTGGACAGACGAGTCAAGACAGCCGAGGTCTTGGCCATCTGCATCAGCGAGAACAGGGCTTCCTGCATGCGCGCGCCCCCGGAGGCGGTGAAGGTGATGAGCGGAATCTTCTCATCCAGCGCGCGGTTGGCGGCGCGAACGAATTTCTCGCCTACCACCGCCCCCATGGAGCCACCCATGAAGGAAAATTCGAAGCCGGTGGCGATGACCGCTTCGCCCAGCACACGGCCCTTGATGGCGATGAAAGCATCTTTCTCGCCGGTGGCGCGCTGGGACAGGGCAATGCGATCCTTATACTTTTTCTGGTCACGGAAGCGGAGGACATCGACCGGCTCCAGATGGGCGGCGATTTCCTCGCGCGGCTCGGCATCGAGAAAATGATCCAGGCGCTTGCGAATACCGATGCGCATATGGTGCCCGCACTTCGGGCAGACCTGCTGGTTGCGCTCCAGTTCAGCGCTGTAGAGCACGCTGGCGCATGCATCGCACTTGATCCAGAGACCCTCGGGAATGCTTTTCTTGACCGCGCCCTCGGTGCGGATGCGGGTCGGCAGCAGTTTCTGAAGCCAGCTCATCGAATCTCTCCTCAAGACAGGTTCTGGGCGCGTGCCGCATTCATGGCGGCACGCATCTCGGATACCAGCGTACCGACGCTTTGGCGGATCATCGCCACGTCCTGACGATGCTGCTCGACCAGGGATACCAAGGCGGAACCCACGACCACGGCATCGGCGATGGCCGCCACCTGCCCGGCGGACTGCGCGTCGCGAATCCCAAAACCGACGCCCAATGGCAGTTCGATCTGCCCGCGCAGAGCTTCCAGATGATGAGCCACGTCGTCAACATCCAGCGTCCTGGCGCCGGTTACACCTTTGAGCGAAACGTAGTAGACAAAGCCGCTCCCTTGATGGGCGACGGCCTGAACCCGACGCGCCGGGGTGGTCGGCGAGACCAGGAAAATGCGGTCCAGAGAGGCGCCTTGGAGGGCGTCGTTGTATCCGGCGGTCTCCTCCGGCGGCATGTCCACGGTCAGCACGCCGTCCACCCCGGCTTCGGAAGCCGCGCGGGCGAAGGTTTCGTAGCCGAGCACTTCGATCGGGTTGAGGTAGCCCATCAGGATGACCGGCGTGACGCTGTCGGTCGTCCGGAACTCGCGCACCATGCCAAGCACGTCGTGCATGGAAACGTTATGGGCCAGAGCGCGTTCGGTGGCGCGCTGGATGACCGGCCCATCCGCCATGGGATCGGAGAACGGCACGCCCAGTTCGAGCATGTCCGCCCCGCTCGCAACCAGTGCGTGCATGAGGCCGACGGTCACGCCGGGCTCGGGATCGCCCGCGGTGATGTAGGGAATCAGCGCGGCACGATTGGCGGCGCGCAACTCTTGGAAACGTTGGGCAATGCGGCTCATCAGAATTCGAAGCCTTCGATTTGTGCGATGGTGTTCATGTCCTTGTCGCCGCGACCAGACAGGTTGACGATGACGATTTCATCCTTCGACATAGTCGGAGCGAGCTTCATGGCATAGGCGACGGCATGGCTGGATTCCAGCGCCGGGATGATGCCCTCGGTGCGGGTCAGCATGCGGAAGCCGTCCAGCGCCTCATCGTCGGTGATGGCGACGTAGTTGGCGCGACCGATATCCTTCAGCCAGCTGTGCTCTGGGCCGACACCCGGGTAGTCCAGGCCGGCGGAAATGGAATGGGTGCCGATGATCTGGCCGTTCTCGTCTTCCATCAGATAGGTACGGTTGCCGTGCAGCACGCCTGGCTTGCCCGCGCACAGGGGCGCGGCGTGCTGGCCGGTTTCGAGGCCATGGCCGCCCGCCTCCACGCCATAGAGCTGCACGCTCTCGTCCGGCAGGAATTCGTGGAACAGCCCGATGGCGTTGGAACCGCCGCCGACGCAGGCGACCAGCGCGTCCGGCAGGCGACCTTCCTTCTCCAGGCACTGGCGGCGCGCCTCGCGGCCAATCACGGCCTGGAAGTCGCGCACCAGCATCGGGTACGGATGCGGACCGGCCACGGTACCGATGATGTAGAAGGTGTTGTCAACGTTGGTCACCCAGTCGCGCATCGCCTCGTTGAGAGCATCCTTCAGGGTGCGGGTGCCGGAGGTGACGGGTACGACAGTGGCGCCCAGCATCTTCATGCGCGCAACGTTCGGAGCCTGGCGGACCACGTCGTCGGCGCCCATGTAGACCACGCACTCCAGACCCAGGCGCGCGGCCACGGTGGCGGAGGCCACGCCGTGCTGGCCGGCGCCGGTCTCGGCGATGATGCGGGTCTTGCCCAGGCGCTTGGCGAGCAGAGCCTGGCCGATGGTGTTGTTCACCTTGTGCGCGCCGGTGTGGTTGAGGTCTTCGCGCTTGAGGTAAATCTTCGCGCCGCCCAGTTCCTCGGTCATGCGCTTGGCGAGGTACAGCGGGCTGGGGCGACCGACGTAGTCCGCTAGATCAGCATCCAACTCGGCCTGGAAGGCTGGATCGTTCTTGACCCTCGCATAGGCGGCGGCTAGCTCTTCGAGCGGCGCCATCAGGGTCTCGGGAGCGAAGATGCCGCCATATGGGCCGAAATGGCCGTGCTCGTCGGGAAACTTGGAAAAATCAATCACGGCGAAATACCTGCGTCTGCATGACGAACTTCTTGAATGAATGCGGCCATCCTGGCGGAATCCTTGACGCCGGGCGCGCTCTCCACACCCGAGCTGACATCCACCGCCCACGGGCGCACAGCCCGCACCGCTCCGGCCACGTTCTCCGGACGCAGACCGCCGGCCAGCAGGATAGGACGATCGAGCTCCGGAATGGAGGACCAGTCGAAAGCCCGACCCGTTCCACCTACCCCACCAACATCATGGCTGTCGAGCAGAAAACCATGGGCGCGGACATGACGCGCGGACTCATTGAGCGGATCGCTGCCCTGCCCCATCGGCAAGGCTTTGAGATACGGGCGGCCAAAACTCGCGCAGAATCCCGGCGACTCACTGCCGTGGAACTGCAACATGATCTCCGGCGCCACTTCCAGCACCGCCGCCACCTCGTCCTCGGACGGATTCACGAACAGCGCCACTGCTTGCACGAACGGCGGCAAGGCATCGCGGATACGGGCCGCAAGCGCCGGGGCGATGGCGCGCGGGCTAGGCGGATAGAACACCAAACCGACCGCGTCCGCGCCCAGACGGGCCGCCTCACGGGCGTCCTCGACACGGGTCAGGCCGCAGATCTTGATGCGGGTGCGCTGGAAAATGTGCTCAGACATAGCCGTGCATGGTACCAGAACACGCTTGTCAGGGACGATGCCGCGTCACTGACGGAGCTTGCGTCGGAGGAGTATCTTCACACCGCCCCAAGACTCAGTAGAAGACCGGCAGCCGGGGTTCGAGCCCCAGGCCGAAATGCTCGGGATACCGGACATGCACCAGATAAAGACCATCCGCTGGCGCGGTGAAGCCTGCCGCTTCGCGCAGACGGGCGTCACGCACCTCGGCCAGCCACTCCGGCGGGCGCAGCCCCATGCCAACCTGCATCAGGGTTCCGGCGATATTGCGCACCATGTGGTGAAGAAATGCATTTGCACATAGATCCAGGTAAATGAATTCGCCCTCGCGGGTCAGGCGTATCCACTCCAAGGTGCGTACCGGGCTTTTAGCCTGACAATCCTTGCCACGAAAACTGGAAAAATCGAAGGTTCCAACCAGGCTCTTGGCCGCTTCATTCATGGCATCCACATCCAGCGGACGCCACTGCCACGTGACTCTCCCATGCAGCAGAGCGGGACGATGGGGGCGATTGACGATGGCATAACGATACTGGCGCGCGGTGGCGGAAAAGCGCGCGTGGAAGTCGTCGGGAACCTCGCGCACCCAAAGCACGCCGATATCCTTCGGCACATTGGAGAGCGTGCCCATCTGCCAGGCATGCATGTCGCGCACGGCATGCGTATCGAAATGCGCCACCTGGCCACTGGCATGCACGCCGCGATCGGTACGGCCAGCGCAAACCAGTTCGATGGGATGATCCGCCACTTTGGACAGTGCATGCTCCAGCCGCGCCTGGATGCTGTCCACCGCTGCCTGGGATTGCCAACCGTGGTAATGCGTGCCCGCGTATTCAATGCCAAGTGCGATTTTCACTGTTTCCAGAGTATCCGATAAATAAAGCGCCGCATGAGGGCATCATTCACTTCAATGCGTTTCGAAAAATCGTCACGAGCGAACGGAGTGCAGGTGCAAACGCCGTCAGAAACAGCGTTGTGGCGCGAAGTGCAGCCCTTGGGCAGAGTGGGCAAGAACACAAAATCAGGCGGACGAAATGCTCGTTAGGCAGGGTGGTAAAAATCAACCTGTCAAAGCGAGCCATGGATGGTTTTAGCGAAGACCAAGCAGGCCGAGTCCGGGCGTGTTGCGAACTCGGCTGGCTAAAAACTCAAGGACGAAGCCTCCCCGCAACCGGCCTAGGGTTGCGCTGCAAAATTGCAGAGCCCCCTGGCTTGGAACGTGAGCCCACGGACGGACGGCAAAGACCGCCCCAGGAAGAATCCTCGTCAGCCACCCAGGCGATGAAGCATTTCCTGAGCACGAGCCTGTTGGAACTCACTGCCGTCGCGGAGCACCTCCTCCAGTAGGACGCGCGCGTTGGCCTCATCGCTCATATCGATGAAAGCCTGGGCAATGTCCAGTTTGGCGGCCTGCTCGTCGAAGTGGGCCAGATGCTCACGCGACTCGGCTTCTGCCAGAGCTTCGGGAGCCGCTTCGGGCGGCATCACGGCAAGTTCCTGGTCATGATCGAGATTCGCAAGATCCAGCCCCAGCATCATCAGATCGTCTTCGCTGACACCATGCGACTGAACGGGTGCCGGCTGCTCGCTCGCGGGAGCGGGAGCCTCCTGCACGACTGCGGCAGGTGCTGAAAGCGACAGATCAAGCGGCTCAGTCGCCTCTGTTTCGGGAACCGCATCCGGGATGGGCTGCGAGGCAGACTTGGGCACGGCGGGGGGCGTGCCGATGCTTGTGATATCCGGCAATTCCAGCTCCAGCGGCGGCAACTCCAGCGGCTCGGAGACATTGGCCGGAGCACTCGGCATCACAGGAGGCGCGGAGAACGCCAAATCCTGCATCGGAAGCAGCAGTTCATCATCGACCGAAACCGGAGATACAGACGCAACCGGGGGCTGGACGCTCACAGGCTCGGCGACCGGAAGCTCCAGCGGCATCGAAAGATCGGCCAAGGGTTCGGCGGACGCGGACGGCTCCGGTTTGAACTCCACGGGCTCCATGGACACAGACTCTGCGACGGGAGCCGACCGCGGCGCGGGCTGCTCCGCAACCTCCTGACCACCAAACAACGGAGAGTCGGCATAGGCGCTCTCCCCCATTGCCTTGATCGAGGGCCAGAAGGCGTCATCATCCGGGAAGGCGGCACGGAAGGCCTCGGCCCCATGCAGGAATTCATCGCGCGCGCCCATGTCGTGCAGCACTTTCAGCTTGCGCGCCGCCAAGGCCGGGGCGTCCGGCATGCGCATCATGGCTTCGTCCAGAACCTTGATGGCACGGTCATGCAAGCCATAGGCGAGCATGACATCGGCCTCTTCCAGCGCCTCCGTCAACGGATCGGTCGCAACCGGGGCGTCCGACCGCTCGGGCGCCGGAGCCGGGGCGTTCACGGGGGCGACCTCGACCGCCGAGGGTTCGGCCGGGGAGGATGCCGCGACCGCGGACGAGAAAACCGCGGTAGCCGGAGCGGCGATCGGCGCCGCTCCGGCAAGGTCATCATCCTGCTGCTCCCGGCGGCGGCGTGAACGACCGAACAGGAACGCCAGTGCGAGCACGACCACGCCACTCGCGGCCAGCAATGCCGGCACGCCAAGCCCCGCCAGCAACGAAGAGTCATCATCGGCGGGAGCAGACTGGACGGCAGGTTGCGGGGTCTGGGGACGCATGCCGCCTTCGGCCAGCAATTTTTCCAGATGCTGAATTTGCAAATCCTTGAGATGGAGCAATTCCTCCATCTTTTTCATCTGGGTGTCGAGGGTTGCGATACGCTGGCCGAGACTTTCATTCTCAGCGCGCATGGCTTCGATCTGCTCGACCATCTGGGCCGGTTGCTCGCTCGCCACCCCGCCCTCTCCGGGCGCGGCGGCTTGAGGAGTGGCGACGACCTCGCCGACGACCGGCGCCGGAGGCTGGCTGGAGGCGGTCGCGGGAGCCGTCGGCTCGACGATGGCCAGACGGGGCTCCTGCGGCGCGGCGGAATCCTTGACCTGCGTGGAGGGGGACGGCGCATCCTTCGGTTCAGGCGAGGCGACGGAGGCGGCGGTCGGAGCCGTCACGGGAACAGGGGAGGCTTTCGGAAGCGACTGTGGAGTATCCGGCGCGCGGCGCATCTCGTCCGCACTGGGGATATGCAGGTTCGCTCCCGCCATCAACACGCCCGCAGAGTTGAAGGCCTGCGGGTTGGCGCGACGAATGGCGTTCATCGCCTGGCGGACGCTAACGCCTTCCGGGCGCGAGCCATTGGCGATGCTGTAGAGCGTTTCGCCCGCCGATACTGGCCCATAGGCGCCCTCGGCGATCGGCCCACGTACGACCGACGTCGGCCCGATGTAAGGCTGAACGTAAGGCTGAACACTGGGTGCGGAGCTCTGGACTGGCGCAGGGAGGTTGCGGGGGGCGACTCCAGATGCAACGCCGGGTCGATAGCCCAGCGGATCGAGCAGGATCGAGTAATCGCGCATCAGAGTGCCGTCCGGTCCCGACAACTGGACGACGATGCCCATGGCCGGGTCGCGCACCGGCGCATCCGATCCCAACACGATACGAGGCTGCTTGCCGCCCTGAATACGAAGATGGATGCGCCCCGAGACCGCCGCACGAGAGAGTCCGAAGCGTTCGAAGGCTGCTTCGTCGGCAAGGCGTGCGCTCAAGGCCTCGATATCGTTAGCGGTGGCATCGATAAGCGGGATTTCTGCCTGAAGGGGCTGATTCAGGTGAGAATGCACATGCAATTCTCCCATGCCTACGGCATATGCATTCGTCGTCCCAAGAATCGCTGCACAAGCCAGCGCGAGAGGCAGTTTCCGCATTTCAACACTCCAGATGAGGCGCAAAAAAATAATCTGCATGTGTCAGGGCCGATACGTCATTTGGCAAACGTAACGGCCAGACCCCGCTCCTGTCTATCCCTGGACTGCTACAGGAGCCGTCCCGTCCGCCTTCAAATACGGGAACGAGGCTGCATTACAGATAGTCCCGAATCAAGATTTCGGCAATCTGAACGCTATTGAGGGCCGCGCCCTTGCGCACATTGTCCGATACCACCCAAAGGTTCAGCCCGCGCGGATGGGAGACATCCTCGCGGATGCGCCCGACATAGGTCGCGTCGTGGTTGGCCGCTTCGGTCACTGCGGTCGGATAGCCGCCCGCGACGCGCTCGTCCAGCACCTCAACGCCCGGCGCCCTGCGCAGCAGTTCGCGCGCCTGCTCGGCGCTGATCTTTTCGCGCGTCTCGATATGGACGGCCTCGGAATGGCCGTAGAACACCGGCACGCGCACACAGGTCGGGTTCACCTGAATGGTGTCGTCGCCCATGATCTTGCGGGTTTCCCAGACCATCTTCATCTCTTCCTTGGTGTAGCCGTTCTCCATGAACACATCGATCTGGGGAATCACGTTGAAGGCGATCTGCTTGGGATAGACGCTGGCTTCAACCGGCTTGCCGTTGAGCAGGTTCGCGGTCTGCGCGGCCAACTCCTCGATCGCATCCTTGCCCGTACCTGACACGGCCTGATAGGTGGCGACGTTGATACGCTCGATGCCAACCGCGTCATGGATGGGCTTGAGCGCCACCAGCATCTGGATGGTGGAGCAGTTCGGGTTGGCGATGATGCCGCGGTTCCTGTACAGCGCGACCGCATTCGGGTTCACCTCCGGCACCACCAGCGGGATGTCGTCGTCGTAGCGAAACTGGGAGGTGTTGTCGATCACCACGCAGCCTGCGGCGGCGGCCTTCGGAGCGTATTCGGCGGACACCGAGGCGCCCGGCGAGAACAGGCCGATCTGGACCTTGCTGAAATCGAACTCGGCCAGATTCTCGACCTTCAGATAGCCATCGCCGAACGGTATGCGCTTGCCGACGGAGCGCTCGGATGCCAGCGCATAGACCTTGCCGACCGGGAACTTGCGCTCGGCAAGGATCGACAGCATGGTTTCTCCCACGGCGCCGGTGGCGCCCACAACGGCAACATCAAACACACGACTCATCTTTTGGATTCCTCAAACATCATTCAGGCCCTCGCCGGTTCTTCGCCAGGCGCGGGCAGGGCGACAGGCTCGCAAGCCACGCCGTCTTCATAGCTGACGCGGGTGCAACGCCCTTCCAGCAAACCGCCTTTTTCAACCGTCAATTGTTCGCAGTGCACATCGCCTTCCACCTGCGCCTGTCGCATCAATTCCAGGAGACTGCAATGCAGGTCGCCATGCACGCGCCCGGAAACGATCACGCGCCGCGCCCGGATCACTCCGCGCACCACCCCCTGCACGCCGACCGAAACCATCGCCGCGCCACTGATGCCGCCATCGAACTCCCCATCGACATGCACCGCGCCGGAACTAGTCAGTTCGCCCCGGACGACGCATCCGCGGGCGATGATCGTCTTGCCATCACCAGCGTCTCCTGATGCACCAGTTCCGCCAAAGAAGCCCATGGAACACTCCTTACATTCTTGGCAATCGAATTGAAATCCCGTTCGTTCCAGTCCATGAAAGGACGCGGATTCAGCGGCTGGTCCAGGAAGCGAACCTCGTAATGCAAATGGGGGCCGGTACTCAGTCCGGTATTGCCGACACTGGCGATCCGCTGACCCCGAAACACCACATCGCCCACATTCACGTCAGCCCCCTGAAGGTGGCCGTAGCCCGTGCTGAATCCATAGCCGTGGCTGATGACGACAAACTTCCCGTAACCGCCATTGTGGTAGCCGGAGAAACTCACCACACCATCGGCCGGAGCGTAAACCGGCGTACCGGGCGAAGCCGACAGATCAGCGCCCTCGTGCAGTTTGCGCTGCCCTGTCACCGGGTGCGTGCGCCAGCCAAAACCATCCGAGTAGGTGAAATCCTGCACCGGAAATCCGCTAGGGATGCGCCCCAGCATCAGACGCCGTTCCACGCGGGTCAACTCCACCCGCTCAAGCGATTCAACGGACGCAGCCCTGCCCGCCTCGAAAGGAAGATCGAACTCCTCCGCCAATCGTCCGTAGGCCTGCTGGAGCTGATCGACCTCGCCAACCTTGCTCTCCAGCATGCTGGAGAGGGTCATCACCTGTTTGTTTTGCACCTCAAGCGCGCGCTGATAATCCGCGATAACTGCCTGCTTGCGCTCGTCAATGGCTGCCAGCTCCATCTGAAGCGAGGCCACGGTCTTGCCCAGCCATCCCACCAGCATGACCCCGCCCAGCAAGGCGAGAAAGCTCAGTGCGACCACGCCCATCACCAGCCAGACCATGGCGACGTGCAATGTCAGTTGCCGCGCGCCACGGATGTTGGAAACGGTGATGGTCAGCCGGTCACGCACGCATTACCTGCAATCAGCCCTCGCGAAGAGCCGCAACAATAGCATCGCCCATGACGGATGTGGAAACGCAGCTCTGTCCCGACTCCATGATGTCGCGCGTGCGCAGCCCCTGGTCGAGCACCCTGGAAACGGCCTTTTCGATGCGATCCGCAAGATCTGTTCGTCCCAGGCTGTAGCGCAGCATCATCGCGACGGACAGGATGGTGGCCAGCGGATTGGCAATGCCCTGCCCCGCGATATCCGGCGCGGAGCCGTGGCTGGGCTCGTACAGCCCCTGACTGGATCCGTTCAGCGAGGCGGACGGCAGCATGCCGATCGATCCGGTGAGCATGGAGGCCTCGTCGGAAAGGATGTCGCCGAACATGTTCTCGGTCACCATCACGTCAAACTGCTTGGGCGCGCGCACGAGTTGCATGGCGGCATTATCGACATACATGTGGGACAGCTCGACATCCGGGTAGTCCTTCGCCACGCGCTCCATCACCTCGCGCCACAGCTCGGAGGTCTCCAACACGTTGGCCTTGTCCACCGAGCAGACCTTCTTGTTGCGCTTCATTGCGGCCTCGAAGGCCACGCGGCCAATGCGCTCGATCTCGGATTCCGAGTAGCGCATGGTGTTGAAGCCTTCCCTTTCACCCTTGTCGTTGACCTGGATGCCGCGCGGCTGACCGAAGTAGATGCTGCCGGTCAGCTCACGCACGATGAGAATGTCCAGACCCGCGACCACTTCCGGCTTGAGGGTGGAGGCCGAGGCGAGTTGCGGGTAAAGGATGGCCGGACGCAGATTGGCGAACAGCCCCAGCGCAGAGCGGATGCCGAGCAGGCCGCGCTCCGGACGCAGCGGACGCTCCAGATTGTCGTACTGCGGGCCGCCGACGGCGCCGAGCAGGATGGCATCGGCTTCCAGCGCCATCTCGCGGGTGGCGTCAGGGAAGGGGTGGCCGGCGGCGTCATAGCCCGCGCCGCCGATCAGGCCTTCGTCCATCTCGATGTCGAGATCGAACTCGCCGACCAGAACGTCCAGCACCTTGACCGCCTCATCGACGATCTCGGGACCAATGCCGTCCCCCGGGAGAACCAGAACACGCTTTGTCATGAGAAATGAACCTTAAATTTATTGAAAATTTTTTTTAGTACCTTGGGCTGGATAAGTGCAGCGCGTCCAGGGCATGACTCCAGAGATAGCCCCCGGATTACGCTTCGCTCCATCCAGGCTACAAAGTCAGAACAACCAGGGCGCCTCGACCTTGCGGCGCGCCTCATAGGCACGAATGTCGTCCGCATGACGCAGGGTCAGGCCGATGTCGTCCAGGCCGTTGAGCAAGCAGTAACGGCGGAAGTCATCGACACTGAACTCAATCACCTCGTCGCTTCCATCGGATCCCAACGGCCCCTTGATAGCCTTGCTCTCAAGGTCAATGGTCAGCTCCAGGCCCGGCATCACCTCCACAGCCTTGAAGATGCGATCAACTGTTTCTGCTGTAAGAACAATAGGAAGAAGACCGCTTTTAAAGCTGTTATTGAAGAAGATATCGGCAAAGCTCGGCGCGATGACCGCACGGAAACCGAACCCATCCAAGGCCCAGACCGCATGTTCGCGCGAGGAGCCACAGCCGAAATTCTCACGCGCCAGCAGGATGGTGGCACGATCGTACGGCGGCTGGTTGAGCACGAAATCGGGGTTCACCTTGCGCTTGGAATGATCCATGCCCGGCTCGCCCGGCTCCAGATAGCGCCAGTCGTCAAAGGCATTCGGACCGAAGCCGGTGCGGTGGATGGACTTCAGGTACTGCTTCGGGATGATCGCATCGGTATCGACGTTCGGGCGGTCAAGCGGGGCGACAATGCCGGTGTGTTGGGTAAAGGCTTGCATGATTTTGATTTCTCCTGGGCGGCTCCGGTTGCATTAACCGTCATTGCGAGCGAAGCGAAGCAATCCATGGATCGCCACGTCGCCATGCTCCTAACACGAAGCTGGCGTAAGCCCGCGATGACGACGCCCTCTGGTTCTCAGAAATTTCTTACATCGACGAAATGACCCGCAATCGCGGCGGCGGCGGCCATTGCCGGGCTGACCAGGTGGGTGCGCCCTCCCTGCCCCTGACGGCCTTCGAAGTTACGGTTGGAGGTGGATGCGCAGCGCTCGCCCGGCTCCAGGCGGTCGGCATTCATGGCCAGGCACATGGAACAACCCGGCTCACGCCACTCGAAGCCCGCCTCGATGAAGACCTTGTCCAGGCCCTCCTCTTCCGCCTGCTGCTTCACCAGACCGGAGCCCGGCACCACCATGGCAAGTTTGACGCTTTCGGCCTTCATGCGCCCCTTGACGACGGCTGCGGCGGCGCGGATGTCTTCGATGCGCGAGTTGGTGCAGGAGCCGATGAATACTTTGTCCACCGGGATCGACTCGATGGGCTGGCCCGCTTCGAGCCCCATGTACGCGAGCGCCTTGCGCATGCCGTTGGCCTTGACCGCGTCGAGTTCGGCTGCGGGGTCCGGCACGCTGGCTCCTACCGGGGCCACCATCTCCGGCGAGGTGCCCCAGCTCACCTGCGGCACGATATCGGCAGCATTCAGCTCGACCACGCGGTCGAAACGGGCATCCGGATCGGAGCGCAGCTCGCGCCAGGCGGCGGCAGCCTTGTCGAACAACTCGCCCTTGGGCGCGAACGGGCGGCCCTTCACGTAGTCGATGGTCTTCTGGTCCACCGCGACGATACCCGCGCGGGCGCCGCCCTCGATCGCCATGTTGCACACGGTCATGCGCCCTTCGACGGACAGATCCTCGATCGCCTCGCCGGCGAACTCGATGGTGTAGCCAGTGCCACCCGCGGTGCCGATCTTGCCGATGATGGCGAGCACGATGTCCTTGGCGGTCACGCCGGGACCGACATGACCGTTGACGCGCACCAGCATGTTCTTCGCCTTCTTCTGGATCAGGGTCTGGGTCGCCATCACGTGTTCGACCTCGGAGGTGCCGATGCCGAAGGCCAGCGCGCCGAACGCGCCGTGGGTGGAGGTGTGAGAGTCGCCGCAGACGATGGTCATGCCCGGCAGGGTGAAGCCCTCCTCCGGACCGATCACGTGCACGATGCCCTGGCGCACATCGTTCATCCTGAACTCGACGATCTGGAATTCGGCGCAGTTTTTGTCGAGCGTGCTGACTTGCTCGCGGGAGACTGGATCGGCAATGCCATCCAGACCCGCATCGCGCCGCCCAAGGGTCGGCACGTTGTGATCCGGCACCGCCAGCATCGCCTCGCGGCGCCACGGCTGACGGCCCGCCATGCGCAAGCCCTCGAAGGCCTGCGGCGAGGTCACCTCGTGCACGAGCTGGCGGTCGATGTAGATTAGCGCGGTGCCGTCGTCTTCCCGGCGGATCACATGCGCGTCCCAGAGTTTGTCGTAAAGCGTTCTGGCGGTCATGCCTGCCTCCTGTAATGTTCTCTCGTGATCAGCGCGCGTACTTGGCCGTAAGCGTGGCCTTGGCGAGCATATTGGCGTGAATCATGAAACCGATCAGCGCCGCGCTGGCATCCGCCGGGACGTCGATCGTGTCGACCTTGAGCGCATACACGGTGAAGATGTAACGATGCGGCTTATCCCCCACGGGCGGGCAGGCGCCGCCGAAGGCATGGGCGCCGAAGTCAGTGCGGCCCTGGCGCGCGCCGACGGGAAGCTTTTCACCCGAAACATCGCCCGCATCCGCAACCAGCGAAGTCACATCGGCGGGGATGTTGTATACCACCCAGTGCCACCAGCCGGAGCCCGTCGGCGCATCCGGGTCATACACGGTCAGAGCGTAGCCGCGCGTACCCTCGGGACCAGGAGTCCAGGAAAGGGCAGGAGAGCGATTGCCCCCATCGCAGCCAAAGCCCTTGAAAACCTGCTCGGAGCCCAGCATCCGCCCGGCCTTGATGGCATCACTCGTCAATGCGAAACCGCCCCTGTCGGCCATGGCCGGGACCAAGGCCTGAGCCGTTATCAAAACCGCAGCAGCAACAACCGATGTGTGGCGCATGGTCAACCCCTCCTCGATAAGGCCCGATTTGGCCGCAAGTCTCCACGCATGGAATGAGCGCGTTGAAGACATTGTAGAAATGCGCTATCCATAACTCCAATGCATTGTTTTCATGCGATCAATTCATAAATGGAATACAACCAATGGACATACAAGCCTACGCCGCCTTCCTCGCCGTGGCCGAACAGGCCTCCTTCTCACTGGCGGCGGAAAAGCTTCACCTGAGTCAGCCCGCCATCAGCAAACGCATCGCCCAGCTTGAGAACAGCCTCGGCGTGACACTGTTCGACCGGCTGGGCCGACGCATCGCCCTCACGGAAGCGGGGCGAGCCCTGCACCCGGTGGCCGAGCGCATCCTGCGCGACGTGCGCGAAACCCGGCAGGTCATCGCCAATCTCTCCACCGAGATCAGCGGCCCGCTGTCGGTGGTCACCTCCCACCACATCGGCCTGCGCCGCCTGCCGCCCATTCTCAAGGACTACACCCGCCGCCACCCAGCCGTGCGGCTGGACCTTGCCTTCATGGACTCCGAACAGGCCTGCCAGGCTGTCGAGCGTGGGGAATTCGAACTGGGCATCGTCACCCAGCCCCTGCGCCCCGCGCAGTCGCTTGCGATCACCCCGCTATGGGAGGACCCTCTGGTGATTGCCGTCGCGCCGGATCATCCGCTGGCGAAACTGGAGTCGGTCACACTGGAGCAACTCGGCCAACACCCCGCCATCCTCCCCGCCGTAGGCACCTACACCCGCACGATCATCGAGGCGACCATTCTGCAACGCCACGGCGCGCTGGACGTGATTCTGGAGACGAACTACCTGGAAACCCTGCGCACCATGGTCGCCATCGGCCTGGGCTGGAGCGCGTTGCCACGCAAGATGGTGGGTGATGATGTGGTGGAGGCGCCGGTGGAGGGGTTGGCGATTCGGAGGACGTTGGGGATCGTGCGACACGCGGGGAGGACAGTGTCGCATGCGGCGGGGGCGTTGGTGGGGTTGTTGCGGGAAGCTGGCGATTTGTAGGGTGGATTAGCGGAGCGTAATCCACGATTGGCTGGCTCGTTCGCGCACCCTTGTCGGGAGAGTTTCGCCCACACAGAAGCGATCAACCTTCCAAAATCCCCTTCGCCTCTCCATAAAGCGCCGAACTCGCCGCCGCCAGCACATTCCGCGTGTCCAGCGTCAACTTCCCACCCGTCAAATCCGTAAACACCCCACCCGCCTCGCGCACGATCACGACCAGCGCGGCGATGTCGAGGATGTTCACATCTGATTCGATGATCAGGTCGATGCGACCGGAGGCCAGCAGGTGGTAGTGCAGGAAGTCGCCATAACCTCGGGTGCGGTTGACGGTCTGGCAGATCTTGCCGAAGCCCGCCCACTGCGGGGACATGGCCAGACTCTTGATATTGCCTGCGGATAGCGCGGCCTGGTCGAGCTTCTCGATGCCGCTCACGCGGATCGGCTGGCCATTGAGGAAGGCGCCGCCGCCCTGCTCGGCCCAGGCCATTTCGCCGCCGTTGAAGGCCGGGGCGTTGGAGATGCCGAGGATCAGCTCGTCGCCCTTCATCAGCGCGATCTGGGTGGAGAACATGGGGTACTGGCGCACGAAAGCCTTGGTGCCGTCGATGGGGTCCACCAGCCAGGTGTATTCGGCGTCCGGGTTGGTCTTGCCGGTTTCCTCGCCATAGAAGCCATGCTCGGGGAACGCCTTCTGAATGACGGCCTTGATGGCCTGCTCGGTTTCCACATCGGCCACGGTGACCGGGGTGAGGTCTTCCTTGATCCGGACCTGGATGTTCTTTTCGTAGTAGTGGCGAATGACGGCTTCACCGGCCTTGGCGGCCTCGATGGCGGTTTTCAGGAAGGCGCTTTGTTGCATGTTTGGCCTGCTATATTCGGTTCAGGAAAAGGTTGTTCGTGCAGAAGAGGTGTACATCATGTACCTGAAAGACCACGCCAGCGGCGACGCCGTTGAGATTCTGGATATCACGGCCCTCATCAACCCGAGCCACGATTCCGTGCGCGGACGCTTCCACTCCGGCGAGGAGTTGCAGGATCCCGCCGAATTCAACAAGCGCCTGCTCAGCTTCCAGTCCGGCGAACCTCTGCCACGCTGCTGGCTGGACCCTCACTGGCGCGGGATTTGAGTCTTGCCGTCATTGCGAACGCAGTGAAGCAACCCAGTCGCACTGGACCGTGGATCGCCACGTCGCTTCGCTCCTCGCGATGACGAAAAGCCCCCTCAGCCGTTCAACCTGAACAGCGCGCGGGCGTTCTCCAGCGTGCGCTCTGCCGTTTCCTCCAGACTCCAGCCGCGCAGACCGGCAAGCTGCTCCGCGACATGGCGCACATACATCGGCACATTCGGCTTGCCGCGGTGTGGCGCGGGCGCAAGATATGGCGAATCGGTCTCGATCAGGATGCGGTCCGCGGGCACTTTTTTCGCCACTTCGCGTAGTTCCGCCGCGCTCTTGTAGGTCAGCACGCCAGAGAATGAGATGTGGAAGCCGATGTCCAGCGCGCGTTTCGCGGTTTCCCAGTCTTCGACAAAGCAATGCATGACGCCGCCGCAGTCGCTTGCCTGCTGCTCTTCCAGTAGACGCAGGGTATCGGCCTTCGCCTCGCGGGTGTGAATGATGAGCGGCTTGCCGCTCTGGCGCGCGGCCTGAATATGGGTTATGAAGCGTTCGTGCTGCCAGACCGCGCCCGCTTCGGTACGGAAATAGTCCAACCCGGTCTCACCGATGGCCACCACCCGCGGATCGTCCGCCAGCCTCAGCAATTGCTCAAGACTGGGACTCAGGTGGGGTTCTTCATTGGGATGCACGCCGACGCTAACCACCACTTCCGGGTAAGGATCGATCAGGGCGCGCATGGCCGGGTAGCTTTCGAGATCGATAGACACGCACACCATCAGCCCCATGCCGCCGCACCGGGCATCGCGCATGCAGGCCGAGAAATCACCACTCCAGGGCGCGAGATCGATGCGGTCGAGATGGCAGTGGGAATCGGCGAAAAGCATGAGGCTGAAGCGAGTCGATCAAAGTGTATAGGTTGGCTGGTCGCCGCCCATCGCGCCGGCGAGGTAGTTTTCGATCTTGGCGCGAGTCTGGCCTTGGTCCGCTTCGAGGAACTGGACGCCTACTCCGGCGGGGCGATTGCCCTGCGCGCCGGGCGGCGTGACCCAGACCACACGGGCAGCGACGCGCACACGCTCCGGCGAATTCATCATCGACAGGACCAGGAAGACCTCCTGTCCCATGCGCAACTGGCTCTGTCCCGGCAGGAACAGGCCGCCGTTCTTGATGATGGGCATGTACGAGGCGTAGAGCGTCGCCTTGTCCGGGATATTGTGATGCACGATGCCGGATGCGAAATTCACGTTCGTCCTCCAAGATGATGATGCTCCGCGCGCCGGGATTCCCCGACACCGCGCGCGAGGCCTTGCCTCGCAATGCGTCCGTTCAGCACAGGCCTGGCAAGATGCTGAAAAACCTCTTCCTTGAGTTTCTCAGCGATACCGGGCCCGGTGCATGCCCGGACCCGGTATCAGCAAATCAATGACTTACGTGATCGACTTGCGTGCGGGACATCCATGTCCCGCCTTGGCAGCAGGCTGCTGAAACAAGTATTTCAGCAGCCTGATAGGCGGTGAAGCCGTATCAACAGATCCTCCAGGAGAAGATCGCGGTTGAGCGGATGATTCACCAGCCCGCCGGTTTTCAGCAGTTCATCATACAGGCTGAATAGCGCACGCGCATCGAGTCGCGCAGCCACCGAAGGCAGCAGGTCTGCGATATCGCGGTTGAGAAAAATGCCATCTCCGGGCCGCGCTCCGCGATGGGCGCGAATAAGATCGCTCAAAAGCAGGGTCGTCCAGTGTATGAGATCGGGAGCCATGGCCTTGTCGGCGGCGGCGGCCAGCGCCACTGGATTACCGCCCGCGCGCAGCAAGTGCAGCAATGACTCCAGCCAGCGCGAGCGCTGCGCGAGACGTTCCGGAGCCGCCATGTCCAGCGCAGCCAGCGGGCGCCCCTCCACCAGATCGAGCAGCAACTCGGCGTCATCGCTCGCCGCCTGCGGTTGGCGCCCCAGCCATTCGACGGCCAGCGCGCGCTCCGGCACGGGCACGACCCAGCGCTGACAGCGGCTACGCACAGTAATGGGAAGGCGTGCCGGATGGGCGGTGATTAAAACGATCGACGTCCCGGACGGGGGCTCTTCCAGGGTCTTGAGCAAGGCATTGGCGGAGGCCGCGTTCATCGCATCCGCAGGCTCGACGATGCCAACCTTGCCATGACCAAACTGACTGGTCATGTACAGGGCGGCGGTAAAGTCCCGCACGTCTTCCACCTTGATGACCTTGCTTTCCTCCTTGGGACCCAACGCGGTGAAATCAGGATGCGCGCCGACCTGGAACGGGCGGCAGGATGGGCACTGCCCGCAGGGAGCCCCGTCCTCGCGCGGCAGGTGGCACAGCACGGCCTGCGCCAGACGACGGGCGAGCCGCCCCTTGCCCAGCCCCTCCGGCCCAGTCAGCAACAGGGCATGCGGCAGACGTCCTGCTCGATGCTGCTCGATCAGCCGGGCAAAGACCGGCTCCAGCCAAGGGTAAAGGCTATGCATTTTCACCCGGCTCCGGCAGCAGGCGCACCATGGCGGCGCGCAAGCTTGCCTGGACCTCATCCAGAGGACGCGTGGCGTCAATCACCTCGAAACGCCCCGCATGACGCTCAGCCTGCGCCAGGAAGGCCGCGCGCACACGCTCGAAGAAGGGCCGCCCTTCGCGCTCGATGCGATCCTCCGGCTCGCCCCGTCCGCGCATGCGCTCCAGCCCGACCTCAACGGAGGTATCCAGCAGCAGGGTCAAATCCGGACGCAGATCATCCTGAACGAATCCTTCCAGCCAGGCGATGCACTCGACTGGCAAACCGCGCCCGCCTCCCTGATAGGCGTAGGTTGAACTGGTAAAGCGGTCGGAGATGACCCAAACCCCATCCTCCAGCGCGGGCCGGATAAGCTGGGCGACGTGCTGAGCGCGGGCGGCGAACATCAGCAACAACTCGGCGCGCGAATCCATCCCGGAAAACTCTGGGTCGAGCAGGAGGCCGCGTACGGCCTCGCCCAGCGGCGTCCCCCCGGGCTCGCGGGTGCGCAGGACGCGCAGGCCGCGCGCTTCCAGCATGTTGTGCAACATCTGGAGATTGCTGGACTTGCCCGCGCCCTCGCCGCCTTCAAGAACGATGAAGCGGCCTTTCAGGTTGGATTTCACTGACGATTCCTCTGGATCCAGCGGCGCACGGCCTGATTGTGCTCATCAAGCGTGCGCGAAAAAGCATGTCCGCCGCTGCCATCGGCGACGAAATAAAGCGCATCCGTGACCTCGGGGTGAAGTACGGCGGAAAGTGCATCAGACGATGGCAAGGCGATGGGGGTGGGCGGCAAACCGGACCGGGTGTAGGTATTCCAAGGCGTATCGGTCTCCAGGTCACGCCTTCGCAGGTTGCCGTCAAACGCCGGACCCAGTCCATAGATGACGGACGGATCGGTTTGCAGCTTCATGCCCTTGCGCAGGCGGTTGATGAACACCCCGGCAATGCGTGGCCGCTCGGCGGCCTTGCCGGTTTCCTTTTCAACGATGGAGGCAAGAACAAGGGCCTGCTCGGGACTGGCGAGCGGCAATCCGGGATCGCGCTCCCGCCAGAGCCGATCCAATGTCGCGCGCATCGCTTCGTGCGCCTGGCGCAGAATTTCGATATCGCTGGCGCCGCGTGTGAAGGTGTAGGTTTCCGGCATGAAAAAACCCTCTGCGGGTTTGCCTGGCGCGCCAAGGGCAAGCATCAACCCATCCCCGCTCAGCGCAAAGCCATCCTGGCGCAAGGCAGGATGATGTGCGAGCACATCACGCACTTGTTCCAGGGTCATGCCCTCAATCAGCGTCACTCGATACGGAATGCCGCGCCCGTGGGCCAGCATCGCCAGCCACTGCGCAGGCGTCTGCCCGACCTCGGCGCGGTATTCGCCAGCGCGCAGGCGCGCCGTGACGCCGCTGAGACGTGCCAGCGCAAGCATGCGCGGTGACTCCAGCGCGCCAAGAGCAAGATCATATTCAAGACGATGCAGCAAGCCGCCCAAGCGTGCGCCACGCTCAACCTCAAAACAAAAGCTCTGACTGAAGCGCATCGGCGTGTGGGCGAAACGCAGCAGATCCGCCAGCACACTCATAGCGGCAAGCAGCAGGATCAAAACGCCCGTCAGAACGAGGGCGAGCCAGGGGGCTCCGGTGAAAAATCGCATCATGCCCACAATCCCTCGCGCAGAAGCGCCGTCAACGGCCCAGCAGTCCAGGCGCGCTGTCCGTCCAGTTGCGTGACCGCGCGGATGCCATGCAGGCTATTGGTGATGAAGACTTCGTCCGCGTCAAGCAACTCCCTCAGACACGGACGGACCTCCATGACATCCACGCCCAGGGCCGCCGCGCGCGTCATGACGTGTTGGCGCATCACCCCATCCACGCCGCACTGATCCAGCAGGGGGGTGCACAGACACCCCGCGCGGACGAAAAAGACATTGCTCACCACACCCTCGACCAGCCAGCCTTCACTGTCCAGCAACAGACCTTCGGCCACCGTGGGATCACTCCACTCGGCGCGCGCCAACACGTATTCCAGCCGATTGAGGTGCTTGATGCCCGCCAGACGGGGTTGGCGCGCGAGACGCGTCTCGCACAGCCTCACTCTCACGCCACCCTCCTCCATCCCCGCGACAGGGGGGACGGCGCCTGGATAGCGCAGCACGATCAGGGAAGGTTGGGGGCTTTCAGGGAGGGCATAACCTCTCCCGCCGCTGCCGCGCGTCATGATCAGCTTGAGCACGCCTTCGCCCAACCCGCTTGCGACCTCGGCCAATTCGTCGCGCAGGACCCGCATGGGAGCCTGGGGAAGCATCAGTCGCGCCGCGCCGAGCTCCAGACGTGCCAGATGCCGCTCGAACAAGCGTATCGTCCCATCGACCACCGCCATGGTCTCGAACAGGCCATCGCCATAATGCAGACCCCGGTCGCCAAGCGGCACGCTGTCCAGAAAATGGATCATGCTTCGCTCAAACCCAAGGCGCGCAACAGACCCCGCGCCTTGGCGCGAGTTTCCATCAGCTCGGCCTCCGGCTCGGAGTCGGCTACGATGCCCGCGCCTGTGCGCAGGGTGAAATCCTCACCCGCCAGATGCAGGGTGCGAATCAGGATATTCGTATCCATCGAACCGTCACGATTGAGATAGCCGAGCGAGCCGGTATACGTCTGCCGCGCGCATCCCTCAAGTTCGGCCAGAATCTGCATGCAACGCACCTTCGGACAACCGGTGATGGTCCCGCCGGGGAACATCGCGGCAAGCAACTGACCCGGTGTGACGCCCTCGCGCAATGCGCCGCGCACATTGGACACAATGTGATGCACATGGCGATAGCTTTCGATCACCATACGCTCATCCACCCGTACCGTACCGGGCCGGGCAATGCGCCCAAGATCATTGCGTTCCAGATCGAGCAACATGATGTGTTCGGCCCGCTCCTTGGGATGCATGATGAGTTCGGCCTTGAGCGCGGCGTCCTCGCCCTCATTCCCTCCCCGGCGGCGAGTACCAGCGATGGGGCGTGTTTCCACCACGCCGTGGCGCGAGGACACCAGACGCTCCGGCGAACTGGAGACAATCGACTGTCCCTCGATCCGGCAGAGGGCGGCAAATGGCCCCGGGTTGTTATGCGCCAAATGCTGGAACAGGTCGGCGGGATCGGTCGGAGCCTCGAAACGCCCCCGCCAGGCGCGGGACAGATTGGCCTGGAAAATGTCTCCGGCCAGGATGTACTCCCGGATACGACGCACGCCATCAAGGAAATGCTCCGGCTCATCCTCGGTCAGATCGAAACGAGGCAAGACACCGGGAAGGGGCGATGAGGCCACAGCCTGGCGGTCTTGCTCGAAATCCGCCAGAAACCGGGGCTCATCCCCCTCCTCCACCCACCAGCTCACGCCAGCCTGGTAATCATGAATCAACCCTGCCGGACAGCGCTCGGCATAAGCCACCGGGAAACGCCCCGGCGCACCGCCCAGGGGCACGCTGGGCTCCAGCCAATGCGCCAGTTCATAGCCCAGATAAATGAACCAGCCGCCGTGAAACGGAAGCTCACATGCGGATGGAGCTATAGCCTCGGCGCGCCACCATGCATCAAGCTGCTCAAGAAATCCGCCCGCCAGCCATGCACCGTCACGCGAACAGACGCGACCATCGAAACGCAGACGGGACTGAGGAAAGGCAAGCAGGATGTCGTATCGCCCCTGTGACGTGCCATGGGCGGAACTGGCGAGCAGGTGCGGATATCGATCCGGACGCGCACGATGCAGGGCCAGAGGATCAACCGGCGACTCCAGCCGCCTCAGCGTAAGCCCCGGCGTATCCAAACGCTGACCTCTGACCACCGGCGGCTACCGGATCACACGCGCCGGAACACCAGCGTACCGTTGGTGCCGCCGAAGCCGAATGAGTTGGACAGGGCGCAATCGATGCGCATCTCTCGCGCAGTGTGCGGCACATAGTCGAGATCACAGCCCTCGCCCGGATTGTCCAGATTGATGGTCGGCGGAGCGATCTGGTCGCGTAGGGCAAGCACACTGAACACCGCCTCGATGCCCCCCGCTGCTCCGAGGAGATGGCCTGTCATCGACTTGGTAGAGCTCATCGCGAGCTTGTAGGCATGCGCTCCGAAGGCCTGCTTGGCCGCGTCGGTCTCGGCGCGATCGCCGGCCGGGGTGGAGGTGCCGTGCGCGTTGATGTATTGCACCTCGTCCGGGTTGAGGCGGGCATCGCGCAGAGCGGCCTGCATGCAACGTTTCGCGCCATCGCCGCCCTCAGCGGGCAAGGTCATGTGATAGGCGTCCGCACTCATGCCAAAGCCCGCAAGTTCGGCGTAGATACGCGCACCACGCGCCCTGGCACGCTCATAATCCTCCAGCACCAGCACACCCGCTCCCTCACCCAGCACGAAACCGTCACGCTCGGCATCCCAGGGACGGCTGGCGGCTTGTGGATCATCGTTGCGGGTGGAGAGCGCGCGCGCAGCGGCAAAACCGCCCACACCCAGTTCGGAGGTGGCCATTTCGGCCCCGCCCGCAATCATCACATCCGCATCGCCATAGGCGATCATGCGCGCGGCCTCGCCAATGTTATGGGTAGCGGTCGTGCACGCCGTGACGATGGCGATGTTTGGCCCCCTGAAGCCATAGCGGATCGACAGATTGCCAGCCACCATGTTGATGATGCAGGCGGGCACGAAGAATGGGGAAATCTTGCGCGCGCCGCCCTCTGTGAATGCGTCGCGCGTGCGTTCGATGCCTGGAAGACCACCGATGCCCGAGCCAATGGCGACGCCGATGCGATCGGCATCCGTCTCATCGGGGCCAAGACCAGCGTCCTCAATGGCTTGGATGGCCGCCGCCATGCCGTAATGGATGAACGGGTCCATCTTCTTCACGTCCTTGACCGGCATCCAGTCCTCGGCCTGAAAGCCCTTAACCTCGGCGGCGATACGCACGCTCAGGCCAGAGGCATCGAAATGCGTGATCGGCGCGACACCGCTCTTGCCGGCCAGGATCGCGCCCCAAGCCTCGTCCACGCTGCCGCCAACCGGCGAAACAATGCCTAGACCCGTGACCACGACGCGACGCTTGCTCACCTGCATAACCCCTGGATTATCGATTCAACGAACGAAAGATTCATGATACATGGGCATGCGCGCCCGACGTATCCCGTGGCGCACATGCAAAGGCCCTGACGTCGGCTGGCGAAATCAGGGACCTGGAATGGAAACGCCGCGCCATTGAAAACGGGCGCGGCGTGATGGGAAGCGAGAACGCTTAGGCCTGATGGGCCTTGATGAAATCAACCGCCTGCTGAACGGTGGTGATTTTCTCGGCCTCTTCGTCCGGAATCTCACACTCGAACTCTTCTTCCAGAGCCATGACCAGCTCCACGGTGTCGAGGGAGTCGGCACCCAGATCGTCTACGAAAGAGGCGTCAGTGGTGACGTCTTCTTCCTTCACGCCAAGTTGTTCAACCACGATCTTCTTGACGCGATCTTCAATGCTGCTCATCAGATATCCTCGTTTGAGATGGGGAATTGGTTTTGATGCACGGGCGGATTGTAGTGAAAAGCTCGATTCCAATCCAGCCTTTGCATGTCATATGCCGCATGTCCGGCCATCAGGCCATGTACATGCCGCCGTTCACGTGCAGGGTCTCCCCGGTCACGTAACCTGCGCCCGGAGAGGCCAGGAAGGCCACCGCATGGGCGATTTCATCGGCCTGACCGAGCCGAGCCATGGGGATTTGCGCCAGCAGCGCCTGCTTGTGCTCCTCCGGCAGCCCACGGGTCATGTCGGTATCGATAAAGCCCGGGGCGACCACGTTGACCGTCACGCCACGGCTGCCGACCTCGCGGGCCAGCGACTTGGAAAAACCCATGATGCCGGCCTTGGCGGCGGCATAGTTGGCCTGACCCGCGTTGCCCATCGCGCCGACCACGGAGGCGATGCTGATGATGCGACCATGACGCGCCTTCATCATGCCGCGCAGAACCGCCTTGGAAAGACGGTATACGGAAGTCAGGTTGGTCTGGATGATCGCATCCCAGTCCTCGTCCTTCATCCGCATCAGCAAAGTATCGCGAGTGATGCCTGCGTTATTGACCAGGATGGTCGGCACGCCGAACCCTTCCTCAATGGACTTCAGCACGGCATCAACGCTGACCTGATCGGTCACGTTCAACATCAGGCCGGCGCCCTTGTACCCCATCGAGGCCAACTTGTCGGCGATGGCGACGGCTCCGGACTCAGAGGTCGCGGTGCCGACCACGGTCGCGCCACGCGCGGCCAGGGTATGCAGGATGGCCTCGCCGATCCCGCGCGAGGCGCCGGTGACAAGGGCGATTTGGCCGCTCAGTTCGTTTTGGACAGGCTCCATCAGACAAGCTCCACAGGATTGAAGGAGTCGCTTCATCGACTCGTTTTCACCCTCGCCCGAATACGGACGAGAGACAGGGAAAGGTTGCGGCGAGGCAAAGCAGCGCCTCAGACCTCTTGTTGAGTCAAGGCTTTGGCCGCCTCCATGGCCGCCTCCATGGAAGCAGCGTCCAGAACAGGGTAGGCGACAAGGTCACGGTCAATGCGCTTGGCAAGTCCCGCCAGCACCTTGCCGGGACCGAACTCGACCAGCGCCTTTGCCCCGCGTGCCTGCATGGCCCGCACGCTATCGACCCACAACACCGCGCTGTGCAGTTGGCGGACCAATGCCGCGCGCAGGGCGGCAGGATCAACGTGTTCGCTGCCATCAACATTGTGCAGCACTGGGATGCCAGGCTCTCGAATTTGAATGCCTTCCAGCACCCCCGCCATCTTCCCCGCAGCCTCGACCATCAGCGAGGAATGCGACGGAACACTGACCGAAAGCGGTACGACTCGCTTGGCGCCCCGCTCCTGGAGCAGTACGGAGGCCCGCGCGACACCCGCCGCCGAACCGGCGATCACGATCTGACCCGGGCTGTTGAAATTGACAGCCTCCGCGATGTCGCCGTCCTGACTGACCTCCGCGCAAGCCGCACGCACGCTATCGTCATCCAGCCCGAGCACCGCCGCCATTGCCCCCACGCCAGATGGAACCGCAGCCTGCATCAGACGACCGCGCTCGGCCACAAGCCGCACGCCATCGGCAAAATCGATGCTGCCCGCGCATACCAGGGCCGTGTACTCGCCCAGGCTGTGACCCGCCATGCACAATGGCTGCGCCCCGCCTTGGGCCACCCACGCGCGCCATGCGGCCACGCCAGCCGCCAACATCGCGGGCTGAGTGACTTCGGTGCGATTAAGCTCGGCCTCGGGGCCCTCGCGGACCAGACGCCAGAGGTCATAGCCAAGGGCTTCTGAGGCCTCGATAAACGTCTGTTCGATGATTGGCTGGGTTTTAGCCCAGCCCGCCAGCATACCGACGGACTGCGAACCCTGCCCCGGAAAAACGGCGGCGAATGATGCGCGCATGAACTCCTATAACCTTTTTGTCATCAATTGTGGCGCGCATGCTATTACAAAGATGCCCGGCAAAGCTATCCGGTGCTTGCTCCGGCGGAGTGCATCCCGGATAATCCGCGCTTTCCCGCAAGACCCCAAGTGTTTTAATGTCGAAAGAAGACTATATCGAGATGCAGGGCACGGTGATCGACACCCTTCCGAACACCATGTTCCGCGTCCAACTCGAAAACGGCCATGAAGTGACCTGTCACATCTCCGGGCGCATGCGCAAGAACTACATCCGCATCCTGACCGGCGACAAGGTCACGGTACAGCTCACCCCGTACGACCTGACCAAAGGCCGTATTTCCTTCCGTTCCAAGTAACCCCTTTCCGGCGCATCTCCCTCGGGGGAGCGCGCGGACAGAGAACCGCCCGGGCCTGAGCCAGGGCGGTTTTTCTCATGCCTCCGCGGACTCGGGCTGCGCCGCCTCGGCGCTGACCGAGAGGCCGCTGCCATCCTCAGCGCGGTCCACCCAAACTTCACCGCCCTCGATCAGCCGCCCGAACAAAAGCTCTTCCGCGAGGGGGCGCTTGATCTGTTCCTGGATCAGGCGTGCCATCGGTCGCGCGCCCATCTGCGGGTCGTACCCCTTGTCCGCCAGCCAGCCGCGCGCCGCCTCACTGACGCGCATATGCACGCCCTTTTCCTCAAGCTGATGCTCAAGTTCGAGCAACAGCTTATCCACCACCTGAGCGATATCCCGCTCGCTGAGGGCATTGAACAGGATGGTGGCATCCAGGCGGTTGCGAAACTCCGGCGAGAAAGCTCGCTTGATGACCTCCATCGCATCGCCGCGATGATCCTGACGGGTGAAGCCGACCGAGGCGCGCGAGGACTCCTGCGCTCCCGCGTTGCTGGTCATGATGAGAATCACATGGCGAAAATCGACCTCGCGCCCGTTGGCATCGGTCAGTTTGCCGCGATCCATGACTTGCAGCAGTACATTGAACAGTTCCGGATGCGCTTTCTCGATTTCGTCCAGCAGCAACACCGCATGGGGCTGCTTATGTACCGCCTCGGTCAGCAGACCGCCGGATTCATGCCCGACATAGCCCGGCGGCGAACCGATCAGACGCGAGATGGAGTGGCGCTCCATGTACTCAGACATGTCGAAGCGCAGCAACCCGATACCGAGCAGACGGGCGAGCTGGCGTGCGACCTCGGTCTTGCCCACGCCGGTCGGACCGGCGAACAGGAAGCAACCGATCGGCTTGTCGGACGAACGTAAACCTGAGCGGGCCAACTTGATCGAGGTGGAAAGCTGTTCAACCGCCGCATCCTGGCCATAGACCACCATACGCAGGTTGCGCTCCAGATTGCGCAACATGTCGCGGTCGGTGCTGGACACCTGCTGCGCGGGGATACGCGCCATGCGGGCGACCACAGCCTCGATCTCGTCCACGCCGATGACCGCCTGCTTGCGGCCCGCTAGACGAGCACGAGCCCCGGCCTCGTCGATCACATCAATCGCCTTGTCAGGCAGGTGGCGGTCATGGATATGGCGCTCGGACAGGCGCACGGCTGTTTCCAGCGCCTCATCGGTAAAGCGGACATCGTGGTGCGACTCGAACCCCGCGCGCAGTCCCTTGAGAATCGCCAAGGCCTCTTCGGCGCTGGGCTCTGGCACGTCGATCTTCTGGAAGCGTCGTGTCAGCGCGGCATCTTTCTCAAAGATCTGACGAAACTCGGTATGCGTGGTCGATCCGATACAACGCAGGCCCTTGGCCAGCGCAGGCTTGATGAGGTTGGATGCATCCATTGAGCCGCCCGAGGCCGAGCCCGCGCCGATGATGGTGTGAATCTCGTCGATGAACAGAATGGCCCCAGGCTTGCGCGCAAGCTCGCCCAATACCCCCTTGAGGCGTTTCTCAAAATCGCCCCGATACTTGCTGCCCGCCACCATGGAGCCCAGATCGAGGCTGTAGATGACGCTGTCGGACAAGGCCTCGGGTGCATCGCCCTGAACGATCATGCGCGCCAGCCCCTCGACGATAGCCGTCTTGCCCACCCCTGCTTCACCGACCAGCAAGGGATTGTTCTTACGACGGCGGCACAGCACCTGGGCCACCCGCTCCAATTCGGCCGCGCGACCGATCAGGGGATCGATGCGCCCCTCGCGCGCCTGCTGATTCAGGTTGACTGCGTACTGATCGAGCGCGGCCATGCCATCCTGTGGCGCGCCCTCCCCGTCCTCGCCATCCGCCGGACGATGCTCCTCGCGCTCCTTGCCGCCATGCGCGATGAAATGGGTCACATCCAGACGGGTCACGCCCTGGCGCTTGAGCAGGTAGACCGCATGCGAATCCTGCTCGGCGAACAAGGCGACCAATACGTTGGCGCCCGTCACCATCTGCTTGCCGGAGGCCTGCACCTGCACCACCGCACGCTGGAGCACGCGCTGGAAGCTCAGGGTGGCCTGCGCCTCCGCGCCCTCCGATCCGGACGGAAGCCGTGGCATGGTTTCGTCAAGGAAGCGCTCCAATTCACGCTGCAAGGCATCGATGCTCGCCCCGCAACCGATCAGCACCGGACGCGCCTCGGCATCCTCCAGCAGCATGCGCAGCAGGACTTCGAGCGTGACATATTCATACCGGCGCTCACGCGCCAGCCGGAAAGCCTGGCTCAGGGTTTCTTCAAGCGACTTGCTAAGCATCGTTACCTGCCCTCCGCCCTCTGGGCGCCATCAAACCGGCTCCGCCACACATTGCAGCGGATGATCGTTATCGCGCGCCAGCTCAATCACCAGCGACATCTTGGTTTCCGCCACTTCACGGGTATAGACGCCGCACACCGCGCGCCCCTTGCGATGCACATCCAGCATCACCTGCATGGCCCGCTCGTGCGGCAGCCGGAAAACCCGTTCGAGCACCGTCACCACAAACTCCATCGGGGTAAAGTCATCGTTCAGCATCACCACCTGGTACATGGGGGGCGGACGAACCTCGGCTTCAACCTCTTCCGGGGCAAGACCGATATCCTCGCCCGGGGCAAGACGCGGCGCCATCGGCTTACTGCCAGAGGCCGGACTGAGCCCGGATCATCGCCGCGGAAACCGACACGCCCAGACGGTCCACGAGCCGCTCGAACACATCCGCTTCCGGCGTGACGTTGACGACCTTGTCCGCCTTGATCACCTCGCGCGCAACGTGCCCGACATCACCCAGACCATCGGCCAATCCGAGCTCCACGGCCTGCGCCCCTGTCCATACGAGACCGGAAAACATTGCCGGAGTTTCCTTCAGCCGCTCGCCACGCCCATTGCGGACAGCCTCGACAAACTGGACATGCACCTCCTTCAGCACCCCCTCCATGTGAGCTTTCTCGACCGGATCGACCGCCTTGAACGGACTCATCAAGGCCTTGTGATCGCCAGCCGTAAGCTCGCGATGCTCGATCCCAAGTTTTTCCATCGCCTTGGTCACGCCAAAACCATCCATCCGCACACCGATCGACCCCACGATGCTGGCCTTGTCCACGTAGATCGCATCGGCAGCCGCCGCCACGTAGTAACCACCGGAAGCGCCAATATCCGCGATCACCACATACAAAGGCTTGTCCGCGTGCTTGGCCCGTAACCGCTTGATCTCATCATAGATATAGCCCGACTGCACCGGACTGCCACCGGGGCTGTTGATTCGCAGCACGATGCCTTTGGCATGTTTGTCCGCAAAGGCCTTGCGCAGACCCTTGACGACTGTATCCGCGCCGCCCGGCGCACCCTCCATGATCGGCCCGTCCAGTGTGACGAGCGCGGTATGGGCCTCGGCGGGCAGGCCATCTCCCTTGTCGGATGCGCCAAACATCATCGCCAGCAAGATGAAGAGATAGCCAAATCCGAGCAGCTTGAAAAAAATGCCCCAACGGCGGGCGCGGCGCTGTTCGAGCACGGCTGATTCAGCCAGACGGACGATCACGTCACGCTGCCACTGCGCGTCATCCATATCCCGTGGTTTGGAAAGGTTATCGTTCATGCGCTCACTTCCTGCTTGAGATGGACGTGTTCAAACCAATGGGCCAGATCGATCAGGTCGGAAACGATGACCAGCGGATCGCATCCGGCCAGCAAGGCCCTATCGTGCACGCCATGCGCGATGCCGACGGAAGGCACATCGGCACGGCGCGCCATATCCAGATCGAAATGGGTGTCGCCAATCATCAATGTCGCCGAAGGTTCGGCATCGGCCTCGAACATGAGTTCCCGAAGCATTGCCGGATCGGGCTTGGACGCGGTCTCCTCGGCACAGCGCGTGGCGAAGAAAAAGCGGCCAAATCCCGTCTGGGCCAGCACCTGATCCAACCCCCGCCGACTCTTACCTGTCGCCACCGCCAGCCAGAACCCGCGCCCGGCCAGATCCTCCAGCAGCGCTTCCGCGCCCTCGAACGGACGGATCGGCGTAGCGTCCAGCGCCAGATAGTACTGACTGTAACTCACCGCGAGTTGCTGGCGACGCTCCAGAGGCACGTCGGGATAGAGCGTAGCCACCGCCTCTGGCAGCCCCAGGCCGATGATGTTGCGAATGCTATCCTCATCCAGCCGAGGCAGGCCGACCACACGCATGGCGTTCTGAAAACTGCTGACGATGCGGTCGGCGGAATCCATCAGGGTGCCATCCCAGTCGAAAGCGATGAGTTTGCAGGTCCGGCTCATCGAAGCCTGCCCCCTTCCAGCCGCTCCAGCACCGAAGCCAAGTCGTCCGGCAATGGCGCTTCGACACGCAGAGTGCACTCGGTCACGGGGTGGATCAGTTCAAGCCGCTCGGCATGCAAAAACAGGCGCGAAAGCCCCAGTCCTTTCATCGCCCGATTGAAGCCCTCGTCACCGTATTTATCGTCGCCCGCCAGCGGATGCCCCATATGCTGGGCATGCACGCGAATCTGGTGCGTGCGGCCTGTTTCGATATCCACCCGCGCCAAGGTCGCTGCACTGCCGTAACGCTCGACAGGCTCGAAAACGCTGACCGCCATCTTGCCTCGCGCGTCCACCCGCACCACACGTTCGCCGCCTTGCAGCTCATTCTTCAACAGGGGCGCTTCGACACGCCGCGCCGCGCCGCGCCAGACGCCCTTGAGCAGGGCGAGGTAACCCTTGCGGGTGGTCTTGTCGACCAATTGGCGCTGCACCCCGAGCAAGGCCTCGCGATGTTTGGCAAGCACCAGGCACCCGCTGGTGTCGCGGTCCAGCCGATGTGCAAGCTCCAGACCTGGCACATGCGACCAAGAGGCGCGGGCCAGCTCGATCAGACCATAAGGCACACCGCTGCCTCCATGTACCGCGAGCCCCGGCGGCTTGTCGAGGATGAGCAGATGATCGTCCTCGTACAGTACACGCCCACGCATCGCATTCACACGCCCCTGCGGCAGCTCATGTTCATCGCGTTCCGCAGTGCGCACCGGTGGAATGCGGACGACATCGCCCGCAGCGATGCGCTGCATCGGCTTGACCCGCCCCTTGTTCACACGCACCTCACCGGTGCGCAGCATGCGATAGATGCGACTTTTCGGCACGCCCTTGAGCTGGGCGAGGAGGAAATTATCGAGGCGTTGACCGGCTTCATGCGCGCCGACGGTGACGAAACGCACCTCAGCGCCCGGACCGAGCGAATCGGCAGCGGTTTCGGATGATGTATTCATGCCGCCATCATATCGCATACCCCGGACCTTGCCTTGAGGGCGGTCACAGGTTCCATTGCCGCGATGTAACGATATTGCTATATTCGGGACGTTTGCGCGCACAACGCGCAGCCCGAGCGTTGAGCCTCGCATCAAAAGGCCTCCCCGCTCGGAAGCATTTGACGATTCCCTCTCCACGCAGCCGCAGGCCGCGGTAAGAAACACGCCGAGGGACTCGGGGACGGCAAGGACGGCCGAGGCGGCTTCAGCAATGAACCCGCGCATGCAATCGGACATGCATCCCGATATCACCTGTCGTTTCGACCCGGATGCAGCCTGTGAGGAGACGGCCCCAGCCCGGGCCGCAACCGCTTCGGCGGAGGGTATGAAACGACACATGATCATCCTTGGACGCCTTGTACTCGCCTGCCTCATCGCCCCGTTCCTGACGCGGGCCGGGCGGGCTTTCGTCCGTCTTCCGCGGGCCAGCTCGCGGGCCAGCCGGACTGACGGCCTTGTCCCGTCGCGCCACGCGCGCGCCGGGGCCATGGCGTCCTGCCCCTCTTTCCGAGAACTCCCGCATGAAACGCATGCTCATCAATGCCACCCACCCGGAGGAACTTCGCGTTGCCCTGGTGGACGGCCAAAAGCTCTACGACATCGATATCGAAACGCCCTCCCGGGAACAGAAGAAGTCGAATATCTACAAGGCGGCCATCACACGCATCGAACCCAGCCTTGAGGCTGTTTTCGTCAATTACGGCGCGGATCGCCATGGCTTCCTGCCGTTCAAGGAAATTTCCCGCAGCTACTTCAATCCCGAAGCGGTAGACGAGAAGGGCCGCCCCATCGTCAGGGAGGCCCTCAAGGAAGGCCAGGAACTGATCGTCCAGATCGACAAGGAGGAGCGCGGCCAGAAGGGCGCGGCGCTGACCACCTACATCAGCCTGGCCGGTCGCTACCTTGTGCTGATGCCCAACAATCCGCGCGCGGGCGGCGTATCACGCCGCATCGAGGGCGAAGACCGGGCCGAGATGAAAGAGGCCATGGCCTCCCTGAACGTACCGGAAGGCATGGGCATGATCATCCGCACGGCGGGCGTCGGGCGCAGCGCTGAAGAGCTGCAATGGGATCTCGACTACCTGCTCAACGTCTGGCAGGCGATCGAAACCGCCGCCGCCGAACGCAGCGCGCCGGTGCTGATCTACCAGGAAAGCAACTTGCTGATCCGCGCCCTGCGCGACCATTTGCGCGATGACATCGGCGAAATCCTGATCGACCACGAGCCAACCTTCCAGCAGGCGACCGAGTTCGTCCAGCAGGTCATGCCGCAGAACCTGAAGCGGCTGAAGATGTACCAGGAGCGCGTGCCACTGTTCACCCGCTTCCAGATCGAGAGCCAGATCGAATCCGCCTATCAGCGTACCGTCACCCTGCCCTCCGGCGGGGAACTGGTGATCGACCAGTGCGAAGCGCTGACTGCCGTGGACATCAACTCCGCGCGCGCCACCAAGGGCGAAGACATCGAGCAGACCGCGCTCAACACCAACCTGGAAGCGGCCGAGGAGATCGCCCGCCAGGTTCGCCTGCGCGACCTTGGCGGCCTGATCGTCATCGACTTCATCGACATGGCTCCGTCCAAGCACCAGCGTGAGGTGGAAAACCGCCTGCGCGACGCACTCAAGATGGATCGCGCGCGCGTCCAACTCGGCCGAATCTCGCGCTTCGGCCTGCTGGAAATGTCGCGCCAGCGCCTGCGCCCCTCGCTGGAAGAATCCACCCAGCATGTCTGCCCGCGCTGCCACGGCCAGGGAACCATCCGCGGCAGTGAATCGCTCGCACTGTCCGTGCTGCGCCTGATCCAGGAAGAGGCGCTGAAGGAAAACACTGGACGCATCGTCGCCCAGTTGCCGATCCCGGTCGCCACCTATCTGCTGAATGAAAAGCGCGATGTCATCACCCGCCTGGAGCATGACTACCGCATCAGCATCGTCCTGATTCCGAATCCTAACCTCGAAACCCCGAATTACCGCCTGGAGCGGGTACGCCGCGCGGACATGGACAGTCAGCCTTCCCATGCCCACGAATTGGTGGAAAATCGCCAGGAACTCACTTGGGAGGCCCCGCGCCCCGCCGCCGTGCGGGAGACCCGCAGCGAGCCTGCCGTACGCATGGTCGCCCCATCCGCACCAGCTCCCGCGCCGAGCGTAGCGCCGCAAAGCGCACCGGAAACACGTGCCGAACCGGCGCCCCGTGCATCCGCCGCACGCCCGACGCCCGCGCCGATGGCGCCCGCTTCCGAGCCGACGACACCCACCGAAGGCGGCTTCTTCAAGAAGGTCTGGAGCTTCCTTTTCGGCGAGCAGCCCGTCCCGCCTTCCAGCCCGGCTCCGCAACATGCCATGCCAGAGCGTGAAGCGGCCCAGGAGACGAAAGGCAGCCTCGAAGAGGAACCCGCTCGCGAGCGTGGCGGTCGCCGTCGCGCTCGCGGCGCGGAGCGCACCCCTCAGCCCAAGCCAGCGATCGCGCCGGTGCCGCGCGGCAATGTCCCGCCACGCGAAACGCGGGCCGTTGGAGCTGAGGAAGAAAAACGCGAATCCCGCCCGCCGCGCCAGCGCGCTCCGCGAGAAGAGCCCGAGGAGGCACGCGAGCTCAGCCGTGAAGACGCCAGCCTGATCGCGCAGCAATTGGCCGCGCCGCTGGCCGCGCCAGCAAAGCCGGTCATCGATATCACTGCCAAGAGCAGCATTGCCGAACAGCTTCCGCCGAACGCGGCCATTCGTCTTGAGGCGGGTGATCGGGTCGTCAGCGTCGTCGCGATGGACGCACCGTCCCCCGCTCTCCCGATTCCGGCCAGCCTCGACGCGATGCTGGGTGCGGACCTAAGCGAGAACGCCCCCGCGAAAGCCGTGTCCGAGCACGAGCACGAGCACGAGCACGAGCACGAGCACGAGCCAATCATGACGGACCGCACCGAGGCCACGCATCAGCCCGATATCGCGCCGGATGCCCCCATCGCAATGACGGCTTCGACCGAACCCGCCGCCATCATCGCGAAAGAAACCGTGGCGCTCGAAGCTGTGGAAGTCGCGCCCGCCATGCTGGAAATTGCCACCTTGGCCGAGCCTGCCTTGCCGCCCGCAATCACGGCTTCAGGCGATAATGCCGAAGAAGCCGTGACGGAGGAGCCGACAGAGGATGGCGCAGCATCCGAGCGTCCACGCCGACGTCGCACGCGCCGCCCGCGCACCGAGGCTGCCGCCAGCGCGGACGAGCGCGTGAGCGAAGAGAGCGCCGTCTCCACCCCCCCGAGCGACGAAACTCCGGCTCCGGCTCCGGCTCCGGCTCCGGCTCCGGCTCCGGCTCCGGCTCCGGCTCCGG
>JBFLZK010000029.1:0-36279 GCA_040756355.1 Pseudomonadota bacterium | reverse complement strand
CTCCGGCTCCGGCTCCGGCTCCGGCTCCGGCTCCGGCTCCGGCTCCGGCTCCGGCTCCGGGGAATGATGAGTCCGTTGACGACAGCGTCAAGCGCTAAACAAGGCCCGGGCCGGAGTCCATCCGGCCCCATCCCCTGAGCAGAAAAACACCCCGCCAGCCGAACGGCTGGCGGGGTGTTTTTCTGAGTGCATGACTGAAAATCCTGCTGGATAGCCCCCTTTCCCTGGAGGAGGACGGCGTGAGGAGAGGGTGAATGACGCTTGCACCGGCGCACCACTTTCGGGCGCCCACTCAAGAGCACCCGCCAACACCCGTGCCTCGCTCCTGCCCCCGGGACCGGGAGAAACTCAGACCGGATGCTCCCCCGACCCAGGCATGCCACTTCCAAGCTGTTCAATGGGAATGGGCTTATGAATGACAAAACCCTGCGCGTAATCAACTCCAACGTCACGCAGTTTGTCGAGAATCGCCCGGCTCTCCACGTATTCCGCCACTGTGCGCATGCCAAGTGAATGAGCGATCTCATTCATTGAGCGCACCATCACGTAGTCGGTCTCGCTATCGGCAAGATCCCGCACGAAATAGCCATCGATCTTGAGCACGTCGGCGCGAAGATCCTTAAGGTGGACATAAGAAGCATGTCCACTGCCGAAGTCATCGATGGAGAATTTGCAACCGTAACGCCGGACCTGCTGGATGAAATCCTGCGCGGTGTTGTAGCTGTCAATCGCCACCGTTTCGGTGATTTCGAAGATCAGCTTCTGCGGATCGATATCCCCCGCGCCAAGATGCTGGTGTAAAAAGGCCAGCAGCTCGGGACTCTTCAAGGACTGCGCGGACAGATTCATCGAAAATCCGCCTATCGTGTCGAAAAGTCGGTGATTGGCACGGATCCACGCAAAAACCTTGCCCAGCACCCACATATCGATCTCATGTACGCGGCGCAACTGTTCGACTGCCAGGATAAAGCCCTGCGGAGCAAGATCGCCCTCGTCGCCCAGGCCATGCACACCGAGCAGGATCTCGTAATAGGGCTTGAGGCTGCTGTAGTTGCGGATCGGCATGACCAGCTGGAAACGCAGATACAAGCCATCGTTCTCAAGCATGTTGTCAATGCGACTCGCCCACTCCATCAGACTGTGCTCGCCCAGCAACACGGTCTGGGCGCTCTCGAAAACCTGAATGTGATTGCGCCCTTCCTGCTTGGCCGCCTGACAGGCCTCATCGGCCCGCCGGATAACTTCGCCCGCGTCCAACTCCAGCGGTTCGAACTCGGCCAGACCGATATTCACACCGACGCTATAGATCTCCTCCCCCGTTTCGAAGCGGAAAGCCTTGAAGGATTGAATCGCCTCATGCGCCCATTCGTAGGCATGCCCTTGATCGAAACGGGGCATCAGGACCAGCAGGGTTTCGTCGCCAAAGGCCGCTGCCACGGCTCCGGGCGGCATCAAGCCCTGGAGCGATTCGCCTATCACGCGGGAATAGCGTTCACCCTCTTCGAGGCCATGCCGGGTGTAGATCATGCGGAACGTGTCGAATTCGAACTGAGCCAGGGTGTGCACGACATTGCGAGATTCCGGCTCGGACGCGAGGGCCTGGAGGCGATGGATAAAACCCTTGCGATTGAGCAGCCCGGTGGCGGCGTCATGAATCGCCTGATCGCGTAGACGATGGTAGGCATCGTCGACCATCGCATGCTCGGAACGCTCCAGCAAAGGCTGATTCTGGTTGTCGCCCTCGCGTGCGGTATTCGATGCCAGGCGCTGCGCCAGTTCGTCCAACGAACACTCAACTTTCTGGGTGGCGGAGCGGTTGGCGAAGGCGCATCCAGCCACAGGCTGGCTCATCCAGATCAACTGCATCGGCGTCCACAGACCATCGATCATCAGATCCCACCAGATCCCCAGACGCAAACGCTCGATCAGACGCGCGTGGCGGCGAGCCATGCCCTCCTGCTGTGCACGGCCCGTGCTGAAATGATCCTCCGGGATGAGCGCCGTACTGGCGGACCGAGGCCCATCTTCACCCAGCAGACGCGACTCAAGCTCATCCAGAATGGCGCGCAGGTGCGATGGATCGACATCGACCGTGGCCATCTCACGTTCGACCAGGGCAATCAGATCTCGCGCCTCACGAGCGAAACCCTCGCCAGGCTGGAAACCCGGCTCGAACCAGACACGCAAACGCTCGACCACGCTCAAGGCCTGTTTCCAGGCCTCGCCCTCCGCGCCGCGCCGCAGCTCAAGCAGGGTCAGATAATTTTGCCAGCCGCCATCAAGCAGGCTGAGCAGGATATCCGGCGCATGACGCCCCGCCAGTAGGCTGCCGAGCGCTTCAGCGACGCGCGCGCGTGCAGTGCGGATACGTTCGCGCCCTTCGCTCGCCTCCTGCAAGCGAGCGATGCGCAAACGTCGGTGCTGGCGTATGGGGTCCAGGATTTTCTGTAAAGTCCCGGCGACGGTTTCATAAAGAGCCGCATCGGGAGACTCCTGGGAGCGCAACCGCTCGACCAGTTGATTGAGGAAGATGCGCAACTTGGGATCAAAGAGCTTGCCTTTGTCATCGGCAGCCATCGAGAACTGATCCAGCAGGTTGACCACCCGACGCGCCGGATGATCGTCACGATCCAGAAACCCCTCATCGGTCAGAGCAAGCTTGAGCAAGGAGGGCTCCAGCTTCTTCACCAACAGTTCGATTTCCGAGCTTGGCGCATACTGCGACACAGCCCTCTCAAGCAACTCCGCCATGACGCCGAGCACCTGCCCGGTTCGCGCATCGAGCCGCATGCCGCCCCCCGGCAGGGCGGCCAATTGCCTTCCGACGTGCTGGAGCCAGGATACGGCAGGCTCCCCCCTGCCCGAGGCTGGCCCCTGTTCCAGCACGGTCAGCACATCGCCCACCCCCGCTACTGGCATGGCGGCCAGAGCCTCCGCCGACACCCCCTCCACCGGCGGAATGGCCGCGCCTGCCGAGGGCAGGCGCTCACGCAACGACCCCGCCACACGCATCAGCGGCACGGAGGCGCTCTCTCCGCCCAGCGCTCCCCCGCCGCGAGTGACGAAAGGCATGGAGGGCAACGTCGGCATGCTCGCAGCATTCGCGCGATTCAGCATGGCAAGCACAACGTCAAGACTGTAACCGGCGGATGGCGAAGCCTCGGGCGCATTCATCACCGATTGGGGAGGCAGATAAGCCGATGCAGCCGACGTGACGGAGGAGCGCTCCATCGACTCCATATCCGTCGCTCCGGGAACGGAAACCGGGGACGACGCGGCCTCATGCCCTCCCTCGTGCGCGGCAAGGTGCTCGTGGGGCAGCGCATGGGACGGTTCAAGCCTTGGCTGAATCGACGCCAGGGTTTTGGCGAGCCGTTCGAACAGGGGGGGATAGCGGCGAACCAACACCTGGCCGAAGGTCGCGTAAAAACGCACCCGCATCGCATTCGACAAGTCAATCGACTGAATCGATGTCTGGAAGGCCCGGCACAGCGCGGCCGGGGCGAACGGATCGCTTTTGCCATCGACGTGCTGACCAATCAACTGGCCGAAGCGCGCCTCCAGATCATTCAACTCTTCATGAAAATCCGCTTCGAGGCGGTTGATGACGCCTGAAAGATTGAGCCAATCCTCGAACTCATCCTGACCGACCAGACTCATGCCCCCGCCGCCCGGCATCGAATCAACCTTGCGCACATGCTCGAAACGCTCGGAAGTCATGTGGATGAAATCCTCACGGATTCGGGAAGCCTGCTGGCTCAAGACCTGTCCCGCGTAGCGCAGATCCACCTGCTCGGCGATGCTGACGGCTTCATCGCGCGCATCGCTGAGCACCTTGCCGACCCGACCGAAAAAATCCTCCATGACCGCCGACTGGAAATCGGAAAAATGACGCGCGCACTCTTCGCGCAACGCCTCCGCCCCGAGCGGTCGCTGCGGATTCGACGCCGACACGGGGCGGACAGAACCGCGCAGCATATCCAAAGCCGTGGCAGGCATGGACTCCAGATAAAGACCCAAGTCATCCGAAGAGACATGCACGATGCGCCCCGCAAGCCGAATCGCAGCCGCCCCCGCACCGAGTTCAACCTCGGCCCGCCCGCCAACGAGCGGGGCCGACATGCCGCCCAACGCATCAGGATGCAGGAAAAACAGATGCAACCCATGATTGCAATAATCGCGGATTTCGGCGGGAATTTTCTCGTCGCCGTCGGTCAGGACATAAGCCCGCTGATGCGCACCAAGACGAGGATCGTGACGACGTTCGCGGCCAGGCGCATGGTGGAAGGTTGATGCAACCAAAACTGTCCCCTTCGCAATTCGGAATCATCCATACCACGCCGACCGGCACATTCGACACGTCGGCGCTTCAGGCAGGCCTTTGGACGGCCCCTCTCACCCAAGACTAAAGCACATTTCCCGCATCGGCGGCAGCGACAGACAACAACGCCCCCATGCCATCGATCACCACCCGTGCGTACGCCGAATCGTGTCCAGCAGCCCCGTGGCGGCGGCTTCCACCATATCCAGGACCTGCTCGAAGCCACGCTCCCCGCCGTAATACGGATCGGGCACCTCGCGCACACCGTAATCGGGCGCGAACCCCATGAAGAGGCCTACATGCGCACGCGCCTCCGTCGGCATCAGGCCACGCAGAATGGAAAGATTGTCCTCATCCATCGCCAGCACGTAATCAAAGGCGGAAAAATCGGTCGGCGCGACTTTGCGCGCACGCAGCGGAGAAAGATCGTAGCCACGCCGCAAGGCCGCCTGCTGGCTGCGCGGATCCGGTGGATTGCCGATGTGGTAAGCATGGGTGCCTGCGGAATCGATACGGATGCGCTCCATCAATCCCGCCTCACGCACCATGCGGACAAACACGCCCTCGGCGGTCGGTGAGCGGCAAATGTTGCCCATGCAAACGAACAAGACCGATACTTTTTCTTTATTTTCAATAATATGCATCAGCAACACCCCATCCTTACACGTTCTATAATGAGCCCAAGAAACCTATAAGACTTCGCTTTGGGAAGCAACGCAGCAATCCGCCCGCGCAATAGGTTTTTCGAACTGCCCGAGAGTCATGCACAATATATGCATCAAAAATGCACAAGATGATATAAGGCACGATGGTCATGGCGTCCGTCATGTCTTAACATTCCCTCGGCGGGGGCTGAGAGCCGTTTTTCAGTGCCCTGGCAGATCGCCTGCAAAGAAGCACTGCCCCGAAAGTGGACGGCCATGTTCAAGATTTTTGTCCTGTTCTGCCTCTTGGTTCTCGCGCAAATATCGGCCATGACCCCAGCCGTGAGCGCCGCACCCACCGATCAGAAAAGACTGGCCTACCTGGTCTCGGATCTCCGCATTCCTTTCTGGGACATCATGAAGCGCGGCGTGCAAGCCCAAGCCCAAGCGCTTGGGTATCGGATGGAGGTCTACAGCGCCGAAAACAGCGCGAAGCGCGAGCTTGAATTCGCGGCGCAGGCGATCCGTGCGAAAGTCGACGGCATCATTCTCTCTCCAACCAACTCATCCTCGGCTGTCACCGTTCTCCAACTGGCCAGGACGGCGGGCATCCCAGTGGTAATTGCCGACATTGGCGCCGATCGCGGCGATTATGTCAGCTACATCGCCTCGAACAACCGTGAAGGCGCATTCCAGATCGGCCTTGTGCTGGTGCGGGCCATGCGCGAGCGCGGTTGGCAGGATGGCCGGGTCGGCATCATCGCCATTCCGCAAAAGCGCGCGAATGGGCAGGAGCGGACTGCCGGATTCATGCAGGCCCTGAACGAGGCCGGGATCAAGGGCGCGGGCATTCGCCAGCAGGTGGATTTCTCGCACAGGGAAACCTATGACTTCGCCCGTGAGCTGATGGCGGCGAACCCCGACCTTCGGGCCATCTGGCTGCAAGGCTCCGACCGCTATCAGGCGGCTCTGGATGCCCTCGCCGACGCGGGGAAATCAGGGGAAATTCTGCTGATATGCTTCGATGCTGAACCTGAATTCCTGGATCTGATTCCCCGCGGCATCCTTGTCGGAGCCGCCATGCAGCAACCTTTTCTGATGGGAGAGGAGGCGGTCAAGGCCATGGACCTGCACCTTCACGGCCAGCCGGTCAGCAAGAAGATACTCTTGCCGGTCCTTGCCGTATCCCGGCTGAACATCCAGGCCTCGCTCCCCGTCATTCGCCGGAATGTGCTTGGCCAGCCTGAACCCTGATCACCGCCCATGAGCTCCTCCCCTTCACTTAGATCGCTCTACGCACGGCTGGCCGCCATCATCATTGCCTCGGTCGTGGCGGTGCTGGGCGGGAACGCAGTCTTCAACTACGTTTCGCAGCGGCAAGCGATGATCGAAGCCCTGCATCAGAGCTCGGCCCTGAGCATCGCAAGCCTGCAACAGAACATTGCCGGTCTCATCGAGGCCTACGCCGTGAGCGATTACGGCGACCTGATCGCAACCGAAATCGAAATGCGCAAGCACTTCGCTATCCTGGTGCACGATCACAACATGGGTCGCGTGCTCGGCCAGGATCGCTTCACTACTGGCAAGATTCAGTCGCCATCAGGTCAGATTGTCGATTACGAGCCGACCAACCCCGAACATCGCCAGTGGCTCGCCCTGGCAGAGCACACCGAAAGCGCGCCCATCCTCGCAGCATCCGGCGAATCCTTGGGCAGCGTCGCCGTCTACAACACCCACAGCAAGATGGCCGAGGCTCTTAAAGAGGCCCTGCGCCAACACATGTTCAACACCCTCGGCATCGCGACCTTGTTGATCATTCTGCTGCTGCTCGCCATTCGCCAACTGGTGATCCGCCCCCTCGCGCAACTCACCCAGGTGCTTGGGAAGACCGATCAGGATGGGATCCCCACCAGCGCCCTGCCTCATTGGACCTATCGCGAAATGGCTCCGCTTGTCGAAACCATGAACACCATGCTGGGTCTTATCCAGCATTCACGCGCCTCCCTGCGCGCTGAACACGAAGCCTTGCAACAGTCCCTCAAACTCAACCGCCTGATTATCGAAACCCTGCCCGACCTGCTTTGGCTGAAGGATGTGGATGGCCGCTATCTGATGTGCAACCCCCGCTTCGAGGCCTTCATCGGCGCCCCTGAGGCCGACATCGTTGGCAAGACGGATTTCGATCTGGTTGATCGGGCCCAGGCCGAATTCTTCAGGCTCCATGACCGCATGGCGATGAATGCAAGACAACCCACCATGAACGAAGAGTGGGTCACCTTCGCCAGCGACGGTCGGCAAGCCCTGCTCGAAACAACCAAGGTGGCGATGCTGCGGGACGATGGCCAGATCGCCGGTGTTCTCGGAGTCGGCCACGATACGACCGAACGCTATCAGGTCAACTGCAAGCTCCAGGCCATCCTCGCGCGTGAGGAAGCGCTCAACCAAGCCTTGCCGGTCGGCGTCGTGGTGTACGACGAGGCGCTCGAAAGCATCGCGTACGCCAACCCAAGCGCGGCGAACATGCTTGAAACATCATCCCGACAGCTCATTGGCGGCACGCTGGACTCGAACCAGTGGCGCATCGTGCATCGGGAAAACGAGGACGGAACCCTTTCGGACCACCCTCGCTGGATCACGCCGGATACGGACAAGACGCCCGAAAGCTACGTGCTTTGTCTCGCCTTTGCAGAGCGCCTCAAGTGGATAGGCGTACAGACGCGACCCTTCTTCGTGAACGGCGCGCTTGCTGGCGTCATCGTCGCCATGACCGACATCAGCGCCGAGCGCCAGACCATCCAGGCGCTCGACTTGGAAAGAAAACGATTCCAACTCGCCATCGAAGGCGCCCAGGACGGGCTGTGGGACAGGGACCTCATCACCAACAAGGTCTTCTTCTCCGACCAGTGGAAACGCATGCTCGGTTACGACCCGCTCGAAATCGGCGATTCGTTCGCGGAATGGGAAAGCCGGGTGCACATAGAAGACCTCGGCAGAGTCATGGAAGCAATACAAGCCCATCTGCGCGGTGAAACGGCGGTTTACGAGAGCCGCCACCGCCTGCGCTGCAAGGACGGCGAGTGGAAATGGTTCCTTGACCGGGGCAAGGCCCTGTTTGACGACCAGGGCATGGCCTTGCGCATGGTCGGCTTCCACAGCGACATCACCAGGGAAATTCGCTACCAGGAAGAACTCGCCCACAGCGCCAAGCATGATCCGCTGACCCTGTTGCCCAACCGTTTCCTGTTCAACGAACTGATCCAGAACCTGATGCACCGCTGCAAGCGCAACAACAAGAAACTCGCGCTGGTGTACATCGATCTCGACGGTTTCAAACAGATCAACGACACATTCGGCCACGAAGCGGGCGACATGGTGCTCATCACGACGGCGCAAAGGATGAAATCCATCTTGCGCCAGGAAGACATGGTGGCTCGCCTCGGAGGCGATGAGTTCGTCGTCGCCATCGCTGACCTGGACAAGCGGGAAGCCGCAAGGCCGCTTCTAAAACGGCTTTTGCATGACATCAGCCAACCCGTTCCGCTGTTTGATGGCACGCGGCATGAATTGCACGTATCCGCAAGCATGGGCGTCAGCCTGTACCCCCAAAGCCTGGACATCGGTCCAGAAGCCTTGCTGCGCCAGGCCGACCAGGCCATGTACGAGGCAAAGAACGCTGGCAAAAACCAGTTCCGCTTCTTCAAGCCCGACAACAAACCCGACCCTGCCTTCCGCCCGCATGACCACGAGCACGACAACGTCCGCACCGGTGTGAACGGACAACACGACAACACTACCGCACTGCCTCAACCGTGCGACATGACGCAGGTGATGAACGAGCAACATCGGTGGATCACGGCGCTCAAGCAACACCTCGCCACGCCCGAGGAATGCCCCCCGCCCGAGCTTCGTCCAGACCGCTGCCAATTCGGTCGTTGGCTCCACGACGAAGCCCAGGCTGCCTACCACCCGGAGTGTCTGGCATCCCTGAGCCGCTTGCACGAACAACTCCACACCCTCGCGGCCTCCCTGCTCGCCGACAAGAGCCAGGCGAACGCGGAAACCCTGGATGAGCTGCATGCCCAGATCGTCGCGCTCATGGACGGACTCCCCCCGCCTGTCGACCAATTCTCTGCCTGAGCGCCTTTCGACAGCCGTCTTCTTGACACCCCAAGCCCCGGCAGGGCAAGCTCTGGCACTCTCTCAACCTGAGTGCCAAGCCGTAGCACAATGAGCCTTCCGACCCTCAATGAACGCGCCCAGCACCTGCTGAAGGCCTTGGTCGAACGCTACATCAGCGAGGGCATTCCAGTCGGCTCGCGCACCCTCTCCCAGGCCACCCCCTTCAGCCTCAGCCCGGCCACCATCCGCAACGTGATGGCAGACCTTGAAGAGCTGGGGCTGATTCACTCGCCGCATACTTCGGCCGGGCGCGTCCCCACCATCCAGGGCTACCGCCTATTCATCAACCAATTGCTGACCATGCGCGACCTGGATAGCGCCCAAGTGGACATCATCAGCGGCGAATTGCGGCAAGCCAGCGGCTCGCGCCAGCACCTGATCGAAACCGCCTCGCAGATGCTCTCCCACCTGACCCGCTACGCCGGGCTGGTAACCCTGCCACGTCGCGAGCATGCCCGCCTTCGTCAGATCGAATTCATCCCGCTCTCCAGCAACCGTGTGCTCGCGATCCTGGTGATGGACGACGGCGAGGTGCAGAACCGTGTATTACCCGTCTCGCGCGCCTACACCCAGGGCGAACTGCGCGAATTCGGCGCCCTGCTCTCCGAGCGCCTTGCCGGACAGGAAGCCAGCCGCGTACGCGACACCCTGCTGGCGGAAATGGACAAGGTCCGCAGCGATCTCAACGCCCTGATGCGCGAGGCCATTCTGCTGACCGAGCAAGCCATGGGCGAAAGCACGCCCGGTCCAAGCCTTGTGGTCAGCGGCCAGTCCAACCTGGTCGGACTGGGCGACATCACCAACCTTGAGCGTATGAGGAGGCTATTCGAAGCCTTCGAGACCAAGCGCGACATCCTCCACCTGCTGGACCAGAGCCAGCGCGCGGACGGGGTGGAGATATTCATCGGCGGCGAATCCGGCTACGACCCGCTGGAGGAATGCAGCCTGGTGACCGCACCCTACCGCGAAAAGGGTCGCGTGGTGGGGTATCTTGGCATCGTCGGCCCGACCCGCATGCCTTACGATCAGGTCATCCCGCTGGTGGACATCACCGCCCGCCTACTCGGCGCGGCCTTGAATCCCGCCGACGAACCCCAATAGTCAAAACAGCTTTTCAACTGGAGACCGAGCGTGACTCAGGAAACGACGCCCACACCGGAAACGCCCGACATCACGAACACGACCGACGCCGCCTCCCCCCCGGAGAAGGGCTCCGAACCTACCATGCACGCCCTGCTCGAAGACGCCCGCAGCAAGGCCGACGAGCACTGGAACGAGGTCCTGCGCCTGCGCGCCGAGATGGACAACCTGCGCAAGCGCACCGAGCGCGACATCGACAATGCCCGCAAATACGCGCTGGAGAAATTCGTCGAATCCCTGCTCGGCGTGGCCGACAGCCTGGACCTGGGCCTCAAGGCCTGCCAGGAAGCGACCGAGGTCGCCCCGCTCCAGCAGGGCACGGAGATGATGCATGGCCAGTTTTTCCAGACCCTTGAGCGCTTCGGCGTGAAGCCCATCGATCCCATGGGCGAAGCCTTCAATCCGGACCAGCACCAGGCCATCGCCATGCAACCGTCCGACGGTGAATCCAACCATGTGCTGCAAGTTCTGCAAAAGGGCTACCGGCTCAACGAGCGCGTGCTGCGCCCGGCGCTGGTGATTGTTTCGCAGTAATTGCATCGTCATTGCGAGCGATCTCGCCTTGAGCCACGAGGCCGAAGGCCGTGGTGGGAGGCAATCCATGGCGCCTGGATCGCCACGTCGCTACGCTCCTCGCGATGACGAACAACATTGGCCTTGAAACGGGATAAAGCATCCCCACCATCAAGCCAACCGAACAACCCGTAAGAGCGGCGCCCTCGCCGCGATGAACTGAAAATCGCGGCGAGGGCGCCGCTCCTAGCAAAGCAACATCAACGAATTCATCAAGGGAGCATTTTCATGGCCAAGATCATCGGTATCGACCTCGGCACCACCAACTCCTGCGTCGCCATCATCGAAGGCGGCCAGCCGAAGGTCATCGAAAACAGCGAAGGCGCGCGAACCACCCCGTCCGTGGTCGCCTTCACCAAAGACGGCGAAGTCATCGTAGGCCAGCCGGCCAAGCGCCAGGCCGTCACCAACCCGCAGAACACCCTGTACGCGGTCAAGCGCCTGATCGGTCGCCGCTTCCAGGAAGACGCCGTGCAGAAGGACATCAAGCTGATGCCCTACGCCATCGTCAAGGCCGACAACGGCGACGCATGGGTCGAGGCCAACGGCAAGAAGATGGCCCCGCCGGAGGTTTCCGCGCGCGTGCTCATGAAAATCAAGAAGGACGTCGAGGCGTATCTTGGCGAGGAAGTGACCGAGGCGGTCATCACCGTGCCCGCCTACTTCAACGACAGCCAGCGCCAGGCAACCAAGGACGCCGGTCGCATCGCGGGCCTGGAAGTCAAGCGCATCATCAACGAGCCGACCGCCGCCGCGCTGGCCTACGGGCTGGACAAGGAGCAGTCCAAGGACATGAAGATCGCCGTGTATGACCTCGGCGGCGGCACCTTCGACATCTCCATCATCGAGATCGCGGACATCGACGGCGAGAAGCAGTTCGAAGTGCTGTCCACCAACGGCGACACTTTCCTCGGCGGCGAAGACTTCGACAACCGCCTGATCGACTTCCTGGTCGACGAGTTCAAGAAAGAGCAAGGCATCGACCTGCGCAACGACCCGCTCGCCATGCAGCGCCTGAAGGAAGCCGCGGAGAAAGCCAAGATCGAGCTCTCCTCCACCGAGCAGACCGACGTCAACCTGCCCTACGTGACCGCCGACGCGACCGGCCCGAAGCACCTGAACGTCAAGATCACCCGCGCCAAGCTCGAAGCCCTTGTGGATGACCTCATCACCCGCACCATCGAGCCCTGCAAGGTCGCGCTCAAGGATGCGGGGCTGTCCGCATCCCAGATCGACGAGGTCATCCTGGTCGGCGGCCAGACCCGCATGCCCAAGGTGCGCGACGCGGTGAAGGCCTTCTTCGGCAAGGAGCCGCGCAAGGACGTCAACCCGGACGAGGCGGTCGCCGTGGGCGCCGCGGTCCAGGGCGGCGTGCTGACCGGCGAGCGCAAGGACGTTCTGCTGCTGGACGTCACCCCGCTCTCCCTCGGCATCGAGACCATGGGCGGCGTGATGACCAAGCTGATCGAGAAGAACACCACCATCCCGACCAAGGCCAGCCAGGTGTTCTCCACCGCTGACGACAACCAGACCGCCGTCACCGTGCACGTTCTGCAGGGCGAGCGCGAAATGGCCTCCGGCAACAAGTCTCTGGGCCGCTTCGATCTCTCCGACATTCCGCCCGCCCCGCGCGGCATGCCGCAGATCGAAGTCACCTTCGACATCGACGCAAACGGCATCCTGCACGTATCCGCCAAGGACAAGGCCACCGGCAAGGAGCAATCCATCCGGATTACTGCTTCGAGTGGTTTGAGCGAGGACGAGATCCAGCGCATGGTGCAGGACGCCGAAGCGCACAAGGACGAAGACCGCAAGGCGCGCGAGCTGGTCGATGTGCGCAACCAGGCCGATGGCCTGATCCACGCCACCGAGAAATCCATCAAGGATCTTGGCGACAAAGTCGAGGATGCCGAGAAAAAGGCCGCCGAAGACGCCATCGCCGCCCTGCGCGAAGCGATCAAGGGCGACGACAAGGCCGCCATCGAGGCCAGGATCGAAGACCTTGGCAAGGCTTCCGCCGCCATCGCCCAGAAGGCCTATGCCCAGGCTGAAGGCGGGGCCCAGCCGGGCGCAGCGACCGGAGCAAGCGGCGCGGCGGACAAGGCCGACGACGTGGTCGATGCCGAGTTCGAGGAAGTGAAGGACAACAAGTAAGCTTGTCAGTCCTCACCCTGAGCCGCAGACTGAGCCACAAGCCGAGCCGCGGGGGCAGCAAGGGCGCGGGGTCGCCCGCCCCGCGCTCCGTGGCCGCTGTGGCTTAATTGATTTCCAGGAAACAACATGGCCAAGAAAGACCTTTACGAAATCCTCGGCGTTGCCAAAAACGCCAGTGAGGATGAACTCAAGAAGGCCTATCGTCGTCTGGCGATGAAATACCATCCGGACCGCAACCCGGACGACAAGGATGCCGAGGCCAAGTTCAAGGAGGCCAAGGAAGCCTACGAGATTCTCTCCGACGCGCAGAAGCGCGCGGCCTATGACCAGTTCGGCCACGCCGCCTTCGAAGGCGGCATGGGCGGCGCGGGCGCGGGCGGATTCGGCGGAGGCTACGGTCCGGGCGGCAACTTCTCCGACATCTTCGGCGACGTATTCGGCGACATCTTCGGCGGACGCGGCGCACGCGGCGGAACCCGCGCCTACCGTGGCGCGGATCTTCAGTACAACCTTGAAATCAGCCTCGAAGAAGCCGTCGCAGGCACCACCGTCAAGATTCGCGTACCCACCAGCGAACCCTGCGCGACCTGCGACGGCAGCGGTGCCAAAAAGGGCACAAAGCCCAAGACCTGCCCCACCTGCGGCGGCGCGGGCGCGGTGCGTATCCAGCAAGGCATCTTCGCGGTCCAGCAGACATGCCCCACCTGTCGCGGACGCGGCGAGATCATCGAAGAGCCCTGCCCAGCATGCCATGGTCAAGGCCGGGTCCAGACCCAAAAGACCCTCTCGGTCAAGATTCCGGCGGGCGTGGACACGGGCGACCGTATCCGCCTTGGCGGCGAGGGCGAGCCGGGCGAGCACGGCGGTCCGGCGGGCGACCTGTTCGTGGTCATCCACGTCAAGCCGCATCCGATCTTCGAACGTCGCGATGCCGACCTGTTCTGCGAAGTGCCCGTCAGCTTCGCCGTGGCTGCGCTGGGCGGCGAGGTGGACGTCCCGACTCTCGGCGGTCGCGCACGCCTCAAGATCCCCGCCGAAACCCAGAGCGGACGCCTGTTCCGCCTGCGCGGCAAAGGCGTGGCCCCAGTACGCGGCGGCGCGGCTGGCGATCTGATCTGCAAGGTCAACGTGGAAACCCCGGTCAACCTGACCGAAGACCAGAAGGAACTCCTACGCCGCTTCGATGCCTCGCTCGGCGGAGAGCATCACCGCCCGCAGGAAAACTCCTGGCTGGACCGCGTGAAGAAATTCTTCGACGACATGCGAGCCTGACCCGCACGCCAAATGGCCCGTTCGCGGCCCCCACAGCGCCGTGATACCCGCCAAACCATCGGCCCGAGGACGGGCCTCCCACCCTCGTGGGCGCCCGTCCTCGACACGATGCCCGTGCCAATCCATCACCTCGTGGCCGAGCCTCCTGCAATGGCCTTGTCAGCACTAAGGGAACATTGAGCCCGCCATCCCCTGTTCGCTATGCTGTCGGCCCCAGCCATCCAGCCAGGCCAAGATGAAACGCTTCCTGCCCCTCGTGATCCTCGCTCTCGCCATCGGCGGTTTCATCGTGCTCAAGGCTACACGCCCGACGCCCGCCCCCATCGAGACCAAGGAGCGTGTCTGGCAAATCGAAACGCTATCCGTCCAGCCTGCCACACTGCGCCCTACGCTCGCGCTCTATGGCCGGGTGGAGGCGCCTGACCGCATTCGCGCCGCCGCGCCGGTCGGCGGGCGCGTGCTGGACGTGCTGGTGCGCGACGGCGAGCGGGTGAAGGCCGGGCAGGCTCTGGCCCGGCTGGACCCGCGCGATCTCGAACCGCGTCTGGCCCAGACCCGTGCCGACGTGGAACGTGAAATGGTGCGCTACAAGAGTGATCAGGCCGCGCTCGCGCAGGAGCGCCGCCTACTGGCACTGGCTGAGGACAGTCTCAAGCGCGCGGAACATATCCAGGCCTCCAGACTCGGCTCGCAGGCCAGCACCGACCAGGCTCGCGAGCAATACTCCCGTGCCCAACTTGCCGTAACCGCACGCGAACAGGCTATGGCCGAGCATCCCGCGCGCCTTGCCCAACTCAAGTCCAAGCTCGCGGAAGCCGAGCGCGATGCCCGGCGCGGCGCCATCAGCGCGCCTTTCGATGCACGCATCGGCAAGGTGGAAGCCGCCGCGGGCGACCAGCTCGCCGCGAATCAGACCATCCTGACGCTCTACCCCGCCGACGCCATCTACCTGCGCGCCAAGCTGCCAGCCCCCCAGGCCGAGGAGCTGCGCGAAGCGTTGGCGCGTGGAGAAACCCTGCGCGCGCGTGCCGATTTCGGCGGCCATTCACTCAGCGCAAGGCTGGAGCGCCTGTCCGGCGAAGCCGATGCGCGCGGCGTAGATGCGCTGCTCAAACTGGACGACCCTCGCGGCGTGCCGACAGGCGCATTCCTCAACGCGGAGCTTGAGCGCCCAGCGATGGAAAACGCCATTGCCTTGCCCTTCTCCGCCCTGCATGGAGGCGATCGTGTCTACCTGGTTGAAAACGGCCGCCTGAGAGGAGTTCGCGTCCAGCGGCTGGGCGAACTTCGCCTGGATGGCGAGCCGCGCGTGCTCCTGCGCGCCGAAAGCCTTACGCCCGGCAGTCAGGTAATGACCACCCACCTGCCGCATGCCATTGACGGCCTCGCCGTCGCGCCCATCGCTCAATCCTCATGAACGGCATCCTCGCACTCTTTGTCCGCCACAGGGTGGCGGCCAACGTCATGATGCTGATCGCCCTGCTGCTGGGCCTGCTGGCAATCACGCGCATGAACGTGCAGTTCTTCCCCACCTTCGCGCTGGATGTCGTCAGCGTGCGGGTAATCTGGACCGGCGCATCCGCCGAGGATGTCGAAAACGGTATCACCACCCCGCTCGAAGAGCGTTTGAAGACCGTGGACAACCTCAAAAAGCTCAACTCCACTTCGGCCCAGGGTGTCGCCAGCATCACCCTTGAGCTGGAAGAGGGCAGCGATCCGCTGATGGCGCTTGATCAGGTCCGCCAGCGGGTGGATGAGTTCCGCAACCTGCCCAAGGATGCCGAAACACCCCAGATCAGCCGCGTTTCACGCTACGAGCCCATCGGTCGCCTGCTGGTACGCGGCCCCAGCGTGGAAGAACTGCGCCCTTGGGTGCGCAAGTTCGAGCGCGAGCTTCTGGCGCAGGGCGTGGACCGAGTCGATATCACCGGCCTGCCGGAAGAGCGTATCGCCATCGAAGTTCCTGCCGCCTCGCTGGAAACACTCGGCCTCTCGCTCGCCGATATCGGTGAGCGGGTTGCTCAGGTGGCGCGCGATGTTCCGGCGGGGATCGTCGGCGATCTGGACGGCGCGCGTGAAGTGCGCGGCCTGGAACAACGGCGCGACGCCCAGGGTTTCGAAAGCCTGCCCGTGCTCAGCGACGAAAGCGGACTGGTGCGCCTTGGCGATGTCGCCCACATCCAGCGCGAGTCGCGCCCCGCCAGTCTGTCCCTGAGCGAAGGCGGCGAGGCTGTTGTCGAACTCCTTCTTCAGCGCGCGGAAACCGGCCACTCGCTCAAGGCCGCCCGTGCCCTGGACCGCTGGCTGCACGCCACCAGACCGCAACTTCCTCCCAGCATTGACCTGCAACTCTATGACCAACAGTGGGAGCTGATCCGCGACCGCATCCATCTTCTGCTATCCAACGGACTCTCCGGCCTGCTGCTGGTCATCGCCATCCTTTATCTGTTCCTTCCAGGCCGCGTCGCATTCTGGGTCGGCGTCGGCATTCCGACCGCATTCCTCGCCACCCTCGCCCTGCTGATGCTGTTTGGCGGCACCATCAACATGATCAGCCTGTTCGCCCTCATCATGGCGCTCGGCGTCATCGTGGACGATGCCATTGTGGTGGGCGAGGATGCCGATACCCATCGCAAAATGGGCGAACCCGCCGAACAAGCGGCCCTCGGCGGTGCTCGGCGCATGTTCTGGCCCGTCACCGCTTCCTCACTCACCACGGTAGCGGCCTTCCTGCCGCTGATGCTGGTCGGCGGCGTCATGGGCAACATCCTGTTCGACATCCCCTTCGTGATGATCATGGTCATTCTGGCATCCCTGCTGGAAAGCTTTTTCATCCTGCCCGCGCACCTGCGCCAAGCCTTCGTGGCCGAGGCGCGGAAACGATTTTCCGTGGCCGAGGGATTATCAACGGGTAAGGCAATCAAGTCCTCCAGCGCCGCATCGCCCCCCCCTCCATCAACGGCGAGCGCATCCACCCTGCGTGACCGCCTGGAAGCGGGCTTCGAGCGCTTCCGTGAGCGTCGCTTCCGCCCGCTGGTCACCCTCGCGCTGGAAAACCGAGGCAGCACCGTCGCCCTCACCCTGGGCCTGATGATCCTCGCCATCGGCCTGCTTGCGGGCGGGCACATCAAATTCGTTTTCTTCCCCGCGCCGGAATCCCAGGTTCTGTACGCCAACGCCACCTTCGTCGCCGGAACCCCGCGTAGCCAGACGGAAAGCTTCCTGCGCGAACTGGAGCGCAGCCTGAACCAGACCGAAGCCGACCTGGGCGACGGCAAGCCGCTGGTGCAAGTCGCCGTGGCCCGGCTCGGGGCCACCCTCAGCGCGGCGGGCGCCGGTTCCGCCGCCAAGGGCGATCAGCTTGGTTCGCTGATTGTCGAAATGGTCCCCTCCGAGCAGCGCGAGGTGCGCAACGAGGCATTCCTCAAGGCCTGGCGCGACAACGTGCGCATGCCCGCCGGGCTGGAAAGCCTCACCCTCACCTCGCGCCAGTCCGGCCCGCCGGGCCGCGATGTGACCATACGCCTGACCGGCGACGACGCGTCACGACTCAAGTCCGCCGCGTTGGAGCTTGCGGAAACGCTCAAGGCCATCCCCGGAGTCACCGATACCGTGGATGACATGCCCTTCGGTCGCGAACAACTGATCTATCGCCTCACCCCGGCAGGCCAGGCGCTGGGGCTGACCACCGAAAGCCTCGGTCGCCAACTGCGAGCTGCCTTCGACGGCCACCTTGCCCAACTGGTCCAGGTCGGTCAGGACGAACTGGAAGTCCGCGTCCTCCTCCCGCGCGCCGAACGCGAACGGCTGGATGTGCTGGAAAACATGAGCATCCGCCTGCCAGACAGCGGCGCAGGCGCGGGCCGGTTCGTCCCGCTCGCCACCGTCGCCGCCTGGGAGTCGCGTCAGGGATTCGAAGCCCTGCGCCACGCCGAGGGGCGACTTGCGGTCGAAGTCTCCGGCGAAGTGGACAAAAACACCAACAATGCCAACACCATCCTCGCCGAACTGAAGAAAGACACCCTGCCCCGCCTGGCGGAAAAATACAGTTTGGAATACAGCTTCGAAGGCCGGGCCGCCGACCAGCGCGAAACCATGGCCGACATGCGCAACGGCCTGCTGCTTGGCCTTGCACTGATCTACCTAATCCTGGTCTGGGTCTTCAGCTCCTGGGGCTGGCCACTGGCGGTCATGACCGCCATTCCGCTCGGTCTCGCCGGAGCCATCTTCGGACACTGGCTCATGGGCATCGAACTGACCATCCTCTCCATGTTCGGCCTATTCGGCCTGTCCGGCATTGTCGTCAACAACGCCATCATTCTGGTCAGCCTCTACAGCGAACTTCGCGCCAAGGGCATGGACATCCACGATGCCCTCATCGAAGCCGCCTGCGGACGCCTGCGCGCCGTACTACTCACCTCGCTCACCACAATCGGCGGCCTCACCCCGCTGCTGTTCGAAACCTCGCTTCAGGCCCAATTCCTCATCCCCATGGCCACATCGATCGCCTTCGGACTGGGCTTCGCCACCCTGTTGGTGCTCTTCTTCATCCCCTCCCTCCTCTACATGATGGAGAACATGAAAGAACGGCTGCAACCAAACCGCCCAGCCATCCAAGGGGCCTGATCGAGCCCCGGCGCAGAAAAATCAGGGCGAAAGAAATGTCGTATCCCGGACTGACCTTGCCTTCACACGCTCGTGCGCCCATCGGCGTCTATGACTCTGGCGTGGGTGGTGTTTCGGTGCTTCGCGCACTGCGCGCGGCCTTGCCGGATGAGTCTTTCATTTACGTCTCGGACAGCCTGCATGCCCCCTATGGCGAGCGTCCGCATGAGGTGATTCAGGCGCGCGCGCACACGGTGGTCGATTTTCTCGTGCGCCAAGGGGTGAAGGCCGTGGTACTGGCATGCAATACCGTGAGCGTGGCTGCCGCCGCTTCGCTGCGCGCGGTGCATGCCTTTCCAATCGTCGCCATGGAGCCGGCCATCAAGCCCGCCAGCATGTCCACGCGCTCCGGGGCGATACTGGTGCTGGCAACCTCGTACACCGTCGGAAGCCCGGCTGTGGAGCGGCTCTGCCGCGAGTTCGGCACGAATGTCCGGATCGTTCTCCAGGCCTGTCCCGGACTGGTCGAGCTGGTCGAGCGGGGCGCGCTGACTTCCCCGCAAACGGACAGTCTGCTGCGCGCCTACCTCCAGCCAGGCATCGACGCGGGGGCGGATACCATCGTGCTCGGTTGCACGCACTATGCGTTCCTGTCGGAGCGGATCGCCAGACTGAGCGGTCCCGGCCTGTCGATCATCGAGCCTTCGGACGCCGTCGCCCGACAGCTCCGCTCAAGGCTTGCGGACATGGGAGCATCCGCGCCAAGGGCTCCGACATCGGCGGTGTTCTACACCTCGGGCAGCGTGGAGCTATTGCAAGCCTTCCTCGCCCGGGTGAACGAGGATGATGCCTCGGTGCATCCGCTGCCAGACGAAATTCGTTGAATCCGGGTTTGACGCCCCACATATCCGCCCCGCTCTATCAGGTTGCTGGAACCAGTAATCGCTAGCCTGAGAGGCCCCGCCGCGCACGGAACGATGCGAACGGCAGAAATCCCGTGCCTTCGAGGCGTTTTGTACATAATTCTGAAACCTTATCGGGCTAGGCTCGCGCGGTTTGATTCCGCAAGACTCGGGCATGTCCTCCTCCACGCCTTCCGAGATCACCCGCGCCATGACCAGAGCGTTTGCAAAATCGCGCTGGAATCCCTGGCTTGTTCTTCACGCCGGTCTCTTCATTCTGGCCGGGCTTCTGCTTGCCAGCATGTGGAGTGTTTCGCTCGCCCGCCTTCAGCATGAAAGAACGCTGGTCATTGATCATGCCAGGGTCAGCCAGCAAAACCTTGCAGGAATCATTGCCGAGAACCTGCGTCAGGTGCTGGATCGCGGGGTGCTCTACAGCTCCGTGGCGGATGGCTGGTTCCATGCGTCCCCTCGCACCGGGGAGGCGAATCTCGCGAACTTGCTGGCGGGTGACCGCACCTACAACCGGATGGCGATCTTCAACCTGCAAGGGCATGAGCTGTTTGCCTCATCCCCGCATGTCATGGATACGGACCAGCAGGCCGCCCTGCATGATTTTCTTTCCTCTGGCGCCGGAAACACCCTGCCTGCCCTGCGTGTCGCTCCACTGTCCCGCGCCTACGGCGAGGCCTGGCACGCACCCCTGCTGCTGCCGCTGAGCGGCCCCGAGGGCGGCCTGCGCGGCGCGCTGATGCTGCATCTTGACCTAGGCTATCTGTTGCGCCTCTACCAGGACATCGACATCGGCGCCAATGGCGTAATCCAGATTTTCGAGGAACACGGAATCGAGCTTGCGCGCGCACGCCGCAGTGGGCTTGAAATGGGAGATTCCAGCAAAATCGTCAATCCGCTACCCAAGGATGGAAGCTTGAGCGGAACCCGTAGCGCGCCCCTTTTCAAGGCCATGAGCACCTACCTGATCAGCCATCACAGCCTGGGCGATTACCCTTTTACGGTAACGGTGAACCAACCCGTCGAGGATATCCTCGCCGAGTATCGGGCACGCCGCGACAAGGACATCATGCTGATGAGCCTGTTGACTGCAATCGCTCTGCTGCTGACCGTCGGCGTCGGCGTCATGGTGAGCCGCCAGCGACTTTATTTCGAAACTGTCGCGCGTTCGGAAAAAGAAAAGAAGCTGCTGATCGAGCAACTGGAGGACGAAAAACGGCGCGCCTACGAGCTGGCCTCCCGCGATCACCTGACCGGACTGGCCAACCGGCGCATGTTCATGCAACTTGCCGCCAGTCACCTGGCGCGCGCGCGGCGCAGCCGTCAGCACTATGCGCTGATGTTTCTGGATTTGGACCGTTTCAAGAGCATCAACGACACCCTCGGCCACAAAGTTGGGGACTTGTTGCTCCGCATCGTGGCCCAGCGCCTGCGCGAAACCTTGCGCGAATCGGATGTCATCGCGCGCTTCGGCGGGGACGAATTCGTGATTCTTGTGACAGGCCTTGAGCACGAGACCGATGTCGTCGGCATTGCCGAAAAGTTGGTCGAAATCATTCGCAAACCCTGTCTGGATCTCGATGGTCATGATGTACAGGTCGGCCCGAGTATCGGTGTGGCGCTATTCCCGCGTGACGGACAAGACCTCGACACGCTCATCCGCCATGCCGATATCGCGATGTACCAGAGCAAGAAACTCAGCCGAGGCTCATTCACCTTCTTTGACCAGTCGCTCAACACCCATCTTCCCCATGCCTTCGATCTGGAGCAACGCCTGCCCAAGGCCATCGAGGATGGCGAGTTCGTCCTGCACTTCCAGCCCAAGGTCGAAACGGAAGGCTTCCGCACGGTCGGATTCGAAGCCCTGATCCGCTGGCAACATCCCGAGCACGGACTGATCTTCCCGAATGATTTCATTCCACTGGCGGAGGGCAATGGTCAGATTCTCGCCCTCGGTCAATGGATCATCGAAGCCGCCTGCCGCGAGCTCGCGGCATGGCGCGCGGACGGCCTGCCACTGCTGCCCATCGCGGTCAATATCTCCGCCCGCCAGTTACGCGACACAGGGCTGCCCGCTTACATCACGGAAAGGCTCGCCGCGCACAACCTGGAGCCTCGCCTGCTCCAGGTTGAAGTCACCGAAAGCAGCCTGGTCGAGAACATCGAGATCGCGCGCGGCATTCTGGACGAACTCGTCGCGGCCGGGATCGGCGTGGCGCTGGACGACTTCGGCAACGGCTTCTCCAGCCTGGGTTACATCAAGACCCTGCCGATCGATACCATCAAGATTGATCGCGGCTTTATCCGCGACATACAGAACAGCCCCGACGACGCCATCATCGTCGAATCCACCATCATCCTTGCCCACAAGCTTGGCCTGCGCGTGGTTGCCGAGGGCGTCGAAACATCCGATCAGGTCGTCTACCTCAAGAATGCCGGTTGCGACCTGCTGCAAGGCTATTACTTCAGCCGCCCGATCCCGCGCGAGCAGGTGAGGGGTATGTTGCTCCACCCCATGAAGGAGCCCTCATGAACGATGTAAACCGCACCCTTGTCCGGACGATCCTGTCACTGATCCTGCCGCTAGGTCTGCTATCCGGCCTGTCATTCGGCTCGCTTGCATTCCCCCATGTCGCGCTCGCGGCTTCCCCGCCCCAGGCCTGCGAAAACCCCAACCCGATGCGTTTTTCACTGATTCCGCGCACCGACCTGGCTCGCCAGATGGAGGAGCATCGCCCGCTCATCCAATACCTGGAGAAGGCCCTGGGGCGGAAAGTCGTCGTGATTCAGTCCTCGTCCTACAGCACGGTCATCGAAGGCCTGCTCGCGGGGTCCATCGATCTCGCCTCGATGGGACCGGCCTCCTACGCGCTGGCCCGAAACCGGGATGAGTCCATCACCCCATTCGTCACCTGGACCATTCAGGGCGGCGTCTTTGTCAAGCCAGGCTCGGCCACCTACAACTCGCTGCTGATCGTGCGTCATGACAGCCCCTTCAGGGATATCGCCGACCTCAAGGGGCGCAGCGTCAGTCTGACCGACCCTGCGAGCACATCCGGCGGGGTGCTGCCGCGCGCGGAGTTTTCCGCCCAAACCGGCGTGCCGCTTGAGGAATACTTCGATCGCGTCACCTATTCCGGATCGCATGACCGCTCGATCGACACGGTCAAAAAGGGCTATGCCGACGCTGCCTTCGTGGCGAGCGAGCATCTGGACAACGTGATCCGCCGAGGCGGCATCGAAGCCAGCGAGGTGCGCGTACTGTGGCAGTCGCGCCCCATCCCGCATGACCCCTTCGTCTACCGCGGCAAGCTCTGCCCCGAATTGCGAGAGCGTATCCGCGAGATTTTCCTGAGCGATGCCCCAGCCATCCGCGTCATGCTCGGAAACCTCAAGGCAGAACGCTTCGCCCCGGTCGGCGACGAGGATTACATCCAGATACGCGAAATACTCAGCCGGGGCGGCGGCTAAAGGCCGCAAGACGAGCCGCAAGCCAGTCCGGATCAAACATTGCGCGGCAGCACGATTCGGATACGCAAACCCCCACCCTCACGGTTGCTTGCCTGAACACGCCCCCCGTGCGCTTCAATGGCGTGGCGGGTGATCGCGAGCCCAAGACCGTGGCCATGGATACTTCCGGTACCACCGGCGCGGTGGAAGGGCTCGAAAATGGACTCAAGCTCCCCCTCGGGAACTCCTGTTCCCTGATCATCTACGGTCAGGATCAGGTTCCGCCCTTCATCGTCCATGCACACCCCCACATGAACGGGACACCCCGCCCGAGTGTGGTGAACCGCGTTACGAATCACATTTTCCAACGCCCGATGAAGCAGCTCGGCGCTCCCTCGCACCCGGTCCGCGCCTGCGGGCACATCCACATTCAATTCGACAATCCGCCCGCTGGAATCCGCCTCGAAACGAGCATCCTCCACCACCGATGCCAGAATGTCGCCCAAGATAACCTCGGCACGCGCGCCGTCACCCATGCCGATACCGGACTCCAGCCTCGCCAGGGTCAGCACCTCGCCGACCAGGCGATCGAGGCGTTCGGACTCACGCTCGATGCGCTCCAGGCAGCCAGCCACCCGCTCCGGCTGTTGCCGCGCCAGTTCAACGGCCACTTGAAGGCGCGCCAAGGGGGAGCGCAGCTCGTGGGATACATCGTGCAAGAGTCTTTTCTGGGCGCCGACGAGGTTCTCGATCTGCTGCGCCATACGATCGAAATCCGCCCCAAGATCGCTGATCTCATCGCGTCGCCCGCCCATCGCCGCCTGGACCCGGGTGTTCAGCCGACCCTCCTCCACACTTTTGAGAGCCCAGCGCAAATGACGGACGGGGCGGGCGAAATACCAGGCCAGCGCGGCACTGAAGGCCAGACTGGCCACCAACCCCGCGAACAGCAAAAGCCATGGCGCGGGCGGACGAGGCGGAGCGCGATGCTCCGGCGGGACGAAATCCGGACTCCGAACAAACCCGCCGATGCCATCCTGCATATCATTCCGCATGGGGGGCGGTGAGCGGAGATCCGGGCCCGCCATGCCCGTCGGCGCGAGCGAAAACAGCAGATAGCCCCGACCGTCCGGAGCGCTGACCCAATGTGCCGCGGCCTCACCGCTCCCGGCCATCCGCCGAGCCTTCTCAAGCGCTTCCAGGGCCACTTTCCGTCCCAACAGCTCACGACCGCTTTCATCCACCGCATACACCGGCAACTCCGGTCCCGGCATGCCTTCGCTCAACAACCCCTGCAGACTGGCCACGCCGCCATGCCGCAGGGTCTGCGCGGCGACACTCACCATCAGCGCCGCGCGGGGACCGGACGCAATATCACCCGAATCCCGCTCAAGCGAACGATGATGTAGCCAGACGGATGTCCCCACCGCCCCTCCCGCCACCAGCAAGGCCAGCCAGAAGGCCAGCAGGAACTTCCAGAACAGACGCCCCACTGTCAGTCCCGGATCAGCTGATAACCCAGCCCGCGCACGGTCTGGATGCAGGAACGCCCGTCCCCCAGAGGGCCAAGCTTGTGCCGGAGGCTGCTCATATGCACATCCACGCTGCGGTCGTAGCGCGCCAGCGGACGGCCAAGCCCCTGCTCGGACAGCTCGGCCTTGCTAACCGGTCGGCCCGCGCCACGAGTCAAGGATTCGAGGAGATTGAACTCAGTGCTGGTCAGATCGACCGGACGCCCCGCCCAGGTCGCCAACCGCTTGCCCGGCCACAGGCTCAACGCCCCAACGACCAGCGGACCATCCGCCGGGTGCTCGGATCGCGCCCGGCGCAGAATGGCGCGAATGCGGGCGACCAGTTCACGCGGATTGCAGGGCTTGGGAAGATAATCGTCCGCGCCGAGCTCCAGCCCGACGATGCGATCGACATCATCACCGCGGGCCGTCAGCATCAGCACCGGAACACGGCTGACCGCGCGGATGGAGCGCAACGCCTCAATGCCGCCCATACCGGGCATCATCACATCCAGCACCACCAGCCCGTACCCGCCCTCAAGGGCCTCACGCACACCATCCTCACCGTTCCGAACCATGCTGACCGCGTAGCCTTCCCGGTCCAGGTAATCGCGCAGCAGGGCGCTCAGCTCGATATCATCGTCCACCAGCAGAATCTTGTTCATCACGCTTCCTGGCATGCTCCCGTTCAACAACATGGGGCGATGATACGAACCGGCAATGAGCCACGGCGCCGTCCCTTGCCCGCTTTTACCCAATTTTACACACCTTCCATCCGCATTAACCCCCTGGCATGGAGACTGGATACCCCGGCCCCATCGGGCCGCATCCAAGACGAGGAAAAACCATGACCGCCCCAGCTCCGCGCGCAATCTCGGCCCATCTGCTTCTCCTGAGCATGACCCTGGGTACGGCCCTAAACCTTCCGGCGGCGCAAGCGCGCCCCGTGTTTGACGAGCCGCCCGCCTCCGGCTGCATGGAGGGACCCATGCCCGACATGCCCCCAGCCGCTCATCGCCCGCCCCCCTTCGAGCACCTGTTGGACGATCTCGACCTGAGCGACGAACAATACGCCCGCATTCAGCGCACTCTGCGCGACCAGCGCCTTGCCATGCGCGAGCATGAACGTACCGTGCGCGAAACCCGCCAGGCCATGCACGAACTGATGCGGGCGGAATCCCTCGACGAAGCCCGCCTCGATTCCCTGGGCCGCACCCTGGGCGATAGCCTGAGCGCGCTGCACACGGGGCCGATCCGTACCCGGCACGCGATCCTCGCCCTGCTGAGCGAAGCCCAGCGCGACGCCGTGCGCGAACGCATGACGCGCCAACTCAGCATGAGCAAACGGAATCCACACCTCCGCGCCCAGCCCAGAGCGGTGAACACGCCTGAAACACACCCCTGATTCAATGACCGCTCCATGACCGGCATGCCGGAACCATTTGGCATACCCTTGTCATACACTGCACCGGACGCCCACCCACGAACACTCCACGATGAGGCCCTGATGCATCACGCATCCCCCGCACCCCTGCTGTTCTTGCTGATTGCCCTGCTGCTGGGCGGCTGCGCAAGCGTGGGGCCGAACTACATTACGCCCGAACCGAAAGCACCCTCCGCGTGGCAGACTCCGTCCGCCACGCTTGACCGTCCCGAACGACTGGCGCGCTGGTGGGAACAATTCGACGACCCCATCCTGACAGGCTTGATCCACCAGGCGCTGGACCGCAGTCCCGAGCTACATCTGGCCGAAGCGCGCCTGCGCGAATCGCGCGCACGGAGTGAATTGGCCATGGCCGGGCTCGCCCCCTCGCTCGATGCCAGCGGTTCAGCGAGCCGCGCCCAAACCAGCGCCGAAGCAGGCTCCGGATCGACCCGCAACACCTTCAGCGCAGGCTTCGACGCACGCTGGGAGGCCGACCTGTTCGGCGGAACACAGCGCGAAATCGAAGCCGCGCGGGCCTCCGTGGAGAACCGTGAAGCCAGCCTGGCGGATGTCCGGGTCACTCTGGCCGCCGAAGTGGCGCGCAATTTCATCGAACTGCGAGCCGCCCAGACCCGTCTCCGTATCGCGCGCGACAACCTTGCAAGCCAGGGCGAAACACTGCGTCTGACCGAATGGCGCACCCAGGCGGGCCTGAGCAGCGCACTGGAAGTCGAACAGGCACGCGCCAGTCTTGAACAGACGCGCGCCCAAATACCCGCCCTGGAAACCAGCCTTGCCGCCGCCGGATACCGGCTCGCGGTACTGCTCGGTGAAAATCCCGGCGCGCTCCATGAGCGCCTGGCCCCGCCCGCGCCCATTCCCGTCGCGCCCGCGCCGCTGGCGCTCGGCATTCCCGCCGAAACCCTGCACCAGCGTCCGGACGTGCGTGCCGCCGAGCGCACCCTCGCCGCCGAAACGGCGCGCATCGGTCAGGCCGAAGCAGCGCGCTACCCAGCCCTGACCCTGAGCGGCTCGATCGGGCTCGATGCCCTGACCCTGGACGGACTGACCGGCGGACGCGCGCTCAGCCGCTCGATCCTCGCCAGCCTGACCGCGCCGCTCCTCGACGGCGGACGCCTGCGCAGCCAGGTTGATATTCAGACTGCCGTACGCGACCAGGCCGCGATCAGTCTTGAACAAACCGTGCTCGGAGCGCTGGAGGAGGTGGAGAACGCACTGGTATCGCTTGCCCGCGGGCGCGAGCGCGAAGCGGCCCTGGACGAAGCCGCGGACGCCGCGCGCAAGGCAGCCGGACTCGCGCGCCAGCGCTATGTCGGCGGCATCATCGACTTCCAGACCGTACTGACCACCGAGCGCAGCGTACTGACGCTCGAAGACAGCCTCGCAAGCGCCCGCGCCGAAACGGTCAAGGCCCTGATCCAACTCTACAAGGCCCTGGGCGGCGGCTGGCACACATCCGACGTGTCCCGCCCCCTTCAACCCGAGTTCCGCTCATGAGCACTCCGAACATCACGCCGGACATCCACGGCGCTCTCGGTCTGAACAACGCGCGCGGCGGCAAACGCCTGCGCATGGCCATGATCCTGCTGACTGTCATCCTGCTCGGCGCACTGGCCGCATGGCTGCTCTACAAGCCCGGCGCCAACGGCAGCGCGCCACAATACCGAACGCAACAGGCGACCCTCGGCGACCTCACCGTCACCGTTTCCGCCACCGGCAACCTGGAACCGACCAACCAGGTAGACGTGAGTAGCGAGCTGTCGGGCATTGTCGAAGCGGTCATGGTGGATGACAACGACACGGTGAAAAAAGGCCAGGTGTTGGCCCGGCTAGACCCTACCCTGCGCCGCGACCAGGTCGCCAAGTCCAAGGCCGCGCTTGCCTCGGCCCAGGCCCAGGTGCTCCAGGCCGTCGCCACGGTGCGGGAGGCGCGCGCCAATCTCGACCGCCTGCGCGAAGTCGCGCGCCTGTCCGGCGGCAAAGTCCCCGCACGCGCCGAACTGGATACCGCGGAAGCCAGCCTCGCGAGGGCGCAGGCCGACGAAGCGGCGGCCAAGGCGTCCGTGCAACAGGCCGAGGCAGCCCTGCGTTCGGACGAAACCAACTTGACCAAGACCCTGCTGCGCTCCCCGATCGACGGCGTGGTGTTGCAACGGAAGGTGGAACCGGGCCAGACCGTGGCCTCCTCCCTCCAGGCCCCGGTCCTGTTCACCCTGGCCAAGGACCTGACTCACATGCGCCTGCAAGTGAACGTGGACGAGGCCGACGTCGGCCAGGTCAAACCGGGCCAGAATGTCCGCTTCACCGTGGATGCCTGGCGTAACCGCCAGTTTCCGGCGGTTATCACACGCGTCAATTACGGCTCCGAGACCACCGATGGCGTCGTGACCTATCCGACCATTCTGGAAGTCGCCAACGATGACCAATCCCTGCGCCCAGGCATGACGGCTACCGCCGAAATCACCACCCAGGAGCGTGAAAACGTACTGCTGGTCCCTAACGCGGCGCTCCGCTTCAACCCATCCGCCCAGAACGCCGGGGCGCAGAAGAAAAGCCTCGTGCAGAGCCTGGTGCCCTCGCCCCCGCCGCGCAGCACTTCCGAGCGCGGCAACAAGGAAGCAGGCAAAGGCGGCAAGCAGCGGATCTGGGTGCTGCGCGACGGCCAGCCTGTCTCCATGGAAGTCCGCACCGGCGTCACCAATGGCAAACAGACCGAAATTCTCGGCGGTGAGCTGGAAGTCGGCATGGAAGTCATTATCGAAACCGTGGCCGCGAAGAAGAAGAAATGACCCCGGCTGAACCCGCTCCCCCGCTGATCGAGTTGCGCGGTATCACCAAGACCTATGGGCGAGGCGCGGCAGCCTTCCAAGCCCTTCATGGCGTGGATCTGCGTATCGAGGCGGGTGATTTTGTCGCCGTGATGGGCCCCAGCGGTTCCGGCAAATCCACCGTGATGAACGTTCTCGGCTGTCTGGACGTTCCGACTCAAGGCAGCTATCTGTTCAAGGGCGTTCCTGTCGAATCGCTCGACCGCAACCAGCGGGCCCTGCTGCGACGCAACTACCTTGGCTTCGTATTCCAGGGGTTCAACCTCCTTGCACGCACCTCAGCGCAGGAGAACGTGGAACTACCCCTGTTGTATCGCGGCGAGGGGCGCGCGGAGCGACATGCCGCCGCGCGCGCGGCCCTGGCCTCGGTCGGCCTGTCCGGATGGGAGCACCATGGCCCGGCCGAACTCTCCGGCGGCCAGCAGCAGCGCGTCGCCATTGCCCGTGCCATCGTCACCCGCCCGTCCGTGCTTCTGGCGGACGAGCCGACCGGCAATCTGGACACCCGCACCAGTCACGAAATCATGGACCTGCTGACTGGACTCAACCGCGACATGGGCATCACCGTGCTGATGGTGACCCATGAGCCGGAGATGGCGGAATACGCTCATCGCATTGTGCATTTCCGCGACGGAAAGGTGGAGCACGACGAACGCCGGGGGGGGCGCACCTGATGCTCTGGAACACCTTGTTGCTGGCCTTGCGCTCCATCCGCCGCAATCTGCTGCGCTCTTTCCTGACCGTGCTTGGCATCGTCATCGGCGTGGCCGCCGTCATCACCATGGTCACGCTGGGCAATGGCGCCACCCAGGCCATCGCCGATCAGGTTGCCAGCCTCGGCAGCAACCTTTTGATCGTGCGTCCCGGTCAACGCCTGGGTCCGGGCAGCGCCAGCGCGGGCGCACCCAATTTCAAGCAGGCCGATGCCGAGGCCATCCAATCGCAGATCGGCGCGGTGCGTGCGGTCGCGCCCACCGTAGCGCGCGGCATGACGGTGGTGGCGGGGGCGCGCAACTGGTCCACCAGTGTCACCGGCAGCACCAACGCCTGGTTCGACACCGGAAACTGGCTACTGGCCGAAGGGCGTTACTTCAATCCTGCCGAGGAGCGCGGCGGGGCCGCCGTATGCGTGATTGGAGAAACACTGCGGCGCGAGTTGTTCGGCGGGCAGAGTCCGCTCGGGCAACCCATCCGCCTGAAAACCTTCTCGTGCGAGGTGATTGGTCTGCTCGAAGCCAAGGGGCAGTCCGCTTTCGGTTCAGACCAGGACGACGTGTTGGTCTTGCCGCTCAAGACCATGCAGCGGCGCATCACCGGCAAGCAGGATATCACCCAGTTACGCATCTCGATCAAGGACGAGGCGGGCATCGATCAGGCCAAGAAACAGGTCATGCTGCTGATGCGGGAGCGGCGCAAGATCGCCGACAACGAGGACGACAACTTCAGCGTGCTGGACACCCGTCAGATCACCGAGACACTCTCCGGAACCACCCAGGTAATGACCACCCTGCTCGGCGCGGTGGCCGCCGTCAGTCTGCTGGTGGGCGGCATCGGCATCATGAACATCATGCTGGTGTCGGTGACCGAGCGGACGCGCGAAATCGGCATTCGCCTCGCCATCGGCGCGCTGGAGCGCGAGGTGCTGCTGCAATTCCTGATCGAGGCGGTGGTGCTGTCCTCAATGGGCGGGCTGACCGGCGTGGTGCTTGCAACCGGCGCATCGATCGGACTGGCGGGCCTGATGCAGGTGCCTTATCTGTTCGACCCCGGCATCAACTTGCTGGCCTTCGCCTTTTCAGCCGCCATCGGCGTGGTTTTCGGCTTTTTCCCCGCGCGCCGTGCGGCGCGCCTGGACCCGATCGACGCCCTGCGACACGAGTGAACGCGGGCCGGGAGGCTGTCAGTTGAGGTCCAGGAAGCGGCAACCCAAGATGTGGCCTTGATCGCCGGGTTCACTGCGCATGACCTCCACGCTGCCACGCAGCGGCGGCACCACGGCCATCGACGGAACGATCTCGAAATGCAGCACAGCGCCCAGAGGGATGAGTTCGCGCACCCGCAGGGCAAGTCCGCTGGCGGACAGATCAAGCAACTCGGCGTCCTGCCACGGCTGATCCGCCGACATGCGGTAGCGCATGGGCGCTTCTTGCTGCATGCGATTGAAGTCGCGCTGTTCAGGTTCGGTCAGCATCTCGCACTCCCGGAATCAAACCGACTCCGATACTAGCCCGAACTGGCAAGCCGACGAAAGCCCCCGGCAGGATGCTGAAAAACGTCATCCCTGAGTATTTCGGCCATGCCGGGGCGGATATGGGACCGGTCGCGACGTCCGGTCACAGTGCGTTGGGACAGGCCTGCCCGCTCTCGATCATGGTCAGGTTGGAAAGGGTGGTTTCGGCGATGGCCGTCAACGCCTCGCGGGTGAAAAAACCCTGATGGGCCGTGATCAGCACATTGGGGAAGGTCATCAGACGTTCGAGCAGATCGTCCTGGATGATCTCGTTGGAATGGTCCTCGAAGAACAGTGTTTCTTCCTGTTCGTAGACATCCATCGCCAGCGCGCCCACATGGCCGCTCTTGAGACCTTCAATCACCGCCTGGGTATCAACCAGAGCGCCACGCCCAGTGTTGACGATCATCACTCCCTGCTTCATGGCACGGATCGCGTCGACATCGATCAAATGGCGCGTTTCGGGTGTCAGCGGGCAGTGCAGACTGATGACGTCAGCGCGCGAGAAAAGCTCGTCACGATCGACGTAGCACACCCCCAACGCCTTGAGCTCCTCGCTTTCGTATTGATCCTGCACCAGCACCTCGCACCCGAAACCACACATGATGCGGGCGAAGACCGCGCCAATGCGCCCGGCGCCGACAACCCCCACCGTTTTCCCGGCCATGTCGAAGCCAAGCAGGCCGTTCAGCGCGAAATTACCCTCACGCACACGGTTCCAGGCACGATGGATGTGCCGGTTGAGCGTCATCATCAAAGCCACCGCATGCTCGGCCACCGCGTGCGGCGAGTAGGCCGGAACGCGCACCACCTGAAAGCCCGCCTCCCGTGCGACCGTCAGGTCGACATTATTGAAACCCGCGCAGCGAAGAGCCACCACCTTGACGCCCCGCCCCGCAAGACAGCGCAGCAGGTGCGCATCCACCCGATCATTCACGAATACGCAGACCGCCTCGGCATCCTCGGCAAGACTGCATGTTTGGGCCGTCAGGGCAGCCTCGAAAAACTGCAATGCGTGTCCATGCGATGCATTGGCCCGGGCCAGACTCTCCCGGTCATAGGGTTTGGTACTGAACACGGCGACACGCATGTTGAAACTCCAGATTGGTGGATGACGCCAAGCTTAGTCTGGCGAGAATGACGGCATGATGGCAGGCATCAATCCTTCGCCAGCGCCACGCTGGCCGCCCCGCTCACCCGGTCAATTTCGACCGACAGCTCGGCATATTCCGGCAATTCGCTGAGCGGGCTCGGATCGTCAATACAATTGCAGCCGGTGATGAGGCTGGCGTAGTACGCCGCAATCCTGATCCGCACCGCCCGTTCGTCTTCCCGGCGTTCCAGTACGCCCAGCTTGACCTTATCGAGAAGGGCCACACTGCCGTAGGTCAGGCCCTGCTGCAACGGGCGAGACAGTGCATCCTGGCGATTCAGCTCATCGAGCAGGATCAGGGGAAAATCCGGCGCGTTCAGCGCCGCCAGGGACGAATCGAGCTTGAGCATGGAAACCTCGCGGAAGGCGCGGCGACGGGCGTTCGCAGCATTAACCAAACTTTACACGGTTTTACCCGAACCGCCCGACAAGCAACAAAATGGCGGCCGATACTGTTGGCGACACTCCTGGGCGTCTCGAAAAAACGTCATGAGCAGGCGGAGTGCCAGTACAAACGTCGCCTGGAACAGCGTTGTGGCGCAAAGCGCCAGCCCGCGTCAGGAAGCGACGCAGCAATCCGCCCGCGCAATAAGTTTTCGAGGCGCCCTCCTGTCCCGTGTCGCCCACGCATCGACCTCAAGGAGCACGCCATGATCAGTTCCGTAAGCAACGGAGGCTACGCCTCCATGATGATGTCCGGCATGAACCGGATGCAACGCCCCGATCCATCGCAGATTGCCGAGGACTTGTTCTCGAAGCTGGATTCCGACGGCAAGGGCTATATCGAGGTTTCCGACCTGGAAAGCGCGTTCGGCAACCTCCAGGACTCCAGCAGCGCCAACGCGGACGAGCTTTTCGCCTCGCTGGATGGCGACAGTGACGGCAAGGTCACGCAGGACGAAATGGCCGCCGCGCTCGAAGCCCAGATGAGCGAGCTTGAAAGCCAGTTCCAGGGCATGCGCATGCAGGGAGGCATGGGGGCGATGGGCGGCATGATGCCCCCGCCCCCGCCGCCCCAGGAAGATGAGGGCTTCACCCAGGATGAGTTGAGCGCGCAGCTTGAGGAGATCGGCGACACCGACAGTGCCCGCTCCGAGCTGATATCCAGCATTGTTGACAATTTCGAGGCCGCCGACGCGGACGGCGATGGCAAGGTGAGCTTCAAGGAGGCCATGGACTACAAGGAATCCACTCAATCGGCTTCCAGTGACGGCACGGAAGACGAGTCCAGCACCACGGTGGCGGACAGCGGTTCAGACGACAACGCGGCATCCAACCTCCTGTTCCAGATCATGCGTCTGGCCGAAGCCTATGGCCTTGGACGTCACGAGGCAGGACAGAACGTTTCTCAGACTGCCTGAGGCCAGAGTACCTGAGGTTGGGGGCGATCTTGCCTGAAATAGGCCTGGGATGGGCTTTCGCCGTACTCAGCCGTAGTACGCGGGCTCGTTCCCGGGCTTCCACTTGATGTTGCAGCCCAAGCTGGGCTTCTGCCCGGCAACGGGCGGGCGCGCACCCGCCAGGACGGCATCCGCCGCCGCACGCATGTCCCAACCGGTCACGGGCGCGTCGTTGCCAGGACGGGCATCGTCGAACTGCCCTCGGTAGACCAGCGCGTGCATCGCGTCGAACAGGAAGAAATCCGGTGTGCAGGCAGCCTCATAAGCCTTGGCGACCTCCTGCGTCTCATCGTAGAGATACGGGAAGGTGAAGCCGGCGTGCAAGGCCTCATCAGCCATCCTCGCCGGGCTATCGTCCGGGTAGTGCTCCACGTCATTGGCGCTAATCATCACCACGGCTAGCCCCTTCTCTCCGTATTCGCGCGCGAAGGCAACGAAGCCATCCTGAATGTGCTTCACGAACGGACAATGGTTGCAGGAAAACACGACCAGCAACGGCCTTCCGGTGAAGTCGGCAAGGGAGACAGTCTTGCCGGTCAAGGGCTCCGGCAGGCTGAACATGGGCGCCGACGTGCCGAGTGCGAGCATGGTGGATAGGGTGCGCGCCATGACAAAACCTCACTTGCCAATCAGTTTGAGGAATTCCATCCGCGTACCGCGATCCTCGCGAAAGCGGCCCAGCATCATGGAGGTGGTGGTCCAGGAGTTCTGCTTCTCCACCCCGCGCATCATCATGCAGAAATGTTGCGCCTCCACGACCACACCCACCCCCTTCGCGCCGGTGGCCTTGAGGATGGCCTCGGCGATCTGGCGAGTCATGTTCTCCTGGATTTGCAGACGGCGGGCGAACATCTCCACGATACGCGCCACCTTGGACAGGCCCAGCACTCTGCCATCAGGCAGATAACCGACATGCACTCTGCCGACAATGGGAAGCAGATGGTGTTCACAGAGCGAATAGAGTTCGATCTCCTTGACGATGACCATCTCGTCGTTGTCCGACTCGAACAGCGCCCCACCGATGACCTGCTCCAAGGTCTCTTGATAGCCCTTGGTGAGAAACCTCATCGCCTTCGCGGCGCGCTTGGGGGTATCGAGCAGGCCGTCGCGGCTCAGATCCTCGCCCACCGCCCCCAGAATGGCCTCATAATGCTTTTCCAACGTTTTCGCTCCGCTTGATACTCATCAGAGTGTAACAAACGCCCCCGTGTCGCATTCCCGTCGAGCGCACAGGGTTTCGTCAGGAGCGCAAGCGGGTACTCTTGAGCCATGAACAACGCCATCGACCTTCTCCTCAACCGTCACTCCACTCCCGCCAAGCGGTTGACCGAACCAGCTCCGGAAGGCGAGCGTCTGGACTTGATCCTGCGCGCCGCCATGTCCGCTCCGGACCACGGCGCCCTGCGTCCCTGGCGCTTCCTGCTGGTGCGCGGCGAAGCCCGCAAGCGGCTAGGAGACATCTTCGCGGAAGGATTCGTCCGCCGTCATCCAGACGCGGAGCCCGACAAAATCGACCGCCAGCGCGAAAAAACCCTGCGCTCACCCTTGCTGATTTTGTTGATCGCCCATCTCCAGGCATGCGCCAAAGTGCCGGAATGGGAACAGATGATGGCCGTCGGCGCGGCCGCCGAGCACATGCAACTCATGGCCCAGGCGCTGGGCTTCGGCAGCGTGTGGCTATCCGGCGAAAGCTGCGAGGATGACTGGGTGCGACAGGCGCTTGGACTGGCGGAGAACGAACGCCTGGCGGGCTACCTTGCGATGGGGACTCCGACGGAACCCTGCCCTGCCCGTGCGCGGCCAAGTCCATCGGAGTTCAGCCGGGAGTGGACGGGCGGGGTGTCGTAGCCCGGATGAAGGCTCGCCCCGCGCGCCTTCACAGGAAATGGGGACCGCCCCGTACAATGGCCTGCCCTTCAACGCAAAAAGGAGTTTGGGAGATGGATATTCAAAGCCTGGTACTGTTTCTGGTCATCGGCCTCGTGGCGGGCTGGCTTGCGAGCCAGATCATGCGCGGCGGCGGATTCGGCCTGCTGGGCGACATGATCGTCGGGGTCATCGGCGCCCTGCTTGGCGGCTGGATGTTTGGCCTGCTGGGAGTCTCACTGGGCGGGGGACTCATTGGAGCCCTGCTGACCGCGCTGATCGGGGCCATCGTGTTGCTCTATCTGCTTCGCCTGATCAAGAGAGCTTGATTTTTGCGCTGACAAGATGCCGAAAACCTCGCGCACGGAGCATCCTTGCCCCGCGCCGTCAGGCTGCGGAAGAGCCTGGATGAACCTGTTTGGTCAGGCAGCCAATCCAGCGGTTCAGGTTCCGCCAAGCCGCCCCGCACTCCCCGGCAACCTGACCGACAGCGCCGCCGCACTCAGCAGCAACAGGCTGGACGCCATCAGGCATCCCTCCAGCCCCCATACCTGATACGCCCAACCGGACAGAACCGTGCCGGCGAGGCGAC
>JBFLZK010000028.1:0-39374 GCA_040756355.1 Pseudomonadota bacterium | reverse complement strand
CGGCTTCTGGTTGCTTGTCCGGCGGGTATTTCCATTTTTGCAGGGTACGACGGACGAGAATCCGCAAGCGCGCACGCACGCTCTCGCGTACCTGCCAGTCCACCGTGGTGCTGGCGCGCAGCTTTTCGGTGATCTCGATGGCGATCTTCTTCAGGATGTCATCACCCAACTCACGGACCGCGCTTTCGTTGTTGGCCAGCGCGTCATAGAAGGCGATCTCGTCCTGACCCAAGCCCAGTGCGGCTTCGCGTTCCAGCACGGCCTGGAATTCCTTGGCCATCTGGATCAGCTCTTCGATGACCTGCGCCGTCTCGATGGCACGGTTGTGATACTTGCGCAGGGTTTCCAGCAGCCGGTCGCCGTATTTCTTCTCCTGCACCACGTTATTGCGTGCCCGCGCCTTGATCTCGTCGCGCAGCAGTTTCTCCAGAAGCTCCACGGCCAGGTTGCGGCTTTCCATCTGGCGCACATCTTCCAGAAACTCATCCGACAGCAGACCAATGTTCGGCTTGTCCAATCCTGCCAGCGCAAAGATGTCGGCCACGCCGTCGGCAACGATGGCGTTGTCCAGAATCTGTTTCAGCGCACTGTTCTTCTCTTCGGTGGAGCGTTTCTTGTCCACCGTGGTGAACTTGGTGATGGCCGCCTTGATGAAGCGGTGCGCGATAAATCTTGCACTTTCTGCGCGATAAATCATAGCTGATGAGGCTTCCGCATTGCGGAAGTTAATTGCTGAAATGCGGGGCCGATTGGCCCCGTTTTTCATTTCGAGCATCAGCAACGCCCAAACAGAGAAGTCCCGGCTCCAGGCTGAATATGATCGCCTGCGCGATCAATGACGCCTCCAGCCGTTTGACGTTTGCCCTGCGTGCCGACGCCACAGGCGGGCCACGTAGGGCAGTTTCGCCCACTGGCCGCTGGCGGCCAGCGCCTTGGTCAGAGCCCACTCGGGCGCGCCTGGGTCGTGCCAGAGGGCGTGCAGGTTGGAGAGCACATCGGATCTCCGCATGATGATCAGGCCATGAACATGAGATGGTCTGGCGTGATGTTCTGAGCGGTTGTATGGGCGGCGGTCGGGCGGCCCTATGGGCCGTCCGCTGGCATCAATCTGCTGCTCGATTGAGTAGACCCCGCACACGCGTGAATGAGCCTGCAACACCTTGATCGCGTGTCGCAGGTAGTCGGCGGCAGCCGCTGGGTATCTGTCGTCTGGATCGGCAAACGTGACGTAGGGCGATGATCCTGTTGCAAACCCTTCGGCACGGGCCGTGGGCAGATCGCCTTGGCGCGCTGGGAGTTGATGCAGGGTAACCGGGAGCGCGGCCAGGTCGTCCATGGCTTGGGCTCGCCACTCGTGCGGCTCCGATCCGATCAGGATGTGGCAATTAATAATAGCCGCCAGCCTCTTTCCCAATGATCAGCACCAGCTCTCCAACAACCGTGCCGCCGCACTTGGCTGTTGCAGACAGTCGTGCCTTCCAGCCCGTCATCCCCCATATATACCCAGCCAAAATATCGACCTGTAAAACGGCTCCCTCGGCGCTGGTGGCGTGGCCGTACCAGAACCCGTCCGCGCCCTCGGTCGGGGCTGATGGAATCGACCCGATATCCCACGACCATGTCCACTTCAGTCCGCACGACGGACCCATTGGAATGCCAACGACGCGCCAGCGATCGCTGTCATCCGGAGGCCCGCCACCCCAGTTGGGCACATTGGTCAGCGTCAACTCAACCAGCCTTCCGCCATCATCTGCGACCAGAAGATGATCCTCGTAGGGTAGCCACGGCACATCCCAGGAGTATTCATTACGTACCGGGACGAGCGCCCAGCACACGCCGTCCGGTTCGCACGCGCAATCGCCACCAGTCACCGTTGATGCTGGAGCAGATACCGTTGCCTTGCGCATGGGCACGGTCAGCGCGATGTCAGGCGACCGCTTGATGACCGTCATACCGTGACCTCCATGCTGAATGGCTCGTACCCATCGGCCAAGATGGTCAGGGTGTGGCTACCACGCGCCGCCTTGAACTGTACTACGCCGAACCGATCCGTGGTGCGCGTGTCCTGTCCGTCCATGGTCACAGCCGCCCCGGCGATGATGCCGCCTGCATCATCAACGATGGTGAATGTGGCCACCCCGTCCTTGTAGATGGTGGTGCTGGTAGCCCTGTCAGCATCGACCGCGCGGCTGAGCTGAACCAGGGTGATGAGTGGCGTAATCCCAGCCGCCCGGCGCAGGGTGATGCTGTTTACACCTTCCGTCGACTCATCGATGGAGAGCAACACCGCATCGCCCGCAGGCATCAATGGGTGCTGAATGTTGAGCACATCGCCCGGCATCCAGTCTGCGCTCACGGCGGCATCGACACGCGCGGTGATGGTCCATGCCGGGCGGGCCTTATCCTGCAAGATGCGCTCCCCCACGGCGACCGCATCGCGGGCCGTGCGCAGCCATGGAGCGGCCATGTCGAGCGTGATATCTCCTATATCGTCCGCGCGAGCGGGTGCGCGGAGCGTTACCGCGCCTCCTGCGCGCCCGCTTGCATCGTGTGCATAGCTGATGCGCAGCGTGGTCGCCAGGCCATCATGCGTCGCGCTGGCCTCGGGATCGATCAGTTCGAGCGGCGTCAGCTTGGCGCGAGCGGCTGGCCATGCCCAGCTTGCCCGCGCCATCCACGGTCTGGCCGACCATGTTGCGCCGACGCTATCCATCAAGGCTGCGATGACCTGGCGCACGGTGCTATTCTCGCCCAGCACCTGCCCGACCTCGACGCCATGGTGGTCGTCCAGCAGGGCATCGAACGCACCAGCGGGTACGGCGATGCCGCATGCTGACAGGATGTCCAGCGCCACATCCACAGGGTGGGTGATGAGCGCGCCCGTGGCGGGGTGACGCTTGCCCGCCACCCGAACCACGGGGTCGGCCTTGGGTGCTGCGCTCATTTTCAGCAGGGCTTGTGTCACCCCGGCGCCGTCCACCTGGTGTATCAGCTCATAGCCGCTGACGGCGACGCCGTCCACCTCCACCGAGGCGACGGCCTGGACAGGATGGTCGGCCAGCAGCCACAGCAGGCCCGACTTATCCATCGGGATGGCCTCCAGCGCGCAGCGGCCATAGACCCACGGCATGAACGCATCCACGCGGTAGGCTGGATGATCGGTTGTGCGCCGAAGCGGCAGCGGATCGGAGAGCAAAATGGCCATGTCAGATCTCGACTTGAATGCTGATGATGCTGCCCATGCGCACGGCCTGTACGATGCCGCCGACGCCGTCGATCGTCGCCACCGCGCGGACCGGCGGCGTGCTGAACAACGCGGTCAGATGGCCTCGTGCGTTGTCCAGCCTGACGGTCAGCACCGGCGACTCGCCGCCCAGCGCGCGCCGCTGGCCGGTCACGTCCATCAGGTCGGGCGCGGTCAGCACCAGCGGCGGGATGGTGTGAATCGTCAGCGTTGTCATGCGTACACTGCCCGGAATGGCAGGGTGACTCCGACCAGGCGCGAGTCGGCGTGTTGCCAGTTGCTCCAATCCGTAAACGTCACATCGTCCACATCGACAATCGCCAGCGCAGCGCGGGCAGGATCGCGTACATCGGCAATCAGGCCGACCGGTTCGAGACCTTGCTCAGCGACGTGATCCACCGCCGCCAGAAGCTCGTCCGCGCAGCCAGGCTCCAGTGCTCCACCATGATCCAACGACCACGACCACTGGCCACCCGTGCCACGCCCGTTGTAGAGCGCGCCTGGATTGATTCCTCCTCCGCGCCGAAGGTTGTACTGGCGCACCATGGTGAGATCGGATGCGCCGACGGTCGGGGTCCACCCCATGCCCGCGTACAGCCAGCCGATGGAGGCCCCAGCCCCCGCGCCGGTGACCTGTATCCGCATGTAGCGCGCGCGCCGCGCGGCCTCGTAGCTCACGATCGGGCCGGACTGGACGGGCAGCGATGCAGACCACTCGGAGGCGCTGGACAGGCCGCCGGATATGGTCAGGCTCGCGGATGCTGGAAGGGTGTGCAGAGCGATCATGAGCAGGTCGCAGTCTGTAACCGCCCCCATGTCAACATCGATAGTCGCATCGTCACCGTCCCAAGCATACGCGCGCCCAGGGCGCGGCTGTCGCACGCGATCAAGGCCGGACGTGGCCACAGCCAGGAACGTCCAGGCATCGCCGCTCACGAAGCCCGGCGACGGCCCGACGACGGGCGAAAGGGATAAACCATCGCCGATGGAGTGATCCGCGTACAAGTCGCCCTCCGTCCATGCGCCGCCGTCGCGTCGCCAGCGGATGCGCCCGCCCTCAATAGCCACGCGGATGGTGTCACCGGCCTCAAACGGGATGCCGCCGGGAGACAGGCTGGCGGTGATGGGGCCGTCGGTGTAATCCGTCGAAGCCTCGGGGTTGAACAGCCAGTCGGGATAGGCCCCGCCAGCACTGCCTCGGACGGTCCATGTCTGCGTCGGATCGCCGTCTTCGCCGCCCACGAACGGCGCGGCCTGGGCGCGGATCAGCGGGATGGTGAACGTATCACCTTCCACATAATTGCTGGCGCCCGCCGTGCCGCTGATTTTGATCGTGATTTTATCGCCCTCTTTGAGAGCGTCGTCGCAGGCGACCACGAGGCCGAATCCGAATTCCTGAGTGGAGTACCACTGGCCTTCGGGGTGGGCTGTGCCACAGCCCTTTTTACAGGATACGTAAATCGCGTTTGAAAACGCCGGGGCATAGTCGGTATCGTCCGGCTCCCACCAGTGGGTGGCGGACGGATCATCGCGCCAGCAGCCGTCCCCGGCGACGATGCTGGCGCTACCCTTTGGGAGCAGGTCTGCGGACAGGTAGATGTTTGCGACTGTGGCCTTGTAGCGGTCCATGTATCGCGGATCGGCATAACCGAGATCATCGCCGGTACTGGTCAACACGATAGTCATATCGCCCTGCACCTCGGAAAAAAGCGCATCCCATGCGGCCCGAGCCACTTCGTGGTCGTAGATATCAGGTAATGCGTCCAGCAGGATAGCGATAGCTCCATCCATCCAGTCGATGTCTGTTTTCGCCGCGATAAACCCGGCTTTCGTGGCGGGCGTACCTGCCGTCGCATCGGTGCAGACGATGGAGCCTCCATCCGATGAGATGCGGTCGGCTACAGTCGTCTGTAGCCCGGCCAGTGACATCCCTGCGGAGGCATCTTGTGGGGTGTACGCCATCGCGCCGAGCGACCCATTGCTGAATGTGATCGTTTGATCGGCCAGGGCATAGCCCGATACCACGGTGACCCCGTCCCATGCCGCTCGGGCTGCTTCCGCTGCATCAGGCGAGGTGAACCCAGGAACTGGCACCACGAGGATTAACTCGGATGATCCTACTCCCCCGTTCGACACCTGAATCCCGGTGTGTATCCGTACATTGAAATAGTAGTCTGCTGTGCCAGGGGTGCACGACCGTGGCGTGCCAGGTACTGCAGCAACAGCAGCCACCGCCGCAGTGTTGCCGCGCACGACGGTCTCACGCCAGGCGTAGACCGCCTTGACGCGATCGAGGTAATTTTGGTCCACAATAGTGTCCTCCGTATCGATGCCCAGACATTTGGGTGAGAGCCGCCCAACCGACAACCCCTCGCACGAGCATGTGCTCGGCGAGCGCTTCGTGTAGGTGTACGTGATGGTCTTGTCGGTGGCCTGCGCGCCGAGGCGCAGGGGGTTGAGGCATATAGCCGGAAGGCCTTCATCCTTCTCGCGCCCGACGAACGTGGGCTTGGCTGTAATGGTTGCAGCTTGCCCAACCTGCGGGTTGATGCGCTCAATAACGAATCCCACCGGCCCGGCGCTGTAGGGCTCACCCACCACCGCGCTTGGAAGGCTTCCGGACACGTCCCCGCGCACGCTCCACCGCTGCCCGCCCGCCTGCGCGGTGACGGTGATGTTTTCGGTCGGCGCATTGGGTGAGACCGATCCAATGGTCACGGACCCAAGCGGTGATTTGATGTTGCGAATCACCGGCAGCGCGTGCGCATCGGTGCGCAGCGGGATATCGGTGATGGCCATCCCGCCCGGAGCGCGGTCCTGCGCCACCACGCCGCGCACCTCCACCAGGACGGAGCGCGCCTGCACGGCGGACAAGAAGTCGTACATGGTGATGGCCGTGTAGGACTCGCTGGTCACGCCATCGCTCAGTAACAGCGTGTAATAGCCGCTGATCGCCAACAGCCGCGTGCCAGCGGGCACGTCGTAGGCCGGGGCCGGGTCGAGCCGATATACCCAGTCGCCCGCATCCCAGCGCCGCCAGGCGCGATGCACCTGCGGGTAGCCCTCGAACTGTATGCGCGGCGCGGTTGCAGGGATGGCGCCGTCCACCTCGGCGGGTCCGCCCCAGTCGTATTGAGGACCGCTGAACTCCGATACCCCCTTGTCGATGGGCTCCAGCAGGGCGTACTGCATGGGCGTGGCGACCAGGTTGCGGGCAACACTCAGCGTGAGTGCATTGCCAGCCGCGCCAGCGGTCTTCGCGGCAAGCTGGACGCCGTAAAAATCCAGCACACCGGCGTCCGCCGGATCGCCTGCATTGAGCAGCGTGAACGTGATGGTCTCCGGGGTCGCGCCGGGGGCTACGGAATAGACCGTGATGGCTCCATTGCCCACACCGGCCACGACCGGCTGTGTTGCGCGCAGCGTGCCAGCCCCGGCGATAACCTCCACATCAACCAGGCTGTCCGCCGCCCCGGTATACACGCCGCTCAGCATCATGCGCCCGCGCCCGCTGCGTGACTGAGCCTGCACCCGAATATCCGTGCTGCCGCGCTGACTCGCGGCGCTCAATACCGCGTCCCGGATCGCATTATTGTTGTTGCAGATGATGCGGTTGCAGGAGATGGAATCGATCATCAAGACAGCCCTCGACGAGATAGATCAGACAGCACGGGCGCGAGCTTGCGGCCCAGCGCCTCTACCGTTGCGCGGTCGTTCACATCCAGAATGCCCTGGATGTTGATGACGGGCGCGATGGTCGTGTGTTGTGCTGGAGCTGGAGGCTGCATGGATGAGCCGCTGGAGCCGCTGGAGCCGCTGGAGCCGCTGGAGCCGCTGGAGCCGCTGGAGCTGCTGGAGCTTGATGTCTTTGACCGTCTGGCCTCTTCTGCATTGATTTTCTGGATCCAGGAGACCTGCTCCCGCAGGTATTTATTTTCGAGTTCCAGCTCCTTGGCACGATCGGTATCGCCGAGCAATCTCGCATGTGCTGCGGCCAGCTCATTGAGCTTGATTTGCCGATTGCGTTTTTCCTCGTCTCGCCGTGCCTCGGCCAGCGCCTGATCGGCCTGCGTTCGGAATAGTTGCTCGTAGCGGAATTTCAGATCGTCGGCAGCCTCAGCGGCGGTGGAGGACATCGACGCAATTTCATCTTCCAGCATTTGCGCCTGACGCGCAGCGTCGGCCATCGAGTCCGCGATGGCACGGAATGGATCACGTCCAGAGTTGAGCATGATCGATGATAGCGATACAGAGGCTCGATTAAATGCGGCCTCCATAACATCGGCGTGCCTGTTTATCAGCTCTGCTTCGATCCCGAACTGGCGAGCGACCGATTGCCAGCTAATACCGATTGAATCGGCCGCATCAAATGATGCATTAGCCAATGTGCCAACCGATTGCGATGCATTCTTGGCAGCCTCAGCGTCCTCGTCCTTCGCGGCGGCTGCGCGCCACGTCTCATCGGCCTCAGCCTGCTTGGCTGATGCCACCGCGCGAGCGACTTCGACCAACTTCATGTCCGCCTCGGTGAGCATCCCATCCGACATCAGCTCACTGGCTGTTGCATCAACCTTTGCCCAGGCTACATCTGCCTCGATCTGTTTGGCCTCAGCGACCCTGCGGCTCGACTCTGCCTCCGCGCGGGCAACCTGTATCGCCGCCGTGGCAACCTCGATCTGATTTCCCTTTGCGCGTGCCGCCTCCAGCGCTGCACGAGCCGCAGCAATGTTGGCTGTCCCTGCCCCTTGGATCGCCTGCGTTTCGCGGGCGGCTGCCTCACCGGCAGATTTGTATCTTTCCTCCAGAGACTGCATCGCCGCACTGGCCGCAACACCTGCGGCCTCTATGCGTACAACCTCATCGCGCAAACCAAGCTGACTCGCCTTGGACAGTAACGCTGCATCTGCGATGCCTCGATTGGCTTTAATCGAGGCGTCCGCGTATTTAATGAATCCATCCTGTATATCCTTCATTGGAGCATCCAGAAGAATCATCTTGTCCAGGGCCTCGCCAAGTTCGTCCGTCATCCGGCGTAATGCATCAGGACTTTTCATCCCGAGCTTTTCATAGGCCTCCGTCAGAGAATTAATCCCAGGCGTTGATTGATCGATCTTGAGCCTCTGATCTTCAATCTGCTGATTCAGTCGCTTGATCCCATCCGCGCTGATTTCACCTTTTTTACCCATATCGGCGATACGACCGGCCATCGCCTCAACAGCAGCCTGTGTATCCGCCTTGCCAATTGCCGCACCCACGGCCTGCTCAAGAGCTTGCATTTTTCCGGTTGCAGAGTCTGCGGTATTTGCGATCGCTGCACGGATTCCATCCAGGCTGCTGATCGCCTCGCCTGCCGCCGGGCTGATGCGGCCAAGGGCAGTCGCCGCAGTGAGGCCAAACTTCTGGAAGCTGGCCGAGAGAATCTGGTCATTGATCTGGGCGAGCCGCTCGGCAGACACCTGCCCGCCCTGGTAGAACGCCTCGATCTGCTGTCTAAAGGCGGACAGGTCAGCCGCGCTCATCTTGTCGATGTAGTCCGACAGGGCCTTGTCGGCATCCTTGGTCTTGTCGCCCATGAGGGTGAAAGCATCGACAAGGGCGGTGACACCGGCCGGAGTGGTGAGGTCAATCTGTTCGAAGGCTTTGGCAATAGCATCCGCTGATGCTCCGCCATCTTTCCCGAGCGATGTGAGTATCGCGGCCAGTTGTGCCGCCGCCTTGCTTGAATTATTGAGCGCGCTATCAAGCGCGCCGGCTCCGCTTGCGATGCCGTCTCCGACTTGTCTCCCAGCCTCGCCTGTCTTGTCCAGCGCGGCCTTGGTGTCATCAGCCCCCTGCACGCCCTTGTTGCGCGCATCGATGGCGGCCTGGGCCATATCGCCGTATTCGAGCTCGATGTTGACGAGCTCTTCTTGCAGGCGGTCATAAGCCTCGCCGATGGCGTTGAATGTGTCGGCATTAATCGGGGTATTGAGCACCTCCAGCGCGAAACGCGCGCGCGCCCCCATCTTGGTCAGGCCTTCGGCCAGCGCGATGCCCGCCAGCTCCACCTCGATGATCTTATCCTTGAGGTAGGTACCGATCTGTTGACCGATCAAGAAGGCATTGAGCACGCCAAAGGCGCCCTTGATGCGACTGGCGGTCTTTTCCGCCGCATCGCCCGCAAGCACGGCCTCGGCGGCGAACAAGGTCATCTGCCGGGCGGCCTGGGTCAGCTTGAGCGCGGCGGCCACCTGACCGAGCAGCAACAGGGTGTCGGCGTAGTCACGCACGAAGACCGCGCCGCTCTTGATGGCCTCGCCCATGCTGACGATGGCGTCGGACACGATTTTGGCGTACTCATCCAGACGGCCATCGGCCTTCATTTTGGCAATGGCCTGGTTGACCTGCTCGATCTGCTGCTTGAAGAAGTCGAACGCGCCCGCGTCGTTGATGCGCTTCTTGAAGTCCGTCCAGTTGTCATTAAGGATGGACAACTGACCGTTAAATGTCTTCATGGCCGCCGTGGCCGCGCCCGCGTTCGCGCGCCCCATCTCATCCATCAGCGCCTTGATGGCGTCGCGGCCCAGCAGACCCTTGGCGGACATGTCCTGCAATTCGGCGGCATTGCGTCCGGTGGCGCGGGCCAGCAGCTCCCACACGGGCACGCCGCGTTCGATCAGTTGCAGGGCCTCTTCGCCTTGCAGCTTTTGTTTGCTCCAGGCCTGCCCAAGGGCCAGCACGATGCCATTGAGCGTTTCGCCCGACGCCCCCAGCGCGGAGGCCTGGTCGGCGATGCTCTGGAAGCTGCCGTCCATGGGATCCATCCCCATCGCCTTCAGTTTGATGAATCCCTCGGTGACCTGATCCAGCTCAAAGGGGGTGGATGCGGCGAAGTCATTGATCCAGGCGAAGGCCCGGTCGGCCTTTTCCGCGCTGCCGTAGAGCGTCTCAAGCTGGGTGCGCAGGGTCTCGAAGCGCGCCCCGGTCTCCACGATGGAGACGATGCCATGTTTCAGCTTATCCAGCGTGCCGGACAGGGTATTGATGCCCGCCTGGGCTGCGGCGAAACCCACCCCGGCGGCCAGGCCGCCCTTTAGGCTACCCCATGCTTTGCCTGCGGCTTCCGCACCACGCGCCGATGACTGCGCGGCATCGCCAGCCGCCTTGAGATCGACAACGGCCCCCTTGAGCGCGGATTCCAGCCCGGCCATGGCGCTTGCCGCGCCCGCCGATGCGGTCTTGATGGCCGCCATCTGTCCGGACAGGTTGCTGGTGGACACGCCCGCATCCGCCATGGCCTTGCGATGGTTTTGCAGGGACAGCACGCTCTTTTCGTGCGCTTCCGCCGCCTCCCGCACGGCCCGCTTGGCGCGCTCGAACTCCGCCGTCTGCTTTTTGGTCGGGTCATCCAGTTGGGCATAGGCGCGTCCCAGCGACTGCGCCTTGTCCTGCGCCTGCTTGAGGGCATCCGCTGTGTCCGCCGTGGCTTCCTTGAGCCGCTTGAAACTTTCAACGGCCTCGGACTTGCGGCCAAGCTCGGCAAGCGTCTGGCGCAGCGCATCGGCCTGCCGCTCGAAGGCGGCGGTGTCCTGCCCGGCGGCGCGCAGTTCCTTGATCAGGGCTTCGATGTTTTCAAGGCCCGTCTGTGCTACCTTCAGCTGCAATGCAACCTGCATGGTGCTCATGATGCGCGTGTTCCTGACTTATCTTGCATGGCTGGCCGTGGCCCTTGTTCTGCCGTTCTGGCTTGCGGATAACTACGTGGTCGCCGCCGTCATCGCCGCGCTATCCGCATCCGCGCTGCTTGTGGCTGGCGGGCTGCATCTCATGGGGCATGGCATGGCGCGGCTGTTCGGCTCACGCTGACCATCAATCAAGCGCCCTCACATGAAGGCGCTTTGTTGATGGGTTGAACGTGGATCAAGCCATGCTCACCTTCATGAATCGGCTGATTCCCGCGCCAGTCTTGGACGGGTCCACCAGCAGCTTCCCTTCCAGTTGCAGGCTGGCGAAGTCATCGCCAATCAGGCCGACTTCCTTGGCCGCGCCGAGCGAGACGCGGAACAGGTCCACCACCTTCGGCTTGCGGGAGTCGGCCTCGTTCACACCGCCGAAGGCCATCTCCAGCACCAGACCGGACTTGGTGAGGGCCTGCACCACGTCATACGCGGCATACGCGTAGCTGATCTTGATGACCGCGCCGTCGGCGATGGCCCCATCCAGGATGTACACGCCCTCCTGGCGCACCTCGTAGTCCGTGCCTGGCGCATAGGTGGTCGTGCCCGCGTCGTTGGTCACCACCACGCTGGTCGGCTGCGGGTGGGCCAGGCGGATGAGGCCGCCCTGGTAGGCAGTGTGCGCCTCATCAGTGACGGTGCCGCTGATCACGGCGGAGGCTTCGCCGTAAAGCGCGCGTGCCAGGTTGGTCTTGTTGAGGTCATGCAGGGTGGCGGTCACGGTCACGCCCTTGACGCGCTTCACCTCGGCATAAGTGCCGCCGCCGCCGTGGGTGTAGTCGGTCAGCTCCTTGCTCTCCTCGTCAATGGAGAGCTTGAGTTCGGAGACGTTGCCGATGGGCGCCAGCGCGGCGTCCACGCCTTCGGCGCGGGCATAGACCTGGCCTGCGCCAAGATAGGGTTTGTAGACCTGCTCGATAGCCATGATTTAGCCCTCCTTCCGGGCGGTTTGAACGGGGTTTGAACGGGGTTTTCGGGGGTGTTTCGGCGCGGCATCGGCGGGCCTTGCCACCCCTTGCTCGATCAGCCAGACGGCCACGCTGTGGGGCACATCCAGCGCTGCGCCTGCGGGATGCTCGCGGCCCGCGTGGGTGTGCGGGTTGATCAGGATGATCTGCATCAGGCGCTCCTCACGTCGGTTTCGGCCTCGAAGGCCAGGGGCACATAGAGGAACCCGGCGCGGAAGCCTGCGGCTGGGGCATTGGTCAGCTTCAGCGGCTTGTTGACGGCGTCCAGTTTCCAGCCCATCAGCGCGGCGATGACGCCATCGGCCAGCAGGCCCGCATCGCTACGCGCGGCGGAGCCTGCGGATGCATCGCGCACGTTGCGCACGGCCACAACCACGAGCCAGGTCTGTTGCAGGCGGGCGGCGCGCCCGTCCGGGCGGCTCTCGATCACGCGATAGCCCTGGTACACAACGTGCACCGCCGGGGTGGGCTGGCTGCCCTCGGCCACGCCAGCCAGATCAGCGGCGGAGAGGACATGCACATGCCCCGGCAGGCGCTCGCGCAGGCGGGCGATGATGTGTGACTCCAGTTGCAGCATGTCATTCACCCTGCCTTGATGCACCAGACGCCACCCGGAATGGGGGTTGGGTTGCTGCCCATATTTGGCACGCGGAACATCCCCTCTGGGGTTGTTAAAACGGGCATGTCTGTCAGGCCCATGAGGGTGAGTTCGGCCAGGCCGCTGTATGTACTGCCACTCGATTTCTTGGTGATTTGCAGGCGGAAAAATCGATAGGCGCTGCCCATCCGCGACAAATCCAGCTCGTATGTCAGGCCGCTACCGTCAGCCAGCCAGCGGGCTTCGTCGGCCCTGGTATCGAGCGTGTCCCAGGTCGCGCCGGTCACCGATGCGATCAAATTCCAGGTGCCCGGCGCGCTGATGGTGGCGGACGCGATGCGAGGTCTGATCGTGTAGGCCGTGATGTACCTCAACTCGCCGACCGGGAACGCGTACTGCAGGTACCCGCTATCGCCCGATAGCAGCCAGCCATCGCCTGATGTTGTGGCGATGCCATCAAAGGCTCTCCAGGCCGGGTAGCTCGCGGAAAACTCCGAGGTGGCCGAGGCCGCGCCGGACGGGGCCGACGCGCCGGACATGATAGGGACGCAGCTCGCCGCGTTTGTGCGGGCGGATAGTTCGTCGATGGGGGTGTTATATGCGTTTCCGATCATGCCATAGAGGATCGGGTTATCAGCCACGGGGATCGGCGATCCATCCAGGCGCACGAATCCGTCCGGGATCGAGTCCGCCAGAAATGCGGCAACCCACCCGACCGGCATGCCGCCGGATGCAAACCCACTCAGCGCGTTAACCTGATCTGCAACTCTGTCGATGGCGGTCAGTATGTCGGTCGCGGAGCCCTTGTCATCTGCCGTCACGCGCGGATAAACAATAGCGGCCATCAAACGACCCCCTCAATGATCGCGTCGCCGTCGATGGCGGTGACCACAACAAATGTCACCGGCCCCGGATAGGTGATGATGGTCGCGTCAGTAATGGTCTCCAGCGCCACCACATGGCGATCTTGAATCATCCTGTCGGTTGGCGAGCAGCTCACTCCAACGGCGGCGCTGGCTCCAGCGGATGGGATCACCACCAGACTCCACGGCGTTTTATGGCTCGGCAGCCACGCAGTGGCTCCGCTGGCCAGCAACATTGTTTGGCCCGAATCCATCAATAGCTCCCCCAATCAAATGTTTTGCCCGGCGCACTGATGTGCATGCGGCCCGGCACGGCGGCGGTGGCGGTGTCGGCCTGGCCCAGGCTGGCCTTGCCGGTGGAGAGGTCGCGCAGGTAGTCGTCCGCCCATTTAGTGCCATTCCGCACCTCATCCGGCACGGAATGGCCGTATAGGCGGCGCAGGGCGATGACGGCCACGGCACTGGGCAGGTCGCTGCCTGCGATCAGCTCCGCGCTCAGCGGCATAACGGCCTGGTAGCGCGGGGCGAGATAGGTGTCGGCGTGGCGGCTGGCGCGCTCCAGGGCGTCATCCAGTACCGCCAGGCCGTCGTCGGCGAGGGCAATGGCCTCGCCGTCATAGGCGCTACGATCGCCCTGCTCGAAGGTCAGGCGCAGCAGTTCGCCGCTCACCAGAGGGGAGCGAGTCGCGCGCTGGGCCAGCTCATGCCAGCCGTCGGTGGCATTGCGGGCAAGATCGGCGGGGGTGGCGTAGCGGGTCACGGCTCAGGCTCCGGTCAGATGCCGCGCAGCACGCGGATCACGTCGCCCGCCGCCGTGGCGGCGTCCAGGGCGTGGCCGTTGCCGAGGCCGGTGGTCTTGGCGATGGCTCGGCCATCGGCGTCGGATTCGATCTCCGCACCGGCGGCGATGGCGGCTCCCGCCTCGACCAGGATCACGCCCAGGACGGCGACCGGGGCCTGTTCGCCCGCGTCGGCATTGACCTGGGCCATGCCTGCGGCCTTGGCGCCGGCGGCGCAGACGTCACCGTCCAGGCCGACCATGCGGTTGATGGTCAGCGCGGCGGCGGCGGACGCGCGCTATGACCAGTGGGTGTCATCGCGCGATGAGATTCAGGCCCGGCTGTTCCTGGAGGACTGCAAGATGTGGGCGCGGGCCTTCAATCTGGCTGCCGAGGATTTGGGCGAGGTGGTCATCGACCCGAAAGAGAAGCTGACCGCGCTGGTGCTGCGCTTCGCCTCCGGCCGCTGCATCTATTCGATGAGTTCCAACCCGGATGCGCAGGCGGGCAAGCGCGGCGGGCGCGTGCTGGATGAATTCGCGCTGCACAAAGACCCGCGCAAGCTGTGGACCATCGCCTATCCGGGCCTGACCTGGGGCGGGCAGATGGAGGTCATTTCCACCCACCGGGGCAGCCGGAACTTCTTCAATACCGACCTGGTGGTTGAGGCGCGCGAGAAGGGCAACCCGAAGCGCATCAGCCTGCATCGGGTGACGCTGGAGGACGCCCTGAATCAGGGCTTCCTGTTCAAGTTGCAGCAGGCGCTGCCGGCAGATGCCGAGCAGCAGGCCATGGATGAGCAGGAATACTTCGACTTCATCAAATCCGGCACGGCGGACGAGGAATCGTTCCTGCAAGAGTACATGTGCGTGCCGGGCGACGATGACGCGGCGTTCCTGGAATACGACCTGATTGCCTCCTGCGAATACGAGGCGGGCGAAGCCTGGGAGATCGACCTGGACGAGGCGCGCAGCGGACGACGCGAGCTGTATGCCGGGCTCGATATCGGGCGCACCCATGACCTGACAGTGTTGTGGGTGTTCGAGCGGCTGGGCGATGTGCTCTATACCCGCAAGATCATCACCCTTCAGAAGATGAGCAAGCCGGATCAAGAGGCTGTGCTGTGGCCATGGCTGGAGTGCATGCGCCGGACGTGCGTGGACTACTCCGGCCTGGGTATCGGCTGGGGCGACGATGCCCAGCGCCAGTTCGGTACTTACCGCATCGAGCTGGTGACTTTCAGCGCCAGCCTCAAGGAGAAGCTGGCGTATCCCGTGCGCGGGGCCATGGAGGATCGGAAGATGCGCATCCCTTACGACCCGAAGGTGCGCGCCGATCTGCGCTCTGTCACCAAGACGGTGTCGGCCTCGGGAAACATCCGCTTTACGGCCGAACGCACGACCGAAGGTCACGCCGACCGGTTCTGGGCACTGGCCTTGGCAAAAGAGGCGGCGGGAACGGCGTATGCCGGGCCGCCGTCGGTCGCCTCCGGTCGCCGTCGCCAGGCCCAATCCATGATGGAGGGCTATTGATATGAGCCGCCCCGGTGTGTGGGTCAGCCCCACGGAATTCGTCGAGTTCGCAAGCCCGCGCAAGCAGCTTGCGGATCATATCGCCACCCGCGACCGCAGCCCGGATTTTTCCGCGCTGGGCATGTACCTGCCCAACCCGGACCCGGTGCTCAAGCGCATGGGGCGCGACATCGCGGCGTACCGCGACCTGCGCGCCGATGCCCACGTGGGCGGCTGCATCCGCCGGCGCAAGAGCGCGGTGAAGGCCCTGGAGTGGAGCGTGGAACAGGGCGACGCCACCGCGCGCCTGGTCAAAAAGGTGGAGGGCATCTTCAAGCGGCTGGACATGAACCGCATCATCGGCGAGATGATCGAGGCGGCGCTGTACGGCTACCAGCCGATGGAGGTGATGTGGGACCTGGTGGACGGCTGGCTGGCGCCGGTCGATATCGTCGGCAAGCCGCAGGAGTGGTTCGTGTTCGGGACGGAGGGCGAGCTGCGCTTCCTCTCCCGCGAAAACATGCTGCTTGGCGAGGCGCTGCCGGAGCGCAAGTTCCTGCTGCCGCGTCAGGAGCCGAGCTACCTCAACCCGTATGGCCTGGCCGACCTGTCCATGTGTTTCTGGCCCGCTACGTTCAAACGAGGTGGTCTGAAATTTTGGGTGACGTTCACCGAGAAATACGGCACCCCATGGCTGGTGGGCAAGACCCCCCGCAATACCCCGGCGAGCGAGAATGACAAGCTGCTCGGCCAGTTGGAGGCCATGGTGCAAGACGCGGTGGCGGTGATTCCGGACGATTCCAGCGTGGACATCGTCGAGGGCGAGAAAACCAGCTCGGCGGAGATCTACCGCGAGCTGCTGATGTACTGCCGCAGTGAGATCAGCATCGCCCTGCTGGGCCAGAACCAGACCACCGAGGCCAACAGCAACCGCGCCAGCGCCACGGCCGGGCTGGAGGTGACCCGCGATATCCGCGATGCGGACGTGGCCATGATCGAGGCTGCGCTCAATGAGCTGATCCGCTGGATCGTGGAGCTGAACACCGGCGGCACCAAAGCCCCCACCTTCCTGATGTGGGAGCAGGAAGAGGTCAACGAGGTGCAGGCCAAGCGGGATGAGACGCTCAGTCGCGCCGGGGTGAACTTCACGTCGGCGTACTGGAAGCGGATGTACGACTTGCGGGACGATGATGTCGAGCCATCACGTAGCCCGGATGCAGCGCCAGCTGAATCCGGGAACCCGGCGGGAGGAACGCCCGCCTTCGCCGAGGGCCGTTTCCCAGGCTGCGGCGGCGATCATTTTTCCGAGGGCGGCAAAATGATGGAGCGGGATGGGCGGGATGGTCTGGACGACGCCATCGACGACGAGCTGCGCGACTGGCGGCCCGTCATGCAAGGCATGATCGACCCGATTCAGCAGGCCCTGGATAAGGCAGCCGCGCGTGGCGATTCCGCCGCCGAGTTGATTGCACGCCTGCCCGATCTTCTGGCCAGCATCGACCCCGACGCGCTGCACGAGCGCCTGACACGCGCGGCCTTTGCAGCCCGCCTGGCGGCCCGCGCGGGCGTCACCGTCAAGGGCGGCGACTGATGCCTGCCCGCGTCGCCCCATCGCCTGAGCGCGCGCCGATCCCGCCTGACTTGACGCCCTCGGAGTTTGCCGCCCTCATGCGCCTGCCGCCCGAGCAGGCGGTGGCCTACATGGAAAATCGCGGCCATGTCATTCCGACATCGGACTGGCGCACGCTCTGGCAAGACGAGCATGCGCGGCAGTTCACCGTCAGCCGCCTGGCTCGCGCCGATCTTCTGGAGGCGATCCAGCAGCGCCTGGTGCAATCGGTCAACGGCGACCTGTCGCGCCGCGACTGGATGCGGCAGACCGAGGACATGCTGCGCAAGGAAGGCTGGTGGGGCGACATCGAGGTGCTGGACAAGACGACCGGCGAGATTCTGACCACCCGATTCAACCCGCGCCGCCTGCGCCTGATCCTGGACGTGAACACCCGCACGGCCTACGCCGCCGGGCAGTGGGAGCGCTTTGAAAAGACCCGGCGCGCGCTGCCCTACCTTCGTTATGTCACAAAACGCGACGAGCGCGTGCGTGACCAGCATCGCTCATGGCATAACCTCACCCTGCCGGTGGACGACCCGTTCTGGGACACCCACGCCCCGCCCAACGGCTGGAACTGCCGCTGCACCCTGGTGGGCGTCACCCAGCGCGACTACGACAAGGGCACGGCCCCCGGCGGCGCACCGCTCAACAAGACCGCCCCCGACATCAAGCAACGCGACTGGTACAACGCCCGCACCGGCAAGACCGAGCGCGTGCCCGAAGGCATCGACCCCGGATGGGCCTATAACCCCGGCAAGGCCGCCCAGCGCCAGGGCGCGCTGCTCAAGGCGGTGGATGACAAGCTGGAGAAGCTGATCCCGGCCATCGCCGCCGCCTTGCGCGAAACATCGCTGACACCCTTGGGCGGCGGGCGTCATGTGCTGGATGACTGGGAGGGCATGGGGCAGCGCCCCGGTTTGTATGACCTTCCGCCCGTGCCGGTGGTCGATGTGCCTGAAGACGCCTTTGGCGGGGCTCAAGGCAAGGTCGCGCTGGCCAAGGCGGCGGATGCCGCGCTTAGCGCGCTCCAAAAATCAGGCGGGTTGCCCAATGATGAAACGGGTTGGCTGCTGACGATCAACAGGGCCGCGCGCAAGAAGATGGGTGATAACGAGGATCAGACGCCGGTGGATTCCAAGGCCGTGGCCGTGCTGGAGGCGCTGGCACGGCATGCCGTGATTGGTGAGCGGCATATGGATGGGAAGCACAGCAATCCGGATGTTCAGGCGATTTACAGGATGTTTTCCGCCATGACCATCGGCGAGCGCGTATATCGAGTGCAACTGACTGTGAAGGATTACGGTGATGCGGATGATCCGCACAAGCTGCATGCACTGGAGAGTTTTGAAATCGAGGGCGCCCTGCTGGGGATCCTGCCGACCTACTCCGGCGACGAATCGCTTCAGTCGGCCCAGCCAACCACAGGGCGCACCCTCAGTATAGAAGAACTGATGCGCGGCGCAATGCGCAATGACGGAAAGCCCTATGAGACCGAGCCATAGGCGGTCATCGCTTGACCACTTTGCTTTTCAGCGCGGCTTCCACGCCTTGCAGGGCGGTCATGAAATGCTTGATCTCGGTCTTGAGCTTGACCAGATCGACATCGGTAAAGTCACGTTCGAAAACATCGGGTGCGTAGCGGTAATGCTCGGCGAGATTGCCCGAGGCTTGCTGTCCGGCAAGCACGGTTTGCAGTTGAGACCAGTAGCGCTCCAGCTCGCGCTGCTCTTGCTGCACATGGATTTTTTGAATGATCGACATCAACATGCCCTTGTGGAGAGTGACCCATGAACGATTCTAACCAAGTTGCACGGCTCATGAATGAGCTTCGTGGCCGCTATGCCGTTTTACAGGACGCCTTGTCCAGAGGGCAGGATTGGATCGAAATCCAGATCGCCCTGCGTGATGTGCAAAGCATTGTTGATCTTTTGGGCAATGCGCTTGGCGAGGAGGACTGGGCGGCATTCAGGGACGAAATCCTCGCATCATGATCCAGATCGACATCGACAACCGCAGCGTACTGGATGCGCTCAACGATCTTCTGCGCCGCACGGGCGACCTTGCGCCCGCCATGCAGGATATTGGCGGCGTGCTGGAGTCCCGCGTGCGCGGGCGCTTTGAAACGGAAACCGACCCGCGTGGCGCGCGCTGGGCTCCATGGGCCGCCAGCTACGACCCGGCCAAGGGCGGCAGCCGCCCGACCAACGGCAATACCACCATCCTCGACCTGTACGGCGACATGCTGGGCAGCCTGAACTGGCAGGCGGATCAGGACAGCGTCACCGTCGGCTTCGGCCAGCCCTACGCCGCCTATCACGAGTTCGGCACCAAGAAGATGAAACGGCGCGGCCTGCTGTTCGACGACCCGACCACCGGAACCCTGGCGAAAGAGGATCAGAACGCCATCCTTGACATCGTGAAAGGCTACCTTGCGGACGCCGTCTGAACGGACAAGCAGCGTCGCACCATCGCTTCCATATTGTGCAATGTTGTTCCAGAATCCTTCCCGAAATTAACCGGCAACGCCCACGAGTTCCCGGAATTATCGCAGCTGTTCCGTTCCAGTTATCTCAGTCGGGATCACCTTGATGGCCGAGAAGAAAGCGATCTCCTTGCGCAACGCGGCGGCCTCGTCCAGCGTGCCGCACAGTGAATAAGCCTTGGCTACCGCCACCATCGTGTCCAGGAAGCGCGTCTTGCCGTCCTTCAGCCCCAGGATGTGGTTGGCGGCGGGCGCCAGCAGTGTTTGGGCGACCGTAAAGATCGCCCCCACGGGATGTGCGACTGTAGGGGCGACCTTTACGGTCGCCCGAGCATCAAACGCACTGTAGTCAAAGCCATGCATCATGCCGCGCACGATGTCCATTTTCTCCAGCAACACGGCCAGCGCTTCGGCAGCGTTGTGCGTGGGGTCGCCTTTGCCCTTGGCTTCGGTGTAGGTCTTGAGTGCCGCCTTCAGTTCATTGGCGATGCCGATGTAATCCACCACCAAGCCGCCCGGCTTGTTCTTGAACACCCGGTTCACCCGCGCAATGGCCTGCATCAGGTTGTGGCCCTTCATGGGCTTGTCCACATACATGGTGTGGCAGCAGGGCGCATCAAAGCCGGTCAGCCACATGTCGCGCACGATCACCAGCTTGAGCGGATCCTTGGCATCCTTGAAGCGCTTCTCCAGGCGCTTTTTCACCTGCTTGCTGTACAGGTGCGGCTGTAGCAGTTCCTTGTCGGCGGCTGAGCCGGTCATCACCACCTTGATGGCGCCTTTTTCCGGATCAGCGTCGTGCCAGTCGGGCCGCAGGGTGACGATGGCTTGGTAGAGTTGGGCGCAGATGTCGCGGCTCATGCACACGATCATGGCCTTGCCGTCAATCGCGCTGGTGCGGGTCTCGAAGTGCTCGACCAGGTCATTGGCCACTTGCGCCAGACGCGGCTCGGCGCCCACCAGCTTTTCCAAAGCGGCCCATTCGCTCTTGGTCTTTTCGCGGCTGGCGATGTCCTCTTCGTCTTCCACCACCTCGTCAACCTGCGCGTTGAGCGCGTCGATCTCGGCCTGCTTCACATCCAGCCTGGCCAGTCGGCTCTCGTAGTAAATCGGCACCGTCGCGCCATCGTCCACGGCATCCTGAATGTCATAGATGCTGACGTAGTCGCCAAACACCGCGCGCGTGTCCTTGTCCTCCAAGGCAATCGGCGTGCCGGTAAAACCGATGAAGGTGGCGTTTTTCAGCGCATCGCGCAGATGCTTGGCATAGCCGAACACATAACGCCCGGCCTTCTCATCGAAGCGCCCCTTGGTGCCGTACTGGCTGCGGTGCGCTTCGTCCGAGATGACCACGATATTGGAGCGATCGGACAGCAGCGGGTGTTCGTCCTCCTCATCCAGCAGCGCGAATTTCTGCACCGTGGTGAAGATGATGCCGCCTGCCTGACGCGAAGCCAGCATCTCGCGCAGCTCATCGCGGCTGCCCGCCTGCAACGGCGTGGTCTTGAGCAAATCACTGGCCGCGCAGAAGGTGGCAAAAAGCTGGCCATCCAGATCGTTACGGTCCGTCACCACCACCAGCGTCGGGTTCTTCATCTCCGGCTGTTGCAGCAGCTTGCCCGCGTAGCAGGCCATGGTGATGCTCTTGCCCGAGCCCTGCGTGTGCCAGACCACACCGGCCTTGCGCGAGCCCGGTTTTACCTCTTTGCCATACGTGGCGCGTTCTTCCCGTACCTCCAGCAGCCCTTTGTCCGGCGAGCTCGCCGCGATCACCGTGGCGCGCACCGCTTCGCGCACGGCATGGAACTGGTGATAGCCCGCAATTTTCTTGATCACCGCATCGCCATCCTGCTCGAACAGCACGAAATGGCGGATGTAATCGAGGAACAGTGCAGGCTGGAAAAAGCCGCGCACCACGGTTTCCAGCTCCAGTTGCAGACGGGGCCGGTCGTCCTCGTTGGCGAGGGTGCGCCAGGGCAACATCCGCTCGGCATTGGCCGTGAGCGAACCCACCCGCGCCGTCCAGCCATCGCTGACCACCAATGCCTCATTGCTGTTGAACAGGTCGCTGATCTCATCCTTGTAGGTTTGCAACTGGTTGAAGGCATCCCACACATCCGTCTGCTCGTTGGCCGGGTTTTTCAACTCGATCACCGCCAGCGGCAGGCCGTTGATGAAGGCCACAAGGTCTGGCCGCCGGGGCTGCTTGCTGCCGCTGACCGTGAACTGGTTGATGACCAGAAATTCGTTGTTCTGCGTGTTGGCAAAGTCGATCAGGTGCACCAGATCCGTTTTCTTTTCATCCCCGACCGAGAACTCTACCGCCACCCCGGAGAGCAGCAGCCGGTGAAAACTGCGGTTGCGCACCACCGACTGCGGCTCGCTGATGGTCTGCACGGCATGCACCGCCTGCTCCAGCGCAGCCGTGGGAATGTGCGGATTGATGCGCGACAGCGCCGCCAACAGCCGGTCGCGCAGGATCACCTGCCGGTAATCGGCTCGTTCCGCGCTCGCACCGTCGGGCGCAATATCCGGCCCATGCACGAATTGCCAGCCGGTTTCCTGAAACCAGACGATGCAAAGGTCTTCGAGTTGTTGTTCGTTCATCATGGCAGCACCTCCCAGTGGCCGCCTTTATTGGGGCCAATACGGCGCAAGCGATGCAGTTTTTTTAATCGGGCGAGCTGTTTTTCAACCGCGCGCGTCGTCAAACCCAAGCTTTGCGCAATGCCGGGAACAGTCAACCTAGGTGTGTGTAAGAGCAGGGCAAGAATTCGGTCCCCAGTTTCTCCCGAACTTTCTCCCGAACTTTCTCCCGAACTTTCTCCCGAACTTTCTCCCGAACTTTCTCCCGAACTTTCTCCCGAACTTTCTCCCGAACTTTCTGGTGAACCCGGTGAGGACAATGACTCAAGCCAGCCCATTTCCAGCACGGTCTGATCGTAGGGCACGAAACTGTCGCGCAAGATCAACGAATGCCCCGCTTCCTGCCAGCCGTGAATAATCTTGGGCAAGCCAGATCCTGCCCGTTCACCCAAGCCAATCATCAAAAACATCTGCTGCATCACCCTGTTGCGGCAGTCGCTTTCTCCGCCTTGCAAGGCCACAGCCGCTGGCACGCGCATCATTCCAGGATTTCGAAAGCGAAAGCCGGAGGGCTGCTTGATCACCAGCACCGAAGCACGATCACTGTAATCGGCATGTACCAATGTATTGATCAACGCCTCACGAATGGCCTGATGGGCGGGGGTATCGTCCTGACGGAAGTTGTTTTTGAGCACGAACGGCACCTTCAAGTCCGCCGTCAATTTGAGCACCACGCGGCGGTAAAAATCGAAGACATTGCCTGACCATGTCCCATCCGGCACGATGCGATCCAGCCAGCGCGCATCGGTATCCTGATCGGATGGCCGCTCCTGATAGTCCAGGAAATAGTGCGGTAGAGCTTCGCTAATCGACGGCCACACGCCAAACATCAGCAAACCCGCTACGGTCAGCCCCGCCTCGCCGGTGGCCCGATCCTCCCGCCAGCCGCCCAACACGCGCAGAAAACCCTCGTCGTCGAGCGTCAGCCAAGGGTGATCGGGCTTGTCGGCACGGAAGATGTTGCGGTATGCCTTCAAGCTGTCGGCATCCAGGTCTTTCAGGCCGAAGTGCGGCAGCACCCGCGAATCGCGGCTGTCTTCCACCTGCTCGGCCAACATGCGCTTCACATCTTCGTCCGCCAGCGGCCGGTCGCCCTCGTTCAGGCGGCGGTAGGTGTTGCCGCTCAATGGGTTGGTAGTGAGGTAAACCGGACGCTGCTGCCGCCGGGCGCGGGGGATTTCCACCACCAGCAAGGTCTTGCCCTCCACCTGCCATTCGCGGACATGCTGGTCGGTCAGCAGGTTGACGCTCACCTTCTGGCGGTTGTTGAGGTTGTTGAACAGATCGGTACGGACTTTTTCCGGGTTATCGATGCCCACCAGCTCGAACTGACCTTTTCGCTCACGCAAGCCCAGTACCACCACGCCGCCATCGGTATTGGCCATGGCGCTGTAAGTAGGCCAGAAATCCTCCGGCAGCGCGCCTTTGCCGTCGCGCCCGTTGGCGAGCTTGCACTCCAGCGAAACGGATTCATGCAACAGGGCAAGGTCTTCAAGGGATTGGATGTCGATCATGGCTGCGCCTCAGCCATGGCATCGGTGACCGACAACTCGCCGGAGAGAAGTTTGGGTAGGAGAGTGTCGCGGAGCTGGGCGAGTGCGCGTGATTGGCCCAAGTAACCAACTACCAAATCGAACAAAGGCGCCATCACGGTGTCAAGCTCATTTATTAATCTCTCCGGCGCAAGAGCTATCCGTGCGTCTGTTAAGTGTTTTCTTTGGATATGCCCCATTGTTGTCGCCTTGTTGGCGGCAATCTCTCGGAAACTCGCCAAATGGTGCCGTGTTGCCAAATAGAAAAACCACTTGGGAACAGATTCCGAAGTTACCTTAAACAAGTGCTGATTTAATGCCCCGGGCCCACCGCACCAAATCTCCACCTCTAAAGACCCGGACCAAGAAAACAATACATCGCCATCATTGACAACGTATTCAGTTTTGAGTCGGGCGCTTGCCCGGTCAGCTCCAGTTGTGTTACCTGCGCGAAGTTGGGCAATTTTGATGACTGGGAGATATTCTCTTTCACTTTCTGGAGGATATTTTTGCAGAGCAAGGCCATTCAGAAAAATTGCAATCGAGTCCAGCGAACGTATTTCCCACCCCCTCGGAATCTCTCCCAACTCCGACTCCTCCATCTCATCCGGAAACAGCGCGGCGGTGGCTGCGAGTTGTTCATATTGCTCGGGCGGCAGGGCATCGAGTTCGGCGTCGGGTTTGCCGCTGATGGCGCTCATGGCGGCGCGCAGTGGGTCGCGGCCTTCCTGAAGGGCGGCGATCTTGGCTTTGACTGGGTCGAAATCGACAAACCACGATTTGAAGATGGCTTGCGCCATGGCTTCCAGGGTTTGGTTGATGCGTCGGTTGAGGTCGATTTTGTCGTCAATTGCGCGGACCGTTTTGACTATTTCGTCTTGCTGCTGCCTATCCGGAACCCGTAGCGGCATTCCATAGACGTAGTTCCGGTTTAGCGATGGCTGTGCGCTGCCTGAGTTGAATCTGGCGAGATCAAGTTCTGCCAGCTTGTAGTACACGAACAGAGGGTTGTTCCCCAGAAAGTCGGTGACATACATGCATGTGTTGTGTGGCCAGAAGTCCTGCTCGCAGTAGTGCACTCGCCCCATTGACGCACCACTGCGCCCGATCACAACTCCTGGGCCCGCTGACTTGTACTCAGCATGCGTGCCGTTGGGCCCAGCAGACCCCATGACAGGATAGTTGCCGGGTCGTTGCTCACTTGCCGTTAGGTCGTGCCCACGTTGAAGGCGAACAAACTCACCCAACGTCAAATCGCGCCAGTCAGATTGCATACCCCAACCTCACCAAATTCTTCTTGATCTCCCCCTCCAGCTTGGCACTCTCCGTAAGCTGCCCCGCCAGTTGCACCGCCAGCCTCATCATCGTGCTATTCATCGCTTGCCCCCAAATCAGCGGCCAGCTCTGCCTCCAGTGCTTCAATGCTCGGCAGTTTGTCACGCAGGGCTTCGGGCAGGGTGTGCGACAAGGTATAGCTGGCCAGGCCCAGCGGTTTCTGGATGTCGGACAAGGCATATTCCGCCACCAGCCGGTCTTTGCTTTTGCACAGCAGCAGGCCGATGGTGGGCGCGTCGCCTTCATTGCGCAGTTGTTCGTCCACCGCTTTTAAATAGAAATTGAGCTTGCCCGCAAACTCAGGCTCGAAATCGACGGTTTTCAGCTCCACCACGACGTAGCAGTGCAGGCGGGCGTGGTAGAAGAGCAAATCGAGAAAGAATTCACGCTCGCCGACTTGCAGGGGTACCTGCCGCCCCATGTAGGCAAAGCCTGCGCCCAGTTCCAGCAGGAAATGGGTGATGTGGTCGATGAGCGCCCGTTCCAGTTCGCGCTCGGTGTGCTCGGGTGTGAGCGACAGAAAATCGAATACATAAGGGTCTTTGAGTACCTGAGCCGCCAGATCGGACTGAGTCTCGGGCAGGGTTTGCGCAAAGTTGGTCAGGGCTTTGCCGTCGCGCTGCCAGAGGCCGCTTTCGATCTGGTGGGTGAGTACGCTGCGGCTCCAGCCGTGGGTTTGGGTTTGCTGCACGTAATACTGGGCTTCGGCGTGGCTGTGGCATTTGCTGATGATGACCACGTTGTGCCACCAGGGGATGGCAAACAATTGCGTAGCAGGCTGCTTCGCAATTTCGGGGGCTTGACTCCAGAAGGCATACCAGCGGCGGATCTGCTCCAGATTGCGCTTTGAAAACCCCTTCATTTCAGGGAATTCCTGCATCAGATCCTGGCTGAGCTTTGCCAAAAAACCGCTGCCCCAGGATTGGGTCGCCTGCTTGCTGATGATGTCGGCGCCCAGCTGCCAGTAAAACTGGAGCAACTCGGTGTTCACCGCCACGGCGGCTTTGAGCTGCACTTGGCGGAAGCGGGTTTTAAGGTCGCTCAGCCATTGTTTGTAGCCGGCGGCATGGATCGTCTCATGATTCATGGCGCGCACTCCAAGCCCGCCAGATTCTTCCTGATCTCGCCTTCAGGCTCGGAACTCTCTGCCTCTGGCACGGCGTAGAGCTGATCTTGCTCCCATTGAAGAGGATTGTTGAGGATGTAATCGCGAATCTTTTTCAGCCCCTCTTCGTTGCGTACCACATGCTCCCAGTAATTGCGTTGCCACAATTCGCCCAAACGCTCCCCGTTTTGTTTTGCAACAACCAATGCCTGGTGAACGACCAACGATTTATACGTGCCAATGACATTGCCCAACGTAGGGGCGACCCTCGCGGTCGCCCTGCCATCCATCGCGGTTGGCCTGTCATTTGTCGTGCCCGCATTGGGGGTGCCCGCATTCTGGGCACCCGCAAGGGGTGCCCCTACGTTTGCGTTGGATATATGCAGGGCATCCGTAGGGGCGACCCTCGCGGTCGCCCTGCCATCCATCGCGGTTGGCCTGTCATTTGTCGTACCCGTATTGGGGGTGTCCGCATTTTGGGCACCCGCGAGGGGTGCCCCTACGTTTGCGTTGGATATATGCAGGGCATCCGTAGGGGCGACCCTCGCGGTCGCCCTGCCATCCATCGCGGTTGGCCTGTCATTTGTCGTACCCGTATTGGGGGTGTCCGCATTTTGGGCACCCGCGAGGGGTGCCCCTACGTTTGCGTTGGATATATGCAGGGCATCCGTAGGGGCGACCCTCGCGGTCGCCCTGCCATCCATCGCGGTTGGCCTGTCATTTGTCGTACCCGTATTGGGGGTGTCCGCATTTTGGGCACCCGCGAGGGGTGCCCCTACGTTTGCGTTGGATATATGCAGGGCATCCGTAGGGGCGACCCTCGCGGTCGCCCTGCCATCCATCGCGGTTGGCCTGTCATTTGTCGTACCCGCATTGGGGGTGTCCGCATTCTGGGCACCCGCAAGGGGTGCCCCTACGGGGTTGAATTGGATGATTAGGTGGACGTGGTTTGGCATTACAACAAATGCATCCAATTGGATGTTGGCAAATCTATCGGGTAGCTTCTGCCACTCCACCAAGGCGCAATGGCCTATTGGAGATAAATGCATTTCTCCGGCAACAATCTTGCCGAAAATACATTTTCGATGCTGCGCACATAGCGTAACGAAATACAGGCCGGGCTGGGCGTAGTCATGGTTTTTTAGGCGAATGGAGCGCCGATGGTGGATGTCGCGGTTGAATGTCATAGCCGGTACCCCAAACCCGCCAGGTTCTTCCTGATCTCGCCTTCCAGTTTGGCGCTTTCGGCAAACTGTTCGGCCAGTTGCGTCGTCAGCCGCGCCATCTTGTCGGCGAAGACTTCGCCGTCGTCCTCCTGCTCTTGCGCGCCCACGTAGCGCCCCGGCGTCAACACATGCTCGTGCTTGCGGATGTCGTCCAGTGAGGCTGAGTAGCAGAAGCCGGGGATGTCCCTGTAAATGGCGTTTTGCGTAGGGGCGACCCTCGCGGTCGCCCTGTCATCCATTGGGGCACCCGCAAGGGGTGCCCGTACGGGGGTTGTGTCCGTAGGGGCGACCTTTACGGTCGCCCGGGCATCTGTCGTATCCGCACCGGGGGCACCCGCGAAGGGGTGCGTTTGCCAGGCATGGTAGGTGTCGGCGATCTTCTTGATGTCATCGACCGTGAAGTCGCGCAGCACGCGGTCTTTCATGTAGCCCAGCTGGCGGGCGTCGATGAACAGAAACTCACCGCGCCGGTCGCGCTTGGTTTTGTTCAGCGCCAGGCCATTGCGCTTGTCGCGGGTGAGGAACCAGATGCAGGCGGGGATTTGCGTGTTGGTGAAGAGCTGGCCGGGCAGCGCGACCATGCATTCCACGTAGTCGTCCTCGATCAGCTTCTTGCGGATTTCGCCTTCGTTATTGGTGTTGCTGCTCATCGAACCATTGGCCAGCAGCAGGGCCATGCTGCCGGTGGGGGCGAGGTGGTAGAGCATGTGCTGCAGCCAGGCGAAGTTGGCGTTGCCCTGCGGTGGCGTACCGGCGATCCAGCGCGGGTCGCTGGCGAGCTTTTCACTCCACCACTCCTTCATGTTGAAGGGCGGGTTGGCCATGACGAAGTCGGCGCGCAGGTCGGGGTGCAGGTCGTTCAGCAGCGTGTCGCCGGGCTGCCCGCCGAAGTTGAAGTCGATGCCGCGTATGGCCATGTTCATGGCGGCCAGGCGCCAGGTGGTGGGGTTGCTTTCCTGACCGTAGACGCTGATCTGGCCTTTGTTGATCTTGCCGCCGTGCTGGGCGATGAACTCTTCGCTCTGCACAAAGAATCCGCCCGATCCCATGGCCGGGTCGTACACGCGGCCTTTGAAGGGCTGCAACATTTCAACGATCAGCGTGACGATGCTCTTGGGCGTGTAGTACTGGCCGCCCTTTTTGCCTTCGGCCAGGGCGAACTGGCCGAGGAAGTATTCGTAAACGTGGCCGAGGATGTCCTTGCTTTTCAGATTGAGCGGCTGGCCGTTGTATTCCTTGCGGTTGAAGTCGGTGTCGGAGAAGTGGGCGATCAGGTCGGCCAGCTTGTGGCTGTCGATCTGGGTGCGGGCGAAGTCCTTGTTGAGCACGTTCTTGAGCTTTTTCTCGTTCTCGCGCTCGATGGCCTCCATGGCGTTGTCGATCAGCCAGCCGACGCTGCGCATTTCTTCCGGCTCCGGCTGCCCTGATTTTCCTGGGCCGGGCTTGTTCCAGGGCAGCGGAGCCTTGGGCGGCAGCTGTGCGCAGTCGCGCAGGGTTTGCCAGCGTGCTTCCAGCGGCACCCAGAACACGTTTTTCTCGGTGTAGTAGTCGCGCACTTCCAGTTCGGCGGCGATATGACCTTCGTAGTCGTCGGCGTAATGCTCGGCGTCCATGTAGTAGTCATGGTCGGGGTCGCGGAATTGCGCATTCAGCTCTTTTTGCCGCTCTTCAAAGGCATCGGAAACGTATTTCAGGAATATCAGGCCCAGCACCACGTGCTTGTACACGGCGGCATCCAGGTTGGAGCGCAGCTTGTCGGCGGCGGTCCAGAGCTTTTTTTCCAGGTCGTTGAAGAATTGTTGTTCGATGTTGTTCATGGTGTTTGGCGCGGCTTGGCCGGGCTGCGTGCCTTCGATGGACAGGGTTTCATGCGTGCGCGCCCCGGTGCTGAAGGGGGCGCGGCTTAGCTTGACGGATGGGTCCGCGCCGGACAAGCCCGCCGGTTTAGGCCTTCGGTGGCGAGGGCGAGGAGCAGCAGCAGGAGCGTCAGCACGGGGCCGTAGGGTTGGTCCAGGCGTAGGGCGAGCAGGAAGGCGAGCAGGTGGGCGCAGGCGGCGATGCCGAGCGCGAGGAGCAGGGCGGCGGACCAGCGTTGGGCGTGGCGGAAGGCGATGCGTGCGGGCAGGAAGGCGAGGGCGAAGGCGGCCATCACGCCCAGGCTGGCGGCGGCGAGGGCGAGGCTGGCGGCGGTCAGCAGTTCGAAGCCGAGGCGTGCGGGCAGGCGGGCCGGGTGGGCGGGGAACAGGTGTTCGCGTTGCAGGGCGTGGGTCAGTGCGGGCAGGGCGGCAAGCGCGATCAATAGCGCAAGGCCAAGGCCAAGGGCGTGTTCGGCGCGGGTGAAGTAGAGCTGGCCGTCGATCAGAAGACGTCCGATGTGTTCGCCGGTGGGCAGGTTGGCGACCAGCAGCAGGCTCAGGCCCCAGGCGCCGAGCAGGAGCAGGATGAGGCCGTCGGCGCTGCGCGCGAGCCAGGGTTTGACGAGGGCGGCGGCGAGTGCGCCGAGCAGTGCGCCCGGCAGTGCTCCAAGTCCGAGCAGGGGGGCGGCGGCGATGCCGAGGCCGCCCGCCTGGGCGTAGCTCAGCGCCGCAAGCCCTTCTCCGCGCAGGCGCAGCAGCAGTCCGCACCAGGCCAGCAGGAGGGCGGCGAGCAGGCCGGTGAGGAGGGGCAGGTGGAAGATGGGGTCGATCATGCCGGGTGATCCATGGGGCTGGGCGGATGGATGTGCGAGTTCATGCGCATGGCTCGCCGGATGAGCCTGTAGCTGCGAATGAATTCGCAGCTACAGGTGATCGGGCGTTTCCAGAGGCGATCCAGGGGCGACCCCGAATCATTCCGGCGTCCCTCGCTCGTCGCCCGGTGCGGGCAGTTCGAGGATTCGGTCGGCATGGGTTTCCAGCCAGTCGCGGTCATGGCTGACCAGCAGGCAGGCGGCGGGGACGGCGCGCAGGGCCTCGCTCAGCCAGTCCAGGCCGTCGCGGTCGAGGTGGTGGGTGGGTTCGTCGAGCAGGATCAGGTCCGGGGCGCTGCCTTGCACCATGCCGGATAGTGCGGCGGCGAGGGCGAGTTGCTGGAACTGGCCGCCGCTGAGGGCGTCGCAGCGGGTGTTGAGCAGGGGGCGCAGGCGCGCGGGCAGGGCGCTTTCGGGCAGGCCTGCGAGGCGGGCGTAGTCGCGCACCGATAGCGGCCAGCCGAGCGGGCGCGGCGGGTGCTGCGGCAGGTAGGCGGTGCGCGGGCCGGGCGTGGCGTGGGTTTCGATGTTCGGGGTGATGCGCAGTCCGGCCAGGTGTTCGAGCAGGGTGGTCTTGCCGCTGCCGTTGACGCCGCGCAGGCCCAGTTTTTCGCCGTGCGCGAGGCGCAGCGAAAGGGCCGGGAGAGGGCCTTCCCGGCGTTCGAGCCGGAGCATGTTCTCGGAGGCCGGGGGGGCGCTGATGGAGTGGTCTTTCGTCATGGCGTGCGCGTTTTCAGCCGCGAGGGGGCGTGGCGGGAAACCATCCAGGTGGCCGTGTCAGTCGGGGCTCATGGATCGCCACGCTTCGCTCGCGATGACGGAGTGGTTGCATTGGAGACGTGGCGGGTTCGTGATGCTGAGGGATGTCCGCCGTGGGCTCATGGCATCAGCGCTGGGCGGCAAGGGTGTCCGTCCAGCGCTCGATCAGGGCGAGGTAGCCTTCCAGGGGAGCGTCTTCGGCGGGTTCGATGGGCAGCACGGCGACCGGCCAGTCCAGTTGGGCCGCCAGCATACGCGCGCCGTCTTCCGGCTGGTAGGGGGTGCGGACGATGATGCCGCGCTGGCCCTTGAGGCGATGGCTGAGGTCTTGCAGATGCGAGGCGGTGGGGGGCACGCCGGGGAAGGGTTCCAGGGCGCCGAGCAGGGGGATGCCGAAGCGGTCGAGGAAGTAGATGGCGTCTTCGTGGTGGAGCACCACGCCCGGCGCGCCCTTGAGGCGGGCCTGGAGCGAGGCGGCGGCGCTTTCCAGGCGCGCGGCGGTTTGTCCGGCGCGGGCGCGGTAGTCGGCGGCGTGCGCCGGGTCCAGTCCGGCCAGCCAGTCGCCCAGCGCGTGCGCGAGGATGGCCATGCGCAGGGGGTCCATCTGTATGTGCGGGTTGCCGGATTTGTGCAGATGGCCGAGCAGGGGGTTGGCTTCGCGGGTTTCCTTTTTCAGTTCGACCTTGCTCGCGGCAATGAGCGAGCCCGCCTGGCCAGGCTGGATGGCGCGGTTGCCGGACTGTTCCAGCACGGCGGGCAGCCATCCTTCTTCCAGCTCGCCAAGGCTGACCAGCCCGTCCGCGCCGTGCGCCAGACGCAGCAGGCTGGGTTTGGCGGTGAGGTCGTGCGGGTCGCGGTCGGAGGGGGCCATGACGGTCACTTTTACCGCCTCGCCGCCCACCGCGCGGGTCAGCGCGCCGAGGCTGGCGGTGGTGGCCAGAATCTCCGGCCCCGCATGGGCGGGCAGGGCGAGGAGGGTCAGGAGGGCGATGAGTAGCGCGCGCATGGGCTTTTCCTCAGAATCCGTGCGCGCCATGCGCGCCGAGGCCGATCTGGTATTGCAGAAAGACTTGGTTGAAGGTTTTGCGTACTGCCTCGTCCTTGCCATCGCCGTTGATGTCCTCGCCCACGGGCACGGATGCATGGGAGAGCTGTAGGCGCAGGCGCTGGTTGTGGCTGATGTTCCAGGTGGCGACGGCGCTGATGCGGTCCATCGAATCGAACTCGCTGGTCTGGCGCGGGCAGGGGATGGCCTGGTAGGGCGGTGCGCAGGATGTCGGCGCGCCGCTGCGCACCGCCTTGTGCGTCATGCCGGCGATGTCGTAGCGCAGGCCGATCTGCCAGCGCGGGGCGATGCCGTAAAGGGCCTGGACGTAGGCCCCGTCCACGGTCAGGTCGCGCGGCATGCCCAGGTTCCACGGCTTGGTTTCGTGGAAGGTGAGGGTCATGTCCTTGTTCTGGCGCCAATACTCGGCCTGTACCTTGATGTCGCCCTGGCCGTCGGCCCCGGCGGCATCGAACTTGTAGAGCACGTCCGCGCCCCACATGCTGACCTCGCCCTCCAGTCCGTGGTCGGCATCGTTGATGCCGGGATGGAACTGATGGAGCTCCTGGTGGTGGCCGGAGTGGATCCAGGACAGCCCGCCGAGGATTTCATGATTGGCGGCGATCTCCCCGCCGCCCTTGACGAAGGCCGTCCATACGTTTGGCCAGCGGGGCTTGTCTTCGAAGGAAACGTCCGCAACCCCGCCCGAGCTGGTTTCGAAGCCATACTGTGAGCCCACATGCGCGGCGATGCCCTGATTGTCTCCGGTCAGGGCTTCCGCGCCGAAGCGCAGGTAGAACGGCGTCGGCGCAATCCAGTTGGCTTGCAGGCCGATGCCTCCCAGGTTGCCGCCGAGCAGCATCTGGTAGGGCAGGGCGGCGTCCACGAAGTCCCAGGCGTGGGGGTGCTGGCTGTTCATGTAGCCGACATCGCTGAACATCTTGCCGCCCTTGAGTTGCAGTCCGCCGGGCAGGAACTGGGTGCGCAGCCAGGCCTCTTCCACTTCGTCATCCTTGCCGTCGGTGGTGAACAGGAAGCGGCCATCCAGCCAGCCGGTGAGTTGCGCATTGATGGCCAGTTCCGCGCCACGGAAGTTGAAGCCGCGATCCAGTGTGCCGCCGTGACTGTGGCCGCCGCCTGCTTCGGCGCCTTCGCCTTCGTGCTCATGGCCGCCATGCACGTTATAGATGCCCAGCGCTTCCTGGATCATGTGCGTGCCTTCGCCGCCCGCGTCGTCGCCGTAGATCACCGTGTCGAAAATGGCGGAGGGTTTGACGATCAGTTCGGTGGCATGGGTCGGGAACGGGGCAAGGGCAGTCCCTGCGAGCAGGGTGGTGAGCATGAGCGGACGCATCGCTGAGGTTCCATTACGTTATAAAGTAACGTCAATGATATCCGCGCGGCGGCGTCTGGCAAGCCTTGGATGGCTTGCCCGGATATCAATCACGATTATCGACCGCCAGGAGCATGTTCCGGGGTGACTGAATCGGTGGTTTTTATCGGTGGTTTTTCAATAAGGAAAAACGGATGCCTGATAAGAAACTTGTCCTTTTCGATGCCCATCAATGGCCTAGAATGGCCGTACTAAAACGAGCGTACGATTCGGGAGGAGAGGGAAATGTCTGAGCATCATTCAGCCGATCAACAACGCCGCGCGTTCCTGCGCGCCGTGGCCAGCGTCTCGGCCGTGGGCGCCCTGAGCCTGCCCACGCTGGCCCCGCTGCGGGCTTTCGCCAAGGAGGCCGACATGGTGGTCAAGGGGCCGCCGATGAAAGACATTCCGGCCAGGAAAATCGGCAAGTTCACCTATGTGGTGGTCGCGCCGGACGGTTTCCCGAGTGCGAAGAACCAGGGAATGATGAGCAACGTGACCTTCGTGGTGACCCGCAAGGGCGTGGTCATCCTGGATTCCGGCGCGTCGGTTCAGATTGGCGAGATGGTTCTGCGCCAGATCGGGAAGGTGACGGACAAGCCGGTCGTGGCAGTGTTCAACAGCCATTACCACGGCGATCACTGGCTGGGTAACCATGCCTTCGTGGCGGCCTACAAGGACATCCCGATCTACGCTCATCCGCTGACCACCTCGGCGATCAAGACCGGTCAGGGCGAGTTCTGGCAGCACCTGATGGAGCGCTCCACCGACAACGCCACCCTGGGCACCATTGTCACCGCGCCCAACAAGGACATTCAGCACGGCGACGAATTCAAGTATGGCGACGTGACCATCCGCTGCCATCATTACGGCAAGGCGCATACTCCGGCGGATGTCTGCTTCGAGATCGTCGAGGAGAAGATCGTGCATGTGGGGGATGTGGCCATGGACCGTCGCATCGCCTTCATGGAAGACGGTTCCTACCTTGGCACCTTCAAGACCTATGACGCGCTGGAAAAGCTCAAGCCGAAGATCTGGCTGCCAGGCCACGGCGAGCCGGGGCCGGATGTGCTCAAGCACAATCGCGAACTGTTTGACGGCATTTACGGCGCCTGTGTGGAAGCGGTCAAGCAGGGCAAACCGCTGGAAGACGCCAAGTCCATGGTTCTGGCCGATCCGCGTGTGAAAAAATGGGCCGCCCAGACCAAGGGCTTCACCGAGAACATCGGTAACTACACCAGTCTGGCGTACACCGAAGCCGAGCAGGCGAATTTCTGATCCCCGCCCGGCGCGCCCGGCGGTCAAGGAGACGAATCCCTCGCCGTCAGCGTGGAGCGCGTAGCGAGGGGGCCTGGGGCTGTGCGCCTGTCGGCGTGATTGGATCGGCAGCGATTCTTGCCGCTTCCCGGCGGGGTTCGGTTTTCCCGGGATGTCTTGCCCGTGTTCGTTCCGCGCGTGAAACTGGGGCCGGTGGCCGCTGTCCGGCTGGTGTCCGATCATGATCGAAACCTGGGAACTGCTTTCCTACATGGTGACCGTTATCGGTTTGCCGTTTGCCATCGCCGTTTTCCTGTACGAGCAACGCCGTGAGCGAGAGAACGAGGAGGAGGCGACTTGGCAGCAGCTTTCCGATGCCTACATCGACTTCCTCGAAGTGGTGCTCGCCAACCCCGACCTGAAGCTTCGCAGCCAAACCGCCGCGCCGGAGCTGGATGCCGAGCAACAGGAGCGGGTGCTGGTTATTTTCGACATGCTGATCGCCTTGTTCGAGCGCGCCTATCTGTTGAGCTACGAGGAACGCATGGACGAAAAGCAGCGGCGGCGCTGGCATTCCTGGGATGACTTCATGCGCGAATGGTGTCGTAGGGAGGATTTCCGTGCCCGCCTGCCGCATCTGCTGCGCGGCGAGGACCCGGATTTTTCGCGCTATATCCTGCGAGTGGCAGAGGAGGAGGGGCGAGGCTGATTTCCCGCTCAGGCCGTCAATCCGTGTAGCTTGCGCAGGCGTTCGATCAGGGTGTTGATTTCCGCGTCCGGTTGTCCCTCATCGCTGGGGCCGATGGGGTCTCGCATCTCCGGGTCGCCCAGCAGGGCGCGCAGGCTGTTGGCCACGGCATGGCCCAGCATCTCGCCGTCATAGCCGCCTTCCAGGGTGAAGACCACGCGCCCGCCGCACTGCCTGTCAGCGAATGCGGTCAACCGACGGCTGAGTGCATCAAACCCTTGCAGCGTCATGTTCTGGCGTGACAACGGATCGCGCCAGTGACCGTCATAGCCAGCGGATACCAGCAACATGTCGGGTTTGAAGCGTGTCATGACGGGCTCGAACACTGTGTCGTAGAGCGCAAGCAACCCCCGGTCATTCACGTAGGGTGGCAGGGGGGCATTGACGATGCTCCCGCGCGCCGCACCTTGGCCGATTTCGTCAATGCGTCCGCTGTTGGCGGGGAATAGATTGCTTTGATGGAGGTCCAGGAACAGAACGTCCGGGTCGTGGCCGACCACCGCTTGGGTGCCGTTACCGTGGTGGATGTCGAAATCAACGATGGCAAGCCGCTTGAGGCCTTGCGCCTGTAAGGCCCGCGCGGCAAGCGCGATATTGCTGACAAAGCAGAAACCCATGGCGCGGCTTGGTTCCGCGTGATGGCCAGGCGGTCGCACCAGGGCGAAACCTGCGTCCAATTCGCGGCGGGCGACCGCGGCGCATAGGTCGATCAGGCCGCCGACCGCATGCCGGGCCGCGTCCCAAGTGGCATGGTTGACGTAGTTGTCCTGGGCGCCGAAGTTGAAGAAGCGCGGTTCGCCCTCGCTCGCGACACGCACCTCCAGCAGATAGCCTTCGGTATGCCCGCGCCTGAGCTCATCCTCGCTTGCAGGGCGCGCCGCCAGATGAAGCAGGCGTTCGATCAGCGCATCGCGATCCAGCCGGTCAAGGATGGCGCGCAGCCGGTATGCCCCCTCCCTGTGCCCGGGCCAGTCATGGGCCAGAAACAAGGGGTCGGTGACAATGCCGACTCGCCGGTCCTCGTTCGCACGCACGTCTGTCAGGCCGAGAGCGCCCGCGGCAAGGCTCAGGGTCTGTTGCAGGAACTGGCGTCGTGCGAGAGTGTTCATGGGGTGGCCCTTCGCAAGGTTTCGTTTCTGCAAACATAGCCCCTTTTCGGACGGGGAAAGCTTGCATGCGCCGGGTGTTTTACATGTCCCTGGACGGAGCCTTCACGTATAGAATGGAAGGCCTTGATTTGTGAGAGAGCATGCGCCATGCGCCAGCAAAACTACTGTGGCTACGATGAAGACCTTTGGGGCGGCTTCACCGAGATCGGACGCATCATCCGCGATGCCAAGATTTTTGGTTTGATCCCCGAGGATGAGCAGTGCAAGGACTGGCCGCGCTACAAGATGGAGCAGCTTTGGGAGCAGGTGACCGCCAAATGGGATGAGCATGGAGTGCTGGCCTCGAACCTGCCGGATGAATTGCGTCAGAAACATGAGCGGATTCATGCCGATGCCCTTGAAAAGGCCAAGGCCATGGGCTGGACTCCGGAGCAGTGGCTGACCTCCAGCGACTTCGATGGCTGGATCAAGGAGGAGGAGTTGGAGTCCCTGGTGCCGCCGGAGTGGTTGCAGCAACAGGAGCGGCATCGCTGAGGCGGCGGGCCGCTCAGCAGCCTGAATCGGTCACGGTCAATGTCAGCGTCGCGCTGGTTGCCCCGATCTTGTAGGTGAGCTTGCAGTTCGTTGGATCCGGGCTGTCCTTGAGCTGGTACACCGTGGCGTAGCTTGCCGGAACATGCGGCATGTACTGGTAGTCTTCCGACAAGGCGACCATGTCGCCGACCGAGCCCTTGCCGTCATTGACTCCGAACTTCCCCCAGCCTGTGGGGATGCCGTAGTGCGTGTAGATTTTCTTGCCGTCGTACAGGAAGTATGAAAAGGACCAGCCGCCCGCATTCATTTGGCAGGTACTTCGGCTAAGTGCGCACTGCGCCTGACCCGTGCTCGCGGCGCTGCCCAGGGCGCCGGCCAGTCCGTTCAGCGAGGCGATGCGGGCTTCTCTGTCCAGGTTGAGGAACCTCGGGATCGCGAGCGCGGCGAGGATGCCGAGGATGACGATGACGACCACGAGTTCGATCAGCGTGAATCCGCGTTGCTCCAGTGGACGCATGGCTTCCAATCCCTCCGTTCAGCCTCGCGACGCCGGGCGACGTACCATCCGTACGGTCCCGGCGTGTTCATCGCACACCTCCGGAAGTTACCCGAACCCTGCCATCCTGTCATCTCGCCAGCCTGAGCGGCGCACGAAAAGTGTCGATCCGGCCTTTGGCTGCCTTCGCATCGCTCGAAAAAGCGCGCGCCGCTTACTTGGTCAGCGACGCGAACAGTTGCGGCAGCTTTTCCGGCAGGCGCTGGACGTTGTCGATCACGGTGAACTGCTTGTCGCCGAAGATGCGCGATACATAGGCATCCGCATGTGGATCGAGGGTGATGCAGTAGGTCATCACGCCATTGCTCTTGAGTTCCTCCACCGCGTTCTTGGTGTCGAAGCGCAGGTGTTGCGGGTCGTCCACGTCCACGTCGGCGGGTTCGCCGTCGGTGATGACGAGCATCAGCTTCTTCGCCGCCTGCTGCTTGGCCAGGTGACGGCCCGCGTGACGCAGGGCCGCGCCCATGCGGGTGGAGAGTTGGCCGCTCATGCCCGCGAGGCGGGACTGGGCGTTGTCGTCCCAGGGTTCGAAGAAGTCCTTGAAGCGGTAGTACTGCACGTCGTGGCGGCTGTCGGAGGCGAAGCCGTGCACGGCGAAGCGGTCGCCGATGCCGTCGATGGCCCAGGCGAGCAGGGTGGTCGCTTCCTTGGTCAGTTGCAGCACGCTCTTCTCGCTGCCGCGCACGTAGTCGTTGGTGGACTGCGAGAGGTCCATCAGCACCATCACCGCCACGTCGCGCACCTTCTGGATGCGGCGCAGGTGGACGCGATCATCCGGGGTGATGCCCATACGGTAGTCCACCATCGAACGCACGGCGGCGTCGAGGTCCAGGTCGTCGCCTTCGGCCTGCTTGCGCTCGATCACCAGTCCGCGCGGTTGCAGCATGTCGATGATGTGGCGCAGGCGGGCGGCGACGCCCTTGTGCTCGCGCAGGATGCGGTCGATCTCGTCCTTGTCGCCGCGCGGCAGGCGGCGCTCGTACACCGTGGTCCAGTCGGGGCGGTGGACCTGCACCTGGTAGTCCCACTCGTGGTAGTGGAAGGGGCCGAGGATGGGTTCCTTGCCTTCCATCTGGTTGTAGCTGACTCCGTTGTCTTCATACGGGAACAGCTCGGTGGAGAGCACCAGGATTTCGCCATCGTCTTCCATCGGGCTGGTCATTTCCGAGTCGATGGCATCGACGAACTCCATCAAGCCGACATGGCGGCGCTGGGCGCGCTGACTGGCCGGGGTGTAGTCCTTGCCGTCGCCTTCCCAGTCGAGCTCGGCGAATTCCCAGATGAAGCGGTTGTCGTCGCGGTAGACGACGGGCAGGCCGGCCATGGTGGCGGACGAGACGCGCGCCGGGATGGCCTGCATGGCCTGGCCGCAGTAGGTCACGCCCAGGTCCCAGGCGAGCTGGTTGTCGTCCGGGCGCTTTGACATTTCCTCGTGGAAGCGGGCGATCCACTGACGGCGACGCTCAACGCCGGGGTCGTAGGATGGGTCCAGCAGGCCGCGTGAGAGGCAGAGCAAGTCATGGATGAACTCATCCATGGTGGAGGGCGCGTGGGCGGCATCTGGCATGGGGTGGAGGGACAGCCAGAGTTGGCGCAGGCCGGGGAAGTCGCGGATGGCTAGCTCCTCGATGCGCGCGTCCTCGAACACCG
>JBFLZK010000027.1:0-14631 GCA_040756355.1 Pseudomonadota bacterium | reverse complement strand
AAACCTTCCTTATCCAGACACACCCCACCATGCCCTGGCACCAAATCACCCTCACCACCCCCCGCGACCAAGCCGAAAATCTCGAAAACACCCTCCTCGAACTCGGCGCCGTATCCGTCACTCTGCAAGACGCCGCCGACGTCCCCGTGCTCGAACCCCTGCCCGGCGAAACTCCGCTGTGGCCGGAGGTCAACGTGGTCGGGCTATTCGAGAGCGACGCCCACACGCACCTGATCGACAACGCGCTGGCGGCGCAAGGCATCCACGGAGGCGTGTGGATCTACGTGGAAGACCAGGATTGGGAACGTGCCTGGATGGACCAGTTCCAACCCCTGCGCTTCGGCGAACGATTGTGGATCGTGCCAAGCTGGTTGGACGCGCCCGAACCGGGCGCCGTCAACATCCTGCTCGACCCCGGCCTTGCCTTCGGTACCGGAACCCATCCCACCACCGCCCTCTGCCTCGAATGGCTAGATGGCGCGGACATGACGAATAAGAACGTACTCGACTACGGCTGCGGTTCCGGCATTCTCGCCATCGCCTCTCTCAGGCTCGGCGCGACCGATGCGTGGGGCATCGATATCGATCCGCAAGCGCTTACCGCCACCCGCGACAACGCCGCCCGCAACGCTGTCGATGCCGAACGCCTGCACACGGGGCTACCCAGCGCGCTGCCGGAGGACGCCGCCTTCGACGTGCTGCTGGCCAACATCCTGATGGGGCCACTGATCGAACTGGCCCCCGTGCTGCGCGCGCACGTGAAGCCCGGCGGATGGCTAGTGCTATCCGGTCTCCTGGCCGAGCAGGCCGAAGGCGTCATGGCCGCCTACGCGGGATATTTCGACTTCGATCCGCCCGCGCTCAAGGATGGCTGGGCGAGGCTGAGCGCCAGGCGTCGCCTCCCCTATTCCCTGTAAACGCAACCCTGTAAACGCAACGCGAATCGGCCCGAAGGCGGGCCTCCCACGTCGTGCCCGGCGCGCACGACCCGGCGCGGCAAACGGGAGTCATGCCAGGAACAGGCCGTAAGCCGGGTTATCCGTTTCGTCCCAGTAGGGAAAGCCGAGCGATTCGAGAAACTGCTCGAACTGGTGGCGGTCTTCACCCGGAACCTGGATGCCCACAAGCACGCGCCCGTAGTCCGCGCCATGGTTGCGGTAGTGGAACAGGCTGATGTTCCAGCGCGCACCCATGCGAGTGAGAAAATGCAGAAGGGCGCCGGGGCGCTCGGGAAACTCGAATCGGTAAAGGATTTCGTGTTCCACCCGGGGACTATGGCCGCCGACCATGTGGCGCATGTGCAACTTGGCCATTTCATTGCCGCTCATGTCTAGGACGGGGTAACCCCGCTCCCGCAACAGGTCGATCAGGCCTTCCTTTTCCTTGGCCCCGTCATCAAGCTGGACGCCGACGAAGATATGGGCATCGCGCTGGTCATTGTAGCGGTAGTTGAACTCGGTGATGGCGCGGCGACCAAGCGTGTCGCAGAAGGTGCGGAAGCTGCCGGGACGTTCGGGAATGGTAACTGCGAACAAGGCTTCGCGCTGTTCGCCGAGTTCGGCCCGCTCGGCGATGTGGCGCAGACGGTCGAAATTCATGTTGGCGCCGGAATTGATGGCGATGAGGGCGCCCGCGCCTTGCGGGGGTTGCCCATGGTGCGCTCCCGCATAGCGTTTGAGGCCTGCGATGGCCAGCGCACCCGCCGGTTCGGCGATGGCGCGGGTGTCGTCGAAAATATCCTTGATGGCCGCGCTGATCTCGTCGGTACTGACCAGAATCACTTCGTCCACGCATTCGCGCGCGATGCGGAAGGTTTCCTCGCCCGCCTGCTTGACCGCCACGCCGTCGGCAAACAGGCCCACTTGGGGCAGGATCACGCGCTCGTCCGCGACCAGTGCATCGTGCATGCAGGCGGCATCCTCGGGTTCGACTCCGATGATGCGGGTGGCCGGACGCAGATGCTTGAGGTAGGCGGCGATGCCCGCGATCAGGCCGCCTCCGCCAACTGGCACGAACACAGCCTCAATGGCATCCGGGTGTTGGCGCAGGATCTCCATGCCGATGGTCCCCTGACCCGCGATCACCTCGGGGTCGTCGTAGGGGTGGATGAAGGTCAGGCCTTCGGTGTCCGCAAGCCTGCGGGCATGCGTGTAGGCCGAGTCAAAGGCATCGCCATGCAAAATCACCTCGCCGCCGCGGCGGCGCACGGCATTGACCTTGATGGCGGGGGTGGTGGCAGGCATGACGATGACTGCGCGAAGACTCATGCGCTGCGCCGCGAGGGCGACGCCCTGGGCATGGTTTCCCGCGCTGGCGGCGATGACGCCGGAACCCAGCTCGCCGCGCGCGTGCAGGTGATGAATCTTGTTGTAGGCGCCGCGCAGTTTGAACGAGAACACAGGCTGGAGATCTTCGCGCTTGAGCAGCACGCGGCTGCCGAGGCGAGCGGAGAGCAGCGGCATGGGGTCGAGCGGGCTTTCGATCGCCACGTCGTAAACGCGGGCGGTGAGGATACGTTCCAGATAGTCGCGGGTGAGGCTCATGCTTGGGGATTCAATGGCTGCTTGTCGGTGTGAATTCGCTCGCGCATGAAGGATATGTTGTGCGAACGGGTTCGCACCTACTCCATGCCGAGAATGATCCGCCAGTGCTCATCGCTCACCGGCATGACCGACAGGCGGTTGCCCTTGCGCACCAGGGGCATGTCGGCGAGCTCTTCAATGGTTTTCAGCTCGGTCAACGGGATGACGCGCCGAAGATGACGTCGATAACGCAGGTCAACCATATCCCAGCGCGGTTTGTCCGGGGTGCTGGCGGGATCATGATACTTGCCCTCGGGATTGTCCCAGGCCGTGTGATCGGGGTAGGCCTCGCGCACCACTTCGGCGATGCCGACGATGCCTGGCACGGCGGTATTGGAGTGGTAGAAGAAAACCTGATCACCGATTTTCATGGCGCGCATGAAATTGCGTGCCTGGTAGTTGCGCACGCCGTCCCAGTGCTCGGTCTGGTCGGGGCGGGCGGCGAGATCGTCGATGCCAAAGACTTCGGGTTCGGATTTCATCAACCAGTAGGCCATCGTTCGGTCCATTACATGCGTTCGAACAAGCGTACCCCGTCCTCGGTGACGACACCATCCAGGGGTACGTCCCAAGGTTCGGAAGGCAGCGGCGGGCAGCGCTGAAGCGCGAAAGCCACGCCGATCAGCAACGGTTTGCGCCAGCGGCGGCGGGCATGGCGGAAGGCGAAGGTGCGGTCGTAGAAACCTCCACCCATGCCGAGGCGATTGCCATCTTCATCGAAACCGACCAGCGGCGCCAAGATCAGATCGAGGCCTTGGGCCGGAATCAAATCGCGCTCGCGATGCCGGGGTTCCGGGATGCGGAAGCGGTTCAGACGCATGGGGGCCTGGAGCGTCCAGACCGCGAAGCGAAGTCGCGAACCGTGCCGCAGAACGGGCAGGTGCAGCGTCTGCCCGCCGGACCCGAGCGCGGCCAGGAAACGAAGGTCCACTTCTCCATCGGCAGGCCAATAAAGGGCGATGCGGCGTGCTCGCCTGAAGGCGGGGTGCTGGCCGAGGGCATGGACGATGGCGGCTTCGCGCCAGGCGCGCTCGCTGGCGTCCAGGTGGCGACGTCGCTGGCGCAGTGTTTGTCGCAGGGCTTTGCGGGAAGTGATGTTCATGATGCGGGCATGCCGCCCCGGCGATACAAGGCTTGCGTCCGCCCGCCAAGGGTCGGCTGAGGGGCGAAGAAGTCGGGAAAAGCGGAGGGATGGGTCTTCCGGGGCGCCGCTGACGGCCGGTTACCTTGAACCGAGCGGTTCAAGTCGGGAAGGGCGTGAGGAGCGTCAGGCTTTCCGTTCAAGGCTTGGAGCCAGGTCGGACATGCGCACGGCTCCAGAGGCCATACCCAGGGAGGTGCATTAAGGCTCAAGGGGATTGGGCCACGGGCGCACGCTCCAGAAGACTTGAGTTCAGAGTAGTTCAGCCTGTCCCGGTTTGCAACGTGCCAGCGTTTCGAGGATACGGTGACGCAGGGCTTCGACTTCGAGCGAAGCCGATACAGCATCGTCCGGCAGGGCCTGGGGCTGACCCGCGCGCAGTTGCAGCAATTCGTGGGTGATGTTGATGGCGGCCATCACCGCAACGCGGTCGTTTCCGATCACCTTGCCGGTATGACGGATTTCACGCATCTTCGCGTCCAGGAAGCGCGCGGCGCGCTCAAGAGACTCGCGCTCGCTGGCGGGACAGGCGACGCGGTAATCCTTGTCGAGGATGGTGATGTCCACCGGAACGGCGGGATCCTTATCCTTGCTCATGTCTGGGACTCCATGGCGCGAAGCTGTTCGAGCACCGGGACGAGACGCGACTCGGCCTCGCTGAGCAAGGACTGGAGGCGATGGCGCTCACGGCGCAATTGCTGGTTTTCGGAGTCGAGCTGGACGTTGGCCTGCTTCAGGCTTTCGCATAGCTCCACGAGCTGGAGCACGCCCTCTTCGAGGGCTTGCCACTCATCCTGGGACACGATGCGCTGCATGGGGGCTCCAAAATCGGGGCGCGACGGCAAATGCTGTCGATGGTATGAGGGGGCCGCTTCTTCTGCAAGCAGCGGCCCCCGTCTTGCCGAAACCCCGTGGTAGGATGCGGGAAAACATTCCAACAACGGCACAGGTGAAGTCATGGTGGAGTTCGACCAGGTCGAGCAGGCACTCGAAGAGGCTGCGGTGCATGCCGCCGAGGCGCATGGGGTGCTGGCCGGCATGATCTGCGCTGCGGGCGGTGTGCGGCTGTCCGAGTGGTGGGCTCAGGTGCGTGAGGACGATGAGCAGATCGCGGCCCCTTCAGTGCTCAGTCAGGTTCATGCCGAAACCGTCGCAAGCTTGGGCGAGGTGAACGGCAGCTTTGACCTGATGCTTCCGGACGACGATGAGGACCTGGGTGATCGCGCCGAAGCCCTGCATGCCTGGTGTCACGGTTTTCTCTACGGCTACGGCGTGGCGGGCGGGCAGGATCCCGCCCGACTGCCGGAGGAGGCCGCCGAGGTTCTGCGCGATATCGGCCAGTTTGCTCAAGGCAGCTTCGATCTCGGCGAAGACAGCGAAGAAGACGAGCTGGCGTATAGCGAACTGGTGGAATACCTGCGCGTCGGCGTTTTGTTGCTGCACGAAACCTTGCACCCGCGCGCCGCTCAGGAGCAGCCCGCCCCACCGGCGGATGAGACTGCCGGACAAGGCCTGCATGCCTTCTGGTCGCAGACGGCCGGTTCCAAAACCTTGCATTGATCGGAGGCGATCATGGCCATCCATCCAATCCTGAGCAAGAAACATTTCGCCCGTCGCCGCAAGCGCCTGCTGGCCAGACTTGGACCGGATGCCGTGGCCATCCTGCCTGCCGCCGTCGAACGGGTGCGCAATCGTGATACCCACTACCCCTTCCGGCAGGACAGCGATTTCCGCTACCTGACCGGCTTCGATGAGCCGGATGCGGTGCTGGTGCTGGCCCCCGGCCATGCCGAAGGCTCCAGCATCCTGTTCGTGCGCCCGCGCGATCCGGCCCGCGAGCAATGGGATGGCCGCCGCGCCGGGGTCAAGGGCGCGCTCAAGGATTACGGCGTGGATCAGGCCTTTGTACTTGAGGAGCTGGATGCTCGCTTGCCAGAACTGCTGGCCGGGCGCGACCAATTGTATGCCCCGCTGGGTGACGGACGGTTCGCGGAACGCCTGTTCGACTGGCTGAATGCGGTGCGTCGCCAGCAGCGCGCGGGAGTGAAGGCCCCTTGCGGATGGCAGGATATCGGCCCGTTGGTGCATGAGATGCGCCTGTTCAAGGACGAAGATGAACTGAGCGTGCTGCGAGAGGCTTGCCACATCAGCGCCAAGGCTCATCAGCGCGTGATGCGCGCCTGCTCGCCCGGTCTGCACGAGTACGCGCTGGAGGCGGAGTTGCTGCATGTTTTCCGCCAGCATGGCGGCGAGCCCTCGTTCCCGCCCATTGTCGCGGGTGGCGCAAACGCATGCATCCTGCATTACACCGAGAATCGCGACCTGCTGAACAAGGGGGAGCTGGTGCTGGTGGACGCGGGCTGCGAATGGGGCGGTTACTGCGGCGACATCACCCGCACTCTGCCGGTCGGAGGGCGCTTCTCACCCGCCGCGCGCGATCTGTATGAAGTCGTGCTCGCGGCGCAACAGGCGGCCATCGAGGCGGTGCGCCCCGGCGCGGGATGGAATACCCCTCACGAGACGGCGGTGCGGGTGCTGACCGAAGGCCTGGTCGGATTGAAGCTGCTCAAGGGCAAGATCGACAAGCTGATCGAAAAGGGAGCCCATACCCGCTTCTACATGCATCGTACCGGCCACTGGCTGGGCATGGATGTGCATGACGTGGGCGCTTACAAGGTCGATGGACAGTGGCGACCACTGGAGCCCGGCATGGTGCTGACCGTGGAGCCTGGTCTTTACATTGATGATGGCCGTGACGTACCCAAGGCCTTCCGCAACATCGGCATTCGTATCGAGGATGACGTGCTGGTGACCCGAGAGGGCTGCGAGGTGTTGACTGCCGAGGCGCCGAAGAGCATCGAGGCGCTGGAGGAGATCGTACCGCATGCATGACGTCGTCATCGTCGGCGGCGGCCCGGTCGGCGCGGTGCTCGCGCATGTTCTGGCACGCGAGAGCTTCTCGGTGGCGGTGCTGGAGCGCGAGGTCGCCCCCGAGCAGGCGCGGACCGGCGATACGGGTTTTGACGGACGCGCCATCGCTCTGGCCGAGGGAGGGCGCCGCCTGCTGGCAGGCTGGGGACTCTGGGAAGCACTGGCCGAGGATGCCGAGCCGATCGGGCGGATTCATGTCTCCCTGCGGGGGGCCTGGGGCAGCGCGCGTTTCAACGCCGCCGAGGAAGGCGTGGCCGCGCTCGGCCAAGTGCTGGATTCCGCGCGCATGGCCCCTGCCCTCTTGCTCGCGGCGCGGGAGAGTGGCGCGCGTTGGCTGGCCCCGGCGCGCTTCATTGCGCACGAAACCGATGCCACTGGGGTGAGTGTGCACTACGCCACGCCGGAGGGCGAGCAGGTCCTGCGCGCCCGCCTGCTGGTCGCCGCCGATGGCGCGGGCTCCGCCGTGCGAGCCGCGCTGGGCCTGCCAGTGAGCGAGCGTGACTACGGCCAGACCGCCATTCTGGCGCGGGTCGAGGTCGAACACCCCGAGATCGGGACCGCCTTCGAACGTTTTACCGCCGAGGGCCCCATTGCCCTGTTGCCGATGGGGAGCAACCGTTATGCGCTGGTATGGGTCACACCCACCACCGAGATCGCCAACCGGCTGGCGTTGGACGAAACAAGCTTCCTCGCCAGCCTGGGCGAGCGTTTCGGCCCGCGCCTGGGGCGTTTCGTCGCGACCGGGCCGCGCCATGCCTATCCGCTGCGGGCCATCACCGCCGACCGACTGGCCGCACCGCGCGCCGTGGTCCTCGGGAATGCCGCGCATGCACTGCACCCAGTCGCCGGACAAGGCCTGAACCTGTGCCTGCGTGACGTCCGCGCTCTGCTCGGCGAACTGAGCCGCGCACGACAGGAAGGGAGGGACATCGGCGGTAGCGCGGCGCTGGGGGCCTACGTCGCGGCCCGTCGCGCCGATTACGCCCGCAGCTACCCCCTGATGGATCTGTTGGCGCGCGGTTTCACTCGCGCCGTGCCAATGCCCGACGCGCTCAAGGGTCTGGCGCTGGCGGCGCTGGACGCTTTGCCGCCGTTGCGTGGCGGGTTCCTGCGCCAAATGATGGGCCTGAATGGTTAGCAAGATGCTAAAAGGCTCTTTTCAGCAGCCTGCCAGGGCCGCTTGGGGTCTTCACGTTCGCCATGCGCCCAGTACAAGCTCGCGATGACCTGAGTCGAGGCATGTCATGAAATCAAATGCGGATGTTCTCATCATCGGTGGCGGCATGGTCGGTGCGGCGCTGGCCTGCGCACTGGGTCGGCAGGGCTTCGAGGTGCGGGTGGTCGAGGCGCAAAGACCGCAGCCCTACGCCCCGCAGCAACCTCTGGATCTGCGCGTGTCCGCCGTCAGTCTGGCCTCCCAGAGCCTGCTTGAGGCGATCGATGCCTGGCGGCATGTGCTGTCCTCGCGAGCCGTCCCCTTCCGCCGCATGCGGGTCTGGGACCGAGAGGGCCCGGGCGAGACGAATTTTGACAGCCGCGACATTGGCGAGCCCGCACTCGGTCACATTGTCGAAAACCGTCTTCTTCAGCTCGCCCTGTGGCAGACCGCGGAGGGGCTTGAGAGCGTGCACTGGCATTGCCCGGCACGGCTCGATTCAGTGCGAGTCGACGATGACGCAGTGGTCGCACGCCTGAGCGACGGCGAGGAAATTCACGCAAGCCTTGTAGTCGGCGCGGATGGCGCCCGCTCGCGCCTGCGCGAACTCGCCAACATCGGCCTGACGGCCTGGGACTACGACGTGGAGGCGCTGGTCGCCACCGTGCGTACCGCCGCACCACAGCAGGACATCACCTGGCAGCGCTTCACCCCATCCGGCCCGCAAGCCTTGCTGCCCTTGCCAGGGCCGCATGCCTCGCTGGTCTGGTACATCCACCCGGACGAGGTGGAGCGACTCAAGGCACTGGACGAGGCGGCTTTCCTGAGTGAACTCGGACGCACCTTTCCGCCCGAACTGGGCGGCATCGAAGCCCTGCTGGAACGCGGCAGCTTCCGCCTCACTCGCCGCCATGCCCAGCAGTACTGCAAGCCGCGCCTGGTGCTGACAGGCGATTCTGCCCACACCATCCACCCGCTGGCCGGGCAGGGTGTGAATCTCGGTTTCATGGATGTAGCCGCGCTAGCCGAAACCCTCGCCGCCGCGCGCGCGCGTAATCAAGACATTGGCGCGCTGCATGTGCTGCAAGCCTACGAGCGCCGCCGACGCGGCGAGAATCTGCTGATGCAGAGCGCCATGGATGCCTTCCATCACCTGTTTAAACCTGCCCGGGGCCCCCTGCCCTGGCTTCGAGGCCTCGCCCTGCGCGCGGCCAACGACATTGCCCCGCTCCGCCGCCTGTTGACCCGCCGCGCCACCGGGCGCGATGGCGACCTGCCGCACTGCGCGCGTACCGGTCGCCTGCCATGAGGCATTTCTGGCGCAACCTTCCGGCGGCGCTGGGCGTTGCCGGGGTGGCCTCGCATGAAGGCGCTGCGGTGCGGCGCTGGGCCGTTCGACTGGAGATCCCTGTCGCCTTGGCGACGCTCTGGCTGCCCTTTGCCTGGTATGCCGAAGCCAAGGGGCTGATCGACGGGCCCACGCTGCGCATGCTCGATCTGATGGTCTGGGGTGTGTTCCTGATCGAAGCCGTCATCCTCAGCCTGATCGTGCGCAACCGGGGGCTGTACTGGCGACAGAACTGGCTCAATCTGGCAATCGTGATCGGCGGCCTTCCTCTGCTGTTCATGGATAGCGAGGCCTCGCTGGCCTTCCTGCGCGTGCTGCGCCTGATCCTGCTGGTGGTGGTGCTGATCCGCGTGGCAAGACGCTCACTGCGCATGATGGCACGCCACGCACTAGCCGCAACGCTGGTCATTGCCGTTTTTCTGATCGGCTCGCTCGGTACCTTGGTGGCGACCATCGAGCCCAAGTACGAGTCCATCTGGGATGGCCTGTGGTGGGCGGTGGTCACCATCAGCACGGTCGGCTATGGCGACCTGGTTCCGGTCACGGCGGAGGGACGCCTGCTTGGAGCGGTGTTGATCGTGTTCGGCGTGCTGACATTTTCAATGGTGATGGCGAATGTAGCCGCCGCACTGGTTGGTTTGCAGGTGGAGGAGTCCTCGGCTGAGATGGAGCGCGAGGAAATCCGCCATGAGTTGCTGATTCTCCAACGCCTGGAGGCCATGGAAGAGCGCTTTGACCGGCTGGAGCGGCTGCTCGCCGGACAGAGCAACGATCGACGCTCCCACGGCGGGTAGACGCCCCGCCAGCAGAGCTGCTGGATTGTCGGCTGATCGCGCTGGGGCGCCAATCCTACAAAAAGACGCCGGTGAGGGCGTCTCACCCGCAGGAGGCCCGTCCCCGGACCGATTGCTTGCCGCGCGCATCGCGGCGGGGACGCTGCTCCTACATCCCGTCCTTTTCAGGTAACCTTGGTCGATACATTTTTCGGGAGATCAACACATGACTCAAGACGAACTGAAGCGCCAGGCGGCGCTCGCCGCCCTCGAATACGTCAAGCCCGGCACCGTCGTGGGCGTCGGTACCGGTTCCACCGTCAACCATTTCATCGACGGTCTGGCCACCATCAAGCACCAGATCGATGGAGCGGTTTCCAGTTCAGTGGCATCCACCACCCGCCTGAAAGAATACGGCATCCCGGTGCTCGACCTGAACGAGGTCAGCGAGATCCCTGTGTACGTGGATGGCGCGGACGAATCCAATGAACATCTTCAACTCATCAAGGGTGGCGGCGGCGCGCTGACCCGAGAAAAGATCATCGCCCATCTGGCCAAGACCTTTGTATGCATCGCGGACGAGAGCAAGCTGGTACCGGTACTCGGAAAATTCCCGTTGCCGATTGAAGTCATCCCCATGGCACGCAGCATGATCGCTCGCGAACTTGTCAAAATGGGCGGCACCCCGGTTTACCGCGAAGGTTTCGTAACCGACAACGGCAACCAAATCCTCGACGTGCACAACCTTGAGATCATGCAACCGGCCAAGATGGAAGACGAGCTGAACAACATCCCCGGCATCGTCACCGTCGGCCTGTTCGCCCTGCGCCCGGCGGATGTGCTGATCCTTGCCACCAAGGACGGCGTGCGCAAGATCGGCGGCTGATCGCCCCGCAAAGGCGCGAATGCATCGCCCCCCTCCCCCTTGACGATGGAGGACTGGGGAGAGGGTGATCGGCGCTCCGGCGAACACCGAGGGCTGTCCTCAGCCGCTACCATTCGGCGGGTTACGCAACGCCATTCCGCCTTATGCTGCCGCCCCCATTCCCATGTTCTTACGAGGGTTTTGGCTTGGACTTGGGCCACCAACGCGTTAGGAGCGAAGCGATCTGACGCCCCGTGCGCTGCGGACTCTTGAAGCTGTCATGGATTGCTTCGCTTCGCTCGCAATGACGATTGGCACTGGAGGATGGCCAGCATGTAGCCCGGATGAAGCGAAGCGGAATCCGGGAAACCTCCCCGGATTCCGGCCAAGGCCTTCATCCGGGCTGCGCTGCTTTGCGGGCATCTCCCCAAGACCCGTAGGAGCGGCGTCCCGCCGCGATAACCCGCACATCGAATCGCGGCGGGACGCCGCTCCTACAGAACAAAGCCCGTTGCGCCGAGCCACGGGCTTTTACTTTGGCGCCCCATCCAGAATCAAATCTTAATGATGGTATCGCTATAACGCGCCACCACAGGATCATGGGTCATGAGCCGCATGGGCTCAACCAACGCTTGCGCGACCAGAATACGGTCAAACGGGTCTTGATGGTGCATGGGAAGCTCTTCCACTGCCGCGGCGTGCTCCGCATCCACCGAAAGGAAACGGTATCCGGACTCAGTGAAGTAACGCATAGCATCCTGACCTGAAACGGCCATATCACCACGTTTCAAGGTGCGCTTGATGGAAATCTCCCACACATTGGCAGCACTGACCCAGACTGTTGATCGGGGTGAAGTGATAAGTTCGCGAGCCTTGGCGGACAATTTCGGGCTGTCCGTAATGCACCACAAGGCAACATGAGTGTCGAGCAGGATGTTCAATCTTGCGAGCTCCCATAAAACAGATTCGCAACCTCTTCATTGTGCTCATCAATGGAATCAGGAACCTCAAAGACCCCCTTGGCCACGCCAATGCGACGCCCCATGGGCGCCGCATCAATGGGCACCAGTTTTGCGGCAGGACGCCCATGCCGAGCGATGATGATTTCTTTTTCATCACCTTGCTCGATGGCCTCCACCAACCGGGACAACGTGGATTTGGCCTGCAACATATTGACCGCTTGCATGACATTCTCCTATGACACCACATTTTTAGCTTGGTCTAGTCTAGCTAACTCATTGTGCAAATGAAACAAAACGCATCATGGACAGGAAATATTCCTGACAATAAAAAAGGCGGCCCGGAGGCCGCCTCTTGTGGGTTCATCCTGTTCTCGCACCCTTCCGGCATCCATGCCGGAAGCCCTTGCGGGTTTGGCGCTCGAAGCAATCTCAGGAGAGATTAGAACTTGTGCTTGATACCGACGGAGAAGGCAGAGGTGTCTTCGCCAGAGTGGGTAGAGGTCTTGCCGCCGTGGCCGTCGCCCCAGACGCTCAGAGCCTTCTCGCCAGAAGCGTAGGCTGCGAACAGAGTGGTCTGCTTGCTCATAGCGAAGTCGTAGCCCAGAGCGAACATGGCGCGATCAGCTTCGTCTTGAGCGTAGTACTGGCCCTTGACGGTGTTCTTGCCGAAGGTGTAGGCGGCGCCCAGACCGTAAACGGACTCGTCAGCACCTGCATCGTTCTCGTTCAGGTACAGAGCGTTGACCTTGAAGCCGCCGAACTTGACGCCAGCGCCCAGGGCGTAGGTGATGATGTCGTCGCCAACAGCAACGTTGACGTTCTGGTAGGCGCCGTCGATGCTGAACATCTTGTGCTCGTAGCCGAGCTGGATGTTGTAGGCTTGCAGGTCGTTGTTGTCGCTGTTGTCACCAGTGGGGTCAGCAACGTAGGCAACCGCGCCGTTGAAACCGCCCATCTTCGGCAGCATGTACGCAACGACGTTCGGAGCGCGCAGGTTCTGAACCTTGGTGGACAGGGTGGTGGCGTTGCCGTTGTCGCCGATCTGGTCGCCGAACAGGTCATACTTGCCGATGGTCATCTTCAGCGGGGTGTCATGACGACCCATGACCAGGGTACCGAAACCGCCGGTCAGGCCGACGAACTGGTTGCGGGCGCCCAGAGTGGTGCTGTCGGCCATATCAACGCCGAATTCCATCTGGTAAACGGCAGACAGGCCACCGGACAGCTTCTCGGTGCCCTTCACGCCCAGACGGGAAGAACCGGAGGCGACGTTCATGTCGCTGTCAACGCCGTTGTCGATGTAGTCGAGGGACAGGTTAGCCAGACCGTACAGGGTGGTGTCGGCCATGGCAGCCGGAGCGGCAACAGCAGCGGCTACGGCGAGGGCAATCAGATGCTTCTTCATGGATTTCTCCTTGGAGGGATTAAAGGACATCCCGGACTCTTCCGGGGCCACGGAGCATTTATACACAAGGGCTTAACCCCAACGCAATGCAAGTGTTGCCATGTTGCAACACGAAGGTGTCTTGGTGTGGTTTTTGGGTGACAACAGCTTGTCAGGAGGCCCGGCCTCGGTCCGATAGCTTGGCTGTGAACATCGCGGCATTTATCGCGGCAGGGAGGGCGCACCACGGAAGAACGCCGACGAGAGACATGCGCCCGCGGGAGGGCTGCCCTCGGGCCGATCAGCCGTGGCATATCGTGACGGCGGGAGCCGCGTCCACAAACAAAAACCCCTCGCCAGGCGAGGGGTTGAGGAGTGCTGCCTCCCCGCTTGCGCAGGGAGGACAACCGCGAAAGGGTTCAGTCGTAGAACTTACGGCGCGGCGCACCCTGGCCTTGTCCGGAGCGGCCTGCGGGTCGGTCGCCAAAGCGGTTGCCGCTGGGACGCTCGCCACGCTGCTCATGACCATTGTTGCCATGCCCCGCATGACCATCCTGACCGCCACGACGACCATACGGCTTGCCCTCACCGGAGCGCGCATTATAGCCACCGCCATGACCGGAACCATTGCCGCCGCGATAGCCGCCACCATTGCCCTGCCCCTGACGATAACCGCCACCGCCACCCGGGCGGCGACCGCGCGGGCCTGCGCCGTCGCCTTCGCGCGGCTTGAAGTTGGCCTCAAGGCCCGCGACTTCGGTGACACGCACTTTTTCGCCCACGTAGTGTTCGATGCTGCGCAGCACGCCGACATCCCGGCGGCTGACGAAGGATACGGCGGTGCCGGTGGCGCCGGCGCGACCGGTGCGACCGATGCGGTGGACATAGTCTTCCGCCTGACGCGGCAAGTCGAAGTTGAACACGTGAGTGATGCCGGCCACATCGATGCCGCGCGCAGCGACGTCAGTGGCAACCAGCACACGGCAACGGCCCTTGCGCAGGTGGTCCAGCATGCGGGTGCGCTGACGCTGGTTCAGGTCGCCGTGCAAGGCGGCGGCGGCCTCACCGGCTTCTTCCAGTTCGGCGGCGAGCTGGTCGGCATCGCGCTTGGTGGCGGTGAAGACGATGGCCTGGTTGACGGAGGCATCCGCCAGCAGATGGCTGAGCAGTTCGCGCTTGTGATCGACGTGATCGACATAGATGACCTGTTGGTCGATGGCGTCACGGCGGGTTTCCAGCGGCGCGACTTCCAGATGCTTCGGCTCGCTCAGCAGATCGCCCGCCAGCTTGGTGACACTGGGCGAGAGAGTGGCGGTGAAGCACACGCTCTGGCGGTCTTCCGGCATGGCGGCGGCGATGGCACGCATGTCATCGGCGAAGCCGAGGTCGAGCATGCGGTCGGCTTCGTCCAGAACCAGCATTTCCAGGCGGTCGAAGCGTACACGACCGTTGTTCATTTGGTCGAGCAGACGCCCCGGAGTGGCGACGA
>JBFLZK010000026.1:0-8714 GCA_040756355.1 Pseudomonadota bacterium | reverse complement strand
TCGGCATTTCCACCGACAAGCTGCACGCGCGCGGCCCGGTCGGGCTGGAAGGCCTGACCACGCAGAAATGGATCGTGCTCGGGGACGGGCATGTCCGTGGCTGAGGCCAAACGCCCTTGATCGGCATTCTCGGCGGCACCTTCGATCCCATCCACCACGGCCATCTGCGCCTGGCGGAAGAGGTGCGCGAAGCCCTGGGGCTTGAACAGGTGCGTTTCGTGCCTGCTTTCCAGCCACCGCACCGGCGCGCCCCCATCGCCGCCCCGGAACACCGGCTGGCGATGGTTCGCATCGCCCTCGCCGACCGGACATGCTTTGCAGTTGATACCCGCGAATTCGAGCGCGGCGGCCCGTCCTGGATGGTCGATACCTGCGCCTCGCTGCGTGCGGAGTATCATGAGCGCCCGCTGGCGCTGATGATGGGCATGGATGCTTTCAATGGCTTCACCCGCTGGCGGGACTGGGCACGCATTCTCGATCTGGTGCATCTTGCCGTCGCCACCCGACCCGGTGCGCGCGCCGAGGACGAGGCCGCCGAGTTGCTGGCCGAGCGCCTCTGTCCCGCCGCAGATCTTGAACGCGCGCCGTCCGGACGCATCGTGGAGGTTCCCATCACCGCGCTGGACATATCCGCCACCCAGATTCGAGAGCTGTCGGCCCAAGGCCGCAGCACACGCTACCTTCTACCCGATCCGGTGCGAGCGTACATCGCCTCGCGCCGACTTTACTGAATTCACCTTGACCGACAGGAATCCCATGGAACTCGAACAACTCCGCGACACCGTCGTCCACGCACTGGAAGACCTCAAAGGTGTCGATGTGCGCGTCCTGGACGTGCGTGGCCGCTGCTCGTTCACCGACCTCATGATCTTCGCCTCCGGCACCTCCGACCGCCACGTCAAGTCGCTGGCGGGTAACGTGGTGGACAAGGTGAAAGAGGCTGGGGTGCGCCCGCTGGGCGTGGAAGGGGATGATCAAGCCCAATCCAACTGGGTGCTGGTGGATATCGGCGAGATCGTCGTCCACGTCATGCTGCCGGAAACGCGCGATTTCTATCAGCTCGAAAAGCTCTGGGCCGATACCCGGGCCACGGCCTGACAGGCTTGCAGGAGCGGCGCCCTCGCCGCGATTTGATACACCGAATCGCGGCGAGAGCGCCGCTCCTGCGAAGATCACCAGCATGCGCATCCACCTGATCGCCATCGGCGAGAAAATGCCTGCCTGGGTCACGGCGGGCTTCGAGGAATACGCTCGCCGCCTGCCGCGCGAGTGCTCGCTCGTGCTGCGCGAATTGCCACTCGCCACGCGTGGAAAATCGGGCGGCAATCCCGGCGACGCGGCGCGCTGGAAGCGCGAGGAGGCCGAGGCCATCCGCGCCGCCATCCCCAAGGGCGCGCATGTGGTCGCGCTGGACGTGCTGGGCAAGGCTTGGGACACCCCGGAACTTGCCCGCCGCCTGGGTGTCTGGTTGCAGGAGCATGCCGAGGTGGCGCTGCTGGTCGGCGGACCGGACGGTCTGGATGAGGCGCTGCTGGCACAAACCCATGCCCGCTGGTCGCTCTCGCCGCTGACCTTCCCGCACCCGCTGGTGCGCATCGTGCTGGCCGAACAGATCTACCGCGCCTGGAGCCTGCTCAACCATCACCCGTATCATCGGGCATGACGTTTTCCTGTCACAGCGACCACGGAGACCCCGGAGCATGATTCCCGCAAGCACCGCCTACAACGTCCGGCCCTCCGTGCCCTCCGGGATGGATAAAACGCCATGACCCGCCTGATTCTCGCCTCCACCTCCCCGCGCCGCGCCGAATTGCTGCACCAGATCGGCGTGCGTTTCGAACAACGCGCGGTCGGGATCGACGAATCCCCCCAGCACGGCGAAGTGGCCGCTGAAACCGCCCTGCGACTCGCACGTCAGAAGGCCCTGACAGGCTTGGAACTCGTACCCGGCGCGACGATTCTGGCGGCGGACACGCTGGTAAGCATCGACGGGGAAGCGCTGGGCAAACCGCGCGACCGGGACGACGGTCTGGCCATGCTACGCCGCCTGTCCGGGCGACGGCACGAGGTCTATACCGCCGTGGCGATTGCCCGCGACGAAGACATCAAGGCTTTCCTTTCCGTCAGCCATGTGGACATGCGCCCGCTGAGCGAGGATGAGATGATCGCCTACTGGAACACCGGGGAGCCTGCCGACAAGGCGGGCGGCTACGCCATCCAGGGACGGGCGGCGGTCTTCGTCACCCGGCTGGAGGGCAGCTTCTCGGGCGTGATGGGCCTGCCCCTGTTCGAAACCTCCGAATTGCTTCGGCAAGCCGGTATCGCCGTATGGAGCGCGGAACGATGAGCGAAGAAATCCTGATTAACGTCACCCCGCAGGAAACCCGCATCGCCTTCGTTGAAAACGGTGTGTTGCAGGAGATCGCGGTCGAGCGCCAGCGCAGCCGGGGCATCGTCGGCAACATTTACAAGGGTCGGGTCAGCAGGGTGCTTCCGGGCATGGAGGCGGCCTTCATCGATGTCGGCCTGGAACGCGCGGCCTTCCTGCACGTCTCCGACCTGGACCTGAGCCCGGAGGAAAAACAGACCGGGGTTGAGACCACGCCGCCGCAGATCCAGGAAATACTGCGCGCCGGGCAGGAACTGCTGGTGCAGGTCATCAAGGAGCCTCTCGGTACCAAAGGCGCGCGCCTGACTTCCGAAATCACCATTCCAAGCCGTTACCTGGTCTATCTGCCCAAGGGGCGCAACATCGGCGTATCAAGCCGTATCGAGGAAGAAAGCGAGCGCGTCCGCCTGAAAGCCCTGTTGCAGGAAGCCTTGACCGAACAGCCCGTGCCCGGCGGGTTCATCGTGCGCACCGCCGCCGAGGGGGTGGATGCGGAAAGCCTGCGCCGCGACATGCTTTTCCTCCACAAGCTGTGGAGCGACATCGCCCTGCGCGCCCAGCCCGCCGCCGCCGGGCGGCTGGTGCATGAAGACCTGCCGATCGTGCTGCGGACCCTGCGCGACCTGGTCGGCGAGGAAATCGAGAAGGTCCGCATCGACTCACGCGAGACATACCATCGCGCCGCCCATTTCGCCGAGCGGATGGAGCCGGAACTGTTGCCCCTGCTGGAGCACTACACCGGCGAGCGCCCGATCTTCGAGCTGTACAACGTCGAGGAGGAAATCCAGCGCGCCCTGGAGCGCAAGGTGCCGCTCAAATCCGGCGGCTACCTCATCATCGATCAGACCGAGGCGATGACCACGGTGGATATCAATACCGGCGGCTACGTCGGGCATCGCACGCTGGAAGAGACGATCTTCAAGACCAACCTGGAGGCGGCACAGTCCATCGCCCGGCAGCTTCGGCTGCGCAATCTCGGCGGCATCATCATCATCGACTTCATCGACATGCAGGAGCCAGAGCACCGCGAACAAGTCCTGCGCGCCCTGCAAAAAGCGCTTGAACGCGACCATGCCAAGACCAAGGTGTGTGAGGTTTCCAGTCTGGGCCTGGTCGAAATGACCCGCAAGCGCACCCGCGAAAGCCTGGAGCATGTACTTTGCCAGGGCTGTCCGACCTGCGGCGGGCGCGGCAGCATCAAGACCGCCGAGACTGTCTGCTACGAGATCTTCCGCGAAATCCTGCGCCTTACCCGCCAGTACGATGCCAGACAGATGCTGGTGCTTGGGGCCCAGCCGGTGATCGACCGGTTGCTGGACGAGGATTCCACGGCGCTGGCCGAGCTGCAAGCCTTCACCGGCGTACCTGTCCGGCTCCAGGTGGAAGCGCTCTACACCCCCGAGCAGTACGACATCGTACTGATGTGACCGCACAGACTCACCCATGCCCTTCGTCCATACCCTGCTGAAATTCGCGCAACGGCGGGTCGTACCGGGGCTTGGGCTGCTGGTCATCCTGATGGCGATGCTGCTGAGCCTGGGACGCCTCATCCTGCCCTGGTTCGGCGAGGACGCGCGCGCCTGGGTAGAGCGCCAGGCCTTCGCGCACGGCGTCGAGCTCACCGTGGAGCAACTCGATCTGGACTGGGAAGGGCTAGGGCCAAGACTGGTCCTGCGCGAAGCAACCCTGTTCGGGGAGGCCGGGCGTACCCCGCTGCGGGTCGCGCGGCTGGCGCTCACGCTCGACATTCCACGCAGCCTGATGGCCCTCGAACCGCGTTTCGGCGCGCTCCAGGTCGAAGGCGTGCGAATGCAGGTCCTGCGCGATCGTGCGGGACGTTGGCAATTCGGCGGCTTCATCGGCGACATGCCCGGGACCTCCGAGGCCACTCCCGCCGCCGATGCCTGGCCGCGCTGGCTGGAGATCGCGCGCCGGGTGGAGCTGACCGGAAGCCAACTCTGCCTGCATGATGACCTCAGCGGGATGGATCTGCGCGTGGACGATATCCAGGCCTTGTTCGAGCACGGCCTGCTCGAAAGGCGCCTCGCCCTGCGCGTCAATCTGCCGGAAAACCTCGGCGGACGCCTCGAACTGCGCGCCCGCACCCCGGACACCCGCGCCGGGATGGCCGCTCCGAACGCCGAAATCTGGCTACAGACCAGCAGCCTCCAGCTCGCAGGCTGGAGCGATCTGATCGCCTCCCTGCCACGCGACATGCTCCAACTCCCCTTGGGCAAGGACACCCTGCCCCGCTTCGAGACCGGCGAAGTGCGCGGACAAGCTTGGCTGCGCCTGCGCGACGGTGTGCTGGTCGATGCCCGCGCGCGGGTCGATCTTGCCGACTGGCGGCTGAACAGCATCCAGGCCCTGCTCGCGGGCGAACGCGAAGTCGCCCTGCAAACGCTGCTGGACATCCAGCTCGAATCGCGACAAGACACATGGACCCTGGATATCGAAGCCCGCCCCCCCGGTCAGCGCGAAGCCAGCCAGCGCTTCTCGCTGGAACGGCACGGCGCGCGCCTGTCCATGGCCGCCGAGCGCATCGATCTGGACCTGCTGCGCCCGTGGCTGGTGGCCGCGCCACTGCTGCCCGAACAGGTGCGCCAATCCCTGATCCGGTCCCGCCCGACCGGCTCCGTGCATGACCTGCGCATCCAGATGGAGTTTGACGACGGCATTCCGCGCCCCGCCCAGGCCCATGGGCAGGCGCGTTTCGAGCGTATCGGCTGGAGCGGTCACGGCTATCTGCCCAGCGTCGCGAACCTGGGCGGCGAACTCTGGCTGAACGGGCAAGCCGCCTTGATGCGCCTGGATAGCCCCGACCTGCGGGTCGATTTGCATGAAAAAATCCGCGAGGTCATGCACTTCGACCAGGCACAGGGCGATCTGGCCGCCTTCTGGGCGGACATCCCCATGCTCGCCCTACGCGAACTCAGGCTGATCAACGATGACCTTGAGGTCGACCTTGACCTGCGTCTGGACCTGTCGCCCGGCGGCGAACGCCTGATCGACGCCACGGGCGGCTTGCGCAATGTCCGCGCAAACCGGGTTCCCGCCTACCTCCCGGTCGCCGAACTGGGCAAAGAAGCCCTCGACTGGCTTGACCACACCATGCCCAAAAGCGGCGGCAAGGTACCTCAAGGCGCCATCCGCCTGCACGGCGATCTGCGCCAGTTTCCGTACTACGACGATGGCAGCGGGCATTTCGAAGTCCGCTTCCCGTTCCACGACCTGAAACTGGATTTCGCCCCCGGTTGGCGGCACGCCGAACGCCTGCATGGCGAACTGGCTTTCATCAACAACGGCCTGTCAGGCCGCATCGACGGCGGCTCCATCCTCGACGTGCCGCTGCGCGAGGGCTGGCTGAGCATGCCCGACTTCGATCAGCCGCGACTGAACCTGCGCCTGGCCCTGGATGGCAACGTCGAATCCATGCTCGAAGTCCTCAAAAGCAGCCCACTGATCCCGGACCGCAAGGACCTTGACCAAATCATGCTGAGCGGCCCGTCCGCGCTGCGGGTTCAGGCCGAGGTGAGGCTCGATCGGACCGACCCGAGCCCCAGTCTGGCTGAAGGCTGGCTGGACCTGCACGACGCCCGGCTGAGCGGATTCGAACAACAGTTCGAAAACATCCGTGGCACGCTGCACTTCATCGACGACGCTCTGGATGCGCAAAACCTGCATGCCCGCTACCGAGGCCAGGAGGCCCGCCTTGCGGTTTCCACCGATACACGCGCCCGCAAACCGGCCTACCGCATCGATATGGACACCCACACCCGGGCCTCGGACTGGCTACCAAAGGTCTCGCACTGGAACGAGCGCATCCATGGATTGTTTCCGCTGCGCGCCAGCCTGTTCCTGGGCGCGAGCGGCCCGGCCGGGCGGGAGGTGAGACTGGAACTGAGCAGCGACCTGCACGGCCTCGTCATCGACCTCCCCGCGCCCTATGGCAAGACCGCCGACGCGACACAAACCACCGAGGCGGCGCTGGGCTGGAAACAGGCCCGGCTCGATACACTTCAGGTCCGTCAGCCCGAACGCTTCGACGCCCGCCTGCGCATGAACGGACAGAGCGTGCGCAACGGCATACTCCAGCTTGGCGGGGACGATGCGCGCTGGCCCTCCATCACGGACAAGACTCTCAGAATCGAAGGCCATCAGGCCGCGTTCAATCTTGAAGCCTGGCGCGCGGTTTTCTCGTCCCAGGGCAACGAGCCCGACGACACCTTGCCAACCACACTCGAATTCAAGGCCCGCGCCGACACCCTGCACGCCCTCGGCGGCGACTGGGAGTCGGTACAGGCCGAAGGCCGACATGACCCAAGCGGATGGAGGGTGGATATCCAGTCTCCCAGACTGGAGGGCAAGATCGTGATACCCGCACTGCCCACGCCCGCCGAACCGCTGAGTCTCGAACTGAACCGACTGGTGTTCGCCGGGGAAGATGAAAGCGACCGCGGAGAACGAAAGACGGGCGACGCGCCCCCGTCCGACCCGACCTCGCTGCCGCCGCTACGTGTACGCATCGCCCATCTCGTCCACGGCGACATCCGCCTGCAAGACGTGCACCTGCGCGGCCTTCCCCAGCCACGCGGACTGCTGTTGCAGGAACTGCGCGCCAGCACCCCCCACCTCGTCATGCGCGGCGACGGAAGCTGGATGCTGGGCGACGCGGGCGGCCAGATGACGCGCATCAACCTCGGCCTGGAAAGCAAGGACGTCGGGGCCGCCCTCGCGGAACTCGGCTTCCGCAAGGCGCTGCGCCGCGGTCGTCTGGAAAACACCCAGTTCCGGCTGCGCTGGGCCGACGCGCCGGACCGTTTCGACTGGGCGCTGCTGGAAGGCGAGGGTACGCTGGACGTGCGCGAAGGCAGTATTGAAAACGTCGAACCGGGCGCGGGGCGCGTTCTGGGACTGCTCAGCATCGCGGAATTGCCGCGCAGGCTGACGCTGGATTTCGGCGATGTGTTCGGCGCTGGCCTGCGCTTCGAGCGCATCCACAGCCCGGTCCGCTTCCACGCGGGGCGAATGGAAACCAACCCGATGGAACTCAGCGGCCCATCGGCGCAGATCATCATGCGCGGCTACAGCGACATGCGGAACAAGACCCTGCATTACGACATGGTGGTAGCGCCCGCGCTTGGCAACGTGCTGCCGATCATCGGTACCGTGGCAGGCGGCCCGCTGATCGGCGGCGCGGTCTTCCTGGCGCAGAAGGTCTTTGACCAGTTCGGCGGCGGGCAGAGCGGCTTCAATTACCGTATCACCGGCTCATGGGACGAACCACGGGTCGACAAGGCCGAAGCGCTGGAGCGACCGATGCCATGACGTCCGGCCCGAACACCTGCCGCGCATCCGTCATCCAAATGGTCAGCGGCGAAGACATCAACACCAACCTGGAGCACGCGGACCGCCTCCTGCACGAAGCCGCGCGACAAGGCGCAACACTGGCGGTCCTGCCGGAAAACCTGGCCTGCATGACCCCCGACCCGGCCCGCCTGCGCGCTATCGCAGAGCCTCCCGGCAACGGCCCGATCCAAGACAGACTGGCCGCCATGGCCCATCGACACGGGCTATGGCTGGTCGCGGGCACAATTCCCCTGCACGCCCGCGACCGACGCCTTAGCAACGCCTGCCTGGTCTACGACACCGACGGACAGCCTGTTGCGCGCTATGACAAAATTCATCTCTTCGACGCCGACGTGCCAGGCGGCGAAACCCACCGGGAATCCGACCACTTCGCCCCCGGAGACACACCGGTTCTGATCGACACCCCGTTGGGACGACTCGGCATCGCCATCTGCTATGACCTCCGCTTTCCGGAGCTTTTCCGCCACATGACGGAGCAAGGTGCGGAATTGTTCGCCCTCCCCGCCGCCTTCACACATGCCACCGGGCAAGCTCACTGGGACACCCTGCTGCGCGCCCGCGCGATTGAAAACCAATGCTTCGTACTCGCCTCCGCGCAGGGCGGACAGCATTCTGGCGGGCGGCGCACCTTTGGCCACAGCCAGATCATCGGGCCATGGGGCGAGGTACTGGCCAGCCACGCCGACGGTCCCGGCGTGGCGGTTTCCAGCATCGACCGCGAGGCGCAAGGGGATTTGCGCGAACGGTTCCCGGTGTTACGGCATCGGGTGATGTAGCCGGTAAACGAAGGTTTTCCGGACAACGCCGAGCGTAGGGCGAGTCCCCCTCGGCCGCGCCGTGGCTGGCGTGCCTGGCAGGGGGTCAAACCGCCATGGATGGCGGTTTGAGGTTCCCCGGGACAGGAAGTCCCGTGGAACCGGCCCCCTGACGGGCATGCCAGACACGGGAACCCCGA
>JBFLZK010000025.1:0-30754 GCA_040756355.1 Pseudomonadota bacterium | reverse complement strand
TCCGGAAGCGCGGTCACTTTCATGGAGGGTATGATCCACCCGCGCAGGGTGGGTTAGCGCAGCGTAACCCGCCGAATGGGGTCTCGGACCGCGCCGTGGTGTTCATCCGGCGCATTACGCTACGCTAACGCGCCCTACCCCCGCTGCTGCCATGCAGAATAACCCCGGCGTTCCCTGCGCATTACGCCACGCCCATGCGCCCTATCCTGTCTGTCCCCGAGCCACGATCTGTCCTGCCCCGAAGCGACCATGCCCAAGTGATACCGCCCTCGTTCGACCATGTGTTTTCCTGCCGGTCTGGCTGCGCCGCCTGCTGCATCGCCCCGTCCATCAGCAGCCCGATACCGGGGATGCCAAACGGCAAGTCCGCCGGGGTTCGTTGCGTGCAGCTAGACGATGAGGACCGCTGCAAGCTGTTCGGGCGGCCAGAGCGCCCGGCGGTATGCGGGTCGCTCCAGCCCAGCGAGAGCATGTGCGGCAACAGTCGTGAACAGGCCATGCAACGGCTTGAGCTGCTGGAGAGGCAGACCGCTCCGTCCTCCAGTGCGGTCGGCTGAGCGCATCGCTCTAACCCCTTGATCCGGGTAGAATGCCGGGAATTTCGTGCACTTGAAGCCGCCATGACCACCGCCCTCTTCGACTCCCACATCCCCAACCTTCCCCTGATCCATCGCGGCAAGGTGCGCGACATCTACAGCGTGGACGACAAGCATCTGCTGATCGTCACCACCGACCGCTTGTCCGCCTTCGACGTGATTCTGCCCACCGCCATTCCGGGCAAGGGGGAGGTGCTGACCCAGACCGCGCTGTTCTGGTTCAAGCGTTTCGAGTCGCTGATTCCGAACCATCTGGCCACCGACCTGACGCTGGACGAGGTGATTCCGGATGCCGCGTTGCGCGCCGAACTGGCCCCGCGCGCCATGCTGGTGAAGAAGCTCCGGGCGCTGCCGATCGAGGCCATCGCGCGCGGCTACCTGATCGGCTCGGGCTGGAAGGATTACCAGGCCACGGGCGCGGTGTGCGGCATTCCCCTGCCCGCCGGTCTGCGTCTGGCCGACAAGCTGCCGGAGCCGATCTACACGCCGTCCAGCAAGGCGGCGGTGGGCGAGCATGACGAGAACATCGACTTCGAGGCGACCGTGAAACTGGTCGGCCCGGAACTCGCCGCCCAGGTGCGCGACATGACCCTGCGCATCTACAAGGAGGCCGCCGAATATGCGCTTGAGCGCGGAATCATCATTGCCGACACCAAGTTCGAGTTCGGTGTGGACGAGCACGGCGTCCTGCATCTGATCGACGAGGCGCTGACCCCGGATTCCTCGCGCTTCTGGCCCGCTGATAGCTACGCCCCAGGTTCAAGCCCCGACAGTTTCGACAAGCAGTTCGTGCGTGACTGGCTGGAAACCCTGGACTGGAACAAGACCCCGCCGGGGCCGGAGCTGCCGCCGGACATCGTCGAGCGCACCGCCGCCAAGTACCGCGAGGCCCTGCAACGCCTGACCGCTTGAGCTTCGCAGGTGCGAATTCATTCGCATATCGAATCCAACCAGAAAACTTGTGCGAATACACTCGCACCTACGTGTTGCCTGATTCCCCCCGGAGCCCGCCATGTGTGACAACCACGCCCCGATCGACAAGCTGGTGCAAGGCTTCCAGCACTTTCGTCGCGAACACTTCGAACGCAAGGACCCCTACTACCAGGCCCTGGTGCGCGGCGGGCAGAATCCTCGCGTGCTGTTCCTGGCCTGTTCGGATTCACGGGTGGACCCGGCCATCGTGTTCGGCACCGCCCCCGGCGATCTGTTCATCATCCGCAATGTGGCCAACATCGTGCCGCCGTTCGAGACCAATGCGGGGCAGCATGGCGTAAGCGCCGCCATTGAATACGCGGTCAACGTGCTCAGGGTGGAACACATCATCATCAACGGCCATTCCCAATGCGGCGGCATTCGCGCGCTGTGCGAGAAGCCGGAGGATGCGACCGTCGATACCCCCTGCCTGGTCGGTCGCTGGCTGGCGCTGGCCCGCCCGGCCTACGAGAAGGCGCGCCGCGATCATCCGGACGCGGACATGGACCAGCTAGCGCTGGAGTGCGAGAAAGATTCCATCCTCGCCTCGCTGGACAACCTGATGACTTTCCCGATGGTGAAGGCGCGGGTCGAGGCGGGCGAGCTCAAGCTGCATGGCTGGCACTTTGACATGACACGCGGCGTGCTCCAGGCCTGGAACCCGGAGAGCGGGCTCTTCGAGGCCCTCAGCGCTTGAGCGTTCCCGGTCTGTTCATCGGCGCGACCGACACTGGCGCGGGCAAAACCTTTCTGACCGCCGCCCTGGCCGCCGAACTGAACGCCCAAGGTCGGCGCGTGGCGGTGCGCAAGCCTGTCGAGTCCGGTTGCCCGGAGATCGACGGACAGCTCATGCCTCAGGATGCGGAAACCCTGCGCCGGGCCGCGGGCGGGCGCGAGCCGCGTGAAGTCGTTTGCCCCATCGCCCTGCGCGACCCGCTCAGTCCGCCGCGCGCGGCGCGGCGGATGAAGCGCAAGCTGTTTCTTGAGGAACTGACCCACGCCTGCGCCACCCCGGGGGATGCCGACGTGTTGCTGGTGGAGGGGGCGGGCGGGCTGTTCGCGCCGCTGGCGGAGGATGCCCTGAACGCGGACCTCGCCGCCGCGCTGGGGCTGCCGGTGCTGCTGGTCGTGCCCGACCGGCTGGGGGCGATCAACCAGGCCCTGCTGGGTATCCACGCGGTGACGCATTACGGCTTGAAGCTGGCCGGGGTGGTGCTCAACCAGATTGAGCCGGACCTGCCGCGCGGCATGGACAATCTTGCCGATCTGCGTCTATGGACGGGCGCGCCGCTCCTGCGTATGCCGCATGCGGGCGACCCGGACAACGTCCGCCGCCTCCTGCGTCTGGCCGGTCTTGCCTGAGCCGGATCGGACAGGCGCGTATTCTCAGCCGCGCGCGCCAAACACGTAACGACCGCCCGAGGGTTCCGGCTCGGGGTCGGGCTGGCGAGGCTCCGGCGTTTTGGCGGCCTTGGCCTGAGGAAGCGCCTCCTCCAGCAAGCCCAGCGCTTCGGACAATTCCAGCGCCAGCAGGATCAGGTTCTCGCTGTCCACCTCCTGGGCGCGCTGGAGCATTTCCCGAGCATGCGCGGGCTCTTGCGCCATGCGGAAAATATCCACATTGAAGCCGCCAAGTCGGCGCGCCATGATCTTGAAGCGCGCCAGTTTCTGCATGGTGATGGAGTCCATGGACGATTCCCGTATGTGGTCAGTGAATTTCGAGGGCCGCGCGCGCCCTTACTGTGTCTCTTCGTCGATGTGGCGCTGACGGAGCGAGGGCTCCTGGCAGCCGCCATCGCCCGGGGCATGGAAATAGCTTTCGTCGATGGCCTGATGAATCACCGCGAGACGCTGCTGCACCTCGTCGATCAGAGCGGGCAACCCTTCCTCGCCAGACAGTCTCTGCGTGGTTCCTGGCAGCAGGCGGGCCGCCATACGGGCAGCGCGCAGGGCATCGGCGGGGTTCGGCAACTCGGCCAGGATGTTTTCCATGCCGTCGAGGCAGTAGCGCAAGGCGCGCGGGAAGCGCTGGTCATTGAACAGAAAATGGACCACTCGGCGCGGGGATATGCGCACATCCTCATGACGGCGGTACATCTGGAAGGCGCTGAGCGCCTTGAGGATGCTGATCCAGGTCGTCTCCATGCCCAGGCCGCCCGGCGCGGTGCTGGCGACGGCACTGCTGATATCGACAATGCGCGAGGTCATGTCGGCGCGCTCCAACAATTCGCCCAGACGGATGAACTGGAAAGCCGCGTCATGGCTCATGGTCTCGGCCAGACGCCCGGCCAGCATCAAACGCCCGTCCACGACCTCGCCCAGCGCGTTGTGACGGCGGGAGCGTTCCAGCGCGGCGACCATCAGTTGCGGCGCGCGCAGGTGCAGGTTGTTGAGCTGTTCCCAGGCTTCACGCGGCAGTACTTCGCGCAGGGCGCGGGCATTCTCTCGCGCCTGGCGCAGGCACATGACGACGGAACCGGGATTGTTTTCATCCAGCAACAGCAGGCGGACCGCTTGCTCTTCAGTGGCGGCGTCCTCGCCATGCAGGCCCATCACACGCACTAGCTGGTTCCAGCCGAGCTCGATTCCGGCAGGGGAGTCGAGCAGAACCTGGGTGGTGGCGTTGACCAGGCGCGCGGTGTTTTCCGCGCGCTCAAGCTGACGGCCCATCCAGTAGAGACTTTCAGCGACTCGGGCAAGCATCAGATGTCCTCCCTTACGATCCAGGTGTCCTTGCTGCCGCCGCCCTGGCTGGAGTTGACCACGAACGAACCCTCTCGCAGGGCGACACGGGTCAGTCCCCCGGTCGTGACGGTCATGTCCTGCCCTTGCAGCACAAAGGGACGCATATCGACATGCCGGGGCGCGACACCCTTGTCGGTATACGTGGGTACGGTGGACAGGGCCAGCATCGGCTGGGCCATGTAGTTACGCGGGTCAGCCTTGATGCGGGCGGCGAATTCGGCGCGCTCGGCGGCGGTCGAGGCGGGACCGATCAGCATGCCGTAGCCCCCGGATTCGTTGGCGGGTTTGACCACCAGCTCGTCCAGGTGATCGAGCACGTAGGCGCAGTCCTCTTCGCGCATGCACAGATAGCTGGGTACATTGGGCAGAATGGGCTCCTCGCCCAGATAGAAGCGGATCGCGTCCGGGACATAGGTGTAGACCACCTTGTCATCCGCCACCCCGGCCCCAGGGGCGTTGGCAATGGCTACCTTGCCCGCGCGCCAGGCGCGCATCAGGCCGCGCACCCCCAGCACGGAGTCCGGGTGGAAGATTTCCGGGTCGAGGAACATGTCGTCCACCCGGCGGTAGATCACATCCACCCGGCGCAGACCGGCCACGGTGCGCATGTAGACCGCATCGTCACCGCCGACGCATAGATCGCCGCCTTCAACCAGGTAGGCGCCCATCTGCTGGGCCAGGTAGCTGTGCTCGAAATAGGCGGAGTTGAACACGCCGGGGGTGAGCACCACGATCACCGGTCGCTCGATGTCACGAGGACTGAGCGAGGCGAGCATTTCGTACAGGCGGGTGGGGTAGTCATCCAGCGGAAGGATGCGCTGGTCGGCGAACAACTCCGGCAGCAGGCGCTTCATCAGGGCGCGATTTTCCAGCATATAGGACACGCCGGACGGCACCCGCAGGTTGTCTTCCAGTACGTAGACCGTGCCGTCACCATCGCGCACAAGATCGCTGCCGCAGATATGCGCCCAGGCCCCGAAGCGCGGCTTCATGCCTTCGCACGCCGCGCGGTAGTTGCCAGAGCCCGTCAGAACATCTGCCGGGAACACCCCGGCGCGGATGATGTCCTGACCGTTGTAGAGGTCCTCAATGAACATGTTGAGCGCCTTGAGGCGCTGCTTCAGCCCGGCATCGATCCGCCGCCACTCGCTTTCCGGCATGATGCGGGGGATCAGATCGAACGGCCAGGCGCGGTCGATGTTGCCTGCGTCGCTGTAAACCGTGAAGGTAATGCCCATGCTCATGATGGCGGCATCCACGGCCTCACGCCGGGCGCGCATGGACTCTTCGCCCTGCGCTTCCAGATGGTGGCAGAGGGCGCGGGCGGAAGGCCGGGGGCGTCCCTCCGCATCGATCAACTCGTCATAGAAGGACGTTTTCGGGTAGTTTTCACAGCGCATGAACGGACCTCCTGACTATCGGACCGCTGAAAGACGTGCTCCAGCGGCCTCTCGGGAGCCGATGCAAAGGCCGGGCCAAGCAGGGAGGACGGGCAAAAACCCGGATTGGCCACTCTCTTGCTACACTTTCGGCTCGTTTCAGGGAGAGTCCTGCATGACCTATTGCGTCGGAATCCACGTCAACGAAGGGCTGGTCTTTGCCGGCGACTCCCGCACCAATGCGGGTATTGACCATGTCAGCACGTACACCAAGCTGCATACCTTCCGTTTTCCGGGCGACCGTGTCTTCGTCATGCTGTCCGCGGGCAACCTTGCCACCACGCAGGCGGTCATCAAGCAACTGCACCAAATGGGTGCAGATGGCGGGCCATCCTTAGGCAACGTGCCCAACATGCACGCAGCAGCCGACCTGGTCGGCCACCTCAGCACCGAGGTGCAACGCCAGCAGCAGGAGCGTGATATCGCCAACACCAGTTTCGAATCCACCTTCATCTTCGGCGGCCAGATTCTCGGTCAAGCGCCAGAGATGTTCATGATCTACCCGCAGGGCAACTTCATTCACGAGCCGCCCGCACAGCCGTTTCTGCAAATTGGCGAAACCAAGTACGGAAAGCCGATCCTGGATCGGGTCATCCGCCCTGACACCCCGCTGGAGACCGCCGCCCGCTGCGCCCTGGTCTCGATCAACTCCACCATCCGCAGCAACCTGACCGTCGGCCCGCCGATCGACCTGCTGGTCCTGCCCCGCGACCGGATCGACGAAGCCTTCACCCTGCACCTGACCGAAGACGATCCGTTCTATCGCGAAGTGGCCGACCGTTGGGCGCAAGGGTTGACGCAGGCCCTGCAACAGCTTCCTCCGTTCTACTGGGAAGCGCCGCGCTGACCCCGCGACGACCAGCCGCTCCCCGCGCACCATGGCGCGGGAATGTTTCTTGCCTCGTGGTTCCGGTCCTTGGCAACCACAGGAACCCCCGGTGAGCATTTCCCTGAGCTTTCCCCGCTATGGGGACAAACATAACTCCGCCATGTTCGAGGACTTCCTCGTCCGCCTCCTGGAGGAGCGCGACCGGGTTGGACTCACCCAGATGATCGGCGCCATCGATGCGCTGATGATCACGGTCGATCCCGCAAGTTCGGTGGCCTACGTGCGCGAGCTATGCCTGATGACGCCCTACCACTATCTGGTGACGCTGGAGACCGAGACCCACTACACCCACATTCTGCGTATCGATCTTGAATCGCCCGACATCCTCGTGCGCGAGGTGAAGGACCCGAACATGCGCGGCATTTTCCGCTGCCTGAATGAGGTTTATCCGGTCGGGGCGCACAAGCCCAATTCACGCTACATGGGCGAAATCTTCCGTGTCGAGAATCTGCACGAAGTAGTGGAACAACAGAAAGCGCGCGAAATACGCTTCTTCAATCAGGAACAGATTCGCAAGCTGGAACTTCCGGCCAACATGGCCATCGTCAAGCCCTCGCCCTACACCCACAATATCGTCGGCTACTGGGAGCGCCCGGAGTCCGAGCTGCGCGTCTATGCGCTGGGCCTCTCCAGCATCCGCGACGATGTTCAGCGCGCCTATGAGGAAGCCAAGAACCTCCAGGCGGGGCTTGGGCTGGACCGCTTGCTCTTGCCTATCGATCACCTCGCCACCCGTATCTACAGCCAGAACCGCGAGGTCGCCATCCTCGAATACCTCACCCTGACCAGTTACTACTACTGGGGCTCGTACGATATCGCCGACCAGAACTCGTCCACCAACGTCACCAAGAGCACACACTTCGAAAACGAGTCCAAAAGCCCCGCAAAAGTCTTCACCGCGGCGAACCATCCTTATTTCGTCAACCACCTGCTCAAGCTGCCCTCCCCCACCGAGGCATTCGTGCGCAACTTCGGACCACGCCTGCATCATCTGGCGATCTCGGTGGCGGACGGGGAGATGCACGGCACGCCAAACATCGACCATGTGGTGGACGCCCTGAAGACCTGCGGCCAGGACTTCCTGCTGGATGTGATCGGTTCGAAGGAAGAGGGACTCAAGCAGATCTTCTCCAGCGCATCCGAGTACTCCTCGCTGATCGTTGAATATGTCCAGCGTTTCGGTGACTTCCAGGGCTTCTTCACCAAGGACAACGTGGCCGAATTGACCCACGCGGCGGGCGTGGAAGAGAGCCTGCGCGCGCTGGACGCGGGAGCGCGGGGATGATGACACGCCGCCGGTGAGGGGTGTGTCGAGGGGCGAAGGTTGGAAGGTTGAGCGGCGCATGCATCCGAGCGCCACGCACAGATGTCCGCCACCTCGCTTTGGGAACCTCGCCCCCCCTCATCCATGGGATTTCGAGGACGTTTGTCGCGGCGGATACAGGGACGTATCCAGCCGCGACGAACTCACGCCATACCCAATCCATGGGGCGCTCGGGCGCCTTTTCGATTCACGTCGGCCAAACCGGACTGTCGCCGCCCCTCGGACTCAGCGCGCCGGTTGTCTTCGCAAATCCAGCGTGTGCGGCATCTCCGGCGCGCGCGGCTCGGTCGGCGGCATCATCGGGCGAGGCACACCGTCGTGCCACCGGACCCGCGCGCCCAGAGGCATCCATGGCGGGGGCGTGTAGGTGTATGCGCCATGGGTGTGGCCGCAGGCTTCAAAGCGGGTGTTGCGTCGCGCCTCGGCCTCGCTGGCATTGACCGGGAACTGTTGGAAATTGCGCCCGCCGGGATGCATCACATGGTAGGTACAGCCGCCTATGCTTTTGTGGTTCCAGGTATCGATCAGATCGAACACCAGCGGCGCATTGATACCGATACTCGGATGCAGCGCGGATGGCGGCTGCCAGGCGCGGTAGCGCACGCCTGCGACGTATTCCCCTTGAACCGAGGTTGCGCGCAACGGCACGCGACGCCCGTTGCAGGCCAGGACGTAGCGTTCATCGGTGAGTCCATTCAGCCTGACCTCAATGCGTTCTACCGATGAATCCACGAACCGCGCCGTACCCTGCGCGGTGGCCTCCTCGCCCAGCACATGCCAGGGCTCGATGGCCGCGCGCAGCGCAAGCTCGATCTCGCCGAACTGGCGACGACCGTACTCCGGCAGACGGAACTCAAGGAAGGGGATGAACCATGACATGTCCATATCCAGGCCGTGCTCGCGCAGGTCTGCCAGCACGTCGCGCAGGTCATCCGCCAGGTAATGTCCCAACATGAAACGGTCGTGCAGCATGTTGCCCCAGCGTACCGGAGGCTTGCGGTAAGGCCGCTCCCACAGGCGCAGGACGATGGCGCGCACCAGCAAGGCCTGGGCCAGGGCCATGCGCGGATGCGGCGGCATTTCGAAGCCGCGCAATTCGACCAGACCCAGCCGTCCGGTGCTGGAGTCCGGCGAGTAAAGCTTGTCGATGCAGATTTCCGCGCGATGGGTGTTGCCGGTCAGGTCGGTCAACAGGTGGCGCAAGGCGCGATCCACAGTCCATGGCATCACTCCCGCGCCCAGTTCATCCACCAGACGGTCGATCTCGCCCAGGGCGATCTCCAGTTCATAGACACGGTCCTCGCGTCCCTCGTCCACGCGCGGCGCCTGACTGGTGGGACCGATGAACAGGCCGCTGAACAGGTAGGAGAGCGCGGGGTGGTGCTGCCAGTACGTGACCAGGCTACGCAGCAGGTCCGGACGACGCAGGAAGGGACTGTCCGCCGGGGTGCGACCGCCCAGGGTCATGTGGTTGCCGCCGCCGGTGCCGGTATGGCGACCGTCCAGCATGAATTTTTCGCCGCTCAAACGCGCCTGCCTGGCCTCCTCGTACAGTGCTTCGGTTCGTTCGCGTAGTTCGTCCCAACTGGCGGCGGGATGGATGTTGACCTCGATCACTCCGGGGTCGGGCGTGACCAGCAACTTTTCCATGCGCGAATCGACGGGCGGAGGATAGCCTTCCAGCACCACTGGCAGTGCCTGCGCCTCGGCGGTGCGCTCGATGCGGGCAATCAGGTCCAGTGCGGGCTCCAGGGTGGTGAAGGGCGGCAGGAACACATGCAGCACGCCGCCGCGCACCTCCACCGCCAGCGCCGTGTGCGGCACTCGCACGGTGCTCGGCTCCGGGCTCTGGGCATGAACCTCTGGATGAGAGTCGATCTGGGGCGCGAGCCGAGCGTAGCGCGCCGCCACCTCGCCGACCACGGCGGGGTCGTGGAAATCGGTCAGCGGTTCATGACTGTCGAAGGGGTCGCGCGCGAGAAGTTCGTCGCGCAGGGCCTCGTCCACCCAGGGCAGGCTGTCCAGCGGCAGGCGCAAGCCGAGCGGTGATTCGCCGGGCATCAGGGTCAGACGACCTCGGCGGAAATTCCACGGCGCGCTGACCCAGCGTTGCAACCCTGCGCTGTAACTGAGCGGCAGCACATGGCCGCGCGGGGTGTCCAGGCCTTCGCTGAGCAGGGCGAACAGGGCGCGGCGATTCGCGGCGTCGCGCTTGTCAGCACCATCAACTTGCCATGCCAACGGCAGGCGCGCTTCGTCTTCCAAGGCCTGCAAACCGTCCTCGTAGGCGGTGATGAGGAAGCGGGAATCCAGTTCCAGCTCGGCGCACAGCGCCTCTCCGAATCGACGAGCGTCCTCCGGCCCGTGTCCAAGGTTCGCTGTCGGCTCGGCCAGCAGGCCGGGGTTGCGCCAAACCGGAACGCCATCCTTGCGCCAGTAGAGCCCCAGCGACCAGCGTGGCAGCGGCTCGCCCGGATACCACTTGCCCTGCGCGGTATGCAGCAGAGCGCCGGGGGCGAAGCGCGCCCCGAGTCTGCGCACCAGGATCTCGGCACGATCACGCTTGTGCGGCCCCAGCGCATCCACGTTCCATTCCGGCGCATCGGTATTTTCGATGGCGACGAAGGTGGGCTCGCCGCCTTGGGTCAGACGCAGGTCCGCCGCCTCCATGCGCGCCTCAAGCCGTTGCCCGAACGCATCCATCGCCGCCCATTGCACATCGCTGTAGGGCTTGGTCACGCGCGGCGATTCGTGAATCCGGGTGACTTCGTTAAGGAAATCAAACTCCACCTCGCACACATCAGTCGCGCCTTCGATGGGCGCGGCATCACCGGGACGCGCGGTACTTGCCAGCGGGATGTGGCCCTCGCCCGCCATCAGCCCGGAGGTGGGATCAAGACCAATCCATCCCGCTCCGGGTACGTAGACCTCGGCCCAGGCATGCAGGTCGGTGAAGTCATGGACCGGCCCGCTGGGGCCGTCCAGCGCCTCCACGTCAGGCGCGAGCTGTACCAGGTAGCCGGACACAAAACGCGCGGCCAGCCCCAGACGACGTGCCAGATGAACCAGCAGCCAGGCACTGTCGCGGCAGGAGCCTACACCACGCTCCAGAGTTTCTTCCGGGGTCTGCACCCCAGGCTCCATGCGGATGCTGTACTCCACAAGATCACAGACCGTGCGGTTGATCTCAACCAGCTTATCAACCGTCGGCGCCCGGGCACGCCCGATGGAGTCCACCAGCTCATCGAAGCGCGGCCCGGAAGCATTCTGCTCAAGATAGGGCAGCAGTTGACGCGCCTGCTCTTCGGCATAGCTGAACGGCCAGTGTTCGGCGTGCGCATCGATAAAGAAATCGAAGGGGTTGATGACCGCAAGGTCGGCGATCACCTCGACATCGATGGTCAGTTCACGCGCCCTTTCCGGAAAGGTCAGGCGGGCCACAAAGTTTCCGAACGGATCTTGCTGCCAATGGATGAAGTGATTGGCGGGCTCGATCTTCAAGCTGTAGGACAAAATCGGTGTGCGGCAGTGCGCGGCAGGCTTCAAACGCACCAAATGGGGGCCCAGACCGACGGCCCGATCGAAACGGTAGGTTGTGCGATGACGCAGGGCGACGTGGATGCTCATATCCTAACCCGTTGATTTGACGTTAAGGCGGCAGATATTTGCACACGGTCCATCCGCGTAATGCCAGCCCCGAACCGTTGTGAAGCACATTTCGGGCCGGGACGCCCCATGTGCCTCGGGCAATAAAAAAGCGGCCTTTCGGCCGCTCTTCATGGAACGCGTTGTCACGCTCGATGCGATCAGTTGACCTGCTGCTTGAGCGAGCCGGACTCGTAACGCTTGCGCATGTCGTCCAGAGAGATCGGCTTGATCTTGGACGCCATGCCGGCGGCGCCGAAGGCCTCGAAGCGGGCTTGGCAGATGCCAGCCATGGCCTTGGTGGATTCCTTCAGGAACTTGCGCGGGTCGAAGTTGGCCTTGTTGTCGAACAGGTGCTTGCGGATGGCGCCGGTGGATGCCATGCGCAGGTCGGTATCGATGTTGACCTTGCGCACGCCGTGCTTGATGCCCTCGACGATCTCGTCAACCGGCACGCCGTAGGTCTGGCCCATGTCGCCGCCGTAGCTGTTGATGATTTCCAGCCAGTCTTCCGGTACGGAGGACGAACCATGCATGACCAGGTGGACGCCCGGGATGCGGGCGTGGATTTCCTTGACACGGTCGATGCGCAGCACCTTGCCGGTGGGCTTCTGGGTGAACTTGTAGGCGCCGTGGGAGGTGCCGATGGCAATCGCCAGGGCGTCCACGTCGGTGTCCTTGACGAACTGGGCGGCTTCTTCCGGATCGGTCAGCAGCATGGAGTGATCCAGCTCGCCGTCCGCGCCGTGGCCGTCTTCTTCACCCATCTTGCCGGTTTCCAGGGAGCCCAGGCAGCCCAGCTCGCCTTCCACGGATACGCCGCCGCTGTGCGCGACTTCGGCAACCTTGGCGGTGATGCCGGCGTTGTACTCATAAGAGGCCGGGGTCTTCATGTCGGCCATCAGGGAGCCGTCCATCATGACGGAGCTGAAGCCGGACTGGATGGCGCGCAGGCACACGCCCAGATCGGAACCGTGGTCCTGGTGCATGACGACCGGAATGTGCGGGTACATTTCAACAGCGGCGGCAACCAGATGACGCAGGAACGGCTCGCCCGCGTAGGAGCGCGCACCGGCGGAACCTTGCAGGATCACCGGGCTGTCGACCTTGTCGGCGGCCTGCATGATCGCGTGGATCTGCTCCATGTTGTTGACGTTGAAGGCCGGCATGCCGTAGCCGTTCTCGGCGGCGTGGTCCAGCAGTTGACGCAGGGAGATCAGTGCCATGGGCGTACTCCTGATTGAGGTTGAGGTCGAAATCGGTTCCCGTCGAAGCGCGGGATATCTGCTTGAGTGTATCTCAAGCCCTGGGGGAAACCCACAGGGGTTTCCCGCCCGGAGGTTTACTCGGTGCCGGGGGGAATGACGTCACCCACGCGCACGATCTTCATCGCGTTGGTGCCGCCCATTTCGCCCATCAGATCGCCCTTGGTGATGATGACCAGATCGCCCTCGTCCAGCATTTCGCGGCGACGCAGTTCGGCCACGGCCATGCGGTTCACTTCAGCGTGATCGGTGCTGTCATACGGGAAGTGGATCGGCACCACGCCGCGATAGAGCGCGACGCGACGGGCGGTGGCCTCGTGCCGTGTCAGGGCGTAGATCGGAATCGCGGAGTTGACGCGCGACATCCAGAGCGCGGTCGAGCCGGACTCGGTCAAGGCCGTCAGCGCGCGGACCGCCATGTGGTTGGCCGCATACATGGCCGACATGGCGATGGTTTCGTCCACCCGTGCAAACGGAGTATCGAGCGGCGGCACGCGAGTCTTGGCCTGAATCTGGCTTTCCGCGCGGGCGCAGATATGAGCCATGGTGGCCACGACTTTCGCGGGGTATTTTCCGGAAGCGGTCTCGCCGGAGAGCATGACCGCGTCGGTACCGTCCAGAACCGCGTTGGCGACGTCGAAAACCTCGGCACGGGTCGGGATCGGATTGACGATCATGGTTTCCATCATCTGCGTGGCAGTAATGACCGGACGCTTGCGCTCACGCGCGCGACGGATGAAGGCCTTCTGCACCGCCGGGAGCTCGGCGTCGCCGATCTCCACGCCCAGGTCACCACGCGCGATCATGATGGCGTCAGATGCGTCGATGATCTCGTCGATCGCTTGCACCGCCTCGGCGCGCTCAACCTTGGCCACGATGCACGCATCGGATCCCGCCGCGTTGAGCAGGCTGCGCGCCTCGTGCAGATCCGCTGCGCAACGCGGGAAGGATACGGCGATGTAATCCACGCCGATTTCCGCAGCAGTCTTGATGTCCGCGCGGTCCTTGGCGGTGATGGCAGGCGCGGACAGACCTCCGCCCTGGCGGTTGATGCCCTTGTTGTTGGACAGGACGCCGCCCACTACGGTGGTGCAGCGAATCTCGCTGCCCGTCACGCTGTTGACCGTGAACACCAGGCGACCGTCGTCCAGCAGCAGGGTATCGCCTTCGCGCACGTCATCGACCAGTTGCTTGTAGGTCAGGCCCACGCGCTCCTGATTACCATCGTCCTTACCAAGCGCCGCATCGAAAATGAAAGGCGCGCCGTCTTCCAGGACGACCTTGCCTTCCTGGAAACGGTCGATACGGATTTTCGGCCCCTGAAGATCGCCCAGAATGGCGACGTGACGACCCAGCGTGGCCGCGCATTCACGCACCATGCGGGCACGGTTCATGTGGTCTTCGGGCTGGCCATGGGAAAAGTTGAGGCGGACGACATCCACGCCTGCGCGGATGATCTCCTCGATGATCCTGGGGTCGTCGGTGGACGGCCCGAGGGTCGCTACAATCTTGGTGCGTCTTTTCACGCGTAGGTTCTCTCACTGAAAGCGGAAGGCCATCCCTGGCCGGGAAAGACGATGCGGGGATCAGCCCTTGGCGCGCTCTTCCAGAATTGCGACGGCCGGCAGAACCTTGCCCTCAAGGAATTCGAGGAATGCACCGCCGCCAGTGGAGATGTAACTCACCTTATCAACGATACCGTACTTGTCCACGGCAGCCAGGGTGTCACCGCCACCGGCGATGGAGAAGGCGCTGGATTCGGCAATTGCCAAGGCCAGGGTCTTGGTGCCGTTGCCGAACTGATCGAACTCGAACACGCCAACCGGGCCGTTCCAGACGATGGTACCGGCAGCCTTGAGGCTGTCGGCCAGCATGGCGGCGGTCTTGGGACCGATATCGAGGATCATGTCATCGTCAGCCACGTCAGCCACGTCCTTGACGATAGCCTCGGCGGTCGGCGAGAACTCCTTGGCGCAGACCACATCAACCGGGACCGGCACGGTGGCGCCGCGGGCCGCCATCTTGTCCATGATCTTCTTGGCTTCCGGCAGCAGATCGGGCTCGGCCAGGGACTTGCCGATCTTGAGACCTGCGGCCAGCATGAAGGTGTTGGCGATACCACCGCCGACGATCAGGTTGTCCACTTTCTCGGACATGGAGTCGAGAATGGTCAGCTTGGTAGAGACCTTGGAGCCGGCGACGATGGCAGCCAGCGGACGGGCCGGAGCTTGCAGCGCCTTGCCCAGGGCCTCCAGCTCACCAGCCAGGAGCGGACCGGCGCAGGCGATCGGGGCGAACTTGGCCACGCCGTGGGTGGAACCTTCGGCGCGGTGCGCGGTACCGAAGGCATCCATCACGAACACGTCGCACAGGGCGGCGTATTTCTTGGCCAGCTCATCGGCGTTTTTCTTCTCGCCCACGTTGAAGCGGACGTTCTCGAACAGCACGACTTCGCCTTCAGCGACTTCGACGCCATCCAGGTAGTCGGCGACCAGACGCACCGGCTTGCCCAGCAGGGCGCTCATGTGCTCGGCGACCGGCTTGGTGGAGTTTTCTTCGCTGAAGACGCCCTCTTCCGGGCGCCCCAGGTGCGACATGACCATGACCTTGGCGCCCGCCTTCAAGGCGTGTTCGATGGTCGGCATGGTGGCGCGGATACGGACATCCGAAGTGACCTTGCCATCCTTGACGGGGACGTTGAGGTCGGCGCGGATCAGCACGCGCTTACCAGCCAGATCGAGATCAGTCATCTTGATGACGGACATGTCGCTCTCCTTATGGGAACAATGATTCTAGAGAAGGGTGAAAACGATCGGTGAAGACGGTCCGCGGATCGGCTTGACGAATGGTTCTCACGCGAGCGAAAAAAGGGGGAGTCACCTCCCCCTCGCGCCATTACTTGGCGATGTGCTGCACCATGCGCATCAGGTTGCAGGTGTAGCCGTACTCGTTGTCGTACCAGGCGACGATCTTGACGAAGGTCGGGTCGAGCATGATGCCTGCGTTGGCATCGAACACGGACGGGGCGCTCACGCCGCGGAAGTCGGTGGAGACGACCGCGTCATCGGTGTAGCCCAGTACGGACTTCAGCTCACCTTCGGAGGCGGCCTTCATGGCAGCGCAGATCGCGTCGTAGGTGGTTTCCTTGTTCAGCTCGACGGTGAGGTCGACGACGGAAACGTCGGAGGTCGGCACACGGAAGGCCATGCCGGTCAGCTTGCCCTTGAGCTCCGGCAACACCACGCCGACGGCCTTGGCGGCGCCGGTGGAGGACGGAATGATGTTTTCCAGGATACCGCGACCGCCGCGCCAGTCCTTGGAGGACGGGCCATCGACGGTCTTCTGGGTGGCGGTGGCCGCATGGACGGTGGTCATCAGTCCGCGCTTGATGCCGAAGTTGTCGTTCAGAACCTTGGCGACCGGAGCCAGACCGTTGGTGGTGCAGGACGCGGCGGAGATGATGGCCTGACCGGCGTAGGTGTTGTGGTTCACACCATAGACGAACATCGGGGTGGCGTCCTTGGACGGCGCGGACTGGACGACCTTCTTGGCGCCTGCGTTGATGTGCGCCTGGCAGGATTCTTCGGTCAGGAAGAAGCCGGTGGACTCGACCACGATGTCGACGCCAGCCTCGTCCCACTTCAGATTGGACGGATCGCGCTCGGCGGTCAGACGGATCTTCTTGCCGTTGACGACCATGAAGTTGCCCTCGACAGACACCTCACCCTTGAAGCGGCCATGCACGGAGTCATGCTTGAGCATGTAGGCCAGATAGTCCGGTTCGAGCAGGTCGTTGATGGCGACGATTTCGATTTCGGGGAAGTCCTGGGCGGCAGCGCGGAAAACCATGCGACCGATGCGGCCGAAGCCGTTGATACCAACGCGAATTGCCATGTTTACAGCTCCTGTGAAGGATTATTGGAATTTTGCTGGCGGGCCGCCGACGATACTCCGGCGGCCCGCGCGGTTGGGCGGACTCAGGCGAGCACGGACTCGCAGGTCTTGACCACGTTCTCGACGGTGAAGCCGAACTCTTTGAAGAGTTCGCCCGCCGGAGCGGATTCGCCGAAGGTGTCGATGCCGACGGATGCACCATCCAGACCGACATACTTGGCCCAGAAGGCGGTCACGCCAGCCTCGACGGAAACGCGCTTGACGCCCGGGATCAGCACGGAGTCGCGATAGGCCTTGTCCTGGGTGTCGAACACGCAGGTGGACGGCATGGAGACCACGCGGATCTTCTTGCCCTTGGCTTCCAGCTCGGCAGCGGCGTTCATGGCCAGTTCCACTTCGGAACCGGTGGCAATGATGATCAGGTCCGGGGCGCCTGCGGCATCCTTGAGCACATAACCACCCTTCTCGATCAGCTTGACCTGCTCCGGAGTACGCTCCATCGGCTTCAGGTTCTGGCGGGAGAAGATCAGCGCGGTCGGGCCGTCCTGACGCAGCATGGCCATCTTCCAGGACACGGCGGACTCGATCGCGTCGCAGCCACGCCAGGTGTGGAAGCGAGGAATCATGCGCATGGTGGCGATCTGCTCGACCGGCTGGTGGGTCGGGCCATCTTCGCCCAGACCGATGGAGTCGTGGGTGTAGACGTAAATGGTCGGGATCTTCATCAGCGCCGACATGCGCAGGGAGTTGCGCATGAATTCCATGAACATCAGGAAGGTCGCGCCGTAGACCTTGAAGCCACCGTGCAGAACCATGCCGTTCATCATGTGGGCCATGCCGAACTCACGCACGCCCCAGGAGATGTAGTTGCCGTTGGCATTGTCATGGTTGACCTTGACGGTGCCGGACCAGTTGGTGAGGTTGGAACCGGTCAGGTCAGCAGAACCGCCGAACATTTCCGGCAGGATCGGCCCCATGGCTTCGATGGTGTTCTGGGACGCCTTGCGGGAGGCGATATTGGGCATATCGGCCTGAACCTTGGCGATGAACTTGTCCATCTCGGCGACGAAGCTGGTCGGCAGCTCGCCCGCCATGCGGCGATTGAATTCGGCGGCCAGCTCCGGGTATTCGGCGGCATAGGCGGCAAAACGATTGTTCCAGTCGGCCTCGTCGGCGGCGCCCTTGGCCTTGTGGTCCCAGCCTTCGTAGACCTCGGCCGGAATCTCGAACGGTGCGTGCGGCCACTTCAGGAATTCACGGGTGGCTGCGATTTCCGCATCGCCCAGCGGCGCGCCGTGGCAGTCATGGGTGCCGCACAGGTTCGGGGAGCCGAAGCCGATGACGGTACGGGTACAGATCAAGGTCGGCTTGTCGGTGACTGCCTTGGCGGCGCGGATGGCGGCATCCACGGCCTCGGCGTCATGACCGTCGACATTGCGAATGACGTGCCAGTTGTAGGATTCGAAGCGGCCGGCGACGTCGCGCTCCATCCATTCACCGATGTGACCGTCGATGGAGATGTCGTTGTCATCCCAGAAAGCAATCAGCTTGCCCAGACCCAGGGTGCCGGCCATGGCGGCGGCTTCGTGGGACAGACCTTCCATCAGGCAGCCGTCGCCCATGAAGACATAGGTGTGGTGATCGACGATGTCGTGGCCCGGACGATTGAAGTGCGCGGCCAGGGTGCGCTCAGCGATGGCCATGCCCACGGCGTTGGTGATGCCCTGACCAAGCGGACCGGTGGTGGTCTCGATGCCGTCGGCGTAACCGTACTCGGGGTGACCTGCGGTCTTGGAATGCAACTGGCGGAAGTTCTTGAGATCGTCCATGCCGAGATCGAAACCTGTCAGGTGCAGCAGGGAATAGATCAGCATGGAGCCGTGGCCGTTGGACAGCACGAAGCGATCACGGTCAACCCACTTGGCGTTGCGCGGGTTGTACTTCATGTGACCGTTCCACAGCACTTCGGCGATGTCGGCCATACCCATCGGGGCGCCGGGATGACCGGACTTGGCCTTCTGCACCGCGTCCATACTCAGGGCGCGGATGGCATTCGCGAGCTCACGACGAGTCGGCATGCGAGGTCTCCTAAACAAAAGTTGAGAAAAGGAAATCGTGCTCCATGGGAGGGCCCCTAGAAGGCGCGCGGGGACGCGTCGCTCGCGGGACGAAGTTCGCGGCATTGTGAATCAGTTCGAACATTCGGGCAACCGGCCACGCCTCCCGGGCCCGGTGCACGGCAATGCACCCGATTGATCCATGCATCAGCGAATTCACATGGACGTCACAATCAAAAATACCGACATTACAGGCGTGTCCGCCTCCAACGCTCAGGACTTACGACCATGCGTCTTTCGACCGCGATTCGCGCCGCCGCCATCCTTCTTGCGGCACTTACGACCACCGCCCAGGCCGCCGGTTTTCGCCTCGCAGTTCCACCCTTCCTGCCGCAGGACGAGATGAAAACCCAGTACGCACGCATGGCCGACTACCTCTCCGAAAGCATCGGGCAGCCTGTCGACCTCGTCACTTATCGCAACTATCTGGCCTATTCAGCCGACGCCCGGCGAGGCGGGGCATTCGATCTTGTGTTCGACAGCGCGCCGATCATCGATTACCTGGTGCAACGACAAGGCTTCACCATCCTGGCCAAAGTCCAGGGGGTGATCAGCCAGTCACTGGTGACGCGCGGCGACAGTACATTGCTGGACCCGCAGGACCTGGTGGGGCGCCCGGTCGCAACCTTGCCAGCGCCCAACCTGTCGGGCCTGACGCTGTTCCAGCTTTTCCCGAACCCCATGCGCCAGCCAAGCTTCAAGTATGCGGACAACGCGCGCGATGCGGTGGAGATGCTGATCCAGGGCAAGGTCGAGGCTGCGCTGATCCCGACACCCATCGCCATCGGCTATCCAGACCTGAACGTCGTCACCACGACTCCGCAAGTCCCTCACCTGGCGCTATCCGCCGGGCCAGGAGTACCGCCCGCACTGCGCGAGCGGCTCCGCAATGCGGTACTGGGCGCCAGCAGCAGCCCCAAAGGACGCCTGATGCTGGACACCCTGCGCACCAGCGCGTTCGAACCGACCGGCAACGAGAATTACAAAGGCTATGCCGACCTTCTGAAAGGCAGCTACGGCTATTGACCCCGACGGGCGCTGGGGCCAGCGCGAGCCTGGGCAGGCGTCCGCGACGGGCATTTCAGCCGCCTGCCCGGCTTGAGGTATGATCGCGGGCCTCAGTGACCAAGAAGCTCGCGCATCCAGGAGCCGCCCGCATGAAACGTGATTATGTGTTCACCTCGGAATCCGTCTCCGAAGGTCATCCGGACAAGATCGCCGACCAGATCTCCGACGCCGTCCTTGATGCCATCCTGGAGCAGGACAAATATGCCCGAGTGGCCTGCGAAACCCTGGTCAAGACGGGTTTCGTGATGCTGGCGGGCGAAGTGACCACATCCGCCTGGGTGGATCTGGACGAGCTCGTGCGCAAAGTCATCGTCGACATCGGATACGACAGCTCCGATATCGGTTTCGATGGAAACACCTGCGGCGTGCTGTCCGCCATCGGCAAACAGTCTTCCGACATCGCCCAGGGCGTGGACCGCGAGGTGGATGAGAATCAGGGCGCAGGCGACCAAGGCCTGATGTTCGGTTTCGCCTGCAACGAAACCGACGTGCTGATGCCCGCACCGCTGACTTACGCCCACCGTCTGGTCAAGCGGCAGGCCGAGGTGCGCAAGAATGGCGTATTGCCCTGGCTGCGACCGGACGCCAAGAGCCAGGTCAGCTTCCGCTACCAGGATGGCAAGCCGGTCGCCATCGATGCGGTCGTGCTTTCCACCCAGCACAATCCCGGCATCGCCTACAAGGATTTGCAGGAGGCCGTGATGGAAACCATCATCAAACCCGTCCTGCCGACCGAGTGGCTGCACAAGGGCACCAAGTACCACATCAACCCGACCGGCCAGTTCATCATCGGCGGCCCGGTCGGCGACTGCGGCCTGACCGGTCGCAAGATCATCGTGGATACCTACGGCGGCATGGGCCGCCACGGCGGCGGCGCATTCTCGGGCAAAGACCCGTCCAAGGTGGATCGTTCCGCCGCCTATGCCGGGCGCTACGTCGCCAAGAACATCGTAGCCGCCGGTCTTGCCGACCGTTGTGAAATCCAGGTTTCCTACGCCATCGGCGTGGCCGAGCCGACCTCGATCACCGTGGACACCTTCGGCACCGGCAAGATCGATGACGACCATATCGCCCGGATCGTGGCCGACACCTTCGACCTGCGTCCGTATGGCATCGTCAAGATGCTCGACCTGATCCAGCCGATCTACCAGAAGACCGCCGCCTACGGCCACTTTGGCCGCGAGGAGCCGGAATTCACCTGGGAGAAGACCGACAAGGCCGAGGTGCTGCGCGCGGCCGCGGGACTGTAAGAACCCCCGCCCACATGGAGTACCCCGGATAAAGCAACGCGGAATCCGGGAACGCAGAATCGCTGGATTGCGGCCTCAGGCCTCCATCCGGGCTACAGGCTGTACCCGGGCGCCAAACAACCCCATCCGTCGAGGGGCGCTGCAGCAGGTCTTGAACCTGTCAGGCTCGGCGGACGCGGCACAACCCATGCAACGGCGCCCATCCCCTGACTCACTGTCCTAGGAGAACGTTGCATGAACTTCACAGACCACAAAGTCGCCGACCTGTCCCTTGCCGACTATGGTCGTCGCGAAATCCGCATCGCGGAAACCGAGATGCCCGCGCTGATGGCTATCCGCCGCAAGTACAAGGCAGAGCAGCCGCTTGCGGGCGCGCGTATCGTCGGTTCCCTGCACATGACCATCCAGACTGCTGTTCTGATCGAGACCCTGGTGGATCTTGGCGCCAGCGTGCGCTGGTCGTCCTGCAACATCTTCTCCACCCAGGATCATGCCGCCGCCGCGATCGCCGCCACGGGCATTCCGGTGTTCGCATGGAAAGGAGAGACCGAGGAGGAGTACTGGTGGTGCATCGAGCGGACCATCACCGGCCCGGATGGCTGGGTCCCCAACCTGATTCTCGATGACGGCGGCGACCTGACCGGCCTGATCCACCAGAAGCATCCGGAATTGCTCGCAGGCATCCACGGCGTTTCGGAAGAAACCACCACCGGCGTCCATCGCCTGTGGGAGATGCTGGCCAAGGGCGAGCTGAAGATCCCGGCGGTCAACGTCAACGACTCGGTCACCAAGAGCAAGAACGACAACAAGTACGGCTGCCGCCACTCGCTCAACGATGCGATCAAGCGCGCGACCGACCATCTGCTGTCCGGCAAGCAGGCTCTGGTCATCGGCTACGGCGACGTGGGCAAGGGCTCTGCCGCTTCGCTGCGTCAGGAAGGCATGATCGTCAAGATCAGCGAGATCGACCCGATCTGCGCCATGCAGGCCTGCATGGATGGCTTCGAGCTGGTCTCGCCCTACCTCAACGGCATCAACGACGGCAGCGACGCCTGCGTGGACCGCGCCCTGCTCGGCAAGATCGACCTGATCGTCACCACCACCGGCAACGTCAATGTCTGCGACGCGCCGATGCTCAAGGCGCTCAAAAAGGGCGCCGTGGTCAGCAACATCGGCCACTTCGACAACGAGATCGACACCGCCTTCATGCGCAAGAGCTGGGCCTGGGAAGAGGTCAAGCCGCAGGTGCACAAGGTTTACCGCGACACACCGGCGGGACAGGCCCCAGACCTTGCCAGCGATGACTACCTTATCCTGCTCTCCGAAGGCCGCCTGGTGAACCTGGGCAACGCCACCGGACACCCCAGCCGGATCATGGATGGCTCCTTTGCCAACCAGGTGCTGGCCCAGATCCACCTCTACGCCGAACGCTTCGCCGACCTGCCCGCCAGCGAGCGCACCGACCGCATTCGTGTGGATGTACTGCCCAAGGCGCTGGACGAAGAAGTCGCTCGTTACATGGTCGAAGGTTTTGGCGGTGTCATCACCCGCATGACTCCGAACCAGGCCGACTATCTTGGCGTGCCGCTCGATGGCCCGTACAAGACCGACAGTTACCGTTACTGAGGATTTCGTTATGCGTGGAGCAGGCGGCACGCCCGGCGGCGTGGGCGAGTTTCTTCTTGGTCTTGGCATGGCCGTCGGCGGCGGCTACATGTTGATGCAAAAGGTCGTGGTCACCCACGGCGCATGGTATTTCTACGGCCTCAACGCCTTCGGACTGTCCCTTGTGCCATTCCTGTTCGGCGCGGGCATGCTGTTCTTCAACGGACGCTCGAAGATCGGCTGGCTGCTGATGTTCGGCGGACTGGTCATCATCTTCGCGGGCATCATCATGAACCTGCGCATCTATTTCCAGAGCACCAGCCTGTTCGATACCCTGCTCATGCTCTTCCTGCTGGCCGGAGGCATTGGCCTCCTCGCCCGCAGCCTGCGTCCACGCGGAGGTACGCCATCATGATCCAGATGTCCTGCGAATTCTTCCCGCCCAAGACCGACGAGGGCGCGGCCAAACTGCGCGCAACCTGGCAAGCTTTGAAGGCCATCGATCCGGCCTATTTCTCCGTTACTTACGGCGCCGGCGGCTCCACCCAGGAGCGCAGCTTCGACACGGTGCGCGAAATCCAGGCCGACTCGGGTATCGAGGCCGCTCCACACCTTTCCTGCATCGGCTCCACCCGCGCCCAGATCCGCGACATTCTCGGCAACTACAAGGCCCAAGGCATCCGCCGCATCGTGGCGTTGCGCGGCGACCTGCCCTCCGGCATGCGCGACCCGGGCGAATTGCGTTACGCCAACGAACTGGTGGAATTCATACGCGCCGAAACAGGAGACTGGTTCCACATTGAGGTGGCCGCCTACCCGGAATTCCACCCGCAGGCGCCTTCCGCCGCCGCCGACATGGACGCCTTCCAGCGCAAGGTCGAGGCCGGCGCCGATGCCGCGATCACACAGTATTTCTACAACGTGGACAGCTACTTCCGCTTCGCCGATGACTGTCTGGACCGAGGCATCCACATCCCTATCGTGCCCGGCATCATGCCGATCACCAACTATGCCCAGCTCGCCCGGTTCTCGGACGCCAGCGGCGCGGAGATCCCGCGCTGGCTGCGCAAGCGGCTTGAAGCCTTCGGCGACGACATGGAAAGCATTCGCGCGCTGGGCCTGGAAGTCGTGAGTGAGTTGTGCGAGCAATTGCTCGATGGCGGCGCGCCCGGCCTGCATTTCTACACCATGAACCAGATCGAGCCGACCCTTACCCTGTGGAAAAGCCTGACCCCGCGTTACGACATGGAGCTGTAAGAAGCCCGAGGCTACACTGACGGAGTCGTTTCCCCTGTCTCGGAAAGCCATCACCCAGGAGTTCTGTCATGTCCGGTTTTGCACTTGTGTTTCTGGCCCTGGCGGTCATTTTCATCCTCGCCGGAGTCAAGACCGTGCCACAAGGCAGTGAATGGACGGTCGAGCGCTTCGGTCGCTACATGCGCACCCTCGCCCCCGGCCTCAACCTTATCATCCCGTTCATTGACCGCATCGGCCGCAAGATCAACATGATGGAACAGGTGATGGACGTTCCCTCGCAGGAAGTCATCACCCAGGACAATGCCATGGTCCGTGCCGACGGCGTGGTCTACTTCCAGGTTCTGGACGCGGCCAAAGCCGCCTACGAGGTACACAACCTCGAATACGCCATCCTCAACCTGACCATGACCAATATCCGCACAGTGATGGGTTCCATGTCACTGGACGAACTGCTCTCCAAGCGCGACGAGATCAACGCCCGCCTGCTGACCGTGGTGGATGAGGCGACTTCGCCCTGGGGCACGAAAATCACCCGCATCGAGATCAAGGACATCACCCCGCCCAAGGATCTGGTTGACGCCATGGCCCGCCAGATGAAGGCCGAACGCGAAAAGCGCGCCAACATCCTGGATGCGGAAGGTTTCCGCCAAGCCGCCATCCTGAAGGCGGACGGCGACAAACAGGCCCAGATCCTCAAGGCCGAGGGCGAAAAGGAAGCCGCCTTCCGGGAAGCTGAGGCGCGTGAGCGTCTGGCTCAGGCGGAAGCCGAGGCCACCCGCATGGTCAGCACCGCCATCGCCGGAGGCAATGTGCAGGCCATCAACTATTTCGTCGCCACCAAGTACATCGAGGCGTTTCAGGCTGTCGCCACAGCGCCGAATCAGAAGGTCATCATGCTGCCGGTCGAGGCCTCCGGCATACTTGGCTCGCTGGAGGGCATCGGCGAACTTGCCAAGGAAGCCTTCGTGAAGGACAAGCCCTGATGGATGGCGGCTTCGACTACTGGCACTGGCTCGCCTTTGGCGTGGCCCTGATGGTGCTGGAGATGCTGGCGCCATCCACCTATTTTCTGTGGATGGGCCTCGCCGGTGTGACGGTCGGGCTGGTGATGCTGCTGGCCCCGGGCATCGGATGGGAACTTCAAATCATCCTGTTCGCCGTTTTTTCCATCGTCGCCATCGGGCTGGGGCGCCGCTATGTAAAGCGCCACCCCATCGAAACCGACCGCCCGACCCTCAATGTGCGCGGCGCACAGAATCTTGGCCGCATACTCACCTTGGAAACGCCCATCGTCAACGGCGTCGGGCGGACGCGACTGGACGACACCCTGTGGAAAGTGGTCGGCCCGGACTTACCGGCAGGCTCCCAGGTCGAAGTCATTGGCGTGGAGGGCACGTCGCTGCGAATCAGACCGCTCGCCACCCCCGGTGATACGGTTCAAACCGCAGGCGGAACGAGCCTTGCCGAGCCACAGAGCGACAGCAGAGGCGCGACCGACAGTGACTGATCACTCGCGTAACGCGGACTGGAACCGGCGCGACCTCGACGTCCTCTGGCACCCCTGCACCCAGATGAAGGATCACGAGCGCCTGCCCGTGATTCCCATCGCGCGCGGCGAGGGTGCGTGGCTGTACGATTTCGACGGACGCCGCTACCTGGACGCCGTCAGTTCCTGGTGGGTCAATCTGTTCGGCCACGCCAACCCGTTCATCGGTGCGCGCATCAAGCAGCAGCTCGATACGCTGGAGCATGTACTGCTGGCCGGATTCACCCATGCCCCCGTGATCGAACTGTCCGAACGGCTGGTAAAGATGACCCCGCCCGGCCTCTCGCGCGTGTTCTACGCCGACAACGGCTCCTCGGGCATCGAGGTCGCGTTGAAAATGAGCTACCACGCATGGCGCAACCAGGGCGCGGAGCGCAAGACCAAATTCGTCGCGCTGGAGCACAGCTACCACGGAGAAACCCTGGGCGCACTGTCGGTCGGTGATGTCAGCCTGTTCAAGGCCACCTACCAACCCCTGTTGATGGAGGTGCTCAAGGCCCCGTCGCCCGATTGCTCCGCACGCCTGCCGGGCGAAACCTGCGCGGACGTCGCCCGGCGCGCGGCGGCTGGAATGGAGGCACTGCTGACGCAACATCACGAGCAGATCAGCGCGGTCATCATCGAGCCGCTGGTGCAGTGCGCAAGCGGCATGCGCATGCATGACCCGCTCTATCTCACTCTGTTACGCGAACTGTGCGACCGTTACCGGGTGCACCTGATCGCCGACGAGATCGCGGTGGGATTCGGCCGCACCGGCGCCATGTTCGCCTGTGAACAAGCCGACATCACCCCTGATTTCATGATCCTCTCCAAGGGCCTGACCGGCGGCTTCCTGCCGCTCGCCGCCGTGCTCACCACGGACGCCATCTACCGCGTGTTCTACGACGACTACGACAAGCTCTCCGCCTTCCTGCACTCCCACAGCTACACCGGCAACCCGCTGGCCTGCGCCGCAGCGCTCGCCACCCTGGATCTGTTCGAGCAGTCGGACGTCATCGGCGCCAACCGCAGGCTCGCCCGAACCATGGGCGAGGCGATGGCGGACCTGGCCAATCACCCTCATGTCGCTGAAGTTCGCCAGACCGGCATGATTCTCGCCATCGAAATGGTCGGGGACAAGGCCTCGCGCACCCCCTTCCCATGGCAGGAGCGCCGCGGGCGGCGCGTGTTCGAATACGGCCTTGCACACGAAGCCCTGCTGCGCCCTCTGGGCGATGTCATCTACTGGCTTCCACCCTATGTCATCGACGAAGACCATATCGCTATGCTCGCCGACGTGACCCGCGCGGCTATCCGGGAGGCCGTCCGCTAATGCGTATTCCGCGTATTTTCTCGCCCACGCTCCTACGGGAAGGCATGGAGCTGTCCCTGCCGAAAGAAGCTCGCCAGCATGTCGAGCGCGTGCTGCGTCTCAAACCCGGCGCGACCCTGGTCCTGTTTGATGGCAACGGCGGTCAGTACCGGGCGGAATTGTTGACCGAAGGGCGTGTCCATGTGCTGGCCTTCAGCGCCGTGGACATTGAGTCGCCGCTGCCCGTCCGCCTCATCCAGGGTCTGAGCAAGGGCGAGCGCATGGAGATCACTCTGCAAAAGGCCGTTGAACTCGGCGCGCACCGCATCAGCCCGGTCGCAGCCACCCGCAGCGTGGTCAAACTGGATGAAGAGCGCGCCGACCGCCGGATGGCGCGCTGGAACGGCATTCTGCAATCCGCCTGCGAGCAATGCGGGCGCAACACGCCTCCGTTGCTGGACGAACTCAAAAAGCTGGACAGCGTGCTCGCTGAAGCGCCAGGCGGCGAAACTCGCATCGTACTCGCCCCAGAGGGAAGCGTCAGACTGGCGGAGCTTGAACGCCCCGCCAGTCTCAGCGTTCTGATCGGCCCGGAAGGCGGACTGACGGACGAGGAAGTTGAAACCGCACGCCAGCGCGGCTTCACCGCCATCCGCCTTGGGCCGCGCATTCTGCGCACGGAAACCGCCGGTCTGGCCCTTCTGGCCACCGTTCAAACGCTTTGGGGCGATTTCTGAAGAAGAGTCAGGCCGCGACGCGGACCTGTCCAAGCCATGCTTCGAGCGCCTGCAAGTCGGGCAGAAAAAGTGACTGCCCCTCGACTTCGACGCTCATGCCGAGCAAATCACAGCCGTGCCCGTCGGCACGCTCGACAATATCCTCCGCCGCAAGGCTGTCCGTGCGGGGCACGCCATTGAGCAGCAATGCGTAATAGGGCGTCCGCTCACGATCGTGCAAGCCATAAAGCACCGCCAGACGCGCACGCCCGCGCGGCACATCGATCGGTTCTCCACAGGCGCGTTCCAGGCTGACAACCGGCACGCGAATGCCGCGCCAATCGACCTCGCAAAGAAGGGCGCTATCTTCCGCTCGCAAAGACAAGCTCACAATTTCAGCCACGCAGGCATAAGGCAACAGGAGGCTCATACCATCGAGGGGCAATCGAACGCAGAGGACGCGCGCCTGACTCATGCCATGCCTCCGGCCACGGCCTGAGCCTCGCCATCATCCTCGCCACCGACAGCCACCCACTCCGCCAGAGTGCGCATCAGATCGGCCTCCGTATAGGGTTTTCCAAGATAACCGTTGACGCCCATCGCAGCCGCCTTCTCGCGGTGTTTCTGGCCGGTGCGGGAGGTAATCATGACCACCGGCACCTCGCGCAGACGAGCCTCGTTGCGAATGGCGCTGAGCAATTCGAAACCATCCATGCGCGGCATTTCGATGTCGCTTAGCACCACGGACGGCTGATGGTCGTGCAGCCAGGTCAAGGCATCGACCCCGTCCTTGGCCGTCGCGACCTCCAGACCGTAACGCTCCAGGATTCGCGCCGTAACCTTGCGGATGGTAATCGAGTCGTCCACCACCAGCACCAGCGGACGCGCAAGCTTCGGCTCGGGAACCACCTCTACCTGACGCTCGGCGGCCATGACGCCCTTGCGCTGAGCGGTCAAGCGGAACAGCTCGGCGACATCAAGCACCAGCACGACGCGACCATCGCCCATCAAGCTTGCGCCCGAAATGGCCGGTATGCGCGACACGAATGGACCAAGCGACTTGATGAACAACTGCTGACTGCCCTGCAAGGCATCAATGTGCAATACGACTCGGCGTTCACCAAGATGCAGGAGCAACATGGGCGCCATGCCCGTGGAGCCACTGCCAAGACGGCTCGGCATGCCAAGCAGCGTGGCAAGATCAACCAGCGGCAAGGTTTCCCCACCGTACTCGAACACTGGCTCGTCCGCCTGTAGGCGCCGGGCCAGTTCGCCACGCGGGGCGCGCAGGATCGCTTCCACACCGCTGTAAGCCAGAGCGAAGGACTGGTCTCCCGCCATCACCGCGATCCCCTGGCTGATCGCCTGGGTCAGCGGAACGTGCATCTTGAAGGTCGCTCCCTGACCGGAACGGCTCTCGACCTGAATATCACCGCCCACCTGGCGCAGCGCCTCGGCCACGACATCCATGCCCACGCCACGACCCGCCAGCATGGAAACTGAGCCCGCCGTACTGAAGCCGGAGCGGAAGATGAGTTGCAGGACCGACTGCTCATCCACGGCAGCGGACTCATCGATCAAACCCTGCTCGCGCGCCTTGCGAAGCACTGCCTCGACGTTGATCCCACCGCCGTCATCCGACAGCGTCATCTGCACGTGACCGCCCTGACTGCTCAAGCTGAGGACGATGCGACCCTGCACGGGTTTTCCGCGCCCTCTGCGTTCATCCGGCATTTCGATGCCATGCGCAAGGGAGTTGCGCAGCATGTGCTCGAAGGCCGGCACCAAGGTATTGAGCATGCCGCGATCAAGCTCGACATCCGCGCCGCGGACCTCAAGCTCGGCCTGTTTGCCGATATCCCGCGCCACCTGGCGCGTAAGTCGCTTGAGGCGCGGCACGACTTGCTCGCCCATGCGCACCAGGCGAGCGCCCATCAAGCCATCCTGAAGCTCGCGGCCAACACGCCCCTGCTGGGTGAGAAGCATCTCGGCATCCCGCAGGGTGTCCTCCAGCGAGTCCTGAATGCTCTCGATATCGCTCATACTTTCCATCACACCGCGACTGAGCTCCTGCTGCACGGTGAATCGGTCGAATTCGAGCGGATCGAACTCATCCACGGAACGACCGGTTTCCTGCTGGAAACGCCACAGCATTTGCGCCTCATTCTCGATCTCGACACGGCGCAACTGCTCGCGCAGACGCTCAATGGTCTGCTCCATCTCGCGCATCTGACGACCGAACCCGGAGAAGATCTGGGACAAACGAGCGTGCTGGATTGCCGACTCACCGGCTGACGAGACCAATTTGTCCAGCGTGTCGGCGCGCACTCGCAGCATCTCGCCGCTTGCCACCGAGACCATCTCGGGCGGCGCCTCGGGCGCAAACGACGTCTCGGCGGCAGCAGGCTGCGGAACGGGCTCGACGGCCCTCGATCCGGCCTCGCCAGACACTTCGACGACCTCCGGGACAGTCTCCACGACGGGGGTGACAGCCGCTGTCGAGGGCAAGACCCCGGCATGCTCACGCATACCCTCCAGGATCTCGACGAGACGGGACGCTGGAGCAATGGGTGTTCCGGCATGCAGGCACTGCACCATCCCATGCAGATAGTCGAAGACCCGCTGCATGAAGCCGAGCACATCCGGCGTTACCGGATAGCGATTGGCCTCAAGGTCCATGAAAACGTTCTCGAGGGAGTGCGCAAGATCACCCATATTGCGCATCCCGGCCATGCGGGCGCCGCCCTTGAAAGTATGCAGATGGCGCTGAAGGGCCTGCTGGTGACTCTTGGCGGCGGGATCCTGCTGCCAGGCGGCAAGGACATCGTCCAACTGCTCCAGGATTTCCTCCGCCTCTTCACGGAAGATATCCAGCAAGACCTGATCCTGATCGGCGGGAATATCCACCTGCTCAACCAGCTCAGGCACGATCTTGACCGCTTCGACTGCTTCGACTGCTTCGACTGCTTCGACTGCTTCGACTGCTTCGACTGCCTCGACTGCCTCGACTGCCTCGACTGCTTCGACTGCTTCGACTGCCTCGACTGCCTCGACTGCCTCGACTGCCTCGACTGCCTCGACTGCCTCGACTGCCTCGACTGCCTCGACTGCCTCGACTGCCTCGACTGCCTCGAC
>JBFLZK010000024.1:0-105768 GCA_040756355.1 Pseudomonadota bacterium | reverse complement strand
GCCCGCCCTGCGCGGCAGCCTTGAACAGACCATTGACTTCCTCCACCGTGGTCGGGCGCTTGGCCTCGAACACGAAGTCGGTGAGCGAGGCATTCATCAGCGGCACGCGCACAGCATGGCCGTTCAGTTTGCCGTTCAGTTCCGGGAAGATCTCGCCGATGGCCTTGGCCGAGCCGGTCGTGGTCGGAATCAGGGACAGCGCGCTGGCGCGGGCGCGGCGCAGGTCCTTGTGGCCCTTGTCGATCAGGGTCTGGGTATTGGTCAGGTCGTGCAGGGTGGTCATGGTGCCATGCAGGATGCCGATGTTCTCGTGCATCACCTTGACCAGCGGCGCGAGGCAGTTGGTGGTGCAGGAGGCGGCGGTGACGAGGTGATGCGCGCTCGCATCGTAGAGGTGATCGTTCACGCCCATGACGATGTTCAGAGCACCCTTCACCGGGGCCGCGACCACCACTTTCTTCGCGCCGCGTTCGAAATGCGGCTGGATCTGTTCGACCGTGCGCAGCTTGCCGGTCGCCTCCACTACGATGTCCACGCCCAAACCCGCCCAGTCGATTCTGGCCGGGTCCTTCTCCATGCTGTAACCCACGCGCTTGCCATCAACGATGATCGCCTCGCTGTCACTGCTTACATCATGATCCCAGCGGCCATGCACGGAGTCGTATTTGAGCAGGTGAGCCAATGAGGGTGCGTCGGCGCTGATTTCGTTGACGTGCACGATTTCATAGTCGTGATAGCCCCATGCGGCACGGAAGCCGAGGCGGCCCATGCGGCCAAAGCCATTGATAGCGATGCGAATGCTCATGCGAGGGTCCTCAGGTCGGAGCGGGGCGGCAGGATAAAATCGCCGATCCAATACATGTACAGCTTGCAATATACGTTTTTGTGAATATCATGACAACAGCTTCTTCCCAATCACGCTAAGGACAGACTCATGCGCATCTCCCTACTGCCCATCCTCACTCTCTGTCTGGCAGCCATCGTCCCCGCCATCGCCTCAGCCAACGCTGACGAGGCGCTCAAGGTCAGCAAGGTGAGCGAAAACGTCTACGCCATCATCGGCCCCATCGACGACCGGACTTACGAGAACGACGGCCTGAACAACAACCAGGCCTTCATCGTCACCAAGGACGGCGTGATATTGATCGACTCCGGCGCGAGCAAGCTCGGCGCGACACGCATCGAACAAGCCATCGCAGGCGTCAGCAAAGTCCCGGTCAAGTGGGTCATCAACACCGGCAGCCAGGACCACCGCTGGCTGGGCAACGGCTACTTCGTCGGCAAGGGCGCGGAAGTGATTGCCTTCGAAGGCACGGTCACTACCCAGAAGAAAGTCGCAGCCGGACAGATGGATGCCCTGCGCAAGACCCTCAGGGACCGCTTCGAAGGCACCGAACCGGCCTATGCCAACCGCCTGCTGAGGGACTCGCCCACCACCCTCACCCTGGGCGGCGAGACGCTGGAGCTGCGCCTGACCAACGCCCATTTCCCGGCGGATTCGATGGTCTGGCTACCGAAGCGGAAGATTGCCGTGACCGGCGACCTGGTCTACGTGGACCGCATGCTGGGCGTGCATGACACATCCAGCGTCAAGAGCGCCTGGGCGGCCTGTCAGGAGCTGGTCAAGCTCAATCCTGCCAAAGTCATTCCTGGACACGGCCAGGTGTGCGACATGGCCAAGGCCAAGCGCGACAGCGGCGATTACTACGACTTTCTGGTCAACGTGATCGGCAAGGCCGCGCAGGACATGGCCCCGCTGGACGAGGTCATCAAAGCCAACGCCGAGCGCCCGGAATTCAAGCATCTCAAGCACTATGAAACCTGGCACAAGACCGTCATGAGCCGCACCTATCTGCAATTCGAAGGGCAATAAGCCATGTCCGTCCAATGCGAAGTCACCGCGCGCAAGGCCGCGGGCCAGTCCATGAGCCTGTTCGAGCGCTATCTCAGCCTGTGGGTGGCTCTTTGCATTGTGACGGGCATCGGCCTTGGACACCTGCTGCCGGGGGCTTTCGAAAGCATAGGCCAAATGGAGGTGGCGCACGTCAACCTGCCAGTCGCTCTGCTGATCTGGTTGATGATCGTACCCATGCTGCTGAAGATCGACTTTGGCGCACTGCATGAAGTCGGCAAGCATTGGCGCGGAATCGGCGTCACCCTGTTCGTGAACTGGGGCGTGAAGCCGTTTTCGATGGCCGCCTTCGGTGCAATTTTCATTTACGGACTGTTCTCGGCCTGGCTGCCCGCCGACCAGCTCGACAGCTACGTGGCCGGATTGATCCTACTGGCCGCCGCGCCCTGCACCGCGATGGTGTTCGTCTGGAGCCGCCTGACCGGGGGCGAGCCGAATTTCACATTGACCCAGGTGGCGCTGAACGACGTCATCATGGTATTCGCATTCGCACCCATCGTCGGCCTGCTGCTTGGCATGGCCGCCATCGTCGTCCCCTGGGACACCCTGCTGCTTTCGGTCGTGCTCTACATCGTCGTGCCGGTGGCGCTGGCGCAGCTCTGGCGCCGGACCCTGCTCGCCCGCGGCGGCGAGGCGGGTCTGGAGGGCGCGCTCAAGATACTGCAACCGCTGTCCCTGATCGCCCTGCTCGCTACCCTGGTGCTGCTGTTCGGCTTCCAGGGCGATGCGATCATCAAGCAGCCGCTCATCATCGCCCTGCTGGCGGTCCCCATCCTGTTCCAGGTTTACTTCAATGCCGGGCTGGCCTACTGGCTCAGCCGCCGCCTTGGCGTGGCGCATTGCGTGGCCGGACCGGCCGCCCTGATCGGCGCGAGCAATTTCTTCGAACTGGCGGTGGCCGCCGCGATCAGCCTGTTCGGCCTGCAATCCGGCGCGGCGCTTGCGACCGTGGTGGGCGTACTGGTGGAGGTGCCGGTGATGCTATCGGTCGTCGCTATCGTCAACCGCACGCGCGGCTGGTATGAAAAAGGCGGGACGCAAGACCCCGCCTTATGACATCCATCCGCTAATGCCCCTGCGCTCAGGCAGGCATGGGGGCTGGCATGGCTTGGGCGATCCGCTCGATTTCCTGCTCGATCTTGAGCTGGTCGAGTTGCTCGATGGGCAGACTGGCGAGAAGCCGGATTCGATTGTCCAGAATACGCAGGGCCTCATCGTAAACCGCGCGCACGGCGTCCTCGCTCCCAGCGGCAAGCGGGTCGGGCACATCCCAGTGAGCAGTCAGCGGATGACCGGGCCAGACCGCGCAGGTCTCGTCCCTCGCCTGATCGCAAACGGTGAACACGAAGTCCATCTCCGGCGCACCAGCCTGCGTGAACTCGTCCAGCGACTTGCTGCGCAGGCCTTCAAGCGGGAAATCCATCTCTCCAAGCAACTCCAGAGTCAAGGGATGAACCTCGCCCTTTGGCTGGCTGCCAGCACTGTAGGCCTGGAAGCGGTCCTTGCCCCAGTGATTGAGCAGACTTTCCGCCATGATGCTCCGCGCGGAGTTGCCGTTACAGAGAAAGAGGACGTTGTAGCAGCGGTCCATTCGTGACGTGTTCCAAAAATAAAAAACCCCCGGAGAATGCCTCCGGAGGCTTACAGTTTCATGAACCTTAAATGACGGCGACTTATTCCGACGCGGGCATTGCCATGCCGATCGTATCAACCTCATGTTGAAGCCGCAGATGATCGAGCTGCCCAAGAGACAGGCTGGCGAACAACTTGATGCGGTTTTCCATGATGCGGAAAGCCTCGCGGAAGGCCTGCATGCGGGTCAACTCGTCACCCTCTGCAGCCACCGGATCGGGCACGCCCCAGTGCGCCAGAATCGGCTGACCGGGCCAGACCGGGCAGGTCTCGTTGCGGGCCTGATCGCAGACAGTGAAGACGAAATCCATCTTCGGCGCACCGGGCTGGGCGAACTCGTCCCAGGACTTGCTACGCAGGTTTTCGGTGGGAAAATCGAGACGCTGGAGCAACTCCAGGGTCATCGGATGAATCTCGCCTCGCGGATGACTGCCTGCGCTGTAAGCGTTGAAGCGCCCCTGACCCCAGTGTTCGAGCAGCGCTTCGGCCATGATGCTGCGCGCGGAGTTGCCGGTGCAAAGGAAAAGCACGTTATAAACCTTGTCCATTCCATCAACCTCATTGCGTTGCGATTCCGGCGAGCAACTCGCCGGGGTACCCGCCAATGCAACCTGATCGGCCTGCCCCTGCGGCGTTGCAGTGAAAGCAGGCAGTGCCAACTCCATCACGCCCATCGCCCAAGCCGGAAGTTCCGGGTTCAGGTGATAGTGCATCCACACCCCTTCCCTGCGCGCCCGCACGATGCCGATATCGCGCAGCAGGGCAAGGTGACGGGAGATCTTCGGCTGGGCCTGATCCAGGGCGCGGGTCAGGTCGCAGACGCAGGACTCCCCACGAGCGTGCAGTAGCGCCAGACAACGCAGTCGCGTCAGGTCGCTCAGGGCATGGAAGAAGAGATGGCTTTCAAGTTCCATGGATGCAATGTATCCGTTTTTTCATATGAATGGATGAATTATTGGTGATAATTTGATGTCATATCAAGCCCGCGTATGAACGCGCCGCCTGCCCGTCCTCGGGCGCTAATACCTGTGGGCGCTCGATAGGGTTGGACACGGATGTCCCGCAGCGAATCTCCGAGACATATCAGGTCGATAGGCGAGGGGTGAGCGGGCTTCGCCAGCTTCGCGTTAGGACGCGACGCCGCACCCCGTCCGCAGGCTAACGCCGGCTACGCGTTCAGTAGGTTTTTCGAGGCGCCCAGAAGAGGGATCAAGGTTGGAGAGGGCCCCAGACCTTGCACCAGACTCAAGCACGGCTTATCCATCCTCAACGCCCTCTCCCATTGGGGATGGGGAACTATGCGGCCCTTGCTGGCCCATTGAGCGAAGAGCTTGTTCGGGAAGCGGATTTTCCAGACTTCACGGGTCTGGATCGCTAAGCTTGGCATCATGAGCGGCGAAGACTATATCAAGCAGCGCGAAATTCACCTGCGCGGACCGCACCCCGGTCCGTCGGATGCGTTGTTGCGCACGATCTCGGAACTGCCCGGCATACGGGGTGTGAGCATGCTCTCGCCATACACCCTGCGCATCAGCTACGATCTGCGCGTCATTTGCCTGCGCGGGCTTCTCCATATCCTGACGAGACTTGGACTGCATCTGGATGCCAGCCTGTGGTCCAGGCTACGGCAGGCGCTGGCCTTGTACTCTGAGGATGCCCAGCGCGAATCGCTGCATCTGCCTATCAGCCAGCCGGAAGCCATGCGTGAGCTGGCCAGCCGCATCCGGCTCCATCACCCGGGCGAACTTCACTCCACCGGCTCCGACTGGGACCGATACCTCTGAGCGACCGATGAACGACGAACAGCTTCTCCGCTACAGCCGCCAGATCATGTTGCCCATGATCGATTACGAAGGGCAGCAACGGCTGCTTGGCAGCCATGCACTGATCATCGGACTAGGCGGTCTAGGTTCGCCCGCCTCGATATATCTGGCTGCGGCGGGCGTGGGACAGCTTACCCTGGTCGATTTCGACACAGTTGAACTATCCAATCTCCAGCGTCAGGTCGTGCACCGCACGGCGGACGTGGGGCGTCCCAAGATCGAATCGGCACGCGACAACCTCGTCGCGCTCAACCCGGAAACGCGCATCTCGGCCCTTCCGGGTCCGCTGGAGGAGACCGCGTTACGCGAGGCGGTTCGCCGCGCGGACGTCATTCTGGATTGCACCGACCATTTCGGCGCGCGCCACGCCATCAACCGCGCGTGCGTGGCGGAAGGCAAACCGCTGGTCTCCGCCGCCGCCATCCGTATGGAGGGCCAGCTTTCGGTGTTCGATACGCGCAAGGAGCACAGCCCCTGCTATCACTGCCTCTACAAGGAGGATGGAGAGGAACTGGAAACCTGTACCCGCAACGGCATTCTTGCGCCCGTGGTCGGCAGCATGGGCGCCTTGCAGGCGCTGGAGGCGATCAAGGTCATGCTGGATCTCGGCGAGCCTCTGATCGGTCGCCTGATGCTGTTCGACGCGCTGTCTTTCGACATCCGCGTCATGAAGCTGCGACGGGACGCATCGTGTCCGGTATGCTCCGGACGCTAGCAGGGCGTTGAAAAAGCCTTTCCAACACGACCCGGGCAGGACAAGCCATGGATGGCCTGCACGAGCTTCAGGCGCGGCAAATGCCTGCAAACGCCTGATGTGACGATGCCAGCGCTCACCCTCGCGCAGCAGAGAAATCAGCCCGTGCAGCCCTGAGCCGTACGATGCTCCAGCAGGTGCTGAAGAATGGTCCGAACCTTGCGCATCCCTTCCTTGAGCGTAAGACTGATCTCATCCATGGTGATTTCCTCTTCGCCATTTTTGCCCGCCGCCCAGTTGGCGACCACGGCCAGGTGAGCATACTCCAGCCCCAATTCACGCGCGAGCGCGGCCTCCGGCATGCCGGTCATGCCAACCAGATCGCAGCCATCCCGCTCCAGGCGACGGATCTCGGCAATGGTTTCAAGGCGCGGCCCCTGCGTGCACCCATAAACGCCGCCATCCTCCAGTTCCACCCCGACTTCACGCGCGCTGTCGAGCAGCTCCCTGCGCACCTGGGCGCTGTAAGGATGGGTGAAATCAACATGAGTCACGGTTTCAAGCTCGCCTTCGAAGAAGGTGTGACCGCGCCCGTAGGTGTAATCGACAATCTGATCCGGCACGCACAATACCGCCGGCCCCATGCGCGGCGTGATGCCACCGACGGCGGCGACCGAGATGATCTCGCCGACACCGACCTCCCTGAGCGCCCACAAATTTGCGCGATAGTTGATTTCATGCGGAGGAATGCGGTGTGCATAGCCATGGCGGGCAAAAAACACCACTTCGCAACCGCCCAGGGTGCCGAAGGTCAGCGGTCCGGAGGGTTCGCCATAGGGCGTGTTGACGACCTGATGGCGGGTTATTTCAAGATTCTTCAGGCTACCGAGCCCCGTACCGCCAATGATGGCCAGTAATTTCATGTCTTCTCCGTCAGCGCATCGTTCTTATCAAGTCCTGCAAGGATACGTCAGCCTGGCGGACGGCCTGTAGCCCCGCCTCCATCGCACTCTCGGCCTGATGAAAATCCATCAGACCGATATGCGGCATACGCGGCGTCAACAACACGTCGGGAGGATCGCCCGCCATTCGCGCGCGGCAGATACGCAGGCTCATGATGTTGATGCTGCGCCCCATCACATCAAGGATGGAGGGCGTGTCATCCGCGGATTCGCGACCAAGCCAGTCTTTCACCAGACGCCGCGCGCGATCCAACGGACCGAACATAGCCTTGCCATCGCCGCCCAGGTGCTGGCGCTCCAGCGCGTCCGTCGTCAGATCAACAGCGATCACCCTCTGCGCGCCCATCGCGCGGCACAAGGAAACCGGCACCGGATTGACCAGGCCTCCATCAACCAGCCAGCGGCCTTCATGCCTGATCGGACTGAACAGGATGGGCAAGGCGATGGAAGCACGTACCGCATCGAGCACCCGACCCTCACGCAGCCAGCGTTCCTGGCCGGTTTCAAGGTCAGTCGCCACGACCGCGAGGGGGATACGGCAATCCTCGAAACGCGCGTCACCGATCATCCCCGCGAGCGCCTCCATGACCCTCTCCCCGGCAATCAGCCCCCCCGAAAGATTGAGATCCAGATAGCCCGCGACATCCTGCCAGCGCATGCCGCGCACCCAGGCCTCCAGCGCGTCCAGCTTGTCCAGACAGTAGGCTGCGCCGATCAGGGCGCCGATCGAGGTGCCCGACACCATGGCGGGCCGCAGGTGCATGACCTCCAGTTCGCGCAGGATGGCGATGTGCGACCAGCCTCGCGCAGCGCCGGATCCAAGCGCCAAACCCAGCGGTACGCTTTTCATACCTCCTCGGGCAGGGCATGAATGCCGTTCAGGTTGCGGAAATATCCGCGATAGTCCATGCCTTCTCCGATCAGGAAGCGATCCTCGACCGACAGCCCGATGAAGTCCGGACGAAAGCCTTCGACCTTGCGCGGGTGCAATTTGTTGACCGGCGCCACACTGCGCACGCTGGCGGCGCCTTCCAGATGACACGCCTCGACAATGGCCTTGAGAGTGATGCCCTCATCGAAAATATCATCGATGACCAGCACATGACGCCGCGCCATGGAAAGGCGCGGACGCGCCAGCCAGCGCAACTCGCCGCCCCGAGTGGCATCGCCATAGCGGGTGACATGCAGGTAATCGATCTCCAGCGGGAAATCGAACCGCGCGAGCAACTTGCCCGCAGGGATCAAGCCTCCGGTCATGACGACCAGCACCAATGGCATCGCATCGGCCAGTTCGGCGCGAATCTCGTCAGCCAGACGGTCGTAAACGGCATGCATGGTCCCGGCATCGACCAGACATTCGGCACGGTCCAGCAAAGCGTTCAGTTTTCCGGCGTCCATCCACGCTCCTCGTTCAGGTGTAGGACGCCATTGTAGCCGCGACCCGTTGGAAACGGGGGCTGGCACGAACCTCATCGAGTTGGCGCGGCGTTCCCGCGCGCAGAGCGGCGAGGCGCGCGGGGCGCGTGTCATCATTCGCCTCGCCGAGACCGGCCAGAACAACCTCGGCCTCGCTCGGGCGGTTGCAAACCAGCAGCATGTCACAACCTGCTTCCAGCGCCATACGCGCGCGCTCGACCGGGTCGGCCACGGTGGCGGCGGCAGCCATGCTCAGATCGTCCGTGAAGATCACGCCCTGGAAGCCGTGCCGCCGACGCAGGATGTCGCGTGTCCAGACGGGCGAGAAACCAGCGGGGCGCGCGTCTGTCGCAGGGTAGATGACATGCGCCATCATCATCGCAGGCAGACCCGCGCCAACCAGGTGACGGAAGGGGATCAGATCCAGCGCCTCGATCGCCTCCAGCGGGCGCGGATCGACCGGGAACTCGACATGCGAATCCTCCGCCACCGACCCATGCCCTGGGTAATGTTTACCGACCGCCGCCATACCCGCCTCGCGCATGCCGATCATCCAGGCCTCACCGAGCGCGGCGATGGCCTCCGGCTGCGAATGCAGGGCGCGGTCTCCAATCACGCGCGAAAGCGGCCCGCCCAGATCGAGCACCGGCGCGAAACTCAGATCGATGTCGAAGCAGCGCAACTCGGCGGCCAGTAGCCAGGCCCAGTCGCGAGCGACTTCCAGGGCACGAACAGGGTCGGCGTCGAACATTTCCCCCAAGTGCGCGGCCGGGGGGATGCGAGTGAAACCGTCCCGAAAACGCTGAACACGCCCACCTTCGTGATCGACCGCGATCAGAATGTCCGCGCGCGCCGCGCGCACCGCGCCAATCAGCGCCTGCAACTGGCGCGGCGACTCATAATTGCGCGCGAACAGGATCAGCCCGCCGACATGCGGGTGGCGTAAGCGCTGAAGCTCCTCTGGAGTCGGCATCAAACCGGCGAGATCGATCATCACTGGCCCAAGCGGCATGGCTGCACTCATTCGCGCTCACGCCTCCGCGTACGGTTAATCATCAGCAACTGCGCCTCGGCACGCGCGCCAAGCCAGACGTACAAGCCAAGACCGATCGTCAGGATGGCGGCGGAAAGCATTACGAAGGCAGCTTCGAACAAGCCTTGCCCGACCCCCATCGCAGCCTTGAACATCAGCAACAGGCCCTCGATGGAGACGGCGATGATGATGGCCGCCAGGAAACGGGTGATGGTTCTTCGCGTGGCGCTGTGGCGGAAGATGTCCTTATGCATCAGGACCTCCTCTTCCAGCGTCGTCTTGGCCAGATCGAAGATCGCCATCGCCAAGGTGATGACGATGATGATGCTGAACGGCCTCAGTTTGTCATGCTCGGTCTGGATCGGGTGGACGATGGCATTGAACAGTTCGCGCAAGGCATCGATCATCAACACCCCCACCACGCCCAGCAAGCTCAGGCCAATGACCGCGTAGATGGCGCGAAAAGCCGGTTCAAAGCGACGACGGCGGGTGTCCCCCATCAGAAAGCCAATCAGCTCTTCCAGGTTCACGTCGATGACCAGATAACCATGCGATCCATCCAGCGCCTCCAGCGGCATGGCGGTGGACACGCACAGACTGCTGTCGGCGCTGGAAAGATAAGGCTCGGTGATGACCATCCCCTGAGTCGCGTGCACCTGCTGGTAGTAGGTGCGATGACGGCGGTCACGCCCTCGCCCCACATCGTGCCGAGTATTGATCTCGCCGCTCTCCTGCACCGCGAACTCACTGATCTGGACGCCTTTTTCGTCCAGCACGTAAAGAATCTGCACGAACGGATAACGTTCGCGGATCGACAGCAAAGTCCGGCGCTGGGCCTCCTGGTCGTACATCAGGTTGGCATCCGCCACACCGGTAATAATGGAGCCAAGCAGTTCACGAATGGGCGTGCGGTATTCGTGATACCGCTCGATCACCCCCAGATAACTCATCTCGGCCATGGAACGATCCTCATCTCAGGCTTCCAATAAAAAAGGCGCACCATTTGGTGCGCCAATACAGGAGGAGTCAACGGCACCATGCCACGCAGTCATGCGTTGCTGGCATGTAAACCATCAGCATGGAGTGTGCCATAAGACGATTACTCTTTTATTTCATGAGCTTATATAAAATCCACTTCACGACGCATATCCTATGCCCCCTACGCCCGCACCAGCCCGGTGCGCATGCGGGCATCATGCACCAGACTGGGTGAGCAAAACCGTGGCATGGGCCACAATGCCCTCGCGCCGCCCCACCGCGCCCAGTCCTTCAGCCGTGGTCGCCTTGATGTTGACCTGTCCGATATCCACGCCCATGTCGACGGACAGGTTTGCGCGCATCCGCTCCAGATGCGGCGCCAGACGCGGCGCCTCCGCCAACACGGTCATGTCGGCATTGACCACGCCCCACCCTCGCAGGCGCAATTCATCCATCACCCTGCGCAACAGGATGCGACTATCGACTCCCTTGAAGGCAGGATCGGTGTCCGGGAAGTGATGACCAATGTCGCCAAGGGCAAGCGCACCAAGCAAGGCATCGCACAGTGCATGGATAAGCACGTCGCCATCGGAATGAGCCTTCAGGCCCTGATCGTGCGCAATCCGCACCCCGCCCAGGGTCACATGGTCCCCCTCCATGAAGGCGTGGACATCCACACCTTGTCCGACTCGAATATTCACGGCTCCCCCCTCACAGTACGGTCGGCTGGAAAACTCTTCCAGCCATCCGTCGCGCATCGCGTTATATTTGAACGGCAAGCCCGAAAACAATTGTTACCTCGTTTTCCAGCCCGGCTGCCGGGGCCGCGCCGCGTCAAACGCGAGGGCTCACGTCCCGTGGCTTGCACGAACAGGGCCCCGAGACCTTTTTCAGCGCCCCGTCCATACTTAGACGCATTCTACCCAACGCCGCGATGCGGCATACAGACTCTCAAGGACCGATATGCACGACGATATCCGCGGCAACAATGATGCCTTGCAGGACGTCTACATCGCCCGGCAGGCGGTCTACGACCGCAACATGCAGGTGATCGGCTATGAACTCCTGTTCCGCGGCACGCACGCCGGAACGGCGGGCATCAAGGACGAGCATATGGCCTCGTCCCAGGTCATCATCAACACCTTCATCAATATCGGGCTGGAGCGACTGGTCGGTAGCGGACGCGCCTTCATCAACCTGCCCCCCGACTACATCGTGAACGCCGACGAGCTGCCGATGACTCCAGAACAACTGGTCCTCGACCTGCCCGGCGATTTCGACCCCGTTCCCGAACGCCTCGCCGCCCTGCGCCGCATGCGCGAGCGCGGCTACAGCATCGCCTTCGATCTGCGTGACTACCGCCCGGAACTGAAGCCAATGCTGGAATTGGCGGACATGGTTCGCCTGGACATCAGGACCATGACTGAAGAGGGAATCCATAAACTTGTGCAGGCGCTAAGTCCTTACCAACTCAGGCTTTTCGCCAGCAAAATCGAAACACACGAGCAATTCGAAGCGGCCCGCAAAGCAGGCTTTGAGTTCTTCCAAGGTTTCTTCTTCAGCCGCCCCAACCTGATACGCGACCGCACGGTGCAAGCGAACCAACTCATCCTGCTGCGCATCCTCGAACGCCTGCAAGACGAAAACGCCTCCACCGAAACGCTCGAACGACTGATCGTGCAGGACGCCACGCTCACCTACAAACTGCTGCGTTACATCAACTCGGCCAGCTATGCCATGCGCCGCCAGATCGACAGTGTGCGCGAAGCCCTGACCCTGGTCGGCACGCAAACGGTACGCAACTGGGCCTCGCTCATTCTCCTGTCACGCCTGAACGCGAACAAGCCGAATGAACTGCTGAAAATCGCCCTGATCCGCGCCCGCATGGGCGAAACGCTGGCGCGCCATTTCGGCATCCAAGACCCTGCGCAGATGTTCACCGTCGGCCTGTTCTCCACCCTGGACGCCCTGCTTGACGTGCCCATGGTCGAACTGCTCGACACCATTGCGCTCAATACCTCCATCAAGCTTGCCCTGCTCGATCACGAGGGTCCCATGGGCCAGCTCCTGAGCATGATGCAGGCCTATGAACTCGGCGATTGGGGCGTGCTGGACACATCGCCCGGGGCCTCCACCCGCTTTAGCCAGGCCTATCTCGAAGCGATGGACTGGGCCGGAACGCTGGAAGCCTGAAGAAAACGCGAAGCAACCGACAACCCCGGGCTCAGACCTCATACCCCTTCCTGCGGGCAATATGAAAAGCGGCAAGATCAAGGTCTTCGGAACGTGTGATCTTGATATTGTCAGCCCGCCCCTCGACCAACTTTGGACGCAAGCCGACATATTCAATGGCGGAAGCCTCGTCGGTCACCGCCAGGCCTGCCTCCCGGGCGCGCCGGAGGCTGTCGCGCAACATGCCGAGCCTGAACATCTGTGGCGTCAGCGCGTGCCACAAGCCCTCGCGCGGCTCGGTACGCGCGACACACCCCTCGGCGTCGGCGCGCTTCATGGTGTCACGCACCGGCGCGGCCAACAGCCCGCCGACCTCGTCATGCTCCAGCACCGCGATCAGCCGGTCCAGATCCTCGCTCGCCAGCAGCGGACGAGCCGCATCGTGCACCAGCACCCAATCTTCCGGCTCACCCAAGGCCGCCAGAAGGTCCAGCGCGTGACTCACGGACTCGGCGCGTTCGGATCCGCCGGGCACTACATGCACCGGAACAGAAGCGTCCAGAACCAGCGAAGGCCACCACGGATCATCCATGGCGATCGCCAGCACAACACCGCTGAAACGATGATCGTGGGCAAAGCAGGCCAGTGCACACTCCAGCACCGTGCGCGATCCGAGTTTAAGGTACTGTTTGGGGCGATCGGCCGACATCCTGGAACCGATGCCGGCCGCCGGAATGATGACCCATGAACGAGGGGCGGACGCGCCCTCAAGGCTGCTTGGATGGCTCATTGATGATCTGGTAATAGGTCTCGCCCTGCTTGACCAGACCCAGTTCGGAACGGGCGCGCTCCTCAATGGCGTCAAGCCCGGTCTTGAGGTCGATGACCTCGGCTTCGAGCGCCGCATTGCGCTGACGCAGCTTTTCGTTCTCCGCCAGTTGATGCTCCAGTTGGCCGCGCGCCGCCTCGGCGCGCGGCCAACTGCCATCGCCCAGCCACAGATGATACTGAAGCAAGGCGAACAGGGCGGCAAGCAGCGGAACTACCCACCGCAGCATCAAGCGACCATCCGGCGAACGTCAGGAGCGATCAGCCCCGCTTCGGGTTGAACGCCGCCAGACCAGGATACACGGCACGCGCGCCCAGGCGCTCTTCGATACGCAACAGGCGGTTGTACTTGGCGATGCGATCAGAGCGAGACAGGGAGCCGGTCTTGATCTGGCCGCAATTGGTGGCGACCGCGAGATCGGCGATGGTGGTGTCCTCAGTCTCGCCAGAGCGGTGCGAACTGATGCTGGTGTAGCCGTTGGCGGCGGCCAAGCGCATGGCCTCCAGTGTCTCGCTCAGGGTGCCGATCTGGTTAACCTTGATGAGGATGGAATTGGCGATACCCTTCTCGATGCCTTCCTTGAGGATACCCGGATTGGTGACGAACAGGTCGTCGCCGACAAGCTGGCACTGGCCGCCCAGCACCTCGGTCAGATGCTTCCAGCCCGCCCAGTCATCCTCGGCCATGCCATCCTCGATGGAGAGAATCGGATACTTCTCGACCCAGTTCTTCAGGAAGGCGGCAAACTCCTCGGAGGTAAAGGTCTTGCCCTCGCTCTCCAGCACGTACTTTCCGTCCTTGTAGAACTCGGAAGAGGCTACGTCGAGTCCGATGTAGATATCCTTTCCGGCGATATAGCCCGCCTTGGAAATCGCTTCGAGAATGACTTCGATCGCTTCCTCGTTGGAAGAAAGGTCCGGCGCGAATCCGCCCTCGTCGCCCACGGCAGTGTTCATGCCACGGTCGTGCAGCACCTTCTTCAGCGCATGGAACACCTCGGCGCCGTAGCGCAGGGCCTCGCGAAAGCTCGGCGCGCCCGCCGGGATGATCATGAATTCCTGCATGTCAACGCTGTTGTCGGCATGCGCGCCGCCATTGATGATGTTCATCATCGGCACCGGCAGGGTCACGGCCCCATCGCCGCCCAGGTGCTCGAACAGCGGCTTGCCGTTCTCGTTGGCGGCGGCGTGCGCGCAAGCCAGGGAAACGGCCAGCAGGGCGTTGGCGCCCAGGCTGGACTTGAACGGCGTGCCATCCAGTTCGAGCATGATGCGGTCGATAGCGGCCTGATCCTGAACGTCCTTGCCAAGCAGCGCCTGGGCAATGACACCATTGACGTTGGCGACAGCCTTGCTCACGCCCTTGCCGAGGTAACGCCCCTTGTCGCCATCGCGCAATTCCAGAGCCTCACGCGCGCCGGTGGAGGCGCCGGACGGCACGGCGGCGGCGCCCATGACACCGGAGGTCAGGATGACTTCGGCCTCAACGGTCGGGTTGCCACGGGAATCGAGGATTTCACGGGCGTGGATGCTCTTGATCGCGGACATGAGTCGCTCCTTGGTTCGATACGTAGAAATAGATTCAAGCCACAGAGAACACGGAGATCTCAGAGAGAGGCCTTGCGCCTGTATACCAGCGCCATGTGACACGCCGGTCTCTTCCGCACCCTCGACGCTCTCCGCGGCAAAAAATTCAAAGGCTCTCTTCAGCGAAAGGCCTGGATTTCACCAGCCTGTCGAGTTCGGCCAGGGTGGTCAGCAACGGCTCCAGTTTGCCGAGCGGCCACATATTGGGACCATCGCTCAAGGCATTCGCCGGATCCGGGTGGGTTTCCATGAACAGACCCGCCACCCCGGCCGCCACGGCGGCCCGCGCCAGAACCGGCACGAACTCGCGCTGACCGCCGCTGGACGCGCCCTGCCCGCCCGGCTGCTGTACCGAATGGGTGGCGTCATAGACCACCGGGCAGCCGGTCTCGCGCATGATGGCGAGCCCGCGCATGTCGGACACCAGGGTGTTGTAGCCGAAAGAGACGCCGCGCTCACAGACCATGAGCTGCTCATTGCCCGTCGCACGGGCCTTATCAACCACGTTCTTCATGTCCCAGGGAGCGAGGAACTGGCCTTTCTTGATGTTGACCGGCCTGCCTTGGCGGGCGACATTCTGAATGAAGTTGGTTTGGCGGCAGAGGAAGGCCGGGGTCTGCATCACATCGACCACGGCGGCCACCTCGTCGAGCGGAGTGTCCTCATGCACGTCGGTCAGCACCGGCAGGCCAAGTTCGGTCTTCACCCTCTCCAGTATGCGCAACCCTTCTTCCAGCCCCGGACCGCGAAAACTCCCGGCGGAGGAGCGGTTGGCCTTGTCGAACGAGGCCTTGAAGATGAAAGGGATGCCGAGGCGAGCGGTCATTTCCTTGAGGGTCACGGCGGTATCGAGGATGAGACCCTCGCTCTCGATCACGCAGGGACCGGCGATCAGGAACAGCGGCTGACCGATGCCGACGTCGTGCCCGCACAACTTCATGCGCGGGCCTCCTTGTGCTTGATCGCCGCCTGAACGAAGGCGGTGAACAGCGGGTGACCGTCACGCGGGGTGGAGGTGAACTCCGGATGGAACTGGCAGGCCAGGAACCAGGGGTGATCCTTGATCTCGACCATCTCGACCAGGCTGTTGTCGGCGGACATGCCTGAGAAAGTCAATCCGGCGGACTCCAATGCGGCACGGTAGTGCTCGTTGAACTCATAGCGATGACGATGACGCTCGGAGATGACTTCCTTGCCATAGACACGGCGAGCCAGGGTGCCCTCCTCCAGACGACAGAACTGCGCACCGAGGCGCATGGTGCCGCCCAAGTCTGAGTCTTCACCGCGCTGCTCGACCGCACCCTCGGCGGTACGCCATTCCGTAATCAGGCCAATCACCGGATGCTTGGCGTCACGATCAAACTCGGTGCTGTAGGCGCCCTCCAGGCCCGCGACATGCCGGGCGTATTCAATCACGGCCACCTGCATGCCCAGGCAGATGCCAAGGTAGGGAATCCGGTTCTCGCGGGCATGACGCACCGCGCGAATCTTGCCCGCCACCCCGCGCTCGCCGAACCCGCCTGGCACCAGGATCGCATCCATGCCTTCCAGCAGATCGAGATTGCCGGTTTCAAGACGCTCGGAATCGATGTACTGGATATGCACCTTGGCGCGATTGTGAATACCCGCGTGGATCAGCGCCTCGTTGAGCGACTTGTAGGCATCCGCCAGCTCGACGTACTTGCCGACCATGGCGATGCGCACCTCGCGATGCGGATTGGTCTGCGCCTCGACCACACGATCCCACTCGGACAGATCGGCGGGCGGCACATCCAGGCGCATCTTGCGTACCACGATCTCGTCCAGCCCCTGGGCGTGCAGCAGGCGCGGGATGCGGTAAATGGTGTCGGAATCGACCGCGCCGATAACCGCGTCCTGCTCGACATTGGTGAACAGGGCGATCTTGCGGCGCTCGTCGGCGGGCACTTCGCGGTCGGAGCGGCAGATAAGGATATCCGGCTGAATGCCGATGGAGCGCAGCTCCTTGACCGAATGCTGGGTCGGCTTGGTCTTCAGCTCACCTGCGGCGCTGATGTAGGGCACCAGGGTCAGATGCATGAACAGGGCGCGCTCGCGGCCCAGCTCCACGCCCATCTGACGGATCGCTTCCAGGAACGGCAGGGATTCGATGTCGCCCACCGTGCCGCCGATCTCGACCAGGGCCACGTCAAAACCTTCGCCGCCCTCGCGCACACGGCGCTTGATCTCATCGGTGATATGCGGGATGACCTGCACGGTGCCGCCCAGATAGTCGCCGCGGCGTTCCTTGCGAATCACCTCTTCATAGACGCGACCCGTGGTGAAGCTGTTGCTGCGAGTGGCGGTTGTGCGCACGAAGCGCTCGTAGTGACCGAGGTCCAGATCGGTCTCCGCACCGTCGTCGGTGACGTACACCTCGCCATGCTGGAAGGGGCTCATGGTGCCCGGATCAACGTTGATATACGGATCCAGCTTGAGCAGAGTGACCCTGAGGCCGCGCGCTTCGAGAAGCGCACCAAGAGATGCGGCCGCAATGCCTTTCCCGAGGGAGGACACCACGCCACCGGTGACAAAGATGTATCGAGTCATGAACCTTCAGAGGCCCCTTCGTAGGCTTGTGGCTGGACGCTGAAAGATGCGCCCCCGAAGGCATTGCAGGATACCCGAAACCCCCTCAGCGCTCAATCCGGACGGGAGCCGGACGAGAGCGACGAGTCATGCTCGCATCCTGCTAAGATGGCTGCTGTCATCAACCCTTCACCCTGAGGATTCGCAACGTGGATTACGGCATCAAGAGTGGTTCGGCCTGCACTGTCAAAAGCGCCTGCCTTGTGGTCGGCGTCCATGAAGGGCGAAAGCTGACGCCCTCCGCGCAAGCCGTGGACGATGCCTGCGGCGGACAGATCTCCGCCGCCCTCAAGCGCGGCGACCTCGAAGGAAAATGCGGCCAGACCCTGCTGTTGCCCGCCCTCACAGGAATCAGCGCGGAGCGGGTGCTGCTGACTGGCCTCGGCCAGGCCCGCGAACTTGACCTGAAAGGCTGGAAAAAGGCACATGCCGAAGCGGTCGGCGCGCTGGGCGAACGTGGCGCGGGCGATGCCGCCTTCTGCCTGCTGGAAGCTGCCCCGCGCGTCATGGAGGCCGACGAGGCCCTGCGCCATGCGGTATTCGCCATTGACGAGCGCAGTTACCGCTTCGACCAGTTCAAGCGTGACAAGGACAACAAGCGCGCCCTCAAGCGGGTGAACTTCGTCGCCGGACGCAAGGAAATGCGCGAACTGGAAGAAGCTCTGCGCCAGGCCGAGTCCATCGCCTCCGGCATCCGCCTGACCAAAGACCTGGCCAACATGCCGGGCAACGTCTGCACCCCGGCCTACCTGGCCGACGAAGCCCGCCGCCTGTCCTCGCTCTACCCCAGCGTGCATACCGAAATCCTCGACCAGAGCGCGATGGAACACCTCGGCATGGGCGCCCTGCTAGGCGTCGCCAGGGGCAGCACCCAGCCACCGCGCTTCATCGTGCTGGAATACCGCCAGGGCCCGCAGGACGGCAAGCCGATCGTGCTGGTCGGCAAGGGTGTCACCTTCGATTCCGGCGGCATCTCTCTCAAGCCGGGCGAAAAAATGGACGAGATGAAGTACGACATGAGCGGCGCAGCCACCGTGCTCGGCGTATTCGCCGCCTGCGCGGAAATGAACCTGCCGGTCAATCTGGTCGGACTGATCCCCAGCGTCGAAAACATGCCCGCGGGCAATGCGCTCAAACCGGGCGATATCGTCACCTCCATGTCCGGCCAGACCATCGAAGTGCTCAACACCGACGCCGAAGGCCGCCTGATCCTGTGCGACGCGCTGACCTACGCCGAGCGTTACAAGCCGGAAGCCGTGATCGACATGGCCACCCTCACCGGCGCCTGCGTGATCGCCCTCGCCCGCTTCCCCTCCGGCCTGTTCGGCAACCACCGCCCGCTGGTGCAATCCCTGCTCAAGGCAGGAGAGAGGAGTGGCGACCGCGCCTGGGAACTGCCGTTGTGGGATGACTACCAGGACCTGCTCAAATCAAACTTTGCCGACATGGCCAACATCGGTGGCCGCGAGGGCGGGGCAATCACTGCGGCAAGCTTCCTCGCCCGCTTCACCAAGGCCTACCACTGGGCACACCTGGACATCGCCGGCACGGCCTGGAACAGTGGCGACAAGAAAGGCGCAACCGGTCGCCCGGTGCCATTGCTGGTGACCTGGTTGATGGACAAGGCGGCCCAGCCAGACTGAGCGCCGCCAGACGAACCCAGCCAATCCATCGGCCCGGGACGCGCCTCCTGCGCCCCCATCAGCGCGTCCCTTTGCAGGAGCGGGCCCCGCCGCGATCACCCCGCCCGGAGGGAACCCCAAGCCGCAATGCCCTCGTCAACCCAAAGGTCCGGGGGCGAGCCGCCTACAGGCAAGACATTCCCTATCGGCATCCTTCTACACTCGCTGCGGCAACCAGCCCTGACGGCGGAAGACCCAGGCCAGCAATTCCGCCATGCCCCACACGACTAGGAAACTGAACACAACATCACTGACGAAATGCCCGCCCTGCATGATGCGGGCAAGTCCCAACGCGCCTCCGAGCACCAGACCCAATGCCATCGCCCGCCAACGCCATGTCGGCCAGACCAGCCCCAGCGCCAGCCACCAGAAACCGATGGCCGAATGACCGCTGACGAAGGAGCAATTGGTATCGCAATTTCCCGCCGGGCGCAGGGCGGGGGTAAACACGCTCTGCCCGCCGAATTCGCTGACCTGATGCGGTCGAGCGCGTCCCCAGTGCTCCTTGAGCACCTCGTTCACCATCAGTCCGGGGCCAAGCAGTAGACTCAGCAACAGGTAGGCTCCCGCGCCCCGCCGAGGCCAAGGCCTGAAGATGCCGACCATCCTTGGACGCACTCCTCCGGGCTCAGAACCCGATGAGCCTCGATCCTCTCCCGGCGATTCGATCAAGCGCACGACAAAGTTTCCGCCCAGCAACATCAAGCCAAGCAACAGTGCGGCAAGGGTCAGCCAGCGCGCCGAGTCGTAAACCAACCTCACCCACGCATGACGGTTGCCGACAAAGCCCGCGCCCGGCTCATAGGCCAGGCTGCTGACCGCAAGATCCAGGCCCGGCCAAAGACTGAAGAGCAGGGCCGAGGACAGCGCAACCGCCAGCCAGGCATACAGAGGTCCCGTCCTCATCCCTTGTAACCGCGCAGCCAATAGACCTCGTAATGACGCACCCAGTCCGCATGAACCGGATACTCCAGCGGATCCAGCCTGCGCGCCTCGTCGAAATGGCCCGCCATCTCATCAAATCCGCCGCGTCGGCTCACGAACAGCACATCCGACCCCCGGTCACCCGCCCCCAGGCTATAGAGCAGGTCGTATTGATGGCGCAGCAAGCCCGAAGGATTCCAGCTTCGCAAGGCATCGTTCGGCAAACGCAGCCGCCAGGCCAGTTGAGCCAGCACCTCACGGTCCTCGCTCATCAACCTTGCTCCCGGCGCCTGCAACCGGCGCTCGCTGAACTGCTGACCCAGGACATCCCAGCCTCGCACCCGCTTGAACGGGTCGCTCTTGCCCGTCAGCTCAATGCCTAACAGGCGCGCCCCCTGGTCATAGTGATAGACGCTCGCCATCAGCACGCCATTGATGACCAGGGCAGCCACCAGCCAGCGCGCATGCGTTTGCGCACAACGGGCGAGCAATACACTGGCGGCCACGTAGGCAGGCGCGGCCCAGTTGGCGTTCGCGCGGCCGAACAGCGCCTGAGCGGAAATGAGTGCAAGAAAGGTCAGGGCGAAGACAAGAAGCAGGGTCTTTTGAGGCGACGAAGGCTGACCGCGCAAGGCCATAACCCACAGCAGCAACGACAAGGGGCCGAACACGGCGAATTGCCCGCCCAGGAATTCGCCCAGTTCGCCCCAATGCAAGCGCGCCTGATCGAGGTCGGAAATCTCCGCCGTATGGCGCAGGGTGGGCCAGCCGTGCTCCGCATTCCAAAGCAAGTTGGGCATGAAGATCAGTACCGCCAGAAGCGCCGCCCACCACAAACGTGGATTGAAGAGCTGTCGCCGCCAGCCCGGCGCCAGCAACAAAACGACCAGCACGGACAGAGCGAACAGAACCATGGTGTATTTGCTCAACAACCCCAGTCCGCCCGCCGTGCCGACCAGCAGCCAGTATCGCCAGGCGTTTGTCTCCAGCGCGCGAACGAAGGCCCACAGACCCAGCGTCCAGAACAGCAAGAGCAGCACATCGGTAGAGATGATGAGACTGGATAGCGCCACCCCCGGCATCAACAGGAACAACGCGGCGGCCCACAGGCCAGTGCGGGCGTCGAATAGCGCCTGGCCCAAGCGAAACACCAGTAGAGTCGTGAGCGGGTAGACCAGCAGCGCGCCGAGCTTGACGCAGAACACGCCATCGCCGCACAGCCCTGTGGTCATCGCGATCAGCGCGGCGATCATCGGCGGCTTGGAGTAGTAGCCCCAATCAAGCTGTTGAGCCCAACCCCAGTAGTAGGCCTCATCCACATACAATCCAAGATCGGAGCCCGCCAGAATGGCCGCGCGATAGGCGGTCAGCCCGGCGACGAGGACGGCGAGCCAGATATGGACAGACTTCGGTTGCGACAGATCACGCACGGAGCAATTCGCGAATTTGAAAGCGGCATAGCCTAACCCAAACCAGCTTGTTACAGTGCTTTCCCGACTCAATCCGATACACGCTATCCCTTGATGCCTGCGCACGTCATCCACTACAGCCTGCTTGTCCTCGCGGTCGGGATAGGCTTTTTCCTCAACTTGGGCGGCGCGCCGCTGTTCGATCTTGACGAGGGCGCATTCAGCGAGGCCACGCGCGAAATGTTCGTGCGCGAAGACTTCATCTCCCCCTTCGTCAACGGCGTGCCACGTTTTGACAAACCCGTGCTCATCCACTGGCTGCAAGCCGCCAGCATGAGCCTTTTCGGCCCCACGCCATTCGCCTTCCGCCTCCCCTCCGCGCTGGCTGCCAGCGGCTGGGTGCTATTGGTCTACGCCTTCGTCACGCGGGTCAGGGACCGTGAAACCGGTCTTCGCGCCGCATTGATGATCGCCTCCGCGCTTGGCGTGCTGGTCATCGCCCGCGCGGCCACCGCCGATGCCTTGCTCAACCTGTGGTTGGTCGCCGCCATGTTCGGCGTTTACCTCTATTACCTTGAGCGCAAGACGGGCTGGATTCTACTGACCCATGCGGCGATGGGCCTTGGCTTCCTGACCAAAGGCCCCATCGCCCTATTGGTGCCCGGTGCGGTCGGCCTGATTTTCTTCGCCATGCGGCGCGAACTGCCCGCCCTGTTGCGCGCCGCCTTCCACCCGCTCGGACTGATTCTGCTGATTGCCATTCCGCTGCCTTGGTATGTATTGCAATACCAGGCCCAAGGCATGGCCTTCATCGACGGCTTTTTCGGCACCCACAACGTCGAACGCTTCTCAGGCCCGATGGAAGGCCACGCAGGCAGCCTGCTCTACTACCTGCCCATTGCCCTCCTGCTCGCCCTGCCTTTCACCACGCCACTGCTGCGTGCAGTGCGCGACTTGCCGCGGCAGGTGAAATCCTCCCTGGGGCTCTACCTGTGGATATGGTTCGGATTCGTGCTAGCGTTTTTCTCGTTCTCCGGCACCAAATTACCGCATTACCTGAATTACGGCATGACCGCCGCGCTGATCCTGGCCACGCTCGCCCTGCCCCTGCTTCAGTCCCGCATCCTCGCCCTGCTGCCGCCGCTTCTGCTGTTCGGATCAATCTCCGTGTTGCCATGCCTGTTGCCGGAAATCACCGCGCGCGGCGGCAGCGATGCCCGAACCCTGCTAAGCGGCGCGCAAGAGCTGTTTTCGGGCGGACATTTCGAAATATTTTTCCTGCTCGCGGCCACCAGTCTCGCCCTGATGTTCACGCGCAGCTTGCCGCTTCCAGCCACCCTGTTTGGTCTGGCAGCGGCGGGCAACCTCGTGCTCGCGCTCTGGCTGCTGCCCGCGCTTGGAGCCATCCAGCAAGGCCCCATCGTTCATGCCGCCCAACTCGCGCGCGAACAGGCCGGCCCGTATGTGATGTGGGGCGTGAACACTCCAAGCTACAGCGTGCATAGCGGACATGTGCAGGAAAGGCGGGAGCCACGTCCGGGCGACCTGGTCTTCACCCGTGCGGGCAAACTCGCGGGCCTGCCCGCGCATGAGGTGCTGATGAACGAGCGCGGCTACGCCTTGGTGCGCATGCGGTAAGCCGACAGGGCGCCTCGAAAAACCTACTGGACGCCTAACTGGCGCAGGCCCGCAGGGGGGATTGCCGTGACAACCCCTCGCGAAATGTCTCGGGGATTCACTGCGAAGTGACGGTGTACATCCTTGTACAGCGCCCAAGAGGTGGCGCTTTGCGCCCCAACGCTGTTCCAGATAGCGTTTGTCCCTGCACTACACCCGCTCGTTGCGGTTTTTCGAGCCCCCCGACAGCATGGCCCAGGCCGATCCGAAAACCGCCCACAAGGCGACGAGAATCAGCACCCAACGACCCTCCGGGTAGCCGCCGTCGAAATTCACCAGCGCGACCAACCCGCCGACCAGAATGAGCGCCAGCAACGGCTGCCCCCAACGGCGATTGACCGGAAAACAGCGGGACAGTCGCCAGCCCATGCCTGCCGCCAGCCAACCGATCAGCGCCCCGGCCAGGATGTCCTGCGGCCAATGCGCCCCGACCACGCTACGCGAGATCGCGCCGAAGGCCGCCAACGCGAACACGGCCAGCACCCCGGGAAGCGACAGGCGCAAGGCCAGCGCCAGCGCGCCCGCGATGGTGAAATAGCTGGCCGCATGTCCGGAGGGAAAACTGTTGCTGTGCAACGCATGCCCGATGACATGGACAACGCCCTCCGGGTAAACGCCTGCCGGGCGCACCACGCTCAACGCGGGCTTGAGATCGTGCACCAGCATGGTCGCGACCACGCCCGCCAGCACCGCCGTCCACACCACCCTCGGATGACGCCACACGAAGGGCAGCAACAACACCGCCGTGACCGCCGTATCACCCAGAAGGGTTATCCCGGCCCAGAAGCGTTCCGTACCCGCGCCCCAGGCGTTGATGGCGAAAAAGGCATTGATGTTCGTGCCGGGGTTCCACATCACCCACAACAGCACCGCCAGCACCAGTCCGAGCGCCCACCAGGCGCGTAACGTTTCAGGCGGCAGTCTGGTCTGATCCATGCCAACCCTCGGACTCATTGGCAAGCGTCGCATCTTTGTTGCGCACAATGTAGCTCTTGCGCTCCTGCGACTCGTAGTAGACACGCGACAGCATTTCCGCCACCACGCCAGTCGTAAGCATCTGCACGCCGACTAGGATCAGCAGGATGCCGGTGAAGAACAGCGGACGGGTGCCGATATCCTCGCCCAGCAGCTTGAGCACCGCCATGTAAGCCATGATCGCCCCGCCCGCGCTGCCAAGGCCCAGGCCGACCATCCCGAAGAAATGGCCCGGTCGCGCGGAAAAGCGCATGAAGAAATAGACCACCAGCAAATCGATGATGACGCGGAAAGTGCGCGAAATACCGTACTTCGACACCCCGCGAGTACGCGGGTGGTGCGCCACCACCTCCTCGGCGATGCGATTCGGCGCGGTGTAGGTCGCCAACCACGCCGGAATGAAGCGATGCATCTCACCGTACAGGCGCACACTCTTGACCACCTCGGCGCGGAACACCTTCAGGCTGCAACCATAATCATGCAGGTGCACCTGGGTGATGCGGCGGATCAGCCTGTTGGCGATGCGCGAGGGGATCTTGCGCATGATGACCGCGTCCTGGCGATTCTTTCGCCAGCCCGCCACCAAGTCCAGATCCTCATCCAGCAGACGGTTGACCATGCGCGGGATATCGACCGGATCGTTCTGAAGATCGCCGTCCAAGGTGGCGATCACGTCGCCGCGCGCAAGATCGATGCCCGCCTGCATGGCCGCCGTCTGACCGAAATTGCGTCGCAGCTCGACCACGCGCACATGCTGGCCATACTTCGCCTGCCCCTCACGCATCGCCGCCAGAGTGCCATCCGAACTGCCATCGTTGACCAACAGCACCTCCCAGGGCATCGGGTAGTCACCCAGCACCTCGTGCACGCGCTCCAGCATGGGCAGTACATTGTCCTGCTCGTTATACATCGGGATGACAAGGGAAAGGCGGTGATCGGCAACGGCGGTCATGGTGTTTAGCGGTCCTTATCGGGTGCGGGCATGGTAGCCGATTTGCCCCGAATCAGCATGGCGGCAATGCCGAAAAGCAGGCTGGAGCCCAACAGGAAGAGATGCGTACTGATGGCGGCCCCGGTCGCCGCTTCCATAAGCAGCCCCTGTGGCAGCAACGCGCCGAGCATACCCGCCTCGTAGGTGCCGAAACCTCCCGGCGCATGGATAGGCAAGACAGACGTCACCTCCCCGCCCAACACTCCCAAGCCCGCCCCGACCCAGTCGATGGCAACGAACTGGCGCAGAACCCACGCCAGCGCCGCCAGTTTCACCAGCCAGTTCGCCCAGGTCAGCAGCACGCCCCGTGCAAAATGCGCGGCATCGCAAGGCAAGCCCGCCAGCACCTTGCGCAGGAGCGAGCTTGCTCGATATTTCCACCCCTTCTCCCCTCGTGGCTGAAGTTGAACCTCATCATCGCGAGGAGCAAAGCGACTTGGCGATCCATATTGCGCCGATTCCTCACAATATGTGCCGGATTGTTTCGCTTCGCTCGCAATGACGAGATTCCGATCATCAGCAAACTCGCCCCTACCGTTCTCCTCAACCCACCGCCCAAGCCACCCTCGCAGCGACCAGAACACGAACGGCCCCACCAGAGCCAACATCACCAACCCTAGAGCCAGCGCCTCCACTTTCGCCAGCCATAACAGACTGCCCAGAGCCAGCGCCGCCAACACCTGAGCATCCACGAGACGAATCCAGAACAGCCCTGCCAAGGCATGCGCAGGATCAGCGCCGAACCGCTGTCGCATCAGGATCGGAAAACTCAGCTCCCCCGCCCGCATCGGCAAAAGGTTGTTCCACAGATTGTGCTGGAGATTGAGGGACAGCACGACGCCAAAGCGACCGCGAAGACCGAAATGGTCCGCCACACGCAGGGCTCGCAGCACATGACTGAGCAACATCAGCCCCAGCGCGACCAGCAAGCCCGTCAGGGAAACCTCAGCCCATGGAGCCAGCAGGCGTGACCAGCCGAAAAACCATTCGACAAGCACGATCAATACCAGGGGCAGCAGATAGGACAGAGCGATTTTCATGAATACAGGCATGTGCGTCAGACACGAGTCGACCAGATTTGAATATGATGCCTCATGTTTTCACATGACATCCCGATAACCCGCCTGCCCACTCCATTGAAACCGGGAGCCTGAAATGCCGATTGCATGGTGGAACCGCCTCCGGATGCAGACCAAGCTCCAGATCCTGACGCAATTTTTCGTGCTTCTCGTCATGATCGGCGCGCAACTCTGGATCATGGAGCGCTTCGAAAAGCATGTCTTCAGCGCCTCGCGGGACAAGGCCGAGGCGATTGCGGACGGAGTCATCAACGGCCACAACATTCTCGTCGCGAGCGGCGCCATCGCACGTCCTGACATGCGCGCCCTTTTCAACGACATGATGACCGGCACGGAAGGGCTGCTGGAGCTTCGCATCATTCGCTCGGACGCCACCCGGCAGCAATTCGGCGAGCGCAGCGAAGGCGCGCCGACCGCCACCGACGATGAAACGCGCGTCCTGAAGGACGGCAAGGCTCATTTCGAGGCCGCCCGCACCGACGATGGCACACTTGCCATGCGCGCCATCGCTCCCTTCATCGCAGGCAAGAACGAACGCGGCGTGAACTGCCTGACCTGCCACGCCCAAGCCCGTGAGGGCGAAGTGCTGGGCGTGGCCAGCATGCTGGTCAACCTAAAGCACGATGAAGAGATTCTCCGCAACCTGAATCATGGCCTCTGGATCGGGCAGGTTGTCATCCAGATCATCCTGTTCCTCATCATCGGCGCCATCGCGCGCGCCATCACCGCCCCGGCCAAGCAATTGCAGGCGGCCATGACGCGCATTGAGGCGGAAGGCGACCTCACCCTTCGCGTCGATAACGCCAGTCACGACGAACTCGGCCAGGTCAGCCGCGCATTCAACAAGCTGATGGACAGCTTCCGCGACATCATCCAGCAGATTCACGTCAATACTGACGAAGTGACTCGCGCCACGCAGGCGCTCGCGCAAAGCACCGAGGCAGTCATCCAGGGCTCCTCGAAGCAGAGCACGCTGGCCGCTTCGGTCACTCATGCGGCGGAAAACATCCGCGAAGGGATCTCACATGTCGCGTCCGATGCCCGCGAGGCCGAGAGCATTTCGGACCGCACCCACGCCCTCTCGCTCGAAGGCCGCGATGTGACCCGGCAATCGGCGCGGGAAATCGAACAGATCGCGGAACGGGTCCGGCAAGCGCGGGAAACCATCCAGATGCTGGGTGAGCGCTCCGCGCGCATCGACGGCATTGTCACCAGCATCAAGCAGATTGCGGATCAAACCAATCTACTGGCCCTCAATGCCGCCATCGAAGCGGCGCGCGCCGGAGAGCACGGGCGCGGATTCGCCGTGGTTTCGGACGAGGTGCGCGCCCTGGCCAGCCGCACCGCGCAGGCCACCAACGAAATCAGCGCGATGACCCAAGCCATCCAGAGGGACACCGAGCTCTCAGTGGACAGCATGGAGCAAGCCGCCGCACAGATGCGCCTGGGCGTTGAACTCGGCGCACGCGCCGCCGACTCGCTCGACCAGATCAACCAGGGCGCCAGCCGCACGGAACAGCACATCAGCGCCATCGCCAAGGCCATGAACGAGCAGACCACAGCCAGCATCGAGATCGCCGAAAGCATGCACAACATGGCGCACATGGCGACCGAGAACGCGGAGATCATCGGCAAGACATCCTCCGCCATCGACAATCTGGAAAAACTGGCGCAGGAACTCAATCAACGAGTCCTTAAATTCAAGGCCTGAGCCCAAGCGCGAGCCTCAACGCCCGAGCGTGACACCCGCGCATGACCAAGGGGCGGCTATAATGCCCCCTCTTTGTCACGCCCCGAACGCCCAAGTCATGGAAAAAACCTACGATCCGCAGCAGATCGAAGCCCGCTGGTACGCCGAGTGGGAACGCGCCAACCACTTCGCACCGCAAGAAAACGCCCAAGCCCCTGCCTACTGCATCATGCTGCCGCCGCCGAACGTGACCGGCAGCCTGCACATGGGTCACGCCTTCCAGGACACGATCATGGACGCGCTGACCCGCTACCACCGCATGAAAGGCGAGCGGACCCTGTGGCAACCGGGCACCGACCACGCAGGCATCGCCACCCAGATGGTGGTGGAGCGTCGCCTGGCCGCGCAGGGCCAGACGCGCCATGACCTGGGCCGTGAGGCGTTCATCGACAAGGTGTGGGAATGGAAGGCCGAATCCGGCGGCGCCATCACCCGCCAGATGCGCCGCCTGGGCGCATCCCCGGACTGGTCGCGCGAACGCTTCACCATGGACGAGGGCCTCTCGGACGCGGTCAGGGAAACCTTCGTCCGCCTGTACGACGACGGCCTGATCTATCGCGGCAAGCGCCTGGTCAACTGGGACCCGGTGCTGCACACCGCCGTGTCCGACCTGGAGGTCATCAGCGAAGAAGAACAAGGCAGCCTGTGGCACTTCCACTACCCGTTGACCGATGGTTCCGGGCATCTGACCGTCGCCACCACCCGCCCCGAGACCATGCTCGGCGACACCGCCGTGGCCGTGAATCCGAACGATGAGCGCTACAAGCACCTGATCGGCAAGACCGTCACCCTGCCGCTGGTAGGCCGCGAGATCCCCATCATCGGCGACGATTACGTCGACATGGCCTTCGGCACCGGCTGCGTGAAGATCACCCCGGCGCACGATTTCAACGACTACGCCATCGGCCAGCGGCACGGCCTGCCGATGATCAATGTCATGACCATCGACGCACGTATCCGCGAACATGCCGAAGTAGTAGGAGGCGAGACCAGCCTGGGCCTCATCCCAGATAAATACCGTGACCTCGACCGCTACGAGGCGCGCGACGTCATCATCCACGACCTCAAGGAACTGGAGCTTTTGGGCGAGATCAAGCCGCACAAGCTGATGGTCCCGCGTGGCGACCGTACCGGCGCGGTGATCGAGCCGATGCTGACCGATCAATGGTTTGTCGATCTGACCCGCGAGGTGCAGGCCGACGGTCGCCCCGGCGGCAAGAAGGCCATCACCGATCCGGCGCTGGCCTGCGTGCATGACGGTCGCGTCAAGTTCGTGCCGCAGAACTGGGAAAACACCTATTTCCAATGGCTGAACAATATCCAGGACTGGTGCATCAGCCGTCAGATCTGGTGGGGGCATCGCATTCCGGCCTGGTATGACGGCGAAGGCAATGTGTACGTCGCCCGCGACGAGCTTGAGGCGCGCAGCAAATACAAGCTGCCCGCCGACCTCGTCCTGAGCCAGGACAACGACGTGCTGGACACCTGGTTCTCCTCCGCCCTGTGGCCGTTCTCCACCCTTGGCTGGCCCGAAAAGACCCCGGAACTCGCCGCCTTCTACCCCACCAGAGTGCTGGTCACAGGCTTCGACATCATCTTCTTCTGGGTCGCCCGCATGGTGATGATGGGCAACTACTTCATGGGCGACGTGCCCTTCCGCGAGGTCTACGTCCACGGTCTGGTACGCGACGCGCAGGGCCAGAAGATGTCCAAGTCCAAGGGCAACGTGCTGGACCCGATCGACCTGATCGACGGCATCGACCTGGAAAGCCTGGTGCAGAAACGCACCAGCGGCCTGATGCAGCCGCAGATGGCGAAAAAGATCGAGAAGGACACCCGCAAGGAGTTCGCCGACGGCATCCCCGCTTTCGGCACCGACGCCCTGCGCTTCACCTTCGCCGCGCTGGCCTCCACCGGGCGCGACATCCGCTTCGACCTGCAACGTGTCGAGGGCTACCGCAATTTCTGCAACAAGCTGTGGAACGCCAGCCGTTTCGTGCTGATGCAGTGCGAGGGGCAGGACACCGGCCTGACCGGCGAGGCGACCCTCACCCTCGCCGACCGCTGGATCATCAGCCGCCTGCAACAGCTTGAAGGCGAAGTGATCCGCCATTTCGACGCCTACCGTTTCGACCTCGCCGCGCAGGAACTGTACGAGTTCACCTGGAATGAGTACTGCGACTGGTACCTGGAACTGACCAAGCCCGCCCTGAAAACAGGTGATGAGCAAACCCAGCGCGGCGCCCGCCGTACCCTGGTCCGCGTGCTGGAAACCCTGCTGCGCCTGATGCACCCCATCATGCCCTTCATCACCGAGGAGATCTGGCAGCGTGTGGCCCCGCTGGCGGGCAAGCAAGGGCAGACCATCATGCTGCAAGCCTTCCCGCAGCCGGACGCCAGTCGCATCGACCAGGGAGCGCTGGCCGACATCGAATGGCTCAAAACCTTCGTACTCGGCGTGCGCAAGATTCGCGCCGAAATGGACATCGCCCCCGGCAAGCCACTGCCGGTACTGGTCGCCAACGCATCGACCGACGACCGACGCCTGCTGGATGACAACCGCGCTTTCCTGACCTCGCTCGCCCGCATCGAAAGCATCGAAGTGCTCGAAGACGAAGCAAGCGCGCCAGAATCCGCCATCGCCCTCGTGGGCGAGATGAAAGTCATGATTCCGCTCGCCGGTCTGATCGACAAGGACGCTGAACTCGCACGTCTGGCGAAGGAAATCGCGCGTCTTGAAAACGAGCTGGAAAAGGCCGCCGTCAAGCTCGGCAACCCCGCCTTCACCGACAAGGCCCCGCCCGCCGTGGTCGAACAGGAGCGCAAGCGCCAAACCGATTTCGCCGCCCAACTCGCGCAGCTTCAAGCCCAGCACGAGAAGATCGGCAAACTTTAAACGCGGAAGATCGCCATGCCAGGGACGCCCCCGCCGACAAGCGCCTTCCAGCGCCTGCTGCCCTGGCTCGAACGCCACGGCATCCTTCTGCTCGCGGGGTATTTCCTGCTGATGGGCCTGCTGCGCCCGTTGATCTCCGGCGCGCTGGAGTTCGACGAAGCGGAACAAATGCTGCACACCCAGAGCCTGCTGCTCGGCTACGGCGCCCAGCCGCCGCTGTTCACCTGGCTGCTGTACGGCCTGTTCGCCTTCGACGGCCCATCCCTGCTGGCGCTCGCCCTGCTCAAGAACGGGCTGATGTTCCTCAGCACCCTGTTCCTGTTCCTCGCCAGCCGCAGGATTTTCGGCAATGGCCTGCCCGCGCTGGCGGTTTCCCTGTCCTTCCTGCTGATCCCGCAGTTCGCCTGGGAGTCCCAACGCATCTTCACCCACTCGGTGGCACTCACCACCTGCGCCGTGGCGGCCTTCTACCTGCTCGTCCGCGTGCAACAGGAAGGCCGCCTGGCCGACTACGCCGGGCTGGGACTGGCCTTGGGGCTCGGCGCGCTGAGCAAGTACAGTTTCGCCCTGCACGCCACCCTGCTGCTCGGAGCAGCCCTGCTCACCCCCGCCCTGCGCGGAGTGCTGCTGGAGCGCCGCATACTGCTCACCCTGACAATCGCCGCCATGCTCGCCCTGCCCCATGGCCTGTGGGTGCTGGAACACTGGGAAGCCGCCTCCGCGCCGACCATGGACAAACTGCACGCCGCGTCGGACAGCAACCTCTTCTCAACCTTCTTCACCGGCTGGGGAAGCCTCGCCTGGGCGGCCTTCCTGTTCTTGACCCCGCTGTGGATGGTCTACCTGTGGGCCGCCCGCGCTCCGCGCGAGGATGCCCCGGCGCCGGATGCGATCTGGCGCGCCTTCTTCCTGCGCTACGGACTGCTGTTCGCCATCGGCATGAGCCTGCTGATCCTCGCGACCCAGGCCACCACCTTCCGCGACCGCTGGCTGCAACCCTTCCTGGTCCTCGCCCCCCTGGCCGCCTTGCTGCTCTGGCCGCTGGGCCGCACGGGCCTGCGCCGCCTGATCGCCGCCGCCCTGGCTCTGATGACGCTGGCTTTCGTGCTGCTGAACACCCGCGTGCTGCTCGGCGGCGCGCTGGACAAGCCGAGCAAGGTCAACCTGCCCATCGAGCGCATTGCCGGAGAGTTACGCACCCAGGGCTGGACACGAGGTCTGATCCTGGCTGAAAACATGCAGGTAGCCGGAAACCTGAAGCTGCACCTGCCGGAATCAACCGTGCTCAAGACCGGCCTCGCCCTTATTCCGGACGATGAAACGCGCCGCGAATGCGAAGTGCTCCTGGCCTGGGACAAACCGGATCAACCAGAGCCGCCTGCCGAGCTGAGCGCCGCCTTCTTTAAGCTGCATGACCGCGCCTGGAGCGAACTGCCGCACCGGCATGCCGCGACGAGCGCGCCGATGCTGCACGGCGCACGCATCTACACCCTGCATACCATGCACATCCGCCAGGCATGCACACCATGACCACCCAACCCGCCTTTCTCATCCCCGAAGACGAAATCGAATGCACCGCCATCCGCGCCAGCGGACCAGGCGGGCAAAACGTCAACAAGGTCTCGACAGCGTTACACCTGCGCTTTGACATTCGCGCCTCCTCCCTCACGGACGACGCGAAAGCGCGCCTGCTGGCCGCGCACGACCGCCGCATCAGCCGTGACGGCGTGATCGTCATCAAGGCCCAGCGCTTCAACAGCCAGGAAAAAAACCGCGCCGACGCACTCCAGCGGCTGCACGAACTGATCGAAAGCATCACCCGCCCAATCACACTGCGCAAACCCACCAAGCCCACCCGCGCCTCCAAGCTGCGCCGTCTGGAAAGCAAGGTGCGTGATAGCCGAATCAAAGCGATGCGCCTCAAAGTCAGACTCGACTAACCGCCCTCAGAGCACGAGTCTCCCAGAGACTCGCAGAATTCGAAGCCAACGAACTGGCGAGAAGCGAAACTATCGCCACCCCACGGCATGCATGGCCACAACATTGAGGTGCAAAAAAACAACGGTCCATATAGCCTTCTCCGTCATCAATTGCCAAGTTCTTGTGAAAAACTCAGCTCGGATTTTTGTCGGCATCGAGTGACATGAGAACCTTCGCTCTTCTTGGCGGTGTGCTGCTTACTCTGGTCGTAGGCCTAGGCGCTCGGGCGCAGGGCGCTACGCCGGATGTCGAACCAAGAGACCCGCCCCATGTTCTCGTTCTGCTGTCCTATCACCACGGACATAGCTGGGAAGACGACATCCTGCGCGGCTTCGAGGCTTGGGAGGGCGCATCGAACGAGCGCCCAGTGCTCCATATCGAATGGATGGACACCAAGCGTTACCCCTCGCCGGAGCACCGCCGGAACCTGATGCGCTTCCTTGAGGAAAAATACGCCAATCGCACTTTTGACCTCTTGGTGACAGTAGACGACCTTGCCCTGATCCACGCGGCGGATTCCATGCTTTGGCGCCGGATTCCCATCGTGTTCGGAGGTATCAATGGCGACCCCGACACGCTCGTCGGCGAACGAGGCCAGGCAACCGGCATCGCGGAGCGTTTCCAGGTGGGACGCACCCTATCAATGGCATTGTCCCTGCACCGGAATACCAGGCGCGTCATTTTCATCACCGCGGACGATGAATCCGGCGCCGGAAACCGAAACACCATCGACAGGACGCTGGCCAGCCTTCCGACCCATCTCAGGCATCAGCTCGCCATTGAGCACTGGACGCCATCCACGCTCGACAAGATCGACGCCCCGTTGTCCGACCTGCCTGACGGCTCGCTGGTATTCGCGCTGGGTTCCATTCCCAAGAAAGAAGGCGGGCGCCCCCTCGGAAACGAACAACTGGTCGCCCATGTGCGCGCAAAAACCCGGGTACCGGTCTATTCCGACACCAATCGTTCAGTCGGGCACGGGGCTGTGGGCGGTTATGTCAACAGCGGTTTTGAAAACGGGCGTTTGATGGCAGACATGGCCCGCCGCGTCCTCGCCGGCGAGGACGCGGATGCATTACCTGTCATCTTCGACACGCCCCAAGAACTGCTGGTTGATTTTAACGAACTCAAGCGCTTCGGCCTTTCCGTAGAAAATATTCCGGAAGGCGCCGTGATTATCAACCAGCCCCCTTCCATTTTCGATCCCGAAAACCGCGCCGCGCTCAATGGGATGATTGCCGCCGCACTTGTCCTTCTTCTGACGCTCGGTGGTCTTGTCGTGCGCGCCCGCTTCAAGATTTTCAGGATACAGATTGATAGCAGCAGGGAGCTCCAGGCAGCCCACGAGGCACTGATGGAGGCGAAATCCGCCGAGGCCAAGATTCTCGGCGGAACTGTAGAGCAGGTTCATGCAGCAATCGCCGCTCTTGCCAGCCCTGACACCGCAGAATCCGATCCTTCGACCGGAAAGAATCAGGGGAGCATTCTCGACGAAATCGCGCAGGCCCGGACAAAACTCGCTCAGACGGATGAAGAGCGCAGACGGGCCGAGGATGCTTTGCGTCGCTCCCAAGAGTTTAGCGACTCCATACTCGACTCCCTGCTGGATCATATCTGCGTGCTTGATGGCCAAGGCGCCATTCGTGCGGTCAACCGGGCCTGGCGAGCGTTCCACGACGCAAGCCACGCACATCCCGGATATCAGCAAGGCTATATCGGCGGCGACTACCTCGCGCTCTACCGCAACGTCACCGGCGAAAACTCGGCGGAAACGCAGTCGATGGCGGAAGGTGTCCGCCGGATCGCGGTCGGTGCGCTGGATGAATACACCCTGGAATACCCATGCAACACCGCGGACGAAAAACGCTGGTTCCTTGCCCGGCTGACCCGTTTTCATGACCAGAGCGGCAATATTCTCGCAGTCCATACTGATATCAGCGAACGCAAGAGCAACGAGGAGCGCATAAGCCGACTCGCACATCACGACCACCTCACCGGCTTGTTTAACCGTCTGAGCCTGCACCATCACCTCCAACAAGCCCTGCTGACCGCCCAAGACGAAAACCATGAGGTGGTGGTCATGCTGATTGACCTTGATCGCTTCAAGTCGATCAATGACGCGCTCGGCCATCAGGCCGGAAACGCGCTACTGACCGAAGTCGCTCAACGCCTCTTGGACACGGTGAGTGAAGGCGACATCGTCGCCCGCCTTGGAGGCGATGAGTTTGTCGTCGTACTCACCTCCGTCAAGTCCGGTATTTCCGCTGGAACCTTCATGGCCGAAAAGATTCTTCATCGACTCGGCCAGCCCTATGCGTACGGGGATAAGCCTCTCCACTCCACACCGAGCATCGGCCTGAGCATTTTCCCGGCGGACGGGAACGATATCGAATCGCTGATCAAACACTCCGACGTCGCGATGTACGCAGCCAAAGAGCAAGGCAGGAACAACTTCCAGTTTTTCAGCTCGACGATGAATGAACGTGCGATCGAGTGGATGCAGATGGAGCAGGACTTACGCATGGCACTGGAGCGCAAGGAATTCGTACTTCACTACCAACCGCAAATTCGCACGATCGATGGCAGCATCGGCGGCCTGGAGGCTTTGGTGCGCTGGTGTCATCCCCAGAAGGGCATGATCTCACCGATGAAATTCATTCCAGTGGCCGAGGAAAGCGGTCTGATCGAGAAACTGGGAACCTGGGTTCTCGATGAGGCCTGCCGCCAATTTGCCCAGTGGAAAGCCACCTCTATTCGCGCCGAACGTATCGCGGTAAACATGTCCGCCCACCAGTTGCGCTCACCAGATCTAGAGGGGATTGTGCGAACAATCATGAACCGACATGGCTTGGGCGCCAACGAACTCGAACTCGAAGTGACCGAATCCGTGGCGATGAGCGACCCTCAACGAGCAATCTCCCAACTCACCGCATTGCGTGAGCTTGGAGTGGAACTGGCGATTGATGATTTCGGCACCGGATACTCGTCCCTGGCCTATCTGAAGCTGCTGCCCATTCAAAAGCTCAAGCTTGATCGCACCTTCGTCAAGGACATTGAAATCGATGAGAATGACGCCACCATCAGCGCCGCAACCATAGCGATGGCGCACAGCCTCGGCCTCAAGGTTGTCGCGGAAGGCGTCGAGACCGAGGCCCAGCGCCGCTTCCTTATCGAACACGGATGCGACATCCTTCAAGGCTACCTCTTCAGCAAACCCTTGCCCGCCGACGAAGCGGCTGCCTTTCTTCGAGCGTTGTAGCACCGGCAGCAAGCCTGATACGCCTCAGAACACGGCCAGCCCGCTCTTTCGGACACCTGACACGGACCCCCGCATGGCCCTTTCCGCCACAGTTTACAAGGCCGATCTGGATGTCTCCGACATGGATCGCCACTACTACGCCAACCATGCTCTGACCCTTGCCCTGCATCCTTCGGAGACCGAGGAGCGGATGATGGTGCGCCTTCTGGCCTTCGCCCTGAACGCGGACGAGGCGCTGAGCTTCACGCGCGGGTTGTCGGCCGAGGACGAGCCCGACCTGTGGAAAAAGGATCTGACCGGGGATATCGACCTGTGGATCGAGGTCGGCCAGCCGGACGAGCGCCGCCTGCGCAAGGCCTGCGGGCGGGCGCGCAAGGTCATCGTCTACGCCTTCGGCGGGCGGACGGCGGATATCTGGTGGGAGAAGATCGCCAAGGATCTCGCGCGCCTGGAGAACCTGAACGTATTCCGCCTGGACGAGGAGGGATCGACCGCACTGGCGAGTCTGGTCCGGCGCGGCATGCGCCTGAGTTGCAGCATTCAGGACGGCGAGGTCTGGCTATCGGACGGCCAGGTCAACATAAGCGCCACGCCGCGCCCGCTGATGGGCGGTTGAGCGTCGTATCGCGCTTGCGCTTGCCCTTGCCGACCTTCGCGAGCATCAAGCGACAGGCAAAAAGCCCTACAGCAGGCTACAGCAGGCTACGGCAGATCGAATAACAAAAATTCCGCAGTCTGACCGGCGCAAAAATCCAACATGCTTTCACCGGCGATCTTGGCCCCATCGCCAGCCTGCATAATTACGCCATTGAGCATCAACGACCCGCGCGCCACCTGCACATAGGCCTTGCGATGCACATCCATCGGGTAAGCAATGCGTTGATCGCCATCCAGCAAGCCGGCATGGATCAGGGCATCCTGAACCATGGGCAGGGATGCATCGCGACCATCCGGCGAGGTCAAAAGCCTCAATCCGCCCGCAACAAGTCCACCGGGGATGACCTGCTGCCGGTAGCCCGGCTTGATTCCAAGCTGGCTCGGCTCCACCCATATCTGCAACAAATGCGTACGTTCGCTGGATGAAGGGTTGAACTCGCTGTGCGTGATGCCGCGTCCGGCACTCATCAACTGCACCTCGCCGTGCCGCAACACGGAGCCGCCGCCGGTGGAATCCTTGTGCTCCAGCGCACCTTCCAGCACGTAGGTCAGGATTTCCATGTCGCTGTGCCCATGCGGGCTGAAGCCTGAAGCCGGCTCGATCCAGTCTTCGTTGATGACTCGCAAAGGACCCCAGCCCATCTCGCGCGGGTCGTAATAACGACCAAAGGAGAAGCTGTGACGACTATCGAGCCAGGATTGACGCACATGGCCGCGAGCCTCGGAGGGTCGGATGAGGATCATGTCTCACCTCCCAGGACAGCGCTGAGTTCCGCGATCCGGGCTGCGGCTTGCTGCCGCGCACGCAAGGCTTGCTCTTCGCCCATCGCCAATCCTTCGGCATAGACGAATTCGAGTTCGGTGATGCCGATAAAGGCGAGAAAATCGCGCAGGTAGGCGCTCTGCGTATCCTTCGGCGTGCCGCTGTAGATGCCGCCGCGCGCGGCCAGCACGATGGCACGCTTGCCCGTGAGCAAACCCTGCGGGCCATTCGCGGTGTACTGGAAGGTGATACCCGCGCGCGCAATGTGATCGAAATAGGCCTTGAGCGTGGACGGAATGCCGAAGTTGTACATCGGCACGCCCATCACGATCACGTCTGCCGCCTGAATCTCGGCGATCAACTCGTCGGACAGGCGCACGGCCTCACGCTGACTCGCATCGCGCTGCTCAGGCGGGGTGGAGAAGGCATTGAGCGTAGGTTCATCCAGGTGCGGAACGGGTCGAGCGGTCAAATCGCGCAGTACAACCACGCCCTCCGGATGGTTATGACGCCACGCCTGAGTGAAATCGTTCGCAAGACGGCTGGACTCGCCCCCCGCACGGGCGCTGGAATTAATTTGCAAAAGCGTGCTCATGTTCCTGTCTCCTCGAATGACCCTGAACCGGAGCTTATACATCGACACGGCAACAAAAAAACGCAATGATCCGGTCAAATCAATCGGATTAATAGATTAATGCCCCACCCTAAAACCACTCTGGATCAATGGCGCGCCCTACAGGCGGTGATTGACCACGGCGGCTACGCGCAAGCGGCGGAGAGGCTGCATCGCAGCCAGTCTTCGATCAGCTATGCCATCGCCCGCCTTCAGGATGCCTTGGGACTAGAGTTGCTGGTCATCGAGGGCCGCAAGGCACGTCTGACCGAGGCGGGCCGCACCTTGCTCGGGCGCTCGCGTGAACTTTCGGCCAAGGCCGTCGCGCTGGAGGAGCTGGCCGCTGCCCTGCGCCAGGGATGGGAGGCCGAGGTCCGGCTGGCGGTCGAAGCCGCCTTTCCCACCGAAGTTCTGCTGCACGCCCTGGCGCACTTCGCCGGGCGCGCGCCGCAAACACGCGTGCAACTGCGCGAAGAAGTGCTGTCAGGCACAGATGAAGCCTGTCGGGACGGCAGCGCGGACCTTGTGATCAGCTCCGGCATGCCGCCCGGCCTGCTGGGTGATCGCCTCATCGAGGTGGAGTTCATCGCCGTCGCCCATCCAGACCACGCCCTGCACCGGCTTGGACGCGCATTGACGGCGGACGATCTGATGCAAGCCCCGCAGATCGTGCTGCGTGACTCGGGCCATCGGCAACCACGCGACGGCGGCTGGGTCGACGCGCCCATGCGCTGGACCGTGACCAGCATGGATACCGCCTTGCGCATGGTCGGCGCCGGTCTTGGGTTCGCCTGGCTACCCGCCCACCTGCTGCGCGGCCCGCTCACCGAAGGCAGGGTGCGCCCCCTGCCCTTGCGTGAAGGACAGCGCCATACCGAATCGCTCTACCTCATCTTCGTGCGTCCCGAATTGAGCGGCCCAGCGACCCGTCTTCTGGCAGACATGCTGCTTGATGCCGTGAACGCGCTTCCAAGACCTCCGGGCTGAATCGCGGCCCGCGTCCGTCGTATCATGCGCAGACCTCAGGAACATCAAGACACCGCCATGCCTACCCCGCTCGACCGCCAGATTGCCCTGACCCACGCCGAACTGATCCGCCTGGCGGTCGCCGTGCGAGAGGATCGTGACCTTGCGCCCGCGCTTTTCGAACCCTTGCGCGAACTCGAAGAAGCGGGCTGGAGCGGACTGGTCAAAGCCATGATCGCCTTCGTCAACGATGAAGAAATCGACATGGACCCGCTGGATGAAGAAGACCACGCCATCATCATCGCCATGCAGCGCGGGCTGGAGGACAAGGAATGGTTGGCCGGTCTGGAGCAGGATGCCGCCGCTCAGGCCGCGCCCGCGCTGGCGGCGCTGATCTACGCCGCGACTCAGGGCGAGCGCGAGGCGCTGGAGGCCATGGCCAGCCTGCGCGATGCCGCCGACACGCCCGCCGCCGTGGCCACCAGCGCGGCACTGATCGCCATTATCGAAGGCGAACGTTCAGCGCTCAGCCTGACGGTCGGGCTGCCGGAGGAGCAGGCGCGGCTGATCGGCACGGTACTGGAAGAGCTGGCCAGCCTGGAGAGCTGCTGAAATACCAGTTCCAGCAGCCCTCCAGGCACACCATCAATGGCATGCCAAAAAATAAATCATGCCAAGTAATCGATTTTTTTGGAGCCCCATACGGCGGACCAAGATCGGGGCGCGGACCTCAATCGCCTTCACCCAACACCATCGGCGGCGACTGGGCGGTACGCCAAGCCCAGAGCCAGGCATCGCGAGCACAGCTTCGGCGCGGGGGATGACCTGGCTCCAGGCGGACCTGGATACGCCCGCAGGACGGCGTATCCAGCAGCTTGACGCTCCGTTCGCGGTAGCGCACCACCACCTCCGCGCGCGGATGGCCGAAACGGTTGCGATAGCCCGCCGATATCAGACCAAGCGCAGGATGCACTGCATCCAGAAAGGCGATCCCGGATGAAGTAAGGCTACCGTGATGTGGCGCCTGCAACACCTCGGCGCGCAGATCCTCATTGCTTGTGCGCAGAGCCAACTCCGCGCGCCGCTCGATATCGCCGGTCAACAGAACCCGCCCGCCGGGCGATTCGATCTTCAGCACGCAACTCCAGTCATTCGATTTCCGGCTGGAAAAACCTTCAGCGGGATGAAGCACCCTGAAACGCACGCCATCCCAGGTCCACTCCAGGCCCGCCCGGCACCCATCGGGCGAGGGGCCGCCCTGCCGGATAGAAGCCACCGGCAGGGCCTCCCGGATGGCATTGACCCCGCCCGCATGATCGCGGTCGCCATTACTGAGCATGACCGCGTCCAGACGACGCAGCCCCAGGGCGCGCAACGCCGGAAGAACCACCTCCGCACCCGTGTCGAAGCCCGAGAATCCAAGCGGCCCCGCGTCGTAAAGCATGGCATGCCCTGCCGTGCGCAACAGGATGGCCTGCCCCTGTCCCACATCGAACATATCCAGCCACAACGATCCAGCCCCCGGCTGTTCGAGGCGCGGCCAGACCAGCGGCAGCAGCAGCACGAGTCCAAGCCAGCGCGCCGGTATGCCGCGCGGCGCGAGCACCCAGCCGATGGCGGGCACGGCAAGCAGGAAAAGCCAGGGGTCGGCGAACGCGGGAAACCACTGTGCCAGCGGCCACCCCGCCATCGCCGTGAGCAACCACAGCAAACCATCCAGCGCACGCGCCGCGCACCACAACAAGGCCGCACCTGCGGGTTCGAACACGAATAACAGCAGAGTTCCAACCAAGGCCAGCGGCGTGACCAACAATGTCACCAGCGGAATGGCGAAGGCATTGGCAAGCGGTGACACGAGCGAAGCGCGCTGAAACAACAGTACCGTCAGCGGCGCCAGCCCCAGCGTGACAGCCCACTGCGCACGCACCGCATCGGTCAGCCAGCCGGAACGACCAAGTCCGCCCATGGCCGCGTAGATCAGCAACGCGACCGCGCCGAACGACAGCCAAAAGCCGACATCCAGCACCGACAGCGGGTCGTACAACAGCACGAACAGGGCCGCCACCCCGAGCACATCCCGAGCTCGGACGGCACGTCGCGAAAGCAAGGCCAGAACCGCCGCAAGCAACATCAGCAAAGTACGCTGGGTTGGCACGGAAAAACCGGCCAACAGGCTGTAGGCCAAGGCAGCCGCCGCGCCCGCCAGCGCCCCGGCCAGCGGAGCCGGGCAGCGCAGGGCAAGCGCCGGAACGCGCCGCCAAATCCAGGCCGAGCATACCCAGACCAATCCCGCGATCATCGTTACATGCATGCCTGAAATCGCCAGCAGATGGTTGGTTCCGGTGGCGATCAGGGCGTCCCACTGCCCCTCCCCGATCAGCGACCGGTCCCCCAGGGTCAGTCCGAGCACCAGCCCCAGGGATGGCTCCCCGGCCAGTCGCTCGATCAGCCGAGCGCGAACCGACAGACGCAACGCATCCACACTCCAGTCCGAAGGTGTGCGCAGACGCTCGCCATCGCGCACCGTACCGGTCGCCTGGATGCCCTGGCGGAACAGCCACGCCTCGTAATCGAAGCCCATACCATTGACCATGCCGTGCGGACGCTTGAGCGTCGCACTCAGCCGCCACACCTCACCCGGCGCCAAGGCTGGCGGCTGTTTGTACCAGGCCAATCTCAAACGGCGCGGGAAGCCCTGAGCGAGCCCTTCCGGCGGACTCACCACCTCGGCGATGAAATGGGTTGCATGCGGCCCTGACTCGGGCAGACCCTCGATACGCACATCCATGCTCAAGCGCTCGCCCTCCAGCGCAGGCGCCAGCCAGCCAGAACGCACGGCATCGACCGCCTGCCCGCCCAAGGCGAGCCCCAGCGCCATCCATGCCAAGGGGCGCCTGGACGTACGCCAGACCAAGGCCAGACCCAGCACGAGAAAGGCAGGAAACCAAACCGCTAGAGGCGGCCAGACAAGCGGAGCAAGCATGCCCGCCAGCACCGCCAGCGCGGCGGCGAACGGCGTATCGCAGTCATGACGGCCATGGTTGGGTTGCGGCATTCCTTGCCCTAGACTGTGAACCAATCCCGCTCAATCTAAAGCAGGTCAGCCCCATGCGCATCCTTCCCCTGTCCGCCTTTGACGACAACTACATCTGGCTGCTGCACGATGGCGCCCACGAAGCCGTGGTAGTCGATCCGGGCGACGCCCTTCCTGTGATCGAGCGTCTCGAAAGCCAGGGCCTGCGCCTGACCGCCATCCTGCTCACCCACCATCATCACGACCACGTCGGCGGCGCGCGCGAACTGGCGGAACGCTACGATGCGCCAGTCTACGGCCCGCATTCAGACCGAATCCCGTGCATCACCCATGCGCTCGAAGGTGGCGACGAAGTCGATCTGGGCCGACTCGGCATCTGGCGCGTCCTCGCCACGCCAGGCCACACGCTCGACCACATCGCCTATTACAACCCTGACTACACGGACGGCCCCGGGCGTGAAAGCGGCGCGCTGTTCTGCGGCGACACCCTGTTCGGCGCGGGCTGCGGGCGCCTGTTCGAAGGCTCCCCGCGCCAGATGCAAGACAGCCTGGAAACGATCCGCGCCTTGCCCGACTCAACCCTGATCTACTGCGGCCACGAATATACCGAGGACAATCTGCGCTTCGCCGCGCTGGCCGAACCCGATAACGCGGCCATCAAGGCCCGCGCCGAACACACCCGCGCACTGCGCGCACGGAACGAACCGACGCTGCCCTCTACACTCGCGCTGGAAAAAGAGACCAACCCTTTCCTACGCTGGGACAGCACCGAATTGTTGACCCGCGCCAGCGCCCGCCTCGGACACGCCCCGCGCGACCGCGCCGACATGTTCGCCACTGTTCGAGGGTGGAAGGACGCCTTTGACGCCAACCTTGCCTGACCCTGTCATGAAACTTAAAATAAGCGATTGTTTTTCATGACAGGCAGGCTTCCGATGCGTTTGCTCCGGCCTCTCGCCATCGCGCTCGCTCTACTCGCCCTTTCCGGCTGCGCCCAGCTTGAGACCCGGGACGAAGACGCACCCGCGAGCGATGCCCAGGCCGCCCAGACCAGCGAAAACCTCTACCGCCTCGACACCCCTGTCGTCTCCGCGAGCCCCGAACCCCGCGAGGACAATACCCCCGACTACGGCCTCTGGACCCGCGTCGCGCGCGACTTCACCATGCATGACAACGCGCACGAGCGCATCGAACGCGAACTGTTCTTTTATCAAGGCCGCATCGATCAGCTCGAACGCATCACCAGACGCGCCGAACCCTACCTCTTCTTCATCGTCGAACAATTGCGCGAGCGCGGCATGCCGATGGAGCTTGCACTGCTGCCCATCGTGGAAAGCGCCTATCAGCCACAAGCCACCTCCCGCTCCCAGGCTGCCGGGCTATGGCAATTCATCCCAAGCACCGGCACTCACTTTGGCCTCAAGCAGAACTGGTGGTACGACGGACGCCGCGATGTGCATGCATCCACCAACGCCGCGCTGGACTACCTGCAATACCTGAATCGCTTCTTCAATGGCGACTGGCATCTCGCCCTGGCCGCCTACAACGCAGGTGAAGGCACCGTCAGCCGCGCCATCGAGCGCGCCGCCGCCAAAGGTCAGCCCACCGATTACTGGTCGCTCGATCTGCCGGAAGAAACCAAAGCCTACGTGCCCCGCCTGCTCGCACTCGCCCGTCTGTTCCGCGAGCCCCAGGCCTATGGACTGACACCGCACAAGGTTGACGACAGCCCCTTCCTCGCCCGGATTGAAATCGACCGCTCGCTCGATCTATCCAAGCTCGCCAACGCCGTGGACATGAGCGTCGACGACCTTTACCGCTTCAACCCGGGCTTCAAGCGCGGCGTGAACGGCAACGGCAAGGAAGCCGTCGCGCTGATGCTGCCGTACGACAAGGCCGAGCTCCTGCGAGCCATGAATGTTGACGCTTTCTGCGTCAGCATGGAACGCCCGCGCCAGGTGGTGGCAAAGAAACAGGAAAGCCTGGACAACTTCGCCAACCGCTACCGGATCGACGTCGCCACCCTGCGGGACTTCAATCCCGGCCTTGGCAAGAGCATCAAACGCGGCCAGAAATTGATGCTTCCGCCCGCCGACGCCGTCGCCGAACCCCGCCAGCCAGACCCGATCACACTGGCCGCCAACACACCGCGAAACACCGATACAGGCCCTTATTCCATCACCCACGCGGTGGCGCCGGGCGACAACCTGTTCAGCATCTCGCGCAAGCATGGCGTGGACGTCACCAGACTCGCTTCCTGGAACGGCCTGAAAACCGACGCCCGCCTCAAGCCCGGCCAGAAGCTGACGGTTTACACCGATGCACGCCCGACCGCCAAAGCCGCGCGCGACAACCCGTCCGGCAAACCGCCCGCCGTCGCGGCAAGCGACCCGCCCACGGTCAAGGATAAGGACAAGGCGCTTGCCGCCGCCAAGCCCTCATCCCCACCCGGCCCGACCCAGCCCAGCAAAGTCACCTATACCGTTCAAAAAGGCGACACGCTCTATGGCATCGCCAAACGCTTCAAGGTGGAAGTGTCCCAGATCCGCGCCTGGAACAACATGAAAGACAAGGATGACATCAAGCCAGGCCAGAGCATCGTCGTTGCCCAAGGCGCGAGCGGGGCCGGCGTCAAGCCAGGCTAACCTGTCGGGTCGGCCACAAGCTGGGTACGCCCAGACCCGCCGCCCCGGTAAGAAGCCGTGCCCCAGTGCGCACCCCGAGCCATCGGCCCGTGGGCGGGGTTCGAGGCGCTATTCACCCTCTCTCCCCAGCCCTCCCGCCTCAAGAAAGAGGGAGTCCGTCCGGCGCGCTTCTGAAAGGCCGCCAGACGACAGCGCGGATCAATCCATGCTGGCCGACGCCGCCTCAATCTCGTCCGCCAGCAACAACCAGGCTTCTTCCGCCTGCTCCAGGGCTTGCTCCACCCGCGCCTTGTCCGCCAGCACCTGTTTCAGGCGAGCCTTTTCGGAATCCGCGTAGACGCTGGTATCGGCCAGTACCGCATCCAGCGCCTCCCGTTCCCCGCCCAGACGGGCAATATCCTTCTCCAGCCGCTCCAGCTCACGTCGCAAGGGCTGGAGTTTCTGGCGCAGTTCCGCTTCCTGACGGCGCTTGTCCTTGCGCGCGGTAGCACTGTGCCCGGCAAGGTCCGCCACGGGCGCGACAGACCTGGACTGCGCCTCCTGATCGGCCAGCCAGCGTGGGTAGTCATCCAGCGACTGATCGAACTCCTTCACCCGCCCGCCATGAACCAGCCATAAACGGTCAGCCGTGGAGCGCAGCATGTGGCGGTCATGAGAGACGATGACCATCGCCCCCTCGAAATCTTGCAAGGCCATCGCCAGGGCATCGCGCATATCCAGGTCGAGGTGGTTGGTCGGCTCGTCCAGAAGCAGCAGATTGGGCCGCTGGAACACCAGCAGGGCAAGGACCAGACGCGCCTTCTCACCGCCGGAGAAAGGAGCGACCTTGGCCAGCGCCATGTCGCCGACAAAACCAAAACCGCCCAGGTAATCACGCGCCTCCTGCTCTGCCAGCGCAGGATGGGCATGCCGCAAGTGCTCCAGGGCGGACCACTCGGGACGTAGCTGTTCGAGTTGGTGCTGGGCGAAGTAACCGATGCGCAAGTCCTGCGAGGGCAGGCATTCGCCCGTCATTGGCGCGATCTCGCCCGCAAGCAGCTTGATGAGGGTGGACTTGCCCGCACCATTGACACCAAGCAGGCCGATGCGGTCGCCCGGCGCCAGCGAAAGCCTGATGTCCGAGAGAATGACACGCCCCGCATAGCCCGCGCCCACGCCATCCATGCGCAGCAGCGGATGCGGAAGCTTGTCTGGCGCGCGGAAGGCGAAGTGAAAGGGGGAGTCCGCATGCGCGGCGGCAATCAACTCCATCCGCTCCAGGGCCTTGACCCGGCTTTGCGCCTGGCGCGCCTTGCTGGCCTTGGCCTTGAAGCGCTCGATGAACCCGCGGATATGGGCGATTTCACGTTGCTGGCGCGCATGCTCGGCCTGGCGGGCGGCGAGCCGCTCGGCACGCAAACGTTCGAAGGCGCTGTAATTGCCCGTGTAAAGCGTGGCGGCCTCATGCTCGATATGGACGATATGAGTGCACACCCCATCCAGAAAGTCCCGATCATGCGAGATCAGCAACAACACGCCGCGATAACTCTTCAGCCAATTTTCCAGCCAGACCACAGCCTCCAGATCGAGGTGGTTGGTCGGCTCATCAAGCAGCAGCATGTCGGAACGACACATCAAGGCGCGCGCAAGGTTCAGGCGCATCCTCCAGCCGCCGGAGAATTCGGCCACCGGGCGCAATTCCTGCCCCGGCAGGAAGCCCAAGCCGTGCAGCAGACGCGCGGCGCGGCTTTGCGCGTCATAACCGCCAATGGCCTCAAAGCGACCATGCAGTTCGGCGAGTCGCGGGCCGTCATCCACCGCCTCTGCCTCCAGAAGCTCGCGCTGGATACGACGCAGCTCGCCGTCGCCATCGAGCGCGTATTCCAGCGCGGAGCGCGGATCTGGCGGAGTTTCCTGGGCGACATGGGCCAACACCCAGTCGCGCGGGAAGCTTGCATCGCCCGCATCAGCGGACAGTTCGCCCAGCAGCAAGGCAAACAGACTGGACTTGCCGCAGCCATTGGCCCCGGTCACACCCACGCGCTGGCCGGGATGAACCTGGAAACTTGCGCCGGAAAACAAGGTCCGCGCGCCCCGGCGCAGGGAAAGATTCTGAAGATGCAGCATGACCTGTCGATTCAGCCCATCAGGGCATACTCACGGACAAGGGACGAGAAACACGGACCGCGCTGGAACCCGCCGAGGGGATTGCGGTCAGACAGACAAGACTGGCGGAGGGAGAGGGATTCGAACCCTCGTGGGGCGGTGAAGCCCCAACTCGATTTCGAGTCGAGCCCGGTACGGCCACTTCGGTACCCCTCCAGAAGGTTTGCGAGATTACCAACTTGCTGCATGATCGGCAAATCAACCCCACCCTGCGCGAAACCCGGGCATGAAGCCTAAAAAACCCTCGCCGCCCCGCAGCAACATCATCACCCCGATCGGCCTGATCGGGCTGTTCATCGTGCCGGTCTTCTGGCTGCTCCTTCAGTTCAGCGGCGAGCAGGGTGCGCTGTCCCCGCGCGGATCGGCGCCCATCCAAGTCGAAGACGTACTCACCAAGGGCATCCTGCGCGTGGCCACGCGCGAAGGTCCTCTGACCTATCACCAGGACAACGGCGGCTCGATCAGCGGTCTTGAGGCCGACCTGGCCGGGGCCTTCGCCGAATCGCTCGGGGTAAAGGCGGAATTCATCGTCGCCGCATCCATCCCGGAGGTTTACGATCTGGTGCGCCAAGGCAAGGCGCACATGGCAGCGGCCGGACTGATCGTCAGCCCGGAGCGGATGGAAGATGTGCGCTACGGCCCAAGCTACATGCAGGTCCGCCAGCAACTGGTCGTGCGCGAGGATCTGGCCGCCCCCGTAAGTATCGATCAGATCGGCAACGCCTACATTTCCGTCGTGGCCGGCAGCGGCCACGCCGAAACCCTGCGTGAACTGAGCCACGACAACCCGGACATCGTCCCGCAACCGATGGACAAGGTTACCGGTACCGACCTGATCGCCATGCTGGCACGCAGAGAGCTGGATTACGCGCTGATCGATTCTTCCATGGCGCGCTGGGCCAGGATGGCCTTCCCCGAGGTCAAGGTGGCGTTCGACGTGGGCGACCCCAAGGATTATGCCTGGGCCTTCCCTGCAGAGGATGACAGCCTGCACGAGCGGGCCGTGCAGTTCATCCGCGATCTTACGGCGAGCGGCGAACTGGACCGCATCATCGACCGTTATTTCGACCACCTTGACACGCTGGACCCGGACGGCAGCCGCCAGTTCATCCGCGATGTACGCTACCAGCTTCCTGCCTACCGCCCCCATTTCATCCAGTCCGCCAAGCGGCACGGGCTGGACTGGCGTTTGCTGGCCGCGGTGGGTTATCAGGAATCGAAATGGGATCCGGCAGTCGTCGCCCCCTCCGGCACACGCGGCATGATGCAATTCACCGGCGCCACCGCCGCGCAGCTCGGCGTCAATCCGCATGATCCCCGTTCCAGCATCGAAGGCGCCGCGCGCTACCTCAACATTCTCCAGAATCAACTTCCGAAAGAGATCGCCGAGGTTGAGCGACCCTGGTTCGCGCTGGCCGCCTACAACATCGGCATCGGCACCGTGTTCGACGCCATCCGCCGCCACCATCGCAGGCACAAGACTCCGGTGACATGGGATGCCTTCCGCACGGCCCTGGTGGAAGCAGCCCAGGGCAGCGGTTTCACCCGCAAGCGGCGAGAACTGACCCTGCACTACGTGGACAGCATCCGCACCTATTACGATCTGATGGTGTGGGTCACCGAACGCGCGCCGCGCCTGAGCCTGCCCCCGCAGGACAAGGGCTAGCCGCCGATCGGGGCCTGCCCCGCCTCAGACCATCTCCCGCTCCGCCCCGTCCGGTTCGCGCACCATCCGACGCAGCCTTCATGCCTTTTCACACCGCCACATCGGCCAGATCGCCCTTGGTTTCCAACCAGGCGCGACGATCCGCCGCGCGCTTCTTGGCCAGCAGCATGTCCAGCATGCGCGCCGCGTCCTCGCCCTCGTCCAGGGTCAGCCGTACCAGACGGCGGGTTTCCGGGGCGATGGTCGATTCGCGCAACTGCATGGGATTCATCTCGCCCAAGCCCTTGAAGCGAGTGACACTGGTCTTCGGCCCCTTTTCGGCCTTCAGGCGATCGAGAACGCCGTCCCGCTCGTGCTCATCCAGCGCGTAGAACACCTGCTTGCCCGCGTCGATGCGGAACAGCGGCGGCATGGCGATGTATACATGCCCGGCCTCGACCAGGGTCGGAAAATGGCGCACGAACAGGGCGCACAGCAGGGTGGCGATGTGCTGGCCGTCGGAATCCGCGTCCGCCAGCACGCAGACCTTGCCGTAGCGCAGGCCGGATAGATCGGGGTTGGCCGGTTCGATGCCGAGCGCGACGGCGATGTTGTGGACCTCCTCCGAACCAAGCACCTGCTCGGGGTCGGTCTCCCAAGTGTTCAGGATCTTGCCGCGCAAGGGCAGGATGGCCTGGAAGTCCCGGTCACGCGCCTGCTTGGCGGAACCGCCCGCGGAATCGCCCTCGACCAGAAACAACTCGGTACGGGAGAGGTCGGTGGACAGGCAATCGGCCAGCTTGCCGGGCAGCGCGGGGCCCTGGGTGACGCGCTTGCGCACCACCTTCTTCTCCTCGCGCAGGCGGCGCTGGGCCTTCTGGATGGCGAGCTGGGCGATCTGCTCGCCAATCTCCGGCTGCTGGTTGAGCCACAGGCTGAAGCTGTCCTTAAGCACACCGGAGACAAAGGCCGCGCTCTCGCGCGAGCTGAGACGCTCCTTGGTCTGCCCGGCGAACTGCGGCTCGCGCATCTTGAGCGAGAGCACGAAGGCAATGTCCTGCCACACGTCCTCGGCCGCGAGCTTGAGCCCGCGCGGCAGCAGGTTGCGGAACTCGCAGAACTCACGCAAGGCCTCGGTCAGGCCCAGGCGCAGACCGTTGACGTGAGTGCCGCCCTGCGCGGTCGGGATCAAGTTGACGTAGCTCTCCTGCAAGGTCTCGCCGCCTTCCGGCAGCCAGGCCAAGGCCCAGTCGACCGCCTCGCGCTCGCCCGCGAGCGCTCCGGTGAAGGCCTGACCAGGCAGCAGGGGCTGGCCTTGCAAGGCTTCCAGCAGGTAATCGCGCAGGCCGTCGGCATAGCACCATTCATCTTTCGTGTTCTCGGCCTCGTCGACGAAGATCACCTTGAAGCCGGGGCATAGCACCGCCTTGGCGCGCAAAAGCTGACGCAGGCGGCTGACCAGGAACTTGGGCGTATCGAAGTATTTCGGCTCCGGCCAGAAACGAACCTTGGTGCCAGTACGTCCCTTGGCCACCGTGCCGGTCACGCGCAACGCTTCCACCCTGGCCCCATGCTCAAAGGCCATCGCATGCTCTTTCCCGTCGCGCCAGACCGTAACCTCCAGCCGACTGGAGAGCGCATTGACCACCGACACGCCCACCCCGTGCAGGCCACCGGAAAAGCCGTAGGCCTTCTCGGAGAACTTCCCGCCCGCGTGCAGCTTGGTGAGGATCACCTCCACCCCCGGCATACCCTGCTCCGGGTGGATGTCCACCGGCATCCCGCGCCCGTCGTCAATCACCGTGACGGAACCGTCCGCATGCAGGACGACCTCAACCTTGCTCGCGAAGCCGGACAGCGCCTCGTCCACGCTGTTATCGATCACCTCCTGTGCCAGATGGTTGGGCCGGGAGGTGTCGGTGTACATGCCCGGGCGCTTCTGAACCGGCGCAAGCCCGGTCAAAACCTCGATGGCGGCGGCGTTGTAGGCAGTGGTGCTCATGCGGGGCGTCTTGATTCCTTGAACAGTGAACCCATTCTAACGACTGCTTGTAAGATACAAGCCACTTTATTGATTGGATCGATCCCGAGGTTTAACGATGAGCACCTACGTCTTCGAAGCCACTGAACAGGATTTTGCCGCCCAGGTCATCCAGGCCTCGCACGACAAGCCGGTCGTGGTTGATTTCTGGGCCGCCTGGTGCCAGCCCTGCCAGATCCTCAAGCCGCTCCTGAAGAAGATTGTCGAAAGCTACAACGGCGACGTTCTGCTGGCCTATGTCGATACCGACCAGGAACAGAACCTCGCCGCTCAGTTCGGTATCCGCAGCCTGCCCACGGTGATGGTGTTCAAGGATGGCCGCGCGGTGGACCAGTTCATGGGCGCGCAACCGGAAGGCGCCATCCGCAAGATCATCGACAAGCACATCGTGCGCGAGTCCGATCTGATGCTGCGTCAGGCCATGATGCTGCTTGAACAGGGGAACGAAGCCGAGGCCATCGAAATGCTGCATCAGGCCAACAAGATCGATCCTCGGAACACCGCCGTACTGTTCGCGCTCGCCCGCTTCGCCGCCCACGGCGGCAACCTGGACGAGGCGCTTGCGATCATCGAAGCCATCCCCGCCGAAGCGCCCGAAGCCGCCATGGCGCGCGAACTCAAGGCCCAGATCGGCTTCGCGCGTCAGGCACGGGGTGCGGGCGACATGGGCGAGCTGCTGAACCGCATCAGCCATGACCCATCCGACTGCGAAGCGCGCGAGAAGCTCGCCACCTTGCTGATCGGCCAAGGCCAGCACGAAGCGGCCATGGAACAATTCCTGGAAATCATGAAACGCGACCGCGCCTGGAATGACGACGCAGGCCGCAAAGGTCTGTTGCAGTTGTTCGACATGCTCGGCGGCGAGCATCCGGCGGTGGGCCCCTACCGCCGCAAGATGTTCAGCATGATGCACTGAGGGCTGGCGGAGCGCTTCATCCGGATCGTCGGACACATTGCCGAAGCGCGGCGACCGAACGCCTGATCGGCCCGTGGAGGGGGCCCCTGCATCAACCCATGCCATCCGCGTCCCGGCTCATCGGTCTGCCCCATCAGCCCGGGGCGGGAGCCCTACATGGCCCTTGGGCCGCAAATGGGCGCATCGAGATTGGGGCTTGCGGCGTAGGAGACCCGCCCAGGGCCGCTTCGCCGACCTGCCAACGCAAGGCGAGCGCGCCCCATGCCTGGCGCGGCTTACACTTTGAAACGGCGCACGCGCTCCTGCAAGGCCTCGGCCAGACGTTCGAGCTGATGACTGGCGACTGCGGTCTGCTGCGCGGCAACCGAAGTCTGATCGCTCAGAAGACTGATGTTGCTGACGTTGCGGTTGATTTCCTCGGCGACCGTGCTTTGCGCGCTGACGGCATTGGCAATGCTGCCGTTCATGTCGCTCATGGTTGCCACCGCCTGGGTGATGGACTCCAGTGCCTCGCCCGCATGTGTCACCTGCGAAACCCCCTCGCGCGCCTGACCCTGGCTGGCTGCCATGGCCTGCACAGCCAGTTCGGATCCGCTCTGGAGACGGGCGATCATATCCTGGATTTCCTGGGTGGATTTCTGGGTACGGGAAGCCAGCGAACGCACCTCATCCGCCACCACCGCAAAACCACGCCCCTGCTCACCGGCGCGCGCCGCTTCGATGGCCGCATTGAGCGCCAGCAGATTGGTCTGCTCGGCGATCTCCCGAATCACGTCCACCACCGAGCCGATGCTGCCGGACTCACGCTCCAGATCGCGAATGATGCTGCTGCCCCGCTCGACTTCGCGCGCCAGATGGTTGATGGCACCAATGCTGCGCAGGATGACCGCCTTGCCCTCCTCGGCCTGCTGGTCGGCACGCTGCGCGGCCTGAGCGGCCTGACCAGCATTCTGGGCCATCTCGTGCACGGTGGAGGTCATTTCGTTCATGGCCGTCGCCACCATGTCGGTTTCAAGCTGCTGCTTGAGTACGCCCTCGCTGGTGCGCTCGGTCACATCAATGGTCTGCCGCAGCGCCGCCGCCAATTCCAGCGAAGCCTGGTGAATATGCTCGATCGTCTCGACCATCTGCCCCCGCATGCGATTGAAGGCCTGACCGATCTGACCGAATTCGTCCTGTCCGTTGACGTCAATGCGTACCGTCAGGTCTCCATCCGCCATCCGTGAGGCGGCATGACGCAGGCCGGTCACGCCGCTGTCGAGGCGGCGCATCGTCCAGAGCGACAGACCAAGCACAAGGGCAATGCCGAACAAAGCCATCAGGATGGTGGCGATGATCTCGGTCCGCGCGCCGTCCGTCATCGCCTTGTAGCCCTCGGTCGCGCCCTCCAGCTTGCGCGCGGAAAGTTTTTTCAGGGCCTCATCAACATCCCGCATCAACGGATTGGTGGCTTGCAGGATGAGGGCGTTGGCCGCCTTGAAATCCGATGCCTCCATCCGGGCGATGACGGGCTCCACACCATCGGCGAGCAAGCGCCGAATGGCCTTTTCGTAATCAGCGGATAACTGGCCCGCGACCTTGCCGTGCTCGACGGACATGTAGTGACGCCACAAGGTGTCGATTTCGGCGCGATTGGCGGCAACGATTTCGAAATGCATCTCCAGGGCATGATCGTGCATATGCGCGTAACCGCCATCGGGCGCGTGCTGGAGCGCAAGTAACAACTGGGCGCGGATGCTCTCGGTCAATTTTCCGATGTGCTCGATCTCGTAGAGAGGGATCATGCGACGCTCGTAGTTGTCCTTGTAAGTGTCGCTCGCGCGTTGCAGGCCATGAACGCCATATGCGGCCATCACCACCGCAATGACGACGAAAACCAGCGTCAGCAGCATGAAGCGCTGCTTGATGGAGATGGAGTGCATATCGTTTTCCTAGGAGTCCGTGTTGTTATCGATCAGGCTTTCGCGCCCCGAAAAGGCTTGCCGTCGCGCTACAGCTTATCGACTTCAACGGGCATTTCTATAGGCCGGACCCTGCGGAGAAATTAGAATTCCCTTATCTGCCCATAGATGCGGCGTCAGCCCGGAAGAGCCGCCGCAAACGCACATCCAACTCCACCGCCAGCATCACACCGAACGCCGTCAATACCATCCAGCCCCAACTCGCAAGTTCCAGCGGCGCGGTGCCAAGCACGGCGTTCATGAACGGCGCGTAGGTCACCAGCATCTGCAACAGGATGAGCGGAATGATGACGTACCAGACGACCGGATTGCCGAACAACCCTTCCCGGTTCAGCACCGGCGTGGTCAGAAAACGCGCATTGAAGAGGTAGAGGCATTCGATCAGAACGATGGTATTGAGCGCGGCAGTGCGCGCGGCCTCAAGACTGCCCCCGTCGGCAAGAACCTTCTCGAACATGCCATAGGCGCTCAGCACCATGAGGCCGCTCACCAGCGGAATGCGCCACAACACCTGCCCCTCCAGCAAGGGCGCGCGCGGCGGACGGGGCGGGCGCTTCATCACATCGCCCTCGGGACGCTCCAGAGCGAGAGCGATGGCGAGATTGACCGTCGTTACCATGTTGATCCAGAGAATCTGCACCGGTGTGATCGGCGCAACCCCGCCCAGCAACAGGGCCGCCAGCATGATCATCGCCTCGCCCGCATCCGAGGGCAGGATGTAGAGAATGGTTTTGCGCAGATTGTCGTACACCGCGCGACCTTCGCGAACGGCATGCGCGATGGTGGCGAAATTGTCGTCGGCGAGCACGATGACCGACGCCTCGCGCGCCACCTCGGAACCCTCCTTGCCCATGGCCACACCAACCTGCGCACCCTTGATGGCGGGGGCATCGTTCACGCCGTCGCCGGTCATGGCCACAACCTCGCCCGCGTCCTGCAAGATACGCAGCAAGGTCAGCTTCTGCTCAGGCGTAGTGCGGGCGAACACATCGGTCTCACGCACCCGCCCGCTCAACTCGGCGGGGTCCAGCCGCTCCAGGTGTTCGCCGATCAGCACTGTCCGCCCGTCGCCTATGCCGAGCTGTGCGGCAATGGCGGCGGCGGTCACGGCGTGGTCGCCGGTAATCATCTTGACCCGCACCCCGGCCTGCTGGCAAAGCGCCACCGCCTCCGTCACACCCTCGCGCGGCGGATCGATAAAGCCGACCAGCCCCAGCCATTCAAGACCGCTCTCGATCTCCGAAGCCGTCAGGGCGCCGCACCCCACACGCTTGCGGGCAAAGCCAATCAAACGCAGCCCCCGCGCGGCCAGCCGCTCCAGCTCGGCCTCGACCGCGGGCGGCGGCGAGGACACCCGGGCGAGGATGACCTCCGGCGCACCCTTGACAAAGATGAACGCCTCTCCTGCCGCATTGTGGTGAGCGGCTGCCATGTAACGCTGACGCGCATCGAACGGCAAGACATCAAGACGAGGCCAGCTAGCCCGGGTCTGATCGGGATCCAGTCCGAACTTGCGCGCCATGACCAGCAACGCGCCCTCTAGCGGGTCACCCGCGACACGCCAGTCTTCCTCCTCGCGCATGAGGACGGCATCGTTACAGAGCACTCCCGCCAGGATCAGCCCCTCGATATCAGCCTGACCATCCGCCTCGACGGATTCGCCCTGGCGCAATACACGCCCATGCGGATCGTAACCCACGCCTTCGATACGGTATTCGGCGCAAGGGGTCAGGGCATGCACGGCGGTGAGGACGTTGCAGGTCAGGGTGCCCGTTTTGTCGGTACAGATCACCGTGACCGCGCCCAGAGCCTCGACTGCGGGCAAACGCCGCACGATCGCATTGCGTTTCGCCATGCGCTGCACGCCGATGGCAAGGGCGATGGTCAGCACTGCGGGCAACCCCTCCGGAATCGCGGCCACCGCCATGCCCACCGCGATCAGGAAGGTGTCGGTCCAGGGCAACTTCTGCCACAACACGCCGATTGCGAAAGCCAGCACGGCGAGGATCAGGATGACGAAACTGAGTTGGCGGGAAAGCCCTTCGAGATGCTGCAACAAGGGCGTGGAAAGCTGAGGCACGGCCTTGAGCAGCGCGCTGATGCGCCCAAGCTCGGTACGCATGCCGGTCTCCACCACCACGCCGCTGCCCTGCCCCTGCGTCACCAACGTGCCGGCAAAGGCCATTCCGATACGCTCCGCAACCGGGGCGCGAGGCTCTACGGCGCGCGTATCCTTGGCGACGGGAACCGACTCACCGGTCAGCAAGCTTTCATCGAGCGCCAGATTGTGCGCATGCAACAGCCGCACATCGGCCGGAACCTTGTCCCCCTGCTGCAACAAAACAATATCGCCCGGCACCAACCCCGCCGCGGCCATGGTCTCCACCTTCCCCGCACGCAACACCTGGGCGCGCGGGGAGAGCACCTTGCGCAAGGCCTCCAGCGCGCGCTCGGCCTTGCCCTCCTGCGCCACTCCGAGCAGGGCGTTGATGATGACGACCCCAAGAATCACCCCCGTGTCGGCAAGGTGTCCGAGCGCCAGCGTCAACCCGGCGGCGGCCAGCAAAACGAAGATCAGCGGATTGTTGAGCTGGGCCAAAAAACGGAGGAACGGCCCGCGCCGGGGTGGTTCGGGCAAACCGTTTTCGCCGTGCAACGCACGGCGCGCGGCCACCTCGTCCGCCTCCAGCCCACGCGCGGGATCGACGCCTAGCCTGCCCGTCGCCTGATCCGCTTCGAGACAATGCCAGAGCGGGACGCCGCCGCCTGACACAGACTGGGAAGGATCATTGCGCATAAATGTACAGGATCGATGTGTTCAGAACGTACATGACAAACAAGGCCAGACTGACCCAGCCTATGGTCTGAAACAATCTTCGCCGGGGGCGGAAAAGCAACCCGACGATGGCCACTCCGCTCATCATCATTGCCGAGAAGGCTGATACGGCGTGCATGGGCGTCACATGTGAAAGCAACGGACCCGCCGTGAAGAAGAGGTCGTCAACGGCAAGAATGGCAACGTTGAACAGATTGCTGCCAAACAGATTGCCAATCGCAAGCTCGATGCTTCCAAGCCGCAGAGCCGCCAGAGTCACGGCAAGCTCCGGCAAACTGGTGCTCAGGGCGACGAATACCGTGCCGACGAAACTGTTGCTCCAGCCCATCTGACGAGCCAGCGCCTCCGCCACGAATGGCAGAGCCACGGCCGCGCCGACCACCACGATCGCGGCCAGCGCGAAACGAAGACCGGCCCGCCTGAGCGCTGCGACGCGGGCCTCCTCGCCACCTGCCGCAACGGGAACGGATGTCGGCGCCTGACCCGTTTCGTAAAGAAACACCGTGCGCAAAGCCACCAGGTAAAGCATCAGGATCACCGGCGAATAAACGCCGACATGCCCCAACACAGGCTGCGCCCCCTGCTGGGCAAGCAAAATATTGGACCCTGCAAGGCCGATCAGCATGACACCGAAGCCGGCGCCAAGAACATGACCGTGACTGGCGCGGGTATAGACGGATTCACGGCGCGACAGCAAATCCAGCAAGACGATCATGGCCAGGTTGAAGACGCACGAACCCAGCACATCCCCGACGGCGATGTCGGGAGCCCCCGCCAATGTCACCGCGCTCACGCCGGTCACCAGTTCCGGCAGGGAGGTCACCGAGGCCAGCAAGGCCAGCCCGATCCAGCCTCGAGACAAGCCGGTCAGTTCGGCGATCCGATCACCCTGAACGGACAGGTGATAACCGGCATAGCCGATGATGGCCGTCAGCAGGACAAACCCCAGCCAGACGGTCATGGCGGGACGACGATCAGGCGCCTGCCTTGATCTTGTCGAGAACCTTGATCAACTCGGGCGCGGGGCGGTAGCCAGGCATGACCTGACCGCCTTCGGTCACGATGAACGGTGTGCCTTCCAGCCCCATCTGCTCACCAATCGTCAACTGCTGCGTCAGCGGATGCTTGTCACAGGCCGGAAGATTCACACTCTGGCCACCCAGGGATTTGTCCAGTTCGACTTTGCGGTCCTTGGCGCACATGATGCCGATGCTGGTCTTGCCGATCGGGGAATCCAGGCCCGCGCGCGGGTAGAGCACGTAACGAACCTTGACGCCCTGTTTGTTCAGCTCCGGCACCTCGGCGTGCAGCTTGCGGCAGTAGGGGCAACTCGGATCGGTGAACACGGTGATGGTGTGCTTCACCGCGCCCTGCGGGGCATAAATGACGGTGTCCTCGTCCCTGATCTGCTTGAGCATCTCGGTGCGAAGCGCGGCGCGACGTTCCTCGGTCAGATTCTTGCGCTCCTGGAAGTCGAGCAGCGACCCCTGAAACATGAAGCGTCCGTCGGCGGTCATGTAAACCACGTCGGGACCTGCGATCACCTCGTAGATCCCCGCCACCGGAGTCGGGCTGATAACTGCGGGCGGCAGACCAGGCATGCGTTCCTTCAAGGTTTTGGCCAGCGCATCGGTGGTGGCGTCGGCAAAGGCGGGCAGGCTGGCGGCGCAAGCCAGGGCCAGGACGGTCAAACGTTTCATTCCATTCTCCGGTGGGCAATCGATCAGTGATGCGATAAGCCAGACTGACAAAAAAGGGTTACAGGATCGTTGACCAGCATACATGAAGGTCGCATCAAAAAACCGTCACGAGCGAACGGATCGCAAAGAGACACACACCAAAACACATTACATATCAAATAGATAGCAAATGGGCGAGCAAGGATAACGGGGCCTCAATCCGTTTACGGGCTAAGCCAGATACGCGCTCAGTAGGTTTTTCGAGGCGAACGGAAGCTTATCCGCGTGGATGGTGCTCATGATGCAAGGCCTTCAGGCGGGCGCGGGCGACGTGGGTGTAGATCTGAGTGGTAGACAGATCGCTGTGCCCAAGCAGCATCTGCACCACGCGCAGGTCCGCGCCGTGGTTGAGCAGGTGCGTGGCGAAGGCGTGCCGCAGGGTGTGCGGCGACAGCGGCACGGAAATACCGGCCCGTATCGCGTAGCGCTTGATGAGAGTCCAGAACATCTGGCGGGTCATGCCCTCCCCTCGTCGTGTCACGAACAGGGCGTCTGTCTCGCTCCGTCCCTCCAGCAGGTCGGGGCGAGCCTCGGCCAGATAGCGCTCAATCCAGTGGATCGCTTCCGCGCCCAGCGGCGTCAGACGTTCCTTGCGCCCCTTGCCCAGCACCCGTAACACGCCCGCGCTCAGGCTGATCTGAGCCCGGCCCAGTGCAACAAGTTCCGACACCCGCAACCCGGTGGCATACATGGTTTCCAGCATGGCGCGATCGCGCAGACCCAGCGGCGTATCGATCTCAGGCGCAGACAACAGGGCCGCCACATCGGCCTCGCCCAAGCTCTTGGGCAACGGACGCCCAAGACGCGGCGGGGGAATGTCGAGTGTCGGATCGGGCACGATTTCGCCATGCGCGCATAACCAGCCGAAGACGCGACGCAGAGCGGACAGCAGACGCGCCATGCTGCGCGGCGCCTGCCCGGCGGAGAGCCGTTCGGCCATGTAGCGCATGATCGCGGCGCGGTCGACCTCCGCCAGACGACTTCCCTGCTTCGCCAACCAGGCGGCGAACATGCGCAGATCGGTCTCATAAGCGCTCAGCGTATGGCGCGACAGCCCCTGTTCCAGCCAGAGCTGGTCAAGCACACTCTTGAGCAAGGCCTGCTCGGCATCGGGAATGATCACGCGAGAGCGCCTCATACTATCCTCACGACCGTAGCGGCGTTCTTGCCGCGATGCTCATGCCAACCCATCGGCCTGGAGAATCGGCGCCTGCATCCACCTCGTAGGAACAACGCCCCCGCCACGCTTCCCGTGCCCATCTTTCCGCTTGGGGGCGGGGTTCCTGCATCCCTCTGAGAACTCATAACCGGACCACCTCTCCGAACGGCGGAATGACACGTCCGGAATCTTCGCCCGCCAACACCCACAACACGGGCGCACCTGGCGCTCGCGGAGGGTAATCGCCTTTGCCATCGGTGAAATAAATCAACGCATCGATACGTTCGCCGCTCTGTTCAAGCCATTCGAATACGGGACGGAAATCGGTCCCGCCCTGCCCATGCGGCGCGGGCCAGACAGGAGCCTGGCCGACGTCGAAACGCCATGGCGCGCCCGGTGCGAGACGCATGTCCGCTGCCAGCAAAGTGAGCCGTAACGGGAGCTGACCGGCGAGCGCCTGAACTTCAGCCCAGAAAGCCTGTAGCAACTCATCCTTGATCGAGGCGCTGATATCCACCGCCAGCACCAGGTGCGCGGCCGCCGGGCGCAGGGCGGGCAGAATGAGCGGCGCGGCGGCTCGACGTGAAGGCCGACCGTAATGCGGCGCGGCACGATGCCAGCTTTGCAGGAAGGCGGCCAGCCGCCCGCGCCAGTCATGCGCCATACGATCGGGGGCATGGCCGAGCAATTCCCGCAGCAGCTCGCCCTCGGCCTCGCCGACGCCGAAAGCCTCGCCGACCGCCTGGCGCGCGCGCAGGCGCCATTGTTGCGCTTCGCCACGGTGCGGGGCGGACGAGGGTTCCTCGTCCGCCTGGGCGGCGCCCATGCGTTGACGGGCCACCTCGCCGCCCTCCTCGCCCCGATCGTCCCACCAGGCATGCCGCTCCCGGACCTCGCCGGGCGGCTCGCGGAAACCGAGTTGGCGCAGCAGCTCGTTCACCTTCGCATCGCACTGGCGCGACCATGCGCCCGGCGCCCCGGGCGGCGGCTCGAAATGCAGCAGGGCGGCGTGCAGCGCGGCATGGGCCAGCCAGAAGCGGAGACCGTCCTCGTCCGCCACGGCGAGATAGGCCGGATCAAAGCGGATGTGGCGCGGTCCGGTTTCGAGCGCATGGCCCTCGACTTCGCCCTGCTCCAGACGCAGGAAGCTCGCCAGCCTCCCGATGACTGGCTGGGCGCGACTCAGTTCACGAAAAATGCGCAAGAAACGCTCATCATGCCTAGCCTGGATGAAGGCCGCAGGCCGAAATCCGGGATATCGTGCGCTCATGTGGAAACTCGCCGACTCATTCCCGGATTCCGCGCTGCTCCATCCGGGCTACGGATTGAGTGGCAACCGCCCAGTCGTCAAAGGCGTCCAGCGCGTACAGGCCCTCCCCGAGACGCTCGCGCAGGGCGCGCACCAGGCGTTCGCCCATCTCCGGCCCGAAGCAGGCGGCCAGGCGCAACAGGGCGCTGGCGGCATCGGCGTCACCCGCCAAGAGCTGCCCGGCGCGCACCAGAGCCGCGTCCAGCACCGCCCAGCGGGCGTCGGCATCCTCCGGCAGGACCGGCTCGGCCTGCGCCAGCAGAGCGTCCAGATCAGGCATAGGCCGCGCGATCCAGTCCAGCAGCAGGAATGCCGCGCCCTCGCCCACGCAGGCGACCAGGGCAGACTCCAGAAGGTCCGCCTCATGTTCGAATTTGCGCAGGGCGCGGTCCGCGAACGACCAGCTTCGCGGACTGGGAAAGGCGTGCGTGTTGGCGTTTTCGGGAAACGCGAACAGCATATCCGGACGCTGGCGCAGGAACCCGCACACGCGCACATCCACCCCAGACGTTTCGGCCCAGACCAGCCAGTCGTCGATGGAGGGCTCCAGTTCCACATGGGTGAAACGATTGGCCAGCGGCGCGGGCATGGCGTAGGTCACACCCCGATCGCCCAGCCTGTTGCCCGCCGCCAGGATCGCCCAGCCATCCGGCAGCCGATAATCGCCAAGGCGGCGATCGAGGATGAGCTGGTAGGCCGCCGCCGCCACCTGCGGCAGCGCGGCATTGATTTCATCCAGGAACAGTACGCCGCGCGCACCGTCGCGCCCGGCGTCCGGCAGCATCGCGGGGATCGCCCATTCGACCCGTCCGTCCCGGATATAAGGCATGCCGCGCAGGTCGGAGGGTTCGAGCTGGGACAGGCGCAGGTCCGTCATCGGCACGCCACAGGCGCGCGCGGCCTGCGACACCAGCGCCGACTTGCCGACTCCAGGCGCCCCCCAAAGCATGAGCGGCGTGTGCTCATTGCCGACCGCGGCCTCGATTTCGCGCCGCAACAACCGCGTCACATGTTCAGCCCGCATGATCCAACCCCAAGGACATCCCCAATGCGAAACATGATTAAACCCGGCGTGACGTTACACAAGCCGGGCGAGTAGAATGCGCCTTTATTTTTTCCCTTGCCCCGCGCCCAACCAAGGAGCTAGCGATGTCCGAAGCCCTGGAATCCGTCCTGCACGAAACCCGCGTTTTCGCCCCGCCCGCCGAGTTTTCCGCCCGCGCGCGCCTGAACGAAGAGCGACTGAGCGCGCTTTACCAGCGGTTCGATGCGGATTTCGAAGGCGCATGGGCGGATCTTGCGCGCACCGAGATCGACTGGCACACCCCGTTCGAAACCACCCTCGACACATCCAGCGCCCCACACTACCGCTGGTTCGCCGACGGCACGCTCAACGCCTCCTGGAACTGCCTGGACCGCCATCTGGAAAGCCGTGGCGAGAAGATCGCCATCCGCTTCGAGGGCGATCGTGGCGACACCCGCGAAATCACCTATCGCGAACTGCACACCGAGGTCTGCCAGCTCGCCAACGGCCTCAAGAGCCTGGGCCTGGAAAAGGGTGATCGCGTCATCATCTACATGCCGATGATCGCCGAGGCCGTGGTTGCCATGCAGGCCTGCGCGCGCCTGGGCCTGATTCACTCCATCGTGTTCGGCGGCTTCTCCGCCGAGGCCCTGCGCGACCGCATCAACGATGCCGGGGCGCGTGTGGTCATCACCGCCGACGGCGGCTTCCGCGGTGGTCGCACCATCGAACTCAAGGGCGCGGTGGACAAGGCCATGGATCATGGCTGCCCCGGCGTGGAAAAAGTCGTGGTTTTCCAGCGCACCAATCACGGCGCGCCGATGAGCGAAGGCCGCGACCTCTGGTGGCATGAACTGGTGACTGGGCAACCGTCTGTCTGCGAGCCGGTCTTTGTCGAATCCGAGCACCCGCTGTTCCTGCTCTACACCTCCGGCTCCACCGGCAAGCCCAAGGGCATCCAGCACTCCACCGGCGGCTACCTGCTGAACGCCATCCTGACCAACAAGTGGGTATTCGACACCCAGGACGACGACGTATTCTGGTGCACCGCCGACGTGGGCTGGATCACCGGCCACACCTACGTCGCCTACGGCCCGCTCGCCATCGGCGCCACCCAGGTCATCTTCGAAGGCGTCCCCACCTTCCCGCACGGCGGGCGCTTCTGGGAAGTGGCCCAGAACCACGGCGTGACCATCTTCTACACCGCTCCGACCGCCATCCGTGCCCTGATGAAGCTGGGCGAGGAAGTTCCCGCCCAGTACGATCTGAGCAAGCTGCGCCTGCTTGGCTCCGTGGGCGAGCCGATCAACCCCGAGGCCTGGATGTGGTACCACCGCGTGATTGGCAAGGAGCGTTGCCCGATCGTGGACACCTGGTGGCAGACCGAGACCGGCGCGCACATGATCGCTCCAATCCCCGGCGCGGTGCCGACCAAGCCGGGCTCCTGCACCCGTCCGCTGCCAGGCATCATGGCCGAGGTGGTGGACGACCACGGCAACCCGGTCGATGCCGAACACGGCGGCTATCTGGTCATCAAGAAGCCCTGGCCGTCCATGGTGCGCACCATCTGGGGTGATGACGAACGCTTCAAGAAGACCTATTTCCCCGACTACCTGCCCGGTTACTACCTGGCTGGCGACTCCGCCCGCAAGGACGCCGACGGCTACTTCTGGATCATGGGCCGGATTGACGATGTGCTGAACGTCTCCGGTCATCGACTGGGCACCATGGAGATCGAATCCGCCCTCGTCGCCCATCCGCGCGTGGCCGAAGCCGCCGTGGTCGGTCGTCCGCACGACGTCAAGGGCGAGGCCGTGGTCGCCTATGTAGTCTGCAAGGGCGACCGTCCGCTGGGCCCGGATGCCGATGCCATGGTCAAGGAGCTGCGCGAGTGGGTCTCCGAGCAGATCGGCCCGATCGCCAAGCCGGACGAGATCCGCTTCGGCGACAACCTGCCCAAGACCCGTTCCGGCAAGATCATGCGCCGCCTGCTGCGCTCCATCGCCAAGGGCGAGGACATTACCGGCGACGTATCCACCCTCGAAAACCCGGCCATCCTGGACCAACTCCAGGGCAAGGCCTGAAGCGCGGTGAAAACCTGCCGGGCCGGCCCGCTCCAGGCAAGCTCGGCTCGCCCCGTGCGGGCGGCGCCGCACAATCCGGCGCCGCCATAGAAACGGGTAATGGGCGGCTCAAAACGAACAGGGAAAGCCGCCCTTTACCCTCCAGGAGTCCCGGCGTAACCTGCGCCGAGGCCGTTGCTGGCTCGCGGGCCTGAACCCAGGCCCTTACCACCAAAAAGAACGACAAGGGAGTTACCCACCATGCAAGCCGATCTGGTCGCGCGCGTCCAAGCGGACCCGCGTTTTCAGGAGCTGGTGCAGAAGCGCACCCGCTACAACTGGACGATGGCCATCATCATGATGATCGTCTACTACGTCTTCATCCTGTTCATCGCCTTCAATCCGTCCGCCCTGGCCGCCAAGCTCGGCGCGGGCACGGTGATGTCGGTCGGCATCCTGACCGGCTTCCTGATCATTGTCTTCGCCTTCATTCTGACCGGCATCTACGTACGCCGTGCCAACAGTGAGTTCGATGCCCTGACCGCCCAGATCAAGGAGAACGCGAAATGATGATGCGTCCCATGATGATCGCGGCGGGTCTTGCCGCGCTCGCCTACGCCGGTGTCACGCTGGCCGCCGACGGCGCCGCCGCCAAGTCGGTCAACGTCCCTGCCACTTCGATGTTCCTGGTCTTCGTCGCGCTGACCCTCGGCATCACCTACTGGGCTGCCCAACGCACCCGCACCGCCAAGGACTTCTACACCGCGGGCGGCGGCATCACTGGCTTCCAGAACGGCCTGGCGCTGGCAGGTGACTACATGTCCGCCGCCTCCTTCCTCGGCATCGCGGGCCTGGTGTTCGCCAACGGCTTCGACGGCCTGATCTACTCCATCGGCTTCCTGGTCGGCTGGCCGATCATGCTGTTCCTGCTGGCCGAGAAACTGCGCAACCTCGGCAAGTACACCTTCGCCGACGTCGCCTCCTACCGCCTCTCCCAGGTGCCGGTACGCACCGTGGCCGCCATCGCCTCGCTGGTCGTGGTCGCCATGTACCTGATCGCGCAAATGGTCGGCGCGGGCAAGTTGATCGAAACCCTGTTCGGCCTGCCCTACACCTACGCGGTGGTGATCGTGGGTGTGCTGATGATCCTCTACGTCACCTTCGGTGGCATGCTCGCCACCACCTGGGTGCAGATCATCAAGGCCGTGCTGCTGCTCTCAGGCGCCACCTTCATGGCTCTGGCCGTGCTGTTCGCCTTCGGTTTCGACTTCAACGCCATGTTCTCCAAGGCTGTGGAAATCAGCCCGAAGCACGACGCCATCATGGCCCCCGGCAGCCTGGTGAAGGATCCCATCTCCGCCATCTCCCTCGGCCTTGCCCTGATGTTCGGCGTGGCGGGCCTGCCGCACATCCTGATGCGCTTCTTCACCGTCTCCGACGCCAAGGAAGCGCGCAAGTCCGTGCTGTTCGCCACCGGCTTCATCGGCTATTTCTACATCCTGACCTTCATCATCGGCTTCGGCGCCATCATCATGGTGTCCACCGACCCGGCCTATCTGGATGCGGCCAAGAAGCTGATCGGCGGTAACAACATGGCCGCCATCCACCTGTCTCACGCCATCGGCGGCGACATCTTCCTCGGCTTCATCTCCGCGGTCGCCTTCGCCACCATCCTTGCCGTGGTCTCCGGCCTGACCCTGGCAGGCGCCTCCGCCGTTTCGCACGACCTCTACGCCAACGCATTCAAGCGCGGCCAGGTGGACGAGCAAGCCGAGATGCGCTTCTCCAAATACGCCACCATTGCCCTTGGCATCGTCGCCATCTTCCTTGGCATCGCGTTCGAGAAACAGAACATCGCCTTCATGGTCGGCCTGGCCTTCGCCGTCGCGGCCTCCGCCAACTTCCCGATCCTGTTCCTGGCCATCTACTGGCGCGGGCTGACCACGCGCGGCGCGGTCATGGGCGGCCTGGGCGGTCTGCTGACCGCCGTCGTGCTGGTAGTCCTGTCCAAGACAGTCTGGGTGGATGTGTTCGGCTACAAAGACGCCATCGTTCCGTACAAGGATCCGGCCATCTTCTCCATGCCAGTCGCCTTCATCCTGGCCTGGTTCTTCTCGATTACCGACAAGAGCGCCCAGGCCCAGCAGGAACGCGAGGCGTTCACCGCGCAGTATGTACGCTCGGAAACCGGCATCGGCGCGGAAGGCGCTTCGCACCACTGACGAATGCCGAACGCCGTTTTCGGCGTCACCGTCCGTGACGCGCCCGTCAGGTTGCCGAGAGATGCCTCCCGGCAACCTGCTCACCCGGCGTCCACCTGACGGCCTGCCTTGCGAAACGGGTCATGACAGCCCCGTGTGCACCTCAAACCCGGCTTCGCGCCGGGTTTTTCATTGCACGCAAAACCGGCGATGAATCCCGGATAGCCCTGCGGCCATCACGCCTCTTCATGCACAAAAAAACCCGCCGTCAGGGCGGGTTGAGGAGCGACTGGCGCGCCGGGGTTGCCCCTGGCGGCCGGGGGGATGGATCAGGCTTTCTTGCGCACCATGGCAAGCAAGGGGTAAACCGCCAGGAAGACGATACCGGCAAGACCCGCCGACATCAGGGCCAGCATGACGTAGTCCGTGCTGTAACTGACAAACTGCCAAGATGAACCCGTCATGGCGGGCAGCATGGCAGCCAGAACCACCCAGGCAATGACCGCCACGATCAGCCCTCGTCCGAAGGCCCGTCCGTTGAACAGGCTGCGCCCGCTGACCAGCAGGGCGCCATACAACGCAGCCAGCAACACGACGATGGTCAACACTACGGCCAGATTCATCTGCAACCAGCCGACCATCATGAAAAAGGCAAGATTGATATTGTTCATGACCGTCTCCTCAGACGTTGCCCTTGAGCATTTGCAGATAGGTCGGCTTAAGCATTTGCTCCTTCATGACCCAGGCAAACCAGGATTCCTGCTTCGGATCGATGAAGGAATAGGTCGGAATCAGCTTGCCGTCGTAGTCAAATTCCACCAGCATCGCCGCCCCGAACCGGGTCAGCAACGGGCAGGATGTGTAACCGTTGAAGCTCGCCCCCGGCTCCTTGCCATCAATCACGGAAAGCAGGTTGGCGACAACCACCGGCACGCTCAGCTTGACGGTCGCGGCCGTCTTGCCGCGCGGCGTTCCGTTCACATCGCCACAACCGAACACATTCGGGAAATCAGTGTGCTGGAGCGTGTCCTTGTCAACGGACAGCCAACCGCCTGCGGCAAAGGGGCCTTCGGTCCAGGCCAGCGCGGACTTGCGTACCGGCTCCGGCGCACGCATTGGCGGCACCACATGCAACAGGTCGTATCCCAGTTCAACATCCCCCTGTTCGGTGGCGAAGGTCGCCTTGCGGGAGCCAATATCGACTTTCTTGAGGTTCGACTTGAATTTGGTCGTCACCCCGTCTTCCTTCCAGCGATTGACGACAAAGTCGTTGTGGAAGGGAATGCTGAACACAACCCCAAGCCCCGAGTGAAACTCGATCTTCGCCTTGGAAAGACCACCGTTCTGCCTGAGGCGGTCAATGGTGAGGAAAGTCATCTTCAACGGCGCGCCAGCGCAACGGATCGGCGTGGTCGGCAAGGTGAAAAGGCCGTTGCCGCCTTCGACGGAATACTTCTGGATCGCCTTCCAGGACGCCTCGGCCTTGTCCGGGCTGTGATAGACGCTGCTCAGACCGTGGCTTCCGATGGCCTCGACATCCATGCCCTCGATGCCGCCGTAGTTGTACTCGACGCCCATGGCGACCACCAGGAAGTCATAACCGATCTTCTGGCCGCCCTTGGTCACGACCGCGTTGTTCTGGGGATCGAACTCAGCCACCATGTCCTTGACCCATTCGACATTGGACGGCATGAAGTCGGAAGTCTTCTCCAGCACCTTGTCCTTTGGCCACAGGCCTGTCGCGACCAGGGTCAGCCCCGGCCAGTAGTAATGCGGTTCGCGCGCATCAATGACCGTGACCTTGCCGTTCGGCAGGGCGCGGCTCAGACGGTTGGCGAGGCTGATGCCCGCAGCGCCGCCGCCTGCAATGACTACATGCGCTTTCTTGTCGCTGCGCATACCGGCTACGGCGCTTTCCAGACCGGCCAAGGCCGCCAGCGCGGCGGCGCTGCCGAGCAGGAAATTGCGACGTCCGCCATCGGGACGCATCGGGTTGGAAACCATGACTACTCCTTCATTCCGCGGGCCGTGAAGGTTGCCCGCATTTTTTGGTGGTGCGGTGTCGTGCGAATCGGACCTCGATGCACGTCAAGCGTGCACTCAAGCTCCAACGTGCCATTTTCACACCATTGTCATGCCCCTCCAAGAAGCGTGACCTTTATTCGCGCATCAACAGGAACTATCGCTCTGGGTTATGGAAATGCTGAAAGAATCCATCCGCGGACTTTTTCCGTTCGCTTCATGTGGCGCATCCCCGCGTGAGGACTAAAAAAATTAATCACTTGGCGGAATTGTTTCTTGGGAACGCCACCCATGGCGTGCTTAACAGCAACTGAAACAGGTATTTCAGCAGCCTTGCTAAGAAGAGATGGCGGACTTGGTGCGCCGTGTCGGCGTGGCCGTGAGCGGATCGTCCGGCCAGGGATGCTTGGGATAACGTCCGCGCAAATCCTTGCGAACGTCCTGATAGGGGCCACGCCAAAAACTCGCCAGATCCTGAGTGACAGCCACCGGACGCTGGGCGGGCGAAAGCATGTGAATCATCAGCGCCACCCTGCCCTGCGCGATGCGCGGCGTTTCCTGCCAGCCGAACAGTTCCTGGAGCTTGGCCGCCAACACCGGCGGAGCCTCACTCTCCAGGCAGGGGGCATAGTCGATGGCAATGCGTGAACCGCTCGGCGCCTCCATGTGCGTAGGCGCCAGACGATCCAGTTCCTGTTGGCGACTCCAATCGAGCATGCCACGCAGAATGACATCAAGATCGAGACGTTCGAGGTGGGCAAGACGGCTCATCCCTTCCAGCCAGGGCCCCAGCCAGTCATCGAGTCCCGCCAGCAGCGCCTCGTCGGACAGGTCCGGCCAGCCTGTCCCCAAAACCCGCCGCAACAGCGCCACCCGTGCGCGCCACTGGATATGACGGGGTTGCCAAGGCAGCGCGCCGAGCCCGACCTGGCGCACCCCGTCCAGCATGGTGGCGCGCACTCGCGCGGGGTCTGGCCTTTCAAGCGCACGCGAGCTCAGCGACAGGGCGCCAAAGCGCCGTTCTCGGCGCGCCATGACGACAGCTTCACGGGCATCCCAGGCCACCTCGTCCACGGTTTCGATCTGCTCTGCGAAGAGACGCTGCAAGAGCTTTTCATTCAGCGCGGCAGCCAGGTAGACGCGGGCTTCGCGCTGATCTCCATCCAAGTGAGCGATGGCAAGCCAGGGTTGGCGCGCCAGGCTGTCCGCCACATCCAGCAGCGCTCCGCGCCCGTTCGCCATCAGAAAACGCCCGGTCTGCGCGGCGCGCAGACCGGCCACACGATCGGGATAGGCCAGTGCCAGCAGGCCGCCAAGCGCATCGGCATCGCCTTGGGACTCAGCGGCATGACCAGGACTCTCGCGCAGGCGAATCCCCATGCGCCGTGCGAGATCGCGCGCGGCCTGACGGATGCGCAAGCGAGCCGCCTCGTCCGCCGAAAGCCCCGGCGGCAACGTACGCGAGCCGTGTCGCAAGGCATCGATACGCAAGTGAAGATCGGCTGGCGCGCGTGCCCCGCGGGCGCCCTCGGCACGCAGGAGGTCACGCTCGCCCAGCAGAGCGGCCAACTCGCAGGCCAGCGCGCCCCAGCCGTGCCGCTCACCCTCGATCAGCATATGGCCGAGACGCGGATGCAACGGCATGCGCGCCAACTCCCGGCCATGCGCGAGGATATGACCTTCCGCGTCCACAGCTCCCAGCCCGCGCAGTAAATCATGCGCCTGCGCCAACAAGGCGACGGGGGGCGCATCCAGCCAGAACAGCTCCTCAGAACGCGCACCCCAAGCGGCCAGTTCCAACGCCAGCGGCAGCAGATCGGCACGAGCGATCTCCGGTTCGGCCTGCGCCGGAAGCCGGGCCTGCTCGCCCTCATCCCACAAACGAACGCAGACCCCGGGGCCGAGGCGTCCGGCACGACCTCGGCGCTGCTCCGCATTCGCTCGACTGACCCGCTGTGTGACCAGTCGCGTCATGCCGCTAGCCGGATCGAAACGAGACACGCGCATCAATCCTGCGTCGACCACCACGCGCACCCCTTCGATGGTCAAGCTGGTCTCGGCGATGTTGGTGGCGAGGATCACCCGGCGCGCATCATGACGCGGCGCAAGCGCGGCATGCTGCGCAGCCAGACTCATGTCACCATGCAGGGGCAAAACGTCTACCCCCGCGATGACGCCCAACGCAGCCTCCACACGCTGAATCTCGCGCTTGCCCGGCAAGAATACGAGGATATCTCCGTCCTCCTCGCTCAAGGCCTGTCGCAACACACCCGCGCAATGCCCCTCCAGCGGCGCGTCCCGTCCGGGCGGACGGTAGCGGACATCGACCGGATGCATGCGTCCCGCGCTGCGAACCACCGCGGCATCCAGACGCTCCGCCAGGGGCAGGCCATCCAGAGTGGCCGACATGATGAGCAGGCGCAGATCCTCGCGCAACATTTGCCGGGCTTGCACGCACAAAGCCAGCCCAAGGTCCGCTTGCAGGCTGCGCTCGTGGAATTCATCGAAGATCACCAGCCCCACACCCTCCAGAGCCTGGTCCTCTTGCACCATCCGCGTCAGCACACCCTCGGTGACAACCTCGATACGCGTGGCGGGCCCCACCTTGCTTTCCAGCCGCATACGGTAACCGACCGTACCGCCGGGGATCTCACCCAGCAGTGCCGCCATGCGCTCGGCGGCGGCACGCGCCGCGATGCGGCGCGGCTCCAGCATCAGGATACGCTGCCCGCCAAGCCACTCCTCATCCAACAAGGCCAGGGGCACGACGGTACTCTTGCCCGCTCCTGGAGCGGCCTCAAGCAAGGTGACGGTCGAACGCGACAGCGAATCACGCAAGGTGGGAAGAATCTCAACCACGGGCAGCTTGATAAGGGCGGGATCAAACATCGGTCAAGAAACTCGCGGGGTCATCGGATTGCTCGAAACGAAAGCCGGTTCATGTCATCGGGACAACATCATCTCATCCACAAGAGAGGTGGACGAAGCTGTGGATAAACATGGGGAAACGAGCCCTGATCCATATCGGATCAAGGTCTTACGTGGGTCGGACGGATTATGCCCAAAAATGCCGCGCAATATTCAAATCAATAACTTAGAAAAGAATGCACACGGCGATTATTGATTAAAAGCCCATGTCAAGGGCTTGACAAACACGATGTGGATAAGAAGACCGTCAAGTCCGAAAATTCATCCCCGTCTTCTGTGGAAAAGGCTGTGCAGCGCCGGGGAAAACCCTTGCCTTGCCTTTCCTGGCGGTGTTTTCGGGTCTTCGGACGGACTGCTCGGATTTTGATCAGTGTCGCGGTCCGAGCAATTCGACAGGATAGCCGTCGGGATCCTCCACGAAGGCGATGATGGTTGAACCGGCATTCATTGGCCCCGCCTCACGCAGAATTTTTCCGCCGCGTGCCCGGATATCCTCCACCGCCTTGTGTACGTCATCGACTTCCAGCGCGATATGCCCGTAGCCGGTCCCCATCTCGTAACGATCCACGCCCCAGTTGTAAGTCAACTCCAGCGCGGCGGCCTCCGATTCATCTTGGTAGCCAAGAAAGGCCAGGGTGAACTTGCCGTCAGGATAATCCTTGCGCCGCATCAGGCGCATGCCGAGAACCTCGGTGTAGAAGCGGATCGAACGATCAAGATCGCCAACGCGGAGCATGGTGTGCAGGATGCGCATGTTCGAGAATTCTCCCAGTCTGAAAGTCGGTTCCGACGGCGATACCCGGCAAGCCGGTCTCGTACGCGCCTGCTTGCGGATGCTGTCGCGAGCATGAACCGCGACGCGGAGATCCGAATAAGGCCGAGGATGGTTTCGTGCGGCATTTAGCCAGAGGCCGAAACCAGCTCCGCCGCGCGCTCAAGGGCCTGCTCCAGCGGCGTCGGCCGGTGCAGCCCGTAGCCTTGAAGAAAGTTGACGCCCAGTTCGGCCAGCACCGCGCAGGTGGCTTCGTCTTCCACCCATTCGGCGATGCTTTGCATCTTCAGCAGACGCGAGAGGTCAAGAATGGAGCCAAGCATGACTTCGGCCACTTCGTCATGCTGGAATTCCGTGACCAGCTTGCCGTCAATCTTGAGATAGTCCACCGGCAGGCCGCGCAACATGCCAAACGAGAACAGGCCGCTGCCGAAATCGTCAAGCGCGAAACGGCACCCCAGGCCTTGCAGGCGGCTCATCAGGCGCATGGCCTGCGGCAGATTGTCCAGCGCAGCGGTCTCGGTGATTTCAAAACAGACCCGCTCGGGGCGCACGCCGGAAGACTCGAACCAGGCCACAATGTCATCGCCCAGCAAGGGGTCTTGCACCGACTGCGCCGAAAGATTGAGCGTGAGGATGGCCACATCCTGCACCGGCGCGAACTGAACCAGCGCCTTGCGTACCACGCGCCGGTCGATGCGGGGCATCAGCCTCTGACGCTCGGCGGCGGGGATGAACTCGCCCGGCATGGCCAGCCCCCTGCCATCCTCAAGGCGCAACAGCACCTCACAATGAAGATCGGCGCCGGGCCGTGCGGGCAGTATAAGCTGGCCATAGAGTTGGAAGGCATCGACATGCAGGGCATCCCTCAAGCGCGTCACCCAGGCCAGATCGGCATGATGGCGGGCGATGGCCTCATCGTCGGGATGATGAAGATGGACCCGGTCGCCGCCTTGCGCCTTGGCCTGCACACAGGCTGCGTCCGCTTCGCCGACGTGGTACTCCAGCCCGCCCAGGAGGTGATCGATGCGCACGATGCCGACGCTCGCGCCCACCTGAAAAACCCGTCCGCCACAATGCAGCCGCAGCGCGGCGACACCTTCGACCAACCGGCGCAGCGCGTCGCAGGCTTCGTGTTGAGTCTTGCCGCGTAACAGGACGATGAACTCATCACTGTTCATGCGCACGACGGTCGCCTCCGGCGGAGCCCACAGCAGCAGAACATCGGCCACCATGCGCAGCATTTCATCCCCCGCCGCGTGTCCGCCCTGATCGTTGACGGCCTTGAAATCATCGAGATCGAGCAAGGCCAGGAAGTCCTCCCCGCCGGGGAGGGGGCATACCGCCCGAAGGTCGCGGAAGGCATGCTCCAGGCCACGCAGGTTGAACAACCCGGTCAATGGGTCGTGCTCGGCCTGCCAGCGCAGTTTTTCATTCAACTGGGCAATGGCTGTCACATCATGCAAGGCCAGCACCACGCCTTCGATGCTGCCCCGCTCCGAATGAAGATGGCGCACGCGCAGACTGAAGACGTGGCGCGCATGGTCCTTGATTTCGACTTGCTGGGGCAACGCAGACACATCCCCGCCCGCGATCGCCTCAGCCAGACGCGCATCCAGAGGCGCCAACGTATCGACATCCAGGAAGCTGAAAATCTCATTGAACAGGCGCCCTTGCGCCGCATGCAGGGGCAGATTGCCCAGCGCTTCGGCCTCTGGATTGAGATAATTGATCCGCCCCAGCGCATCAACCCGGATCACGGCATCACCCAATCCATCGAGCGTACTGTCAAGACGACGGGTCATTCGAAGCAGACGCCGGTTGCTGCGCAGCACGAACAACATCAGCATCACCAGGACCGGAACCAAGACCGCGGCCAGCCAGTACCAGTACTGCCTGAGCAGACTGCCCAAATCCGGCGCTGGCCGTACCGCGAAGGGCCCGAGATTCAAATCGCGCATGAGCGCACTCACCGCGCTGTAATCCAGCGGCGGCGCCCAGCCATCGATATCGGAGGCAACGGCCGCGGGGTCCAGCGGGTCCATGTCGAGCAGGGCCGCGAGAATGCGGCGGGCAAGCGTGGGTTCGAGCGTCGGCGCGATGGCCAGGGGCCACTCCGGGTAGAGCCTGGAACTGACCTGCGTATTGAACGATACCGGCAAGGGCGGCGGCAGGATGCGATAGGAACCCTGCGCGAGCCTGTGCTGCCCAGTCATGAGCTCCAGCACACCGGTACGCACGATCCCCACGTCGACCTGACCGCTCAATACGCGCTCGACCGCACGGCTCAACGGCAGGCCGGTGTATTCAATCTCGCCGAAAAAGTGGTCAGGATCATATCCAAGTTGCGCGATCTCGCGCTGGATCATGAGCAAGGGAAAGGCATCCGGCGCGGCCGTAGCCAGTTTTTTACCGCGTAAGTCTTGCAGCGTTTTCAGTCTGGAATCAGCCCGCACCACGGCCACTGCGCCAAACATGGGGGCCACATCGCCGCCGTGACGCGGACGCAGGGTCGCCACGCGGGTCACGCCGCGCGTAGCCTCAAGCCAGGCGTAGTCATAGGGGTTGACCAGGAGGAGATGGAGCTCGCCCCGGTCGAGTCCGGACTCCGCCTCATGCCTTAACAAGGGACGTACGCGGACCTTGATGCCTGGCACATGACGGTTGAGATAGTCGGCCAGCGGCTGCCAGCGACGGCGGGCATCGTCCTGACCCTGGTAGGCCAGCACGCCCAAGGTGAGATCATGCTCTCGGGCCTCATCCGCCTTGAGCGGGAGGGCAGACACAAAAAAGGCGATGCCCAAGGCAAAAGCCCCGAGCACCGCCACGATGGAGTCGCGCGCCCCGTTCATCCTATGGTGTCCGCATGCATGGTCAGGAACGCGTACCGCCCGGGTCTCAGCCTCGCTGCGCCGCGATGCGCATGCGCAGGGCATTGAGCTTGATGAAGCCTTCCGCGTCCTTCTGGTCGTAGGCGCCCTGATCGTCCTCGAAGGTCGCGATTGAGGCGCTGAACAGGCTGTCACGCTCCGAACGTCGTCCCGACACGATGACATTGCCCTTGTACAGCTTGAGGCGCACTTCGCCGTTCACGCGCTCCTGGCTGGCGTCGATCATGGTTTGCATCATGCGACGCTCCGGGCTCCACCAGTAGCCGTTGTAGATCAGGCTGGCGTAACGCGGCATCAGCTCGTCCTTCAAGTGAGCGACCTCGCGATCCAGGGTGATGGACTCGATGGCGCGGTGGGCGCGTAGCAGGATGGTCCCGCCCGGAGTCTCATAGCAGCCGCGCGACTTCATCCCGACGTAGCGATTCTCCACCAGGTCCAGACGGCCGATGCCGTGCTTGCCGCCAAGCTGGTTGAGCTTGAGCAGCAGTTGGGCCGGGGACAGGCGCTCGCCGTTGATGGCCACCGGATCGCCCCTCTCGAACGCGATGACGATCTCCTCGGCGTCGTCCGGGGCCTTTTCGGGGGAGACGGTCCAGCGCCACATGTCCTCCTCGGCGCCCCACCACGGGTCTTCCAGACCACCGCCCTCGTAGGAGATGTGCAGCAGGTTGGCGTCCATGGAATACGGCGACTTCTTCTTGTTCTTGGCGAAGTCGACCGGGATGCCGTGGGTCTCGGCGTAGGTCATCAGCTTCTCGCGGGAATTCAGGTCCCACTCGCGCCACGGGGCGATGACCTTGACGCCCGGCTTGAGCGCGTAGGCGCCCAGCTCGAAGCGCACCTGGTCGTTGCCCTTGCCGGTCGCGCCGTGGGCGATGGCGTCGGCGCCGGTCTCGTTGGCGATCTCGACCAGGCGTTTGGCGATGAGCGGGCGGGCGATGGAGGTACCCAGCAGGTACTCGCCCTCGTAGAGGGTGTTGGCGCGGAACATCGGGAAAACGAAGTCACGCACGAATTCCTCGCGCACGTCCTCGATGAAGATGTCCTTCACACCCATGGCCTGCGCCTTGGCGCGCGCCGGTTCCACTTCTTCGCCCTGGCCCAGGTCCGCGGTGAAGGTGACGACCTCGCACTGGTACTGCTCTTGCAACCACTTGAGGATGACGGATGTGTCCAGGCCACCGGAATAGGCCAGCACCACCTTCTTGATCGAGGACATGACGACTCCTGAAAAGATACGCTTGAATGGCGGAATTATGACATAGCCGAGCTCGGTTTACCCCCCCGAGCCCAAGGCGAACGGTAGGAAAATGCGCCTCCTTCCCGCATAATCAGGCCCTCTCTAAATATGTCCGGGGGACGGCATACACCCCGCCCCCATCGACCGTAATTCAGACTTTGGAGTGCGCGCCGCATGACGACGACCTATCAGGACTACGATCCGCACGAGACCCAGGAATGGCTGGACGCCCTCGAAGCCGTCATCGACTTTGAAGGCACAGACAAGGCCCAGCACCTGATCGCCGCCCTGATCGAGGCCGCCCGCAAGCACGGCATCGACACCCCGTACAGCGCCAACACGCCCTACATCAACACCATTCCGAAGGAAGCCCAGCCGGTCTATCCCGGCGATCAGGCGCTGGAGCGCCGCATCCGTGCCCTGATCCGCTGGAACGCCATGGCCATGGTGGTCAAGGCCAACAAGGCTCATGACGGCATCGGTGGCCACATCGGCAGCTACGCCTCCTCCGCCACCCTGTACGAAGTCGGCCAGAACCACTTCTTCAAGGGCCCGGACCACCCGGACGGCGCCGACATGGTCTTTTTCCAGGGCCACGTCGCCCCTGGCATGTATGCACGCGCCTTCCTCGAAGGGCGCCTGACCGAGGAACATCTGCTGAACTTCCGCCAGGAAGTGGATGGCAAGGGCATCCCCTCCTATCCGCACCCCTGGACGATGCGTGACTTCTGGCAGTTCCCCACTGTTTCCATGGGCCTCGGCCCGCTGATGGCGATCTACCAGGCACGCTTCATGAAATACATGGACGCCCGCGGCCTGGCCCCCGCCAACGGCCGCAAGGTCTGGGCCTTCCTCGGCGACGGCGAGATGGACGAACCTGAATCTCTCGGTGCCATCGGCCTGGCCGCACGCGAGGAGTTGGACAACCTGATCTTCGTGGTCAACTGTAACCTCCAGCGCCTGGACGGCCCGGTGCGCGGCAACGGCAAAATCATCCAGGAACTGGAATCCCATTTCCGCGGCGTGGGCTGGAACGTTTACAAGGTCATCTGGGGTTCGGGCTGGGACGACCTGCTCGCCCACGACCACTCCGGCAAGCTGGTCCAGCGCATGATGGAAACCGTGGACGGCGAGTACCAGTCCTACAAGGGCAAGAACGGCGCCTACGTACGCGAGCACTTCTTCGGCAAATATCCAGAAACCCTCAAGCTCGTCGAGCACATGACCGACGACGAGATCTTCGCCCTCACCCGCGGCGGCCACAGCCCGCGCAAACTGTATGCCGCCTACAAGGCCGCCACCACACCGAACGGCAAACCGAACGTCATCCTCGCCAAGACCATCAAGGGCTATGGTATGGGGCCCTACGGCGAAGCCAGCATGGCGGTTCATTCGCAGAAAAAACTCGACCTTGACGGTCTCAAGTACTTCCGCGACCGTTTCAGCGTGCCCATCTCCGACGAACAGCTCGACAAGGACATTCCCTTCTACCGTCCCGCCGATGACAGCGAAGTCATGCAATACATGCAGGCTCGCCGCAAGGCGCTCGGCGGCTATCTGCCATCCCGCCGCGATGCCGCTCCCGCATTGCCCATTCCCGCGCTGAACGCATTCGAAACCCTGCTGCAATCCACTGGCGACCGGGAAATGTCCACCACCATGGTATTCGGACGCCTGCTCGCTCTGCTGCTGCGCGACAAGACGCTCGGCAAGCGCGTGGTGCCGATCATCCCGGACGAGGCCCGTACTTTCGGCCTGGAAGGCCTGTTCCGTCAGGTTGGCATCTACGACCCGGCCGGTCAGCTCTACGAGCCGATCGATGCCAACCAGGTCATGTGGTACAAGCAGGCCGCCAACGGCCAGGTTCTCCAGGAAGGCATCAACGAAGCCGGCTCCATGTCGAGCTGGATCGCCGCCGCCACCGCCTATGCCAACCACGGCGTGAGCATGGTGCCGTTCTACATCTACTACTCAATGTTCGGCTACCAGCGCATCGGCGATCTCGCCTGGGCGGCGGGCGACCTCCAGGCGCGCGGCTTCCTGATCGGCGCCACCGCCGGTCGTACCACCCTGGCCGGCGAAGGCCTGCAACACCAGGACGGCCATAACCTTCTCGCCTTCGGTCAGATCCCGAACTGCATCAGCTACGACCCCACCTTCGCCTACGAACTGGCGGTCATCGTTCAGGACGGCCTCAAGCGCATGATCGAGCAACGCGACCATGTGTTCTATTACATCACCGTGATGAACGAAAACTACACCCATCCCGATATGCCCAAGGGTGTCGAGGAAGGCATCATCAAAGGGCTTTACCCTCTGCGCGCAAGCGAGGCCAAGGACAAACCCCGCGTCCAGTTGATGGGCTCCGGAACCATCCTGCGTGAAGTACTTGCCGCTGCGGAAATGCTCGAAACGGAATGGGGCGTAAGCGCGGACGTATGGTCCGCCACCAGCTTCAATCTCCTGCACCGCGACGGCGTGGACCGCGAGCGCTGGAACACCCGCCATCCGGAAGCCGAAGCCCGCATTCCCTATGTCACCGCCTGCATGGCAAAGACCGAAGGACCGATCATCGCGGCAACCGACTACGTGCGCGCCATTCCCGAGCAGATTCGCGCCTATCTGCCCGGCAAGCGCTACGTCACGCTCGGGACCGACGGCTTTGGTCGCTCCGACACGCGTGACGCGTTGCGTCGTTTCTTCGAGGTGGACCGCTGGAACATCGTGCTCGTCACGCTCAAGGCGCTGGCGGACGAAGGCGCCCTCCCGGCCGCCAAGGTCAGCGAGGCGATGTCCAAGTACGGCCTCAATGCCGACAAACCCAACCCGATGACCGTATAAAGGGGTTCCGCGCATGGGCATGCACAAATTCCTCCTGCCGGACATCGGCAACTATCACGACATCCCCGTCATCGAACTGCTGGTGAGCGAGGGCGAAACCGTCGAGAAGGATCAGTCCGTCCTCACCCTGGAGTCCGACAAGGCCACCATGGAGATCCCCGCGCCGCTCGCGGGGGTGATCCGCAACCTCCAGGTGAAGCTGGAGCAGAAGGTCAGCGCGGGCGCCTACATCTGCGACATCGAGACCTCGATGGATGCGCCCGCACCGGCTCCGACCGCCAAGGCCGAGGCCCCTGCGGCAAGGACCCAGGCGCCCGTGGACGAGGCCCCGAAGCCGACAGCATCGCCTGCGGTCGCACCGGCCACCTCCACCTCCGCTCCTGCTGCCACGGCAGTGGAAAAACCGATCAACGCCCAGCCCGCTGGAGCCAAGTTCCACGCCTCCCCATCCGTACGGGCCTATGCCCGCCACCTGGGGGTGGAACTTCAGCACGTCACGGGCAGCGGTCCCAAGGGTCGGGTCCAGAAACAGGACATCGAGGCCTACATCAAGGCCGTGATGCAGGGTGAGAAAGCCGCGCCAAAAGCGCCGCTCACTGCCGGTGCGGGTATACCGCAGGTGCCGTCCATCGACTTCAGTCAGTTCGGCCCCACCGAAGAAAAAGAACTCTCCCGCATCAAGAAGCTCTCCGGCAAGCACCTCACTGCCTGCTGGCTCAACATTCCGCACGTCACCCAGTTCGACGAGACCGACATCACCGAACTGGAAGACTTCCGCAACAGCCTCAAGGCGCGCGCCGAAAAGGCCGGAGTCAAGCTCACCCCGCTGCCCTTCGTGATGAAGGCTGTGGTGCAGGCGCTGAAGGAATTCCCGCACTTCAACGCCTCCCTCAATCCCGGCGGCGAGAAGTTGATCGTCAAGCGTTACTACAACATCGGCGTAGCCGTTGACACCCCGAACGGCCTAGTCGTGCCGGTGGTGCGCGACGTGGATCAGCTCGGCCTATTCGACCTTGCCCGCGAATTGGCGGCCATCAGTCAACGCGCGCGTGACGGCAAGCTCTCCCCCACCGACATGTCGGGCGGCACCTTCAGCATCTCCAGCCTCGGAGGCATAGGCGGCGCCCAATTCACCCCGATCGTCAACGCCCCGGAGGTTGCGATCCTTGGTCTCTCCAAGGCCAAGATGGCGCCCGTCTGGAACGGCAATGCGTTCGAACCGCGCCTGATGATGCCATTCAGCGTGTCCTACGATCACCGCGTGATCGACGGGGCCGAGGGGGTGCGTTTCACCACCCGACTGGGCCAGTTGCTGCGCGATCTGCGCGAAATCTTGATCTGAGGAGCAGGCCGTGGTGAAAATCGAAACCCTCCTGCTGCCGGATATTGGCAACTATCACGATATCCCGGTCATCGAAATCCTTGCCCAGTCGGGGGACATGGTCGAAAAGGACCAATCCCTTCTGACCCTGGAGTCGGACAAGGCGACCATGGAAATTCCCTCGCCCGTCACCGGCAAGCTGGTCGAATGGCTGGTCAAGCTGAACGACAAGATCAGCAAGGGCATGCCGATCGCGAAAATCGAAATCAGCGCGGAACTCGCCTCTCCCCTCGCAGAACAGGCGCCGTCAGGAACGGCTCTGGATCGCGGAGCGAACCCGGAGGCGGCCAGGCAGGATACCCCGGCATCAACGGGGCAAGGCCCCCTCCCCGAGGCTGACATCAGCTGTGACGTACTCGTGCTGGGCGCAGGCCCCGGCGGATACACTGCCGCCTTCCGCGCCGCCGACCTCGGCAAGAGCGTGGTGCTTGTCGAGAAGAGTCCCGTGCTTGGCGGCGTCTGCCTGAACGTCGGTTGCATCCCGTCCAAGGCCCTGTTGCATGTCGCCCAGGTCATGAACGAGACACGCGAAATGGCCGGGCATGGCGTCACCTTCACCGAACCGACCGTCGATCTCGACAAGCTGCGTGGCTTCAAGGACAGCGTCATCAAGAAGCTGACCGGAGGCCTGAGCCAGTTGGCCAAACAGCGCAAGGTTCAGGTTGTCACCGGCGAGGGCCGCTTCACTTCACCGCACTCCGTGGTCGTCACCACCGACTCGGGCGACAAGAGCATTGCCTTCGGCCATGCCGTGATCGCCGTCGGCTCCCGCCCCGTGCACCTTCCTTTCATTCCGCATGACGATCCGCGCGTGATGGATTCCACCGGAGCGCTTGATCTGGCTGAAATCCCCAAGCGCATGCTGGTGATTGGAGGCGGCATCATTGGTCTTGAGATGGCGCAGGTTTACGACGCGCTGGGCGCGAAAATCACCATCGTCGAACTTTCCGAGACCATCATCCCTGGCGCGGACAAGGACATCACGATGCCGCTGCTCAAGCGCATCAAGAAACGCTACGAGAACATCTATCTCGGCGCCAAGGTGACCGGGGTCGAAGCCCGTGACGAAGGTCTGCGCGTATCCTTCGAAGGCAAGGGCGTTCCCGAGACCGATACCTTCGACCGCATCCTGGTCGCCGTCGGGCGCGTGCCGAACGGCAAGTCTATCGACGCTTCGAACGCAGGCGTGCATGTGGACGAGCGCGGCTTCATCGCCGCCGACGCTCGCCTGCGCACCAACGTGCCGCACATCCACGCCATCGGCGACGTGATCGGCCAGCCGATGCTGGCCCACAAGGCCGTGCACGAGGGCAAGGTGGCCGCCGAGGTGATCTGCGGCATGGCCTCCGCCTTCACCCCGATGGGCATCCCAGGCGTGGCCTACACCGACCCCGAAGTGGCCTGGGTGGGCAAGACCGAGGACGAACTCAAACGGGATGGCATCCCCTACGAAAAAGGCGCCTTCCCTTGGGCCGCTTCCGGTCGTTCGCTTTCACTGGGGCGCGACGAGGGCCTGACCAAGGCCCTGTTCTGTGCCGAAACCCATCGCCTGCTAGGCGCGGGCATCACCGGCCCGAACGCGGGCGAGTTGATCGCCGAAGCGGTACTGGCGCTGGAAATGGGTGCGGACATGGCCGACATCGGCCTCACCATTCACCCCCATCCCACGCTGTCCGAAACACTCGGCTTCGCCGCCGAAATGGCCGAGGGCACCATCACCGATCTGCTGCCGCCCAAAAAGCGTCCCTGATCGCCCATGGACATCCTGGCCCTGGGCATCTACGCCCTGCTCGGCGTCTTCACCGGTCTGATGGCGGGCATGCTCGGCATCGGCGGCGGATTGATCGTCGTCCCCGTGCTGGTCTGGCTATTTGCCATGCACAACACGGTGCCCGCCGAGCACATGATGCAGGTTGCGGTCGGCACATCGCTCGCCACCATCCTACTCACCTCCATCGGTTCCATCTGGTCGCACCACAAGAAAGGCGCGGTGGACTGGTCCATCGTTCGCCGCGTGCTGTTCGGGCTGATCCTCGGCTCCGTCGCGGGCTCCTATCTTGCGCACTACCTGCCAAGCGATGTGCTCAAAAAGCTGTTCGGCGCACTGGAAATCCTGATCGCGCTGCAAATGGCCTTCGGTCGCCAGCCATCCGCGCATCGTCAGCTTCCAGGCATGGCAGGGATGACAGCCGCAGGCGGGGTTTTCGGCTCCATCAGCTCACTGATGGGAATGGGAGGCGGCGCGGTCTCCACACCATTCTTCGTCTGGTGCAACGTCCCCATCCGTCACGCCATTGCCACCTCGGCGGCCATCGGTCTGCCCGCCGCGATCGCGGGCAGCGCGGCCTACGTACTGGCAGGCTACGGACTGCCAGGCTTGCCAGCCATGAGCATGGGTTACGTCTACCTGCCCGCCTGGCTTGGCATCGGCGTGATGAGCATCGTCTTCGCCAAGGTCGGCGCGACGCTTACTCATATTCTTCCGGTCGATGTGCTGAAAAAGATTTTCGCCCTACTGCTGATGGGGCTGGGCGTGAAGATGCTGCTGAGTTAACAAGGTTTTGAATGACCTCTTTCAACACCTAGCAAGATGCTGAAAAACCTCTTCCTTGAGTTTTTCAGCGATACCGGTTCCGGTACATGCCCGGAACTGTCATTCGAAAATCAATCACTTACGTGATCGACTTGCGTGCGGGACATCTATATCCCGCCTTATCAGGCTGCTGAAACAAGTATTCAGCAGCCTGATATCCGTTCGGCTGAGGTGTTGTGGGGCGGCACGAGTGAAAGATTGCGCCGGACGGTCTCCCGCATCCTCAAGGGGAGAGAGGCTTTCGGCCCTCCACAACACCAAGGCCAAACGGCCAGCTTCCCCCTTTTTTCAGCACCCCGTTGAGTCGCGACGCCCAGAGCCCGAGAGGGCTTCGGCCCATGCAGCGAACGCCTCGTCAAAATCCCGAATCGCCCTCACGAGCGGACGCGCCGCGACACCATGCGCGACGAAGCTGTGCGCGGCGAACGGGTGAATGTTGCAGGCCGCGGGCGGGCAAAGGCCCTGACGCAGGGTCTCGCGCATGCGCGGCAGAAAGATCCATTGCAGCCACAGATCAAGCGTCATGCGGTCGTGCGCGAACGGCATCTCGCTCGACAGCGCTTCGGCGGAGGGCGGGTGCAACGACCACAGGCCGAGGTTGCGCAATTGCCGTTCGATGCCATCCAGATGGGCAAGCATGGCCTCCAGTTCAGTGGAGCATGGCACTGCCGCTTCCCCCATCGTCCATCATGTCCTCCTCTCCGCCGCCCCAGAACAGGCGGTTGGGGATCATCTGCCCCCTCCCCAGTCGATAAGCCTGCTCCAGCGCCTGCCAAGTGTAGTCCTGGGCCTGGTGAATGGCGCTCATCGGCTCATGCCCTTGGGCAAGAAGGCCCGCGATGGCAGACGCGAGGGTGCAACCCGAACCATGGTAGCTCTCGGGCAGACGCGGCCAGGTGTAGGTTTCCAGCAGACGATGCCCGCCAAACAGCAGGTTTTCGACCTCGTCCGTCGGCTCGTGGGCGCCGGTAATGAGCACGTATTCGCTACCCTGTTCCAACAGAGAAAGCGCGCAGGCATGCAGATTGTCGGCATCCGGAGCGAGACGGCGCGCCTCCGGGCTATTGGGGGTGAGAATGGTGGCTTGAGGCAACAGCAGCTCCCGCATGGCGGCGATAAGCTCCTCGTCCGCAAGCTCCGCGCCGCCGCCCGCGCGCAGGACCGGATCGAGCACGACCGGAATGCCGGGGACCTCGCGCAACAAGGTGTGAATCGCCTCCACCATGCCTGCGCTGCCCAGCATGCCGATCTTGATCGCCGCGACCGTCATGTCCTCCAGCAACGCGCGAGCCTGTTCGACGACCAGCAAGGGATCCACGGCCCCCACGCCGAGCACATTGCGGGTATCCTGCACGGTGAGCGCGGTCGCGATGGGCGCGACGTGACAGCCTTGGCTGATGACGGCCTCAATATCGGCGGACAAACCGGCCCCGCCGGTCGGATCGAGACCGGCGAAGACAAGCACCACGGGCGGCGGATTCTGTTCCTGCATGATGTTCCGGCTGGCCTAAGATGATGGGAATGTTGACGAGCATAGCCCCATGAACCGACTCTCTCAACGGCTGGCCGCCACGGGCCTTGCGCGACCAGCGCACGATGCTTCGCAACGCCTGATACAGGTCGGACGCCATCTCTGGCATGAGCTGGATCGCGGACAGATCAACCTGCACGCCATGAGTCTGGCCTTCACCAGCCTGTTATCGCTGGCGCCTCTTCTAGCTGTCAGCTTTTCGGTGTTGAAGGCTTTCGGCGTGCAGGATGTGCTCCTGCCCTTCCTGCTCAACATGCTGCAACCGCTTGGGCCGCAGGGTGAGGATATCGCGGAACGCATCGTCGGCTTCGTGGAAAACATCCGTGTCGGCGTACTCGGCGCCATCGGCCTCGCCCTGCTGTTCTACACCGTGATCGCCTTGATGCAGAAAATCGAGCGCGCCTTCAACGATGTCTGGCGGGTGAGCGAAGACCGGCCTCTGACGCAGCGCTTCACACACTACCTGTCGGTAGTGATTGTGGGACCGGTGTTGCTGTTCGCCATCATCAGCGCCCTAGCCCAGCTTTCCGGTAGCGCGGCGAGCCTGTCGATACCCGGCGGCGCGGCGCTCGCCTGGCTCGCGCAAGGACTGCACCGAGTCAGCCCCTACGTGATGCTGGTCGGCGCATTCGCCTTCATTTACATCTACGTGCCCAACACCCGCGTGCGCATCGCTCCCGCGCTCACCGGCGCGGCACTGGCCGCCCTGGTCTGGATGTTCACTGGCCAACTGTTCGCCGATGTAGTGGTCAAGACCGGAAACTACACCGCCATCTACTCCGCCTTCGCTGGATTGATACTCGCCATGCTCTGGCTTCATCTGGCCTGGCTGATCCTGCTGCTGGGCGCGAACATCAGCTTCGCCTTGCAGAATCCTCAGCGTGTAATGCTCGACAGTGAGTCCGCCGATCGCCCCAGCGCCGAAACAGCCCTACGCCTGGGCGAGCTGATCGCAGCCGATTTCGCCCACGCAGGCCAAGGCTGGACGACCGCCGCCCTCGCTGCGGAACTGCATCTTCCGCAAGACGATGTCGCCCGTGTACTGGAGCGACTCCACGCGCAAAGCCTGCTGCTAAGGGACGATCGCGAACCCGCGACCTGGCGCCCCGCCGCAGCGCTGGAAACCATCCAGCTCATCGCCCTGGTCGAAGCCGCCGAGACAGGGCCGCCCCCGGATCATACGCGATCCGCCGCGCGCGAAGTGTTGCAGCTGTTGCGGGACAATCGCCGCCTGGCGCTGGAAGGCCAAACCCTGCGCACCCTCGCGGATCGCACACGCCCAGCAGAATCACATGGCGCGGGCATGGACTTGCCGCATTAACCCTTCTGAACTAATGTCTATATTCGGCATGGTTATAACCCTGCCGAATCACACAACGACATCACGGGAGGCGTCCTATGAACCTGATTCTGAATGACCCGGCAGCCTGGGGCAGCATCGTTGTCCTGACCGTCCTGATGGTTGGCGGCGCTTATGCCATCTATCGCGCAATCAGCAGGCACTAACAAAGGGGCGCCTCAAAAAACCTTCCGAGGCGCCCGTGCGCCACAGGGACATGGCGCCGCCTAATCGCGCAAGCGATTGAAATGGCGTGAGTTCATCGCGGGTTCCCCGCGGTGAACGCCCAGCCGGGGAATACTGGAAAAGCCATTCTTGGCCTCATTCGGCAAGCCACCTCACCCCGGACCGACTTGAAAAAGAATGGAAAACCCTTTTCAACATTCCGCTCGGGGCTGAAAAACGCCCCCGGACTTTCCCCTGCCCCGAACACGGGGATGACCGCGGACGAATAACCAGCTCAGCTTATCCCCGCCCCAATCCAGACGCCGATACCATAGGTCACACTCCCGGCCAAGGCGCCGATGACCATCATCCTCAATCCGCCATAGATGGCGCTCCGCCCGCTGAACAACGACAGGGCCGCCCCTACCCCGAACAGACTGACCGCCGCAAGAACAGCCGACCATGTCAGCCCGGTCAAGCCCTGCATGCCCGCCACATAGGGAAGAAGCGGCACGAGCGCCCCCAGAACGAACGCACCGAAGGAAAAAACAGCCGCGCCCCAGGGCGAGCCAAGATCATCTGGATTGAGCCCCAACTCCTCGCGCGACAAGACATCAAGCGCATGCTCGGGGTCCTCCATCATCTTGCGCGCCGCCTCGCGCGCCGCATCAAGATCCATACCCCGCGCATGGTAGATCTGCGCCAACTCTTCGGCCTCCTCCTTCGGATAGGCCTCGATCTCGGCCCGCTCAAGAGCGATCTGGTACTCGTACATTTCCCGCTGCGAGCGCATCGACACGTACTCACCCGCCGCCATCGACAAGGCCCCCGCCATCAGCCCGGCCACGCCGGCGGTAATGATGGCGCCAGATTCCAGCGTGGCGCCCGCGATGCCCATCATCAGACTGGTATTCGAGACCAGGCCGTCGTTGACGCCGAATACGGCGGCGCGCAGCATGCCGCTCCCGCCGCCAAGATGAAACGACTCCGGCTTTTTCAGTGGAACCCCTGGATGCGACGAGGGCGCCATCGCCCCCTGATAGGCCGACAGACCTCGCACCTTCATCGCGGCCAGTACCGGGCGGATACGCCGTGGCGAACACACGCGCGCCAGGTGCGCGACCAGACGAGCTCGCGCGGAAGGACGGAAGACGCGGACGACGCTCCCGTCCGGGAGCTTGTCGGCCCAGATCGCCGCCTGCTCCAAGGCGGCCTCCGCCAACTCACCGAACAGCGCAGCCAGGCGTGGATCAGGCTCACACTCCGCCAACCTGGCGTACAACCAGGCGGACTGCATTTCTTCCCGCCACCCCTTCAGCGCATCACTCATGGACTCAGGCCTCGCGGGACGGCAACGGCCCGGCTTCTCCGGGGTCGCCGCCCGCAGCCTCCACAGGAATGTCGGTCGGATGGTCAAAATGCGACGAAAGCATCGCGTACAAGCCGAACCAGGCAATGGCCAACAACCCCCAGGCCAGCCCCGCCACCACGCCAAGATCGACAATGCCACGCCAAGGCTGGGGCAACATCCGCACCAACAGGATCAGAACGACAATGCCCGAAGTCACCGCGAAGGACACCATGCGACGCTTGCGGGTGGCGTGGATGAAACCCATACAGAACAACGGGGCCAGCAGGACATGCAAAGGACGCGGATGCTCCTGCTCCCGCAGATAGCGCGCACGCGCGGCCACGCGAGGCGCAAACCCTTTCTGGAACCCTCGATAACCCTCGCCGACCAGCATGAACACCAGCCAGGGTACGGCCAGCAACCACTCCGCAAGCCCCCAGGGCATGTTCCAGGCATCCATCGCGACCGGCGTCAACCGGACCACGGCCCATCCAATCAACAGCGAGACCCCGACAAGGCCCCAAAACGCGGCGATACGACCCAACATGAACGTCACGAATATCCGATAAGAAAGGTGGGAAGAATAACACGCGGGTAGGACCTGCCGACGTTCGGGCCTACAATCGCAAACACCCAGAGGCATTGGTAACCACCCATGGAACATGACATTTTCATCGGCGCGGGCGAGCTTGAAACCCGCCTGCTCGGACGCATGGCCAACCGTCACGGGCTGATCGCGGGCGCGACAGGAACAGGCAAGACCGTCACCCTGCAAACCTTGGCTGAAGGTTTCAGCCGCATGGGCACGCCGGTCTTCCTGGCTGACATCAAGGGCGATCTGGCCGGCCTCGGCCAGGCTGGCGCGCCCAAGCCGAAAATTCAGGAGCGGGTCGAACAACTGAACATCGAGGGCTTCACCCATGAAGCCGCGCCGGTTGTGTTCTGGGACGTCTACGGCGAACTCGGCCACCCGCTGCGCACCACCATCTCGGAGATGGGGCCCGTCCTTCTGGCGCGCCTGCTCAATCTCAACGAAACCCAGACCGGCGTGCTCAACATCGCCTTCCGTCTGGCCGACGAACAAGGCCTGCTGCTGCTCGACCTCAAGGATCTGCGCGCGCTGATGCAGCACATGGGCGAAAACGCCCGTGAACTGACGACCGAATATGGCAACGTCTCCGCCGCCAGCGTGGGCGCGGTGCAACGCGCCCTGCTGACGCTCGAAGAGGCAGGCGGCGACCATTTGTTCGGCGAACCGGCCATCACCCTCGACGACCTGCTCCAGACCGACCCGCAGGGCCGAGGCGTCATCAACGTGCTGGCCGCTGAAAAGCTGTTCCACTCCCCCCGCCTATACGCCACCCTGTTGCTCTGGCTGCTGGCCGAGTTGTTCGAGCAACTGCCCGAAGCGGGCGACCTGGATCATCCCAAGCTGGTGTTCTTCTTCGATGAAGCCCATCTGCTATTCGATGATGCGCCCAAAGTCCTGCTGGACACCATCGAAAAGGTCGTGCGCCTGATCCGCTCCAAGGGCGTCGGTGTTTACTTCATCACCCAGAACCCGCTGGATGTGCCGCTGCCCGTCCTCGGCCAGCTCGGCAACCGCGTGCAACACGCCCTGCGCGCCTTCACCCCGCGCGACCAGAAGGCGGTTAAGGTAGCCGCCGAAACCTTCCGTCCAAAACCCGGGCTGGACACCGAAACAGCCATCACACAACTCGGCGTCGGCGAAGCGCTGGTTTCCTGCCTGGACGAAAAAGGCACGCCGATGCCGGTCGAGCGCGTACTGGTCGCGCCACCGCGTTCACGCATCGGACCCATCACGCCCGAGGAGCGCCGCGTCGCCATCGAAACCTCACCGATTCATGGCGCGTTCGAAAGGCGGATCGACAGGGAATCGGCGTACGAGATTCTCAAGCGGCGCGCGACCGAAGCCATGGCTGCCCGTGAAGCTGCGAGCGTCGCGACCGAAGCCGCCAAAGACAGCGGGGGCGGCTTGCTGGATGGCCTGTTCGGCGGCGGTGACAGTCGCCGCCAGTCGGTGGGCGAAGCTCTCGTCAAGAGCGCCGTGAGGGCTGCCGGAAGCCGCCTCGGACGAGAAATCGTGCGTGGCCTGCTCGGTGCCATCGCCGGTGGCCGCCGCTGAATCTGGACACACAGCACTTGAGCCTTGCACATCTTTCGATTAGAATGCCGGGCTTTCGTTATATGACCCATTTCAACAGGTAAGCATCATGTCCCGAGTTTGCCAGGTGACCGGTAAGCGTCCGGCGACCGGAAACAACGTTTCCCACGCCAACAACAAGACCCGTCGTCGCTTCCTGCCCAACCTGCATCATCATCGCTTCTGGCTGGAGTCTGAAAAGCGCTTCGTCAGCCTGCGCGTTTCCTCCAAAGGCATGCGCGTGATCGACAAGCTGGGCATCGAGCAGGTCATCGCCGATCTGCGCGCCCGTGGCGAAAAGGTTTGAGGTAAGAACACATGGCCAAGTCAGCACGCGACAAGATCAAGCTGGTATCCTCCGCTGGTACCGGTTTCTTCTACACCACGTCCAAGAACAAGCGTAATACCCCGGACAAGCTGGAATTCCGCAAGTTCGACCCGGTGGTCCGCCAGCACGTGATCTTCAAGGAAGCCAAGATCAAGTGATTCCACGGCCCTGAAAAGGACCCCGAAAAACCCGGCTCGACCGGGTTTTTTGTTGCCCGGAATCAGGGCATCATCGCGCCATGCCTGAACTTCCCGAAGTCGAAACCACCCGGCGTGGCATCGCCCCCCACCTGATCGGTCACCGGATCCTCGAAATCACGATCCGTGAGCGACGGCTGCGCTGGCCCATTCCGGCCCATCTGGAAACCTTACTGAGCGGCCAGAGCGTCCACGCCATCGGGCGGCGAGCCAAGTACATCCTGGCGCGACTGGACCAGGGAACGCTTATCGTCCATCTCGGCATGTCCGGAAGCCTGCGTATTGTCGAGCCAGGCGCCCCGCTCAGAAAACACGACCACATCGAATTCCTGCTCGACAGCGGCCTGCGCCTACGCCTGCATGACCCGCGCCGCTTCGGCGCCTTGCTCTGGACCACGGAGGCGCCGGAGACTCACCCCCTGCTCGCCGGGCTTGGCCCGGAACCGCTGGAGGAGGGTTTTGACGGCGCCCACCTCTGGGAAGCGATCCACCACCGCAGGCAAGCCATCAAGACCGCCATCATGGACCATCATGTCGTAGTCGGCGTGGGCAACATCTACGCCAACGAAGCGCTTTTCCTGAGCGGTATCGACCCCCGCCGCGCCTGTAACCGCATCGGGCGCGAACGAGTGCATGCCCTGGCCCAGCACATCCGCACCGTGCTCAGCGCAGCCGTCGAACAAGGAGGAACCACCCTGCGGGACTTCCTCAACCCCGAGGGCCAACCCGGCTATTTTCAGCAGACGCTCAACGTCTATGGACGCACCGGCGAGCCCTGCCGACGTTGCAAGACCCCAATCCGCCATGCTGTGACAGGCCAGCGCTCGACTTTTTTCTGTCCGCGCTGCCAGCGTTGAGGCTGCACTGCCAAGGTTCGTCAAGCGTGCGTCAAAGCACGCCTCCGCCCAGCACCTTGTACATCACCACGCGGTTCACATCCGCCGCCAGACGCGCATCGATCAACTGCTGCTCGGCGCCGTAGAGCGAACGCTGCGCGTCCAGCAGAACAAGATGACTGTCCGCGCCAGCCCGGTAGCGCGCCTCCGCCAGACGAAGACTTTCCGCCGTTGCCCCCTTCAACGCACGCAATGCGCCGAGCTGCTCCCCAAGCGCGGCCTTGTCGGCCAGCGCGTCGGCCACTTCGCGGAATGCCGTCTGAATCGCCTTCTCGTAAAGGGCAATGCCCATGTCCCGCTGGGTTTCGGCCACCGCCAAATCAGCCTGCAAGCGGCCTGCCTCGAAAATCGGCATATGGACTTGGGGCATGAAGCCCCAAGTCCCTGAGCCATTGCCGAACAACCCGTCCAGTGTCCCGCTGGCCGTCCCGGTTTGCGCGGTCAGGCTGATACGCGGAAAGAATGCCGCCCGTGCCGCGCCGATGTTGGCATTCATGGCACGCAGGGAATGTTCGGCTTGCAGGATATCGGGGCGGCGTGCCAGCACCTCCGAAGGCACGCCTGCGGGGAGCTCGGCAACCGCGCCGACGCTTTCACCCAGCGCATCCGGAAGCCACTCGGGGCGCAACGGAGCGCCAACCAGCAGTACAAGCGCGTTTTCGTCCCGGTTCACCACCGCCTGATAGCGAGCCTTGTCGGCACGTGCGCCCTCAAGCAGGGTTTCGGACTGGCGCAGATCGAGCGCGGAAAGCGCACCCAACTCATGGCCGCGCCGGATCAAGTCCAGCGACTGATTGCGGGACTCGTACGTACGCCAGGCCAAGGCCAGGCGCTCACGATCCGCCGCCAAGGTCAACCAGGCCTGCGCAACTTCCGCGATCAGACTGATCCGCACACCACGAGCGGCCTCCTCGGTCGCGAAGTACTGTTCCATGGCCTGATCGCCAAGACTGCGGATACGACCGAAGATATCCGGCTCCCAAGCGGAAAACCCGACCGTGACGTCATACTGACGCTGGGTCACGGACGCCCCCGTACCGCTCAGGTCGGCGGGCAGGCGCTTCGCGCTTTGACTGCCGTCAATGCCGACCATGGGGAAAAGGTCCGCGCGCTGGATACGATATTGCGCGCGGGCCTGCTCGACCCTGAGCGCCGCCTGACGCAAATCGCGATTATTTTCGAGCGCCAGGGCGATCACCTCACGCAGTCGTGGATCGGCAAAGTACGCGCGCCATGGAATCTCCTCAGCTTGTGACGCCGAAGGGGCCTGCGCGCCCGTGCCATATGTCGGAAAGATTGCCGACACTGGCGCCTCGGGACGCTGGTAATTGGGCGCCATGGAGGCGCATCCGGCGATCAGGGCGATGCTGATGGAAAGGGCCGACACATTAAAACGGTTCATGATTGAGTCTCCCGCACCGTCTCCGCGCCAGCATCCGAACCCGGGTCTGGACGCTGCCCGAACAGGCGCGAGACGAAGACGTAAAACATGGGAATGAAAAAGATGCCCAGCAAGGTTCCCGACAGGATGCCGCCGATCAGACCCGTACCGATCGCGTGCTGACTGCCGGATCCCGCGCCGGTGGAGATCGCCAACGGCAGGACGCCGAAACCGAAGGCCAGCGAAGTCATGACAATCGGGCGCAAACGCATGCGCACCGCATCCAGGGTGGCGATCAGAAGATCCTTGCCCGCTTCCCACTCGGCCTTGGCAAACTCCACGATGAGGATGGAGTTCTTGGCGGATAGACCGATTGTGGCGAGCAAGCCAACCTGGAAATAGACATCGTTTGCAAGCCCGCGCCCGCTGGCCGCGAGCACCGCGCCAAGAACCCCCAACGGCACCACCAGCAATACTGCGACCGGCACCGACCAGCTCTCATACAGCGCGGCGAGGCAAAGGAACACGACCAGCAGGGAAAGCGCGTACAACAAAGTGGACTGCGAACCGCTTTGACGCTCCTCGTAGGATGTTCCGCTCCACTCGTAACCAATACCCGTCGGCAACCTGGAGACAAGCTCCTCGACCGCCGCCATCGCCTCGCCAGAGGACAGTCCGGGCGCGGGCTCGCCCATCAGTTCGACCGACGGAACGCCATTGAAACGCTCAAGGCGCGGCGAACCGAACGCCCAATGCGCGCTGGCGAAGGCCGAGAACGGCACCATCTCACCCCTGGCGTTGCGCACATACCATTGACCGATGTCCTCCGGGGTCATGCGCGCAGCAGCCTCAGCCTGGATATAGACCTTTTTGGTCCGTCCTCGGTCGATGAAATCGTTCACATAGGCCCCGCCCCACGCCGTCGATAGCGTATCGTTGATATCCGCGAGGCTTACACCCAGCGCCCCCGCCCTGGCATGGTCGATATCGAGCTGGAGCTCGGGCATGTCGTCCTGCCCGTTCGGTCGCACGCGTGCGAGCCTCGGATCCTGAGCCGCCATGCCGAGGAACTGATTGCGGGCCGCAATCAAGGCCTCGTGCCCAAGGCCTGCGCGATCCTGGAGATACAAGTTGAAACCGCCCGCCGTGCCTAGCTCGATCACCGCCGGGGGAACGAAGGCGAACACCATGGCCTCCCGGATCTGCGAGAAGGCCCCCATCGCACGCTGGGCGACTGATTTCACATCCTGTCCGGGCCCGCCGCGCTCGCTCCAGTCGCGCAGATTCACGAAACCGATGCCCATGTGTTGACCACGCCCGGCAAAGCTGAACCCGGCCACGGTGAAGATGGACTTCACATTGGCTTGTTCATCTTCGAGAAAATGCTTTTCAACCTTTTCCAGCACCGCCAGGGTACGCTCCTGAGAAGCTCCGGCAGGCAACATGATCTGGTTGAACATGAAACCCTGGTCCTCCTCCGGCAGGAACGAGGTCGGCATACGCATGAACAGGAGCCCCAGCGTCACGACCAGCGCCACATAGAGGGCGACAAAGCGCAGGCTGCGCCCGAGCATGCCTCCCACGGCCCTGGTGTAGCCTCGTGTCGCGCGCTCGAACAGGCGATTGAACCCAGCGAAGAAGCGCCCGAGCAGCCCGCGCCCGCCATGACCATGGCCGCGTTCGACCGGCTTGAGCAGGGTCGCGCAAAGGGCAGGCGTAAAGACAATCGCCACCAGCACCGACAAGGCCATGGCGGAAACGATGGTGATCGAAAACTGCTGGTAGATCACGCCGACCGAACCGCCGAAAAAGGCCATCGGCAGGAACACCGCGGACAGCACCAGACCAATGCCGACCAGCGCCCCCGTGATCTGGCGCATGGACTTGCGCGTCGCCTCCTTCGGCGACAGCCCCTCCTCGGTCATGATGCGTTCAACGTTTTCCACCACCACGATCGCGTCATCCACCAGCAGACCAATGGCGAGTACGACGCCGAACAGGGTCAGGGTGTTGATCGAGAAACCGAGCGCCGCCATCACCCCAAACGTGCCCAACAGCACCACGGGTATCGCAATGGTCGGAATCAGCGTGGCGCGCAGATTTTGCAGGAACAGGAACATCACCACGAAGACCAGGAGAATGGCCTCCAACAAGGTCTGGATCACCGACTTGATCGACAGCTTAACGAACGGCGTGGTCTCGTACGGCACCACGGCCTTCACACCTGGCGGAAAGAACGGTTTCAGCTCATCCAGACGCCGCTGCACAGCCGCGGCCGTCTCCAGCGCATTCGCACCCGCTGCAAGCTTGATCCCCATGCCCCCCGCAGGCTGGCCGTTGTAACGCGCGATGGAGCCGTAGTTCTCAGCCCCAATTTCAACCCGCGCCACATCGCCAAGGCGAACCTCGCCGCCCTGCGTGTCGCTGCGCAGCAGGATGGCCTCGAACTCTTCGACCGTCTTCAGGCGAGACTGAGCCGTCAGAGTGGCGGCAAAGCCCTGTCCCGGCACAGCAGGCGTGCCGCCGAGCTGCCCGCCGGAAACCTCGGCGTTCTGGGCGCGGATCGCCGCCTTGAGATCGGCGGGCGTCAAACCAAACTGATGCAGTCGGGCCGGGTCCATCCAGACCCGCATCGCATATTGCGAACCGAAGACCTGCACCTCGCCCACCCCGGTCACGCGCGAGAGCGGATCCTGCAAGGTGGAAACCAGAAAATCGGACAAGTCCATATTGGACTTACTGCCATCTTCCGACACCAGTCCGATGACCATGAGGAAGTTGCGCGCCGATTTCGCAACCGTCACCCCCTGCTGCTGGACTGCTTGCGGCAGCATGGGCAAGGCGCTCTGAAGCTTATTCTGCACCTGCACCTGGGCGATGTCCGGATGAGTCCCCGTGCGGAAGGTTAGGGTGACCGAGCCATTGCCATAGGAATCGCTGGTCGAACTCATGTACAGAAGGCCATCGAGCCCGCTCATTTTTTGCTCGATAACCTGTATCACGGCATCTTCTACCGTCTTGGCCGAAGCCCCCGGATACGCGGCATTGACGACAATAGTCGGCGGCGCAATGGCGGGATACTGGGAAACCTGCATCCCGCCAATGGACAGACCGCCCGCGAGCATGATGAGGATGGCGACGACCCAGGCAAAGATCGGCCTGTCAATGAAAAACTGAGCCATGACCCGCTCCCTTAGTGGGCACGCGGAGCCGAGGCCCCGTCAACCAACATGCCGACTCGCACCGGCGCACCGGGACGGACCTTCTGCAAACCATCGACGATCACGCGATCCCCGACGACCAAGCCATCTGTCACCACCCATTGCCCGTCCTTTGATCGATCCGCCTTGACCATGCGAGGCTCAACCTTGCCTTCAGCGTTCACCAGCCACACCTGAGCCGCGCCCCGAGCATCGCGCATCAATGCCGCATGCGGTACCAGGAAGGCTTGCTCATCAATCCCCTGGATCAGGCGCGCGCGCACATACATGCCAGGCAACAGTTCACCCTTGGGATTGGGGAATACCGCGCGCAGCGTCACACTGCCGGTGTCTTGCCCGACCGTCACCTCGCTGAAGGCCAAGCGCCCTTCCAGCGGGTAATCACTCCCATCCTCCAGAACCAGCCTGACAGACAGTTCGCCCTCGTCCGCCGCCTGGACACGCCCGTCCCGCACCGCGCGACGCAGACGCAGCAGATCGGCACTGGACTGGTTCAAATCAACATAAATGGGATCGAGCTGCTGGATGACAGCAAGCGCGTCCGCCTGATTCGCTGTCACCAAGGCACCTGACGTCACCGCCGAACGCCCGATGCGCCCTCCGATCGGCGCATTCAAGCGGGTATAGTCGAGATCGATTTTCGCCCGCGCCAGAGCCGCCCGGGCCGATTCCACATCGGCGCGCGCCTGTTTGAGCGCGGCCTGGGCATCATCGTTGGACTCCTTGCTGACGGCCTGGACCCTGACCAACTCGGCCTGCCGAGCGGCCTTCAAGCGAGCCGACTCCAGACCGGCTTCCGCACGCTCAAGGCTGGCTTTCGCCGACTGGTACGCGGCCTGATAGGGAAGCGGATCGATGCGATAGAGCACCTGTCCCGACTCAACCACCCCGCCCTCGCGAAAATCGCGCGAGCGGACAATCCCGCTCACCTGCGGACGCACTTCCGCAACCATGAACGGCACCGTCCGCCCCGGCAGCTCCGCGACCCGAGCCACCGCCTCCGCATGAACCTCAACGACACCCACCGTACCGACGCCACCGCCCGGCATCGCGGCGCCGGGCGCCTGTTCGCCACCGCAAGCCGCCAGAAAAACCACCCCGGAAAAGACCGCACCCCAAATCACAACCGGATGAACCATTCGATGCACCATGACCGATTCCTCGCAAAATGAATCAACGCAAGCCTAGGCCCCCGGTCCGTCGCGCGCCCTTCGCAAACATAGAACGCCCATTCTAGTTTGAGCATTCATTCCAATCAAGTTCAGCTATACTCCGCCCCATCATTCATAACCAGCATGTCATGCCACCCATACCATGAGCGCAGCCGAATCCAAGAACGCCCAGCATCGCTCCGATGCCCGTCGCGCGCAGATCCTCGCCGCCGCCACCGATTGCTTCCGTGAATACGGCTTCCATGGCGCCAGCATCGCCCGCATATCGGAAGCCTCTGGCATGAGCGCAGGCCACATCTACCACTACTTCGAGAACAAGGAAGCCATCATCGAGGCCATCGTCGCCCAAGATCTTGAACGCCTGCTGACACTCAACATCGAGTTGCGCTCGGCCAGCGACGTCAAGGGCGCACTCATTGAGCGCACAGCCGAAGGCGTGCATGGAAAGCTGGACCCACGATCCGCCGGACTCCAGCTTGAAATCATGGCCGAGGCCGCGCGCAATCCGCGTATCGCCGAATTTGTCCAGGCCGCGGACCACAGTTGTCTCGACAGCCTCTCCGCCACGCTACGCAGCCTGCGCCAGGCTGCCGGCCATCAGGATAGCGATGCCGATATCACAGGCATGGCCGAGGTCATGGCCGCCATGTTCGAAGGCCTGCGCATCCGGGTTATCCGCAACCCTAATATCAACAAGGAAGTCGTCACGGCCATGTTCCGCAAGATCATTCATGAACTTGTCAGCCTGCCATCATCGCTGACCTGAGTTCCCCGCCAAACAACAGCCAATTGCCCTGCGGATAATGGGCAATCAAATCTGCACATGACTCCGCCGATGAAGCGACAAAACGGCACTCGACCCATTGTTTTTTATCTTGGGCAACCTGGACTCAGGTGATCTTCAATGAAACGTGCAGATGGACGCTCCGCTCATGAGCAATGACTTGGTCACCAGTCCTCAGTGGCTGGAATCCTTGCTTCCGGGCGGCTTGATGCCCCCGTCTTACGCAAGAAAAACCCCGCGCCATCGAGCCATGGGGCGGGGTTTCCTGGTGGTGGAGGAGAGAAGAAAGAGCGCGCGCCTTGATGCCCCTTAATAGCGGAATCGACCCACCTCCTGAGCGAGGTTGTCTGCCAAGGCATTGAGCGTCTCCGTCGTAGCATGCGTCACGGAAACGCTGTCTGAAACCTGCTCGCTGAGTTTGAGAAGCTCAAGCACCTGCTCATTGATTTCAAGGGCAACCTGGCTGTGTTCCTCGGTGGCGCTGGCGCTCTGCAAGTTCATGCCACGAATCTCGCTGACCGCCTCGGCGATACGGCGCAAGGCGCCCACAGCTTGTTTCAGCTCATTCACGCCCTGCGTGGCTTGCTCCCGGCTCTCCATCATCACTTCGCTGGCGGCGATAGTTTCGATTTGCAGAGATTCGATGATGCCGCTGATCTCGCGAGTCGATTGCTGTGTTCGATTAGCCAGCTCTCGCACCTCGCCAGCGACCACGGCAAAGCCGCGCCCCATGTCTCCCGCCCGAGCAGCCTCAATGGCGGCGTTCAAGGCCAGAAGGTTGGTCTGGTCAGCAATATTGCGGATCACCTCGACCACCATACCTATCCTTTGGCTCTGATCCGCAAGATGCTTCACGCGTTCGCTAGCTTCCTCCACCTTGCCCACAAGCTTTTGAATGTGTTGAATACTGCTGCTCATGACCGCCAGACCTTCCTGTCCATCATTGTCAGCACTGTTAGCTGCCTTGGATGTCACATTCGCGCCGCTGGCAATTTCTTGCATGGCGATGGCCATCTGCTCCATGGACTTGTGCATCTCTTTGATGCGTGCGCGCTGCCGACCGGCATCGTCGTCGGCGGCTTGTGAGGTGGTTCGTAGACTGACCAGAGCCTCATGCAAGGCTTGACTGGTGGTTCCAGCTTCTCGCACCGTGTTGCGCACCGCGCCCAGGAAGCTGGAGAGATTACGCGAGAAGGGGCTCGTACCCCGGACCTGTTCAAAGCGCAGGTCGATACCGCCATCCTGGATTGCGAAGCGATTACCCAAGGCTGCCAATTCCTCAGCCAGACACGCTTCGTTGAACAGGATGCGGGCCATGAACATGAGCAGGGAGGCCTCAAACACAACGAAGGCCGCGTGCAGGAGCACAAAATCGAAGCCATTGCGATGGCTGAAGAGGTAAACCCCCATGCTCGCGGCCTGCATGATGTCGAAGACGACGTGATGAATAGCGATAACGATGGCGGCGAGAAGTATTGGTCGCCAGTCCCGGTAATAAAGCAAAAAGGCCAATAGGACGAAGATGCTGAAGTGCATCTCGATCAGACCATGCATCTGATGAATGGACAGCGCGCTGAGGATCATGAAAGCCGTGCCAATCGCGAGGCGGTTCAGCAGGGCTCCCGGCGTCATTTTTGCCAGTGCAGTAGGCACAAGGGCAGCGGGCAGCCCTATAAACAGGACCTCCATCCAAGTGTCGTGAATGTCGGCGATCGCGAGGCAAACAAGCAGGCAAAGCCAGAGCACCGCAAGCATGATGCGATCGGCATATCTGTAATGACCCGCAAGCGTGAAAGGAGCATTGGCACTCATGATTTGATGATCTCGGGGCGTGAGGAAGGCCAGTCGCAGTAACAACCAAAGCTCATTTGACTCAGTGGCCCGTCGTCTTGTGGCGATCGACCGTCGGCAATCCTTTTCAGGGCCCGTTCAACAAACTGTCCCTCGTTCGGAGCACAGAAAGCGCCATCGCTGAGAGGACCGAGATACCGCAGCCTGCCTTCGCGGTCGATCACGGCAGCCGCTGGGCTAGCGGGCATGACCCCGTCAGGAAGATTGATCTTGTCGGGCGATAAACGCTTGAAGGCCACGCCCTGACGGGCAAATGTCGTTTCGATATCGTCGAAATGATCCTCTGCGGCACGAGTGCAGGAGCAACCGGGATCCATAAAGCCGATTACGGTGGCGCTAGCGTTACGGTCTCGCAACTCCGCGAGCGCGCCATGCGCCAGATGCCCCTGAAAGATCACCATGGCATTGCCCGAGGTCGCGGGATAAGGCCGCAGATCGCGGTATTCGAACCACCAGAACCCAAAAACGGTGCCGGCAATCCAGAGTAGAAAAAGCCCGAACGCGAGTGGATGCGTGCCCGATGCCGCCCCCGGAGATGTTGGTACCATCGTGAATAACCAGGCAGGTAGATGACAAGCTCTTGGATCATTCTCTACGAAAACAATCCAAAATCAATGCAAAGATTATATAGTCGTAGTGCGCACGCGGTACTTGATTGGAGCAGACAGCGTGGGCGGATGCCTCCTCCATGCTCGATCGCATACGGAGGATCTACGGTTTCCAGCAGGATCCCCAATGCGGCTTTCTGGCTGCCATGGCCGACCACCACCTAGCGTGGCGCGTTCCTTTCCTGATGGGAATGGGCATGTCACGCGCCTGCTGACCTACCAGCTGCTCTGCAAGCCAGGACCAACATCCCCGTTGTAGTCGCTTTCTCGCGGGTTTTCCCGACAGCACGACCTCTATTGCGCCCGCCTAGCGAAGCCGACCAACCCTGCACGCCCGGCACAGGAAATTTCTCTATTGACAGAAATAACAGATAAATCTATCTTTCAAGCCATGAAACTCAATCCTGTCGCCGAACGCTTCATCCTGCACTGGGGAGAAATGGGCTCGAAGTGGGGGGTCAACCGCACCATGGCCCAAATCCACGCACTGCTCTATCTCGCCGCGCGCCCGCTTGCCGCCGACGAAATCGTCGAAACGCTTGGCGTCGCCCGTTCGAACGTCAGCACAAGCCTGCGTGAATTGCAGAGTTGGAAACTTGTTCAGGTCGTCCATGTAATGGGAGATCGACGCGACCACTTTCTCACCTCGGGCGACGTGTGGGAGCTGCTGCGCACCATTGTCCGCGGGCGCAAGGAGCGTGAGTTCGATCCCACCATCAAGGTGCTGCGCGAGTGCCTGGACAGCCCTGAGCTGGAAAGCGAAAGCATGGAGGCACGCCGACGCATGAAGGACACCCTGGTTCTGATGGAATCCATGTCCGTCTGGACCGAACAAATGCTCAGGCTCGAACCTGACACTTTGAGCAAACTGCTCAAACTCGGCGCGAAAATCGGCGAACTCCTCCCTGCGCCGCGCAAATCCGACTGAGCCATGACCCGAGGAACAAGCAAGGGTTGGCACGCCCAAATATTTCTGTATTGACAGAAACTTCATAAACAAAACAAGGAGCTAGGCATGCGAATACTGATCTGCGGGGCATCCGGCTTTATCGGACGCCACCTGTGTAAGGCACTGTCTGAGGCCGGGCATGACGTCGTGCGCGGCGTACGCAAGCCGCTCGACGCGGGAGAGATAGGCATGGACTACCGCCTCGACACACAGGCCGAGACATGGCTTCCACGACTTGCCGACGTGGAGGCCGTCATCAACGCCGTGGGAGTGCTGCGCGACACCCCGGACACGCCAATGGACCCCATCCATTCCAATGCCCCCCAAGCCCTTTTCAGCGCCTGCGCTACCGTCGGCATCAAACAAGTCGTTCACATCTCCGCCCTGGGAGTCGGCTCATCCATGCGCAACCGCTATTTCAGCACACGCCAGGAGGCGGAAAAGCATCTGCGCAGCCTCTCCCCGCGCTTGAAGGCCCTCATACTCCGCCCATCGCTGATCTATGGCGAAGATGGCGCGAGTGCACGCCTGTTTCGAACGCTCGCGGCGCTACCGCTGCATCCTCTACCCTCCGGCGGCGGCCAAGTGCTACGCCCCGTGCACATCGACGATATCGCCGAGGCCGTCGCACGCTGGTTGGACGACCCGACGGCAACAACCCTCACCGTCGCCGCCGTCGGGCATGAAGAAACAACCCTGCGCGGCATGCTCGACAGTTACAGAAGCCAACAGGACCGCCCACCCGCCCGGCGCCTTTCCATCCCCCGCGCACTGATGCGCATTGCCGCCCGGCTTGGCGACCATTTCCCATCCAGCCTTCTGTGCAGCGAAACACTCGACATGCTTGAGGCTGGCAACACTGCGGACGACGGCGAGTTCAGCCGTCTCCTTGGCCGCCCGCCGCGCGCATACCGCGACTTCCTCCAAACCCCCAAAGCATGAGGCAACGCCGACATGAGCACCTTCCTCATTCTTAAGTGGACTCACATCCTCAGCACCGTACTGCTCTTCGGCACGGGATTAGGCAGCGCCTTTTACAAATGGATGGCCGATCGAAGCGGCAACATTGCCCACATCGCGGTCACCAACCGCCACGTTGTGCTTGCCGACTGGATGTTCACCACGCCGACCATCATCATCCAGCCCGTGACTGGATTATGGATGGTCCACCTTCTCAACCTGCCCCTGAGCACACCGTGGATCGCGCTCACCCTCGCCCTGTATGTACTCGCCGGGCTGTGCTGGCTGCCGGTGGTCTGGCTACAGATCCGCATGCGCGACATCGCCGAGCGCGCCCTTGCCGACGAAACACCGCTGCCCGCCATCTACCACCGCCATGCGCGCACCTGGTTCTGGCTCGGCGTACCAGCCTTCACCGCAATGGTCATCATCGTCTACCTGATGGTCTTCAAACATATCTCGGGAGAATGAGCGTGAATCGAAAATCGCTGATGGAAAAGGCCCTTGGAGAACAGTGGAACGAACTTCCGCCCGCCCTCAAAGCCCATCACCGGCACGAGGACAACACCGATACGGGAGGCCTCACGATCGAATACCCCGCCTGGATGACACCCTACCTGCATCTGGCGCATGCCTTCGGCGCACTGATAAACCGTCGCGGGACGGCACTGCCGACCACCGTGGAAAAACGCCTGCATGGAGATACCCAGCACTGGTCGCGCACCACCCACTTCCCGGACGGACGGGAAGCGCGCTTCAACAGTCGATGGCTTCACGCGGGCGGCAACGAGCTGATTGAGTACGTCAACCATTTCATAGGATTACGCATGAGCGTGCATGTCATGGATGGTCGCCTCCATTTCAAGGGCAAGCACATTCTCATCAACCTCGGCGGCTTGCGGCTTCCGATTCCGGAGTCACTCATCCTCGGCCACACAACCATCATCGAAACCGCGCTCGACGATGAGCACTTCGAGATGGATTTCCGCCTGACACACCCGCTCTTCGGACAGATTTACCGCTATTCGGGCATTTTCCGCGTCAGCCGCACACTGCCCCCGGAGGATTGAGGGAATGCCCAGTCAAGACAAGAAAAAAACCCCGCGCCATCAAGCGATGGGGCGGGGTTTTTGGATGGTGGCGGAGAGAGAGGGATTCGAACCCTCGACGCAGCTTTTGACCACGTACTCCCTTAGCAGGGGAGCGCCTTCGGCCTCTCGGCCATCTCTCCAATGAGGGGCGCATTCTAGCCTTACACAGGCGTCACGGCAAGGCCTGAACGCCTACCAGAAACCAAGCGGGCGGTCATTCGTCCACGGATTCATGCGCGGGACCATCCTCGCGCTTGATGCGTTGGTAAATTTCTTCACGATGCACGGCGACATCCTTGGGAGCATCGATACCGATGCGGACCTGATTGCCTTTCACCCCCAAAATGGTGATGGAGACGTCATCGCCAATACGCAGCACCTCGCCGATGCGACGGGTCAAAATCAACATACTTCACTCCTTGGACCGCATTGACCTGCCATGAACATAGCAGAGTGGAGGATAGCGGTCGTTGTTTATCAAAACCGATCAGGCCGCCGACTTGTCCAGCCCGAATGCGTCATGCAGGGTCCGTACCGCGAGCTCCAGATATTTCTCGTCGACCACGACGGAAATCTTGATCTCGGAGGTCGAAATCATGTGGATATTGATTCCCTCGCGGGCAAGCGCTCCGAACATGGTGCTGGCGATGCCCGCGTGCGAGCGCATGCCAACGCCGACCACCGACACCTTTACGATCCTGGCGTTGCCGGAAACCTCGCGCGCGCCGACTTCATCGGCTACCTGGCGCAAGATGCCCATCGCCTTGTCGTAGTCGTTGCGGTGCACGGTGAACGTGACGTCCGTCGTACCATCGGCGCCGACGTTCTGCACGATCATGTCAACCTCGACATTCGCATCAGCCACCGGGCCGAGGATGCGATAAGCCACGCCCGGAGCATCGGGCACGCCCTTGACGGTCAGTTGTGCTTCGTCGCGGTTGAAGGCGATCCCGGAAATGAGGGCCTCTTCCATACCGTTTTCCTCGTAGGTAATCAGGGTGCCCGGATGCTCTTCGAACGGGCCTTCATCAAAACTTGAGAGCACGCGCAGCGGAACGTTGTACTTGCCGGCGAACTCAACGGAGCGGATTTGAAGCACCTTGGAGCCCAGGCTGGCCATTTCCAGCATTTCCTCGAAGGTGATTTTGTCCAGGCGACGGGCATTTGGCTCGACGCGTGGATCGGTGGTGTAGACCCCGTCCACATCGGTGTATATCTGGCATTCATCCGCTTTCAGGGCCGCCGCGAGAGCCACGCCGCTGGTGTCCGAACCGCCACGCCCAAGAGTGGTGATGTTGCCGCCCTCGTCCACGCCCTGGAAACCGGCGACCACGACCACGCGGCCTTCACGCAGGTCATCGCGGATGCGCTGGGTGTCGATCTCGCGGATACGCGCCTTGGTGAAGGCGTCGTCGGTCAGGATGCGGACCTGCGCGCCGGTGTAGGAGCGCGCTTCCTGACCAAGCTTCTGCAAGGCGATGGCGAGCAACGCGATGGTGACCTGCTCGCCGGTGGAAGCCAGCATGTCCAGCTCGCGCGGCGCGGCCTTGGGATCGATCTCCTTCGCGAGACCCAGCAGACGATTGGTCTCGCCGCTCATGGCCGAGACGACGACGACGACGTCATGACCAGCCTTGCGCCAACGGATGACGCGCTCCGCGACCTTTTCGATGCGCTCGACGGTGCCGACCGAAGTACCGCCGTATTTCTGAACAATCAATGCCATGGAGCGGGTGTCACTCAAAAGCTGCCATAAAAGCGTCACATGCGGACAGGATTCAAAAAATAACCCGCCGGGAAGCGGGCTATCGTGATGGGCCAGTATTCTAATCAATACCCGATTGAAAATCAGCCGTTTTTCTCGGGTTCAATCCAAACGCTCACGCACCCACTGAGGCACGCCCCCCAACGCGCCCGGCAGATTTTCCGGCTGGGAGCCGCCGGCCTGGGCCATGTCCGGACGTCCCCCGCCCTTGCCACCGACCTGCTGGGCGACGAAGTTGACCAGCTCACCCGCCTTGACCTTACCGGTCAGGTCCGCAGTCACCCCCGCGATCAGGGTGATCTTGCCATCCGCGACGGACGACAGAACGATGGCGGCGGACTTGAGTTTGTCCTTGAGCTTGTCCATCGTCTCGCGCAGCGCGGTCACGTCCGCACCTTCCAGGGTCGCGGCCAGAACACTGACGCCGCTGATCTCGACGGCCTGATTGACAAGGTCGTCACCTTGGGAGGCCGCCAGCTTGGACTTGAGGCGGGCGACCTCTTTTTCCAGCGCGCGGACGTTTTCCAGCACCTGGGCGATCTTGCCCGGAGCCTCGCTGGCGGAGGACTTCAAGGTCGCCGCGACGTCATCCAGCACGGCCTGCTGACGCTGCATGTGGACCAGCGCGTTGTCGCCGGTAATAGCTTCGACACGACGCACGCCCGCCGCCACGCCGGATTCAGCCACAATCTTGAACAAGCCGATGTCGCCGGTGCGACTCACATGCGTACCGCCGCACAGTTCGCGGCTGCTGCCGATGTCCAGAACGCGCACCTCGTCGCCGTATTTTTCGCCGAACAGCATCATCGCGCCCAAGGTACGGGCCTCATCGATCGGCACCACGCGGGTCTGGGTCGGGGCGTTGGCCAGCACCTCGGCATTGACGATGGCTTCGACGCGGCGGATTTCCTCGTCGCTCATCGCCTGGTTGTGGACGAAGTCGAAGCGGGTCTTGTCCGGATCGACCTGCGAACCCTTCTGCTGCACATGCTCGCCCAGCACCTCGCGCAGCGCCTTGTGCAACAGGTGTGTGGCGGAGTGGTTGCGCATGGTGCGCTGGCGGGCCGCCACATCCACGCGCGCCGTGACGCCGTTGCCGACGCTAAGAACGCCGGTCTTGACCACGCCGTGGTGGCCGAACACGGTCGCCTGGATCTTCTGCGTGTCCTCAACCTCGAAGATGCCGTGCACGGAGCGCAACTCGCCCCGGTCGCCCACCTGGCCGCCGGACTCGGCGTAGAACGGGGTGTCGTCCAGCACCACCACGCCCATCTCGCCCTCGTTGAGCTGGTTGACCGCGGCGCCGTCCTTGTACAGGGCGAGGATGTTGCCCTGGGTCGTAAGCCGATCGTAGCCGTGGAAGG
>JBFLZK010000023.1:0-55015 GCA_040756355.1 Pseudomonadota bacterium | reverse complement strand
GGTCGATGTAATCGGTTTTCACGGCTACAAAACTAGTTATTTAGTTAAATGTTGTCAAGCCCCGTCGCCACGGGTTTAATCGAGGGGCGGTTGCAGGAGCCCTTGAAACGGCCTTGGTCTTGGCCCCAGCGTCGGTCACGGAGCTTGCTGGACGAGCCGACTTGCCGCCATTCGTGCATGGGCGTGCAGGGTCGCGCAAGCGTAACCCGGATTTGTGGAGAAAGAGGTGAACGGGCGTCGGAGGCCGACCCGGACGCTGCCCGGAGGGCGGGTTGTCAGCCCCGGCAGGCCTTGAGCGTGAGCGAGGTCAGGGCGGGCCAGGCGCGGCCCGCGCCGTAGGATGGGGCGACACCCTTGATGGTGCGGTCGAGCTGGGAGGCCTCGTGCAGCAAGTGCTGCCAGCGGCGGGCGCCCAGTTTCGCGCGGGCGGCGTAGAGGCGGATCTGCGGTTCGCGGATCTTGAGCGCGGACTGGGCGTGGCCGAGGGTTTCGCCCTGTTCCAGGCGGGCGGCGAGGTCGGCCAGCAGGCGCAGTTCGCGGGTGATGGCCCAACTCAGCAGCACGGGCTCCTCGCCCTCGCCTTGCAGGCCGTGCAGCACGCGCAGAGCGCGCCGGGCGTCGCCGCGCAGGATGGCCTCGCCCAGCTCGAACACGGTGTGACGGCTGGAATCCGCAACCGTGCCGAGAATGTCGTTCTCGCCCAGTCGCGTTCCCTTGGGAAAGAGCAGGGCGAGCTTGTCGATTTCCTGCGCGGCGGCGAGCAGGTTGCCTTCCACTTGCTCGCCCAGCAGGCGCAGGGCCTCGCGCCCGGCGTCCAGCCCGTGCGCGCGCAGGCGGCGCTCCATCCAGTTCAGCGATTCGCCATCCCTGAGCGGCCAGATTTCCAGCCACAGACCATGCTTTTCGAAGGCTTGCACCCAGGCGGATTTTTTCTGCGCGGCTTCCAGTTTTGCGGCGCTGACGATCAGCAGATTGGTCCCCGCAGGTTCGGCGGCAGCTTGGGCCAGCCAGGCGGTGGCCTCCTTTGGCAGGCGCATGGTGTTCAGCCGTAAGTCGAAGATGCGACGTGGGGCGAACAGGGACGGAGCAGCCCATTCGGCCATCAGGCCGGACCAGTCGAAACTGTTTTCCACTTCAAAGCGGAGGCGTTCGTCCATGCCTTCCTGGCGACCGAGGGCGAGGGATTGGTCGAGCGCTTCCAGCTTTTGTTGCGGCTCATCGCCGGTAATGAGAATGCCTGTCGGCAGGCCGCGCTCCAAGGCTCTCCCAAACTGGTCGGCGCGCAATTTCACGACTGGACCTGCAAGGCCTTCTGGCGCAGACGGGCGAGGATGGATTGGGCGACGATCTCCAGCATTTCCTCGCGCAGACGGGCTTCCTCCTCGCCTTGGCCGAGCAGGTTGTTGGGGTCGTAGTGCATCGTCCGCGCGGTATCGAAGCTCTCGCTCGGGAGCAGCGGAATGCCCTGTGCATCCTCGGCTTTCACGGTCACGCGCAGGGTCAATTCCAGCTCGCGCAAGCGCGCGCGGGGGTCGATGACGACCTCGCGACGACCCGGCTGGCGGGACAGCACGCTCAGGCGCAAGGTGGCTTCGGAGGGGGAGCCGACGACCTGTCCGCCGTTTTGCTTGAGCAGGCGGGTGAGGGCCGCGACGAAGTCGCGTTCCGCCTGTGGGCCGCCGATGTACAGGCGTTGCAGCGTGGGCGGCAGCTCAACCGTGCCGCGCGGCTGAAAACCGCAGGCGGCAAGGCCGATGCTTAAAAGTCCAAGCAGGAACGTCCGGCGTGGCGCCTGGGTGTGGTCAGTGTTTTCGGCGTTCATTCACCCTCTCCCCAAGCCCTTCCCCTGTCGGGGGGAGGGGGTTTCAACCAGCCACCAGGTTAATCAGGCGGCCCGGCACAACGATGACCTTCTTCACATTCAGGCCCGCGATGAAATGCTGCACCTTTTCGTCCGCCAGCGCGGCCTGTTCGATGGCCTCGCGTGAGGCATCCACCGGCACGTCGATGGCGCCGCGCAGCTTGCCGTTGACCTGCACCGCAAGGGTGATGGCGTCACGCACCAGGGCGGATTCATCGACGACCGGCCAGCTTGCAGTGGCCGCCATGCCTTCATGGCCGAGGGCGTTCCACAGAGTCTCGGCGATGTGCGGCACGATGGGCGAGAGCATCAGGACGGTCGCTTCCAGCGCTTCCTGACGCACGGCGCGACTTGCATCGCTGTCGTCCAGCTTGCCGATCTCGTTGAGCAGCTCCATCACCGCGGCGATGGCGGTATTGAAGGTCTGGCGGCGACCGATGTCGTCGGTGATCTTCTGGATGGTCTCGTGCAGCTTGCGGCGGGCGGCCTTCTGCGCGTCGCTGAGCACGTCCTTGTCGAGGGCGGCGGGGGCGCCTTGGGCGACATGCTCGTTCACCATGCGCCACAGGCGGCGCAGGAAGCGATGCGCGCCTTCCACGCCGGAATCCGACCACTCCAGCATCTGCTCCGGCGGGGCGGCGAACATCATGAACAGGCGCACGGTGTCTGCGCCGTAGCGGTCGATCATGGCTTGCGGATCGACGCCGTTGTTCTTGGACTTTGACATTTTTTCCGTGCCGCCGACCACGACTGGCTGGCTATCCTCAATCAGCTTCGCGCCGACGATGCGGCCCTTGTCGTCAAGCTCGGTTTCGACCTCCGCCGGGTTGTACCAGGTCTTCTTGCCGATGGCGTCCTCGCGGTAGTAGGTGTCCGCCACCACCATGCCCTGGGTGAGCAGGCGAGCGAAGGGTTCATTGCCTTCCACCAAGCCTTCGTCGCGCATCAGCTTGTGGAAGAAGCGCGCGTAGAGCAGGTGCAGCACGGCGTGCTCCACCCCGCCGATGTACTGATCGACCGGCAGCCAGTATTTGGCGCGCTCGTCCAGCATGGCCTTGTCGTTGCCGGGCGAGGTGTAGCGCGCGTAGTACCAGCTTGATTCGAAGAATGTGTCGAAGGTGTCGGTCTCGCGCTCGGCCTTGCCGCCGCAGCAGGGGCAGGTGGTGTCGATGAATTCCCGCATGGACTTGATCGGCGATTGCGGGCCGCTCATCTCCACCTCGGTCGGCAGCACGACCGGGAGCTGGTCTTCCGGCACGGGAACCGCGCCGCAGCTCGGGCAGTTGATGACCGGGATCGGGCAGCCCCAGTAGCGCTGGCGGGACACACCCCAGTCGCGCAGGCGGTAGTTGACCTTCTTGCGGCCCTTGCCGTGTTCTTCCAGATGGGCGGCGATGGCGTCGAAAGCCTCGGCGGAGCTCAGGCCGTCGAACGGGCCGGAGTTGACCAATACGCCTTTGTCGGTCATCGCGGCCTGGCTGAAATCGAAGCTCTCGCCGGTGACGGGGGCAATGACCCGATTCACCGGCAGGCCATATTTCTGCGCGAACTCCCAGTCGCGCTGGTCATGCGCGGGAACGGCCATCACCGCGCCGGTGCCGTATTCCATCAGCACAAAGTTGGCGGTCCACACCGGCACTTGTTCACCGGTGATCGGGTGGATGGCGGCTATGCCCAGCGGCAGGCCCTTCTTCTCAAGGGTCGCCATGTCGGCCTCGGCCACCTTGGTGTGACGGCATTCCTCGATGAAGGCGGCCAATTCCGGGTTGTTCTCGGCGGCAGCCTTCGCCAGCGGGTGCTCGGCGGCGACGGCGACATAGGAGACGCCCATCAGGGTGTCCGGGCGGGTGGTGTAGACGGTCAGCGGGTCGCCGCCTTCAATGCCAAACTGAAGCTCTACGCCGACCGAACGCCCGATCCAGTTGGCCTGCATGGCGCGCACCTGTTCGGGCCAGCCGTCGAGGGTGTCGAGGTCGTTCAGCAACTGTTCTGCATAGTCGGTGATGCGGATCGACCATTGCGGAATCTCGCGCCGCTCGACCAGCGCGCCGGAGCGCCAGCCTCGCCCGTCGATGACCTGCTCGTTCGCCAGTACGGTCTGGTCGATCGGGTCCCAGTTCACCACGGCGGTCTTCTTGTAGGCGATGCCCTTCTTCATCAGGCGGGTGAACAGCCACTGCTCCCAGCGGTAGTAGTCCGGCAGGCAGGTGGTCACTTCACGGGACCAGTCGTAGCCGAAGCCGAGCGCCTTGAGCTGGTTGCGCATGTAGTCGATGTTGGAGAGCGTCCATGCCGCCGGGGCGACGTTGTTGGCCAGTGCCGCGTTCTCCGCCGGCAGGCCGAAGGCGTCCCAGCCCATCGGCTGGAGCACGTTCTTGCCGTGCATGCGTTGGAAGCGAGCGATCACGTCGCCGATGGTGTAGTTGCGCACATGCCCCATGTGCAGCTTGCCGCTGGGGTAGGGGAACATCGACAGGCAGTAGAACTTCTCCTTCGCCGGGTCTTCCTTGGCGTTGAAGATGCCAGTCTCGTCCCAGCGTTGCTGGGCGGCCTGTTCGATGTCTTGGGGGCTGTATTGCTCTTGCATGGCAGAAACGGGCATGGCGGAAACGGGTTGGGAATCGAGACCGGCAAGGATATCAAATGCCCCGCCACGCTGCGTGCCATGTGCTTAACTTGTACACGATGACCAAGAGGGGGCATGCAATGGAGCAGGATTTCGAAGCCAGGCTTAAAGCGGGTTACAGGAATATGATCGAGCGCGTTCAGCGCTATCTCCAGGATACGGAAGGCGGTGTGATCCACACCATGGAGGAAGCTTTGTACAAGGCGCGGGAAGCGGCCATGACCCTCGGTGAGCTGACGCGGGAAGAGGCGGACGAGATTGTCGATGCCTTGCGGCGCGATGTGGACGACGTGGCACTGACCATGATCCAGGCCGAGGCAGGTTTTCGCACCTGGATGGAAACCGACCTGACGGTGGCGGAACAGGCCATGCTGGTGCGCGCGCTGTCCAGTGCGGACCCGACCACGCTGGAGTGGATGCTGTTGCGGGAGTCTTGGGAAGAGCGCAGGCGAGTCGTGGCGCGGACGGGGCAAGTCGCCGAGGCCGGCAGTTATGAATGCCTTGCGTGCGGCGAAATCATCCACCTGCATGCGGAGGGTGTGGTCCCGCCGTGTCCGCGTTGCAAGGGTACGGATTACCGAGGGGCGCTGTCGGCGGTGATGTGAGCGGGGCCTCGTTCATCCGCCCGCGCGGATTCGGGTGCGAGCGGCCAGCGCCGTCATTCCAAGCACGGCCAGCAACCACGCCGGCCATGTCCCCCAGCGCACGAAGGGGGTCGCGCCTTGCATCGGCGTGATTTCGCCGCGCAGCACAGCTTGTTCGAACTGGGGCGTGCGCGCCGTGACGCGGCCATGCGGGTCGATCAGGGCGGAAATGCCGGTGTTGGTGGCGCGCGCCATCCAGCGCCCGGTTTCCAGTGCGCGCATGGAGGCAATCTGTAGGTGCTGATGCGGCGCGAGTGAGTCGCCGAACCAGGCATCATTGCTGGCGTTTACCAGAAAGGCGGCTTGCGGCAGGGCACGGCGGATTTCACGCGAAAGCGCGGCCTCGTAGCAGATCGAGACGCCTGCGGGGTGGGATGCCAGCGTGGGCAACGGCTGTTCGTCGGCGCCGGAGCTCAGGTCGGACATGGGAACCTGGATGAAGGCACGGAACGGTTCGATCAGGAATCGCAGCGGCAAGTATTCCCCGAACGCCACCAGATGCCTCTTGCGGTAGCGGCCCCCCTCGACCGGCAGGGCGATCAGCCCGTTGTAGTAGTGCCCGAGGGCGTCTTCGTCGAAAACCCCCGCGAGAATCTGGACGCCGTGCGCGCGGGCCATGTCCTGCATTTCCATCAGGAAAGGTGCGGCCTGTGAGATCAGGTCCGGCACCGCCGTCTCCGGCCACAGGATGAGGCGGGCGTCCAGATGGGCTTCGGTCAGAAGACGGTAAGTCCGCAGGGTGGCGTCGTACTGTTCAGGGTCGAATTTCCGGGCCTGTTCCACGTTGCCTTGCACGATGGCGACATGGATCGGCGCGCCGTCGTCGGTGGTCCAGTCCACGCCGCGCAGTGCGGCGGCCCCGCCCCAGGTGCTTGCGATCAGGATCAGTGCGGGCGGCAGCCGACGGCGCCAGTCCGGTCCCGGCAGGAGTGCGGCCAGCGCTGCCGCGCCAAGGGCGACCGCCAGACTCATGCCGTATTCGCCCAGCACCGGACCCCAGCCATCCAGCACCGTGCCGAGCTGGCTTGCGCCGAGATTCAGCCAGGGAAATCCGCCCAGGAAGATGCCGCGCATCAGTTCCAGAAGCAGCCAGGCCAGAGGCGCGGCGATGAACAGACGCGCGCTGGAGCCGGGCGGGGAGATACGGGCGGCGAGCCATCCCGCCAGCGCCGGGAAGGCGGCGGCGAGCGCGACGAACAGCAGGGTAATCAAACCCGCGACCGCCGCGACGGCTTCGCCGAACAGGTGCATGCTGACGTAGACCCAGCTCACACCGACGCCGAACTGGCCGAGGCCGAACAGGTATCCGAGGGCGAAGGCCTCGCGCGGTCCTGCGTTGCGCCAGAGCGCGAACAGGCCGGTCAGGCTCAGAATGGCGAGCGGCCACAGGCCGAACGGAGCGAAAGCCAACGGCAAGGTCGAGCCGAGAAGCAAGGCCGCGAGGCGGAATGTCCAGCGGGTCGTCATCGTGGCCGCCATTCCGGCCTCATGCCGCTGGAGAGAGGGCATCAGGCTTCTTCGGCGGTTTCGTTCGGCGCCAGGCGGGTTACGCGCAGGCGGTGCAGGCGGCGGCTGTCGGCGCTGATGACGCGGAACTTGAAGCCCTCCAGGGCGATGACCTCGTCGCGCTTGGGAAGGTGGCCAAGGGCATGGGTGACAAGACCGCCGATGGTGTCGAAGTCCTCGTCGGACAGCGCGGCCCCAGTGGCTGTGTTGAATTCATCGATCGGCGTCTGGGCATGGACGATGTAGCGGTCATTGCCCGCCGCGCGGATCCGCTCGTCTTCCTCGATGTCGTGCTCGTCGTCGATCTCGCCGACAATCTGTTCCAGTATGTCCTCGATGGTGACTAGGCCCGCGATGCCGCCGTACTCGTCAATCACCAGCGCCATGTGGTTGCGCGAGGCGCGCAGTTCGGCCAGCAGGGCATCGACACGCTTGCTCTCGGGTACGAACAGGGCCGGGCGCAGGTAGGGGGCGATGTCGAAGGGCTGGCGGTCTTCGTCGCTCTCCTGGGGGGCGCGCGGCGGGATGGCGTGGAGCAGGTCCTTGACCAGGAGGATGCCGACCACTTCGTCACGATCCTCGCCGATCACGGGATAGCGGGAGTGGCCCGATTCCAGCACTTGGGCGAGCAGGATGTCGAACGGGGTGTCCTTTTCGACAACCGCCATCTGGCCGCGCGGGATCATGATGTCGCGTGCGCGCAAGTCATGCAGGTCCAGCACGCCTTCCATCATGGACAGCGCGCCATGATCGAGCAGGCCGCGCTCCTGGGCGGTTTCCAGGGTTTCGATCAGGTCTTCGCGGTTGCGGGGTTCGCCCGCGAGGATCTGGGCCAGGCGGTCGAGCCAGCCGCGTGGCTGGCTCGACGTACTACTAGGATCGTCCATAGAGGTCCATTGTGGTGATTTCAGTCTTCGATGGGGTCGTAGGGGTCCGGGTAGCCTAGTGTGGCGAGGATTTGTGTCTCCAGCGTTTCCATCTCCAGGGCCTCAGCTTCCGTTTCATGATCGTAGCCCAGAAGATGCAACACACCATGCACGGTGAGGTGAGCGTAATGCGCGTCCAGCGGTTTGTGCTGCTCGGCGGCCTCGCGCGCCACCACTTCGGGGCAGATCACGATGTCGCCGATGTAGGGGATGCCGGTCTCGTCCGGGAATTCGAGCGGGAAGGACAGCACGTTGGTGGCGTAGGCCTTGCCGCGATACTGGCTGTTCAGATCAGCCATTTCGGAGGTCGGACTCAGGCGCAGGGTGAGCGCGGTCGGCACGGGGCCGACGGCCTCTCGCACCCAGCGCGTGAAGCTTGCGGCGTCCGGCAGGCTGGCGCCCAGTTTGTCGGCGTCCTGGTCTTCGGGATACTGGATATCGAGGTCGAGCATGTTGATTTCATCCATGAATGTCGGCTTTCTCGTAGGCCGCCACGATGCGCTTGACCAGCGGATGGCGGACCACGTCGCGGGCCTGGAAGAAGGTGAAACTGACCCCGTCCACGTCCTTGAGAATCTCGATCACATGACGCAGTCCGGAGGCCTGGGCGCGTGGAAGGTCGATCTGGGTCACGTCGCCGGTCACCACCGCGCGTGAGCCGAACCCGATGCGGGTGAGGAACATCTTCATCTGCTCGACCGTGGTGTTCTGCGCCTCGTCGAGGATGATGAATGCCTCGTTCAGCGTGCGCCCGCGCATGAAGGCGAGCGGGGCGACCTCGATCACGTTGCGTTCGATGTATTTCGTCACCCGTTCGAATCCGAGCATCTCGTACAGCGCGTCGTACATCGGGCGCAGGTAGGGGTCGATCTTCTGCGCCATGTCGCCGGGCAGGAAGCCGAGGCGCTCGCCCGCCTCGACCGCCGGGCGCACCAGCAGGATGCGGCGCACCTCTTCCTTTTCCAGCGCTTCCACCGCCGAGGCGACCGCAAGATAGGTCTTGCCGGTGCCCGCCGGGCCGACGCCGAAGCTCAGGTCATGGGAGCGGATGTCGCGCAGGTAGCGGGCCTGATTGGCGCCGCGCCCGCGGATGATGCTGCGCGGGGTGCGGATGGTGAATTCTTCCGGGGCCTCGTCTGTCTCGGGGGTGCTTTCTTCGTCGCCAAAGCCGCTCTCGACCAGGGCCAGGTGGACGGCCGTGGAGTTCAGGACGTGGTCGCCAGTCTGTGCGTAGAGATCGCTGAGCAGCTTCGCGCCAACAGTGACGGCGTCGTCCGGGCCGATGACCTGAAACTGGAAGCCGCGATTGTTGATTTCAACGCCCAGGCGGCGCTCGATCATGCGCAGATGGCCGTCGAGCTGGCCGCAGAGGTTGGCAAGGCGGGCGTTGTCTTCAGGCAAGAGGCTGAAGGCGCGGGTCTGGGGATGCGTGCTCAATGGCTGGATGTGCAAAAAGGGTTGGATTGCATCATGGGATGGCGCGGACGAAAATTCAACCGCTGGCTGTCTGGCGAATTCTTCATGCCTGTCCGCATGGGCCTCGCCCTTGTCCTCCTTGCCTCGTGCGCCTCCTGGCGCGTCTCCAAGCCCCGGTGAATACATGAGCGCTTCCGTGTTGCTGGTCGAAGACGATCTCCCCATCGCCGAGAACGTGATGCTGGCGCTGGGGCGCGAGAGCATCGGCTGTCGCCATGTCACGCTGGCCGCCGAGGGGCTGGATTTGCTGCGCGGAGGAGGGTTCGACCTGGCTATCCTGGATGTCGGCCTGCCTGACGGTCACGGCTTCGACCTGTGCCGGAGCGTGCGCGGTTTTTCCGATGTTCCCATCATTTTCCTGACTGCTCGCGCCGACGAGATTGACCGCGTGGTGGGTCTGGAGATTGGCGCCGACGATTATGTTCTCAAGCCGTTCAGCCCCCGTGAGCTGGCGGCGCGGGTCAAGACCATCCTGCGTCGCATGCGTACCGCGCAGGCGTCCGCCACGATCGCCGCGGCAGTCGGCATCGGCATCGAGGTTGACGAGGAGCGCGCAGTCATCGCCTTCAGAGGCCGTCCGCTGGACCTCAGTCGGACTGAATACCTGATGTTGAAGACCATGGCTGCGCGTCCCGAAAGAGTTTTCAGCCGCGCCGAACTGATGGACGCCGCCGGACTGGCCGAGGCCAGCATGGAGCGCGCGGTGGATACCCACATCAAGAGCCTGCGCGCCAAGCTGGCCGCGCTGGCGCCGGATGCCGATCCGATCCGCACTCATCGCGGCCTCGGCTATAGCCTGGTTCGGGAAACGGCATGAATTTCTTCATCCGCTTTTTTGTCGGTTACGTCCTGGTCGCCGGGCTGGGCGTGCTGCTGGCGATGAAGCTGTTCACCGATCAGTTCGCCCCCGGAGTGCGCCAGTCGGTTGAGGAAATGCTGGTGCAGACGGCTCACCTGCTGGCCGAGGCGGTCGCGCGCGACACAACGGCGGAAAACCCCGGCGCGGATGGTATCGAAGCTATATTCCGCGCCTATGAGAAGCGTCGCTTCGAAGCTCGGATCTACGGCATTCTCAAGACTTCCCCCGATCTGCGCATCTACGTCACTGATCGGCGCGGGCGCGTGGTGTTCGACAGCCGGGGCCGCGATGTCGGCAAGGATTACTCCAAGTGGCTTGACGTCCGGCGCACCCTCGAAGGCCAATATGGAGCGCGTACCACGCGCGAAAACAGCGGTGACGAGAGCAGCAGCGTGATGTACGTGGCCGCGCCCATTCTGCGCGATGGTCATCTTGCGGGCGTGCTCTCGGTCGGCAAGCCAGCGAGCTCTTTCCAGGGCTTCATCGACCTGACCCGGGCCAAGGCCTGGGAGTCCGCGCTCTGGCTGTTCGCCTTGGCCTTGCTGCTGGCGCTCGGCTTTTCCTACTGGATGACGCGCGATCTGCGCCGCCTGGTCGAACATGCCCATGAAGTGGCGGAGGGCAGGCGCGAGCGCATTCCCGTTGAAGGCCGCAGCGAGCTTCGCCGCCTGGCACAGGCGCTGGAGCATCTGCGCGCTGAGTTGGATGGCAAGGCGCATGTCGAGAAGGTTTCGCAATTGCTGGCGCACGAGCTGAAAAGCCCGATCGCCGCCATTCGCGGCGCGATCGAACTGCTGCCGGACGAGCATGATCCGCACCGCCGCGCCCGTCTGGAGAGCAATATCGCCGCCGAGAGTGAGCGTCTGCAACGCATCGTCGAGGGCGTGCTCGATCTGGCGCGCGCCGAAAACAGGGGCAGCCTTGAGGAGAGCAAGGACATCGCGCTGGATGAGCTGGTGCGGGAAGTATGGGCCACTCGCGCCGGACGTCTGCATGACAAGCGGCTCACGCCGATGCACATGCTGATGCCGTTGACGGTTGAGGGCAGCCGCTTCCTGCTGCGTCAGGCGGTCGCCAACCTGCTCGACAACGCTGCCGACTTCAGCCCTCCGGGCGGGGCGCTGGAGATTCGGCTGGCGCGGGAAGAGGGTCAGGCCCGCCTGTGTATCCGCGATCACGGTCCCGGCATTCCCGACTACGCCATGCCGCGCCTGTTCGAGCGCTTCTATTCCGTGCCCCGCCCGGACAGCGGTCAGCGCGGCAGCGGGCTGGGCCTGAATCTGGTGCAGGAGGTTGCCCGCCTGCACGGCGGTGGCATCGAGTTGCGCAATCATCCCGAAGGCGGCGCGGAGGCCTGTCTGAGCCTGCCGTTATCCTCCCGGGCAAAAAACACCTGATCCTCACACAAGCCTCGCGGATTCCACACAGGGCTTGGGCAGTCTGTCGCTGCCTCAAACCAAGGAGTTCGTCATGGGCAAATTACTCAACGCCAAGTTGTTCGCGCTGGCCATGCTGGCGCTGGTCCTGATCTTTGCTATCGCTCAGGTGGAGTGGAAGGTCAATGAGCGCAGCTCCACGCGCGATGCCGCAGTGCAGTCCATCGCCGACCAGTATGCGCGCTCGCAACATCTGGTCGGACCGCTGTTGTGGGTGAAATGCAAGGATCTGTCGATTCCCTTCGAAGCCGATGCCAACGGGGTCGGTAGACCGATACCCGCCCGTGATTGCTCCCGCGTCATCCGGCCCGTTTATATCGATGGACAAGGCAGACTTGATGTCACCGAGCGCTATCGGGGCCTCTATAAGGCACGGGTCTATGTCGCCGACCTGCAACTGCATGCCGTCATCCCATCATTCCGCCCGGAAGCCGGGCAAATCATCGAAAATGCCGCCCTGATCTTTGGTGTCAGTGATCCGCGCGGGCTCAAGAGCATCCGAATCGCCACGGGTGACGGGCGTGATCTGTCCGTGCTGCCGGGGATCAAGGGAGACCAGCTCAAGAACGGGTTTCATGTGATCCTCGACCCGTCCAGGCTCAGCCAGCCCATGGACCTGTCCATGCACATCGAAATCGCCGGAAGCGGGCGTCTGGAACTGACCCCGGTGGCCTCAGACAACGATATCAGCCTGAGCTCGTCCTGGCCGCACCCTAGTTTTTCCGGCGGGTTCCTGCCCGAAACGCGCGCGATCGATGCCGCCGGATTCAAGGCCCGCTGGCGGATCAATGACTTCGCCACCGGTGGCGATCAGGCGCTGAATCACGCTCAGGCCGTTGCGTTCGGCGTTTCGCTCATCGACCCTGTCGATGCCTACAGGCAGACCGACCGCGCGGTGCGCTATGGCTTCCTGTTCGTGCTGCTGACCCTGGGCGGCTTCTTCCTGTTCGAGATCATCAAGCGCAAGCCGGTCCATCCGCTGCAATACATGTTGATCGGGGCGGCGGTGGTGCTGTTCTTCCTGCTGCTGCTCGCGCTCTCCGAGCACATCGCCTTTATCGCGGCTTACCTGGTTGCGGCCAGTGCCTGTGTGCTGTTGATCGTCGCCTATGGCCGGACCCTGGTCGGCTCCTGGGCGGGCGCCGGCATGCTGGGCGGAGGCTATGCCGCGCTCTACGCCGGTCTGTACATGTTGCTGCTCTCGGAAGACAACTCGCTCCTCATGGGCGCGTGGCTGATCTTTGGACTGCTGGCCCTGACCATGTGGCTGACCCGCAAGCTGGATTGGAACGCCATCGGTCGTGCCGGTGAGGACAAGGCGGCATGACGCGGCGTTTGGTCAGAATGGTCGCCCTCATCCTGGCTCTGGTTCTGGCCTGGCATTTGGGCGATCCCGCATTTGCGCGTATGCGGGGCGTCCTGGTCTTCGTTCTGATGGTCGCAGGTCTGTTCATGGCCGGTCTGTTCATGGCCTGGTCACGCCGACCTGACCGGACCTGGCTTGTCGTGGGCGAAGGCATTGGCTGGCTGGCGGCGGCGGCATTGGCCGGGTGGACGCTTTACACGCCCTGGGCCGCGCGGCATGCGCTGTTTCACGCCGCCGAGCACGAGCCGGCGCGCATGGCCGCCTTGGGCGAGCACCTCGTCATCGGCTACGACGATATGAACGAGGTGCGCGAATTGGCGCGGCGTGGATTGATCGGCGGGCTGTTCGTCACCCGCCGCAATATCGAGGGCAAGACCGCCGGGCAACTGCGCATGGCCTTGGCGGATCTACAGGAGGTGCGCCGCCGGGTCGGTCTGCCGCCGCTGATGATCGCCACCGACCAGGAAGGAGGTCCGGTATCCAGGCTATCCCCGCTGGCGCCTCGCCAGCCGCCGCTTTCCAGTCTGGCGGGGCATCCTGACGCGCAAAGGCTCGCCGCCGACTACGGAGATGAACAGGGACGTGCCCTGGCCCGGCTGGGCATCAATGTCAATTTCAGCCCGGTAGTCGATCTTAAGCCGGGCCGTCCGCCCGATCCATCCGACCGCCATACCCGCATTGCTGAGCGCGCCATTGCAGCCGACCCCGACACGGTGTCGCGCATCGCGCTTGCCTACAGCCGGGCCTTGGCCATGCAAGGCGTGACGCCTGTGCTCAAGCACTTTCCGGGGCTGGGGGATGCGCGTGGCGATACGCATCTGCATGGCGTGCACCTCGCCACTTCGCTGGAACGCTTGGCCGCGCGTGATTGGAGACCGTTTCGTGAGGTGATGGAAGGCGCGTCCGCCATGCTGATGGTCGGCCACGTCACGCTGGACGCCCTCGATCCGAACGCGCCCGCCAGTCTGTCGCGCCCCGTGCTGACCGGCCTGTTGCGCGAGAGCTGGCATTATGAGGGTGTTCTCATCAGCGACGACATGAGCATGGCCGCCGTCCATCGTCTCGGGCTGTGCCGCGCCTCCATTCAGGCGCTCAAAGCCGGTCAGGACATGCTGCTGATCGCTTGGGATTGGCGCGCATATTACCCCGTGATGGAATGCCTGCGCAGGGCCTCCGATGCGGGCACATTGCCCGATCTTGGCATGAGTCGGCGTCGTCTGGCCGGGCAGCCCTGGCGTCATGCATCGTCCGCCGCGAGGCGCGGAGCGGACGGCAGTTAGGAAGAGCTTGATAAAGCCGTCCCTGGCCGGGCTGGCTCGGTTAGGCTTGGGTAACGCGCATCTTGAGACCAAGGGCTCTCATGACCTTCATGACCGCGGCAAAGCTGGGCTTGCCTTCGCCAGATAAGACCTTGTAGAGGCTTTCACGACCAAGGCCGGTTTCTTGGGCGAGCTTTGTCTGCCGCGTGCGCGGGCCACGACGCCCAAGGCGTGGGTGATGAAGGCGGGATCGTCGCCGGCCTCTTCCAGGCAGGCGTCCATGTAGGCTTCGAGGTCGGCCTCGCTCTTGAGGTGTTCGGCGGAACCCAGTGTCGGAGTTTGATGGTGCTCATGTCACCCCCGTGATGTCGCGTGCTAGAGCCTGTGCCTTCTGAAGGTCGGCGCTCTGGCTGGATTTGTCGCCACCGAGTCCGGGGGGATTACCCGGGCATGTACCGGACTCGGTAGAGCGGAAAAATCATGGATGAGTTTTTCCGCATCCTGTCAGGGGCGGCGTTCCGCCACGATCGCCGCGCACCCATCGGCCTGGGGACGGGCCTCCTACGCTATTTCTGTGGGAACGGTGACCGCCCGGACTTCGGCCCGACTGTCGCGTCTGTTCAGACTACCTCGCCACGAAGCGAGTTCGGCATCACCTCGGTGATGCGCACATCAATGAAATGGCCGATCAAACGTTCGTTGCCCTTGAAATTGACCACGCGGTTGTTTTCAGTGCGCCCCTTGAGTTCGGAGGCGTCCTTGGTGGAGCGCCCTTCGACCAGGATGCGCTGGACGCCGCCGAGCATCGCCTCGCTGATGGCGCGGGCCTGACTATTGATGAGCTCCTGCAACTGGTACAGGCGCGCCTTCTTGGTCTCCAGCGGAGTGTCGTCTTCCATACTCGCGGCCGGGGTGCCGGGGCGGGCGCTGTAGATGAAGCTGAACGACTGGTCGAAGCCGATGTCGCGGATCAGTTTCATGGTCGCCTCGAAATCAGCCTCGGTCTCGCCGGGGAAGCCGACAATGAAGTCGGAGGACAGGCAGATGTCCGGGCGCGCCTCGCGCAGCTTGCGGATCTTGGATTTGTATTCAATCGCGGTATGGCCGCGTTTCATGGCCGCCAGGATACGGTCGGAGCCGGATTGCACTGGCAGGTGCAGGAAACTGGCGAGCTTGGGCACGTTGCGGTAAGCCTCGATCAGCCGGTCGGTAAACTCGACCGGGTGCGAGGTGGTGAAGCGGATGCGCTCGATGCCGTCGATGGCGGCGACGAACTCGATCAGCAGCGCGAGGTCGGCGACGCCGCCATCGTGCATCGCGCCCCGGTAGGCGTTCACGTTCTGGCCGAGCAGGTTGATTTCGCGCACGCCCTGCGCGGCGAGTTGGACGCACTCGGTCAGTACGTCGTCGAACGGGCGGGAAACTTCCTCGCCGCGTGTGTAGGGCACCACGCAGAAGGTGCAGTACTTGGAGCAGCCTTCCATGATCGACACGAAGGCGGTCGGGCCTTCCGCGCGTGGCTCCGGCAGGCGGTCGAACTTCTCGATCTCGGGGAAGGAGATGTCCACGACCGCATGTCCCTCGCGACGTACTTCACGGATCAGCTCAGGCAGGCGGTGCAGCGTCTGCGGGCCGAATACGACGTCCACGAAGGGTGCGCGTTCACGAATCGCTTCACCCTCCTGGCTGGCCACGCAGCCACCCACGCCAATGACGAGCGCGGGGTTGTCGCGTTTAAGCTCCTTCCACTGACCAAGCTGTGAGAACACCTTCTCCTGCGCCTTTTCGCGGATGGAGCAGGTGTTGAGCAGGATCACATCCGCCTCTTCCGGGGTTTGCGCCAGCTCCATGCCTTCCACGGCATGCAGTACGTCGCCCATCTTCTGGCTGTCGTATTCGTTCATCTGGCAGCCCCAGGTCTTGATGTAGACCTTTTTGGCGGGCGTGGCCTGGGCGGTATCGTGCGTATTTTCGCGAGTCATGGAGGTTAACCAGTCGCAGTGGATGAAAGGGGGCGCATTCTAAGCCTTTGATGCCTCGCAGGCTACGCCCTCGCCGGAGGAGCCCGTGCAACAAAAAGGGCGGCCTGAGCCGCCCCATGCCATGGATGAGCGCCCGTTATTTCTTGGTGGGCGTTGCCGCAGGGGCGGGCGCGGCCTTGAGAGTGATCTGCGGTTTGATGGTCTCCATTATCTTCGGCCCGATACCCGGCACGTTCTCCAGTTCGTCCACGTTTTTGAACGGACCATGCTTGCCGCGGTACTCGACAATGGCCTTGGCCTTGGCCGGGCCAATGCCGTTGATCTTCTCCAGCGTGACCGCGTCCGCACTGTTGATGTCGATCAGGTCGGCGGCCATGACAGACAGCGGACCGAGTGCGAGTGCGAGCACGAACGGGCGAATGAACGCTTTCATCCTGAAAACTCCTTGTTCACGGAAACCGGCGGAAATGACCGGCCCAAGTTGCATAGACCATGGATCGAATATGCGCAAGGAGAACACGTTCGGCGTGCGCTGACGGGATGCTGAAAAACGGCTTCCGCGCCGTTTTTCAGCTCGTCTCATCTGGCGCATGTTCTCATGAGGCTCCAAGAATCAATCACTTGGCAGGACTGATTTTGAGGTGCGCCATCCATGGTTTGCCGCGCCGGGATGTTGAGAAGGGTTTTTCAATCCCCTGCTGATGGTCATTCCACCGTGACGGATTTTGCCAGGTTGCGGGGTTTGTCCACGTCGGTGCCGCGCAGCACGGCAACATGGTAGGCCAGAAGCTGGAGCGGTATGTTGAAGATGATCGGCGCACTGATGCGTCCGACATGCGAGGTTACAGGCACCACATGGACGCCTTCGCTGGCCTCCATGCCGGCGCTTTCGTCAGCGAACACGAAGAGCTCCCCGCCGCGCGCCCGTACTTCTTCGAGGTTGGATTTGAGTTTGGCCAGCAGATCGTCCTGCGGAGCGATGGCGATGACCGGCATGGTCTCATCCACCAGCGCCAGCGGGCCGTGCTTCAACTCGCCCGCCGGATAGGCCTCGGCGTGGATGTAGGAAATTTCCTTGAGCTTGAGCGCGCCTTCGAGAGCAATGGGGTACATCACCCCGCGCCCGAGGAACAAGGCGTGTTGCTTGCCGACCAGCTTCTCCGCCAGCTTCAGGATGCGGCGCTCCTGGGCCAGCGCGTCGGCGATCTTTCCGGGAATGCGGGATAGACCCTGCACGATGCGGGTTTCCTGCGCCTCGCCCAGGCGCCCCTGCGCCTTGCCGATAGAGACCAGTAGCAGGGCCAGGGCGATGAGCTGGGTGGTGAAGGCCTTGGTGGATGCGACACCGATCTCCGGCCCCGCGTGGGTCATGAACACCAGGCTTGATTCACGCACCAGAGAGGATTCCGGCACGTTGCAGATGGTCAGGGTCGCCACATCGGGCGCACGCTGTTTCACGTCCTTGAGCGCGGCCAGCGTATCGGCGGTCTCGCCGGACTGGGAGATGGTGACGAACAGTGCGTCACCGCTGATGACAGGGTTGCGGTAACGGAACTCGCTGGCCACCTCCACCTGGCAGGGCAGGCCGAGGATGTCTTCGAACCAGTAACGCGCGGTCAGTCCCGCGTGGTAGCTGGTCCCGCAGGCGATGATCTGGATGCGCCCGATTCGCGCGAACATCGCCGCGGCCTGCACGCCGAAGATGCCGTCCAGCACCCGTGTGGCGCTGATGCGGCCCGATAGCGTATCGGCCACCGCGCGTGGTTGCTCGTGGATTTCCTTCTGCATGTAGTGGCGGAAGTTGCCCTTCTCGGCGGCATCCGCCGTCAGGCTGGAGAGCTTGACCGGACGCTCGATCGGCGCACCGCTCTTATCGTGTATCAGGATGGCGTCCCGCCGCAGTTCGGCCAGATCGCCGTCCTCCATGAAAATGAAGCGCTGGGTAACGGGCAGCAAGGCGGCCACGTCGGAGGCGATGAAGTTTTCGCCGATGCCAAGTCCGATGACCAGCGGGCTGCCCTTGCGCGCGGCGATCAACCGGTCGGGATCGTCCAGGGCGATCACCCCTAGCGCGTAGGCGCCTTCAAAATCCGCGACGGCGACCTGGACAGCCCGGAACAGGTCGCCTGTCTCGCGCAGACGGTGCTCGATCCAGTGCGCCGCGACCTCGGTGTCGGTTTCCGAGGTGAAGACATAGCCAAGACCGGTCAGTCGTGCGCGCAGATCGGCATGGTTCTCGATGATCCCGTTGTGAACCACCGCCAGCCGGTCGCAGGAAATGTGCGGGTGGGCATTGCGCTCGGCGGGTGCGCCGTGCGTGGCCCAGCGAGTATGCGCGATGCCGAGCGAGCCCGACACGGGATGCTGGTCGATGTTCCCGGCCAGATGGGCGACCTTGCCCAAGGACCTGCGACGCTGCAAGGCGCCCGCTGCATCACGCACCACCAGCCCCGCCGAGTCATAGCCCCGGTATTCCAGTCGCCGTAGCCCTTCCAGCAGGATGGGGGTGACGTTACGCTCCGCGATCGCGCCGACGATTCCGCACATGATGGGCTGCCAAGTGAATAAAAGGTAGATGTTAGCCGAAAGCCTGGGCGACGTTCAGAGGGCAGGGGGCATCACTGTCACAGCCCTGGCGGGCACGCGCTAAAGGCTCGTCCAGCCAGGTTTCCGGAGCGGGTCATGGGTGTTTCCGCCAGGCCTCATCGTTCTGGCACTGCCTTAATTCCCATGCCCATGCGTGTCGGATGATGTCCTCAAGAGAGTCGTGTTTCGGCGTCCAGCCAAGCCCGGTGCGAGCTGCAGAGGCGTCTGCCAGCAGTCTTGCCGGATCGCCTGCGCGCCTGGGCCCGTACTCTACCTTGATCGCCCTGCCGGTCACCCGGCGCGCGGTTTCGAGCACCTCGCGCACCGAAAAGCCTTGGCCATTGCCGAGGTTGTAGCGGGCGCTGATACCACTTTCCCGCATCCGTTCAAGGCTTGCCAGATGCGCCTCGCAGAGGTCCTGTACGTGAATGTAATCGCGGATGCAAGTGCCGTCGGGCGTATCGTAGTCCGTGCCGAATACCGTGATGGACGGGCGCCGTCCTGAAGCGGCTTGAAGAACCAGCGGAATCAGGTGCGTTTCCGGGGTATGGCGCTCTCCCAGTTCACCTTCGGGATCGGCTCCGGCGGCATTGAAGTAACGCAGGCAGGTGGATTTCAAGCCGTACGCGCGGTCGTAATCCTCCAGCAACTGCTCCACCATCCATTTGCTGCGGCCATAGGGATTGATTGGATGTTGCGGATGGCTCTCGTCCATAGGCACGCGCACAGGCTCGCCGAAGGTGGCGGCGGTGGAGGAAAAGATAAAGTCCAATACCCCGTGCCTCACCATGGCATCCAACAGATTCAGGGTATGGCTGACATTGTTGCGGTAGTACTTCGCTGGGTCGAGCATGGATTCGCCAACCAGACTGAACGCAGCGAAGTGCATCACCGCATCGAACCGGGTTGAATTGAACAGGCGATCCAGAAGGAGCGTATCGGCCATGTCGCCGATGACCAATGGACCGTGTAGCACGGCGTCCGCATACCCGGTGGACAGATTGTCCAAGGTGGTGACCTGATGACCCGCGCGGGTCAGCCGCTTGACCATGTGCGAGCCGATGTAGCCCGCTCCGCCGACAACAAGAATATTCATGATTCAGTAGGCGTTCTTGTGCATGAAGCCTTTCAAAAGGGTCAGCGCGATGATTTTCAGATCGAAGCCAAGGGACCAGTGTTCGATGTAGTACAGATCGTACTGGATACGTTTTTCAAGGTCCGTATCGCCGCGCCATCCGTTTACCTGCGCCCAGCCGGTGATACCAGCCTTGACCATGTGCTTTTTCATGTAACCGTCGATCTCGTGCTTGAACTGCTCGACGAACTCGGAACGCTCCGGGCGTGGTCCGACAATCGACATTTCACCGCGCAACACATTGATAAGCTGGGGAAGCTCGTCAAGGCTGGTTTTGCGAAGAAATCGCCCGAAAGGCGTCTGCGCCTTGGCATGCGCGCTTCCCCAGACTGGCGCGGAACCCTCTTGCGAGATGGGCATCGAGCGGAATTTCAGCATGGTGAATGACTTCCCGTTCCAGCCGATCCTCTCTTGGCGGAAGAAAACCGGGCCGGGTGAGCTCAACTTCACACCTGCCGCGATCAAAAGCATCACCGGGCTGGCCAAAAACAGGAACAATGTCGCCAGTACACGGTCCTCGACGGCCTTGATCAAACGGTTGACGCCGGTCATGGGCGATGAGGCAAGGTCGATGATGGGCAGCCCCACGACCTCGCTCATCTTGTGGTTCAGCAGTCGGAAGCTGAAGATATCGGGCACAAAGCGGATGCTTACCGTGCTGTGACGCAACAGGTGCAGAACCTCTCTCACACGCTGCTCCACGCGCAGGGGCAGCGCGATCCAGATCTCATCCACATCTTCTCTGCGCACCCAGTCATCCACGTCATTGATACCTCCGAGTACGGGGGTCTGGTGAAAATTCGCCCCCCACTTGGAGGCATCGTCGTCCAGGAAGCCTACCGCTTTGAAGCCTGTCCAGCGTTCGGCCAGCAAGCGGTCAACGATCTCCACTCCCAGGACTCCCGCGCCGACGATAAGCACGCGACGTTCGTTCAAACCCCGGCGGCGCATCCAGCGCAGAGTGAAGAACATGCCGACGCGGACCGCTGCCAGCGCCCCCATCCCGCCGAAGGCCCAGTAGGCAAACCAGAGACGAGAGTAATTCTCGGACGACCCTGTGATGAATGAGAGGGCCGTAAGGATGAGCAGAACCAAGCCCCAGGCCGCCGCGATATGCACGACCAGATTCAACAATCGTCGCCCGCGCCATGAGTGGTAAATATCGAACAGCGGAAAGACGAGGGCCGACACCAGTGCGCCAATCAAGATGGCCGCGCCGTACAAGGTTGTTGTGTCATGAATCTCCGGCTGCCGAATGACCACAGCGAACGTACCGGTCAATGCAATGAGGGCCAGGTCGATCAGGCGGATAATTAGCTCGATGCTTCCTGCATTGCTGCGGAGAATGCCTCGTTTGAACTTCATGATGTATCGGTCTGGCGCATCCAGTAGGACGAGTTCATGCTCAGGCCAGCCTTGAGTCGGGCAGGAAGATGGCGTTCCTGACGGCCAAGCCGGTATCCAAGCCATTTCATGCCAATCCTCAGGATGGCGTTGGGGATGACCCACGGAGCGCCCCGTACAAGCCAGCGAAGCTCAGAGCCGACGAAGCGCCAGCCTTCGGACGTTGGCGTGCCGAAGCGCTCCAGCAACCATATGGCACGGGCATGCATCACGCCCATGTCAAAATAGCGCCGAAATTCCTCAAGGACGGTGTAGTCATGCGAATGCAGGGCAAGCGCGTCCGCATGGTACGCCAATTTCCAGCCGCGTAGCAGCATGCGTGCGCCGACCAGCATGTCCTCACCGAAAATCACATCGTCAGGAAAGCCACCGACCCCCAGAAGCGCTTCCAGACGGTACGCCGCGAACGAGTTGGAGAGAAAGGCTGCTTTGATGCCGAGGTGAGACACATCGGCAAGTGAAGTCAGACGGCTGCTATCCGGATAGTTGAAAAAACGCGCGTGGGACTCGATTGCTCCTGCGCCCCTGCGCGGCAACTGGCGTCCATAGGCCGCGCCGACCTTCGGATCGTCAAATGCGCGCATCAAGGCACCCAGCGCATCATGATCCGCGAGTACCGTATCCTGAGTCATGAATATCACGAAGGCGCAATCACTCAGGGACGCGGCAGCGCGCTGCCTGGTGCCGCCATGGTTGAAAGATGTGGCAGGGATCGACTCCACGGCAAACCCCGCCGCTCGCGCCAGCGTCACCGTACCATCGGAAGACGAAGAGTCCACCACGCACAGACGAAAGGGTTGGAAGCCCTGTGAGCCGATGGATGCTAGCGTATCGGACCAAGACGTCCCGGCATTGCGCGTGGGGATGACAAGTGCGGTGTTGTTCGGATGGGGCTCAGGATGTGACATGCGCTCTATTGTGACGCAAGCGATGAAAACATGCCGCATAGACATGTTCGTAGCGCTGGATCATGCGTTCAGGCGCGAAGACTCGGGATGCCTCTGACACCTTGGTAAGGCAGTCCTCATAGTAGCTACGATCGCTCGCGAATCGGGCAATTTCTTGGGCCATGGCCTCGATGTCAACGCGTTCCTGGGTCAACGGTATGACATTGCCCGCCAGACCGTCCGTAGTTGAAAGCATACGCCGGATTTCACCAAGGTCCGAAGCCAGCATGGGGCGGCCGGCATGAAGACACTCTATTAGGACGAGCGGTGCGCTTTCCCCTTTGAAACGAGAGGGGAGGAAGCCGAGGTTGGCCATGGCAAAAAGGGCGCGAACATCCGACCGAAAGCCAAGCAAATGAATGTGATCTGCCAGGGAAGCCTGCTTCAGTCGGTGAAACTCGGGGCCATCCCCGGCGAGCACAAGGTGAATGTCGTGTCCTGAGATGGTGCGTGCCCTTTCAGTGATTTCCAGTGCCTCGGCCCAGCCTTTTTCTGGAATGGCTCGGCTTGCCAGGCATAAAACAAAAGAACTAGCCGAAATCCCAAATTCGGAGCGGTCTGCCGGGGTGACCTCGTAAATAGGAAGAGCGTTTTCAATGCGAGTGAATCGCTCTGGCTCAATCGAACTTCCTCTGAATCCATGTAGGTTTTTGTCGGCAACGTAGACAATATGACAGGCATGATCAGCAAGTTTTTGGATTGCTTCGAGTCGGTCAACCTCTTCGATCATCTCATGCATGCCGTGTGTTGTGACGACGATCGCGGGCGAATCGAACCCCTCCAGAAGGGAACAGATGGTGGAATCAACCCAGGCATGATGTGAATGTATTATTTCGATACCCATATTCTGTGTGACGAGCCCAATCCTTTCTAAAGCGGTCAGTTCAATGACAGGGATTCCACTATCGAGCATGCTTCTTATGCCGGGCTCAGTGGGAGTGTGGTGGCAATTGAAAACAGTGACAGCATAGCCCCTGGCATGAAGAAGATTGGCGAGCAGGAGAGGGAAGGTCTCACCTCCGCCGGTACTGAAGCCCAGGGTGGCCATCATGATATTGGGTTTGCGCTGATCGGCGAAACCCATGACCCGCTTGAGGTCATAATGGAGGCATAAATCGTCAAGTGGGTCATTGGGGCGGTGGTTTAGCCAATGAGCCTCAACGAATGCGCGTTGCGCATCCAATGTGCTCGGTTCGAGTCTGTAAAGTGTCAGCGCTGCTTCAGCGACGCGCTCATGCTCGATGTAGTAAATGTCCTTCGTGTATGTACCTGCGGAGGTGTTTTGTGGATGAATGCGATAATAATTTGTGGAGCTTGTTTCGTATGCGATGAGACCGCCCCTGACCAAGTGAAGGTAAAATATCCAGTCGCCGCAAATCCGCATTCCCTGCCACATGTGATCATTCATCAATGGGAGCTTGCCAGGGTGGCGGAAAACAGCGCTGCTAACATTCGGGACGATGTTCTTGCAGGCCCATGCCTTATTGACTATTGCATGGGAGGACATGATGAACGGGTGCCTCCATAGCGAGTCATCGATATCCGACAAATACTCCTGAATGGACCAGGTTTGTTGGTTTGTGTCTCCAGTGACGAATACGCTTTGACAATAGGCCATCCGGATCGCCTTGTTCTCAAAATAGCCTACGAGTGAATCCAGGAAGTTAGGTGTGCAGAAATCATCGCTCTCGGCGATCCATATCAGCTCGCCACGCGCTAATTCCAGGCCTTTTTTCCACTGTCTGAAAACCGACCCTGAGTTCTCTGTGTTGAAATATGTCTGGGTTTTGTTTGGATGGCTATCGGCGTATTCATTGAGGATAGATTGGCTTTCGTCATCTGATGCGTCATCAAGGAGGATTACCTCAAAATTTTGATAGGTTTGTCCGTAAATAGAATCCAGGCGCATTCGCAGAAAACGGGCATGGCGGTAGTTTGGTACGATGATGGAAACCATGGGGTTAAAAGCGCCGTCAGGAGGTGTTTCGTACAGATCTGCGCGATCTCCATCCTTGCATCCTGTTATTGTGGCAGGCATAAGTTGATTCAAGTAGCGGCGTCGAATTTTTGCCTTGAGCTTGACGAAGATGAATTCGTGTAGCCATGGCCATCGTTGGTAGATGAATTTAAAAGACATGTTCTTCAGGAAGGTATATGACTTCCTGATCTGGTTGTTGTTGATGATGAAGCGGAGCATGAGGTTATTCTTTGTTATTCAGCAGGTGTTTTTTTGCCCATCGGAATGGCGCTGTGATGTGCCTTCCGAGTCGGAAGCTTCGAGAGTTTGTTATGTCTTGAATGAAATTTCTCAAGTCCTGGTTCTGTGAGCTAAGGTCCTGCATGATTGATCTTGATTCAATCAAATCTTGCGTTAGGTTTTCTTTCTCTCGGTTGGATATGCTGAGCTTGTTTTCTGTCTCGGCTATAGTGTTTTCAAGGTTGTTTCTGACTAGTTGAAATTCGTTGCGCAATGATTCTATTAATAAATCATGCGTATGGTTTATTCTTTGTATGATTTGATGGCGTTGATAGCGGGCGTTTCGCTGAATTTGTTTTAGGATGTGCCCTGCTTCTGGATATATCGTTGATCCATGGTGGACAAGCATTCTGTTCGCCTCTACCGCGCTTCGGATGATGCCCGATGTAATTGTGTTGCTTCCGTGCAGGCGGTAGTCGAGTAGGGGGTTGTCAATCAGGCAGTCATATTTTTCCGGATTTTTAATTATGGCCCTAAAGGCATAGTCCCAGTCCAGGACATATTTCATGCTCCGGAGTGGTCCGAGGTTATTGTAAAGTTCGCGGCGAAGAAAAAAGTTTGAGGTTGAGACGGTGTAGTTGCCGAAGAAGAGAGACTTGAGTGGGCCGTCTTCTCGAAATTTTTTCTGCATGTCTCGATACATGCGTAACCACCAGTGCTTTTCATGGGTTACTTCATTTCCATCTGCGTCAATGAGGGTTAAGCCGCTGGTGAGGAAGTCCAGGTTCCTTAGCTCGCACTCCGCGAGCATGGTCTCAATTCGTGATGGATGGAAGCGGTCATCAGAGTTTAGTATGGCGATATACTTTCCCGACGACATTTCGATGCCGCGGTTAATGGTTGCGTGTGATCCGGCGTTTAGTTGTGCTAGGGCTCGGATTCTTTTGTCTTTCTTTGCCAGGGCTTGAATTATGTCGAATGATTCGTCTTTTGATCCGTCGTCGATGATGATTATCTCTAAATCATCGAATGTTTGAGAGCGGGCGCTATTAATTGCCTCCCCGATGTATGGAGCGTGATTGTACGATGGAATTATGATGCTTACTTTTGGGGGGGACACTTTATGTTTTCTTCCAATTTGTACGGTGCGGTCGATCGGGTATTGGTCGAGGGTTTTACTTGCTTGTTTTTCTGGCGACGATCTTTGTAAGGCTCTTTGCTGCCCGTAAAGGCTTCGTTAGTCGCCATGAGAGCGATCTTTTGAGTGCCCCCAGGTATTCCTCGTGATCTTTTAGTCTGGACCTCAGGTCGTCTATGATTTCCGCGTGATTGTTCCCCTCATGTGCTCGGAAATCGCTGTCTATGTCCAGATTGTCTGGAGTGGAGGCTTGCTCTTGATGCTTGGCATTTTTTTGTTCGTGCTCTTGTGTGCGCTTTTGTGACTCAAGGAATTTCTGATGGCTATAGAGACATAAATGTCGTAGTTGCCTCGTGCTCCATGTCATCCGGCTAGCATTGACAAAATTGTCAAGTGCTGTGGTGATGTCATCGCGGGGTGTTGGAAGGCCGCTTCCGCTGCCTTCGGTCATTCTGTATTTTGCCGTGACTCCGTTGACGTGTATGAAATCCCCTTTTTGGGCAATCTGTAGCCAGAAATTCCAGTCTTCATACATGTCAAGTTTTTCGTTGAAATGATACCCTTCGTCTCTTATCGATGACCTGAAAAGAACGCTGTGTATCGGCATGAAATTGTTGAAGGCAAGTCGAATGTGGTCGAATGAATCGTTGAATTGGTGTAGAACCGTTTCTTCACCGTTTATTATGCTAACGCAATCAACCCCGCTATAGGCTGCTGGGGCTGAGTTGTCATTTTCCAATGCGCTCACTAAGAGCTTTATATGGTTGGGTAGAATCCAGTCGTCGTCATCCAGAAATCCAATATATCGTCCTGTGGCATGCTGAAGCCCGATGTTGGCGGCTCTTGATCGTCCTCGTTTATCATCGTTTTTTAGATATTTAAATGAAGTGATAGATTTCGTGGCTTCTTCTTGCACTAATTGGAGAAGATCCTCTTCGCCGTCGTTAACGACAAGAAGTTCGATATGTGGGTATTCTTGCGCTGCGATGGATCGTATGGCTTCGCGAAGCATCTCAGGTCGCCGCATCGTTCGAACTATGACGGAGACTTTTTCCAGAGGGGGAGGGAGGGCTTTGCTTGAGGTTCTTTGACTCTGTATTTCACATAGGATCGTGGCTAGGGGGCGATCTTCTCGATCCCATCTGTAAAAGGCCTCGGCATGTGTCACTTCTTTAGGCAGTGACCATGTTCGTGCGGCATTTAAACCGATGATTCGATCAATGTAGTTGTTCTGATCTAATTGCGATGCGTATAGTCGCATGATTGAGCATTTTTCATCCTTCACGGACGAGATGTCGATCAGTGTGTTGCATGGGCCCTGAAGGCTTATTTCGTAGCTGATGGGTTGGCTCTTGAAGCCAGTTTTACGCAAGGCCTCCCAGGCAAGCTGAGCCGTAGCTCTATGGTCCGGGTGGGGCTCGATGGGCGAGGGGAAGAATACAGCCGCATAATCACGATCAGCCATATGCCTCGAAACTTCATCGATCAAGATTTGGGATATTGGGAGTGAACGATCAGGCTGATTCATGAAGTCCACATGACGACACCCCAAGGCTTGAGTCGCTGCACGTGCTTCGTTCTCGCGTATGTGGATCAGATCAGTTTTATTGCCGCCTCGTGCACCATCGGTCATGATGAGGACATCGACGTCTTGTCCTTTACGCGCAGCCATCAAAATGGCACCGCCCATTCCAAATGTTTCGTCGTCGGCGTGCGGGGCGAGAACAAGCCAAGATCCCCTGGGAAGGTGGCCAGTTTGAAACGGGATATATGCGGTTTCTTCAAACATGTCCATCGGTCTTGTGCAGCATCCCGTTGAGGATGGGGTGGGTTTGCTCATTTGTTGATAATGTTGGTTTTATAAGCTTGGCACAGATGTGGCGAACCATGGTTCGGATGTCGGGCGTGTGAACTGGAGCGTGTCGGCATGTTCATTTTTTCTTTCCTGATTTCTGTGGCGGTGAAAACAGGTGATGGGTTTATTTTTGTTCAGCGGAAATCTGTATCGCCGGCAGTCATCCACCATGTTCCGATGATTCTTCCTGCCTCCTCGGTTTTCGTCCAGGCATCTGTTGGTATCTCCACATCAAGCTCGATGATTTCAGTCGGTTGGGGGAGTATCCCTGAAAAATATGTTGTACAGAACCATCCGAACAATCTTTGTTTTCCCCACATGTTGCTTAAGGAGCATGCGGCTCTGAGCAATGTTCCGAATGCTTTTATCGGGGCGACGATGTCCATAACTTCTACAGTCTGGTCGTGTCTGCGAAGTACAATAATTCCTTGTGGGCGACGCAGCCACCGCGAGCGTAGCAACATAACCTCGTATCGATGCGTAGGGTGCTCAATGTATCGATGGACGATCCATTTCCAATCTCGCACACCCATTGATGCGCCGGGTAAGTCACGGCACATCGCAGACCACAGCCTGTTGGTCACATCGGCAAATTTATTGTCTGCCTGCCGGACTTCCTCAAGTAAGGGTGGGCGTTCAGAGGCCTGCCTGGTGGTGCTCCAGTGCGCTTCAATCATGCGTCCCGCTGACGCATAAATGCCAAGCTTTTCCCCCAGGCGCATGCTGCGGCTGTTCGGGAAGCCAAAGTCGAGGGGGCCATACATTTCGGCCCAAGTCGAAGTCATCAGGAAAAAAATGCCTTGCCGGGTGAAAACGCCGCGTTCGGATGGGTGAACCATCACATCGCCCGCCTGAAGAGCCCATGTTTGCTTTCCTGCAAACCTGATGGAACGAAACATTCCGCCGTAATGGGCGACCAACTCCCCGTCGCGGTAGGCCAATACCGCATTGCCCCGGCCACCTCCATACTTCCATTGCCAGAGTGCATCTGGCATTTCGTTTTGGAAGACCCGCAGGAACAGTGTACGGATGGCGTTGGTATCAGTTTCGTCCGCAAGCTTGAGCACCCATCGCGGTTGGGTGTCGGCGCGCACCAAGTGCAGAGTGCTTTCGGTGCGCCCAGTGAGAGTCAGCCCGATTCGTTCCGCAACACTGAGCCAGAACTCACGCCAGCGAGGCAGGCGGGGTGACCGGTCATCTTCACTGAAACGGACCACGACGCGCCCGCCATCCCTGATGGCATTGAGGGCGAGGTAGAGCCCCGCAAGAATATTTGCCTCTCCCGTGATGCCATCGAAGAGCACCATGTCCCAGTGCTCTGAAATCAAGGACGCGTCTGGCGCCAGGGAGGAATGTTTCTCGTAGTCGGTCAAGCGGCGCGTGGCTAGACGGATGAAAGTATGACCGTAGCGCTCCAGATGCATATCTAACGACCGATCATCCGAGAGTGACCAGAGAAGAATCCGGCCTGGAGTTGATGGAAGCTGCAAATCTGGGAGGTTTTCGGACACAGGGGAGATGTTCACCGCTCTTCAATCCCCCAGCGATGCGGAAGGCTGACAATCCCTTGCTGCATGTCGCGTTGTTTGAAAACCAGCTCTGCCACACTGTTCGCCTGATCGTAGATGTGCACGGCGTTCTCGCAGAGAAGGAATGCATTGACCCAGTAGTGCCCCTTCAGAAGCGGCAAGGCAGGATAGGTCAGCGTGACCTTGCCTTTGCCGTACTCGTCCCGGATCAATGACTGTCCATCATTGTGCGTGCCAGCGCTGCAAACAAAGCGCCCATCACTGCCCGCGATGGCGATGCCGATGGTGGGGGCTGGAAGCTGCGGGTCGGAGCTGAATGTTACCTCGATACTCACGTCGGATGCGCCGCACCAACCCTCAAGCTCAAGGCCTGTAATGCCGTCTACGGAGACGCTCACGCGTTCAAGGCGTGCGTGGCCGCGCGTGGACAGGCCATGGCTGGTGGCTTGATCGAGCGCCTCGGCATCGACCGGGCGCAGTTGCTCGTCTTGAGCCGACTGTCCGCCCAGGAAGGCGTTGTAGGCGGCGATCACCTGCGCTGGATCGCCATCCATCATCATCCTGCCCTGATGCATCCAGATCACGCGGGTGCAGATGGCTTCCACCTGATAGAGCGAATGGGAGCAGAACAGAATGGTTTTGCCCGTCTTCTTGAACCCCATGATGCGGTCGAAGGACTTGCGAGCGAAGGCGCCGTCGCCGACTGACAAGGCTTCATCCACGATCAGAATGTCCGGTTCCACGCTGGTGGCGACCGCGAAGGCGAGGCGGACGAACATGCCGGACGAGTAGGTTTTTACGGGCTGATCCATGAAGTCCCGGATACCCGCGAATTCGACAATGCGTGGGTAAAGCTCATCGATCTGCGTCTGCCTCATGCCCATGACGGCGCAGCTCAGGCGTACATTGTCGCGTCCGGACATTTCCGGGTGGAAGCCCGCGCCCAGTTCCAGAAGGGCCGAAACCCGCCCATGGACCGCGAGCGTACCACTGCTGGGTGCAAGGGTGCCGGCCAGCATCTTCAGCAGCGTGCTCTTGCCCGCGCCGTTCATGCCGACCAGGCCGATCACTTCGCCCTCCTCAATCTCCAGGCTGAGCGGGTGCAGCGCCGTGAAGTCCACATGCCTTTTGCGGCCTGTCACGATCTCTTGCAGGCGGTCCGTGCCATGGCGGTACAGCGCGTAGGTCTTGCTGACCTGATAAAGCTGGATGGCGGTCATAGTGCCTCGCGCATATGTGGCGCCGCCTTGAGGAACAGGCGGCGCGCGGGCAGAAGTGCCAGTAGCCACAGCAGCACCGGTACCGACAGGTTGAGCCACGTCCAGTCATGCCCCTGAATCAGCGCATGATCAAGGACCATGAGGTGTGCGAACGGGTTCACGTCCAGCCACCAGGCGAACTCCTTGGGGAAGGCCTGCGGTACATACAAAATGGGCGTCATATACATGAACATGGTCAGTATGAACGGCGCCAGTTGTTGAAGATCTCGCACGAACAGTCCGATGACCGCCAGCAGATAGCAGAACGGCAACAGCCAGACCAGCAATCCGGCGACCAGAATCAAGGCGCCGGGGAGCGCCTGCCAGCCCGCAAGCAAAAGTGCCACGACGATGATTGTGGCGCCATAGATGGCTCCGCTCACCATCCAAGGCACCAGCGGCAGCAGGGGCATGGGGAAGTTTGCCCGTTGATAGAGCGAAGCGTAGTCCGTCATGACTGTCAGGCTGCGCTGCATGATCTCGTTAAGCATCAACCAGGGCACCATGCCCAGCAGGAAGTAGGCGACAAAGCCGCCATCCAATCCTGGGAAGCGAATGTTCAGGACCACATCCAGCAGGAACCAGAGCGCCGCGACCTGAAGTGCGGGTTGAAGGAGCATCCAGAGGCCGCCCAACACGGTACCGGATGTGCGGGCCTCGATGTCACGCCGGAACAGCAGGAGGAGAAGCTGTCGGTGGGTTCGGAGGAAGCTCGCCATGTTGATCAGGCGAGCGGCCTTGCTGAAGAAATTCATCGGAAACTCAATGGCGCATGCGCGCGTCATGTTCATAAGCGCGTTCAGGGCTGCCATGCCCGAATACGGATAGACCATTATACCCGCGTGGGGTTCTTCAAAAAGTACGCCCGCCTCTCTAGCCGTTCACTCAAAGTGTGGGCGAATGCCCAACCAATTTTCCCTTGTGTGAGAGGCGTCATATCCCCAAGGTCATGTCAGCCCTCTCGGGCTGAGAGGGGGGGTGATGCGGCATCCGGGAAGGGCAAGCGAGGCAAATGGTTGGTCCCGTTCCAACCTCGGGCCGGTACGGAAAAGATGAACCCGCCAGAACGGCGGGCTCGAGAGGGGGCGTCAGGCGATCAGTACTTCAGGTACGGTTTTCCAACCGCAGGCTCGAACATCAAGTACCAATTGTCATGAACCCATACCCAAGTGGTGGTGACTTCCGTGTCATGCGGGGGGATGTTGATGATCCTGCCATTGACGGGGACGCTGTTGACGGAATAGTTCACAGTGAACTTGACCTTGGCGACGTTTTCCTGGATTTCAACGATCTGCTGCATGACGGCATTGTTGTATTTGATATTGCCTATGCGCATGCGGAAGTGGTCCAGGCTTGTGGCTGCTTTGTAAGCAGGGTCATGGAAAGGGTAGGTCTCTTCGAACTTGCCCTCTACCCGGAGCTTCCACAGCTCATTGGCGCGTGATTGGAGCATTTCCTTGCGCTTTTCTTCGCTCATGGACTGGGGCTTGGCCATGCCCTTGATGCCTTTGGGCGGGTCTAGCTCAATCCGTTCGACTATGTAGTGTCCTTCATTCTGGCGGTCGCCGGGATAGGTTTGGTATGCCAAGAGAATGTCTTTGCCGCTGGGATACAGACGGGGCAGGCCGTGCGCGAGCTTGCCCGGCTCTCCGAGAGGTTGTGGTGCGCTCCAGCTTGCGCCGTTGTCGAAGGACGCACTCATGTAGATGTTCGGGCGAATGTCGCGAAAATCCATCCAGGCGGCTACTACATGTCCTTCCTGGGTGGTGATGACATGCGGGAAGACGGTGCGGGTATTGTAGAAAGGCTTCGCATCAATGCGTTTTCCCGTTCCTTTCCAAGCTCCCTGGGCGATATCGATGGTCGCGGCCATGACACTGGCCTTGGGTGTCTTGGCGGATTGTTCACTCCACACCAAGTGGGCGAGATTGCCATTCACCTGAATGTCGATTCCGCTGTTGACGGTGGTTTGGCCATTTTCCAGGAAGCCAACGCTTTTCCATGTGGCGCCATCATCTTTTGTCACCAAAGCGCCCAGGCCGTGACCCTTGATATCAAAGGCTACGACCATGGCGTGCCCTTGGCCGCTCACCTCCATGGATGTCAAAACGTTCTTGTCCTGGTAGATGAGGGTTTCCTCCGACCAGGTCAGGCCCTGATCGAGTGAGCGCCTGGCGAGAACCTGATGGCTCTTTTGGCCCATGCTCTCGATAGTGTTGGTCCATACAGTCACCCAGGCGGAGTCGGTCTGGATGGTTCGAGGGAACATGGCCATGCTGTCGCCGCTTGCGGGCTTGTTGTCCAGACGCTGATCGGGGCGTGGCCAGGTCTTGCCGTGATCGGTCGAGCGGTTGAAGAAAACCTCGTACTTGGGCTCGCGTTCATCCATGTAGGTCATGGCAACCACGCCGTCCTTGCCGGTCATGATGGAGAACGGGGCGAGCACGCCACTATTGTCATTGACGATCTGAACGGGGGCGAAGGTCTTGCCTCCATCCTGGGAACTGGTGAAGTAGATCGCCTTGGCTTTCTCGTGGCTCCACCAGTAGGCATAAAGGTGGTCGCCATTCTGTTTGAGCCCAACCCGGTTGCCTCCCTTGACCTCCATGCCTTCGTCGAGCAGGCGTGTCGACTCGCCCATGCGGAAGGCGATGCGGTTATCCGTGGAGGTGAATAGGGTGGCTGGCTGATCGCCGATCATCAATGTGGCGGGCACATAAGCATCGGTGCCAACTTTGGCGTTTTCTATGTTTTGCAACTCTTGGCGTGGCTTGCTGGTCTCCAGAAGGCCGCAGCCCGTAAAACTGGCCGTCAGGGTCAGGGCGGCGAGTCCAAAGGTGGTTGAGGCGAGTACGCGGTTTCTAGAATGCACGGAAAAAGACTCCAAGAGAGGAAAGACAAGACCTTGGAATTTTACAGCAAGAAAAAGTTCTTGCGGCGAGGTGTTTTCTGCTGGGGTTGGATCGAGCGATTTCGAAGGCAAAAAAAAACCGTCGCAAGCGACGGTTCTTGATTCGGGCAGCGCATGCGCGCTGCCTGCCTGAAGCATCAGGAATTAGTTGGCGACTTCGCGGGTCAGGAAGGTGGTGCCAGCGAACGGAGCGCCAACAGCCGGCAGGACGGTCTGCATCTTGGTCAGTACAACACCGGTAGCGCCTGCGGCGTAAGCGCCGAAGGTGTTCAGCACCAGGCCGCCATCGTTGATGGAGGCAGCTTGGGCGCTGTTCAGCAGGTCATCACGATCGATGGTGCCGGAGCAGGTGATGGTGTCGGACATAACGCCAGAGAACGCGTTCTCATCGTTGTCGTAGGCAGCGGCAGCGGTGGTCCAGGTGGTTGCACCAGTCCAGTCAGCGCCGGCGGCGATGGCGGCGTTCATGTCGCCCACAACGACAGCGTACCAGGAGGTGTCAGCAACGACGTCCGGGTAGAAGGTCATGCGGAAGGCAGAGTCAACGATGGCGGAGAAGTCGCCTTCGTTGCCTCTTTTTTTGCCTGCAGCGGAGGTATCCAGTGCGTTGTCTACCGGGGTGTAGGCGGTCATGATGCCGGTGGCGGCGTCAGCGATGACCATCTCACCACGCAGGGCGTTGGTGGCAGCGCCAACAGTGTTGGTGACAACCAGGAAGCCATCGGTGGCCAGCGGCATGTAGAACGGGGTGGAGCCGTCGCCAGCTACAGCCATGCCGAAGCCGCCGGCAGCGGGGGCCATGATGGAGTGCTGGATGACGTCGTTGGCGGTCAGGGCGCCGAAGCCGTCAAAGTGGGTGCAGCTGGAGCCGTAGTTGTACACATAGTGTACCGGGGTGGTGACGTTGCTGGTCAGGGACAGAACGCTCTGAGCGCCGTTCACGGTGGTGAAGTACGGGAACAGCAGGGAGTTCGCGTTAGCGGTGCTGACTGCGGCGGTGGCAATCACAGCGGCTGCCAGGGTTTTCATCTTCAGGTTCATGCGCATTTTCCTCTGTAAGAGAAGTTGAACTTTTTTGAGCGCGGGAAATCCCGCGCCAAAAAATCGGTTTCACGTTAACCGATCCGGCTTAGGTAGGCAACCATCATGGCGTGCCCCTTCAGCCAGGCCAGAATGTCTTCGATGACAAACGTGGCTTCGTGAAAGATTTAAGGGGTTCTCGTGATTGTAGTCAACAGCCTTTGTTGTGGCGTTGCTACAGTCCTGCACGGGGTTGTTGTTGTTGAGCAACCTTGTTGCTACTCATGCACACACCAAGGTTAGCGTGTTGTGAATAACTTTCGCAAGTTCGAGGGTATGTTGTGCGCGCAATAACAAAGCGTTTTAGCGCCGGTGCCGCCTCCACTGGGCTCTTCGTGCGATGGCGACGGTGATTGAGGGTGGTTTGCGCCCTTGAGGACCTGTGCGAGCAAACCACTTTCCCCTGTGGAGTCGTGTCAGTAAAGCTGCCTTTACGGTGTCGTCGGGGCGCGGTCGTCCTTGATTTGCGCCGGTTTGCCTTGTAGGGCCGGGAAACTGATGTCTACAAGGCGAGTGCGAATCTCATCGGACACCTGCCGTAGTTGCGAGGTGTTTTCCATGACCCTGGGTGTGAGCATGACGATCAGTTCGGTGCGTTCCTTGCTTTCCTCCGTGGATCCGAACAGGTAGCCGAGTCCGGGGATGCGGCTCAGGCCAGGGAGGCCGGTCCGATCGTTGCTGTTGTTGTCCCGGATCAGGCCGCCGAGCACAGCGGTTTGTCCACTCTGCACGGCAATACGGCTTTGCATGCTGCGTTGCAGGAAGCTGCGTTGCTTGGTGGCGGTGTCGATGGAGCCGACATCGGTCACTTCCTGGGCAATGTCCATGGTGACCAGGCTTCCGGCGTTGACACGGGGAACGACCTTGAGCATCACGCCGGTGTCCTTGTAGGTGATGGACTGGGTGACGTTGCCTCCGGTGGTGGTAGTGGTGGCGCTGAGGATGGGCTGCTGATTGCCGACCCGGATTTCGGCGGGCTGGTTGTCGAGTACCAGCATGGACGGGCTGGAGACGACCTTGAGGCTGGTTTCGCCGGAGAGTGCGTTGAGTACGGCGCGGATGCTTCCGGTGGAGTCGGAAACGGTGTAGTTGAAACCAGGTAGTACGCTGGCGAGATCGCTGCTCGTGCCGTTGTTGAAGCCGCCCTCGCCGCGCTTGCCGTAGAGGTCGCCCTTGAAGCCGTTGGTGAAATACCACTGGAGGCCAAACTGGAATTTGTCGGTGAGGCTGACTTCAACAATGCTTGCTTCGATCAGGACCTGGACCGGTGCGACGTCGAGTTGGCGCAGCGCGGATTCGATGCGGCGGTATTCGCGGCGCGGTGCGTAGATGAGCAAGGCGTTGTTTTCTTCGTCGGCGACCACGCGCACGTTGCCCTCCAGGCCGATGGCGGAGACGGTGGCCTGCTGGTTCGTGGCGCTTGTGACACCACTCGTGAGGCTGCTGCCCAGGGCGGTGTTGGAGGTGCTTCCGCCGGATGTGCCGCCGCCAAGGGTGGATGAAGATGCGCCGGTGGTTGAGGTCGAGCTTGTGCCGTTGGCGCTCCCGCTGCTCAGGGTTGCGCCGCTCAGGCCGGGGGCCAGGCTGCCCCGGCTGCTGTCGGTGGTCTGGGAGCCTTTGCCGAACAGACCGCCGAGGACTTTGCCCAGGTGGCTGGCGCTGCCGTTTTGTACGGGGTAGACATAAAGCTGCGGTTCAAGAGCGTTGTCCGGCGCTTGATCCAGACGGGTCACCCAGTCGCGGATCTGGCCGAGGTAGTGTTTGCGGGGGGTGACGACGAAGAGGGTGTTGAGCTTTTCGATGGGCATGACGCGAACGATGCCATCGGTGGCGCTGTCCGGCTTGGCAAGCAGAAGGTCGATGGCCTTGGCGGTTTCCTTGGCGTCTGCGTACTCAAGCGGGAAGATGCCGACTGACATGCCGCTCATGAAGTCCACGTCGAAGCTCTTGATGAGGTCCAGCCAGGCTTGGGTTTGGCTCGCGCTGCCGAGCAGGACGAGCAGGTTGCGGGTGGTGTCGATCTTCAGGAATGCGTCAGCTGGGGCGACGGGTTTGAGCAGTTCAGCCATTTCCTTCGCGCCGACGTGACTCAGCGGAACGATGCTGATGCTCTGTCCCGGTTGTCCGCTGCCTTTGCCAAGGAGGGGGGGGATGCCTTTGAGCGTGTCGGATGAGCCAATGTGGATGACGCCGCCCGCGTCGGTCTTCATGGCCGCGCCATTGGCCTGAAGGAGGGTGTCCAGTACACCGGGCAGGTCGTCTAGCGGGACGGGCTGGGTGGTGTGCAGGATCACTTCGCCCTTGATGCCCGCGTCGATGCTGTAGGGCTTTTTGAGTACGTCGCCGAGGATGGTGTGGACGACATCGGCCAGCGGGGCCTTTTCGAAATTGAGCATCACGCCTTCGCCGCCGCGCGCGCTGGGGGCGCGGCGGACTTTGGGCAGGTCGATGACTTTGTCGTTGCCGGGGTAAAGCCGGTCCTGGGGGCGGCTGCCGTCCGGCACGGATGCATGCGGCGCGCCGCTCATGGGGGCTTGCGCGGCTGGTGCGTCGCTGACCGGAGTAAGAAGTTCGCCCATGGTGGATGGGCGTTGCATCGGGGTGGCGCATCCGGCGATGAGGGCGGCGGAGGTGAGCAGGCTGATGGATCGCTTCATGGGCATGTTGGTCTTCTTTCCTTAGCGCGTGGCCGGGCGGGGCTGGGCATTCAATGGGGTATTGCCGCGCTTGAGTTTCAGGGTTTGGGTGACGCCGTCCTTGGAGGATAGGGTGATGCTGTCTGCGTCGATGCGCATCACCGCAAAGCGACCGATGAGTTGTCCTTTACGCAGGCGCAAGGTTGGTTGAGCGGATTTCCCCCCGATGCGAGCCAAGGCAATGCGGTCGTCGTGTTCCGTGATAATTCCAAGCAGCTCAATCGGACCAGAGCTGCTCTCTTCAGCAAGGGCTGGTTTTTCAGGGGGGCGTCTGCTTTCCCAAAATAGTGGTCGGTTGCGTGTGCTGGTCAGGCTGCTCAAGTTCGTGGGAGCGATACCTGACATGGGCGCGTCGGACAACTCAGGCGGGTGGGATGACCAGTGAGGCTTCATCATATGCTCAAGCGCGTCCTGCCAGTAAAGTGTGAGGGCTGTGGATGCCGCCGCAAGTAACGCGCTAAGCGATAGGATGCGAAGTGTGCGCGCGTTCATGGATCTGTCCTGCGCAATGCGGCAAGGTTCATGTCAATGGTCAGCGTTTGTCGTGCATCTTGTCCTGACATTTGCCGTCGGATGCTGAGGCTATCCACCCATAGGCGGGGTGGTTGCTCAAGGCTGACCAGGAAGTTCTGGAATTGGGTGAGTTCGCCTTGCAGACTGAGGTTGACCAGCAGGATATCGAGTCCATTTTCATTGCGCGTGGGGAGTGGGCGCATTGCGCCCAGAGTCAGGCCGGATTGTTGCGCGAGCTGTCGCAGACGGTTAGGTAGTTCGTTGTTGAGGCGGTTGGCATCCGCATCCGAGGGGTAGGCGAGGGTGTTGACAAGCTGGCGGGCTTGGACGGTTTGTTCGACGATCCGTGGCGCGGCGTCCCGCAGGCCGAGAAGGCGTTCGATGCGCGGGTTTTGGCTGGCGATGGCGCGTTCGTATTTGTCGCGCTGGGCCTGTACGGGGAGGTAGATCAGAATGGCCAGCAGCAGCATGGCGAAAAGGGTCAGCGCGGGTGCGAGGACGGCACGATGGCGGTGGAGTGTGGTCATCATGGCGCGGGTGGCTCACTGAGTTGCGCTTCGATTCGGAAGATTTCCTTGCCGTTACGCGGGTCGCGAGTGACACCGGAGCCTAAGCGTACGTCACGCAGGCCGGGGATTTTTTCCAGCGCGGCGACAATGGCACCACTGTCGTTTGCATAGCCATCCAGTGTCAGCTGGCCGCTCTTGAGCCCCATTTGGGTCAACCAGTTTCCGTCCGGCATGGCCTGGGTGATGTGTTCGATGAGCTGGAGCGGGATCGGGTGGATTTGGGCGTAGGCCTGGATTTGCTCAAGACTTTGCTGGATGCGGGTCAGTTCGTCGCGCTGCGCGACCAGGGGAGCGGTAGCGGCGGCGATGCGCTCAAGAGCGACGTTGCCCGCCCTCACTTCGGCGCGCATCAGTAGCGTGGGGGTCAGGGCGGCGAGGAGGGCTAGCAGGAGGAGAAGACCGAGGAGGGCTAGCGTGATCCGATCTCTGTACCAAGTTTCCGGAGCCTGGCTATTCGTGGTGTCTCCCATGGCAATCGGGCCGAGGGAGCCCATGGCATGGAGGAGAGGATAATCGACCGTGTCTTCGGTCGCTCGGCGGCTCAGGGCGATTTCAATGTCGAGCAGTCCGTCCGGTGCATGTCGCACGTTGTAGCCATGGAGTGTGTCGGCCCATGGAAAGGGGCTTGCGCCGCGTGCTTCCAGTTCAATCGCGTTGCGCAACTCGGCGGGTTCCAGCGCGGGCAGACGGATCTGGCGCAGCAGTACGTCATCGGGGTTCAGGAGTCGCCCCACAATGGGGCCGCTGGCGGGTGCAACGGCAGCCCAGCGGCCTTCGGCGTAGGCGCGCAGAAGGCCGTCCGAGTGTTGGAAGATGCGCGGGCGCGGTTTCAGGGCGGATGGCTTGGGCAGACGCGCCCAAGCCTCGCCCATGCCACTGCGCCACCAAGCCATCCAGGGAGCGAGCCGTTGTCGAAGTGTGCTTTGCGTCATGGCATGTTCACGCTTTGGAGAGCTGGGGGCGGCAATTCTTCACGGCTCGTTACGCGCAGGCTGGCATCGCCAAAGGGGGTTGGCGAGAGCCACATGCGCCGTGCAAGGGTGCGTCCGCCGCGCAGGGTGACGGCGATATCCAGTCGGTAACGTTGGCTGGTGAGCGTGCTGTGATGGGCGGTGTTGAGCATGCTGATGTCGGCCAAGGCCGGGTTGTTCTGCCGTGCCTGAAGGTAGGCTGCGGTGCGTTCGCTATGTCCATGCGCCAGTGCCAGCAGAACCGATTCCGGAGCGAGTCTGGGATTCACGCGGCGATCTCCGCCGCCCCAGGCGACGCTGTCGCGGAGGGCATTGTAAATGGAATCGGTCATTCCCGGCAGTGTCCGGAGCTGATGGGCGTTTTCCAGGGGAGGCAGTGTGCTCCCGGTGGCTTGGGTATCAGGTGGTCGCAGGCTGTTGAGGATGCCCTGGGTGGTGTCTGGGGCATCGGGAATGATCGTTTGAAGAAGGGCGTTGAGCAGGTCGGGCGGAGCCTGGTTGATGTCGATGAGGCCTGCGGTGTTGATAAGTTGCATGTGGATGTGCTGACCGTCGATCTCCAGATGGTAATCGTGAGGGGGTTGGTCGCCGACTTCGGATGGATGAAGGTGCATGATCCGAGCTATGTATGCCGCGCCGGCCTCCATCAAGGCCTCAGCCTGGGCTTGTTCGGTGATGGTCGCGGATAGCCGGGTTTCCACACGCGAGAAATACGTCAGACTGCCGACCATGAGCATCAGAGCGGCCAATGTCCAGAGTACGGCGGGCAGGGCAAGGCCCCGCACGGAAGGATGGGAGTGATGCATCATGGCGTCAGACGGACGACGATGGGGGGCCAGTCGCCCCCGGCCTCGGTGGAAATTTCGATTCGGATGCGCAGGGGAAGACGGGGTTGTTCCCAGCGCTCGCTCCAGAGTCCGTCGGCGAGGTTCTGGTATTGAATATGAAGGCGGGTCACGCCATCGACAAGGGTATGAGGTGGGTAGGGCGCCGCTGGCTCACTCGCGCTCCAAGGGGTGAGCGTCAGGGCGAGCTTCTGGCCGCTTTTGTCGTCGACAGGCAGGGTTTCAAGCCGCCAGATGTGCAGCCCTCGGTAGGTCGAGGCTTCCGGCATGTAGGCCAGCCATTCCAGACTGCCCGGCTGGCCGAGGAGGCTGGGGCGTTGTTCGTCTTCTCGCTGGATGGTGCGCTGACGAGCCTGTTCCAGGGCGCGACGCAGGCTCTGGCTCACATGCAGCATCGTGTCGTCACGCTCGGCGCGCGCCGTGCCTTTGGCGAACCCTTGGCTGAGACCGAACAGGCTGGCGCCGAGCGTTGCGAGAATGAGCGCGGTCAAGGCCAGGGCGATGACCGCCTCGATCAGGCTGAAACCAAGATTGACGCGTGGCGAGAGGGTCATGGTTGCGCCAGGGTGGTCAGTTTGAGTTCGCGCGGTTTCCCGCCTTCGTGCCAATTCAGGGTGAGGTCGAGACGCTGCATGGGAACAGGGTCTTGCTCGATTCGAGGGGGGGGCAGATCAGTCGGTGTGATGACGAGCTCCCAATGGTAGCCGTCTGACGTGTCACCGCTCATGTTTTGCCTGGGCGCTAAGGGGCCGGTCAGTTCCGCCAGCAGGCTTTGCGCGTGCAGAACAGCGCGTTGATGTGCGAGGCTTTGGCCGAGATTGCGCAGGCTGTGGGCCTGTGCCTGGTAGATGACGGTCACGGTCAACGCCAGGATGCTGATCGCCACCAGTGTTTCGAGTAGGGAGAAGCCGCGCGGGCGGACAGTGCGGAGGTCAGCCTTGTTCATCGGCTTGTCGCAGGCTGCCGGTCAGCCAGTCGATCTCGATGCGGCTGGCGCGGCCACCGGCGGAGATCAGGCTGATGCTTCCTCCAGTGGCGCTGCCGTCAGGGTAGAAACGGAAAATGGGGCGGGCTTCGCCATGTCCGTCTTCGACTAGGGCGGCGCGCACATCAATGCGGATGCCGTCCGGGATGCGGACGGTTTTCTGACCGGGGGCGTCCATGCGGCGCTCGTCCAGGCGCAGTGTCATTTCCACCGGGCGACCTTGCAGGATGGCGTCGATGCGCGCTTGTTTGAGAGCGCTGGTGACGTCGCTCAGGGCCGCACGGTAGCCGAGGGCGTCGTGGACCTTGCGGTAGGCGAGCGGGGTGACGGCAAGCAGCAGGGCGACGATGGCGAAGGCCACCATTACCTCCAGCAGGGTGAAGCCATGCGCCGTTCGCCGCACAGGTCAGTTCCAGTTGCCGATGTCGGCGTTTTCACCATCGCCGCCGGGGGCGTTGTCCGCGCCGAGACTGAAGATGTCGAAGTCGCCATGTTTGCCGGGCAGTGCGTACTGGTAGTCGTTGCCCCAGGGGTCCTTGGGCAGTTCGTTCTTCTTCAGGTAGGGGCCGTTCCAGCCAGGGGCGTTGCCGGGGCGCTGGATGAGGGCCTTGAGTCCGTCCTGCTGGCTGGGCATGCGGCCGACGTCGAGTTTGTAGATTTCCAGGGCTTGTTCGAAGTCCTTGATCTGTACCTTGGCGGTCTTGCCTTTGGCTCCGCCGAGCTGGTTGAGGACCTTGGGGCCGACGAGACCGGCGAGCAGGCCGAGGATGGCGAGTACGACGAGCAGTTCGATCAAGGTGAAGCCGCTATTTCGGGACGCGTGTTTGTGGGTGTGCATGGTGTTTCAGCCTTGTCTTGGTTCCGGTCAGGCGACCAGTTCGTTCACGGAAAGAATGCCCATCAGGATGGCGATGATAATGGCGGCGATGATGGCGCCCAAGCCTAGAATCAGGAGCGGTTCGAGAAGGGTGAGCGCACGCTTGACGCCCGCCTGGACTTCGTTGTCGTAGACATGGGCAAGCTCGCGCAGCATGGCGTCGAGCCGTCCGCTTTCCTCGCCGATGGCGGTCATCTGGATGGCGGCCTGCGAGAACAAGCCGGTCTTTTCCAGGGCCGCCGCCATGCGCCCGCCTTGCTTGATGGCGGGGGGCAGGCTGGAGAGCGCTTCGCGCAGAACAGTGTTTCCGACAGTGTCGCGCGCGATGCCGATGGCATCGAGCAGAGACACGCCATTGCCAAGCAAAGTTCCCAGGGTGCGGGCAAAGCGTGTGGTTTCGTATTTGAGCAGGGTGGGGCCGAGCAGGGGCAGGCGAAGGCTGATCCGGTCGATGCTGGCGCGTCCGGCGGGGGTGTTTTTCCAGCGTTGGAGTAGCAACCAGAGCGGCAGAGCGGCGATCAGCAAGTAAATGCCGTGGGCGGCGATCCAGTCGCCTGAGTCCACCACCAGACGGGTAGCCAGCGGAAGGCGCTCGCCCATGTCTTCGAACAGACTTTTGAATTGGGGTACCACGAAGCCGAGCATGAGGGCGATGGAGAGCACGGAAACGGCCAGCAGGATGGCGGGGTAGATCAGCGCCGACACCATGCTGGAGCGTAGGGTCTTACTACGTTCGAGGTGTTCGGCGAGATCGGCCAGGACGGTGGCGAGCTGGCCGCCCGCCTCGCCGGAGCGGACCATGTTGATGTAGAAGTCGCCAAACAGGTCGCCATGGGCGCGCAGGGCCTGACTGAGGCCGCGACCGCCCTTGATGGTGTCGAGCATGTCTTGCATCACGGACCGCATGGGGGGCTGGCCGCTCATGCCTATCATGACCTTGAGCGCGCGGTCGAGTGGCAGGCCCGCTCGCAGGAGTACGGATAGTTCCTTGGTCATGTGCAGAATTTCATCCTGCCCGGGCGGTCGTGGGCTGCGGCGCAGGCTGAAAAAGGCGACGCGGGGTGCGGTGGGCGTTCGCGCGGCGGCAGGCGCGGCGTTGTCTTCGGCCAGGGCGAGGCGGATGGGTGTCAGGCCCTGGGCGCGTAGCAGGCGGGCGGCGGTTGGCTCGTCGCTGGCGGCGATGCGCCCTTCCGTCACCTGCCCGTCGCGCCGCGCGGCGCGGTAGGCAAAATCAGCCATGCGCGGTGTCCTGGGTGACGCGCAGGACTTCTTCCAGCGAGGTTTCCCCAGCAGCGACTTTACGCAGGCCGTCTTCGTAGAGGGTCAGCATGCCGCCCTGACGGGCTGTCTGGTGCAGAGTGTTGGCGTCCGAACCGTTCAGGATGGCAGTGTGCATAGGGGCATCCAGGACCAGTAGTTCGTGGATGGCGGTGCGTCCCCGGTAGCCGGTGCGTGCGCAATGTTCGCAGCCGCGCGCGACGTGGATGTGGGTCTGGTCCGGGGGCAGGAAGCGCTCCAGTCCGGTGGCTTGACGCACGCCGGGGTCGAGCGGCTGGGCTTCCCGGCAATATGGGCAGAGTCTGCGCACCAGGCGCTGGGCAAGGATGCCATTGACGCTGGATGTAAGCAGGTAGCGTGCAAGGCCCATGTCTTCCAGTCGGGTAATGGCTCCGGCGGCGGTGTTGGTGTGCAGGGTGGAGAGGACCAGGTGGCCGGTCAGGGCAGATTGCACGGCGATTTCAGCGGTTTCCGTGTCGCGCATTTCACCGATCATGATGATGTCCGGGTCCTGGCGCAGGATGGAGCGCAGGGCATTGGCGAAAGTGAGACCGATCTGAGGCTGGACCTGGATCTGGTTGATGCCCGCGAGTTGGTATTCAACGGGGTCCTCGACGGTGAGGATTTTCAGCGTGACGGCATCCAGCTTGGCCAGCGCGGCATACAGGGTGGTGGTCTTGCCGGAGCCGGTCGGGCCGGTGACCAGCACGATGCCATGCGGTTGGGCGAGCAGGGCATTGAAGCGCTGGAGGGTGTCCGGGCTGAAGCCCATGTCCTCCAGGCTGAAGCGGATGCTTTCGCGGTCGAGTACGCGCAGAACCACGCTTTCGCCATGCACGGTGGGCACGGTGGATACGCGCAGGTCGAGTTCATGGCCCTTGACGCGGGTCTTGATGCGTCCGTCCTGCGGCAGGCGGCGCTCGGCGATGTTGAGTCCGGCCAGGAGCTTGATCCGCGATGTGATGGCAGCGGTCAGGCTGGCAGGCGGTGCTTCGGATTCTTCGATGACGCCATCGACACGGTAGCGGACATGCAATTCGCCTTCGAAGGGTTCGATGTGGATGTCGGAGGCGCGGCGGTTGATGGCCTCGCCGATGATCTGGTTGACCAGCCGGATGACAGGTGCTTCGCTCGCGAGGTCCTTGAGGTGTTCGATGAATTCGTTGTCGGATGTGCCGCCCGTGCTGCCCGTCTCGTCCTCCGCCGGGCTTTCCTCGCCGATGTAGAGGCGGGTGAGGGCCGCGTCCAGGTCGGCTTCAGCGGCCAGGCAGGGCTGGATGTTCCGTCCGGTGGCAAGGCGCAGGGCCTTGCGCGCATATTCGTCCTGCGGCAGGGCCATGGCGACATGCAGGCACTGGCCGTCATCGCGCAGGGGGAGCAGGCGATGGTGGAGCAGGAAGTCATGCGCGAGGCCGTCCAGGGCCAGCGGCTCGTCGGCGGGGAAGTCCGCCGGGCCGACGAGCGGCAAGCTGAGTTGATCGGCGAGCTGGCGGACGAGATCGGCCTCTGAGACCAGTCCTAGCCGGACCAGCACGCGACCGATCAGATCGCCCATTTCCTGCTGGGCGAGCAGGGCTCGTTCGAGATCCCGCTCGGAGAGCTTGCCTGCGGCAACCAGGCGTTCGCCCAGGCGCATGATGATCCGATCCGTCTGGTTACTGCTCATACTGAAGTTTCACCCAATCCCGGTAGCTTCCCGCCAACACCGCGCGCCACCAGTCCTCGTTGGCAAGGTACCAGTCGAGCGTGGCGCGGATTCCGGTCTCGAAGGTCTGGCGCGGATGATATCCAAGTTCGGTCATGATCTTGTCGGCATTGATGGCATAGCGGCGGTCGTGACCGGGGCGGTCCTTGACGAAACCGATGAGACTGTCGCTGGTCTTGCCGTGCGCGGCGGGCGCGTCCGGGAAGCGGGTGGCGAGACTTGTGTCGGACGCGAAGGTTTCATCCACCCGCGCGCATATCAGGCGCACGATGTCGATGTTGGTCCACTCGTTGTTGCCGCCGATGTTGTAGACCTCGCCCACGCGCCCGTGTTCCAGGATCAGCTCGATGCCTTGGGCGTGGTCTTCGACGTAGAGCCAGTCGCGGATGTTCAATCCGTCGCCGTAGATGGGTAGCGGCTTGCCGTGCAGGATGTTGATGATGCACAGCGGAATGAGCTTTTCCGGGAAGTGGAAGGGGCCGTAGTTATTGGAGCAGTTGCTGGTGGTGACGTTCAGTCCGTAGGTGTGGTGATAGGCGCGCACCAGATGGTCCGAGGCGGCCTTGCTGGCGGAGTAGGGTGAATTGGGTGCGTAGGGCGTGGTCTCGCTGAAGGCGGGGTCGCCGGGGCCGAGTGAGCCGTAGACTTCATCGGTGCTGACGTGGTGGAACCGGTGATCGGCACGGCGGGTTGTGTCATCGTCCAGCCAGACTTTTCGGGCGGCCTTGAGCAGGCTGTGGGTGCCGATGATGTTGGTTTCGATGAAGGCATCCGGTCCGAGGATGGATCGGTCCACATGGCTTTCGGCGGCGAAATGAACGAGGGTGTCGATGCCTTCGATGCGCAGGAGGTCTTCGACCAGGGGCTGATCGCGGATGTCGCCGTGGACGAAGCGGAAATTCGGGTTGTCCCGGACCGCGGTAAGGTTGGCAAGGTTGCCCGCATAGGTCAGGGCGTCCAGCACGACGACCCGGTCGCCGGGGTGGCGGGCCATCCAGTAGTGGACGAAGTTGGCGCCGATGAATCCAGCGCCGCCGGTGATCAGGAGGTTTCTTTTCATCTTGGCATGTGGTTTGTCGATCGGTTGCACTGTGTCGCCTCTCATCCCGGCTCTTTGACGCTGGGCTGTCCAGCCTGTCCCCCTGCGGGCTGGCTTACGCCAGCTTTGCGTTCGTTTCGAGATCCAGCGCCGTCATGAACAGCACTGGTCCCGCCGGGAGTGGGGGTATACGCGCTCTCTTTGAAATCGTGGAGCATGGCGCGCAGTTGGGTGCGCCAGTGGGCCGGGGCGTCGATGCTGAGAGCCTGCCAGGTAGAGGTCTTGTCCAGCACGCTGTAACTGGGGCGCGCGGCAGGGGTGGGGTAGTCTTGGGTGCGAATGGGGCGGATGGCCGTGTCGCGTTCCAGCAGGCCCAGTGCGCGGGCTTCGTCGTGGATGGCGCAGGCGAAGTCGTACCAGCTTGCCACACCGGCGTCAGTCCAGTGATGGACGCCGCCGAGGCCGGTTCGCACGGCTTGCCAGAGGGTTTGGGCCAGGCCGTGCGCCCAGGTCGGACTGCCGATCTGGTCGGCGACCACGCCAAGCTGGTCGCGTTCGCGCATCAGCCGAAGCATGGTCTTGACGAAGTTGTGTCCGTGCGTCGAGTAGACCCAGGCGGTGCGCAGCACAAGGGCGTGCGCGCCGAGCGTTTCGCGCACGGCGCGTTCGCCGTTCAGTTTGGTTGCCCCGTAGACGCCGAGCGGGGCGGTGGCGTCGTCAGGGAGGTAGGGGCGGCCTTGGCCGCCGTTGAATACGAAGTCGGTGGATATTTGCGCCATGCGGGCGCCTGCGGCGCGGGCGGCCTCCGCGAGCAGGCGCGGGCCTTCGGCATTCACCGCGTGGGCCGCGGGCGTATCGCTCTCGGCCTTGTCCACGGCGGTGTAAGCGGCGGCATTGATGATCCAGGTTGGCTTGACCGCTTCGATCATGGCACGGACAGCCTCGGCATCGGTGATGTCGAGTGTGTCGGCATCATGCGCGTGCAGTTCGATATGGGCTGGGCGGCTGCGTTGCAACTCCCATCCGAGTTGCCCGTGGGCGCCGGTCAGCAGGACGCGCGGCGTCATGCGTAGACTTCCGCATCGCGCAGCGGGACGCCTGCGGCGTCCTTGGCCGAGAGCGTCGGCGCGCGGCCTTCGATCAGCGGCCAGTCGATGCCGATATCGGGGTCGTCCCATGCGACGCAGCGTTCATGCTCCGGGGTGTAGTAGTCGGTGCATTTGTACTGGAAGTCGGCGCTTTCGCTGAGAACGTAGAAACCATGGCCGAAGCCGGGTGGTACCCACAGCATGCGGTGGTTGTCCTCCGACAGTTCGACACCGGCCCACTGGCCGAATGAGGGCGAGTCGCGGCGCAGGTCCACGGCCACGTCGAATACCGCGCCGCGGGTGACGCGCACGAGTTTGCCCTGCGGTCGGATGAGTTGGTAATGCAGGCCGCGCAGGATGCCTTGCGACGAGCGGCTGTGGTTATCCTGTACGAAGTCGAGGTCCAGACCGGCTTCCGCGAAGCGCTGGCAGTTCCAGCTTTCCAGGAAAAAGCCCCGGTGATCGCCGAAGACCTTGGGTTCCAGGATCAGGACGTCCGGCAGGCGCGTCGGGATGATGTTCACTCGATGATTCTCTCGTTCAGGATGCTCAGAAGGTACTGGCCGTAGCCATTCTTTTTCAGCGGCTCGGCAAGGCGTTCGACATCTTCGCGGGCGATGAAACCCATGCGCCAGGCGATTTCTTCCGGGCAGGCGATCTTGAGCCCCTGGCGCTCTTCGACCACGCGGATGAAATTGCCCGCGTCCAGAAGCGAGTCATGGGTGCCGGTATCCAGCCAGGCGTTTCCGCGCCCGAGGATTTGCACGTTCAAGTCACCGCGCGCGAGATAGGCGTTGTTAACGTCGGTGATTTCCAGTTCGCCGCGCGCCGAGGGCCGGACCGCGCGGGCAATGTCGATGACGTCGTTGTCGTAGAAATAGAGGCCGGTGACGGCATAGTGGGATTTCGGGTGCGCGGGCTTTTCCTCGATGCTGATCGCGCGACCGCTGGCGTCGAACTCGACCACGCCGTAGCGCTCCGGGTCCTGCACGTAGTAGCCGAACACGTCCGCGCCCCGGATGCGCTCGGTGGCGGCGCGCAGTTGGTGTGTCATGCCGTGGCCGTAGAAGATGTTGTCGCCCAGTACCAGGGTGACCGGGTCCGCGCCGATGAAGTCGGCGCCGATGATGAAGGCCTGCGCCAGGCCGTCGGGACTCGGCTGGGCGGCATAGCCGAGGTTCAGTCCCCACTTGGAGCCGTCGCCAAGCAGGGCCTGGAAGGCGGCCTGGTCGTGCGGCGTGGTGATGACCAGGATGTCGCGGATGCCCGCCAGCATCAGGGTGCTGAGCGGGTAGTAGATCATCGGCTTGTCGTACACCGGCATCAGTTGCTTGCTAACGGACAGGGTCAGCGGGTGCAGCCGCGTGCCGGAGCCTCCGGCGAGGATGATGCCTTTGCGCATGTCGTGTTTCGCTGAATGAGGCCGCGGGGATTTTAGCAGGAGTTGAGGGGGGCAGGTCTCGTCTGCACGCAGGGACTTAATCGCTGCCGAACAGGTCGCGCGTGTAGACCTTGGCCTGCGCGTCGCGGATGTCATCGGTAAGCCGGTTGGCGACGATGACGTCGGATGCGGATTTGAATTCGCCCAGGTCGCGGATGACGCGGGAGTTGAAGAAGCGCTCTTCCTTGAGGACGGGTTCGTAGATCACCACTTCAATGCCCTTGGCCTTGATCCGCTTCATGATTCCCTGGATGGATGAGGCGCGGAAGTTGTCCGAGCCCGCTTTCATGATGAGCCGGTAGATGCCGACCACCGGGGTTCTCTTTTCCTCTTCGCTCCATCCGCCGCCTGTCTGGGCGGTTGTGGATGAAAGCCGACGGATGATGGAGTCCGCGATGAAGTCTTTGCGGGTGGTGTTGGAGTCCACGATGGCGTGAATCAGGTTCTGCGGCACGTCGCGGTAGTTGGCGAGCAGTTGCTTGGTGTCTTTGGGCAGGCAGTAGCCGCCGTAGCCAAAGCTTGGGTTGTTGTAGTGCAGGCCGATGCGGGGGTCGAGTCCGACGCCCTGGATGATCTGGCGGGTGTCCAGGCCGTGGGTTTCGGCGTAGGTGTCCAGTTCGTTGAAGTAGGCGACGCGCATGGCGAGGTAGGTGTTGGCGAACAGCTTGATCGCCTCGGCCTCGGTAGGGTCGGTGAAGAGGACGGGGATATCGTCCTTGCGCGCGCCCTGGACGAGCAGTTGGGCAAAGCGTTCGGCTCGTTCGGATTTTTCGCCGACGATGATGCGCGAGGGATGGAGGTTGTCGTGCAGGGCCTTTCCTTCACGCAGGAACTCGGGTGAGAAGATGATGTTCTCGCTGCCCATGGCCTGTTTGGCGCGTGCGGTGTAACCGACCGGTACGGTGGATTTGATGACCATGACCGCGTTCGGGTTGATGGCCGTGACGTCCCTGATGACGGCTTCGACCGAGCGGGTGTTGAAGTAGTTGGTTTCAGGGTCGTAATCGGTGGGGGTGGCGATGATGATGAACTCGGCGTCCCGGTAGGCTTCGTCCTTGTCGAGCGTGGCTCTGAAGCGAAGGTCGTCCCGACCGAGAAAGGCCTCGATTTCCGCATCGACGATGGGCGATTGTCCCGCGTTCAGCAGGGCGACCTTCTCGGGCAGGATGTCGAGCGCGATGACTTCGTTGTGCTGCGCCAGCAGCAAGGCGTTGGAGAGGCCTACGTATCCGGTTCCGGCAACGGCGATTTTCATGGCGGGGCGGTCAGCTCAGGTGGTTGTAGTGGCGATACCACTCGGCGAATCGCGTCAGGCCGTCTTCGATGCTGGTGCTCGGGGTGAAGCCGGTGTCGCGGATAAGGTCGTCCACGTCGGCATAGGTGGCGGGCACGTCGCCGGGTTGCATGGGCAGCATGATCTTTTCGGCGTTGCGCCCGAGCGCGCTTTCCAGGGCTTCGATGAAGCGTGACAGTTCGACCGGGCTGTGGTTGCCGATGTTGTAGATGCGATAAGGGGCAGGGCTGCTGCCGGGGTCGGGGTGGTCGCCGCTCCAGTCCGGGTTTGGGGCGGGGGGGCGATCGAGCACGCGCAACACGCCTTCGACGATGTCGTCAATGTAGGTGAAGTCTCGGCGCATCTTGCCGTGGTTGTAGACTTCGATCGGCTTGCCTTCGAGGATGGCCTTGGTGAACTTGAAGTAGGCCATGTCCGGTCGGCCCCAGGGGCCGTAGACGGTGAAGAATCGCAGGCCGGTGGTGGGCAGGCGGTAAAGGTGCGCGTAGCTGTGCGCCATCAGTTCGTTGGCTTTTTTGGTGGCGGCGTAGAGGCTGATGGGGTGGTCCACGTTGTGGTGCACCGAGTAGGGCATGGCGGTGTTGAGGCCGTAGACCGAGCTGGACGAGGCGTAGACCAGGTGCTCGACACCGCCATGGCGGCAGCCTTCTAGGACGTTCATGAAGCCGACGAGGTTGCTGTCCACGTAGGCGTGCGGGTTCTGGATGGAGTAGCGCACACCGGCCTGGGCGGCGAGGTGAATCACGCGCTTCGGCTTGTGGTGGTTGAACAGGTCGGCCATGCCGACGCGGTCCGCGAGGTCGAGCTGGATGAATTCGAAGCCGGGATGTTCGCTGATCCGGGCAAGTCGGGCATGTTTGAGGCGGACGTCGTAGTAGTCGTTCAGGTTGTCGATGCCGATGACCTGTTCGCCGCGATCGAGCAGGCGCTGGGTGACGAACGATCCGATGAAGCCGGCGGCGCCGGTGACGAGAATGGTCATGGTTGAAAGTTACTGGTTCGGATGTTGAAAACCATAGGCCTGTTGTGGCGCGGGGGCAATCCTGTCGTGCATGTGGATACGCTCAGGTACGCATCCGGTCGCTTGTTCGGTGCGCGGCGCACAGCATTCTGACGGCTTCGGGGTAAATGCGGTGTTCCATGGCATGCACCCGCTGTTGCAGTGTTTCCGGTGTGTCACCGTGCAGGATGGGAACACGGCCTTGCAGGATGGCCGGGCCTTCGTCCACGCCCTCGGTCACGAAGTGGACGGTTGCACCGTGCTCGGCGTCCCCTGCTTCCAGGGCGCGTGCGTGTGTGTGCAGCCCGGGGTATTTCGGCAGGAGGGAGGGGTGGATGTTGATCAGGCGACCCGCGTAGTGCTTTACGAAGTTCGGCGTGAGGATGCGCATGAAACCCGCCAGCACGATGAGGTCGGGGCGGTGGGCGTCGATGCGCGCCATCAGCGCGGTGTCGAAGGCCTCGCGATCGGGGAAGTCCTTGTGGCTGAGGTGTTCCGCCGGGATATCGGCCTTACGGGCGCGCTCCAGGCCGTGGGCATCGGCGCGGTTGCTGAGCACGGCGACGATATGGCCGCTGCCGAGCTGGTCGCGTTTTTCCGCGTCGATCAGGGCTTGCAGGTTGCTGCCGTTGCCGGAGATGAGGACGACGATGCGGGTTTGGTGCATGAGGAGTATTGCGGGGTTGAAGTAGGGCCGTCATCGCGGGCTTGTGACAGCTTCGCGGCGACGCGGCGATCCATGCCTTGCCGATACTGCTGGCGATGTGGATTGCTTCGCTGCGCTCGCAATGACGGGGGGAACCCGTAGGAGCGAGCTTGCTCGCGATCGGCCCTGGCATTGATCGCGAGCAAGCTCGCTCCTACAGCAGGTTTAGGCCAGGATCACGCCTTCGCCGCCCTGGCGCTTGACCATGTGGCCCATGACCCAAGGCTGCTCGCCAGCCGCCTGAAGGCGGGCGATGACATCGTCGACCTTGTCGGCGGCAACCATCAGGGTCATGCCGACGCCGTTGTTGAATGTGCGGTACATCTCGCGCGGCTCGACGTTGCCGCCCTCGCGGATCCACTGGAACACCGGGGCGGGCGTCCAGGAGGCGGTATCGACCTCGGCGGCGAGGTCTTCGCCGTAGACGCGCGGCAGGTTTTCGGTCAGGCCGCCGCCGGTGATGTGGCACAGGCCATGGACGCCGGAATCGGCGTCGCGCAGCAGCGGCAGCAGGCTCTTGACGTAGATGCGGGTCGGTGCGAGCAGGGCGTCGGCCAGGGTGACGTCGTTGCCATCAGATGAAGAGAGGGTCTGGCTCAGGTCGGCGCCGGTCACGGCCAGCACCTTGCGGATCAGCGAGTAGCCGTTGGAGTGCGGGCCGGAAGACGGCAGGCCGAGCAGCACGTCGCCCTCGCGCACTTTGCTGCCGTCCAGCATCTGGTCCTTCTCGACGATGCCGACGGAGAAGCCGGCGAGGTCGTAGTCGCCCTCCTCATACATGCCGGGCATCTCGGCGGTCTCGCCGCCGACCAGGGCGCAGCCGGCCAGGGCGCAGCCCTCGGCGATGCCGGTGACGACGCGCGCGGCGACGTCGACCGACAGCTTGCCGGTGGCGTAGTAGTCGAGGAAGAACAGCGGTTCCGCGCCCTGAACCAGGATGTCGTTGACGCACATGGCGACCAGGTCGATGCCGATGTGGTCGTGGCGGTTCAGGTCGATGGCCAGCCGCAGCTTGGTGCCGACGCCGTCGGTGCCGGAGACCAGGACCGGCTTCCGGTAGCCTTCCGGCAGTTCGAACAGCGCGCCGAAGCCGCCCAGGCCGCCGAGGACCTCGGGGCGGCGGGTGCGGGCCACGGCGGGCTTGATGCGGTCGACGAGGGCGTTGCCCGCGTCGATGTCCACACCGGCGTCGCGGTAACTGAGGGAAGTGGGCTGGCTCATGGGCTTGCTCTTGATTGGGGCATGCGGCGGCAAAAAAGGGGTGTGCTATTGTACACATCAACCCGGCTTGCGGCCTCCTGAATATGAGCTGCCGGATCACTCCGTCATCGCGAGGAGCGTAGCGACGCGGCGATCCATGGATTGCTTCGCTTTGCTCGCAATGACGATTTAGGAATCGTCCAGCGTTTCCCGTCATGCTCAAACACATCCCCAACCTGATCACCCTGGCCCGTATGGCGCTGATCCCGTGGATCGCGCTGGCGCTGGCCGAAGGCCGTTATGCCGAGGCGACGGTGTTGTTTGCGCTGGCGGCGGCGAGCGATGGAGTGGATGGGCTTCTGGCACGCCGTTTCGGCTGGCAAACGCGGCTGGGGGCGATACTCGACCCGCTGGCGGACAAGGCGATGATCCTGGCCGCGGTGATCGCCCTGGCGGTGGGCGGGTTGTTGCCAGTCTGGTTGCTCGGCCTGCTGTTGCTGCGCGATCTGCTGATCGTGGCGGGCGCGACGCATTACAACTTCTGCGTTCGGCGCGGCTATGTGCCGCACCCGCTGCTGCTGGGCAAGCTGCACACCTTCATGGTGGCGCTGCTGATCCTGGTCGTGATCGCAGCGGCCTGGCAGGGCTGGGCGCTGGGCGTTGAGCGTGACATTCTGATCGTGCTGGTCACGCTGTCCACCTTCATCAGCGGTGCGGCGTATTATCGCCAGTGGCGCGCCCTGCCCCGTAAGGACACTCTCGCATGAACCCCGTGACGCCAGCCGTTTTCCCTCGATGGATGCTGGTCGCGCTTGGCGTGGCGCTGCTGGTCTGGCTGTTCGATCAGCTGCGGCCTGTATTGACGCCTTTCTTCATCGCCATCTTGCTGGCCTATCTTGGCGATCCGTTGGCCGATCGTCTGGAGCGCAGGATGCCGCGCACGGCGGCGGTGTCGGTCGTGTTTCTTGGTTTGTTCACGCTGCTGGGGCTGTTGCTGTTGATCGTCGTCCCGCAGGCCGCCGAGCAGGTGGTGCAAATGTCCGCCAAATGGCCGCTGGCGGTGGACTGGGTGCAGCACAATCTGCTGCCTCGCTTTACGGCATGGACCGGGATCGACATCAATCTGGACACACTCCGGAAAACCATGGCTGGGCACTGGGAGCAGGCCGGCGCCGTGACTGCCGACCTTGCAGGCTGGCTGTTCGGTTCCGGCATGAGCGCGCTTGGGTGGCTGGCCAATCTGGTGTTGATCCCTGTGGTGACGTTCTACCTCTTGCGCGACTGGGATCCGATGGTGGCCTGGGTGAGTGATTTTCTGCCGCGCCGTATCGCTCCGACGATCAACCGGCTCGCGAAGGAGTCGGACGATGTGCTGGGCGCTTTCCTGCGCGGTCAGCTCACGGTGATGCTGGCGCTTGGCACGATCTACACCCTGGGGTTGTGGATGGCGGGCCTGGAGCAGGCCTTGCTGTTCGGCATGCTGGCCGGGTTGGTCAGTTTCGTGCCTTATCTTGGGGTGATCGTCGGCGTGTTGGGCGCGGGGTTGGCCATGCTGATCCAGACCCAGGAGATCTCCAGTCTTTTGCCTGTCGTTGCGGTCTTTGCCGTGGGGCAGGTGCTGGAAGGCTATGTGCTGACGCCCAAGCTGGTTGGCGAAAAGGTCGGCCTGCACCCGGTGGCGGTGATCTTCGCCATCATGGCGGGCGGTCAGTTGTTCGGTTTCACCGGCGTGCTGCTGGCCTTGCCCCTGGCCGCAGTGCTGGCGGTGCTCATCCGCCATGCGCATGATCGTTACAAATCGAGCAGCCTGTATGGCGATGACGCGCAGCCTGGCGGGGCGGCGACCGAGCCTGACGTCCCGGCTGTCGTCGGAGCGCCGGAATCCGGGGTGGCGGGCGTCGATGGAGCGGGGCGAGAGCAAAACGCGCCGAAGTCGTGATGACATTCCAGCAGTGTGTTCTCGATTTCGGGCTCGCGCCCGCGCATACCTTCGCGCAGTTCGTCCCCGGACCCAACGTGGTGGCGGCCGGATTGATAGCTCGCCAGGCAGAGGGAGGAGGGGAGCCCCAGCTTTATCTCTGGGGCGGGGCGGGCAGCGGTAAGACGCATCTCTTGCAGGCTGCCTGCCAGCGCGCCGCTGAGCGCGGGTGGCCTTCGGCCTATCTGTCCCTGTGCGATGCGCCGCATCCGGGGGTGTTGGAGGGGCTGGAGCGATTGGCGTTGGTGGCGCTGGACGATGTGGGCGCGGTGATGGGCGAGCCGACATGGGAGGAGGCTTTGTTTGATCTCATCAATCGGGCGAGAGAGCAGGCTGTGCCCGTCCTGCTGGCTGCCGAGCAACCGCCCGCCGCCTTGTCCGCGCGTTTGCCCGATTTGGCATCCCGCCTTGGTTGGGGGCCGGTGCTGCGGCTGGAGCCTTTGGGTGACGAGGCCAAACTGGCGGTGCTGAAGGGCCGCGCAGGTGAGCGCGGCATGGAGATGCCGGACGATGTGGGGCGTTACATGCTCGATCATCTGCCGCGTGATTTGCGCAGCCTGCTTGAGGGCTTGGATCGATTGGATCGGGCTTCGATGGAGCAGCAGCGCAAGATCAGTCTGACCCTGGCGCGCAAGGTTTTCGGTGGCGCCTGAGCGGGGTGCTTTCCGTCCCGCCCGCCCGCCCGCTCGCTCGCGCTCAAATCACCTTCGAGAATCGCTGTGCCGTCTGGCCGCCCAGGTAGCGGTCGAAGGGCATGCATACGTTGCGGATCAGCAGACGCCCGCGCGGCAGCACGCGGATGCCGTGTTCATCCATCTCGATCAGGCCGTCGGCGGTCATCGGCTTGA
>JBFLZK010000022.1:0-84206 GCA_040756355.1 Pseudomonadota bacterium | reverse complement strand
GGTCCTTGGTGGCGATCTTGTTGCAGGCGCAGTAGAAGCAGACCGTGTCGCAGAAGGGAATGTGGAAGTAGAGCGAGAGCGGGCCGCCGAAGCTGTTGCTGCGCGCGAGCGCCTCGCGGTATTGCGCTTCGCCGAACTCGCCGTGGAACTGCACGGCGGTGGGGTAGGAGGTGTAGCGCGGACCGGCGGTGTCGTAGCGCTTGATGAGGTCGGCGTCGAAAATCAAATCCTGGTTCATGCGGGACCCGGTAGAATGCAGCGCTTGCAAAAAGGTTGCGTGCGTAATGGACGAATTATTGCGGGCATTAGACTACTTTGGCGTCGTGGTTTTTGCCATCAGCGGGGGGCTGACGGCCGCGCGCAAGGGCATGGATCTTGTCGGGTTTGCCCTTATCGGTACGGTCACCGGCATTGGCGGCGGCACTTTGCGTGATCTGTTGCTCGACAGGCCGGTCTACTGGCTGACCGAGTGGGAGTATGTGCTGATGACCGTGCTTGCCGCCTGGGCGGTGTTTTTCTTCGCCCGCGCCTTTACAAGCCGCACCGCCGGGGCCTGGTTGAACTGGGCGGATGCCGTGGGGCTGGCGGTGTTCAGTCTGATCGGCGCGCAGGCGGCGCTGGCGGCGGGCACTTCGCCCTTCATCGCGGTGGTGATGGGCATGATGACGGCAAGTTTTGGCGGGCTGATTCGCGATCTGCTGTGCGACGAGCCTCCGATGATCCTTCATCGTGAGGTGTACGCATCGGCGGCGGTGGCCGGGGCATCTGTCTTCGTCGTGTTGCACGAGTTGGCCGCGCCTGCCCTGCTGACCCTCTCGGCGGGCTTTCTGGCCGCGCTGGGTGTGCGCGGCATGGGCATCGTGTATGGTCTGCACCTGCCGGCCTTTCCCAAGAGCAGTCCTTAGTTGTAGCCCGGATGGAGTGAAGCGTAATCCGGGGGCTGTCCCGGATTGCGGCCAGAGGCCTTCATCCGGGCTACGTTTTCCCTTGATGCGAGTGGATTCATGAACGCGCTTGATATTCATGGCCTGACCAAAACCTATCGCAGTGGCACGCAGGCGCTGTCAGGTATAGACCTGACCGTGCCGGAGGGCGATTTCTTCGCCCTGCTCGGGCCGAACGGTGCAGGCAAGACCACCACCATCGGCGTGTTGTCTTCGCTCGTCACGCCGAGCAGCGGCGAGGTGCGGGTGTTCGGTCACGATTTGATCCGCGAGCGCTCGACAGTCAAATCCCTGATCGGTCTGGTGCCGCAGGAGTTCAACTTCAATGCCTGGGAGCCGGTGGACGAAATTGTTCGCCATCAGGCCGGGTTTTACGGTGTGCCTGCGCGCGAGGCGCGCCAGCGTACGGCGGCCTTGCTGGAGCAGCTCGATCTGGCGGGTAAGGCGCGTGATCAGGCTCGCCAGCTCTCCGGCGGCATGAAGCGGCGTTTGATGATTGCTCGCGCGCTGGCGCATCGCCCGCGCTTGCTGATCCTGGATGAGCCGACCGCCGGGGTGGATGTGGAGCTGCGGCGTGGGATGTGGGATTTCCTCACCCGGCTTAACCGGGAGGAGGGTGTCACCATCCTGCTGACCACCCATTATCTGGAGGAGGCGGAGGCGCTGTGCCGCCATGTCGCCATCATCGACGGGGGGCGGATCGTAGTCAGTGCTCCGATGCGGGAGCTGCTGGAGCAGTTGCCGGAGGAAAGCTTCCTGCTCGATCTGGTCGAGCCGGTGGACGAAGCGCCGTCGATCCCTGGCGTGCGCCTGCACCTCGTCAACCCCGGTACGCTGGAGCTGGAGGTGCGGCGCGGCCAGCCGCTGGACCAGATTTTCGCCGCCCTGCATCAGGCCGGGGTGCGGGTGATGAGTTTGCGTAACAAGAGCAATCGCCTGGAAGCCCTGTTCGTGAAACTGACCGGGCGCGGGGTGGAGGACAAGGCATGAATATGGTGCTCGAACTACGCGCCCTGTGGACCCTGCTTGAGCGCGAGACTCTGCGTTTTGTGCGCATCTGGCCACAGACTCTCATTCCACCGATGGTCACCACAGCGCTGTATTTCCTCATCTTCGGCAGCCTGATCGGCACACGGGTAGGTGAGGTCGGCGGCGTGCCCTACATGGATTTCATCGCGCCGGGTCTGATCCTGATGGCGGTCATCACCAACAGCTATTCGAACGTCGTGTCCTCGTTCTTCGCCGCCAAGATGCACCGTCACATCGAGGAGTTGATGGTCTCGCCGATGAGCAACTTCAGCCTGATCCTCGGGTTCATGGCGGGAGGCATGGCGCGTGGTCTGGCCGTGGGGTTGGCGGTGACTGGCGTGACGCTGCTGTTCACGGATCTTGTCGTGCAGGACTGGGGGCTGGTGGTGCTGGTCATGCTGCTGACCTCGGCGGTGTTCTCGCTGGCGGGCATGGTGAACGCGGTGTTCGCCAAATCCTTCGATGACATCTCCATCATCCCGACCTTCGTGCTCACCCCGCTGACTTATCTGGGCGGGGTGTTTTTCAGCCTGGAGCTTTTGCCTCAGCCGTGGCGGGAATTGGCCCTCTTCAACCCGCTGCTGCACATGATCAATGCCTTCCGGCAGGCGGTGCTTGGGGTATCCGACGTGCCGGTCGGGCTTGCGCTGGGGCTGCTGGCAGGTCTGTTTGTCGTGCTGCTCGGGGCGTGCGTGCTGATCCTGCGCAAGGGGTGGGGGCTGCGCGGGTGATCCCGCTGTGGGGCGACGCCCACTGACCACCGGGCAGGCTTGCATCTGCGGGCCTAAGCCCATAGAGTGCGCCGCGAGTCGGCCAGACCATCGCTGTGTCCCTTGCGGGCATGGAGGAAAGTCCGGGCTCCATAGGGCAGGTCGCCAGGTAACGCCTGGGAGGTGCAAGCCTACGGAAAGTGCCACAGAGAACATACCGCCTAAGCTCGCAAGAGCCGGTAAGGGTGAAAAGGTGCGGTAAGAGCGCACCGCGAACGCTGGTAACAGCGTCGGCAGGGCAAACCCCGTCCGGAGCAAGACCAAATAGGGGGGCGATGATGCGGCCCGCAGAGTCCCCGGGTAGGTTGCTTGAGCCGTGCGGTGACGCACGGCCCAGATGAATGATGGTCCTCGACAGAACCCGGCTTATCGGCTGACTCGACTTGATTCTTCGCGGACCGTTCCGGTTCGCATTGGCGCCCTCCCTTTGTGGAGGGCGTTTTCTTTTAACCCCCTGTCTCAATACCCATTCATAAGTCTATGTTTTTTCGGGCTATGTGAGGCTCGCTTTTGCCTTATTAGAGGCTTCTAACTCATTGTGATTAAAGAATTTTTTCCAAAATTTCAGTTGCGTGTGGTGAATCGGGTGGATATAGTGGCGGTAAGTGGAAATAAGTGGGAAAAGGTGGGGCTACCGCCATGTTCCGTGGGATCAGCAACCTTAGCCTTGATGCAAAAGGCCGTTTCGCGGTGCCGACGCGCTACCGGGATGACCTGTCTGCGCAGTGCGGGGGCAGTCTGATCCTGACCGTCAGCGCGGACGACCCTTGTCTGGCTATTTATCCGCTCCCTGTCTGGCTCGATATCGAGCGTCAACTGGATGCCTTGCCGGGCACCAATCGCAAGGCCACCCGCATCAAGCGTTTGCTGATCGGTCATGCAACCGAAGTCTCCCTGGATGCCAGCGGCCGTCTGCTGGTGCCGCCTGAATTGCGCGACTACGCCGCGTTGGACAAGGGGGCGGTGCTGGTGGGGCAGGGTAAGAAATTCGAGTTGTGGGATGAGGGCTCCTGGCGCAAGACCATGTACGCCGAGGGAGGTGAGGATGAAGGCGAGGGGCCCGAGGCTCTGGAGTTGATTGCGCTATGACTGCCCAGGTGCAACAGGCCGAGGTCTCTCATCTCCCGGTCATGCTGAGCGAGGTGCTTGAAGCTCTCGCGCCGCGTGCGGACGGTATTTACGTGGATTGCACCTTCGGGCGTGGCGGGCACAGTGGAGCCATTCTCGAACGCCTTGGTCCGCACGGGCGTCTGATCGCGCTTGATCGTGATCCGTCCGCAGTCGCTGAAGCGCGTCGCCGCTTTGCCGGTGACGCTCGCTTCACTATTGTCCATTCCCCGTTTTCCGCGTTGCGTGAAGCCTTGGAGCCACTTGGAGTGTGGGGGCGGGTGGATGGTCTGTTGCTCGATCTGGGCGTGTCCTCGCCGCAGCTTGACGAGGCTGAACGAGGGTTCAGTTTCATGCGTGACGGTCCGCTCGATATGCGCATGGACCCTACTCATGGCGAAAGCGCGGCGGATCTTCTGGCGCGTATCGATGAGGTTGAACTGGCGGATATCCTCTGGCGTCTGGGTGAGGAGCGCTTTTCCCGTCGTATCGCGCGCGCCATTGTCAGCGCTCGCGTGGAAACCCCGATCACCCGTACCAGACAGCTCGCCGACTTGATGGCCTCCGCCGTGCCCAGGCGCGAGCCCGGCAAACATCCGGCGACCCGCGGGTTTCAGGCACTGCGCTTGTGGGTTAATCAGGAGTTAGCCGAGCTTGATGCCGTGCTGTCGCAGGCGCGCGAGGCGCTGGCTGTGGGTGGGCGCCTGGCGGTCATCAGCTTCCATTCGCTCGAAGATCGTGTGGTGAAGCACTTTCTGCGAGGCGAGCAAGCGCCCGATCTACCGCCGGAAATTCCTTTGCAGATGACCCGTCCGCCCGCGGTCTGGCGCCTGCCGGGGCGCGCCCGCAAAGCCTCGGCAGCCGAGGTGGCAACGAATCCGCGCTCTCGAAGCGCGGTTTTGCGTGTTGGGGAGCGTGTGTCGTGAAGCCGATTGCGTTACTGCTCTGGCTGGGATGTCTGCTTTCCGCGCTGGGTGTCGTGCATGCCGAGCATCTGGAGCGCAAGTACGTGCTGGCGGCGGAGAAAGCCATGCAGCATCGGGATGAGTTGAACATCGAATGGGAGCGTCTTCAGCTTGAGGAGGCTTCGCTCGCATCTCATGGCCGGGTCGACGATCTGGCGCGCAGCCGTTTGCAAATGCAGGTGCCCGGTCGTGAGTCCGTGGTGACGGTGCTGCGATGAGCATGCTTCGCGACCGCATGGCTGCATCTGGTCTGAGCTGGCGTTTCGTCATGGTGGGCACGCTGTTTTTCGTGCTGGCCAACGTCATGCTCTGGCGCGCGGTCTACCTGAAGATCACCGAGCGTGAATTTCTGGAGAAGCAGGGGGGCATGCGTTACGAGCGTGTGCAGGAAATCTCCGCCCATCGTGGTCAAGTGCTGGATCGCAACGGCGAGCCGCTGGCGGTGAGCACGCCAATGGAAACGGTGTGGGTCAATCCGCGCGAGCTGATGCCCGCCATTGAGCGTGTGCCCGAGCTGGCCAGGGCGTTGGGAATGGATGGCGCCAAGTTGCGCGCGCAGATCCAGCGCAACGCGGACAAGCAGTTCATGTTTGTCAAGCGCCAGATTACCCCGGAGGAGGGTGCGCTCATCAAGTCCCTGCGTATCCAGGGGGTGAATACCCGTCGTGAATATCGGCGCTTCTATCCCACGGGCGAGGTGACGGCGCATGTGATCGGCTTCACGAATGTCGATGACGAGGCGCTGGAAGGCATAGAGCGCACCTACGATGCATGGCTTCGCGGCCAGCCGGGGGCACGCCGTGTCATCAGGGATTTGCATGGCGGTGTGGTTGAAGCGCGTGATCTGATCCGCGAGGCTCGCCCAGGCAATGACCTGGTCCTGTCGCTGGATCGCCGCCTGCAATACCTCGCCTATCGCGAGCTCAAGACCGCAGTCCAGGCCAACAAGGCCAAGGGTGGCACAGCGGTCATGATTGACGTGCGCACCGGTGAAATTCTGGCCATGGTCAACCAGCCTTCGTTCAATCCGAACGACCGCTCCAGCATCCGTCCCGATCTGACGCGCAACCGTGCGGTGATTGACGCCTTCGAGCCGGGTTCGACCATGAAGCCTTTCTCCGTGGCGGTCGGGTTGGAAAGCGGGAAATTCAAGCCGGAAACGCCGATTGACACCCATCCAGGGCGCATGCTGGTCGATCGCTTCACCATCCGGGATCACCACAATTACGGCTTGCTTGACGTGACTGGCGTAATTCGCAAGTCAAGCAATATCGGGGTGACCAAGATCGCGATGGCGGTCGGGCCGGAAGCCCTGTGGGGGTTTTACGACTCGCTCGGACTCGGACGTGTTTCCGGTACGGGATTTCCGGGTGAATCCAGCGGGCGTCTGCGGCATTACCGGGACTGGAATGGTTCGGATATCGCCACCCATGCCTATGGCTACGGCATGAGCGTGACGGCGATGCAGTTGGTGCGCGCTTACGGGGCCATTGCGCATGATGGCGTGTTGATGCCGGTCTCCTTCCTCAAGTTAAACGAATTGCCTGCGGGCAAGCGGGTGATGGATGCGCATGTCGCAAGCAGCCTGCGTGCGATGATGGAGGAGGTGGTGAAGGCGGGCGGTACCGGCACCCGGGCGCAGGTGGCGGGCTATCGCGTGGCGGGCAAGACCGGTACGGCGCACAAATCGCAGGCGGGCGGCTATGCGGAGGACAAATATGTCGCCGTGTTCGCGGGCATGGCTCCGGCCAGCAACCCGCGCCTGGCTCTGGCGATCATGATCGATGAGCCGAGTACGGGCGTGTACTACGGCGGGCAGGTCGCCGGGCCGGTGTTCTCGGCCATCATGGAAGAGTCCCTGCGCATGCTGAACGTGCCGCCAGATGCGATGGCGCCGGCCAGCATGGTCAGTGTGCCGACGGCGGGGGGGCGTGGATGATGGGGCGCATGTTGTCGGCATTGCTGGAAGGCTTGGCGTTCGTGAGCCCCGAGGATGATCGCGAGATTCTCGGTTTGTGCGCCGATAGTCGGAAAGTGTGCGCGGGCGATCTGTTCATCGCTCGCCGCGGCGGGCGGGTGGATGGCCTGATGCACGCGGGCGAGGCCGTCTCGCGAGGCGCCGTGGCGGTGCTGGCCGGGCATGGCGAGGCCGGGGTCTTGCGCGAGGCGCTGGGTGTTCCGGTCCTGGTCGCGTCTCAATGGAATGGCGTGCAGGGGCTGGTAGCCGACCGTTTTCATGGCGAGCCCTCGAAGCAGGTCATGGTAGTGGGGGTCACGGGCACCAATGGCAAGACCTCGGTCACGCACTTCATCGCTCAGGCCCTGGCGGGCGCCGGGCAGCCTTCCGGCTTGATAGGTACGCTTGGCATGGGGCCTTGGGGCTGCTTGTCACCCGCGACCCACACCACACCGGACGTGTTCGATGTGCATGCCGAACTGGCGCGGCAGCGCGATCTCGGCGTGCGTTACGTGGCGATGGAGGTCTCATCCCACGCGCTTGATCAGGGGCGTGTGGCGGGGGTTCGTTTCCGCGCGGCGGTGTTTACCAATCTGACTCACGATCATCTCGACTATCACGGTGATCTGCACAGCTACGCCCTTGCCAAGTGTCGCTTGTTCGAAGAATCACACCCTCGGGCCGCCATCCTCAATATGGACGATGCGCTGGGGCGCGAGTTGCTGGAAAGCTTGCAAGGGCGCATGCCCTTGTGGGCCTACGGGCTGGGCGATCAGCCCTGGGCCGCCGAGGGCGCGGCGCAGGTCATCATCGACCGCCTGCAACTCGGTCTGACGGGCATGACAATGCATCTGCGCACCCCGCATGGCAGTGGCGTGCTGGAGAGTCCGCTGCTGGGCGAGTTCAACGCCAGTAACCTGCTCGCCGCGCTGGCTGTGTTGCTTGAAATCGGCATGCCGTTGGAACAGGCCCTGGGGCGGTTGAGCGAGGTTCAGGCCCCGTGCGGTCGGATGGAGCGATTCAGCGCCACGGGCAAGCCCCTGGTCGCGGTTGATTACGCCCACACCCCGGACGCCCTGGAACAGGCCTTGCGCACCCTGCGCAGGCATACATCCGGTCGTCTGCATGTTGTGTTCGGGTGCGGGGGCGACCGTGACGCGGCCAAGCGTCCGCGCATGGGCATGGTCGCCGCGCAGCGGGCGGATCGCGTGATCCTGACGGACGACAATCCGCGCAGTGAGGATGGCATGGCCATCATTCGCGAGATTCTCGCCGGGATGCCGCAAACCGAAACGACCACTATCGAGCGCGATCGGCGCGCTGCCATTGCTCTTGCGCTCCGTGAAGCCGGGCCGGAAGACATTGTGCTGGTGGCGGGCAAGGGACACGAGGATTACCAGGAGGCCCAGGGCGTGCGCCGCGCCTACAGCGATCGTGACACCGTGCGTGAATTGCTGGGGGTGGGCTCGTGATCCGCATGACGCTCCGCGAAGTGGCCGCCGCGACCGGCGGGATGGTGCATGGTGATGCGGATACCATGGTCCATGGCCTGTTCACCGACACTCGCAAGCCTGTGCCGGGCGCTTTGTTCGTGGCTTTGCGCGGGCCGAATTTTGACGCGCATGACTTCATCCCCTCAGCGGCCAGGGAGGGGGCCGTCGCCGCCCTGGTCGAGCATCCGGTCGGCGACGACCTGCCGCAGGTCGTGGTCGCTGACACCCGTCTCGCGCTGGGCCGCCTGGCCGCGGCCTGGCGGGCTCGGTGGAGGGGGCGGCTGGTCGCCCTGACCGGTTCCAACGGCAAGACCACCACCAAGGAAATGCTGGCCGCCATCCTGCGTCAGGACGGGGTGACGCTGGCCACGCGCGGCAATCTTAACAATGACATCGGGGCGCCGCTGATGTTGGCTGAGCTGAATGATGATCAGGCTTATGCCGTCATCGAGATGGGGGCCAGTCATCCGGGTGAAATTGCATATCTGACCATGCTCGCGAGGCCGGACGTGGCGTTCGTCAACAACACCGGGCGTGCGCATCTGGAAGGTTTTGGCGGCAAGGATGGGGTGATTCGCGCCAAGGGAGAAATCTACGCTGGCCTCAGCGAGGGGCGGCTCCAAAAGGAATCAGAGATGCGATCTGCGCCGGTCCGGACCCTTGGGCGCGGCGTGGCGGTCATCAACATGGACGACGAGGGCGCGCCGCTGTGGCTCGAACTCAACCGGGGACGTCCCGTGCTGCGTTTTGGCATGGAACGGGGCGATGTTGACGTGAACGGGCGCTGGTCATCCAGCGAACGTGGCGTGCGTTTGCATCTTGAAACTCCAGGTGCGGAAACCTGTGTCGAACTGGCCGTGGCGGGTGAACACAACGCACGCAATGCGCTCGCCGCGGCCAGCGCGGCGCTGGCGCTCGGACTGAAGCTTGAGCGGGTGAAGGCCGGGCTTGAGTCGTTCGCGGGTGTGCCGGGGCGTCTTCAGCGCAAGCCGGGCCTGCGTGGTTGCGTGCTCTGGGACGATAGCTACAACGCCAATCCGGATTCGCTTCGCGCCGGGATCCGCGCGGTGACGGCGCAAGGCGGAGAAACCTGGCTTGTGCTTGGAAACATGGGGGAGCTTGGTCCGGACTCCGCCGCGTTGCATGCCGAATCTGGTCGTCTCGCCCGTGAGCTGGGCGTGCATCGCCTGTACACGCTGGGTGATCTCGCGGCGGAGGCGGCCCGCGCTTTCGGAGCGGGAGCGCGAAGCTACACCGATATCGAAGCCCTGCTCGCCGATCTGCGCGAAGCCGTGTCTCCGGGTATTCACATCTTGATCAAGGGGTCGCGCTCGTCACGCATGGAGCGGGTCACGCAGGCCATGGAGGAAACCGCATGCTGACCGCGCTATTCCAGTATCTGAGCCAGTTCTACAGTGGCTTCAATGTTTTCCAGTACATCACGCTGCGCGGCATCCTCGGCGTTCTGACGGCCCTCGCGATCGCGCTGATGGTCGGGCCGTGGATGATCCGCAAGCTGGCGGAGCTGAAGTTCGGTCAGCAAGTGCGGAGCGATGGCCCGCAGACTCATCTGAGCAAGTCCGGCACGCCGACCATGGGAGGCGCCTTGATCCTGGTGGCCATCGCGGTGGCCACCCTGCTGTGGGGGGATCTGTCCAACCGCTACGTTTGGATCGTGCTGCTGGTGACGCTGGCCTTTGGCGTGGTCGGGTGGATGGACGACTGGCTCAAGATCAGTCGCAAGAACAGCGCCGGACTGCCCGCGCGCTGGAAATACCTGTGGCAGTCGGTGATCGGCCTGACGGCGGCGGTCTGCCTCTATGTCTGCGCCAGTACACCGGCGGAGACAGCTCTCATCATTCCAATGCTGAAGGATGTGGCGATCCCGCTTGGGGTCGGCTACATCGTGCTGACCTATTTTGTCATCGTCGGCTCCAGCAACGCGGTCAATCTGACCGACGGACTGGATGGCCTCGCCATCCTGCCAACCGTGATGGTCGCGGGCGCGCTGGCTGTGTTCGCCTATCTGACCGGCAACATCAAGTTTGCCGAGTATCTGGCCATTCCCTACATTCCAGGCGTTGGCGAGCTGGTGGTGTTCTGTGCCGCTATCGTCGGCGCAGGGCTGGGGTTTTTGTGGTTCAACACCTACCCCGCACAGGTGTTCATGGGCGATGTGGGCGCGTTGGCTCTGGGCGCGGCGTTGGGCACTGTGGCGGTGATGGTGCGGCAGGAGATCGTGCTGTTCATCATGGGCGGCATCTTCGTACTGGAGACGGTTTCGGTCATCCTCCAGGTGGCGTCCTTCAAACTTACCGGCAAGCGGATTTTCCGCATGGCCCCCATCCATCACCACTTCGAGCTCAAGGGCTGGCCCGAGCCGAAGGTCATCGTTCGTTTCTGGATCATCACCGTGATTCTGGTGCTGATCGGCCTGGCCACCCTGAAGGTGCGATGAGATGAGCGCGCCGTCCCCCATCCTCATCGTCGGACTCGGCAAAACCGGGCTCTCCGTGGCGCGCTTCCTCGCGTCGCGCGGGCAGGATTTCGCCGTGGCCGACAGCCGGATGGCGCCGCCGGGCCTGGCTGAATTGCATGCGGAATGCCCGTGCGCCGAAATTCATCTGGGCGATTTCGATGCAGCCCTGTTCAGCCGCTTCGACACACTCGTAATCAGCCCCGGTGTGGCGGTGGCCGAACTGGCGATCCAGGCAGCCCGGCAGGCGGGCGCGGAGATCATAGGTGATATCGAGCTGTTCGCCCGCCATGTGCAGGGCGAGGTCATCGCCATCACCGGATCGAACGGCAAGAGCACGGTGACAACCCTGGTGGGTGAGTTGCTGGCGGCCTCGGGTCTCAAGGTCGCGGTGGGCGGCAATCTCGGAACTCCGGCTCTCGATCTGCTGCGCGGCGAACCCGCCGAAATCTATGTGCTGGAACTGTCCAGCTTCCAGCTTGAAACCACGTATTCGCTCAAGACGCTGGCTTCCGTGGTGCTGAATCTCAGCGAAGACCACATGGATCGTTACGCGGATTTCTCTGCCTACGCCGAGGCCAAGGGCGCGATCTACCGACACGCCCGAACCGCCGTGGTCAATCGCGACGATGCCTGGACCCTGCGTCTGGCCGAGGACCAGCAGGTCAAGCGCATGACCTGTTTTGGTCTGAATGCCCCGGAGACAGGGCAGTGGGGCATGATCGAACACGAGGGCGAGCGCTGGCTGGCGCACGGTCCCGAACCCTTGGTCGCGGAGCGCGAACTGACCGTGCGCGGACGTCACAACATGGCTAACGCCCTTGCCGCGCTGGCCTTGATCGATGCCGCTGGAGTGGATGCCCGCCGCGTGCTGGCGGCGCTCAAGGCCTTCGCAGGGCTGCCGCATCGCAGCCAGTTTGTCGGTCATTTTGCCGGGCTGGACTGGGTCAACGACTCCAAGGGAACAAATGTGGGCGCTACTGCCGCCGCGCTGGCCGGGCAGAACGCGCCGGTGGTGCTGATCGCAGGGGGGCTGGGCAAGGATCAGGATTTTGCCGTGTTGCGTCCGTTGCTGGCGGAGAAGGCCCGCGGTGTGGTCCTGATCGGTCAGGACGCCGGGCTGATCGCTGCTGCCTGGGACGGCGTCACGCCTATCGCGCACGCGAAGGACATGGGCGATGCGGTGCAAAAAGCCAGGGCGATGGGGCAATCCGGCGATGTGGTGCTGCTCTCTCCGGCTTGCGCCAGCTTCGACATGTTCAAAGGCTACGACCATCGGGGCGAGGTGTTTGCCAGCGAAGTGCGCGCGAGGTTCGGGCCATGATGACCCAGGTTGCCTCCACGCTCGCCACCCGGCTCGACCCGCGCGAGGCCGCGAAGCGCGCCCAACAGGCGCTCGCGGGCGAGGGCACGCGCATTGACGGCTTGTTGCTAGTGGCCGCGCTGGGGCTGTTGAGTCTCGGGCTCGTGATGGTCAGCTCGGCCTCGGTGGCATTGTCGGACAAGATCGGCTCGCCCTTCCACTACGCCATCCGTCAGGCAAGTTTCGCGGCGGTGGGCATGGTGGCCGCGCTGATTGTCCTATGGCGCGTGGAGCTTGGTTTCCTTGAGCGTCGTCGCTATCTGTGGTTGTTACTGGCCGTCGTCATCCTGTTCGCGGTCCTGTTGCCGGGGATCGGTCATGTGGTCAACGGTTCGCGCCGCTGGGTCGGCTTCGGACCGATCAACCTCCAGGCCTCGGAGCCCGCGCGTTTGCTCCTGATCTTCTACCTTGCCGCCTACCTCGCGGCCAAGGGGGACGTGGTGCGTAACACGTTCCGCGGCTTTGTGATGCCGATCGTGGCTCTTGGTCTCGGTGCGGCGCTATTGATGCTTGAGCCGGACCTGGGCGCCACCGTGGTGCTGATGGCGACCGGACTGACCATGCTTTTCCTGGCGGGCGGGCAGTTGCGCTGGATGATTCTGCTGATTCTTGGCGGCGTGGCGCTGCTTTATCTCGCCGTCATTCTTGAGCCGTACCGGATGCGGCGATTCGTCGGTTTCTCCGATCCGTGGGCCGATCCGCTCGATACCGGGTTCCAGCTTTCCATGGCCCTGATCGCCATTGGGCGCGGCGGGTGGACCGGGGTAGGGTTGGGCGACAGTGTGCAAAAGCTGTTCTACCTGCCGGAGGCCCATACCGACTTCATTTTCTCGGTGCTCGCGGAAGAACTTGGACTGCCGGGCATGCTGGGCCTGATTTTCCTTTACAGCCTGTTTTTGTTCCGCGGTTTCGCCATTGCCCGCCTCGCGGAGCGCAACGGACTTCTGTTTGGCGCCTACATGGCCTACGGCATCAGCACCTGGATCGGCCTTCAGGCCTTCATCAACATGGGTGTGAACATGGGGCTGTTGCCGACCAAGGGATTGACCCTGCCGTTCATGAGCTATGGCGGCAGCTCGCTGGTGATGATGTGCGTCGCCACCGCGCTATTGCTGCGCGTGTACCACGAGGCCACCGATCCGGCGCGACAAGCCAGGGGGATGCCATGACGGGGCCAGTCATCATCATGGCCGGCGGCACTGGCGGACACATCCTTCCAGGACTCGCGGTCGCGCGTCTGCTGCGTGCCAAGGGAATTCCCGTGCTGTGGCTTGGCACGGCGACGGGCATGGAGGCGCGTCTGGTCGCCGAGGCTGGTTTCGCGATGGCGTCCATCGACATCGGCGGGTTGCGTGGAAAAGACTGGAAGACCCGGCTGGCCGCGCCTTGGCGCTTGTTCACGGCCATTCGCCAGGCTCTGGCGGTGATGCACGAACAGAGTCCTCGCCTGGTACTGGGGTTTGGCGGGTTCGTCGCGGGACCGGGCGGGCTTGCGGCGCGCATGCGCGGTGTTCCGTTGGTGATTCATGAGCAGAATGCCGTTGCCGGACTGACCAATCGGGTGCTGGCGAGGCTGGCGAACAAGGTCTTGGCGGGTTATGCGGGGGCGTTCGACGGGGCGTACGAGGTCATCGGCAATCCCGTGCGCCCGGATATCGCCGTGCTGCCGCCGCCCGAATTGCGCATGGCGGGTCGCCGCGGGCCGCTGCGCCTGCTGGTGGTCGGCGGCAGTCTGGGGGCGCAGGCATTGAACGAAACCGTGCCGCGCGCGCTGGCTCTGCTGGCCGGGGACGAGCGCCCCGAGGTCTGGCACCAAGCGGGCGGCAAGATGATCGACACTGCGCGTGCCATCTATGCGCAGGAGGGTGTAGAGCCTGGCGAGAAGATCCGGGTCGAGCCGTTCATCGATGACATGGCGTCCGCCTACGCATGGGCCGACCTGGTGCTTTGCCGTTCCGGAGCCTTGACTGTCGCGGAACTGGCAGCGGCGGGTATCGGCAGCATCCTCGTGCCCTTCCCGCATGCGGTGGACGATCACCAGACCCGCAATGCAGCCGTGCTGGCCGAGACTGGCGCGGCTGAGCTGATTCAACAAACCGAACTGACTGCCGGGCTGCTGGCAGAGCGTCTGCGCGTGCTGGGCGCCGATCGGGCCCGTGTGCTCGACATGGCCCGGCGCGCCCGCGCTCAGGCGCGCCCGGATGCCGCCGCGCGTGTGCTCGAACAGTGCGCGCCCTGGCTGGAGGAAACCGCATGACCCCGTTGCTTGTCCAGAAAGCTGCCATGAGCAACATCATCGCAAATGATGTTGCGTCGCCCTTGGGCGACAACCGCAGGGCGGAATCCAGAGAAGGGTTCCGCCGCCGAGTGCGCCGCATCCACTTCGTCGGTATTGGCGGGGTGGGCATGAGCGGCATCGCCGAGGTACTTATCAACCTGGGTTACATGGTCAGCGGCAGCGACATGGCCGAGGGCGCCTCGGTACGTAATCTGCGCGCCAAGGGGGCGCAGGTCTGGATCGGGCATGACGCGGAATGGGTGCACGGCGCGGACGTGGTTGTCGCCACCACGGCCGTGGGAGCGGATAACCCTGAGGTGGCCGAGGCCCGCGCGCAACGTATCCCGGTCATTCGCCGGGCCGAGATGCTGGCCGAGCTGATGCGTTTCCGCTATGGCATCGCGGTGGCGGGGACGCATGGCAAGACGACTACCACCAGCCTGGTGGCTTCACTGCTGGCTGAGGGCGGCCTGGATCCGACCTATGTGATCGGTGGCAGGCTCAACAGCAGCAACAGCCATGCCCGGCTCGGCGCCGGACACTACCTGGTAGCGGAGGCTGACGAGAGCGATGCCTCCTTCCTGCACCTGCAACCGATGATCTCCATTGTCACTAATGTTGACGCCGACCACATGGAAACCTACGGCGGGGATTTCGAACGCCTGAAGGACACCTTCGTCGAGTTCCTCCACAACCTGCCGTTCTACGGCATGGCGGTGATGTGCGGCGACGATCCCGTGATTCGCGAGCTGATCCCGCGAGCGGGCCGCCCGGTGCTGACTTACGGGTTCGAGGAGGGCAATGACGCGCGCGCCCTGGATGTACGGCCCGATGGCGTCGGCATGGCCTTCGTCACCCAGCTTCCGGGTATCCCGCCATTCGCAGTTCGGCTTAATCAGCCCGGTCGCCACAATGTGCTAAATGCGCTCGCGGCCATGGTCACGGCAAATGAGCTCGGGGTCGAGGTCGAGGCCATGCAGCGTGCGTTGGCGGGCTTCCAGGGCATCGGACGTCGTCAGCAGTCCTGGGGTGATCTGCGGGTCGATGATCGCGGCGTCACCGTGATCGATGACTACGGCCATCATCCGCGTGAACTGGCCGTCACCCTGGAGGCGGTGCGCGGGGCCTATCCGGGGCGTCGTCTGGTGCTGGCCTTCCAGCCGCACCGCTACACCCGGACCCGCGACCTGCTTGACGACTTCGCAACCGTGTTGTCGGAGCCCGATGCGCTGGTCCTGAGCGAGGTTTACGCGGCGGGCGAGGCCCCCATTCCGAACGCCGATGGCCGAGCCCTCGCGCGTGCGGTGCGCGCGCGCGGTCGGCTTGAACCCGTATTCGTCGAAAAGGTGGACGAGATGCCGACGGTGCTGGAGGGGTTGCTTCACGATGGTGATGTGTTGCTGGTGATGGGGGCGGGCAATATCGGCCAGCTCGCCCCACGTCTGTCGGAACTTTGGAAGTCGGCATCCGTCGCTCGGCCTCCTTCGGGGGTGTCGGCGGGCAAGGTGGGCAAGGAGGGTGAGGCATGATCGATCCGAAGCGCTTTGGCCGCGTGGCGGTCCTGTTCGGCGGTTGGTCTGCCGAGCGCGAAGTCTCGCTCAAGAGCGGGCGCGCGGTGCTCGAAGCATTGCAAGCGGCGGGCGTGGATGCACATGGCATTGATGCCGATCGGGACATCCTCAATACCTTGCGGGACGGCGGCTATGCGCGCGCTTTCATCGTCATGCACGGACGTGGCGGTGAGGATGGAGTGATCCAGGGTGCGCTGGAACTGATCGGCTTGCCCTACACCGGAAGCGGCGTACTGGCCTCCGCCCTGGGTATGGACAAGCAGCGTACCAAGCAGCTTTGGGTGGGGGCGGGCCTGCCGACTCCGGCCTTTTGTGTGCTCCATGGCGAGGACGATGCGGCCGAGGCTGGAAACGAACTGGACTTGCCCTTGATGGTCAAGCCCGCACTGGAAGGCTCCAGCATCGGCATGAGCAAGGTCGGGCATGCGGATGATTTGCCCGCAGCCTATCGCAAGGCCGCCGGATTCGGGCCGGTCCTGGCCGAGCAGTTCATCCAGGGTGAGGAGTTTACCGTTGCGGTGTTGGACGATGAGGCCTTGCCGCCCATCCGCCTGGAAACAACGCACGATTTTTATGACTTCGAGGCCAAATACATCGCCAACGACACCCGTTACATCTGCCCCTGCGGCCTGCCGCCCGAAGCGGAAGCCCGTTTGAAGGCGCTGGCGGTGGCCGCTTTCCGGGCGGTTGGCGCGCGCGGCTGGGGGCGGGTGGACGTGATGCGTGACAGCGAGGGGGATTTTTGGCTGCTGGAAATCAATACCGTACCGGGCATGACCGACCACAGCCTGGTCCCGATGGCAGCGCGCGCGGCGGGCATCGATTTCGAATCGTTGGTCTGTCGCATTCTCGAAACCACCCTGGATGACGGCATGGAGGCGGCGGGTTGATGGCCGCCTATGCGCCCAAGTCCCAGCGCGTCCCTGCGGCTACGCCGATGCGCCGCATACCGTGGCGTTGGCTGGCTCAGCACAGTTTGCATCTGTTAGTGCTGGGGCTGATGGCCTGGGCCGTCGTCTGGGGCTGGCGCACCCTGCATGACCCCTGGAGCTTCCCGATCCGGGTGGTGAAGGTGGATGGCGGTTTGCAGCGACTCCAGCCCCAGGTCGTGCAGAGCGCGGTCGATAACCGGCTCAATGGTCGCAGCTTCTTTGGTCTTGAGCTGGAAAGTGTGCTGGAAGGCCTTTCGGGCTTGGCCTGGGTGCGCGAGGCGCGGGTGCGGCGCGAATGGCCGGACACCCTGCATCTGTGGGTCGAAGAGCATAAGCCCCTGGCCCTGTGGCGCGGTGATGGCGTGCTAACCGCCGAAGGTACGCTGATCTACCCGGGTATTGAGGGCGATCTGGTTCACCTGCCCGCATTGAGCGGGGCAGATGGGCGTGAACTGCTGCTGTGGGGGGAGTTCAATGCCCTGCGCCAGAGAATGGCGGGGGCAGGCCTGCGTCCGAAGGCCCTGCGTGAGGATCAGCGAGGTTCGCTCACCGTGGTGCTGGACAACGGGATGGCAATACGGGTTGGCCGTGAGGATGTGGATCAACGCATGGAGCGTTTCCTGTCGGTATTCAGCAAGACGCTGACCGAACGGATGGCCGATATCCAGGAGGTCGATTTGCGTTATGCGCATGGTTTCAGTGTGCGCTGGAAGGCAACTTCCAGTGGCTAGTTTGGCCGCGAGTCAGCGACGGTTGTCGCTGCCCGCGTTGCGGCATCTTGCCGCGGGCAGGGCGCGTCGGGTGCTCCGGCGTGTCACGAAGTTCAACGTTGAAGGGCTGTTGTAATGTCCAAGAAGACCGACAAGAACCTGGTGGTGGGGCTGGATATCGGCACATCCAAGGTGGTCGCCATCGTCGGAGAAGTGGGAAGCGACGGCGCGATCGAGGTCATCGGCCTCGGTCAGAGCGCTTCGCACGGGCTCAAGCGTGGGGTGGTGGTGGATATCGAGTCCACCGTCCAATCCATCCAGCGTGCGGTGCGCGAGGCGGAGCTGATGGCGGACTGCCAGATCCACGCGGTGCGCGCGGGGATTGCGGGCAGCCATGTACAGAGTCGCAACTCGCACGGCATCGTCGCCATCCGCGACCAGGAGGTGACCCAGGACGACGTGGAACGTGCCATCGACGCCGCACGCGCCATCGCCCTGCCCGCCGATCAGCAAATCATCCATGTACTGCCGCAGGAGTACATCATCGACGGACAGGAGGGCATCCGCCAACCGATCGGAATGTCCGGCGTGCGTCTGGAAGTGAAGGTTCACCTGGTCACCGGCGCGGTCAGCGCGGCGCAGAACATCAGCAAATGCATCGAGCGTTGCGGCCTGCGAGTGGACGAGATGATCCTCGAACAGCTTGCCAGCGCTGAGGCCGTGTTGCACGACGACGAGCGTCAGCTCGGCGTGTGCCTGGTCGATATAGGCGGCGGCACGACCGATCTGGCGGTGTTTCTTGATGGAGCCATCCGCCACACGGCGGTGATTCCCATCGCGGGTGATCAGGTCACTAACGACATCGCGGTGGGGCTGCGCACGCCGACCCAGTATGCGGAGAAGATCAAGATTGAACACGCCGTGCTGGGTCCCGCCGATGCTGGCGGCGAATACATCGATGTGCCGAGCGTGGGTGATCGTCCTGCGCGTCGTCTGTCGCGCCATAGCCTGGCCGAGATCGTCGAGGCGCGTTACGAGGAAATCCTCATCCATGTACGTGAGGAGCTGCGGCGCAGCGGGTTCGAAGAGCGCGTTACGGCGGGCGTGGTGCTGACAGGCGGCTGCGCCTTGATGGATGGGGCGGTCGAACTGGCCGAGGAGATTCTGCACATGCCGGTACGGCTTGGCATTCCGCAGCGCGTGACAGGCATGAAGGACGTTGCGCGCAATCCTATGCACGCTACGGGCGTGGGGCTGCTGTTGTTCGGCCAGGGCGGCGCGCAGCACGTCCCGTCCGCCCGACGTTCGCAGGCCCCCTCGGGTTCAACGTGGGAGCGTATGAAGAACTGGTTCCAGGGGAATTTCTGAGCCGTTGAGAGCAATGGCTTTCGACGGTGTCCTTAACGATTTTAATGGCCGAAACAGCGACTTTTTTTCGGGTTTTTTGAGACAATCTGGGCAGCAAAAGGGGAATGGGTGATGAACATGTTTGAACTGGTGGATTCGTATTCCGACAGCGCCAACATCAAGGTGGTCGGTGTGGGCGGCGGCGGCGGCAATGCGGTCGCGCACATGCTTTCGACCGAGATTGACGGTGTGGAATTCATTTGCGCCAACACGGATGTTCAGGCGTTGAAAAAATCGCAGGCACGCATTCAGCTTCAGATCGGCGCCAACATCACCAAGGGATTGGGCGCAGGCGCCAATCCTGAGCTTGGTCGACAGGCTGCGCTGGAGGATCGTGATCGCATCCAGGAGGTGCTGAGCGGCACCGACATGCTGTTTGTCACCACCGGCATGGGCGGTGGAACCGGCACGGGGGCGGCCCCGGTCATCGCCCAGATCGCGCGTGACATGGGCATTCTGACGGTCGCGGTAGTCACCAAGCCCTTCCCCTTTGAGGGCAAGAAGCGCATGGAACAGGCCATGAACGGCATCCGCGAACTGGAAAAGCATGTTGATTCGCTGATCGTCATCCCTAACGAGAAGCTGCTGGCTGTGATGGGTAAGTCGGCTTCCCTGATGGATGCCTTCAACGCCGCCAATGACGTGCTGTTTTCCGCCGTGCAGGGCATTTCCGAGTTGATTACCCGTCCGGGCGTCATCAACGTGGACTTCGCCGATGTGCGGACCACCATGGAGGGCATGGGAGCCTCAATGATGGGTATCGGCTCCGCCTCCGGCGAAGATCGTGCCCGTGAAGCCACTGAAGCGGCCATCCACAGCCCCTTCCTGGAGGACATCGAATTGCGCGGGGCGCGCGGCATCCTGGTCAATGTCACCGCCGGTCCGGACCTGACCATCGGCGACTACAACGAGATTGGCGCCATCATAAGCGAAATGGCCGCCGAGGATGCCAACGTCAAGATCGGCACCTCCGTTGATATGGAGATGGAAGGCCAGATTCGCGTGACCGTGGTCGCCACGGGGCTCAACAGCAAGGCGGTCGGACAGGCTGAGCGTCCGCGCGTGGTGGTCAACAATGAGCGTGCCCAGGCGCGGGTCCAGGAAGCCCCAGCGCAGCCGGTCGTGGTGGGCAACACTGCGCTCAACCTGGATTTGGTCGATATCCCGGCCTTCCTGCGTCGCCAAGCCGACTGACGCCATTCCGCGTTACGCAAGACGGTGATCGAAGAAGGGGGCTTTGTAGCCCCCTTCGGATTTTGGCCCTGTGCGACGCGCCCCTCAAATGCCTTCGAAGCGCATCGACAAGTCGATGGCCTGGATATCTTTTGTCAAGGCTCCGATGGAGATGAAATCGACGCCGGTTTCGGCGATGGCCCGGACCGTGTCCAGGTTAACGCCGCCGGATGCTTCCAGTTCGGCCCGCCCAGCGCTCAGGGTCACGGCCTCTTCAAGCCGGACCAGATCGAAATTGTCGAGCAGGATACGCGGTGCGCCCGCCATCAGGGCTTCTTCGAGCTGAGACAGATCTTCCACCTCGACCTCCAGTGGAAGCGCGGGATGCAGGTGGCGGGCACGAACAATGGCGGGGGTGATGCCACCGGCTGCCGCGATGTGGTTTTCCTTGATGAGGATGGCGTCGAACAGGCCGATGCGGTGGTTCCAGCCGCCGCCGCACAGGACCGCGTATTTTTGCGCTCGCCGCAGTCCGGGAAGTGTCTTGCGCGTATCCAGAATGCGCGCGCGGGTGCCATGCACGGCACGCACGAATTTATGTGTCTTGGTCGCCACGGCGGACAGAGTCTGGACGAAGTTGAGGCCGCTGCGTTCTCCGCTGAGTATGGCTCTCGCAGGGCCATGCAGGGTGCAGAGCAGGCCGCCGGGGGCGAGGTGGTCGCCGTCGCTCGCGGCCCAGCGTACTTCGACACGCGGATTGATCTGATGGAAGACTTCACTGAACCATGCGCTACCCGCGAGGTGCATGTGATCGCGGGTGATGACCCTCGCATGGGCCAGGGCGTCCTCAGGGACGAGATCGGCCGATACGTCGCCGTCGCCGAAATCCTCGGCAAGCGCGCGGGCGACATCTTGGGCGATCGATTCAGCGGGGGGAAGAGTCATTGTTATGATCCTGTCGTTTGAGGACGCCTGTGGCGTGATTTCGGCGTATTGCGGGCTGCTCTGTCATGTGGCTGTCACGCTATTGTCGTAAAAAACGGCACGGTATTTTGACAACGCTGTGAGGGCATCATGTCCGGCAAGACTATCCTGATCGTCGAAGACGAGAAACCCATCCGGGAAATGGTGACGTTCGCTCTGGGGCGGGCGGGTTACACCTTGATCGAGGCGGGGGATATTGCCGAGGCGTTCGAGTGCCTTGCGCGCCAGGTGCCCGACCTGATCCTGCTCGACTGGATGCTGCCGGGCGCCAGCGGACTTGAGCTTGCCCGCCGCCTGAAAAAAGACGAGCTGACTCGGGATGTGCCGATCATCATGCTCACCGCGCGCGGTGAGGAAGAGGACAAGGTCACCGGGCTGGAGTCCGGCGCCGATGACTACATCACCAAACCGTTCTCGCCGCGTGAGCTTCAGGCGCGTATCAAGGCTGTATTGCGCCGTAGTACGGCCGAGGACGAGGGCGGCGTCATCCGCATCGATGGCCTGGAGCTGGACGCCGGTGGGCACCGCGTGATGGCGCAAGCCCAGCCGGTCGAGATGGGGCCCACGGAGTTCCGTCTGCTTGAGTTTTTTATGACGCACCCGGAGCGCGTCTACAGCCGCGGTCAGTTGCTTGATCGCGTCTGGGGGCGCAACAGCTTCGTTGAGGAGCGCACTGTCGATGTCCACATCCTGCGCTTGCGCAAGGCCCTCGCGCCCAGCGGGCATGACGCCATGATCCAGACCGTGCGCGGCGCGGGTTATCGCTTCTCAAGTCGCGTTTGATGACGAACGGCCTGCGCGCGGAGGTCCTTCTGCTTGCGGCGCTGGCCGTGGCGGGGCTGCTGTTCGGACTGCTGTTCGGGCACATGTGGGCGGGTCTGGCGATGGGGCTCGCCCTGGTGATCCTGCGTTTGCTCTGGGTTGTGGCCCGTCTCGCGCAGTGGCTGGAGCGTCCGGAATCCTCGCCGCCCAGTCAGTCGGCGGCGGGCTGGCTGGCTGATCTGGGTGAAAAGCTGCGCCGCCACCGCGCGGCTCAGAGACGCCGCAACCGGCGCTGGCTGCGCCTGATCCGCGAGTATCGCCGCGCGGCTGATGCCTTGCCGGACGCCGTGGTCGCGCTCGATCAGGATAACCGCATTCTCGGCTTCAATCCTCCCGCCAGACAGCAGCTCGGGCTGCGTCAGAGGGATGTCGGGTTACCCATCGACCACCTGATCCGCCAGCCCGATTTCATTGCATATCTTCAGGCGGCTGACTGGTCCAGGGATGTCGAGGTCCCGGCCAGTGAGGACCCCGGGCAGACTCTGAACGTTCATGTTTCGCCCTATGGCCAGGGTCGTCGGCTTCTTATCGCCCGCGATGTGACCCGCTTGCAGCGTTTGCAGGCCATGCGACAGGACTTCGTGGCCAATGTCTCGCATGAGCTGCGCACGCCGCTCACGGTTCTCGCGGGCTACATCGAAACGCTGAGGGACACCGGCGACGATCTTTCCGAGGATCTTCAGCGTATCTTTCAGCACATGCACCAGCAGTCCGAGCGGATGCGCCGTATTGTCGAGGACCTGCTGCTGCTTTCGCGTCTGGAAACCACCTCGCCCAGCATGGATCAGTTCGAAGAGGTTTCCGTATCGGCCATGCTCGAAACCATAGCCGAGGTCGCCGAGCAGGTCAGCGGCGGAGAACAGCACCGCCTGTTGCGCGATGTCGATCCCTCGCTGCGTATGCGAGGTATGCCGCGTGAGCTGGATAGTCTCTTTTCCAACCTGGTTTTCAACGCGGTCAAGTACACCCCGGCGGGCGGCACCATTACCCTTCGTTGGCGTCTGGACGAACCTGGGCTGGTGTTCGAAGTACAGGATACCGGCATTGGGATTGCGCCCCAGCACATCCCGCGTCTGACCGAGCGTTTTTACCGCGTCGATGTCGGACGCTCGCGCTCGCGCGGAGGCACGGGGCTTGGTCTTGCCATTGTCAAACACGTTTTGCTGCGGCACAAGGGGCGCTTGGAAGTGGAGAGCGTATTGGGACAAGGCAGCGTGTTTCGCTGCATTTTCCCGCGCGAGCTTGCTGTCGGTGGCCTGCTAAGTACGTCATAAAACCTTCATTTTCTTGTCACGTACAAGACATCAGATGAAACGACCATGGTCAATGTCTATGCCCGTAAAGGCATTTTGATCGGGGCGGGCATGTGCCCGGTCCAAGGCTTAAACCCAACGAGGACAAACGAATGATGCGTTTCCGTATGACCCTGCTTGCTGGCGCCATGATGGCTGCTGGCGCCGTTCAAGCCGCCGATGTCACCACCATCAACGGTGCAGGCGCGACCTTCCCGTACCCGATCTACTCCAAGTGGGCTGAAGGCTACAACAAGGTCTCTGGCGTCAAGCTGAACTATCAGTCCATCGGTTCCGGCGGCGGCGTCAAGCAAATCAAGGCCAAGACCGTTGAATTTGGCGCTTCCGATGATCCCATGAAGGGCGAAGAGCTTGAGGACATCGGTCTGGTCCAGTTCCCGGCCATCATGGGCGGCGTTGTGCCGGTCGTGAACGTCGCCGGTGTAGAGCCGGGCAAGATGAAACTCGACCAAGCCGTGCTGGCTGACATCTTCCTGGGTAACATCACCAAGTGGAACGATGCCAAGATCGCCGCTCTGAACCCGGGCATGAACCTGCCGGAGAAGCTGATCTCCGTAGTTCGTCGTTCCGACGGTTCCGGCACCACTGCGCTGTTCACCGACTACCTGGCCAAGATCAGCCCGGAGTGGAAGGAAAAGGTTGGCGCTGGCAAGGCCGTCAAGTGGCCGGTCGGCATGGGCGGCAAGGGTAACGAAGGTGTTGCCTCCTACGTGAAGCAGATCGACGGCGCCATCGGCTACGTCGAGTATGCCTACGCCAAGCAGAACAAGCTGTCCCACGTCTCCCTTAAGAACAAGGAAGGCCAGTATGTACAGCCGGACGGCGACACTTTCGCCGCCGCTGCCGCCAACGCCGACTGGAAATCCAAGCCGGGCTTCGGCGTTGTCCTGACCGAGCAGGCTGGTGCGCAGGCCTGGCCGATCACTGGTGCAAGCTTCATCCTGGTGTACAAGGAGCCGGACAACTGCGCCGCTACCGAAGCCGCTCTGAAGTTCTTCGACTGGTCCTTCAAGAATGGCTCCAAGATGGCCCTGGACCTGGAATACGTGCCGATGCCGGAAAACGTTGTCAAGCAGATCAAGGCCACTTGGGCTGAAGAAATCAAGTGCGACGGCGTAGCCGCGATCGCCAAGTAAGGAAGTAGAATAACGCGCCCAAGGATGGGCGCGCCCTGGGGTTCATGCACGTTCATCGAACCCCTCATCATTTCTGAGGCTGGCGAGTAATGTCCAACACCCTTGAAAGCGCCCTCGGCGAGGGCAATGCAACCATGCATATCAATCGTTCATCACGCGGGTTCGCGCTGGGCGACGTCGTTTTCAAATGGCTTGCCCTATTCTTTGCTTTCGTGGTGCTGCTCGTGCTCGCGGGCATCATTTTCATGTTGATCAAGGGCTCCATCCCGGCCTTCGAGGCCTTTGGCTTCGGGTTTATCACCAACGATGAATGGGACCCGGTCAACGAAGTCTATGGCGCGTGGTCGGCGTTGGTCGGCACGCTGGTCGCGGCGGCCATCGCCATGCTAATCGGCCTGCCGCTGTCTTTCGGCATCGCCATTTTCATCACCGAAATGGCGCCCCAGTGGCTGAAACGTCCGGTGGGGACCGCCATTGAGTTGCTGGCGGCGGTTCCTTCCATCATTTACGGCATGTGGGGGCTGTTCTTCTTCGCGCCCTGGTTCGCCGCGCACGTGCAGCCCTTGCTGGTTTCGACCTTGGGAACCCTGCCGCTCATCGGGGCTTTGTTCCAGATGCCGCTGATCGGCGGTGCGAGCGGCGTAAGCGTTCTCACCGCGGGTATCGTGCTGGCGATCATGATCGTTCCGTTCATGGCCTCGGTCATGCGCGACGTATTCGAGATCGTGCCGGGCGTCCTGAAGGAGTCCGCCTACGGCATTGGCGCGACGACCTGGGAGGTGGTCTGGAACGTAGTCCTGCCCTACACCAAGACCGGTGTGGTCGGCGGTGTCATGCTGGGTTTGGGGCGCGCCATCGGTGAAACCATGGCGGTCACGTTCATCATCGGCAATGCCAGCCAGCTCGGCGTAAGCCTGCTGGAGCCGGGCAGCACCATCGCCGCCAAGCTGGCCAACGAATTCAACGAGGCCGATGGCTTGCAAATGGATTCGTTGATCGCCATGGGTCTGATCCTCTTCATCATCACCTTTGTTGTCCTGATGCTCTCCAAGCTCATGCTGATGCGCTTGGCGGCCACTCAGGAAGGCAGCAAGACCTGAGGCGCCGAAACATGAACCTGTACGCACGCCGGAAGCTTGTCAATCGCTTCAACATGACCGTGTCGGTTCTGACGACTATCGTCGGGATCTTCTTCCTCGCCTGGATTCTGATCGTGCTGGTGGCCAAGGGCGTTGGCGCGATCAACTGGACCCTGTTTACCGAAATGACGCCGCCGCCCGGTAGCGCGGGCGGTCTGGCCAACGCCTTGGTCGGTAGTCTGATGCTGACCGTCGCGGCGGTTGTCATAGGCACTCCGATCGGCATCATGGCGGGCACCTATCTTGCCGAATATGGCAAGAGCAGCATGTTTGCCGAGGTGGTTCGCACCATCAACGACATCCTGCTTTCCGCGCCCTCGATCATCATCGGTGTGTTCGTCTATGCCATGATCGTCGCGCCACAGGGGCATTTCTCCGGTTGGGCGGGTGCCGTTGCACTGGCCATTATCGTCGTGCCGGTTGTGCTGCGAACGACTGAAAACATGTTGAATCTGGTGCCGACCACCATGCGCGAAGCCGCTGCAGCCCTTGGCGCTCCGCAATGGATGGTCATCATGCAGGTGGTCTACAAGGCGGCCATCGCGGGTATGGTGACTGGCGTGGTGCTGGCTGTCGCGCGTATCACGGGTGAGACCGCGCCGCTTCTGTTCACCGCGCTGAACAACCAGTTCTGGACCACCAACATGAACGAGCCGATCGCCAACCTTCCGGTTGTCATCTTCCAGTTCGCCATGAGCCCGTATGACGATTGGCGTGAACTGGCATGGGCCGCAGCCCTGCTGATCACCGTCCTGGTCCTCGGCATGAACATCCTGGCGCGCAGCTTGCTGCGTGGCTACAAGTAAGGGTCACTAAAGATGAGCACGGAGAATCCGAGCATGAGCACCATGGCTGCACCGCAAGGCCAGAACGTCAGTTTCAACATGGCCTCGGCCGTTACCAACACCCTGCAACATGGCCATGAGATGACGGCCAAGGTTAATGGTGTACGCCATGTCGAAAATGGCAAACTGATCCTGCGCAACCTGAACTTCTTCTATGGCAAGTTCCAGGGCCTTTACGACATCAACGTAAGCTTTCCGGCACGTCAGGTGACGGCAATGATCGGTCCGTCCGGTTGCGGCAAGTCCACCTTGCTGCGTACCCTCAACCGAATCTACGACCTCTACCCGGGCCAGCGCGCCGAGGGTGAGATTCTGATGGACGGTCAGAACCTGATCGGTAAGGGCGTGGACGTCAACATGCTGCGAGCCAAGATCGGCATGGTGTTCCAGAAGCCGACCCCGTTCCCGATGTCGATCTATGACAACATCGCCTTTGGTGTGAAGCTTTACGAAAAGCTCTCCAAGGCTGATCTGGACGATCGTGTTGAGTGGGCGCTGCGCAAGGCTGCAATCTGGGACGAGGTAAAGGACAAGCTCAAGCAGGCCGGTACGGCTCTGTCCGGCGGTCAGCAGCAGCGTCTTTGCATCGCCCGCAGCATCGCGGTCAAGCCGGAAGTCATGCTGTTCGATGAGCCGACCTCCGCGCTGGACCCGATTTCCACCCTTAAGGTCGAAGAGCTGATCCACGAGCTGAAGGAAGAGTTCACCGTGGTCATCGTGACCCACAATATGCAGCAGGCTGCCCGCGTGTCCGATTACACCGCCTTCATGTATCTTGGCAAGATGGTGGAGTTTGATCACACCAATATTATCTTTACCAAGCCGGGCAAGAAGGAAACTGAGGATTATATTACCGGCCGTTTCGGCTGATATCTTCTCTGTTTACGGAATGAAAAGGGGCTTCGGCCCCTTTTGTTTTTGGGCTTTCTTTTGCGAGGTGCGTTCAATGCGAAAACCCGCGCATCATTGCCGCGAACGGCTCCTTGCCTGACTCCGTTGGCAGAAGGGGGGAAGGGGCATGAGAAAGGGGCCCGTCAGGCCCCCTTGTGAAGAGTCGATCCGGCGCCTGCGCGCCTTTACGCTTGGATCAGTCAGTTGCCGGTGACTTCGCGCAGCATGGCTTCATGGGTCAGGTGGCGAACGTCTTTGCCCTTGACCAGGAAGATGACGTATTCACAGATGTTGGTGACATGGTCGCCGACGCGCTCAAGGGCGCGCAGGCACCACAGGATGTCCATGCTGACGTCCAGCGTGTTGGGGTTGTTGCTCATGTGGGTCATGAGTTCGGTAAAGACCTTGCGGTAAGCTGCGTTGACTTCAAGGTCCTCGCCGGTAACGCGCAGGGCGGTCTCGGCATCCAGGCGGGCGAATGCATCAAGGGCTTCGTGCAGCATCTTCTGGACGCGCCCGCCCATGGCGCGCATGTCAACGGCAAAGGTGTGGCTTTCGAGCACAGGCGCCAAGGTTAGGGAAAGACGCCCGATCTTCTCGGCCTTGTCGCCGATGCGCTCAAGATCGGTGATGATCTTGATGACGGTGAACAGGAAGCGAAGATCATTGGCGGTGGGCTGGCGGCGCGCGATGGTTTCGACCACCAGCTCGTCGATGCGGACTTCATATTCGTTGACCTTGAAGTCGCTGGCAGCAGCGGCCTGACCGAGTTCCAGATTGTGCTCGAACAGGGCGCGCAGCGCATTGTCGATCTGCTGTTCAACCAGGCCGCCCATGCTCATGACCATGCCGCGAGCCTGTTGGAGTTCGGTGTCGTAAGAACTGGCGATGTGCGGGGTTTGCATGTCCATGGAATCTCCTGATGGGCGTGATTGAAAATGTCGCGCGAAATGGCTACGGTGAACGGAATTTCAAAATAACTGTTAACCGCGCTTCGGGCGACAGTTTTTTCGAACAACTTTCATTCTAAACATATTTTTTTTGCAGAAACATGACGCGCGAAACCGTCCAGGAACCCAGCATGGAAAACACGAACGCCCCGATGATCAACCGCGAGTTGAGTCTGTTGAAATTCAATCGCCGGGTCCTGGAGCTGGCCATGGACGGGAGCATGCCTCTGCTGGAGCGGCTACGTTTCCTTTGCATTTCTTCCAGCAATCTTGATGAGGCCTTCGAGGTGCGGGTCGCAAGCCTGATCCAGCAGGTTCGCGCGGGGGTTTTTGGCGCGGGTGAATGTGGCATGACGCCTGCCGAGCAGCTTGAGCGCGTGTATCACGAAGCCCATCTTCTGGTTGCGGACCAGTATCGTGTACTGAACGACGTGATCATTCCCGCCATGCGCGATGAAGGGATTCGTTTCGCGCGCCGGACTCACTGGACCAAGCCGCAGGCGGAGTGGGTGCGCGCCTATTTCCAGCATGAGCTGGCGCCTGTATTGACGCCGCTTGGCCTGGATCCTGCCCATCCTTTCCCGCGAGTACTCAACAAAAGCCTGAATTTTGTCGTGACCCTGGAAGGCGAGGACGATTTCGGGCGCGAGGGGCAGATGGCTGTTGTCCAGGCCCCGCGTAGCCTGCCGCGCGTGGTGCGCATGCCTGAACCCGCCGGTCAGGGCCCCAATGATTTCGTGTTTCTCAGCTCAATGATCCACGCTCATGTGGATGACCTGTTCCCCGGCATGAAGGTGACCGGTTGTTACCAGTTCCGCGTTACGCGCAATAGTGACCTGCTGGTTGACGTGGATGTCGACGAGGACCTTCTGGAGGTGCTTCAGGGTGAGCTGCTGCAACGCAACTATGGCGATGCGGTGCGTCTGGAGGTGGCCGATAACTGTCCGGACGAGGTGGCCGATTACCTGCTTGAACAGTTCAACCTGACGCGCCGTGACATGTTCAAGGTGCACGGGCCGGTAAACCTGAACCGTCTGACGGCGGTACTCGATCTGGTTGATCGCCCGGATCTCAAGTTCAAGCCGTTCATTCCTGGTGTGCCGCGCGAATTGCATGGTTTCGAGAGCATCTTCGACGCCATTGCCAAGCATCGCCGAATCCTGATGCATCACCCTTTCCAATCCTTCAATCCCGTGGTGGATTTCATCCGCCAGGCGGCTCAGGATCCGAAGGTGGTGGCAATCAAGCAGACGCTCTATCGTACCGGCAGCAATTCCGCCATCGTCGATGCGTTGGAGCAGGCCGCGCGCGCTGGCAAGGAAGTGACCGCCGTCATCGAATTGCGCGCTCGCTTTGACGAGGCCGCCAACATCAACATGGCGACTCGCCTGCAAAAGGCGGGCGCCTATGTTTCCTATGGCATCATCGGTTACAAGACGCACGCCAAGATGACCCTGGTGGTGCGTCGCGAGGGCGATGAACTCAAGCGCTTCGTCCACCTTGGCTCTGGCAACTACCACGCGGGCACCGCTCGCGCCTACACCGATTACGGCATGTTGACCGACGATAAACAGATCGGTGAAGACGTTCACAAACTGTTCGTCCAGCTCACCGGCCTGTCGCGTGGCATTCGGCTCAAGAAGCTGCTCCAGTCTCCGTTCACCCTGCGTGAGGGCATGATCGAGCGAATCCGGCGCGAGGCCGAGCATGCCCGTGCCGGCAAGCCTGCCTTGATCCGCGCAAAGATGAATGCGCTGATCGATCCAAGCATCATCCACGCCCTTTACGAGGCTTCCCAGGCTGGCGTGAGGATTGAGCTTGTGATTCGCGGCATCTGCTGTCTGCGTCCGGGAGTGCCGGGCATGTCGGAGAATATCCGTGTGCGTTCGGTTATGGGGCGCTTTCTGGAGCATGCACGGGTATTCAGTTTCCACAATGATGGAGGTGAGGAGGTATTCGTCTCCAGCGCCGACTGGATGCCGCGTAATCTGTACTCGCGTGTGGAAACCTGTTTCCCGATCGACGAGAAGTCGCTGCGGGCGCGGATCAACGAAGAAGTCTTCGAGCTGGCCTTCGCAGACAACAGCGGAGCCTGGGAGCTTCAAGCGGATGGTGAGTACCTGCGTGCCCACGCCGGTGCGGGGGAGCCTGTGCGCTCGGCCCAGTTGATTTTGCTGGAGCGGCTCGCGCAGTCGAGCTGAGTCGCCGCCCTGCCCGGATTCAAGCCAGTCTTACGCTTCTTCCTGGCCCCTCCCCCTTGTGGGGGGCTTTTGGTCTTTACCGGCACAGCGAGCGACCGGCTAGCCAGTCGCTCTGTTTCAACGCCCCGAGAAAGCCCTCGCAACCTTCTGCAGACCGTCCTACTCGCACCCATCCTGGACGAAGTCCAGCTTGAGGTGGGGACAAAGGTATTCAGCCTCGCGCTCAAGATCGGATTGTGTCAGCGGGTGACGCTCAAGCCAGTCCGGCGGAAAGCCAAATTGCAGGCTGTCATCTCCTGCCGTGATCCGCAGCGGTGGGATGCTGCCGCGTGGCGAACGAGAACGGTGCAGCGTGATGGCGATGCGTAGCAGGGCGACCAGTCGCAGATTAGCGTCACGTTGCTCCGGCGCCTGTTCGTTGAGCCAGCTTTTTTTGAGTTTGCGCCGGTGCGCGAGAACGATGGCGGCCAGCCGGTCCTGCTCTTGTAGGCTGAATCCAGGCATGTCCGCATGCTGAAGGATGTAAGCCGCGTGCTCGTGATAAGAGGTATGCGCCACCATCAGGCCAATTTCGTGCAGCAGGGCGGCTTTGCGCAGGGCTTTTCCATCTTCCTCGCTCAGTCGCCAGTCGCGGGCGACTTGGTCGAACAGGTTCTGGGCGGTTTCCGCGACGCGCTGGGCGTGGGAGCGATCCACTTGAAAAAGTCGTTGCAGGCGCTCCAGTGTTGCGTGGCGTACATTAGCGCCGTGCATGCGTCCTACGCGGTCGAAGATCAAGCCTTCGCGCAGCGCGCCTTCGGAAATGAACATGGTCTTGATGTCGAAGGCGTCGAAAACGGCCTGCATGACCACGTACCCGCCCGCGAACACGGGGCGGCGCTCCTCGGTCAGGCCTGGAATGTCCAGGCGTTCAATGCTGCCTGATTTGAGCAGAGCCTTGCGAATGCGGTTTAACCCGTCGGAAGTCAATTGTCCGGGCTCACACCAGCCGTTCGCCTCGCAGACGGCGGCAAGCGCCTTGGCCGAGCCGGAGGAGCCCACCGCGCGTTGCCAGCGGTGGTGGCGGAAGGCGTATTCATAGGGTCTGGTTTCCAGACGGGCTTCACTTTCGGCGCGTTTGAGCGTTTCGCGCGTGTATGTCCCGTCGGCGAGGAAACGGCGTGTCATGCTGACGCAGCCGAGCGGCATGCTTTCCATGAATTCCGGAGCGAGGCCCTGGCCTACGATCACTTCTGTGCTGCCACCGCCGATGTCCACGACCAGGCGTTTCTCGTCGGTTTCAAGGTCCGTATGCGCAACGCCCAGATAGATCAGGCGGGCTTCTTCGCGCCCGCCGATGATCTCGATGGGATGGCCGAGGGCTTGCTCGGCCCGTTTGAGAAATTCGGCGGAGTTCTTCGCCCGGCGCAGGGTGTTGGTGCCGACCGCGCGGACGCTGCCGCGCGGCATGTCGCTGAGCCGCTGGCCGAAACGGGCGAGGCAGTCCAGCGCGCGTTCGGCCGCCTCCTGGCTGAGGTTGTCGTCATCGTCCAGTCCGCCGCCCAGGCGCACCATTTCCTTGATCCGGTCGAGAACCTGAAGTTGCCCGTCAAACAGGCGCATCACCACCATATGAAAACTGTTGGAGCCAAGATCAATGGCGGCGAGCAAAGTGCCTTGTGCTGACATGCGTGAATTCCGGCCGGGTGGAGGCGGCGGGCATTATAGCGCCCGATGCAGCAGGATTTGTCGAACGATCAGCCCAGTGCACGCAGGACACGCGGAGGCAGCAGGGCGATCAGGCGTGCGTTGGCCGGTGCGGGATGCTCCATATCCAGCACCGCGACGCCGCCCTTGCGAAAGGTCAGGGTTTCGAGCGTGTCGTCGCCGTGGATGAGTAGGGCCAGCAATCTGGAAAGATGCGGTTCATGGCCAATCAGGGCGATTCGTTCGCCCCTGCGGCGCTCGGCCAGCCAGGCCAGGGTGTCCACCGGAGCGGCTTCCGGTTCGAGGCCGGGAGCCACTTCGGGCTCCATGTCGGAGTAAACCTCACAGATGATCTCGGCGGTTTGACGCGCACGCAGCAGCGGGCTGGTGAACAGACTGTCCGGGGTTTCGAGCACGCGGCGCAGTCCCTTCGCGCCCTTGCGCATGCGGCGTGCGCCTTCGTCGGTGAGCGGACGCTCTTCGTCCGGACGTCCGGTCAGAGCCCATTCGGCGCGATCTCCGGCGGGGGCATGGCGAATCAGGATCAGTTCCATCAGGGCATCTCCTCGCGTTGGAGCCGACGCATGTTCGCGGCGGCCAGGGCGGTTTGCGTCGGGTCGGTGGCGAATGCGAAATGGCCGGGGATATCCTCCAGGCCCGCCTTGCGCAAGGGGCGGTAGACAGCCGAGTGCATGCCGCTGAGTACCACGCCGATGCGTTTTTCGCGCAGACGCTCAAGGGCGGACTGTAGGGCGTGGATGCCGCTCATGTCCAGCGCGGGCACGCGGCTGAAATCGATGATGATGACGCCGATGTCCGGATGCTCGCGCGCGGCGCGGTCCAGCGCAGCGAAGGCCTGTTCCGCGGCGCCGAAGAACAGGGGGCCGTTGAATTCATAGAATACGGCCCACTCGGGCAGTTCGAACGGCATGGGTTCGTCGCGGCCACGCTCGCGCGCGCCGGTCAGCTCCGCCATCTGGTGCATGAAGATGAAGGCGGCCAGCACCATGCCTACGCCGACCGCTGCCACCATGTCGACGAAGATGGTCAGGCCGAAACAGGTCAACAGTACGGCGACATCGGCGCGTGGCGCGACCCGGACCATGTGGATGAAATGAGGAGCCTCGCTCAGATTCCAGGCGGTCATGACCAGAATGGCGGCCAGCGTGGCCATGGGTACGTGCGCGAGCCAGGGCGCAAAGATGACCACGGCCAGCAGGATGACCAAGGCATGGAATACGGCAGCCAGCGGAGAGCGGGCCCCGGCGCGGACATTGGTGGCGGTGCGTGCGATGGCGGCGGTGGCGGTGATGCCGCCAAAAAAGGGCACGGCAAGGTTGCCGATGCCCTGGCCGACCAGTTCGGCATTCGGATCATGACGTGTGCGGCTCATGCCATCCGCCACCACCGCGCATAGCAGGGATTCGATAGCCGCCAGCATGGCCAGGGTCAGGGCGGGGACCAACAACTCGCGCAGCAGGGTCCAGGACAGGCCGATCGGTTGACCGTGCGCGTCCGGCAGGGTCCAGGGCATGACGATTTGCGGTGCGAAGGGTGGAATTCCGGGCCCGCTTTCGCCGTGCATGTCCCAGGTGAAGCGGTTGCCCAGGGTGTACGGGTCGAAGGACGGCCAGAGTGCATGCAGCAGGACGGCGGCCAGGGCGCCGATCACCAGGGCGGCGAGTTGGCGGGGGATGCCGGTGCGCAGGCGGTCCCATCCGATCAGGATGGCGAGGGTGAGCGCGCCAGTGAATATGTCTGGCCAGTGCGCGCTGGGCATGGCCGCGATCAGTGCTTGCAGGCGGTCGATGAAATGCTCGGGCATGTCAGTGACGGTGAGTCCGAGCAGATCCTTGATTTGCAGGAAGGCGATCACCACGGCGATGCCGGAGGTGAAGCCAAGCACCACGGGATAGGGAATGTACTGAATCAGTCTCCCCAGGCGCAGCACTCCCATGGCGACCAGGATCACGCCGGTCAGAAGCGTGGTGAGCAGCAGTCCGCCGAGCCCAAACTGACTGACAATGGGGATGAGCAGGACAATGAAGGCTGCGGTCGGGCCGGATATGTTGAAGCGCGAACCGCCGGTGAGAGCGATCAGCGCGCCGCCGATGATGGCGGTGTACAGGCCGTGCTGGGGCGGTACGTCGATGGCGATGGCGAGCGCCATGGCCAGCGGCAGGGCGAGCAGCCCGAGCGTGAGTCCGGCCAGCATATCGGCGCGCAGGTCGCCGCGGCCATAGCCGCGCAGGCTCTCGCGCAGGGCGGTGGCGACGGGCCAGCGGGCGGAGTCCGCGCTGCGCACCCTTTCCGGTCCGCGCCCTGCGGGTTCGCGGGAGGACGATCCTCGATTCGTTGCGGACGAACCGGTCGGGCTGGTCATGACATGCTCAGGCGTTGATGCCGGGGACCGGCCAGTATTTGCGGAAGGCGATATCTGGTAGTGACCAGACCCGTTGATGCAGGGTGTGCATGGCATCCAGATCGTTCAGCAGTTCGGCCCGCTCGGCCTGGGTCAGCGCGGCAGGGCCTTCGTGCAGGGCCTTGTCCAGCATCCAGGCGCGCCGCAGGCGCACACTGTCCGGCAAGTTGCGGCGTGGCCTCAGGAAGGCGCTGTGGATCGCATTGGCGGTCGGTTCCACCACGGCCAGCACGAAGCCGTCCACATCGCCCAGGCGCTCGCGTTCGGCGGTGTAGAGTTCCAGGCCCTTGCGGTATTCGGCCAGCTCCGCCGGGGCGTTGACCTCTTCCGGCGTGACAAACAGGCGCGCCTCGCGCGCGCTGCGGCCAAGCGCGCCCAGGCTGGTGAGACGCGCGAGCGGGATGGACAGCGTCAGGCCCGCCAGCACCGGGGATAGCCAGGCGAAGAAGACCGGGCTGGCATACCAGGCGATCACGCCCCAGGCGAGACCAAGCAGGGTTGTCGGGCCGTAGTTGCGTGCCGCCTCGCCCCAACTCATGACGAATTCGCCGCGCTGCTGGGTGCCCCAGGCGACGGTCTTGTTCATTAGGGTGAGGATGATGAAGCGGCTGTGAAAAACCATGCGCACGGGTGCGGAGAGGGCGGAAAGCAGGGTTTCCAGCAGCACGCTGGCGCTCACGCCCAGACGCCCGCCAAATTGCGCCGCGCGTTGTGGGTCGCGCAGGGTGGTCACGAGACTGAGAATCTTGGGCAGGAAGAGCAGGCCGAGGGTGATGTAGAACAGGCGCAGCGCGGTGTCCACGTCCACCTTGGCCTCGTCGGGGGCGATCCAGGCCAGCGCGGTGGTGAGGATCAGCAGGCCGAACCAGAGCAGGGAACCCGCGTAGCTCATGATGCCGTTGATGAGCAGGAAGCGCTGCATCGGCGGCAGGCCCTCGGCGATCATGACCCCGGCGTGCTGAAGGTTGCCTTGGCACCAGCGGCGGTCGCGCTTGAGGTCGTCGGTCAGGCTGGGCGGGTACTCTTCCCAGCTCCCGCCAAGGTCGTAGGCGACCCAGACCTCGTAGCCCGCGCGGTTCATCAGCGCGGCCTCGACGAAGTCATGGCTGAGGATTTCGCCGCCGAACGGCTTGATGCCCGGCATGCGTGGCAGGTTGCAGTGGCTCATGAACGGGGCGATGCGAATGATGACGTTATGCCCCCAGTACTGGCCGTTGCCCAGCCACCACCAGGCGAGGCCCGAGGCGAACATGGGCGAGTAGAGCCGTCCGGCGAACTGCTGGATGCGGGCGTAGAGCGTGTCCATGCCCTGCGAGAACGGCAGGGTCTGGATGATGCCGACGTGCAGGTTGCGCTCCATGGCCTGCACCATATGCACCAGGGTCTGGCCGCCCATCACGCTGTCCGCGTCCAGCACGATCATGTATTCATGCTGTTTGCCCCAGCGGCGCAGGAAGTCGATGATATTTCCGCTCTTTTTCTTTACTCGGTACTTGCGACGGCGGTAGAAAATCTTCTCGAACCCATCCACCTCGCGGCACAGGCGCGCCCAGGCCAACTCCTCGGCCACCCATTTTTCCGGTTGGCTGGAGTCGGACAGGATGTAGAAACGGAAGTGCTCAAGCTGACCGGTTTCGCGCAGTGAAAGATAGGTGGCGCGGATGCGAGCGAAGACCTCGTCCGCGTCCTCGTTGCAGATGGGCATCACCACAGCGGTGGAGGTCAGCGGCGTGGGTTTGCCGTCGGTGCGTGCGTTGAGGGAGCTGATTTTGAGCCAGTCGCGCCCGGTCAGGCTTAGCCAGAAGCCGATCAGGGCTGTCCACAGGCCTATCCAGAGCCAGGCGAAGAGAATGCCGAACAGGCCGAGCAGAAGGATCTCCAGCAAGTGGCGACCACCGTAGGGCAGGGTGGAGCCCAGCATCCACATCCCCGCCAGGGTGGGGATGATGACCATGAAGGCCAGGGCCAGCCGACGATCTCCGGCGAGGGTTTCGATGTCCTTGGAGCGGATGCGCATTACGATTCCGATGATTCTTCGTTAAGGCCGAGCAAGCGGGACAGCAGACCTTCCGGGGCCGGGCGGATTTCCGCCGGAGTGACCACGGCGCGCCGGACGGCAGGCATGGCCGCGCCGCCGCGCCACTGGAATTGCTGACCCTCATGCGAGAGCTGGAGCGCGCCTGTCGGGACCGCGCGCCACGTGCATTCGGTGCAGTTGGAGTGGCGCCAGACCGCGACGCGCCAAGCGGCGGAGCCGGTCATGGCGTTCGCCGGGATGAGTCCCTGGGTCTGCGTGACCTGGCGATTGAGGAAGTTATGCAGCTCACGCATGGCCGCGACCAGCGGCAGTTCATCTTCGTGAGCGCGGGCGCGTTCCATCATGGCTTCCACCATTTCCCGGCGCGCCGGGTCAATGACGCGGATAGCACGCAGATAACGATCGATCCGCTGCTCGGCCTCGGTCCAGGCGTCTGAGGGGGATTGCAGGAGATTCTGGGGCACGTTGACCATCTCCTTGATGGCGGTCGTTAGAACTTCGGGTCATTCTAGCAAGGGCTGGCATTGCGCGGGGTGTCGCCGATCAAGGCGGGTAGGCGGCGCTCCATGTTTCGCCCAGAACCTCCTCTCCGCGCTTGAGGAAGGCGCGCAATTCCGCTGTACCCTCACGTGGAGGCTCGACGAACAGGGTCAGCCGCCAGCCGCCGGTATGAGGATTGGGCTCCAGCCGCTGGGCACGGATACGGCCCGCGCCTTGCAGGCTGCTGACGGCCTGCACTTCGCCGGGTTGGCGCAGGCGGCCCAGCGCGCCGCCGACGAAGTCGATCACGTAGCGCACCACGCCCTGGTTTTCCGGCAGACGCTCGGTGTTGGAGGTGGACAGCCGGGTGGAAATGACGCGCGCGCCGCCGAACAGGGATGCGTCGTCCTTGAGCCAGCGCATGCGGTAGCGCACAGTCATGATCTGACCGGGTTGTGGCACGGCCTGCGGCGCCCAGTAGGCGACAATGTTGTCGAGCGTGCTGTTGTCGCTCGGCAGACGCACAAGCTCGACACCTCCGGAGCCCCAGTCGCCCTCGGGTTCGATCCAGAGGCTTGGGCGGTCCTGGTAGCGCCATTCCAGATCCTGGTAGTGATCGAAGGCGCGATCCCGCTGGAGCAGGCCGAAGCCGCGCGGACGGTCGGCGATGAAACGGTTGATTCGCATCTGCGGGGCATTTTCCAGCGGACGCCAGAGCCATTCGCCGCTGGCGGCATGAATCAGCAGCCCGTCTGAATCATGCTCCTCCGGGCGATAGTCGCCGAAGGTGTTTCCGGTGGCCTCGCCGTGCAGGAACATGCTGGTCAGCGGCGCCAAGCCGAGCTTGCGGCCTTTCATGTCCTGTCGTGCGATCAGACGTGCTTCGACGCGCATGCCGGTCTCGTGGCCCGGTTCAATGATGAAGCGGTAGGCGCCGACCATGGACGGGCTGTCCATCAGGGCCAGTACGGTCATGGCGCGTGCGCCGGGCGCGGGTTTTTCCAGCCAGAATTCGGTGAAGTCGGGGAATTCCTCGTTGCGCGCTTCGGCGGTGTCGATGGCCACTCCGCGTGCCGAAAGACCGTACTGCATGTCCTGGCCGAGGGCGCGGAAATATGTGCCGCCGAGGAAGGATGCGACTTCGTCCTGGCTGTCCTTGCCGTGCAGCGGGAAATGCAGACGGAAACCGGCGAAACCGATGTCGTCCGGCACGCGGCCAGTGAATGGCAGGCTGCCGTAGTCGAAATTTTCCGATTTGAAATCGAGCTTGCGGCTCCTGCCCTGGTCGATGACATGAATGCGCACCGGTCGGGTGTAGTGGTGGCCGGGGTGGAAGAATTGCACCTGGAACGGCAAGCCTTCCTTGCGCCACAGGGCGAGTTCGGGACGGAAGCGGATCTCGCGGTAGTGGGCGTAATCGAGCTTGGTCAGGTATTCGGGCAGGACGACGTCGGCGGCCGCATAGGGCTTTCTGGCCAGTTGTTCGGCCTGACGGGCGAGGTCGTCGAAATCGAAGGCAAGCGCGGGGACGGGGCCGCCGATCAGCAGGGCGGATCCAAGAAGGACGGATAGGACGCGACGCATGGAGGAGCACTCGCAAGGGTTACGGTCGGGACGGCAGACTGCTTATTTTTGCCCTGAAAGGGCCAACAATCCAGCGTTGAATGTGATTTACGGACGCCTCCCGCCTCTTCGCGCGATGTCGGCATGGATGGTGTGGCTCGCGTATGTCGCCTGCCTGTGCGTTCATGCGGCTGCGCGCATCATGTCGTTGTTTTTGCGGGGCCTGTCACCCAGCGGCTCAGGGTGATTCCTAGGTCGTCGGCACGGAAGGGCTTGCTCAGGAAATCGTCCATGCCGCAGGCCAGACAGGCCTGGCGATCGCCCTCCGTGGCGTTGGCGGTCAATGCGATGATGGGGCTTTCGATGCCTTGGGCGCGTAGTCGTCGCGTGGTTTCAAGTCCGTCCAGGCCAGGCATTTGGCAGTCCATCAGCACGGCGTCGAAACGCTCCTCTCCGGTGAGCGCGAGGGCCTCTTCGCCGCTCGATGCGACGCGAACACTCAGTCCCATCCGTTCGAGCAGCTTCCGGGCGACCATCTGGTTGACGGGGTTATCTTCCACTAGCAGGACATGCCGGTGGGTGAGGACATGCGCCGACGGTTCGTTCTCGAGCGGGGGCGGCGGGGTGGCGGCGGCGCGCATGGGAAGCTCCACCCAGAACAGCGAACCGCGCCCTGATGCGCTCCGGGCACCGATCCGTCCACCCATGCCTTCCGCCAGCCGCCGACAGATTGCCAGCCCTAGGCCTGTGCCGCCGAATCGGCGGGTGTGCGAGCTGTCCATCTGGGTGAAGGGGTGAAACAGTTCGTGCAGCCTATCTTCCGGGATGCCGATGCCGCTGTCTTCGACTTCAATGCGCAGGCTGCCGTCCGCGGCGGTCAGTCGAATTTCGATGCCGCCCTGCTCGGTGAATTTGATGGCGTTGCCGATCAGGTTGGTGAGTACTTGCTGAAGGCGGGTCGGATCGCCCAGCAGGCGCGAGGGCAGGCTTGCGTCGATGTCGAGAGTAAGTCGCAGTCCCTTGTCCGAGGCCAGTCCTTCCAGGCCGCGCGTCGTGGAGCGGACGAGCTCGGAGGGATCGAAGGGAATGTGCTCCAGTTCCAGCTTGCCTGCCTCGATCTTCGAGAGATCGAGAATGTCGTTGATGATGCGCAGCAGCAGTTCGGCGGAGTTCAGGGCTATGCGCGCCATTTCCGCTTGTTCGTCACGCAGACCGCTGCCCAGAAGGAGCTCCAGCATTCCCAGAACACCGTTGAGCGGGGTGCGGATTTCGTGGCTCATGGTGGCGAGGAATTCGGTCTTGGCGCGGTTGGCGGCCAATGCTTCGTCGCGCGCCCGGGTCAGCTCCTCGGTACGGAGGGCGACCTGGGCCTCCAGGCTTTGCGCCAGTTCGCGCAGGGATTGATTGGCGCTGAACAGGTCGCGGCTTTTGTCTTCGAGCAGGGCCTCGGCGTGTTTGCGCGCCTGTCTTTCACGTTGCAGACGGCGCTCGAACAGGCTTGCGGAGGTGTCGTCAGGCGTTGCGGACAAGGTCGAAGCGGACACGGGTCAGGCTTGGCTCGGACAGATCCTTCTGCGTCAGGGATATGGGTTCGCCGTAATGCTCGATGCAGCCCAGGATGAGCCCTTCGGCGAGAGCGGCGAAGGGTCGTTTCGATTCGTAGATCATGACCATCCGGCGCTCCTCGCGCTCGGGTGTGTCGAAGGTGGGCAGCTCCACATCCTCGTAGAGCTTGCGCACTTCGAGGTGAACGTGGTTTTCAATGCTGTCGAGGAAGTCGAAGGCCGTTGGCACGTTCTCGAAGAAGCCGGGGTACAGTTTGACGAAGCGGTGGAACAGGTGGCGACCATACTCGCGCACCAGATCGCTGGCCGGAAGGCCTGTCTCGCGGGCCAGCTCCGTGATGAGAGCCAGCATTTCCCCGTGGTCGTACGTGCCGACGGCCGTGTAGGCGCCGCCCGAGGGCAGGTGGGCGGCTTCGATGATGCGGTCGGCGATTTCGGGCGAGAAGCGCTCTTCGACCATCTCGATGAATTCGGAAAAGACGATGCCTTTCATGCTTGACCTCCGGGGCTGCTCGGCGGACGTTAACTAAGTTGACGGTGCGGGACAAGTGTTGTCGCCGGTGAGTCAGTCCGCGTGGCTGCCTCCCGGTGCGGGGGTGTGTTGCATGCAGAACACGATGACTCGTTCGAAAGCCTCCCGCGCGGCTTCATTGAGGGCTTCGACAGCGCCTTGCGCATCCTGGCTGAAGGCCGGTCGCCTCACTTCAATGCTGCCGGAAGCGAGCACGCGGGCTTGATCGGTATCGATCAGCTTGATACGCAGGGCCAGCCTGACCTCGCTGTCCTGACTGGCGCTGCCGCCCTTGATGACGTGCTCAAGCGCGGTCAGTTCGGTTAACAGGCGCAAGTCGGCGGGAAGGCGTGTTTCGGGGCCCAGGACGACTTGGTAGAGCTTCGCATCTTCCAGCGCGCGCGCCAGGTTTTCGGCCAGCATGTCGGCAGGTGGCGAGGCCCAGCGGCTGCGGGTGTAGTAGTCGAGCCGGTAGGCGCTCCGGCGGTAGGCAATCTGTTCGCTATCCAGTCCGGCGGCGGTCTGCATGCGCGCGACCTGGAGCGTGAATGGCAGCGCCTCGCTCGTGGAGGTGGCGACGGATGCGCCGGGGGCGAGTCGCCAGGCGGCGGGGGCTTCGGGGCGTTCGAGCGGGTTGGCGCAACCGGTCAGCACGCTCAGGGCGAGCAACGGCGCAAGACGACGGATGGGTGGCATGGCTTTAGTCCTCGCGGGTCATTCTTCGCCGGGGCCGGGGCGGGAAACCGGAGCGCCGCGCACAAGCTGGGCTGGGTCCTGCTTCAGGGCGCGGGTCAGGGCGTCAATGTTGTCGGCGGTGCGGTCGATCTGGCTGGCCAGCGCTTCGATGTTGGGCTCCAGGTTGCGGCGCAGATCGCTCACATCCTGCCGGGTGGATTTCGCGGTATCGCGCAGGGCGTCGCTGGTCTCGCGGAAGCTGGCGGCGGCTGTGCGTGCCTCTCGCAATGTGGTTTCCAGTTCGCCCATCACGGACGGAAGGCGTTCGAGCGCGTCGGCCCCGGCATGCGTCATGCGTTCGGTATTTGTGAGCACGGCGCCGATCCGGTGGCGCTCCTGCGCGAGCGTATCGCTTACCAGGGCGAGATTGCGCAGCAGAGTGGACAGGGCGACGCGGTTGTCCTCGTTGAGCAGTTCCTTGATTTGAGCGGCGATCTGATCGAGGTTTTCCAGGTTGCGGCTGATCGCCACATCCAGCCGATTCAGCAGGGAGGGTGAGGGCGAGAGGAGCGGGGGCTCGCCGTTCGGGCCGGGCTTGAGATCGACCGCACCGAGGGTGCCGCCGGAGAGTTCGATGAAGGCGAGGCCGGTGACGCCCTGGGTGGCGATGGAGGCGCGGGTGTCAGCCTTGACCGGGGTGCCTTGTTCGATATCCAACAGGATGCGGACTTGCTCGGGATTGTCGAGTTTGAGCTCGCGCACGCGCCCGACTTCCACGCCGCGGTATTTGACCACGCTGCCTGGGCTGATGCCGGAGGCGGATTCGGAGGTCAGGAACAGGTAGGGTTGATATTGTCTGGTCTGCACGTCGGCCCCCAGCCACAGCCCCAGCGCGATCAGCGCGGCGCTGAGCGCGAGGACGAAGGCGCCGACGGCGGCATAGGCGACTCGGGTTTCCATGACGATGTCCTAGCTTGGTCGTGTACTGAAATAGGCGCGCAACTCGGGTTCGTCGCGCTGTGCCAGTTCGGCGGCGGGGGCCATCGCCAGTACCCGTTGGCGGGCAAGGAAGGCGACGCTGTCCACACCGTGCCAGATGGAGTCCAGGTCGTGGGTGATCTGGAATACGGTCAGGCCTAGCAGTTCGCGCAATTCCAGCACCAGGGCGTCGAAGGCGCGCGCGCCGACCGGGTCGAGGCCGGAGGTGGGCTCATCGAGAAACAGGATTTCCGGGTCCGTCGCCAGTGCGCGGGCCAGCGCGGCGCGCTTGACCATGCCGCCGGAGAGTTCGCTTGGACGCTTGCGAGCGGCGTCGGCGGGCAGGCCTGCGAGGCGGATCTTGAGCATGCCGGTTTCCTCGCGCAGCGAGCGCGGCAGGTCGGTGTGTTCAACCAGCGGCAGGCAGACGTTTTCCAGCACCGAGAGGGAGGTGAACAGAGCCCCCATCTGGAACATGACGCCAAGCCGGAGTTGTAGGGCTTCCCGCGCGCGCAAGCCGAGCGTGGAGGTGTCCTCGCCCAGCAGACGGATGCTTCCGGCGGTGGGGCGGGTCAGCATGATGAGGTTGTTGAGCAGGACAGTCTTGCCGGTGCCACTGCCGCCCACCAGGGCAACGACGCTGCCGCGCGGCACGTCCAGGTCCAGTCCGTCATGGATGGTCTGCGCGCCAAAGCGGTTGACGATGCCGCGCGCCTCGATGGCCAGTCCGGGGGCGCTCACAGGTTCAGCTCCCGGAAGGCGATGGAGAACACGGCATCCGCCACGATCACCCAGAAAATCGCCTGCACCACGCTGGAGGTGGTGGCGCGACCGACTTCGGCAGCACTGCCCTTGACCTTCATTCCTTCGTGGCAGCCGATCAGGGCGATGATGGCGGCGAACACCGGCGTTTTGACAAGGCCGGTCCATAGGTGTGAATTCTTCAGCAGCTCCAGACGTTCGAACGCCACGCCCAGATCGAGACCGAACATCTGATGGGCGATCAGCAGGCCGCCAAACAAGCCCGCCACATCCGCCAATACGGTCAGCAGCGGAAGGGCGATCATCAGCGCCAGAATGCGCGGGATGACCAGCATCTCCAGCGGCGGCAGGGCCAGGGCGCGCAGGGCGTCCACCTCCTGGGTCACGCGCATGGTTCCAATCCGCGCGGCGTAGCTTGAGCCTGTGCGGCCTGCGACCACGATGGCGGTAATCATCGGCGCCATTTCACGCAGGGTAATCACGCCGACCATGTCGGCCAGGAAGATGTTGGCTCCGAAACGATCCAAGGTTGCGCCGCCCTGGTAGGCAATGACCACTCCGATCAGAAAGGCGAGCAGGGCGACAATCGGGATAGCCAGTACGCCGGCGGCCTCGATCTCGTTGATGACGCTCGCCCAGCGCAGGCGCCAGGGGCGCAGTATGAGTGGCGCCGCGTGGCGGGCGACTTCACCGGTGAAGGCCAAGGTTTCCAGCGAGTGGCGGAGGATGCCGAGCGTGACTTCGCCAATTTGTTCGAGCGGGTTGAGAGGGGTGGGTGGCGCGGGGGGCGTCAGGTCGCCGGGGCGGCGGGCCAGATCAAGCAGCTCGCGGTGGCGCTCGGGGAGGTCGTCCAGCGTGACCTCGCCGCCTGCGGCGCGCAGGCGGTCGAGCAGATGCAGGAGCAGCAGCGCGCCGCTGGTGTCCATATGCTCGACCGCGTGGGTGTCCAGGCGCCAGACGCCCGCAGGCGGCTCGGTTTCGGCCAGTCGTCGGGCGAGCCTGCCGCATCCGGAGGCGTTCCAGTGTCCAGACGCGAGCAGGGCGCCGGGCGCGGTGAGCCAATCCAGGGCGGCAGGGCTGGGTGTGGAGGGCGATTCCTTGAACATGGATGGGAGCATAGCACCGGGAGGCGGTCATCCAAGGTGTATCATGCGAGCATTAAACGAGGGTTTCAGCATGCAGGGCGAACGCCTACAGAAAGTGCTCGCGGGTTGGGGGCTGGGCTCCCGGCGTGCGATCGAGGAATGGATCGCGGCAGGCGAGGTCAAGGTCAATGGTGAGGTCGCCACTCTTGGCAGCCGGGTCTCTCCGACGGATCGCATCGAGGTGCGCGGCCAGCCGGTGCGCGTGCGCGCGGAAACCTTCACGCGCCGTGTACTGATCTACCACAAGCCGGAAGGCGAGCTGACCACACGCTCCGACCCGGAAGGTCGGCCGACCGTGTTCGAAAGCCTGCCGCCGATCCGTGACGGGCGCTGGATCACGGTCGGACGGCTGGACTTCAATACCTCCGGTCTGCTGGTCGTCACCAACGATGGCGAGCTGGCCAATCGCATGATGCATCCTTCCCGCGAACTGCTGCGGGTCTATGCCGCGCGGATCTTCGGTGAACTGACCCCGGTCATGCGCAAGCAGCTGACCGAGGGTGTGGAACTGGACGATGGCGTGGCGCGCTTCGAGTCGGTGGACGACGCGGGCGGCACGGGCATGAACCACTGGTACCACGTGGCCCTGCGCGAGGGGCGCAACCGTGAGGTGCGGCGCATGTTCGAGGCAGTCGGTCTGACCGTCAGCCGACTGATCCGTATCCAGTACGGCGACATCGTCCTCCCGCCGCGGCTGCGTCCGGGTAAGTGGAAGATGCTGAGCTCGGAGGATGCCGATGCGCTGGCGGCGAGTGTGGGCATGGAGGTGAAGAAGGCCGCGCCGACGTCTCCGGCACGGCGGGCCGCGCCCCCCCGCGCGACGAGTGGAGGCCGCGCCGCGCCACGCCGCGAAGAAGCGCAACCCGCAGCGCGTGAGCGGAAGGTCTATGCGGTGCGTGAGGGCAGGGCCGTGCGGGATGCCGCCGCCCCTCCTTCTGGGCGGACTTCCCCACGCCGTCCTCGCGGGCCGGGTAAATGAGCTGCGTCGCTCCCCTTGTGGCGCATCAGGGGGACTTCCAAGCGCTGGGCAAATGTGGCACGCTCGGGCCTGTCATAAGTTGAGTGGTTTGCTCAACATCCTCAAGGCAGTCGCCGCTGGGCAAATGCGGCGCGCTCGGGCCCGCGGTAGGGGCTCCGCAGGGAGTGGCGCACCTTGGCAAGCGGCGCCAGCGCGACATGGCCGTGGATGTTCGGCCTCGGGGCAGGGGGCATCGATCGTGTCGCTGCGCATTGATGATGCGCGCAGCCTTTGACGGCTGCCGGGAATGGAGTGCCTAATCATAAGAGTAATCTCATCAGTCGTGCTGTTCCTTGGGATTCTGCAACCCGTATGTGCGGGAATGCAGGTCGCTTCCGAGATCGTTGATATCCCCTTCGAGCAGCTTCTTCAGACAGAAGTCATCACCGCGGAGAGGCTTTCCAGGCAAATCAGCGCGGCGCCGTCCGCCGTGTCCGTCGTCACGGCACAGGACATCAGGACATTCGGTTACCGGACCCTGGGCGACATCCTTTCAAGCATGCGCGGTTTGAATGTATCGCATGACGAGGACTATGGCTTCCTGACCGGTCGAGGTTTCGCCAACCCGAATGATTATGCAGGGCGAATCAGTCTTCTGATCGACGGTTACCTGGCTCCGGACAATCTCTGGGGGCAGATTTATTTCGAGCACGATGGACTGATCGATGTCGAACTGATCGAACGTGTCGAATATATTCCAGGCTCGGGATCCACCAGCTACGGTGATTCCGCCTTCCTTGGGGTCATCAATGTCGTAACCAAGAAGGGCGGGGATATCGGCGGGGTTTCGGTCAGCGCGGAATCAGGAAGCCATGGATGGAGGCGAAAGCGTGTGAGTTATGGTCAGCGATTCGAAAATGGACTCGATTTCCTTCTTTCCGTTTCTGCTCTGGAAACATCCGGGCGCACCTTGTCGTCGGAAAACAGGGAGGATTTCAATCCCCTTTTTGAAAGGCAAGGCAACCGGCGTCTCTTCATGAAGTCTTCCTATCGAGGATGGAGCCTCGAAACGGGTTGGCTTGTCCGTGCTTTGAAGAGTCCCTACGATACCGTTTTTGACGCTGAGGACCGAAATGGATTTCTTAGCCTGAAGCACAGTGCCGATCTTGGCTCTTCTGTCCGTCAGACCACGCATGTCTACCACGGTCATTATCGTTACAGCTTGAGTTCTGAGAGTAGCGGTGGCGACTGGTGGGGTGTGGACAATAAGCTGGTGATCAATCTTGCGCAGCGAGATACGCTCGTGCTGGGTATGGAATACCGCGATGATTACCAGCAGATACAAGAGATTGATGGCCTGCGTGTTTTCGAAATGGACCGTCAGACCGTCAGTCTCTACGGTTATTACGACTTTTCCCTCGCGGATGATCTACAGGCTACGTTCGGTGCGCGGGTGGATAGTCGGGGCGATCATGCCGCGACTGTCAGCCCCCGTCTGGCTCTGATCTACTCACCCAGGCCGGGTTCGGTATTCAAGGGGTCAGTGGGTATGGCCAACCGGCAGCCGACCGCGGCCGCAGAGAGCGCCTTCGCCAACACGGCGCCAGAGCGTCTGCGCAGTGCGGAGCTTGTCTGGGAGCAATCGCTGGGTGTGTCCACTCGCATGATCGCGGCTGTTTATCACTACGACCTCAATAACTACAACATCGGATGGTGGACGGACGAAGAGACCTTCGAGAGCTTCGAGAACCACCGACCTTTGTCGGCCAAGGGCGCTGAGCTTGAACTGGAGCATCTCTGGGACAACGGGACACGGCTGAAGGTCAGTTTTGCGCATCAAGATACCCGCACGGCAGACAGTCAGACGATCATCAACTTGCCCAAGAATGTCATCAAGTTGAATCTTGGGTCTCCGGTTTATGGTGATAATTTACGCGTCGGTTTGGGGGTCCGTTACGTCGGTCGTTATCTCGGTTGGATGGAAACCTATGATCCGGGCAGTCTCGTGGCCGACCTGACCTTGTCGGGAGAGTATGGAAAATGGTTCGGTTCTCTTTCGGTTCGAAATATGGCCAATGCCCGTTATGCCGAGCTCGGTTACCTTGCCTACTATGATGGTGGTACGGGGCGCTATGGCGCGGATGGCCGAAACGTCTGGCTCCAGATTGGCTATACCTTCAAATGAAAAGGGTGGCTGCTGTAGTTTTATCGTTGACGCTATTCGCCAGTTCCGCACTGGCGATGGCGGCAAATGCCGCGCAGCGTGTGCCTGAATTTGCGATGAAGGCTGTCTATCTCTACAACTTCGCGCAATTGACGAACTGGCCGCCTCGTGGTGAAGCTTCTGATGAACCGTTCAATGTGTGCGTGTTTGGCGGTGATGAGGTTTTCCATGCGCTTGAGGCGCTTGAGGGCCGGAAGGTCAACGGACACCCGCTGCATTCGCTTCAAATCGAAGATGCCGTTGCCGTGAGGCAGTGCCACCTTCTGTTCCTCGGCGAAGATGCAGGCCGTCGGGGGCGACGCCTTCTTGATGGCCTAGGCGACGCCTCGATACTGACGGTGACCGATGACCCGTCGCTGGCCGACTCCGTGGCCGTGTCGCTGGTTGTGACTGAGGGTAAGCGGCTGGCTTTCGATATCAAGTTGGGTCTGGCCAAGGGACGTAATCTGGCGCTGAGTTCGAAGCTGCTTCGCTTGGCGAACAGGGTGATTGTCGAATGAGCGGCTGGGCGTTGTGGTTCAGGCATCGCCCGATTCCGGCCAAGCTGAAGCTGATCACCCACCTGTTGGTCCTGTTGGCCTTGCTTCCGATCATCAGTATCAACATAGGGTACGAATATCTTTCGGTACGTGACTCCATGCGGAGCGAGGCGGAGGTTCGGGCAAATATCATCCGCGAGAACGTCGCCGCGGCCACGGCCTTCGGTGACCGTGAGTCTGCGGACGAAACGCTGAGTTCCCTGCGCGCATCGCCGAATGTGATCCAGGCGGTTCTCCTCTTGCGGGATGGCACGCCCCTCGCTCGGTTTTCGGTGGGCGGGGAGCCGGAGCGGTGGATGGAAATCCCGAACCGGACGGACCAAACCATTCTCGGCTGGAATCGAATCCTCGTCGCTCGAAGCGTCTATCTCAAAGAGAGCAGGGTCGGCTGGCTGATGATCGAGACCAGTATGAAGCCGCTTCATGATCGACTCCTGCTGTACGCCTTGGTCAGTCTGGTCGCGGTGCTGATCAGCATCGCGCTTACCAGCATGTTGTCGAGACGCCTTACGCACGGCATCACGACCCCCTTGTCCGATCTGATGGATTTGGCTCGCCATGTCACGGATCATCAGGATTACTCCCCTCCCTTGCGGGTCAGCGATAGCCAGGACGAGATCGGCGGCTTGTCCCGCGCCTTCGACACCATGTTGGCCGCCATTCGGGAACGAGATGCACGGCTTAGTCAGATTGCGTATTGCGACAGTTTGACTGGATTGGCCAACCGGCACGCTTTCATGGAACGCTTGCAGCAAAGCGTCGATCAAGCCCGGCGATCAGGAAAGTCTTGTTGTCTGATGTTCCTCGATCTGGATCATTTCAAATTCGTCAACGACACCTACGGCCACGCCGTTGGAGACGCCTTGCTGCGTGAAGTGGCGCGGCGCTTGAAAAACGTGATGCGTAATGATGACTTCATCGGCCGTCTTGGCGGGGACGAGTTTGCCATCATCATCGAGAATGCTGCGGATGGGGCCGGGCTGGCTATCGCCTCCGGAAAGCTTGTCCGGAGCTTGTCTGAACCGATGCGCATTGAGGAGTGCGATGTGCAGATCGGCGCCAGCATCGGTTTTGGCCGATGTCCGGATGATGCGGATAAAGTGTCCGAACTGATGAGGATGGCGGATGTGGCCATGTATGCAGCCAAGAAGGGAGGCAAGAATCGATTTCGCGCCTACAGCCCGGATCTGGAGCAGGACGAACGGCGATCTTGAGAAAAGTTCGGAGCGGTTCGGGGCGAGATGATTTCAGGCGATCCGTTTCGATTCCGATAGCGCCATGAGTCGAGGGGAGCTCGCTCGCAATCACGTACCCGTCCCGGTTTCTCGGAGGCTGCTAACCTTGTGGCATCGCTTGGGTATGGGAGCCCGCCATGAACCTCACTTTCTTCGGCGCCGCACGCGAAGTCACCGGCTCGTGTTATCGGGTGGAAACGGACGGTCTGCGCTTCCTGGTCGATTGCGGCATGTTCCAGGGTGGTCGCCAGGCGGAGGAAAACAACCGTCGCGCACCGCTGTTCGATCCACGCGAGATTGACTTCGTGCTGCTCACCCATGCCCACATCGATCACTCCGGTTTGTTACCCCGCCTGGTCGCGATGGGCTTCAAGGGGCCGATCTACTGCACCGCGCCGACCGCCGATCTGCTTGAAGTCATGCTGCTGGATTCCGCTCATTTGCAGGAGAAAGAGGCGGAATGGGAAACCCGCCACCGGCGTCGCAGACGCGGCGGGCGGGTGCATGTGCGCGATATCGCGCCGCTTTACACCGTGGCGCAGGCCCAGGCCAGTCTCAAGCATGTGCGCGGGCTGGAGTACGACCATCCGCTGCATCCTCACCCGCGTGTGCGAGTCTGTTTCCGTGATGCCGGACATATTCTCGGGTCAGCCATCATTGAGGTATGGGTGGAGGAGAGTGGTCAGACCGTCAAGCTGGTGTTCTCCGGTGATCTGGGGCAGCCGGATCGCCCGCTGGTGCAAGACCCCACGCCGATCGAGCGGGCGGATATCCTGCTGATCGAGTCCACCTATGGCAATCGCCTGCACAAACCGCTGGAAGCCACCCGCCAGGAGTTGGCACAAGCGGTCAACGATACCCTGCTGCGCAAGCGTGGAAATCTGATTGTGCCTGCCTTCGCACTGGGGCGTACGCAGGAGCTGCTGTACATGCTCCACGAGCTGGCCGAAGCCGGACGCATACCCGCGCATCTTGATGTGTACGTCGATTCGCCAATGGCGACCGCCGCCACCCACATCACCCTCAAACACCTCAATGTGCTGGATGTCGATGCCGACAGGCTGTTGCGGGCCAAGGGCAAGGGACCGCGCGTGCATTTCACCGAGACGGTGGAGGAATCGATGGCGCTCAACAGCCTGCGCGAAGGCGCGATCATCATCGCCGCCTCCGGCATGTGCGAAGGTGGGCGCATACGCCATCATCTGCGCCACAATCTGCCTGATCGGGCCTGCACCATTCTGATTGCCGGGTTCCAGGCGGCGGGCACGCTCGGTCGGAGGCTGGTGGACGGTGCGAAGGAGGTCACCCTGTTCGGTGAACGGGTGCCGGTCAGGGCCGATCTGTACACACTCGGCGGCCTGTCCGCGCATGCCGACCGCGATGCCTTGCTGGGCTGGCTGGCGCGCTTTCGTGAAGCGCCGCGCCAGACCTTCATCGTGCATGGGGAGGCTGCTACCGCGCTTGGTTTCGGCGAGCAGGTGCGTGAACGTTTCGGCTGGCGCGTCGAGACGCCGGAGCTCGGCTCGACCTACACCCTCTAGATCGCCGCATGACCCTGCGCGAAACCTTTGAACAGCTTGATGCCGCCTACGGTCCGCAAAATTGGTGGCCGGGCGATACACCGCTGGAAATCATGATCGGTGCGGTGTTGACCCAGAACACGGCCTGGAGCAACGTCGAACGCGCCATGGCGAACCTCAAGGCTGCGGAGGCCTTGTCTGTCGAGGCCCTCCTGACCTTGCCGACGGACGCACTGGCCGCGCTGATTCGCCCCGCCGGTTATTTCAACGTCAAAGCCCGGCGTTTGCGCGCGCTGCTGGAGTGGCTCGATGCGCAAGGCGGCCCCGAAGCATTGTCCGCCTGGCCCACCGACCGGCTGCGCGGCGGCCTGTTGAGTGTGTATGGCGTGGGGCCTGAGACGGCGGATGACATTGTGCTGTACGCCTTCCAGCGACCGGTATTCGTGATCGATGCCTACACACGCCGCATCCTCGGCAGACTGGGGCAGGCCGATCCGATGGCGGATTATGAGACGTTGCGCGCTCAGGTTGAGGCTGCCTTCGGCCCGGATGTTCCGTTGTTCAACCAGTTCCATGCCTTGCTGGTTGCGCATGGCAAGGATGTCTGTCGCCCCAGTCCGCGTTGCGGACAGTGCGTCCTGGCTCGATCGTGTCCTGAGGCCTTGGCGTAGAAGGCCCGTCCCCGGGCCGATGGGCGGTTACGACAGTACCGTGTTCAGCAGGGCCAGCGCGACTTCATCCACCTCCGTCAGGCCTTCGGGGCCTTCGCCGGGAAACAGGCGGGCGCGCAGGGGGGTTGGCATGGGTGGCGGGATGAACAGCTCTACCCGGATGGCTGGCTGCTCCTCCGCCCATTGTCCTGCCATGCGTTCCAGCCCGGCCTTGGCGACACCGTAGGCGCCCAAGTAGCTGGCCGCGCCGTGGTCGCCGATGAAGGTGACGCTGCCGCCGCTACTTTTGAGCAGGCACAGGCAGGCGCGGGTGAGCAGGAATGGAGCGCTAAGGTTGATGCGCAGCAGGCGGTTCCAGACGGTCGGGTCGACATGGGCGAGCGGAGCGGGTGCGCCTGCGTCAGCGGCCAGGTGGACGATACCGTCGAGGCGTTCGGCGTGGGTGGCGATCAGGCGCGCCAGCTCGTCGTAATCCTCGGACTGTGCGCCCGCAAGGTCCATGGCGTGCAGCAGCGGTTCTTGGCCACCTTCAGCGACGATCTGGTCGGCCAGTCGCATGAGCTCGCCCGGTTTGCGTCCGAGCAGGATCAGGCGCAGACCGCGGCGAGCCGCAGCGAGGCTGAAGGCCTGTCCCAGGCCGCCGTTGGCGCCGGTAATCAACAGCGTCGAGTTCATGTCAGGCGTCCTTTGCGCGCCTTGCGCGCGGTGCGCCAGGCCAGCCACAGCAGGCGCAGCGGGGTGAGTTCCGGGCGACGGTCGAGTAATCGCCATTCATCCTGACGCATGGCATCAAGCAGGGCTTCGGCATGGGCGAGGCTGACCAGGGGCATGATCTGTGTGCGAGGGTCTGCCTCCAGCAACAGGGTGCGCGCCTGGGTCAGTCTTTGCCTTGTTTCCTCGCCCAGCGCGGCCAGCATTCGGCGGACCGGTTCGTTGGTGCGGGGGTGCATCAGTCCGGAGGGGTCGAGCGCGTGGCGGGATAGGGTTTCCAGTGGAATCAGCAGTTCGCCGCGCGCAGTGTCCCGGCCAAGCTGGTGCAGCACGCGGGTCCAGGCCAAGGCTGGTCCCAGCGCGTGGGCGGCGTCCCGTTCGCGGCGTCCGCCATGGGCCTCCATGTCGGTCAGGATCAGCCAGAAGGCGGTGTCATGGCGGTAGGCGTGCAGGCCGAAATCACGATCCTTTCCGAGCTGGCCGTGTCTTAGCCGATCCTGTGTGCCCGCGATCATTTCTTCCAGCAATTCGTGGCGTCCGGGGTGGACGAGCACATGCCGGGCCAGTGCTTTGGCAATAGGGTGCTGGGCCTGATCGCCGCATGCCAGCTCGGCCTGCCACCAGTCCAGCCGGGCATGGGCGACGCCAGGTTCGGCGATGCGTGTGACAATTTCGTCCAGTTCCCGGCGCAGGGCCAGCAGCGCCCAAGCGGCCGGCTGATGTCGGGCAGGCATCCAGAGCGTGGCGTAATGGGCGGCGGAACCGGGCGGCGCGCCGTGTTCTCGAGAATAGGAAACCTCGTTCATGATGGCATGGTAACACCGTTGTTCAATGATCAAGATGAGCATTGGCTCGCCTTTTGCTTAGTTAGCGGGAAAGCCTGGCAACCTTGTCTAGGCGGAACATGGAGGTTCCATTCATCCATCCGTAAGGGCGATATCCGGTAACCTCCAGACAGGACAAGTCCATCATGTGGTCAGAACCCAGCATCCTGCGTCGATTGAAGTTCAGCTTTCTAGGTTTCGGTTTGTTGATGGGGGTGATTTTCCCCATTTACGCGGCGTTCTTCGTCGAATACCGGCCAGGCATGCAGGGCTGGTTCATCGCCGGTTGCCTGGTCGCAGGGTTGTTGGTGGGGGTTTTCAACTATGTGGTGACGGAGATCGTCCTGCTGCGCAAGCTCGGCCGGATCGCCGATGTGGCGGGGACCATCCGCGAGGGCGATTTGACTTATGCGTGCCATATCCGCAGTGCGGACACCATTGGTCAGATTATTGACGCATTCAATGGCATGGTCGAGCAGCTTGGCGGCTACATGCGCCAGATTACCAGTCAGAGCGCCAGGGTCCGGGCCGGGGCGCGGCAGATGAGTTCGATTTCGGACCAGATTGTCCGTAACGGCGAGCTGGAGCGTGCGCGCTCCGGCGAGGTGTCCGATGCGGCGCGTCTGGTTGGAGACTTGGCCGTGCAAGTGCTGGAAGCGGCGGAGCGCGCCCGGCAGGCATCGGATGCCGCGCTGGAGCATGTGCGATCCGGATGTGTGACCTTGCAGTCCAGCCAGCGGGCGACGGAGGAAAGTGAGCGTGAGGTGGGGCTGGCTGCCGAGGGGATCGTTGCCCTGCAAGAGGCGGTGCAGGGGATCAATCGGATCACTGCGGTGATCCGCGCGATTGCCGAACAGACCAACCTTTTGGCGCTTAACGCGGCGATCGAGGCAGCGCGTGCGGGTGAGCACGGGCGTGGATTCGCGGTGGTCGCGGACGAGGTTCGCAAGCTGGCGAGCAAGACGCAGGAATCCACTATTGAAATCAGTCGCCTAATTGAGCATTTGACGGTTCGTGCCGATGAAGGTGGCGCGGTGATGGGGCGCGTGGTCGAGCGCGTGCGCAAAAGCGGGCTCCTGGCGGGGGATATCGCGGTGGCGATTCGGGGCATCGAAGATCAGGTAGGGGTGACGGCGGATGCCAACCAGCTTATCGCCGAGCGGGCGCGGCATCAGTCGGCTCGGGTTGCGGAGTTGCGCGGCGATCTTGAGCGTCTGTTCCTGGTGATGGATGAGAGCGCCGAGCATATGCGTTCGACCAAGATGGTGGTTTGCGCGCTGGATGAAGCGGCGGACCACCTCAATGCCATTCTGAGTCACTTTCGCTTCAATGCCAGGGCCAGTGAGGATGGCGCCGAGGTATTGAACGGCTCTTGTTCGCGGGAGGGCCCCTCAACCGGTGGCATGCATTAAGTTTTTGATTTTGCCTTTTTTCGAGGGCTTCGCCGTGACCTGGAAAGTCGAATGGCGGGCGAGGCGGCGACCGTTCCTGGTCCTGTTCGAAGCTGTCACGCCGGGCGGCTACAATCGCCACGATTCTCTTGATTACCTACGGACCCCCGATGCTGGACAAGCTGCTGCAAAAAATTCAACGTGCGCCGGATTTTCCTGCCTTTTCCCGCACGGTCCAGGAGATCGGCGAGCTTACCGCTGATGACGATCAGCGCTCGATCAACGATCTCTGCGCGCTGATCCTGCGCGACGTCGCCCTTACCCGGAAGGTGCTTGCGGTCGCCAACACCTTCAGCGTGCGCGAAGCGCGTGGCGCTGTGCATACCGTGTCGCGCGCGGTGATGCTGCTTGGCTTCGAGGAAGTCAAAAAGCTGGCGCTGGCCTTGATCCTGTTCGAGCATTTGCAGACCACGCCTGAACATGCCGCGCGGCTGCGCGACCGGATGTTGCAAGCCTTGTTCGGGGGGCTGCTTGCCCAGGGCCTGGAGCAAGCGCTGGCAAAAGGAGCCGGAGAGCAGCTTTTCCTGGTGGCGTTGTTCCAGCATTTGGGCGCCTTGCTCATCTATCGCCATCTGCCTGATGCCATCCCGGAGATCGAACGCCTGTGTGCGCAAGAGGGGCTGGAAGAGAAAACCGCGATGTTGCGCGTGACCGGCATTGTGCCTGACCACCTCGGGCGCGAGATGGCCTCGCGCTGGGGGCTGCCTGACGCCCTGCGCGCCTCGATGAGGCCGTTGGTGACAGGCGTGCCGCCGGAGCCGGGGCAGCATCTGGCCTGGCTGGCCTCATTCGCCAACGCACTGGTGCCGGTTTTGCTGACCGCTCGCAGCGCGGCGCAGCTCGGAGAGGCCCTGGACGAGCGTGCGCGACTGGCATCCATCGACATCGACGTGGTGCGGCAAGCTCTGGCCGAGGCGCGCGAGAAAATGGCCGTGTACGCTCGACTGATCGACGCGATGGGGGGCGGAAGCGCGGTCTTTGACCGTCTGGTCGGAGGTTTACCGGAAGAGTCGCGCGAGGATGCCCCCGTGCCGGTCGAGGCCGCAGGCGCGGAGCGGCTGTTGCGCGGCATTGAAGATGTCACAGCTTCCATGCTGGGCGAATACACCCTGCCACAGCTACTCTCAAGCGTGGTGGAGACGCTCTATCAAGGACTGGACCTCTCGCTCGCCGCCTTCTTTTTGCTCGATGTCCGCGCACGGGTGCTGCGTCCCAGTATCGTCTACGGAGCCCACAGTGAGCGAGTCCTCAAGGGCGGCGGAGTGCCTCTCGAATCCGGGCTCGCCGTGGCGCTGGCGCTTCTGGGTAAGGAGGATATGACTCCGCGCCGCCCGCGCGACCCCTCGGGGCGCATGGCTGCCTGGCAATGGCTGGACGCGCGGGCCGACGGGGCCGTGATTCTGCCGCTGCATGTCGGTCCGCGACCGGTCGGGGTGTTCTACGCGGAGGGCATCATGACGCACTTCACGCCGGAGGCGCTGCAAGTGGCCAAGACCCTGCGCAATCAAGCCGCGCTGGCGGTGATGAACAAGACCGCGCGCGGCTGAGGCCGACTCAGCAGGCGCAGCCGGATCCGCCGCCGCGCATGCCGCGACCGCGCGGGAACAGGGTGCGCCAGAGCAGACGCAACGCCTCGCGCGGCGGAAGGGTCGGCTTGATGAAAGGCGCGTTCGGATCGCGGCGCATCGCTTCAAGCACAAAGCCCGCATGGAGCATGGTCCAGCGCAGTCGCAAACGCAGGGTGAGCGGAGCCGACAGTCCCAGCGGCGCACTGCCCTGCAAGACCTTGGCGGCCTGTTCGGCCAGATGGGCGGCCAGCCGACGCAGGGCGAAATCATGTCGGCCCTCGCGTAACTGATCTTCATCCACCAGGAAGGTTGCCATGGCATCGCGCGGTGGCAGGGTCAGCCCGCGCGCGGCGTCCTCGCGCAGGTTCAGCAGCAGCTCGGTCAGCCACAGCGCCACGCCAAGCCCCCTGGCCAGCGCAAGATCGCGCGCTTTTGCATCCGGCCACAGGCGCCGGAGCTGGCGTTCCATCAACTCGCCGCCCAGATTGCGGGCCGACTGCATCAGCGCGGCGGTATCCGCATGACCTTCGCGCAGGCGGTCTTCGTTGTCGTTCCAGAACGGATCGTCGCCGCGCCTGGCGCGTTCAAACGGAGAGCCCGCTCGCGCGGGCAGTGCTTTCATCAGCAGCGGGTGACGCTGGCGGAAGGTGTTCATGGGGCATCATCCCCATCGCTTTCCAACGCTCCTTGCACCAGCGCCTCCGGCAGGGATTTGCTCGATTGCACACCGAGCCTGTGCAGGCGCTGGGCGCGTCCGATCAGGTTGCCGCGTCCGCTGGAGAGCTTGTTGAGCGCGCCATCGAAGGTTTTCTGCGTCTGTTCGATGCGCTTGCCGAGGTCCTGCATGTCCTCCACGAAGCCGACCAACTTGTCGTACAGGTCGCCGGCCTGACGGGCAATTTCCTGCGCGTTCTGGTTCTGCTGCTCCTGCCGCCACAAGTGGGCGATGGTGCGCAGCACGGCCAGCAGGGTGGTGGGCGAGACCAGCACGATGTTGCGCTTGAGCGCGTCCTGGAACAGGCCTTTGTCCTGCTCCATGGCCAGCATCAGGGCGGGTTCGACAGGCACGAACAGCAGCACGAAGTCCAGCGTGCGCAAGTCGGGTATGGCTTCGTAGGCCTTTTCGGACAGCCCGCTCACATGCGCGCGCAGGGCCTGGATGTGGTCCTTGAGCGCCTGAGTCCTTTCGCCGCTCTCCTCGCTGTTGACGTAGCGTTCGTAGGCGGACAGCGAGACCTTGGCGTCCACGATCACCACGCGCTGTTCCGGCAGGCGGATCAGGGCGTCGGGCTGGGCGCGGCTGCCCATGTGCGGAAGGCTGACCTGAGTGTCGTACTCGAAACCCTTGCGCAGGCCGGAGCTGTCCAGCACGGTTTCCAGCAGCATTTCCCCCCACAGGCCCTGGGTTTTGCGCTCGCCCTTGAGCGCGCGGGTGAGGTTGTGCGCCTCCTCACCCAAGCGGGTGTTCATCTCCGCCAGCCGCTTGAGCTCTTCGCGCAGGGCGTGGCGCTCGCGGGCTTCCTGGCCGTAGCTTTCCTCGACCTTCTTCTGGAATTCGCTCAGGCGCTCGCGCAGCGGGGTGAGCAACTGGCCGAGCTGTGTCTGGTTTTGCTCGGTGAAGCGTTTGGTTTTCTCTTCGAGAATTTCGCTGGCGAGCAGCTTGAACTGTTCGGCGAGCTGTTCTTTCGCCTCGATCAACAGGGCCAGCTTCTCCTGCGCCTGCTGGCGCTCGGCTTCAAGCTGGGTGCGGGTTTGCGCCAAGGTTTCGCGCATGCGGTCACGTTCAGCGGTGAACTCGGCGAGATGACGCTCGTTCATCTCTGAACGCGCCCGCAGTGGTTCCAGCTCGGCCACAAGGCCAGCGGCGCGCTCGCCCAGGCGGCGACGTTCATCCTCCAGCTTTTCAAGCTGGGCGCGTAGGGCGACGGCCTCTCGCTCCAGCGGGTCGATGCGACTGGCGCGCTCGTGCAGCGCGGCGCGTTCCTCGTTTGCGCGTTGCAGGCCTTCGCGCAGCAGGTGGTTTTCGTACTCGGCCTTCTGGCGTTCGGCCACCTGCTCCGCGACTTCCTCCTCGGCGGTGCGCAGGCGCTCGCCCAAGCGGGCTTCCAGCGTCTTGCGTCCGGCACGCATGAACAGCCAGGTCAGCAGGATGCCGAGCACAAGGCTTCCGAGGGCGGCAAGGATCAGGCGTTGTTCGGGGGGGAGGGTGTTCAGCATGGGCTTGTGAATGAAATCGTGAGCTGTAGGAGCCGGTCTTGGGCCGCGATCAGGGGCGGCATGAATCGCCACGTCGCGATAATGACTTGTTGCGTGCGCGCTTCAAATCCACCCGTGCAATTCCTCGGCATGCTCCACCACCGCGTCCGCGCCCCAGGCATGCGGGTCGTCGCCCTCCAGCACATAGCCGAAAGCGGCGGCGATGGACGGGCTGCCTGCCGCGCGGGCGGAGGCGATGTCGCGTTCCGCATCGCCAATCATCACGCAGGCCGACTCCGGCAGTCCCAGCAGGCCGCAGGCATGACGCACTGGGGCAGGGTCCGGCTTGCGCACCGGCAGGGTGTCGCCGCTGACGATGCAGCCCGCACGGGTGTGCAGCCGCAAGCCTTCAAGCAGCGGTTCGGTCAGGAAGGACGGCTTGTTGGTCACCACGCCCCAAGCGCGGCCTTGCGCCTCCAGCGCCTCCAGCACGCCCGCCATGCCGGGGAACAGCACGCTGTCCACGCACAGATGCGCGGCGTAGATGTCCAGGTAACGCAGGCGCAAGGCCTCAAGCCGCTCGGTGGAAAGGTCATGGCCGAAGCCCAGCTTCACCAGCGCCGTGGCGCCATGCGACACCCAGGGGCGGATGGCATCAAAGGGCAGGGGCGCGATGTCATGCTCGGCGCGCAGTCGGTTCAGCGCCCCGGCCATGTCGGGCGCGGTATCGACCAGGGTGCCGTCGAGATCGAAGAGGAAGGCTTGGGGGGTCATGTTCTTCCCCGAAGGCGCTCTTCAACTGAGCGCAAGGTGTTCTGGATTTCCCTCTCCCTGAGCTCTGGATCAACCGCTTGGAAATACTCTACAGCGGCAAGATCATCCCCTCGCCGACGGTTCAGTGGAGGCTCCAAGGCTTCAATCAAGATGGCCTCAAGCGTGGCAGTAAGATTCCCCAAGCTGGCCTTTAGAGGGACCTCGTTCAGCGTTCCTGTCTCGGATACGTCCAGAAGGCCAAACCATGAAAAACGATTCCAGCGACCGCTTAGCCGATCGCGAGTATGTTCAAAAAGTCGCCGCCCCAGAGAGCGATCGGTGGTGCGCCCGGCATAGATAACTCTGTGGTGGTCGTAGAGTATGTAAATGCCCTGTTGGCCGCCAAAGTCCACAGACTTCGCGTTGATTTGAGCTTGTCCATAAATAATCGGTTCGCTTTTCCAGATGACCAGTTCTCTTTGCCAGTACATTCCGAAAGCGCGAATGATCGAAGTCGATGGCTCTTCATCTACGGCTTCAGTCGGTGTGGACGCGGTTGGTATTGTCGAACTGTGGGCGTTAATCGTCGATTGTCTGAGTGTGAATGTGCCGCGATCCACTCGTAGAAATGGGGATTGTTCCCCGTCGTTTTTTATGGAGCTGCTTATATGCGCGTTTACGGTAGCCGCAGGCGTTGCTCCATCGGTCTTGTAGTAGTTTTTGGATAAAACAAGCTCAGCAATTTCCGTGTAATGGAGCGCTCGGGCTTCTTCCCTGAGTGTTCGGGTGATGGCTTCACGCCAGTTTTTTTCCATGATGTGCTTGGTTTTGATTACGTTGAGGTGGTGTTCAATGCGTAACCAACGGAAACCGCTCCGGTTTGCGGATCGAATCCACGGCCAGATCGATATCCAGCTCCGGCCAGTACAGGTGGTTGGGCGAGGGGCGCTCCACGTCGAGAATCTTGCCGATCTCGGCATGGCGGAACCACGGGAAATCCTCGAAGGGCATGAACAGCTCTTCGTCGTCCAGCAGCATCCATACCCCGTGCCGGGAGATGTGGGTGATCTCAACCGCCGAAATGTCTGTGCCAGGCAGCGCGGATGTCATGTTCATGCTCCTCGATCATTTGGTGCACATGTTTGAGTTGCCGCTCAGTGAGGCCGATGCTTTACGCATGGGCGATGATGGGCTCAAGCCAGAACTTCGCCTCGCCATCCGCGTGGCTCACGTGAACGTGCATTCTTGACTCTTCCCGTGAAAAGAAGAAGAAACGAAAACCTGCCTCGCGGAAGACGGTAGGAGACATAGCTCAAACCTTCCTCGCCGCCACCAGGTAATTCACATCCACCCCCGGTCCCAGATTGAACTGGCGGGTGAGCGGGTTGTAATGCAGCCCCATCTGGTCGGCGATGTCCATGCCCGCGTTGCGCAGCCAGCCTGCGAGTTCGGCGGGGCGGATGAATTTCTTCCAGTCATGCGTGCCGCGCGGGATCATGCCCATGATGTATTCCGCGCCGACGATGGCAAGTGCGTAGGCTTTGGGCGTGCGGTTGATGGTGGAGAGGAACAGCCAGCCGCCCGGCTTCACCAGCGCGGCGCAGGCGTGCACGATGGCGGCGGGGTCGGGCACATGTTCCAGCATTTCCATGCAGGTGACGACGTCGAAGCTGGCGGGCTCGGCAGCCGCCAGTTCCTCAACCGGGATCAGGCGGTAGTCGATGCTCAAACCTTCGGACTGGGCGTGCAGGCGCGCGGTGGTCAGGCTGCCCGCGGCGAGGTCGACGCCGGTGGCCTGCGCGCCCGCGCGGGCCAGCGCCTCGGTGAGGATGCCGCCGCCGCAGCCGACGTCCAGCACGCGCTTGCCTTTCAGGTCGGCGTACTGGTGGATGAAGTTCATCCGCAGCGGGTTGATGGCGTGCAGTGTCCACAGGGGGCCGTTGACATCCCACCACTGGCTGGCGAGGGCGTCGAAGTGGGCGATCTCGTGGTTGTCCAGGTTGTTGCTCATGCCTGATTCTGCTCCATGATCTTGCTGGCCCACATACTGGCGTTGGCCAGCAGGTCATCCTCGTACAGCGTCAGCAGACGACGTTCGTTCATTAGCATCTGCCCGGCCACCCACAGGTGGGTGACCTGCTGGCGGCTGGCGGCGTAGATGATCTGGGCGATGGGGTCGTAGAGCGGTTGGGTTTCGAGCTGGCCAAGGTCGATGGCGATCACGTCAGCCGCCTTGCCTACTTCCAGCGAGCCGATCCGTTCGTCCAGGCCCAGCGCACGGGCGCCGCCGAGGGTGGCCATGTACAGCGCCTCGGCGGCGGGTACGGCGGAGGCGTCGCCGGAGGCGCCCTTGGCCAGCAGGGCGGCGGTGCGGGTTTCTCCCAACAGGTCGAGGTCGTTGTTGCTGGCCGCGCCGTCGGTGCCGATGGCGACGTTGACGCCAAGTTGCTTGAGGCGGGCGATAGGGGCGATGCCGGAGGCGAGCTTGAGGTTGGATTCCGGGCAGTGGGCGATATGCACGCCGCGTTCGGCCAACATGGCCATTTCGTGTTCGTTGAGCTGGGTCATGTGGACGGCGAGGAACTGCTCGTTGAGCAGGCCCAGCCGGTCCAGCCGGGCGAGCGGGCGTTCACCGCGCAGCCGTTCGGCCTCGGCGACCTCGAACGCGGTCTCGTGTACATGCATGTGCACGCCAATGCAGAGCTGGTCGGCCAGCACGCGGATGCGCCGCAGCGGTTCGTCGCCCACGGTGTAGGGTGCGTGCGGGGCGAGCATGAAGCTCATGCGCGCGTGGCCATGCCATTCGTCGCGCAGAGCCAGACCCTTGCTGAGATAGTCGTCCGGGCCGCTGCCCCAGGGCGTGGGGAAGTCGATCACGGTCAGGCCGACCGAGGCGCGCAGGCCGGCGGTTTCGGCGGCGCGCAGGGTGGCTTCGGGGAAGAAGTACATGTCGTTGAAGCAGGTCACGCCGCTGCGGATCAGCTCGGCGCAGGCCAGCAGGCCGCCGTCATGCACGAAGTGGTCGGCCAGGAAACGGCCTTCGAGCGGCCAGATGTGCTCCTGAAGCCAGGTCATCAACGGCAGGTCGTCCGCCACTCCCCGCATCAGGTTCATGGCGATGTGGGTGTGTGCGTTGACCAGCCCCGGCAGCAGGGCGTGGCGGGGGAGCTCCAGTTCGCGCGCATGGCTTTGGCGAGCGAGGGCGCGAGCCTCGGCGGTCGGCAGGATGGCCGCGATGCGGCCATCGGTCATGACCAGGCTGTGTTCTTCGAGCACCGTGCCGTGCGGTTGAATGGGGATGATCCAGCGGGCGTGAAGAATGGTGTCGGCGTGCATGGCGCATCAGGATTCCGTGGGGTGCGGTCACTATACCCGCTTGCCCGCGCCCGTTGCACAATGGCGGCCATGAACGGGGGGACGACGATGGACAGTGAAACGCTCTGGGATGCTGTGGTCGATGGGCTGGCCGGGCCGGGGTATGTGGTTGTGCCGGGCGCCTTTGCGCCTGGGCTTGCCGAAGCCGTGCGCGCCGGGGCGTTGGCGCGGCGGGAGCGCTTTCGTCCGGCCGGGATCGGCAATCAGGCTACCCGGGTGCAGGCGGTGCGCGGCGATGCCATCGACTGGCTGGAGCGGGACGAGGGCGGCGATGCAATGCAGCCGTTCTGGCGGGCGATGGAGGCGATGCGCGACACGGTCAACCGCAGTCTCTATCTTGGTTTGCGCGAATTGGAATGCCATTTCGCGCTTTACCCTCCCGGCGGTGGTTACCAGAAGCATTACGACAATCCGCAGGGCCGTTCGGCCCGCGCCGTGACCATCCTGTTGTATCTGAACCCGGATTGGCGTCCTGAGCATGGCGGTCAGTTGCACATCTTTGATCCGCGTGATGAAAGCCGTCTTTTGCTTGAGATCGAGCCGCGCATGGGGACTTTCGTCGCCTTCCTGAGCGAGCGCTTCCCGCACGAAGTCCGCCCCGCGCGTCATGAGCGCCTGAGTCTGACAGGGTGGTGGCGGCGGGCCTGATGATCGTGCAGGCGTTTGATAGTTAAAGCATTCCGGTCTTCCGCCGATAACATGGCGACACTCCACCTCCACGGAGCATCGCCATGCGTATCCAGTCATCCGCGCTCGAACTGTGGTCGAGCCGCCAGTCCTTTTCCATTGATATCCAGCACAGCCAGGAGCGCATCAGCCGTTTCGCCGCGTCTGCCGAGATGGCGCGCCCCGCCGCGCCCGCTCCCACGAAGTCCGCGCCCGTCGTTGCGCACGAGGCCACGAAAGAGTCCGCCGAGCTTGCGGACCCCGTGCAGTCCGAACTGAACGAATGGCTCAAAACCATGGAGGCGCGTTACCGGGTCCTTGTCAGCCTGCTGGAGCGCCTGACCGGGCGCCGGTTTGAGCTCTTGCATGCGGATGAGGCCCGCCCGGGCGCTGCCGCGGGCGATTCGCAGGCCGCCGCGCGTACCCCGGACGCTCCTCCCGCCCGGTCGGAGGGGGACGGCGGCGGGCTGGAGTTGGTCGAGCGTGAGTCCTTTCGTCTGCGCATGGAGCATGAAGTCGTGGCTTTCCAGGCCCAGGGCGATGTTCGCACGGAGGATGGGCGGTCGATCCGCTTTGACCTTTCCTTCACCCTGGAGCGCAGTTTTTTCGAGATGACCTCCATCAGCGAGCGTGAGGTGCGCGAACAGCTCAAGGACCCGTTGGTCATCAGTTTCGACGGGACTCCGGCGTCGCTGGGCGGGCGTCGTTTCGATTTCGATCTGGATGCCGACGGTCAGGCCGAAAACCTGGCCGGACTGTCGGAAGGACAGGGATTCCTCGCGCTGGATCGCAACGGCGACGGGCGGGTCAATGACGGGCGCGAGCTGTTCGGCGCCTTGAGCGGCCAAGGTTTTGCCGAGCTTGCGGGGTTGGATGGCGATGGTAATGGCTGGATTGACGAGGGCGATGCGGCCTTCTCTCGCCTGGCCGTGTGGCTGGATGCGGGGAGCGGAGGCGGACGTCTGGTCGGCCTGAAGGCGCTTGGTATCGGCGCGCTTTCCTTGAGTGCCGCCGAAACCCTGTTTGATCGCAAGAGCGCCGACCAGACCCTTTTGGCTCGTCTGCGTCAGAGCGGTGTATGGCTGGGCGAGGATGGCCGCGCGGGTCTGCTTCAGCAGCTTGACCTGGCGGTCTGAGGTGCAGGCATGAAAAGGCCCGGACGAGCCGGGCCTGGGTTGTGCGCGCGCGGCGCTTATTTGGACAGGTCGATGCTGTAGGTGCAGTCGCCGTTCTCGTCCTTGTCCGAAGAGACCTGGGTGATGTTGGCGATGCCTTCGGAGGCAGCGATGTCGATCTTGTCGCAGGCGGACTGGAAGGTGACCGATGCCGCCGGTGCGATCTTGGTGAAGCGCCAGTTCTTGTCAGGGCCGATATTGGCCTTGGTGAGCGTCTTCGTCGACTTGATGAAGTTGACGATGATGTCGCGGTTGGTATCGGGCGATGCGAAGATCGACTGGCCGCCGTTCAGGCCGGGGAAGCCGCCGCCGCCGGAGGCGCGGTAGTTGTTGGTGGCGACGATGAACTCCTGCGCGTCGGTCACGGCCTGGCCCTTGTGGCTCAGGTTCTTGATCCTGCTGCCGGTGGCTTGGGTGAGGTCGATCTCGTAGCTGACGCCGTCAATCACATCGAAGTTGTAGGACGGGAAGCTTGTGTTGATGAGCTTCTGCGTCGTGGTGGCCGCCGTGTCGATGCGGTTGAAGTACTCGGCGGACTTTTCCAGCCAGCCTTTGAGCGTGGCGCCGGTGATTTTCACGGCCTCGACCGTGTTCGGGTAGAGGTAAAGATCGGCGACGTTCTTGATCGCCACACCCCCGGCCGGAATGTCGGTGTATCCCGAACCGCGGTAGTTCATCTTGAACGGCGCGGCGGCGGACAGCACTGGAAGATGGGCGTACTGCGGCAGGTTGTTTTTTACGTAATCGTTCACGTAGGCCGTTTGCGCCGCATTGATGAGCTGCATCGCCGCGACATCGCCGGACTGGGTGAAGAAGCTTGCGATGGGCAGTTCCGAGTTTCCGATCGGGGTGCTGACGTACTGGATGGTGGCATTGTGCTCGATCTGGATGAGCGGCTTGATGGTCGGGTCGGCATCGACATAGCCCGTGACCTTGCCCGCGCTGTCCTTGATGGCGATGGGGCGGATCTCGCTCTTGCCGGATTTGACCTGCCACTTCTTGCCATCATGTTCGAGGTCGAGCCTGATGACGCCCAGATGGTTGCCCCAGAAGCCAGGCATGACCGTCGGAACGCCGTTCACCGTGCCTTTTACATTGTCGGCGCCGGTGATGTTGGCGTAGCTTTTGCCGTCCGGGAAATAGCCGTGCGAATGCCCGAGGATCATGGCGTTGATGCCTTCCACCTGGGCTACGTAGTTGCCCAGGTTTTCCTGGCCCGGATCATAGGCCTTGTCGGTCATGCCGCCATGGTTCAGGGCAAGGATCACGTCCGCGCCCTCGGCCTTGAGCGCTGCGACCATCTTGGCGGCGGCTTCTTTCGGCCCTTCCACCTTGACCTTGCCATCCAGATGGCGCTTGTCCCACATCACGATCGGAGGCGGGGTGATGCCGAAAATGCCGATCTTCACCGGGTGGCCGTCGAAGGTCTTGTTCAGGATGACATAAGGCTTGAAGCGCGGCTGGCCGGTGGAGGCGTCCAGAACGTTACTGGACAGGACCGGGAAAGTCGGTCCCTTGCAGCCGGTCTTGCCTGTCACCTGGTCGAGGTAGGGCAGGCCGTAGTTGAATTCGTGGTTGCCCAGCACCATGGCATCGTACTTGAGCGCGTTCATGACCCGCACCTCGGCGATATCGCTCGCGCAGGGAGTCGGATTGACCACGGCTTCATAGTCCGACAGGGCGGTGCCCTGGAAGGTGTCGCCGTTGCTGACCAGAATGCTGTTCGGGAATTCCTTGCGCGCCTGGGCGATCAGGGTCGCGGTGCGCTCGATGCCGATGGTCTTGTCTTCGGCGGTCTTGAAGTAGTCGTAGGACAGCAGGTTGGAGTGCTCGTCGGTCGTGGCGAGAATGGCCACGCTGACCTTGCTGCCTGCGGGAATCTCGGCCTTGTCGTCATCATCGCCTCCGCAGCCTGCGAGCAGCAGGGCGGGCAGCAGACCGATCAGGATCAGGGCGCGCGGGTGTTGAGCGGAACGGGCGGACATGACAGGCTCCTTGCTTCGTGGGCGGGGGCATTCCATGCTGGGGCGCGATGATGTGGGGCGGATGACGTGGGGATGACCGACCGATGACGGAACAAACCGTGGCCATGGACGAGGGGGTATACCAGTCCTTGCGCGCGGGCGCGGTTCTGGTTACCGCCAACAACCGCCTTGCCCGTGACTGGCGCGGGCGCTTCGTCGAGGCGGCGGGCGGCGCGGACGGGGTATGGCGCGCACCGGATATTCTGCCCTGGGGCGCCTGGCTGCGCCGACTGTGGGATGAGGCGAGCTGGCTGGATGTCGCCGCGCCGCTTTTGCTGGACGCCCATCAGGCGGAGCAGATCTGGCGGCGCATCGTCGAGCGGGATGCCAGCGAACAAGGGCTTGCGCTGTTGCAGTCGGCGGGCGGCGCGCGGTTGGCGCGCGAGGCTTGGGCGCTGGCGCGCGAATGGCGGCTGACCCTGCCCTTCGACACGCATGAAGTGAACGAGGATGTGTCGTACTTTCAGCGCTGGGCCGACCAGTACGACCGGCTCTGCCACGCGCGGGGCTGGGTGGATGAAGCTGCGTTGCCCGCGCTGCTGATCGAGGCCCTGGCCCTGGGGCGCGTCCGGCCCCCGGCGCATGTCCTGTTGTACGGTTTCGAGGAATGGTCGCCGCTGCGGGGCGAGGTGCTGGACGCCTTGCGCCTGCGCGGCGTTCGGGTGGAGCGGCTCGAAGATGGGCTGGCCGCCGCGCCGCGCCGAGGTGCGGATGAGCGTCAGTATGGATTGTTCCAGGCCGAAGCGGGGTCCCGCGCCGCGCGCCTCGATTTTGCCGATGCCGCCGCCGAGGACGAAGCCGCCGCGCGCTGGGCGCGCGCCATGCTGGATGAACACCCCGGCGCGCGGCTGGCAATCATCGCACCAGACCTGCGCGATCGCCGCGCTCGTCTCGGGCGGCTGCTCGATAGCCAGCTTGCGCCCCATACCCTGTTGCCCGGTGGTGATGACGAGGCGCGACCCTGGAACATTTCGCTCGGCCTGCCTCTGCGCGAGTACGGCATGGTGCGCGATGCCCTGCTGGTGCTTGCTCTGGGCGAGGCGCGTTTGCCTCTGGAGGTGCTGGGTCCGGCCCTGCTCAGCCCCTTCATCGGTCATGCCGGGGATGAGGGCGCGGCGCGTGCCTTGCTGGATGCGCGTTTGCGAGCCCTGGGCGAGCGCACGCTATCCGGCGAACGGGTTCGGCGCCTGGCGGCCAGCGAGGATGAATCCATCGCCTGCCCGCGTTTTGGGCGCATGCTGGCGCGTTTGCGCGAGGCGCGACAGGCCGGGCCGCGCATCCAGTCGCCCGCAGCCTGGGCGCGTGATCTGCGCGGGGAGCTCAAGCTTGCGGGTTGGCCTGGGCAGGGCGTGCTCGGCAGCCGGGATTTCCAGTTGCGCCAGGCCTGGCTGGAAACTTTCGTCATGCTGGCACGGCTGGATATGGTGCAGCCGCGCATGAGTCGCGCGGAGGCGGTGTCCTGGTTGCGTCAGTTGGCCGGGGATACCTTGTTCCAGCCCGAGGCCATGCCGGATGCCCCGGTCCAGGTTCTGGGGCCGCTGGAAGCGGTCGGCCTGAGCTTCGATGCGGTGTGGCTGATCGGCATGCACAGCGGCCAGTGGCCGCCTGAGGCGCGTCCCAACCCCTTCCTGCCCATGCGTATGCAGGCCCGGCTGGGGCTGCCGCATGCCTCGCCCGAGCGCGAGCTGGGCTACCTGCGCCGGATCAGCGCTCGCCTGCTGGCGCTTGCGCCGGAGGTCATCGTCAGCCATCCCCGCCAGCAGGACGGCCAGGAGCTGGAGCCCAGTCCTCTGTTCGAGCATCTGCCCCTACGGACCTTGCCCCTGGCGGGGTCGAATCTTCCCCTGCCGGAAGCCTGGTCACCCCCAGCCGTGCTTGAAAGGCTGTCGGATGCGCAGGCTCCGGCGCTGGGCGTGGATAGCCCCGCGCCGGGCGGCTCGCGCATGCTGGAGCTTCAATCGGCCTGTCCGTTTCGCGCTTTCGCCGAACTGCGACTGGACGCCCGGGCGCTGGAGACGCCCGCCCTCGGACCGGATGCGCGCACGCGCGGCAACCTGCTGCATGCGCTGATGGAGAGACTGTGGGGGGAGCTGGGCGATCAGGCGCGCTTGTCGATGCTGGTGCGTGGCGAGTCTTTCCCGGCCACGGAGGGCGGTCCGCCTTTGCGGGATCGGGTGGAGCATCATGCGCGGAGCGTGGTCGATGACGAGGCCCGCGCCCGGCGCGATATGTGGCCGGAACGGCTGCAACGGCTGGAGACCCAGCGCCTGACCCGGCTGGCGCTGGAATGGCTGGCGGTGGAGGTTACGCGCCCGCCGTTCGAGGTGGAAGCGTGCGAGCAGCGGCGCATGATTGAGATCGGCGGTCTGCGCGTGCGGGTCAAACTGGACCGCGTGGATCGTTTGCCGGACGGTGCGCGGCTGGTGATCGACTACAAGACCGGCGCGGTCTCATCCGGCGACTGGTCCGGCGAGCGTCCGGTTGCGCCGCAACTTCCGCTTTACGCGCTGCATACCGAAAATGCGCGCGGCATCGCCTTCGCCCAGGTGCGCGCGGGTGATTGCCAGCTCAAGGGGCGTATCGAGGATGCGCAAGGCTGGGAGTCCTGCAAGGGCGTGACGGCGGGTGACCTTCCCTGGTCGGATCAGCTCGATGCCTGGCACGCGGTCCTTGATCGATTGGCCACGGACTTCCGCGAGGGCCGCGCGCAAGTCGATCCGCGTCAGCCCGGTGTTTGCACGCATTGTCCCTTGACCATGCTCTGCCGCATTCATGAAAAAGGCGGCGCTCACGGAGCGATGGAGGAGATGGAAGCATGACGCCCGTACCTGATGCCGCCGTCCGCGAACGGGCGCTCGATCCGCGCCTGTGCTGCATCGTCCAGGCCCCGGCGGGGTCGGGCAAGACCGAGCTTTTGATCCAGCGCATGCTGGTGCTGTTGGCCGAGGTCGAGCGACCGGAAGAGATCCTGTCCATTACCTTCACCCGCAAGGCAGCGGGAGAGATGCGTACGCGTGTATTGCGCGCCCTGCGCGAGGCCGGGCAGCCGCTGGCGGAGGATGCGCCGCCGCATCTTGTGCGTCAGCGCGCGCGGGCTCGCGCAGCCCTGGCGCGCGATCGCCAGCAGGGCTGGAACCTGTTGGCCCAGCCTGCGCGCCTGCGTATACAGACCATCGACGGACTGTGTGCGGGGTTAGCGGCCCGCTTGCCGCTGAGCGCGCGCCTGGGCGCCCAGGCGACGATCGCCGAGCACGCGGACGAGCTGTACCGCGAGGCCGCTGCGCGCGTGCTCGAACGTATCGAAGATGCCCCGGATAACCAGGATCAGGGCGGTGGCGAGGCGGCCGCGCTGGAAATCCTGCTTGCCCATCTGGGCAACGATCTTGAGCGTGTGCGCGGGCTTCTGGCGGCCATGCTGGGTAAACGCGACCAGTGGGCGCGGCATGTTTTGGCCCGTGCGCCGGGGCAGGGCGCGCAGGTCGCCGCCTCCGTGCGTATGGCGCTTGAGGATGCGGTACGGCGCATGATCGAGGATGAATTGCGCGCGCTGGGGGTGCTGTTCCCCTCGGCCTTGCGCGACGAAACGCGCGGCGTGGCAGCCATTCTGTGCGCCCATTTGATGGACATTGAGGTCGCGCCGGATGACCGCCGTCTGCTCTGGGACGTGCCCGGCTGGCCCGCCTCGGGGGCGGATGGATTGGCGCGCTGGCAGGGGCTGGCCGATCTGCTGCTGACCAAGGACGGTGACTGGCGCAAGAGCATGAATAGCTCCAATGGCGTGCCTGCGCCCAGCGAAAAGGGAATCGACAAGGATGCCAAGGCCGCGCGCACAGCCTTCAAACAGCGGGTGGGTGAATTGTTGGATGCCCTGCGCGGACACCCCGATCTGGCTCCTGCCTTGCATGCCACCCGCGCCATGCCCGAAGTCAGCTACCGTGATGGCGATTGGGCCGTGCTGGAGGCGCTGATCGACCTGCTGCGTCTGGCGCTGGCCGAATTGACCGTACTGTTCGCCGCGCGCGGCGAGGTGGATTTTGTCGAGACCGCGCAGGGCGCCCTGCGTGCGCTGGGCGAGCCTGATGCCCCCAGCGATCTGCTGCTGGCCTTCGATTACCGCATCCGCCATATCCTGATCGACGAATTCCAGGACACCTCCCACACCCAATTCGAACTGCTCGAACGGTTGCTGGCTGGCTGGCAGCCCGGTGTGGAGCCATTCCGCGAGGCGGAAGGGCGCAGCCTGTTCCTGGTGGGCGACCCCATGCAGTCCATCTACCGTTTTCGCGAGGCGGAAGTCGGTCTGTTCCTGCGCGCCCAACGCGAGGGTGTGGCCTGTGGCGGTGGTCAACTGCGTCTGGATGCCTTGACCCTGAGCACGAATTTCCGCTCGCAGGCGGGCATTGTCGAGTGGGTCAACGAGGTGTTTCCGAAGGTGCTGGCCGAGCGCGAAAACATTGCCGAGGGTGCGGTGCCTTACACCCCGTCCCAGGCTCATCATCCGAGGGCCGGGGGCGAGGCGGTCGGTTTTCACCTGTTCCCCGTCCGCCGCGACGAGGACGCCGCCCGCGCGCCGCCTGAGCGCGGCGCGCGCGAGGCGGCGCGGGTGGTTGAATGCGTGCGCGCCGCGCTCGCCGAGATAGAGGCGGATGCCGCGCTCAAGCCCGTGGATTGCAGCGTCGCCATCCTGGTGCGCACGCGCGGGCATCTGGTCCGTATCCTGCCCGTCCTGCGCGCGGCGGGCATTCCGTTCCAGGCGGTGGAGATCGAGCAACTGGCCGCACAGCCGATGGTGCAGGACCTGCTTGCCCTGACTCGCGCCCTGCTGCATCCCGCAGACCGCATCGCCTGGTTGGCAGTGTTGCGCGCGCCGTGGTGCGGCTTGAGTCTGGCCGACCTGCATGCGCTGGTCGAAGGCGTGCCTGGCGTCCTCTGGCAGGCCATGCATGACGATGCCCGGCTGGCGCATCTGAGCGAGGAGGGCCGTGCGCGTCTGTCGCGTCTGCGCACGGTGCTTGCGCGCGCGTTGGCGGACGGCGGACGGGTCAGCCTGCGCCGTCAGGTGGAAGGGGCCTGGCTGGCGCTGGGCGGCGGGGCCTGTGCGCGCGGCGGCGAGGCCGACGCGGGGCGTGAGCGGGACGAGGCGCGCATCTTCTTCGATCTGCTCGACAGCCTGGGCGCGGAGTGCGATGCAACGACGCTGGAGGAGTCGCTCGCGCGACTGTACGCGCCGCCCGAGGGCGAGGCGCGGGTGCAGGTGATGACCATCCACAAGTCCAAGGGCCTGCAATTCCACACCGTGATCCTGCCTGGCCTCGCGCGCGTGCCGCGCCGGGAAGACAGCCAGCTTCTGCTGTGGCTGGAACGGGAAACCCGCACTTCCGGCGAAGCCGACTTGCTGCTGGCCCCCATACGCGGACTGGGTGAGACCGAAGCCCCGCTCTATCGCTGGATCGCCGCTGTGCAGCAGGCTCGCGGCGCCTATGAGGACGGACGTCTGCTGTACGTGGCCGCCACCCGCGCTATCCGCCGCCTCCATCTGCTGGCGGAAACAGGGCTGGACAAGGATGGTCGCTGGAGCCCGCCCAAGGCCAGCCTGCTCGGTCGTCTGTGGCCGGGCATCGAGGCGAGAGTGGGCGAGCCGCCCGACGCCCCGGATGACATGGATTCAGCGTCCTTGCCCGCTCGTACCGGACCCGATCAGTCAGGTCCGGACAGGGCGGCCTCTGATGTCGCCGGGGAGCCGCTCGGTCTGCGTCGCCTGCCTGTCGCCTGGCAGGCGCCCGCGCCGCCCGTCGGTGTGCGTGTGCGGCGTGCCGAAACACGCACGCCGAGCGCCAAATCCGGCGCCGTGCCGGACGACGCATCGGCAGGTCCGGAGGCGACTTTGGGGTGGGATGACGGCGATGCCTTGCCGCGCCATGTCGGCGTCCTGGTCCACCGGTTGCTGGAGCGCATCGCGCTGGACAAAACGGAGGCTTGGGATGGAAGTCGTCTGAGGGCGCTGTCCCCCGCGTTGCGCCGCCAGTTACACCAGGCGGGCGTGGAGGCCGAGCGCCTGGACGAGGGACTGGAGCGCGTGTTGCGCGCGCTGGAAAATACCTTGGCGGACGAGCGCGGTCGCTGGATTCTCGCCCCGCATGACGAGGCACGTTGCGAATGGGCGCTGGATGCGAGGTTGGAGGGTGTAACCATCGGCGCGGTGATCGACCGCACTTTCATCAGCGAAGGCGAACGCTGGATCATCGACTACAAGACCGCCGAACCGGCGCAGGGCGAGGGTGTGGAAGCCTTCCTGGACCGCCAACAGGCTCAGTATTGCGGCCAACTCGAAAGCTACGCCGGGCTGTTGCGCAGGCTCGAACCCGAGCGACCGGTGCGGCTCGGCCTGTATTTTCCCCTGCTGTCGGCCTGGCGGGCGTGGCATGGATGACCAAGTATGTAAAAGGTTTGTATCGGTGCATGAATAACCGTGATTGTGTGATGACGCGTGGCGGGGATTAGCATCTTCTGATTCGCCGCTGCTCCGTCCGCATCCATCAGGGGTATCTCATGCGCCTCACCCGCAAGGTCTTCACCGACCTCGCGATCTGGATGATCGCGTTCGGGCTAGGGATTGGCCTCGCTTTTCCATTCTTCCTTCGTGCGCTTGGCGTGCCCGTCGATATGGTGATGAGCCCGGGTTTTGTCGCCGCCTGTCTGGCCTCCGGCGCCTTGGCGGGCGGATTCAATCAGGCGCTTGCGCGATGGGTCGTCGGCTCCAGGCTGAGGTTGTTGGCTGAGCGGATGGATTTTGTCGCCGCCAATCTGCGTAGCAGCGAATCCTTCGATCATCGCCAGTGCGGGCCGGACCAGTGCCGTATTCCGGATGACTCCGACGACGAGATCGGCGCCAGCGCGCGCGCCTTCAACGCCATGGTGCATGCCCTGGCGGAGTCTTACCGAACCGAACAGGCGGTGCAGAGCTTTTCCGATTTGATGGTCAGTCGCATTGAATTGGGACCGCTGGCGGATGAGGCCTTGCGCCACCTGATGCTGGACAGTGGCGCGGAGGGCGGAGCCCTGTTGATGGATGACGACGGCGAGCTCAAGGTGCGCGCCCGCCAGGGCATGCGCGAGGAGGCGGCTTTTCTGCAAAGCGCACAGCTTCGGCTGGCGATGCGCGAGGGCGCTATAAGGCTGATCCACATCCCCGAGGGGCTGCGTGTGGATGGAGTGGTCATGGAGTTCCGTCCTTTGGAAGTGTTGATCGTCCCCATTCTTTACAAGGACGTGGCGCTGGCGGCGGTTGTGCTGGCGAGTTCCACATCTTTCCCGGAGACGGCCCGCGTACGCATGGAAATCTTCCGTCGCGCCCTCTCCCTGGCCTTGCGCAACGCCATCGCCCACGACAATCTCCAGCGTCTGGCCGCGTTGGATCCGCTGACCGGCTTGTTCAACCGCCGCTTCGGCCTGCAACGCCTGGCCGAGGAGTTCAGCCGCGCGGTGCGCACTGACGCTCCATTGGCCGTGCTGATGGTGGATATCGACCACTTCAAGCAGATCAACGACACCTACGGACACCTTGCGGGCGACCGCGCCATTGTCAAGCTGGCCCGTCTGGCCCGCGCCTTGCTGCGCGAGGGCGATGTGGTGCTGCGCTATGGCGGTGAAGAGTTCATGATCATTCTCCCCGGCGCCTCCTGCAATGACGCCAGGATCATGGCTCAACGCTTGCGTCACGCGGTGGAGGATGCCGTCATCACCCAGGGCGAACACAGCTTTCGCATGACTATCAGCATTGGCGCCGTCTCCTACCCCGAAATGAGCGTGGACAACCAGGAAGCTTTCATGCAACTGGCCGACGAACGCCTTTATCGGGCCAAGGAAAGCGGTCGGAACCGCGTCGTGGCGAGTTGACCCGCCCGTACCGAGCGATCCCGCCGCAATGACACCCGCCTGGCGGCCCACCCTCGCGACGCGAGGCGGGCCTTCTACACCGCTCCTGTTGCGGCATCCCGGCCGCGCAGGGCCAGGCCTCGGATCACCAGGTAGAACACTGGGGTGAGCAGCAGGCCAAAAAAGGTGACGCCCAACATGCCGAAAAACACCGGCGTGCCGATGGCCTGGCGCATTTCCGCACCCGCGCCGCTGGCCAGCACCAGCGGGACGACTCCGGCGATGAAGGCGATCGAGGTCATGACGATGGGCCGCAACCGCAGTCGGCAGGCTTCCAGCGCGGCCTCCATCGCGCTCAGGCCGTGATCTTCGCGGATCTTGGCGAACTCCACCAGCAGGATCGCGTTCTTGCTGGCCAGACCGATCAGCACCAGCAGGGCGATCTGGGTCATGATGTTGTTGTCGCCACCCATGTATTTCACCCCGAGCATGGCAAACAGCAGCACCATGGGCATGATGAGGATGATGGCGAACGGCAGGGACCAGCTTTCATATAGGGCGGCGAGGACCAGGAATACCACCAGCACGGAGATGGCGAATACTTGGAGAGTGGTGTTGCCTGCGATGATTTGAAGATAGGTCAGCTCGGTCCACTCATAACCCATGCCTGGCGGCAGGGTTTCTCCCAGCAGTTTTTCCATGACGCCGATGGCCTGGCCGGAGCTCACCCCCGGCGCGGCGGAGCCGTTGATTTCGATGGACGGGTAGGTGTTGTAGCGCACCACGCGATCCGGGCCGGTGACTTCGGTGACGCGCACAAGGCCGGTCAGCGGAATCATGTTTCCGTCGCCGGCGCGAGTCTGGAGCCGTTCAATGGCGGACGCGCCCATGCGGTAGTCCGCGTCGGCCTGGGCGATGACCTGGTAGGTGCGGCCGAACAGGTTGAAATCGTTGACGTAGAGCGAGCCCAGGTTGACCTGCAAGGTGCTGTAGAGGTTGTTCAGCGGCACCCCGTTTTGCAGGGCGCGTTCGGTATCGATTTCGGCGTGCAGTTGCGGCACGTTGTTCTGGAAGCTGGTGAACAGGCCGGTCACGCCCTGTGTCCGGTTGCCTTGGGCGATGACCTGCTTGGCGGCGGCGTCCAGCGCATCCAGCCCGGCGGCGGCGCGGTCCTGGATTTGCAGCTTGAAGCCGCCCAGCGAGCCCAGGCCGCGGATTGGCGGCGGCGGGAACACGGCGACGAAGGCTTCCTCGACGCCGCCGACTTTCTTGCGCAGCTCGGCGGCAATGCCGTTGGCGGTCAGGCCCAGCGGCACGCGCTCGCTGAACGGCTTGAGTGGCACGAAGATGGTGGCTGAATTGGATGAGGGTCCGAAGCTGACGATGGAGAGGCCGGGGAAGCCGACCGCCGCTTGCACGCCCGGAGTGGATTTGATCTTCCCGGTGACTTCGCGAACCACGTCGGTGGTGCGCTCCAGCGAGGCTGCGGGAGGTAGTTGCACCACGGTAATCAGATAGCCGCGATCCCCCGGGGGAATGAAGCCTGGCGGTACGCTGTAGAGGGTATAGCCGGAGAAGATCAGCAGACCGCCGAACACCAGCAACACGATCAGACTGAGGCGCATCAGTCGTCGCACCAGCGCCTGATAGCCGTGGCCGCTGGCCTCGAAGGCGCGGTTGAACAGGCGGAAGAAACCGCCGAATAGCAGGTTGATCAGCCGGGTGGGGATGTCCGGTTTGGCATGGTGCGGCTTGAGCAGCATGCCCGCTAGTGCGGGACTGAGGGTCAATGAGTTGATTGCCGAGATTACGGTGGCGGCGGCGATGGTCAGTCCGAACTGGCGGTAGAACTCGCCATTGATGCCGGAAATGAAGCTGGCCGGGATGAACACCGCCGCCAGCACCAGGGAGATGGCGATGATGGGGCCGCTCACTTCTTCCATGGCCAGCCGCGCGGCGGCCTTGGGCTCCATGCCCTCGGCGATGTGGCGCTCCACGTTTTCCACCACCACGATGGCATCGTCCACCACGATGCCGATAGCGAGCACCAGACCGAACAGGGTCAGGGTATTGATGGAGAAACCCAGCATGTTGAGCAGGGCGAAGGCGCCGACAATGGACACTGGCACCGCTACTAGCGGGATGATGGCCGCGCGCCAGGTTTGCAGAAAGATCATCACCACCACGATGACCAGGACCAGCGCTTCGAAAAAGGTCGTTATGACCGCGTTGATGGATTGCTCCACGAACTGCGTGGTGTCGTAGACGATTCGGTACTCCAGGCCCTCCGGGAAATGCCGACTCAGGCCTGCGATGGTTTTCTTGATGTTGGCGGCGGTTTCCAGCGCGTTGGCGCCGGAGCGCAGGAAGATAGGAATGGCGACGGCGGGCTGGCCGTCCAGCATGGAGCGCAGGGCGTAAGTGGCCGCGCCCAGTTCCACCCGCGCCACCTCGCTCAGGCGTACGAGCTGGCCGCTGGCGCCCGTGCGCACCACGATGTCGTTGAAATCTTCCACCGTGCGCAGGCGGCCCTGCGAGGTGACAGTGAGCTGGAAAGCGCTGCTGAGCGTCCCTGGCGGCTGGCCTACCGCGCCTGCGGCGACTTGCACGTTTTGTTCGCGGATGGCATTGACCACGTCGGAGGCAGTCAGCCCCCGCGCCACCAGACGATCCGGGTCCAGCCACACGCGCATGGCGTATTCGTCGGAGCCGAACACGCGCGTGTCACCCACCCCGTCCACGCGCTTGAGCGGGTCGCGAAGATTGAGCACGGCGTAGTTACCCAGGTAGAGCGAGTCATAGCGCCGGTCCGGTGAGATCAGATGAATCACCAGCAGTAGGTCGGGGGACTGCTTGCGGGTGACGATGCCCAGGCGGCGTACCTCCTCCGGCAGGCGCGGTTCGGCGTTGGAGACTTTGGCCTGGACTTGCATCTGGGCGATATCCAGGTCCGTGCCGATGTCGAAGGTGAGGGTGAGACTCATCTGACCGTCAGCGGTGGACTGCGAGGACATGTAGAGCAAATGCTCGATGCCGACCAGTTCCTGTTCGATGGGCGCAGCGACGGTTTCGGACAGGGTTTGGGGGCTGGCGCCAGGGTAGCGTGCCTGCACCTGAATGGTGGGCGGCACTACGGCGGGATATTGCTCGATGGGTAGGCTCTTGAGCGAGACCCAGCCACCGATCAGGACCAACGCGGAAAGCACGATGGCGAAGATCGGACGGTCAACGAAGAAACTTGCGAAACGCATGGGGACCTCGGGGTCGTGCGGGATGCGTTGATAAAACCTTCATCCTTGCGAAGGAATGAGTCCTCAGCGTGCGCCGCCGGAGGAAAGGCAGTCGTCCATGGCTCGCGTGGCCACATCCTTCGGCCCTACGCTGGGTTTGCACTCGGCGAGGGCGGCGGGCTCCAGTGGCTTAGGCGCAACCTTGCCGCCCGGACGGGCCCTTTGCAGGCCGTCCAGGATCACCCGCTCGCCCGGCTTGAGCCCGCTCAGGACAGGGCGCATCCCGTCGATCTCGGGCCCCAGCGTGACCGACCGCGGCTCCACCACATCCTCCGCATTCACTACCATGACGAACTGACGATTCTGGTCGGAGCCGATGGCGCGCGTGGGCAGGGCAATGGCATCGAAACGGCGTGCGGTTTCCAGCCGGATGCGGGCGAACAGGCCAGGGGCCAGACGTTCCCCAGAATTGTCCAGCACCGCGCGTGCCTGACGGGCGCCGGTCTGTGCGTCAAAACTGTGATCGAGGTAGTCGATACGCGCGCTGCGCGGGAAACCCTCCTCCCCATCCAGCGCCAGCCCCACGCGCTGGCCGACCGGCGGCGGTAGGCCGTCTTCGCGGGCGGGTTGTCCGGCAAAGCCGAGCTGGGTGCGTTCGTCAATGTCGAAATAGGCGTAAAGCGTGTCGGTCGGGACCAGTGTGGTCAGTAAGGTGGCGCCATTGCCGCCAGGACCGGAAACGAGGTTCCCGGTCGTGACCAGAGTGCGGTTGATGCGTCCGCCGATTGGTGCGCGGACTTTGGTGTACTCAAGGTTGAGGCGCGCACTCTCCAGCCGGGCGCGTGCGGCGCGCAGGTTGGCTTCGGCGACCTGTCTTGCGGCCTCGCGCTCCTCGATCGCCTCACGCGAAAGGGCCTGCGAGGGCGCCAGCGCGCTGCCCCGCGCCTGCATCGCGGAGGCCTGGCGGAGCAGGGCCTCGGCCTGGGCCACGCCCGCCTCGGCGCTGGCGACTTCGGCGGCGTAGGCGCGTGGGTCGATTTCGTACAGAAGTTGGCCCTTCTCGACCCGTGTTCCGTCTCTGAAGGCGACCCTGTCAATCAGGCCTCCCACTCGCGGGCGTATGTCCACCTGCTCGGTGGCGCGCAGTCGAGCCGGAATGACCACGGTTTCGGTCAGTGGGCGGACCTCGGTCTGGATGACCGTGACGGGCGGGGGCGGCATTCCTCCCGGCGCTTGTGCGGCCACCACGCTGGCCGTGTGGGCGCAGGCCAGGGAGAGCAGAAAGGTGACTTGGCGGGCATTCATGGGGACCGTTCCGGCTTTGGAATGAACATTCCAAAAGCATAGCCGAGACTTTCACTCAAGTGCCTAAAAAATCCTCGTGATGGCGCGGGGATTGCGGCGGTTGCGCGGCAACAGTCAGCTTTTGCCGCGCAACCGTCGCAATGCTTCCCGATCGTGACCCTCCGGACGCCGTACAGGGGCCGTCGTTCCGCCCGCGAGCTTGCGCAATTCACGCTCATGCTCACGGCGGGCGAGGCTTTCGGGCGTCTCGCGGTAGAGCCGGGCGGCTTCCATGGCCGGGCGGCGGTTTTCATTCAGGGCGAGCACTTCGATCAGCCAGTGCTCGCCCGCGCGATTCACGTCCAGTTCATCACCGGGCCTTACCTTGGCGGCGGGCTTTGCGGTGTGGCCGTTAAGGCGCACCTTGCCGCCTTCGATAGCCTCCTTGGCCAGGGAGCGGGTCTTGAAGAAACGCGCGGCCCATAGCCACGTGTCCATGCGCTGGAAATCCTGATCAGGGTTGTCGCTCGCGCTGGAAGATCGCATATAGTCTTCGAACCTTTTTTGAATGACGGAATGACACGATGAAACTCGAACTGGTCGGCTTCAAGATCTGTCCCTTCGTGCAGCGGGTCAATATCCTGCTTCAGTACAAGCAGGCGGACTGCGTGGTGACTTACCTCAATCCGAAGGATCTGCCGGATTGGCTTTCCACGCTCTCGCCATTCGGCAAGGTGCCGCTGCTCAAGGTGGACAATGCCGCCGTGTTCGAATCCCAGGTCATAAACGAATTCATTGACGAGACCCAGGGTGCTCCGCTGATGCCTTCCGAGCCGTTGGCGCGGGCACGCCAGCGCGGTTTTGTGGCTGTGGCCGACGGCCTGCTCGGCAGCTTGTGGAATTGGGTGAGCGCCAAGGACGATGCCTCGGCGGACGAGGCTCGTAAGGCCCTGTGCCATGCCCTCTCAGTTCTGGACGGAGCTCTAGACCCCGTCGGACCGTATTTTTCCGGAGCTGACTTTGGACTGGTTGATTGCGCCATGGCGCCAGTCTTCATGCGCCTGAATGCGCTTGAAGGGGCAGGGGCCGCGCCTCTGCCATGCGCAGAGCTTGCGCACCTCGCGCGTTATCGTAAAGCCGTGGTGGCGGTTCCGGCAGTGCAAACCTCCGTCGTACCGGAGTTCGTTCAGCTCTACCTTGGCTTTGTAAAAAGCCAGGGAGGCGTGCTCGGCGCTCAGCTCGGCTGAGTGCGGGAACGCCCCTGGCCGAATAACCAGGTGCCGACCAGCATGCCCATAATCACCGGCAAGGCATACAGCTTGCCCTCGCCAAGCATGGTGAGGGCCGTGCCCGGGCAAGCGCCGGTCAGCCCCCAGCCGATACCAAACAGCAGGCTGCCTGCAATCAGTCCGCGTCCCCAGGGTTTGCGCTCGAATTGAATGGGTTCGCGACTCCCCAGCGCGCGCACTTTTGCGCGGCGCATGAAGGTGATGCCCGTCGCGCCGGTCAGGATGGCCGCCAGGATCACCCACATCAGATGCAAGTCCTGAAACAGGAACAGCCGGGCGATCAGCTCTGGCTCGGTCGCGCCCGCGCCGCTGAGCAGAAATCCGAACAGTGCGCCAAGGGCGAGGAACAGCAGGTTCTGTCTCATCTCAGGTCAGCCCCGCGATGCGCGCAAGAATCTGAACGGAGAGCAGCCCGCCCGCAAAGAACAGGGCGGAGGCGACAGCGCTGGCGGGATTGAACAGGGCCATACCGACGATGGTATGGCCGCTGGTGCATCCGCCAGCCATGCGCGCGCCGAAGCCGATCAGGACGCCTCCCGCGAACAGCGCGACGACTTTAGTCCAGACTGAGGAGGGCAGCATTGCGTCGTAGGAGCGGCCCATCGACTCGATCCATCCAGCCTGTCCTTGGCTCAGGACGGCCACAAGCCCGCCAAGCGGCAGTCCGACCATGAACCAAAGCCGCCATTGGCCGGCAGGCGTGAATTCGCCAGTCCGGAAAAAAGGCAGGCGGAAGATCATGCCGCAGGCCTGAGCGAGCGGAGAGGAGCAGCCCAGCGGGCGGGCGGTCAGCCAGTATTGCAGCAGTACGTAGAGGCCGATGGCGGCGCCTGCCAGCCAAGGGTTCCACAGTGTCGGGAAGGTGTTCATGGCGGGAAGTCTAGAAAAAGACTCGGGCATGACGGAAAGCAAAAAAGACGATGACCGCATAAGGCGGTCATCAATGCGGGCCGGGACGGCGGTGGCGGGGGCTAGGCTCAGGGCGATGGAGGTCGTGATCTCGCCTCCCGTGTGTAGGCGGCTCGCCCTCGGGTCGATGGATTGGGCGCCTTTGCGGTCCAGAGTTCAATGTGTGCAGACGCAAGCCCCGCGCGCGGCGGCGATGCCCCCGCACGACGACCGGATAAATCCTTTGGCCGGTTTTCGGGGTCAGCTCTTCGGATCGGAGTCCGGCAGGACGATGTTCAACTCCAGAACCTCGACGCCGTCTTCGCGGTCGAGCTTGACCTTGACCGCCTCATCGCTGACGTTGACATAGCGGCGAATCACCTCCAGCAATTCCTTCTCCAGCTTGGGCAGAAAGTCGTGCCCGCTGCGGCTTTCGCCGTGAATCTGCGCGCGCTCGTGGGCGATGATGATTTGAAGCCGTTCCTTGGCCTGCTTGGCGGTGCTTTCCTTCTTGCCGCGGAAAAAACTGAGCAGACTCATGACTTATTTCCCGAACAGGCGGCTGAACAGCCCTTTCTTTTCGACGTTCATGAAGCGCAGCGGGCGCTCTTCGCCCAGCAGACGCGCAACGGCATCGTCGTAGGCCTGACCGGCGTCGGATTCCATGTCCATGATGACCGGCTGGCCGGCATTGGAGGCATTCAGTACGGCGTGCGATTCGGGAATCACGCCCAGCAGGGGCACGGCGAGGATTTCCAGCATGTCTTCCACGCTCATCATCTCGCCTGCTTCGGCGCGGGCCGGGGAGTAGCGGGTCACCAGCAGATGTTGCCTGATCGGGCCAAGGTTGTTGACCGCGCGGTGCGACTTGCTGGCCAGCAGTCCGAGCATGCGATCGGAGTCGCGCACCGAGGAGACCTCGGGGTTGGACACCACAATCGCTTCATCGGCGAAATACATGGCCAGTTGCGCGCCCTTCTCGATGCCCGCCGGGGAGTCGCAGACGATGTAATCGAAGCCCTCCGCCTTGAGGTCGTCCAGCACCTTCTGCACTCCATCCTCGGTCAGCGCGTCCTTGTCCTTGGTCTGCGAGGCGGCCAGCACGTACAGGCCCTCTACGCGCTTGTCCTTGATGAGCGCTTGATGCAGGTTGGCTTCGCCGTTGATGACGTTGACGAAGTCATACACCACGCGCCGCTCCACGCCCATGATCAGGTCCAGGTTGCGCAGGCCGACATCGAAGTCGATCACCGCAACCTTGTTGCCGCGTTGGGCCAGTCCCGTGGCGATGGAAGCGCTGGTGGTGGTCTTGCCTACACCGCCCTTGCCGGAAGTTACGACGAGAATCTTCGTCACCTTGGTTCCCCTTGAGTCTTAATGAGATGTAGCCTGTTGAAACCCTTCGTGCGGCGTCATTGCGAGCGGAGCGAAGCAATCCATTTCAGCGCCGAAATTGGATCGCCACGGCCCCGCGGGCTTCGCGATGACGGTTCGCATGTCTATACGCATTCCGCCTGTCAGCCGAGGGCGCGGATGGTCATTTTCTCATTCTGGATCTCGATCACCGCCGGCTTGCCCAGCAAGGCGGGGTCGATATCCTCGCGTGTACGGTAAATGCCGTTGATGGACACTAGCTCGGCATCCAGGCTGCTGCACCAGATGCGAGCATCGCCGCGTCCGCGTGCGCCCGCCATGGCGCGCCCGCGCAACGGGCCGTAAATGTGGATGTCGCCGTCGGCCACCACTTCGGCGCCCTCATTGACGGCGGACTCGACGATCAGGTCGCCGCCGCGCGCATAGACCTGCTGGCCCGCGCGTACCGGCTGGCGCAAGACAATGTCGCTGGTCGGCGGAGGGGGCGAATCCGGCGCGCTGTCCGCGTCCGATTCAGGGGCGGCGGCTTGTTGGCGGGCGGGCTCCGCGGCGCGCGAGGGGCCGTCCGGGAACAGCGCCAGACGCGCGCGCGCGGCGGCGGCGCGCTGTTGTTCGTTGCCGCCGATCACGCCGACCACGGTCAACCCATGGTTGTCGAGCAGGCTCGCCAGGGCGGGAAAGTCGATGACCTTGAACCCATCCTGCAACGGCGTGAGGTCAACAGCCAGCGGGGTGTTCTTGAACAGGTTCGGGGCTTGCGCCATGTGCTCCTTGAGCTTCATGGCAAGTTGCACGATGTTCGGGTTATGCAGCTCGAACACCATCAGGGTGAGCATGCGGCCCTTAAGCTGAAAGGCGGTATCCGTGGAGTCGGCCATGTTTACAGGAACTTGAGCATGTTGGGATTCAGGGTGGGTACAGGGTTTGCTCATTGTCATTGCGAACGTCGTGAAGCAATCCATAAGGTTAGGGCGTCCCAAGGGAGCTGGATTGCCCCGTCGCTTCGCTCCTCGCAATGACAGAAACTCAGCATTTCATCAGAGCGCGCAGCAGGCGAGGTCGAAAGCGATATCCTCGGCGATCTGGCCGGTGCGCCCATCGTCAAGGTTGAGTTCCAGAAAACGAATGGTAAAGCGTTGCTTGCCCGCGCTGACTTCCGGAAACACAGTCGTGTCCAGCGGCAGGCTCACACGTATCAACTGAAACGGATGGCTGGCGTCCAGCGCCTGTTGGTAGAAGCCGCCCTCTGCCAGCTTCGGCGTTTCGGAAGCGCTTTTTCGAATCAGGTCCAGAATCACGGTGATACCCTCCTGCACAACGGCGAAGGGCGCAAGCCAGCCAAGCAGCATGTCACGTCGGTCCTCGATCGGCTGGCGAAGCCAGTGATGCAACACAGGCAGGTCGAATTCGCACAGGCCGCCAGGAATCTTGCTACGCTGGGCGACGGCAGCCAGCAACTCATTGTTCTTGACGGCTGCGCCGATCGGTCCGTTGAGGCCATGCAGGCGCTGGACCAGGCTTTTTTGCTGCTCCAGCACGCCCACCAGTTTTTCGGTATCGATGCCGGGGGTGCGGGTCAATCGGGTCAGGTTGGCGCTCTGTCGTTCGAGCTCCTTCATCAGCTCGCGCTTGAGATCGACACGGCTGGTCAGTTCGCTGAGTTCCAGCAGGGTCAGCAGGGCGCATTGAGCGTCATGTTGCGAAGCGCCCACGAGAAAATGCTGGGCGCGCGTGAACAGTTCGCTCAGGCGCAGAAAGGCGCGCATGCGCTCGTTCAGGGGGTGCTCGAAGACGTTCCGCGCCGACATGTCCGTGAAGCCATACTAAATTCCTCGTATTTTGCTCCGAAAAGACCGGCGGCACAATTATAAGGTGTCGCCTTCGTTGGGAAGCGCCGTTCGTCATAAAAATGAAAAAAGGGTGTTGACAGCATTTTCGGGGTCTCTATAATGCGCCCCCGTCAGCAGCGCTGACTGCCTCTTCAGCGTCCCCATCGTCTAGAGGCCTAGGACATCGCCCTTTCACGGCGGTAACCGGGGTTCGAATCCCCGTGGGGACGCCACTTATTCTCTCGGTCCGGTATGTTCCGGGCGTC
>JBFLZK010000021.1:0-46382 GCA_040756355.1 Pseudomonadota bacterium | reverse complement strand
GTTTCAATCCGCGCCCGGCGGTTAGGCCGGGCGAATCGCTACCCTCGCAACCTGTGGATGTGAGAGCAACTTTTGACAGTTTCGCGCGAACCACGTCTGTCCAGCAAGACAAACGAGCCCTGTAACCGCACACATTTTCAAAAAAACATTCTCTTTCATTCAGTTAACCATCGCGCGAACACACCCGGCTTGACGGGGACACTGGGGGTTCGCGCAAACGCATCGTCATATCACCAGGGGGCCGTCATAATCCGTGGAGCGGAAGTTACCGTATTGTTTGATCTTCAAGTCGCTGGGCTCGGTCAGGCGGTAGAAGCGCAGGTTGTCTTCCTCCTCATCGATTTCAGCGACCAAGCGACGTTCAAGCTCTTCATATTGCATGGGGTTGACCTTGCATTCGAAGACGGACTTTTGAACCCTCTGCCCCACGCCCTCGCAAATCTTCGCCACACGACGCAGTCTGCGGCGCCCGGCGGAGGTTTCTGTGGATACGTCGTAGGTCACGATGATGAGCATGGGCATCACTTGGCCATAAAAGGGAGGTAGCCGTCCATCTCGCCACGCAGGGCACGGGCCATGATGCGCGCCTGAATCAATGGCAGCAGGGCCAGCGGCAGCTTCTGTTCGAGCAGGGGGTGGGTCAGCTCTTCCTGCTTGCGCTCTTGCCAGGCGGTCAGAACGGCTCGGCGGCCTTGGTCGTTGAGCATGACCGCCCCGCCTTCACGCTCATCGAAGTCGCCCGCCTGAATCTGGGCACGGTTGATGAGGGTAAGGGCCAACCGGTCAGCAAGAATGGCGCGGAACTCTTCCTGAAGATCAAGTGCCAGCGCGGCGCGACCGGGACGGACGGCGTGCAGGAAACCGAGCTGCGGATCGAGCCCGACGGCTTCCAGTGCGGAACGACAGTCGTTCATGAGCAGCGCGTAGAGGAAGGAAATCAGGGCATTGAAACGATCCAGCGGCGGGCGACGGGTACGCCCATTGAGCTGAAACGACTCCCGCATGGCGGGTTTGACGATCAGGTTGAGGCCGCCGAAGTAATTGCGCGCGGCTTCCCCTTCGATGCCGCGCAGTTCATCCAGCGTGGTGGCGGCCTTGGTAGCACGCAGCGAAGCGGAAAGGTTGTCCGCCATGCGGTTGAGCGCGGCGGCCTCGTCGATAGCCTGCGTTTCGCGCGCGCCGCGCATGAGCACGGTGCGGCTGTTTTTGAGTTTGCCCGCCACAATGGCACGGGCCAAACCCAGGGTGGTTGGCGCTTGCTCGGCTTGCCGGAACTGGGCCTGTCGCAACAGGATATTGCCGGACACAGGGCCTTCCAGACGCGCCTTGAAACGCCCGTGGTCGTCGAGGAATACAAGACTTTTGCCCTCCTCCGCCAATCGGTGCATGAGCGCGGGCGAGACGAGCACGTTGCCAAAGCAAACCAGGCCGCCCAGATGATGCAGCGGCACGCGCAGGCGGGTTTCGCGCTCCACCTCGATGCGCACGGTGTTGTTGTCCAGATGGGCGTACGCCTGGGGCGTGGTGATGTAGAGGGTATTGAGGAGGGTGTACATCCGGCTTATTCCTCATCCGGGCGGTACAGATCGGCCATCAGGGCGTGTTGCCGAGCGTGGCTCGCCATGGCTTCGGGCTGGCAGGCTTCCTTGAGCGAGCATTCGCGGCAGCGCTGGTCGTTGACCGGCGGCGGCAAGACACCAGAGGCCAACATGGCACGGATGGCGGCAGCGGTGTCGAGCACGCTCTGTCGAAGCTTGGGGGTAATGTCCACCACCCGACGGCGGCGACTGCTGGCATGGTAGATGGCACCCTGCGGCACGGGATGCCCGAGCATGTCCTCCAGGCACATGGCCTGGGCGGCGAGCTGGATGTCGTCGTAGTGTTTTTCCCGACGCGGGCCGTGTTTGAATTCGACAGGGAAGATGCGCCCGTCAGGATGGAATTCGACCAGATCGGCTTTGCCGATCAGCCCCAGACGGTCCGACCACAGCGGCAAGGCCCGTTCAACACGCACCCCGGAGCGAATTTCATACCCCGGCTCATCCACCAGATGATGCACGGCCTGACCGCGCGCCGTGTGGATGTTGTCGGCGAAGTATTGTTCAAGGTGGATCAGCCCACACTGGCGCGGGCAATAGGCCCAGTGCTGGAGGGCGGAAAGAGGGATGGGGTCGTCCTGACGCGCATCCATGATTCAGCTCAACAGATGTTGCAACAGGACTTCCCGTGTCATGCCATGGTGCACCGCCACGCTATCGAGGATGGACGCCAAGGTCCCGATCCGCAATGGGTCGTGGTTGGGGATAGTCACGTGGTGCTCACCCCGTGCATGGCAGGTCAGGCGGATGTGGCTGCCGGTTTGCCGGGTGACGGCATAGCCGAGCCGCCCAAGCCGCCTGACCAGATCGGAACCGGACAGATCGCGCGGAACCCTCATGCCGCCAGCACTTCCTCACGAGTGATGTGCAAGCGGATGAGGCTGGGCATCCGCTCTGGATCAAAATGGCAGCGCACGGCGTCGCGAACCTGCACATGCAGGTCTTCGATGCTGTCTGCCTCGGTGAAGATGTCCGCGCCTACAGCGCGGGCGACAAAGCCCCCCTCGGGGGCTTCTTCGACGATGAAGTGGAGTTCGGTCATGGCGTCACCTCTTTTCAAACCATGCTCATGAGCGTAACGCCGGTCGGCATGTTTGCTTCGTCCACGATGACCTCATAGTCGCTGAAGGCGCGCGGCGCAGTGACACCGTCCCTAAGCCTTGGCTGGATGCGTTCGAACAAGGCATGTGCGGACGCATTGCCCAGTTCGGAGTCATGCTTGAACACATAAAGACCGCGCGTGCTCATCTCGCCACGAGCAGCAGAGCGGTCGTGCTCAAACATCTGCTGCAAGGCTTGCCAGAGAAGCTGCAAATCATCCTCGGAAAAGCCGGTCTGCTTGGCCAGGAAGCTGGAAACAAAGCCATGCCCAACATACAGACCATAGGGCACGGTGTGCTTGCGGCCCATGGTGCGGTTGTCGCCGTCCTGCTTCTCGGCTTCGGCCTCTGTGGCGACCGCCATGCGGGTGATGGAATGCTCCTGGGCGATGACCGGATCGACTGATCGGGCGAAGGTGAGTTGCACCGGACCGCGCACCTGACCACAGTTGATACCGGTAGACATGACGGCGCCGAAAGTACGCACATCGAAGAAGTTCTTGCACATCCAGTCGCGGGCATCGGTCACCGCATCGCCGCCCTTGCGCTTCTTGTCGTCCCCAGCGAGAAGATCTTCACGCCCGATGCCTATATAGGCGCGCTTATGCTGGTTGTTCAGCACCGCTTTTTCCTTCACGTAAATCTCGTAAGGCGGTTGTTCGCCTTTGACCAAGCCAACGAAGTTGCGCACCTTGCGCTTGAGGGAGACGTCCGTCACCAGACCATGGCCGGTTTCGGCATCCAGGCGCGGCAGGTTGCCCGCATCCGGGTCGCCGTTGGGATTGCCGTCTTTCACATCGAACAGAAGCACGAAGTCATAACGATTGTTCAGGCTCATTTGGATTCCTCCTGGATTTCGGCGGTGGTGTCGGATTTGGTGAAAAAGGCTTGGCGCTGGTGGTAATAACCCAATGCGAAACGACCCTGTTCGGGTAAGGGAAGCTGGCGCGGGAAGTCCGCCAGTCCATCCATGATCTCGCCCAGCAGTTTTTCCATCTGGGTGGCACGCCCACGCGAGAGCTTGCCCAAGTGGTGGTTTTTCAGGCGCAGCAAGGTGGTGAACACCGTGACCGGGGTGCTGGACGCCGCGCCGTAATAGCGGTCGCGGATGGTGGCATTGAGTCCAGGACTGGCCTCCTCCTGAATCTTTTCCAATACGGCGAACAGCCTTCCAAGCCGATAGGCAGGGCTCATGTTGTCGGGATCGAGCATGGGCAGAAACTCCTTCTCTTGAGATTGAGATGAACGTCTGGCGAGCCGGTTGAGATACGCCTTGATGGCGGCGGCTCGGGCATAAGTTGGCTTTTGTTCCGCGCGGCAACGCTGCACGGCTAGATTCAGCAGGGCAGCGGGATATGGCAGGTCTTCAAAGATGGCGCGCATGACTTCGCCGCCCAGATTGGGCGGGATATTGTCCGCCTTGTTCAATACGGCAAGATGGGTCAGCAGACGAAACAGGGACAGATGATCCGGCTCATGAGGTGCATGGACCACGGAAAGATCATCGAAATGCCGCTTGATGCGTTGTGCCAGCTCCATGGCAGTGGCGGTCTCCCAGAAGCGGATGCTGATGCGCGCGGCATTGGGTGCAAGGCCCAGCACATGGAAGCGGGTATCCGTGCCGCCTTGCGCGAACTTGCCGGACTGCACGGCGGAATAAAGCGCCTTGAGCGCGTCCACGCCCCGATCCGGATCGTCCTTGGTCGGCTCTCCGAAGGCATCCACAACCAGGGTTTCCAACTCGTGCGGCTCTTCGGCCCAGAACACGGTCGAGGTATCGCCCACCTGCATGCGCTGACGCGATTCCTTGGCGAGCAGATGGTTAAGGGCCGTGGTGTAAGCAAAGACGGCGGCCTGCCCCACAGGGGCATTCGCGCCTTGGGCCTTGCCATAGGAATTGAAGGCATCCAGGTTGAACGAAACGATGTTCGCCCCGGATGTCTGCGCCCCCCAGACCCCCTTGATGGCCGGGTGCAGGCGCTCGATGCTGGCGGCTTCGCCACTGACGAGGCAGATACCGTCGGGCTCGTCGTCATTCTGCCCTGCGTGCGCGGCAACCACGGCAGGCCGCTGACACACCAGGTCAAGGTCGCCATGCAAACGGAAGGTCATGAGCGGGTTGCTTGCCATGATTTCATCCCATACCGGCAAACCATTGAGAGCTTCCGGCTGGAACCAATCCAGAAAGGCCATCACCGCTCTGATTCCGGCATCTTCCCGCGCAGCTTCGGGCAAGGACTCGATCCGGGCTTGAAAGGCCGCATGCTGTTCGGCGACGCGCTCAGGCTTGCCGCGCGTATCCACGCCCAGCACATATTCGGCGGTGTCCCAGAGCAGGTTAGCCGCCACACCGGACGTTTTCTTCACCCCCTGTGGAACCAGAAAACGCTGAGCCGTCTTTTTCTTGCCCTCACCGGAACGGGTGTCCGCAACCTGGATCAGGTGGCCCTGTGCATTGATTTCCAGAATAAAAGGAATTTCCTTGTCTTCTAGACCAAAGGCGGGAAGACGTCGACTCGGGTCTGGGTCGGTCTGCTTACGGCGGTAATAGGCATCGAGCGCTTGCAGAATCATCCCCGCACCTCCTCTCTATCCCAGGCGGGCACATCCACCACGCCGTTTACCATGCGGGCGCGGAAAAAGCGCGGCTGGGGGTCCGCTCGGTTGGAAAAATCGAGGTCGTGGAGCATGAAGCCCAGATCGCGCGTCTCAGGGATGGGCGAGGGTTCGGCGACGGGCTCATCCACCAAACGAAAGTTGGTGGCGAACTCCCGGCAGCCAAGATAGGGCTGATTGACGCATTGGCCTTTCCGGGCGCGGCGCTCGAACATCTCGTGGTATTTCGCCGCGCTGGCCTGCGGATCGCGTTCCGCAAGAAACTCCATGTCGGCATGCACCCGGTAGGCCACATCGCGCAGGAAGAGTCCGGCGCGTTGCTGCCGGTCATCCTCAATGTACAAACCAAGATCGCCCATGCCGTTCTTCATGGCGGTTTCGACATTGCGGGTGGACACCACGCTGGCGACCTCATTGCGGCGCAGGTTGATCCAGCGAATGGGCTTTAGCACCTCAATCCTGCGTACATGCCAGCGAATCGCCGGTTTCCACAGGATCGCCTCGAAACAGGCTCGCGCGGCGGAGGGGGTGATTACGTCATAGCTCACCCGTTCGACCTTCATTTCCGGGCGGGTGAAGCAGGCGTAGGGGCCAGACAACTCAAGACAATACGTTTTCATTCCTGCTCCCTTACTTAGGACTTGCTCAGGTTTTCATCATCACCAAAAGCACGACAATGACGAGCAGCGTCACCATCAAGGCATAAAAACGCCCCGGAGGCAGCTCAGTCAGCAAAATTCTTAGCTCACGAACCAATCCAACCCAATCCATAGCCGCACCCGCGCTGCTCTCTGACCACGACGGAACGGAATATATCATGAAAATCTTCCAAGATAGACAAAGGTTAATTACAATCTGTACCCACACCTACCTAAGGCTTGCTTGCGCAGGTGTGGATTGAAACCAAGACAGACCTAAGGTCGGAACGGGGGCATACGCCCCCGTTTTCTCTCACTCAAACAATCCCACTCCCTGGACGCACCGACATCCCATCCGGCAGCACCCCCAGATCCTCGTCATACAACCAATCACTGATCTGCACATACAGACCCGGCAAAATTTCCTCGATATCCGACTGGGCCAGCAATGTCTGGGCTTGCCGTCGATGCAGGTTGACGGTGTAGCGCTGGAGCTTGCGCATCAACCAGCGTTGCGGCCCGTCTTTACGAAGAATTCGCAGCCATTTGTCGATGCTGTCATCCTGCCCATCCGGGCCTCGATACAGCACGACAACTGGCACGGTGTCTTCGTCGGCGATGAGCCTGAACTTTTCGGCGGCGGTGCGAAAATTGACGGCGAGGGTGGAGGCATCCAGCTTGCTGTTCGCCATGAACAACTCGTCGCAAATACCCGCCTTGTCGAGATCGCAGCCGTGGTAGAGCCGTTCGAAATACGCGGCGAACCGCGCCCGTGACAAGGCTTGATCCGTCACGTCGTGCAACACGCTGCGACTGGCATCCTGCCCTTGCCGAAGCAGGCCCGGCGGCGCAGGTTTGGGCGAGTTGAAGACCACCACCCTGCCCTTTTCCGTCAGCCGACCCTCGCGGTTGCAGCGGCCCGCTGCTTGCGCGATGGAATCAAGCCCGGCCAGGGCGCGGTAAACGACGGGGAAGTCCATATCCACACCCGCCTCGACCAGTTGTGTACTGATGACGCGGGTGGGAATGCCCTGCTTCAAGCGCGCCTTGATGTCATTGATGATCTGGGAGCGATGCGCGCCGCACATCAGTGCGGATAGGTGGAGCGTGCCTTTGGGCATCTGCTGCCAAAGCTCCCGCGCATCATTGCGGGTGTTCACGATGGCGAGCACGGATTCATGGGCCACCAATTCCTCGGCAAGCTCCGGCCATCGTGTTGTGGCATTCCAGTCGACCGGAAGTTGGACATTCACCCGCTCCAGCACCTGATAAAGCGCGTCCGGGTCGTCGATGATCTCCCTCACATTTTCAAGACCCCGCCGGTTTTGACGGGCATCGAAATACTCGCGCGAACTCAAGGCTGGCTGGGTCGCAGTGGAGAGCACTACCGCGACGCCGTAATAGCTGGTCAGCAGCTTGAGCACATCCAGTATCGGCTGAAGGAATTCAGGGGGAAGAAGCTGTGCCTCGTCGAGAATCACTACCGAATCGACCAGATTGTGCAGCTTGCGACAGCGCGAGGTGCGGGCGGCGAACAGCGACTCGAAAAACTGGACGTTGGTGGTGACGATGATGGGAGCATCCCAGTTCTCGCAGGCCAGGCGGGAGGCCGTATTTTCCTCGGCGGGCTCCGCCTCAGCATTGCTGTGATGCTCGATGACCGCTTCGCCGAAGATGCCCCGGAAAATATCCGCCGTCTGCTCGATGATGCTGGTGTAAGGGATGACATGGATGATGCGGCACTTGCCGTGCGCCTTGGCATGCTCCAGCGCGAAGGCCATGCCGGAGAGTGTCTTGCCGCCGCCCGTGGGGACGGTGAGGGAGAACAGGCCAGGTTCGAGCGCGGCCTTTTCGCGGCACTGACGCAGGATATCGGCGCGTAGAGCATTGACCGGCGTGGGCTCGGCACTGGCTGCAAGCCGGGTCATGTGTTCATCGAACACGCTCGAAAGCGCATCAAGACTCGGCCAGCGATTGCGGCTATCGAACCGGTCCGGGTCCATGTAGCGCTCGGTGTCGAGAAAATCGGCATCCACCAGGGCCGAAAACAGCATGCGCACCCAGAGGGCGAAGCCGTCCTTGCCGCCGGGAGCGGCGCGTAAATCAAGCTCAATGCCTTCCTTCGACAACAGCTCGGCGGGAGGAGATGCTTGGAGCGCCTCGTTCAGTTCATCGCGGCTATCTGATTTTTCGAGCCGGACTGCCAGCCCGCCATGCCAATTATCCAGCCCCGCATGATGCCCCGCGATCAGATAAGCCAAGACCCGCCCAACCAACCCGAATTGCTCACAAGCGAATAGCGCACCTGCCGTGGAGTGCGGCGCCTTGCCCGCCTCGCCCTTGATATGCGCATCCGCTTCAAAACCACTAGCCAGACGGATATAGCGCTGGAATCGTGGCCGGTATTTGCCCAAATCATGCCAGCGCGCGGCCAAGCCCGCCCAATCGGCTCCGTAGCCACGCGCAAAATCCGCAGCCAGTTCGGCCACAGCCAGCAAGTGAGCGGCAAGATCATGCGGCTCCCGCCATTGTTCCGTACCCGGAAGGCGCGCGGCATGCGCAATGCTTTGAGGCAATCGAAATCGCTCTTCCATCATCGATATTGACTCCACTGCCTATCCCCTTCGCCCCAAGCTCAAAATAACCCAAAAGCCAAGCGTATTCGCCCCCAGGGACAGCCCCTTACTCATTCCCGCCCCACAGCCAGCCGAATCCGATCAGGCTCAGGATGAACAGAAACGGATGGCGAACGATCAGGCCGAACAGGTACAGCCCGGCTATCAGCAGGAAGAGGACGACGGTGCCGGTAAAAACGCTTCCGCACCAGAGCATGAGGCTTACCCAAGCGCCAAATACGATGAACTGGGCGAAGGCTGCGGCGCTCATGACAACTCTGTTCCGGACGTGGAACGCCGCGCCTTATCCGCCGCCCCCCTGATGTGCGTATCCGCTCCAGAGTTTCTGGCCAGGCGGATGTACTTCTGTCGTCGTAGGCGGTACTTGCCCAGTTCGGGCCGACGCACAGAGGCCCATTGCACGCCATGACCCGGAACGAACCGAGACGCCAATGTGGCGACACTCAGCAGATGGTCTTCAGGATTATGCAGCTCACGCCAGGCATCCTTGCCTGGTTCACGCTCGGCATGCGCAATACTTTTTATCGAATCCATATTGAACCCACATGCCATCCTCATACGCCCCGCCCGAGACTAGGACAAACCATACAGAGTCACCACCGCGTCATTCTCATGCCGCCAGGGACTGTGATGTGAGACGTGAAACAACCTTTCTCGGCGTCATCCTCACCAGCCCTCCATTTACCGTCTCGCACACCGGTTCCGGGCGCTCCAGGCGGGCGCGCAACCTCGCCTGCCGGGGCAGAAGGGGAAGGAACCCGGCGGCCATGATGTCCGGGGCGTCGCCCATGCCCAGGTTGTGCAGGATGGCTCTCGGGGTGGCGAGGAAGTCTTCGAAGTTCACGCCTTCTTCCGTCAGTCGGCAGGCCTGGAAGACTTCGGCCCAGTATTCAATTTCGTGGTCGTTGTAGGTGGTCATGTGCATGCCCTCACTTGGTTTTATATGTCTTCTTTTTAGACATGACTTGATAGTAGAGACACAAAATGGTCGCGTCAACTTTTTCGTGCCGTTTTTATTGACACATTTTTCGGGGGGCGGAGAATGGCGCGCATGAACGAGTTGCCAATGACCGCCGACGATCTGAAATGGGATGTGCGCCAGCGCCTGAAATTGCTGGAAAGCACCTTGCTGCTGTCCGGCTGGGTGCGCACGCAGGCGCTGATGGAGCGTTTCGGGATCAGCCGCGCACAGGCTTCGAAAGATTTCACGGTGTACCAGACGCTGCGGCCCCGAAATCTGGTCTACAACAAGTCGCGCAAGTACTACGAGGCGGGCAGCGATTTCGAGCCCTTGTTGCTGACCGGGAAGACGTCCGAGCTGCTGGATGTGCTGGGCGCGGCTCCGCATGGCGATGGGCCGGTGCTGGCGCTGGCCGCGCAGGCGCCCGCGGTGGAGTTGCTGCGTCCGATGGAGCGCGAGTTGGACTTGAGGGTATTCCGGGCGATCAGCATGGCGGCCTACAACAAGGTGAAGCTGCGTCTGGCTTATCAGTCGATGAACAAGCCGGAGCCCGCCGAGTTGACGCTTTCACCGCATACGCTGGTGTTCAGCGGTTTCCGCTGGCATGTGCGGGCGTTCAGCGATACGCACGGGGAGTATCGGGACTTTGTGCTGGCGCGGGTGCGGGGGTTGCCGGAGGTGCTGGATGCGTCAGGGGTGACGGCGGATGGGGATGTGGCCTGGCATACGCAGGTGCGGGTGGTCATTGGCCCGCACCCGGATTTGCCGGAGGCGCAGCAGGCGATTATCGCGGAAGACTACGGGATGACGGATGGGCGCTGTGAGTTGTGGATGCGTTCGGTGTTGGCGCCCTATTTCCTGCGTCTGATGCAGTTGGAGCCGGGTCGGGAGCACCCCAATCCGAAGGTGCAGCAGATTGTGCTGTTGAACGGGGAAGATATGGCTCCGCTGTTGATGCCGACATAAAAAAGGCGGGTGATCCCGCCATGAATGAATAAATGTGTCGCAGCCCCCTCTCCCCAGGCGGGAGAGGGGTGGGGTGAGGGAGGGAACAGTCGGGCTTGTCGTCAGGCCTTGGCCGTTATAACCCTCTCCCCAGCCACCCAAGGAGGGGGAGCCTCCTGGTGTTCGGAGACTCGCTCCTTTCTCGTTGGTTCTTGTTGGCGATCAGGACTTCAGCGCAGCGTCCAGAGCTGGTTGTTGCCGCCCCAATCCCAATAGGTGATCACGTTGTCGCCGGCGGCGGAGCCATACGCATCCAGAACCTGGTTGCTGTCTTTCCACATGCCGAACTTTCCGTTGCCCTTGTCGACGAAGCGCTGGTTATTTCCGCCGTTGCAGGTCCAGATCGTGATGTTGGCCCCATTGACGAACTTGCCACCGTTGTCCAGGCAGTAGCGCGGGTCCTGAAGGCTGTGAATCAGCCCGGTGCTCTTTTCAAGGTACCACTTTTGCCATTTCTCGCCGTTGCAAGTCCATTGCCCAACGTTGACGCCGTTGGCCATCTTGGCGCCCGAAATATCCAGGCACAGTCCGGAGGCATTGTTCACGTATTGGGTGAATTGCTCTTTCTCGCCGCTGTTGGCGGCCAGCACATCGGCGTCAGTGAAGGTGGGATAGTTGTCGGGCTTGAACTTATTGAGGCTGCCGAGGAAGCGGCTGTCGGCCATCGGCAGGTTGGCGGAGCCATAGTCGAAGTTGTTCAGCAGGGTGCGCATGACCAGGTTGTTCCAGCCATCGCCGGTGAATTCGTACCAGCTGACGATGGGCGGGGTGACAAAGGCGCCGTAGGGGTTTTCCGCAGTTTCGCCCATCTTGGCGAAGCGGAAGGCGTGGGTGAGCGCGCCGTCCTTGTGGTAGACGATTTTCAGATGGCCATTCTGGAAATCAAGCTGCGAAGCCGCTGAGGTGGTCAGATCGCCGTGGGCGCTATAGCTGCCGTGCGTGACCTTGCCGTTGACGGTCCAGACCGCGGCATATTCCCAATCATGCCGGTGGCCGCTTTGAACTCCGCTGATGATCTGATCCTTCTCAAAGTACAGCGCATAGAAATGGCCGCAATAAGTCGCACCATTGCTGGATTTGCAAGCGTAGCGGTGCACGGTGTTGGACTGCTCCAGGAAGTTCGAGGTGCGGCATGCGCCGGTCAGGCTGCCAGTGGGCTTCTGGCCGCCGTTCATGTCGCCCGCGCGACTGATGCCTGCGGCAGGCAGACAGCTATCGCTGTCGAAGTCGAACACCGGGGCGATGGAGGCTGCGTCCACCTTGCTCGGAAGAGCCTGGGTCAGGCTGGCGAAATCGCTGGCATGGGCGGTTGCGGCGAGGGTCGCACCAAACAGCGCGAAAAAATGCTTGCTCAAAGCCATACTTTTTATCCTTGTGGCTACATGAAATGGGCGAGCCTGTAACGACTCGCCGCCGCAGGGAGCGGCGGCGGCGTGGATTCTGCCCGTGCAAGATGACAGTTTGAGGAGGTCGGGTACGGAGTTCGATCAGTCCGCGGCAGCGGATCGTCCGGAGGTTCGGGCCGACTCGCCCAGCACGCCGCCTTCCCCTTCGGCGCGCGCAATGACGACCGTCACCACGGAATCCGAAAAGACATTGACGGCTGTACGACTCATGTCCAGCAGGCGGTCAACCGCAAGGATCAAGCCCATCGCCTCCAGGGGGAGCCCAAGACTGGTGAGGATGAGGGTGATCGCGACCAGGCTGGCGGCGGGAATCCCGGCCACGCCGATGGATGTCAGCAAGGCCAGAAGCAGGACGGTAACCTGCTGCACCAGCCCAAGTTCAACGCCGTAGAGCTGGGCGATGAACAGGACGACCACGCCTTCGTACAGGGCTGTACCGTCCATGTTGACGGTTGCGCCAAGGGGTAGGACAAAGCTCGCGGTCCGGTTCGAGACCCCGGCTCGCCGTTCCAGACATTCCATGGTGACCGGCAGGGTCGCCGCGCTGGAGGCCGTGGAGAAGGCTGTCATCAAGGCGGGGAACATGGCGCGGAAATGACGCAGCGGATTCACCCCCGCCACCAGGCGCAAAATCAGCGGCAGGGTAATCAGCAGATGAAACATCAGGGCAAGCAGCACGGTGAGCATGAAACCCGCCAGCGGACGGATGGCCTCAAGCCCGGATTCCGACACAACCTTGGCGACCAGCGCGAAAACGCCGATCGGGGCGAATCGCAATACCCAGTGGGTGATGCGCATCATGACCTCGAACACGCCCACCCAGAACGAGCGCAGCACCTCGGCGGGACCCTTTTCGATGCGGGTCATGAACAAGCCGAACAGCAGACTGAAGGTAATTAGTCCGAGCATCTGCCCGGAGGCCGCCGCCGCAACGATGTTGGGCGGGAAAAAGCTTTTCAGGATGGCTGCCAGGTCGCCCAACCCCCGTCCCTCGGTCGCGGCGGCCACGGTGGCGCTGCCGCCCGCATTCTCCACCAGGGAGGGGAGATGTTCCATGGCGCCAGGCTGGATCAGGTTGACGAACGCAAGGCCGGTGACAATGGCTATCAGACTCGTGCCGATGTAGTACAGCACGGCCCGACTGCCCATCCGCCCCAGCGCATGGCCGTGGCTCAGTCCGCTCACACCGCTGATGATGGCGGACATCACCAGCGGCACGATCAACATCTTGAGGGCATTGAGAAAGACTTCGCCGACAAAGGCATAGAGATCATGCAGGCGGATACCCAGGACATGGGCATCAGGCCCGCCCAGAATCCCCGCGAGAACGGCCAGGATGACCGCCAGCAGGATGGCGCGGATGGACGCCGGAGCCTCGGGAGACGAGGGGGGCATCCGCGCGGGGTCGGTCATGCGCCGAGCTCCAGTCAGGCTCAGAGGTCCTGACGCTGGGAAATTTCGGCCTTGGCCCGCAGGTGGGCAATGAAGGCGGCCAGCTCGTTCATGCCAACGGCCTGACGCAGTTCATCCATCACGGCCTGACGCTCGTTCGCATCCAGCGTTTCGGGATTTCCGTCCTGTACCGCCGTCACACGCACCACCGCCATGTCTCCATTGGCCAGGCGCACGGATTCGGCCAGCGGCGCCCCGGACGGGCGCCCCGCCGAAAAGGCCGCGCGGCGGATGGAGGGATCGACCGTCTCGCCACCGCTGCGCTTGATCTGCCCGCTGAATCCACGTTGAGAGCCCAGAGCGGAAAGCGTGGCCTGTGCATCACCCGGCTGGAGCAGCGCGGCGCGCAACTTGGCGGCATCGGCATCCATCGCACGCACGAGTTCCTGTTCGATGACGCGACGCTCAACCTCGGCCCGCACGACTTCAAGCGGCTGGTCGGCGGCCTGTTCATGCTCGGTCACACGAACTACCACGGCATGGTTGCCCTCCAGGTTGACAAGTTCGCTGTTGCGACCCTGTTGGAGGACTTCAGGGCTGAACGCGGCGGCGCGCACCTTGGGTTCGCCAACAACGCCCTCACCACGCTCTCGGCTCACCCAATCGGTCGCCACCACCGTCAGGCCGAGTTGTTCGGCGGCAGGCTTGAGGCTATCGGGCTGCTCATAGGTCAACGTGGAAAGTTGTTCGGCCAAATCGTGGAAGCGTTCCTCGGCCAGACGACGCGCGGCATCCTTGAGCATCTGATCACGCACGGCTTCAAGCGGCTTGATCTGCGCTTGCTCAATGCGATCGAGCCGGATCAGGTGCCAACCGAAATCGGTCTGCACCGGCTCACTCAATTCGCCGCTCTTGAGCGCGAACAGCGCCTGCTCGAAAGGCTCGACCATCATGCCGCGCTCAACCAGACCGAGCTTGCCCCCCTGCGCGGCGGAACCCGGATCCTGCGAAAACTCTTTCGCCAGCGCTTCGAAGCTCTCACCCTTGAGCAGGCGTGCGCGCAACTCATCAGCCTGCTGACGTACGCTCGCCATGTCCCCGCCATCCTTTGGAGTGAGGAGAATGTGGCGCGCCTCGCGGCGTTCGTTCCGGGCCGTCTGCGCCTGGAAGTCCTCATAGGCGCGGCGGATGTCCTCTTCGGAAGGCTTCATGTTCGCGGCGAGGGTATCGACCGAGAGTTCGATCATGTCCAGACGCACGCGCTCAGGACGCCGAAAATCCGATTTGTGATCCGCGTAGTAGGCCTCAAGGGCAGCCGCCTCCGGCTTGATCGCCTGGCGGCGCGGCGCGGCGGGCAGGGTGTAAACCTCGATCGTGCGGCTCTGCTCGCGCAGGCGCAGGAAGGCATCCGCGTCCGCCTGCACATCGAAGGCGCTCAGCACGATACCGCGCTGGATTTGCTCCAGCACCAGATCCTGACGCACATCAGCCTCGAAGCCAGTCATGTTCTGGCCCTGCATGCGCAGGACTTGCTCATAGCGTGCCTGGCTGAAAACTCCGTTTTCCTGAAACGCGGGAATGTCGCGCAGCATGGCGGCAAGCTCCGCGTCGCTGACGCGCAAGCCGTTGTTGTGCGCATACTGGCGAAGCACCTCGCGCAGGATCAGCCCGTCCAGCACCTGGCGTTTGATGCCCATGCCTTCAAGCATCTCCGGCGGCAGCGAGCCGCCGAACGACTGCGCCATGCGCTGACGCTCCTGGTTGTAGGCCTGCTCGAAAACGCGCGGAGAAATGTCCTGTCCGTTGACCGTGGCCGCCGGTGCGTCCTTGCCTCCCTGGAAATATTCGCCGATACCCCACAGCACAAACGGAATGCTGATGAGCCCCACGATGGTATAGGCAATCCAGCCTGAAAGACGGTCACGGAGGTTCATCAACATGGCGCAAAACTCACGGTCGAAACGATGGAAGGGAATGCAAAATCAGCGGGCATAAAAAAGCCCCCCGTCTCCATTCGGGAGATGGGAGGCCGGGAACAAGACGGAACTTAGTTGACGGCGTCCTTCAGACCCTTGCCAGCCTTGAACGAGGGCAGCTTGGATGCGGCGATCTTGATTTCGGCGCCGGTCTGCGGGTTGCGGCCAGTGCGGGCCTCACGCTCGCGAACCAGGAAGGTGCCAAAGCCGACCAGGGTGACCTGCTCGCCGTTCTTCAGGGCATCGGTCACGGCGGCGATGAAACCGTCCACTGCGCGCGCCGCGGCGGCCTTGGAAATATCGGCGGACTGGGCAACGGCGTCGATCAGTTCAGATTTGTTCATGGTCTAGGAGTCCTTTAGGCGTTGTGCTTTCGGGGTGGAAGACTGTCCCGTGCCGGGTTCCCGGCAGAGGGTAGGCCCCCGGCATTACCAAGGGGCGCGGAACCGCACACTGACGGGTTTTGCCGGAACTGCCGAGGTTTATAACAAGGGGTTCCGGCAACGTCAATGATGACGATATTTATAGCTCATCAGTGCGCCAGCGGCACTTCAGCCTTGCGACCGCGCCCCCTGCGCGCCGCAGGTGCATCGGATACGCCTGGCGGCGTGTCCTCCACGACCCTGGGACGCGGCTTTTCGGCCAGCGCGATATCAAGCACCTGATCGATCCATTTCACCGGACGAATGTCGAGTTTCGACTGGATATTCTTCGGGATTTCGACCAGATCCTTGCGGTTTTCCTCTGGGATGAGAACCGTGCGGATGCCGCCACGATGCGCCGCGAGCAACTTTTCCTTGACGCCGCCGATGGGCATGACCTCGCCGCGCAGGGTGATTTCCCCAGTCATCGCCACGTCCGCGCGCACGGGGATGCCGGTCAGGGCGGAGACCAGCGCGGTGCACATGGCAATGCCCGCGCTCGGCCCATCCTTGGGCGTCGCGCCGTCCGGCACATGGATGTGAATGTCCTTCTTCTCGTGGAAGTCCGGTTCGATGCCAAGTTGCTCGGAGCGGGCGCGCACCACGGTCATCGCGGCCTGGATGGATTCCTGCATGACCTCGCCAAGCTGGCCGGTGTAGGTCAGCTTGCCCTTGCCATTGACCACGGCGGACTCGATGGTGAGAAGATCTCCACCCACCTCGGTCCAGGCCAGGCCGTTGACCTGACCGACCTGATTTTCGTCATGCGCCTTCTCGAAGCTGAAGCGGCGCACTCCGAGGTATTTTTCCAGGTTCTTGGGCGTGACCTTGATCGCGCCCCTGGCCTTGCTCTTGGCGCCCGCCAGCAGAATTTCCTTCACGACCTTGCGCCCGATCTTGGAGATCTCGCGTTCCAGGTTGCGTACGCCCGCTTCACGGGTGTAGTAGCGCACCATGTCGCGCAATGCCGCTTCGCTGACTTCCAGTTCCTCGTCGCGCAGACCGTTGTTCTTCATCTGCTTGGGGAGCAGGTAGCGCTGGGCGATATTGACCTTCTCGTCTTCGGTATAGCCCGCCAGACGGATGACCTCCATCCGGTCCAGCAACGGGCCGGGGATGTTCAGACTGTTGGCGGTGGCGATGAACATGACCTCGGACAGGTCAATGTCCACCTCCATGTAGTGGTCGGCGAAGCTGTTGTTCTGCTCCGGATCGAGCACTTCGAGCATGGCCGAGGACGGGTCGCCGCGGAAGTCATGCGACATCTTGTCGATCTCATCCAGCAGGATCAGCGGGTTCTTGCTGCCGACCTTGGACAGAGTCTGCACGATCTTGCCGGGCATGGAGCCGATATAGGTACGGCGATGGCCGCGAATCTCGGCTTCGTCGCGCACGCCGCCGAGGGCGATGCGCGCGAACTTGCGGTTGGTCGCCTTGGCGATGGACTGGCCCAGCGAGGTTTTACCCACGCCCGGCGGGCCGACAAGGCAGAGGATGGGGCCTTTCAGGGCTTTCACGCGCTGCTGCACGGCAAGGTATTCAAGGATGCGCTCCTTGACCTTTTCCAGGCCGTAGTGATCCGCCTCAAGCACCTGTTCGGCCAATGCGATGTCATTGCGCACCTTGTTGCGCTTCTTCCAGGGCACCTGGAGCAGCCAGTCGAGGTAGTTGCGCACCACGGTCGCCTCGGCGGACATGGGCGACATCATCTTGAGTTTGTTGAGCTCGGCGCGGGCCTTGTCACGCGCTTCCTTGGGCATGCCGGCCTTTTCAATGCGCTGTTCGAGGTCTTCCAGTTCGTTGGGCGCTTCTTCAAGCTCTCCCAGTTCCTTCTGGATGGCCTTCATCTGTTCGTTGAGGTAGTACTCGCGCTGGCTTTTCTCCATCTGCTGCTTGACACGCCCGCGGATGCGCTTTTCCACCTGCAACAGGTCCACTTCGGCCTCGATCAGGGCCATCAGGTGTTCCATGCGCTCGGCCACGCCAATCATTTCGAGGATGTGCTGCTTTTCCTCAAGCTTGAGCTGCATGTGGGCGGCGATGGTGTCCGCCAGGCGCGAGACGTCGTCGATACCCGACAGCGAGGTCAGTATCTCCGGCGGGATTTTCTTGTTCAGCTTGACGTACTGCTCGAACTGGCCAAGCAGGGTGCGCATGTGAACTTCCAGCTCACGCTCGTCCTCGATCACTTGTTCGGCGACCGGGGCCACGCGGGCGGTGAAATACTGCTCAGTCTGGTAGAGCTGTTCGACCTGCACGCGCTCGCTGCCCTCGACCAGCACTTTGACGGTGCCGTCCGGCAGCTTCAGCAGTTGCAGGATTTGCGACAACGTACCAATGGCATGGAGGTCTTCACGACCCGGCTCGTCCACTTCGGCGCTCTTCTGGGCAACCAGCAAAATCTGCTTGTTGGCCTGTACAGCCGCTTCCAGCGCGGCGATGGATTTTTCCCGTCCGACGAACAGCGGGATGACCATGTGCGGGTAGACCACCACGTCGCGCAGCGGCAGCACGGGCACGATGCGCGGCTGCCCGTCGATGATCTCGGATTGGATTTCGGTATGCGGCATGATTGTCCCCAACGCGGCAAAAGGCCGCTGCATGTTTCAGGACTTAAGGGCGGCACGGCCCGTTTGCAAGAGCGTCCCCCGAATCTTCATGCGAGATTCGGGCCACGCCCGTCGGTCAGCATCACTCGGATGCCGCGCGCGGCAACTCCGTGTTCTCGAAAACAAGATAGGGCTGAGCGTCGCCCTGGATCACGGCTTCATCCACCACGACCTTTTGCAGGTTTTTCTGCGAAGGCAGGTCGTACATGGTATCCAGCAGGGTGTGCTCAAGAATGGTGCGCAGGCCGCGCGCGCCGGTCTTGCGCTGCATCGCCTTGCGCGCGATGGCGCTGAGGGCATCCGGGCGGAATTCGAGCTGGGCGTCTTCCATCTCGAACAGCTTGACGAACTGCTTGGTCAGGGCGTTCTTAGGCTCGGTGAGGATGCGCACCAAGGCCTTTTCGTCCAACTCTTCCAGGGTGGCGACCACTGGCAGGCGACCGACCAGCTCGGGGATCAGGCCGTATTTGACCAGATCTTCAGCCTCAACGTCCTGGAACAGCTCGGTCAGATTGCGTTTGTCGTCCTTGCTCTTGACCTCAGCGGCGAAGCCGATGCCGCCCTTCTCCGCGCGACGGCGGATGATTTTGTCCAGCCCCTCGAACGCCCCGCCGCAGATGAACAGGATGTTGGAGGTATCCACATGCAGGTATTCCTGCTGCGGGTGCTTGCGCCCGCCGGACGGCGGCACGGCGGCCACGGTGCCTTCGATCATCTTCAGCAGCGCCTGCTGCACGCCCTCGCCCGACACATCTCGGGTGATGGAGGGGTTGTCGCCCTTGCGGGTGATCTTGTCGATCTCGTCGAGGTAGATGATGCCGGTCTGCGCCTTCTCCACATCGTAATCGCACTTCTGCAGCAGCTTGTGAATGATGCTCTCCACATCCTCGCCCACGTAGCCCGCCTCGGTCAGGGTGGTGGCGTCGGCGATGGCGAACGGTACATTGAGGATGCGCGCCAGGGTCTCGGCCAGCAGAGTCTTGCCGGAACCGGTCGGACCGATCAGCAGGATGTTGCTCTTGCCGATCTCGACATCGTCGCCCTTGCCGCGCTTGCCTTGCAGCTCCAGGCGCTTGTAGTGGTTGTAGACCGCAACCGCGAGCGCCTTCTTCGCCGATCCCTGATCGATAACGTATTCGTCCAGGGTGGCGCGGATCTCGTGCGGGGTCGGCAGCTTGCGCTGGGCGGATTCGCTGGCGTCCTGCAACTCTTCGCGCAGAATGTCGTTACACAGCTCGACGCACTCATCGCATATGTAAACGGACGGCCCGGCAATCAGTTTGCGTACTTCATCCTGGCTCTTGCCGCAGAAGGAGCAGTACAGGGTATCGCGGGAGCGATCGTCGTTTTTCTTGGACATCAAGCCGATCTCAAACAGTCTTCATACTTCGTCATGTAAGCGTAACTTGCCCGCTTTGGACCTCGCTTGCAAGCCTGCCAACATAAAAACAGCCCGAAGGGAAGGGACATCATCCCGCCCCCGAAGGCGCGGGTCAGATATCGCGGCGTTCCAGCACCTTGTCAACCAGACCGTATTCCATCGCTTGCGCGGCGGAGAGGAAATTGTCGCGATCGGTATCCTGCTCGATGCGCTCCACCGGTTGACCGGTGTGTTGGGCCAGCAACTCATTCAGGCGTTGACGGGTCTTGATGATCTCCTCGGCGTGGATCTTGATGTCCGAGGCTTGACCCCGGAAACCACCCAGGGGCTGGTGAATCATCACACGCGAATTGGGCAGGCAATACCGCTTGCCCGTCGCGCCGCCAGCCAGCAGGAACGCGCCCATGCTGGCCGCCTGACCGATGCACAGGGTGCTGACGTCCGGCTTGATGAACTGCATGGTGTCGTAGATCGCCATGCCGGAGGTAATCACGCCGCCCGGCGAGTTGATATAGAGGTGAATGTCCTTGTCCGGGTTCTCGGACTCAAGGAACAGCAACTGGGCCACCACGAGGTTGGCCATATGGTCTTCGATTTCGCCGACGATGAAGATCACGCGCTCCTTGAGCAGGCGCGAGTAAATGTCATAAGCGCGTTCGCCGCGCGCACTCTGCTCGACCACCATCGGCACGAGACCGAGCAACTGGGGATCGACACCCGCGGACTGGGCGTAGGCTGCGGCTTGGGAAGACAGGATCATCGTAAAACTCTCGGCTTGATGCTGGGGTGATAAGCGCCGCTGGAGGGCGCGTCTTGAGCGGAGTTTGGCATAAAAGCCCGGACGCCAGAAAGCAAAAAGGCGGCCACCGCCGCCTTGTTTGCCGAAAGCCTGTTCAGCCTTCCTGCTTGACCACTTCGTCAAACTTCATGTTGACGTCGGTCACCTTGGCCTTGGACAGGACGTGCTCGACAACCATGTCCTCGGCCGCCAGGGCCTCCAGATTCTGCATCAGGTCCGGGCGGCCCTTGTAGAACACCTTGACCTCGACCGGATCCTCGTAGCTGGAAGCGATGTCGTCCAGCAGGGTCTCTACGCGCGAGGCGTCAATCTTCAAGTCGGCGCTCTTGACCAGTTCGGCCACCAGCATGCCCAGCTTGACGCGACGTTCGGCTTCCGGTTCGAAGATGTTCAGCGGGAGTTGGTCAGCCTGGGCGCCACGCATCTGCTGAGAGAATTGTTGACGCACGCGTTGGGCCTCTTCCTGCACCAGCGCCTTGGGGATGGTGACTTCGTTGGCGGCCAACAGACCGTCCATCACCTGCTGCTTGACGCGGCGCTTGGTGGCGTTGGCCAACTCGCGCTCCATGTTCTTGGTGACTTCCTCGCGCAGCGCGTCGGCGCCGCCTTCCTTGACGCCGAACGCGGCGCAGAACTCATCGTCGATTTTCGGCAGGACGATCTGGGTCACTTCCTTGACCGTAACCTCAAAACTGGCTTTTTTACCTTGCAGATGCTCGGCGTGGTAGTCCTCCGGGAAGGTGACCTCGATGGTCTTGGTCTCCCCGGCCGACATGCCGACGATGGGCTCTTCGAAGTCCTTCAGCAATTGGCCCTTGCCGAGTTCGATCGGCATGTCGCTGGCGGAACCGCCATCGAACAACTCACCATCGATGCTGCCCTTGAAGTCCACGATCACACGGTCGCCTTCCTTCGCCTCGCGCTTGGCGGTCTTGAAGGTGGAGCGCTGCTTGCGCAGGTTGTCGATCATGGTATCGACATCGGCTTTCAGGATCTTGGTCTTGGGACGTTCGATCTCGATGGCGGACAGGTCGGCCAGGACGATTTCCGGATAAACCTCGATTTCCGCCACGTAACGCAGCCCTTCTCCAGCAATCACATCCACGTCGGTGATGCGCGGCAGCCCGGCTGGACGCAGGTCCTGCTGGGTGACGGCATCCACGTAGGTGCGCTGGATGATGTCGCCCACGACTTCGTCGCGCGCCTGCTCGCCGTAACGCTGACGCACAACCGGCATCGGCGCCTTGCCAGGACGGAAGCCGTCCATGCGCACACGGCGGGCGATATCCTTCAGGCGCTGTTCAACCGCTTCGTCCACCTGGGCGGCCGGTACCTGGACCGACAGACGGCGCAGCAGGCCTTCGGCGGTTTCCAACGTCACTTGCATGTCGTAGTCCTCAAAAAACACTTGATCGATAGGTGATGTCCGGGCGCTGGCCCGGCGGCGCGCGGCAAACCAATCCGCGCGCCTGAATGCTGGTGCGAGCGGCGAGACTCGAACTCGCACGCCTTGCGGCGCTGGAACCTAAATCCAGTGCGTCTACCAATTCCGCCACGCTCGCGCGGCCTCGACCCGGATGGCGCATCCGGAACCAGAACCGTTTTATCAAGCCGCCGAATCTAACACATTCCTTTTCCGCAGGCACCCACTACCTCCCGGAACCGAGTCGGCGGATTGACCCCAAACCGCCAAGATGAAAGTCTTGCCCTCGGATCGCCCCCGTCGACGAACAGGACTCCAACCATGACCGCCCCTGACGCATCCCTTGCCTTCCGCCCCCAGCTCGACTGCATTCAGGCGCGCGTGGCCGAAGCCCTGATCGGCAAGCAGGACCGCATCCGCCTCGCGCTCACCGCGCTGCTGGCGGGCGGGCATGTGCTGCTGGAGGACATTCCCGGCGTAGGCAAGACCACTCTCGCCCACGCCCTCGCTCGGGTGCTCGGACTGACCGCGCATCGTGTTCAATTCACCAGCGACATGCTGCCCGCAGACCTGATCGGCGCATCCATCTATCAGCCCGCGACCGGCTCTTTTCACTTCCAGCCCGGCCCGATCTTTGCCGAAGTGGTGCTGGCCGACGAAATCAACCGCGCCAGCCCCAAGGCGCAAAGCGCCCTGCTGGAGGCCATGGAAGAGCGTCAGGTAAGCGTGGACGGCGCAAGCCATCCGCTGCCCGATCCGTTCTTCGTCATCGCCACCCAGAACCCATCCGAACAGCAAGGCGTCTACCCCCTGCCGGAATCCCAGCTTGACCGTTTCCTGCTGCGACTTTCCCTGGGCTACCCGGCACGCGCGGCGGAAATGCGCATGCTGACCGGTGGCACGACCCGACCACTGGCGGACCGGCTGGCTCCCTGCCTGGACGCCTCCGGCCTGCGCCGCCTGCGCGAAGCAGTACGCAGCGTGCATGCCAGCCCGGCGGTGCTCGATCATCTGCTCGACCTGCTCAACGCATCGCGCCTGCCCGGCGTCTTCGTGCAAGGGCTATCCCCGCGCGCGGGGCTAGGTTGGCTGGAAGCGGCGCGCGCCTGGGCGCTGTTGCATGGGCGCGCGCATGTCGAACCGGATGACCTGCGCGTGCTCGCGCCGCACCTTACCGGACACCGCCTGCACTTTGCCGACCCGGGTCTCTTGCAGGCGCGCCTCAGCCCCGCCGACTGGCTTCTCGAACGAGTCAAAGCCCCCGAATGAGCATGCGCCCCGAGCCGCTCGCCCTGCCGTTCGCCAGCCTGCTGATCGTGCTGTTGTTCGGCGCCGCGCAATACGCCAACAACCTTGGTTTCTTCTTTGGTTTCTGGCTGGCGGCCATCGCGGGCGGCGGGCTGATCGGACTGCGCACACGGCTGGCGGCGATCACATCAAGGGTGATCCAGGCTGAATCCGGCTTTGCGGGCGAACGCCTGCACCTGCATCTTGAACTGACCAGCCCCCACGCCGTCCAGGTTCAACTCAGCCTCGACGACGCCACGCCACACCCCCTCACCCTGCCTCCCACGCTGGCGCGTCCCGCCACGCTCGAACTGCCGCCCCGCCCGCGCGGCACGCATACACCCGGACGCCTGCTGCTCCGCCTGCGCGATGGACTGGGCCTGGTCCGGCTGGAAGACACCCGCCCCCTCGGCCACCGCTACTGGGTCTACCCCGCGCCGCATGGCGAACACCCCCTCCCGCCCCCCGCCGGTTCAGACCGGCGCGCCGGTCACGAAGACTTCCAGACCCTGCGCGATTACCAGCCTGGCGACAGCCCGGCGCGTATCCACTGGCCCGCGCTGGCACGCGGCGGCATCCTGCAAACCCGCCAATTCGGGGGGGGCGGCGCGCCACGCGGAGCACGCATGCTGGACGAATCCCTGCTGCACGCCCTGCCGCGCGAAGAGCGGCTCAGCCAGCTTTGCGCCTGGCTGCTCGAATGCGAACGGCGCGGCGAACCTTATGAGCTGCGCCTTAGCCACGGCGCGACCTTGTCCGCCGGACTCGGCGCGGAACAACGCCTGCGCGGCCTTCGCCTACTGGCCGAGGCGCCAGCGTGATCGCCACGCCCGCCGTACCCAAGGCATTGGAACGCCGCGTATTGTTCGTGCTGGCCATGGCACTGCTGCCGCACGTCCTGAATATGCCGCCATGGATCAGCCTGCTTGCGGGAGCAGGTCTGCTATGGCGCGAACTGCAATTGCGCGGCACGGTTCCGTCACTCTCCAAAACCATGCTGGTGGCGCTTCTGGCGGGCGGCATCGCCGCCAATTGGGCAACCCACGGCAGCCTGATCGGGCGCGAAGGCGGCGTCAGCTTCCTGATGCTGCTGACTGGTCTGAAAGTGCTGGAAATGCGAGACCGGCGGGATGTCGGCGTCAGCCTGCTGCTCGGCCTCTTCCTGCTGCTCACCCTGTTCCTGTTCGACCAGGGGCCTCTGACCGCGCTCTGGGCGCTGATCGCCTTTGTCCTGATGCTGGCCCTGCTGAGTGACCTTGCGAGCTTTGACGAACCAAGACCGCTACCCGAGCGCATGCGCCAATTCGCGCCGACACTTGCCGCCACGCTACCCATCGCCCTGCTGCTATTCGTGCTGGCGCCGCGCCCATCCGCCCCACTGCTTGGCCTGCCCCAGCAGGATCAGGCCACGACTGGCCTGTCGGACGAACTGGCGCCTGGAAGCATCACCGATCTGTCCCGCTCCGCCGAAGTCGCCTTCCGCGCCACGTTCCACGGCGAGGAACCAACGCGCGAAGAACTGTATTGGCGCGGTCCGGTCTTCTGGCTTTACGACGGACGCCGCTGGCAGCGCCAACCGGAGCAAACCTCGGCGGGCGAACGCGACATCACCCCCGGACTTCGCGAACTGGACTACGAACTGATGCTCGAACCCCAGCCAAACGGAATCCTGCCCGCGCTGGACCGCCCTATCGGAACACCGCCGGGCGCACGCATGCTGCCCGATCAAGAACTACGCCTGCACCAACCAGCGGTCGGCCGCATGCTGGTACGCCTGCAATCCTCGCCCGACGCCCTGCTCGACCCGGACGCGCCGCAACGCCTGCTCCGCCTGGGGATGCGCCTGCCGCCAAACGCCAATCCCGAACTGACCGATTTGGGCAAGACATGGCGCACGCTGCCTCCGCGGACACGCATTGAGGCCGCACTGAAGCTGTTTCGCGAACAAGACTTCCGCTACACCCTGCAACCGCCCGCCCTGCCCGAACGGGACGGCATGGACGCCTTTCTGTTCGATACCCGCGCCGGATTCTGCGAGCACTACGCCACAAGCTTTGTGTTGCTGATGCGCGCAGCCGGACTGCCCGCCCGCGTGGTGACCGGCTACCAGGGCGGCGAAAAACACCCGGACGGCTACTGGATCGTGCGCCAGGGCGATGCCCACGCCTGGGCCGAGGTCTGGTTGACGCATGAAGGCTGGGTGCGCATCGACCCCACGCAGGCCATTGCGCCGGAGCGCATAGACCAAGGCCTTTCCGCCGCCGTGCCGAGGGAAAGCGGCACGCTGCCCGCCGCCTTGCGCCGCGACTTCGGCTTTCTGCACCGGATCCGCTTGCATATCGATGGCATGGAAAACCGCTGGAACCGCTGGGTGCTAGGCTATGACCTGAACGACCAGCGCGCCCTGTTGGCCGCACTGGGCATCAACGGGCCTCCGCGACCAGTCTTGTGGGGGTTGACGCTCTCGACCCTGCTGGCCGCGCTGCTGGCGGCCGCCGTCTGGCGGCGCCGAGCCGCGCGAACGATGCCTGAGCTCCATCTGCGACTGTGGCGGGCACTCGAAGCCTCATTGTCGGACACACCATGGCAACGGTATCCCGATGAAGCGCCGCGCGCATGGATGCGGCGGCTATCCCGGGCGGATGACACATCGGCACGCACGGCGGCATCGTTCATCGAAGTTTACCTGGACTGGCGCTACGGCCCGCCGCATCAGCCCGGCGGGCAAGCCCCTGCCCGCATACTGGAAGAGCGGCTGCGCCAGCTCAAGCGTCGACGGGCCTGAAGCTCGGGACGTAGGATTCGATCCAGCCATGCAGTTCCGGGGCCGGCATCGGCCGCGCGATGCCGAAACCCTGGAGCTGGTGACACCCAAGCCCCATCAGGGCCTGCCCATGCCGTTCGGTTTCCACCCCCTCGGCGACCACATGGCGCCCGAAGGCATTGCCCAAGCCAATCACGGCCTGAACAATGGTGTGATCTTCGGCATCATCGAGCATGTCGCGCACGAAAGACCGATCGATTTTCAAGGTATCGACTGGCAAACGACGCAGGTAGATCAGCGAGGAGTAGCCGGTGCCGAAATCATCGAGCGCGAACCTCACGCCCAGCGCCCGACACTCCGCCAAAATGGCACGCACGGCCTCCATGTCCTCCAGCGCGGTGGACTCCAGGATTTCCAGCTCAAGCATGGCGGGTGGCACGTCGGGAAAGGCCGCCAACACTTGGGCAAGATGCGTGACAAAGTCAGACGCCAGCAGATGAGGCGCTGCGATGTTGATGCTGACGGCGATGTCCAATCCGGCGCGACGCCACTGGGCAAGCTGCTGGACGGCCTGCTCCAGCACCCAGCGGCCCATGGCGATCATGCAAGCGGAGCCCTCGATCTGCGGCAGAAAGGCGCCGGGCAGCAGCAAACCCTTGCCGGGATGTCGCCAGCGAATCAAGGCCTCGGCGCCCTGCACCCGACGCTGGATCAGATCAATGCGCGGCTGGTAGAACAACTCGAATTCGCCAAGCTGCAACCCGGTCACGACACGCTCGCACAGCTCGCGCGCGGCCTGCATCTTGCGATCATGCGCCGGATCAAAGAAATGGTAACGATTGCGCCCCTGAAGCTTGGCCTGGTACATGGCCTGATCGGCATGCCGGATAAGCGCGTCGGCATCGCTTTCGTCATCCGGATAGAGGGTCACGCCGATACTTGCGGAAACCTGCAATTCGGCGCCGTTGCGCACGACGGGCTCGGCCAAGGCGGCCAGCACGCGCAGCAGGATGCGTTCACAACTCGGTTTGTCCGACAGGTGGCTGAGCAGCAAGACGAATTCATCACCACCAATGCGAGCGACCGTATCCCCCTCCCGCGCCGTGTTTCGCAAGCGTTCAGCCATCTGCACCAGCAGCGCGTCGCCCACTGCGTGTCCGTAGACATCGTTGATCGGCTTGAAGCCGTCCAGATCGATGTAGGCGACCGCCAGCATGCTACCGTCGCGCCGCGCCAGGGCGATGGCCTGCTGCATACGATCGGCCAGCAGAACGCGGTTGGGTAATTGGGTCAATGCGTCATGGTAGGTCAACTGACGAATTTGCTGACGGGCGAGATGCAGATCGGTCACATCGCTGGCGGTGATGAGAACGCATGGCTCACCATCCGCCCCCCGCAAAGGTTTCTTGATGGAGCGGTAGTAGCGCGTTTCACCGGTTTCGGCATGGGTGGACTCTTCCATCACCACGCGCGTCTTGCCATCGCGCATGATGGAGCGGGCATTTTCAAGAAAAAAACGCACCTGCTCGGCATTGGCGTTGAAGTCCCCATCGGTCTTGCCAATCAGGTTTTCGATCGTCGTGTTGTAAAGCTCGGCAAGGCCGCGATTGGCCATCAAGAAATGACCGTCCCAGTCCTTCAGGATGATGATGTTGGGATTCTCATCCATCACGGTCCGCAACAATTGGCGTTCGAGAGAAAGCGATTCGTGCGCATCCTGCTCCCGCGTCACGTCCACATCCACACAGACAAACACGGACTCGCCCTGCCCCGCCCGCAGCACAAAAAGAGAAGCGAGGATGCTGCGGCGCGAGCCGTCACGATGCCGCACCGTCTGCAACTCCGGCCCCAACACCTCATCACCCGCCAGCGCGCGATGCATCAAGTCATGGAAAAACGCTTGCTGCTCAGGAGTGTAGATCAGCTCGCCCAGGGTACGACCCAAGGCTTCCGAGCGTGAATAGCCATAGAGTTGCTCGGAGGCCTGATTCCAGAAAAGCACCCGCCCGGCGCTATCGAACCACTGCACGGCGACATGCGGAAGTTTATCCAGCGTGACGGCCACGGGATCGCCCTCCCGCGACGCCGCACGCTGCTCCGCCGAAGCGCATCCAGGGGTCGGCTCGCGAAAAAAACCGTCATCATGAGGTGACATGAAGTGATCCGCCGGGTTTATGCATCGTCTGGATAACATTGTATCTCAGCGATCCGGAGCATGACGGTCAGGCTCGTCCGTGAACCTCCATCTCACTCCATCGGGCAAGCACAAAAAACCCCGCCAAGGCGGGGCTTTCATGTCCTGAGCAAGCGCTCCACTCACCCCGGATGCTTGCTCTGGTAATCGGCGATCGCGGCAGCGATAGCGTCCTCCGCCAGTACCGAGCAATGGATTTTCACCGGCGGGAGCTCCAGCTCTTCGGCAATATCTTTGTTCCTGATCTGACGGGCCTCTTCCAAGGTCTTGCCCTTGACCCACTCGGTCACGAGTGAACTGGAGGCGATGGCGGAACCGCAGCCGTAGGTCTTGAATTTGGCGTCTTCAATCACGCCCTGCTCGTTGACCTTGATTTGCAGGCGCATGACGTCTCCACAAGCTGGAGCGCCAACCATGCCAGTGCCGACGCTGGGATCTTCCTTGTCCATGCTGCCGACGTTGCGGGGGTTTTCGTAGTGGTCGATGACCTTGTCGGTGTATGCCATGAAGGTACTCCCGTGATTAGTGATGGACCCATTCGACCTTGGACAGGTCGATGCCCTCTTGATGCATTTCCCACAGCGGCGACAGGTCACGCAACTTACCGACCGCCTTCTTGACCAGATCGATAACGTAGTCAATCTCCTCGACGGTGGTGTAACGCCCGATGGAGAAGCGGATGGAGCTGTGCGCGAGTTCGTCATTGCGCCCCAGCGCCTTGAGCACATAACTCGGCTCCAGGCTGGCGGAGGTGCAGGCCGAACCTGAGGAGACGGCAATATCCTTGAGCGCCATGATGAGCGACTCACCCTCGACAAAGTTGAAGCTGATGTTGAGGTTGTGGGGTACGCGCCGCTCGAAGTCGCCGTTCAGATAGACCTCTTCCATATCCTTGAGGCCATTCCAGAGGCGATCGCGCAACATGCGAATACGCTCGCCCTCAGCAGCCATCTCCTCGCCCGCCAGGCGGAAGGCCTCGCCCATGCCGACGATCTGGTGAGTCGCCAGCGTGCCGGAACGCATGCCGCGCTCATGCCCGCCGCCATGCATCTGAGCCTCGATGCGAATGCGCGGCTTACGGCACACGTACAACGCGCCAATACCCTTCGGACCGTAGGTCTTGTGGGCGGAGAAACTCATCAGATCAACCGGAAGACTGGCCAGATCGATGCTCACCTTGCCCGTCGATTGAGCAGCATCCACATGGAAGATCACGCCTTTTTCACGGCAGATCGAACCCAGTCCAGCGATATCCTGAATCACGCCGATCTCATTGTTGACGTGCATGACGGAAGCCAGCACGGTGTCGTCGCGCAGGGCGGCGGCAAACCTGTCGGCATCGATCAGGCCGTTCGGCTCGGGATCAAGGTAGGTCACCTCGAACCCCTCGCGCTCCAAAGCCCTACAGGTGTCGATCACGGCTTTGTGCTCGGTGCTGACGGTGACGATGTGGCGCCCCTTCTTCTTGTAAAAAGCGGCCGCGCCCTTGATCGCCAGGTTATTGGATTCGGTGGCCCCGGAAGTCCAGACGATCTCCTTCGGATCAGCGCCCACCAACGCGGCCACCTGCTCGCGCGCCCGCTCCACCGCCTCCTCGGCCTTCCAGCCGAAGGCATGCGAGCGGGATGCGGTATTGCCGAACAGACCTTCCCTGGTCAGGCAATCGCACATCTTCTCGGCTACGCGTTCATCCACGGGAGTGGTCGCGCTGTAGTCCATGTAGATGGGCAGATTCAAAGTCATCGGAGCGTTCCTTAATCTAACGTGCTATCGATCAGCAGGCGGCGCGCAATTCTACGCCAGTCCGCGTGGTGCGACGCGCCCCCCCCTGGGACGGCTGGGCGCGCATGAAGTCTTGCAAGCTCTGATCGGCCAGAAAATCGTACAGACGCCTGCTGAAATCGTGCCACATGTCGTGCGCCTCGCCGCGCGTGCCGGGGCGATAAGACGCGAAATAACGCTCGCGCTCGGCGGGAGAACGATCATCCACGGCGTCCATGATCTGCGCCATGCTGATCTCCGCAGGAGAGGCCGCCAGACAATAGCCACCGCCCGGACCACGCACCCCATTCACCAGACCGTGTTTGCGCAACCGGGAAAAAAGCTGTTCAAGATAAGACAGGGACATGCCCTGAACCTGCGCGATATCCGACAGGGTCAGCGGGCCGCGGCCACTGTGGGCGGCCAGATGCATCATCGCAGTGATTGCGTGACGGGCTTTGGTCGAGACTCTCATGATGTGCGCGCCTCCGATAATTCTTGAGTGTTGTAGTCAGGAAATTAATCCGACCAAGCACTTTAGTCAAGAATCATCTTGTACAAGTTCCGCATCACATCAAAAAATGTTTCTTGTACAGGATGTAGCGCAGCCATTTGTACAGGAAGCGATTAAGGCGCCAGCGCACGTCCAGACAACGCTCGCCGGATTGCCCCTGAGTCACGCAATCGCGGCCACGCAACCGTCCGGACACTGCCTCGGCCACGCGCGCATCGTGATAGACCCTCACATGCAAGTCCGGCGCTTCATCATACGTGCCATCAGGCTGGGGAAGGCGGTAGAAAAGTCGCAACACCGTGGTGAAGCGATCCTGCTCAAGAACCTCCACCATGAGCGGCAGTCCCTCCGCCCCATGCGAAGTCCTGAGCGCTCCCGGCGAAACCGGAAACGCACACATACCCGGCATCAGGCGACGCATGAGCATGAAATTGGTTTCATACATCTCCATCAGCGCCGCGAAACTGCGCATCGCGGGTGCTGAAACAGCACGGGAATAAGCGGTTACTTTCATGATGGAGGCGATGATAACAGGAGCCCGAGCGCGAATCGTGCATGCTGAAAAAGTGTTGATAAAGGACCCTCATGCCTTTTTTCAACTCGACTCGTCGCGGCGCGGGGCCCCGACGGTTCCGAAGGTCAATCACGTTCGCGGCCAGTTCGTCTCAAGTCCGACAGGCTGTTAGAATGCGCGCCACGTCCCCGTAGCTCAGATGGATAGAGCGTCCCCCTCCTAAGGGGAAGGCCACTGGTTCGACTCCAGTCGGGGACACCACGCATTTCCCCTGAAACACGGGGTCTTCGGTGAGGCATGATCCGCTAGGATGAGTGCTTTGCTTTCGCCGCCGTGCCATGCCGCCTACCTCCTCCACCCTGGATGCCCTTCGGATGGACGACAGTTTCGTCCGCGAACTGCCGGGCGATCCGGATATTTCCAACACACCGCGTCAGGTCTATGCGGCTTGCTGGTCGGCAGTCGCACCCTCGCCGGTCAGTCGCCCGGTTTTGCTTGCGCATGCCCGCGAAGTGGCCGAACTGATCGGCCTGGACGATGCGGCCTGCCATGAGCCGACGTTTGCCGAAATCTTTGGCGGCAATGCCCTGTTACCCGGAATGCAACCCTACGCAGCCTGTTACGGCGGCCACCAGTTTGGCCACTGGGCGGGACAACTGGGCGATGGCCGTGCCATCGTGCTGGGAGAAACGCTGAACGCGGATGGGGAGCGCTGGACTCTGCAACTCAAGGGCGCGGGCCTGACCCCCTATTCCCGCACGGCGGACGGACGCGCGGTGCTACGCTCATCGGTGCGCGAATTCCTGTGCAGCGAGGCCATGCACCACCTTGGCGTGCCCACCACCCGCGCCCTCAGCCTGATCGGCTCCGGCGAAAACGTGTCGCGAGACATGTTCTACAACGGCAACCCTCGACTCGAACCGGGTGCGATAGTTTGCCGGGTCGCACGCTCTTTCACCCGTTTCGGGAGTTTCGAAATCTTCACCGCGCGCGGAGACGTCCATACCCTGCGCATGCTGGCGGATTACACCATCCGCAAGGATTTCCCTGAATTGATCGGCGCGGGCGAGACACCGGGGCGCGAGACCTATCTGGCCTGGTTCCGGGATGTAGCGCGACGTACCGCGCATCTGATCGCACACTGGATGCGAGTCGGCTTCGTGCATGGAGTGATGAATACCGACAATATGTCCATCCTAGGTCTCACCATCGACTATGGTCCCTACGGCTGGCTTGAAGGCTATGATCCGTCATGGACCCCCAACACGACCGACACCCATGGGCGGCGCTACTGTTACGGCAACCAGCCCAGGATCGGCCACTGGAATCTGGTCCGGCTGGCACAAGCCCTGATGCCACTGGTGGAAGATATCGAGGCGATGAAGGACGCCCTGCATGGTTACACCGTCGAATATGACCGTACTCACGATGTAATGATGGCTGCGAAACTGGGCCTGCGCATGCACCAGGGCGAGGCGGACGATGCCCTCATCGAAGACCTGTGGGCTGTGTTGAGCCTGACGGAAACCGACTACACCCTTTTTTTCCGCGCACTGTCTGATCTGCCCGCGGCTCCGACAGACGATGAAACTCTGCTTCGTGTCATTACCCACACCTGGTACACCCCGGAACATGTGGATGCCCTTGTGCGCCAACGCTTCGCAAACTGGCTGCGCGCCTACCTGGAACGGCGCGCCAGCGACGGACTGGACGATACCGAACGCCGCGCGGCAATGAACGCGGTCAATCCGAAGTTCGTCCTGCGCAACTACCTCGCCCAGCAGGCGATCGATCATGCCGAAGCGGGCGATCCCGCCCCGATCCACGAACTCCTGGATTTGCTGCGACGTCCTTACGACGAGCAGCCAGAGCGCAACCACTACGCCGCCAAACGCCCCGAATGGGCACGCCAACGAGCCGGATGCTCAATGCTCTCGTGCAGCTCCTGAAAGGCGGCTGTATGTTCGCTTCAGCGACCTGAGCACGGCGGGTTCCTCACGCGCATCAAGCCCATGAGCGCTCGATCCGCAAATGGTGAAAATTCATGGACGGCGGTTTTTCAGCATCCCGCCGGGAATCCGGACTCAGGGCGCCGGGTCGGGATAACGCAAGCGGACCTGCTCGATCTCGGCCAGCACCTCCCGAGACAACACCATCCCCGCCGCACCGAGGTTGATCTCCAGTTGTTGGAGGGTACTCGCCCCCACAATGGTGGCGCCGACGAAGCGACGACCGGCAACGAAGGCGAGAGCCATCCGGGCCGGGTCCAACCCTGCCGAGCGGGCGATGCGAACGTACTCCGCCGCCGCCTCCGCGACGTTCGGCTTGGCATAGCGGCGACCGAAAGCGGGGTAGCGGCTCAAACGTCCGTCCGCCTCCGGATGATCCAGGTATTTGCCGCTCAGGATGCCGAAAGCCAGCGGACTGTAGGCCAACAGCGGCACATCAAGGCGGTGACAAACCTCCGCAAGCCCAGTCTCGAAACCACGATTGAGCAAATGATAGGCATTCTGGAGGGTGGCCATGCGCGGCAGGCCATGCTCACCCGCAAGACGCATGAACTCGCATACGCCCCATGGCGTCTCATTGCTCAACCCCAGATAACGCACCTTGCCCTCGCGCACGAAGCCCGCCAACGCCTCGATCTGTTCGAGCATGGGCACGGCCTCCCGCTCGCGCGAGACATCATAGTCGCGCTCGCCGAACATCGGCACGTAACGGTCTGGCCAGTGAAGCTGGTAGAGATCCACGTAGTCGGTGCGCAGGCGGCGCAGGCTGCCTTCCAGGGCCTGTCGCATCTGCACCGGGGAAAGACGCGGGCCGCCGCGGATCCAGTCGTAGCCGCGCGCGGGGCCGGTGACCTTGGTGGCAAGCACCACGCGCTCGCGCGGCTGGCGCGCCAGCCAACTCCCCACATAGGCCTCAGTGCGACCCTGGGTCTCGGCACGCGGCGGAACGGGATACATCTCCGCCACGTCGATGAAGTTCACACCCCGATCGAAGGCCAGATCAAGCTGGGCATGGGCCTCGGCCTCACTGTTCTGCTCACCAAAGGTCATGGTGCCCAAACAAAATTCGGAAACCATCAGTTCGGTGGAGCCCAACGGACGGACGTTCATGATGCAACCCCTTGCATAAGTGGATGACGAGCCACCGGACCGCCTTCGAGCAGCCAGGCGCAAACACGATGCTGCAGAACCCGCTTTCCGCCTAGCTCACCCGGCGGCGCCAGCATCCAGTCCCAGCAGTCCAGCGGCAGACCAGGCGGGTGCGCCACACCGAGCCATGGGTCGCGCCTCTCCACTATCCCGTCCTGGCGTTCGTCGAGCCACAAGATATCGCTGATCAGACAGGACAGGGGCGCCTGACGCAGCAAGGCCAAGTGCTCCTCGATCACCGTGCGCGCCGCACCCTCCCCCACGCCCAGCGGCAGAGGAAGCTGGCCGAGCAGATTGAGGGAAACGGCCAGGCGGGTGTCCGCCGGGAAGTGGAAAGGGCCGCCACGGGGATCAAGCCGGGCAGACAGGTCATGGGTCGAGTGAACCACGCCGGGAAAGCCCGCGCTCGCCCTACGGGCGGCACGCATGTGCACGGCGTCGACCAGAATGACACGTTCAAAACGCGCGCTCAGCGGCCCCAGCGGGATGTCGCGCGCAAGCCCGGAGCCCAGGATGACGACCGTCCCGCCGCAATCCGCCTGTGCGGCAGCCTGTTCGATGACACCTTGGCAGCGCGCGTAGTGTGCATCCCATTCCACCCGGCAACGGCGATAGCGCGCCTCCAGCGAAACCGCCTCGTACAACAGCCCGCTGCGGCGAGCCCAACCCGGCGCGGGCGTCAGAAGACTTTGCCAGATCTCTCTCAACATCGGATCAGATCGCCGCCGGATGGCGCTCCGCGCGCCACAGTAACCAAGCCCCGCCCGCGAACAGCGGCAGCACAGCCAACATGCCGATGCGATGATCACCGGACAGCCATGTCAGGCTCCCGACCAGGATCGGCCCGAACAGCGCGGCAAACTTGCCCAGCATGTTGTAGAAGGCGAAAAACTCGGCCTCGCGCCCCTCGGGTACAAGTCCGGCGAAATAGGCCCGGCTGATCGCCTGCACCCCGCCCTGCACCAGACCGACACCGACCGCCAGAAGATAGAATTCAAAGCTGCTGTCCATCCGCGTGGCCCACAGCAGAATCAACACATACACGGCCAACCCGGCGAACAGCGCGGGCGCAAGACCAATACGCCCGGCCAGCCGTCCATACAACAAGGTGGCGGGAAAGCCCACGAACTGCACCAGCAGCAAGGCGACGATCAATCCATCAGAGGGCAAGCCTATGGACAGCCCGTAATCCACCGCCATGCGGATGATGGTGTCCACGCCATCGATATAAAGCCAATAAGCCAGCAGGAAGGTCAGAGCCTTCGGGCGGGCGCGCAAATGCATCCAACCCGCGCGCCACTGGCCAAGACTGGCGCGCATCGCCGTCGCCAGGCGTAGCGGCTCCCCGGAAGCAGGCTCATGTACCCGCGCCAACAGCGGCAGACTGAACAACAGCCACCATAAACCCGCGAGAAGAAAACTAAGACCCACAGCCTGCACCACGCCGCGCACCCCGAACATGGCCGGTTGCAGCGTCAGCAGCACGCAAAGGGCGAACAACAGGCCACCCCCCAGATAACCAAGCGCGAAGCCGCGCGAAGAAACACGAGCGTAATCACCGGGCCTGGCCACGGCGGGCAGCAAGGCATCATAGGCCAGAGTGGAGGCCATGAAAGCCAGACTGGCCAGTCCATAGAGCGCCAGCGCCCACACCCAGCCTCCCTGGGGAATCAACCACAAGGCCATCGTCGCCACAGCCCCAAGCACGGTGAAACGCCACAACAGGCGCTTGCGCCAACCCAGACGATCCGCCAGCCCGCCGATCAGGGGCGCCAGCAGGATCAACGCCACACTGGCAAGCGTGGTGGCCAGTCCAAGCCAGAAAGTGCTTTCCGCGCCCGACAGACCGCTCGCCCAGTGTTGTTTGAAGAACAGCGGAAAAAAACCGGCCATCACGACCGTGGCGAACGCGGAGTTGGCCCAGTCATACAAGGCCCAGGCCGTGGCTGGTGAAAGTCGAGACATGCGCGGCTCCGTTCTGCGAACCCTTACAATATCGCAACCCTCGCGAGGAACCCCGTCCATGTCTTTCCGCCCCTACCTCATCCCGCTCGTCTGCGCCCTGATCCTGAGCGCCTGCGCCCCCCAGGAAGCCGATCCCGCCCTGACCCGAAACCTGCCTTGGCAGATCGAGATTCTGCCGGACGGCCACAGCCGAGTGTTCGGCATCGTGCCCGGCCAGACCAGCCTTCTGGAAGCCAAGCGCGCACTGGACAAAAAGGCCGAGGTCAAGCTGTTCAAATCCGCCGACGGAAGCCTGAGTCTGGAGTTATTCTACGGACGGGTGAAGCTCGGCTTTCTCGATGCCTATCTGATTACCGAAGTCGATGCCAGCCAAGAGCAGCTCAAGCCCCTCCTTGAGCGCGGTTCCAACCCGGAAGCCCAGCCCAGCGGCGCGTGGAAATACGACCTGAGCTTCCCGGACATCCCGACCATCCAGGACCTGCCAGTGCGTTCGCTGACCTACATCCCCGCCGCCGTACAATTCGACGCCCCCATGCTGGAAAAGCACTTTGGCGCGCCCGCTGAGCGCCGGACCATTGACCAGGGCCGCGAATACTGGCTTTACCCGGAAAAAGGACTGGTCATCATGCTGGCGGACGGGGAAAAGGAACTGCTGCAATACGTCGCACCGAGCGAGTTTGCGCGCCTGAAAGACAAGATCAGCCGTGAACTGCCGCGCTCGATCATGGACTGAGCCACAACCGTCCCATGAAAATGTCGGCTATTGCTGGGCTGCTGTAGCCCGGATGGAGGCCTTGGCCGCAATCCGGGAGCCATGCTCCGGATTCCGCTTCGCTTCATCCGGGCTACCGCCTGAAATACAAGATCAGCCATGAACTGCCGCGTTCGATCATGGACTGATCGCTGGTGGGCAGTGGGCAGTCTCACTCCGTCACGTAATCCCCGTGCTCGCGGGTGGCGAGGAAGCGGATGTCCGGCCAGCGTTCCATCGTCATCTGAAGGTTGACGCGGGTCGAGGCGATGTAAACCAGATCGCCTGCATGATCGAGTGCGAGGTTGGCCTCGTGCTTGGCCTTGAACTCGTCCAGCTTCTTCTCATCATCACATTCCACCCAGCGCGCGGTGTTGACGTTGACCATCTCGAACGAGCAATCCACGTTGTATTCCGCCTTCAGGCGATGGGCCACCACGTCAAACTGAAGCACGCCGACCGCGCCGAGGATCATGTCGTTGTTGATCAGCGGGCGGTAGAGCTGGGTCGCGCCCTCCTCGCACAACTGGATCAGACCCTTCTGCAACTGCTTCATCTTCAGCGGGTCGCGCAACTGGGCGCGGCGGAACAACTCCGGCGCGAAGTTGGGGATGCCTGTGAAAGCGAAGTTCTCGCCCTCGGTGAAGGTATCGCCAATGCGGATGGTGCCGTGGTTGTGGATGCCGATGATGTCGCCCGGGAAGGCATCTTCGACGTGCTCGCGTTCGCTCGCCATGAAAGTCAGTGCATCGGCAATCTTGATGTCGCGGCCCAAGCGCACATGCTTGACCTTCATGCCCTTGCTGAATTTGCCGGAACAGACGCGGAAGAAGGCCACCCGGTCGCGGTGCGCGGGATCCATGTTTGCCTGGATCTTGAACACGAAGCCGCTGAAGCTGCTTTCATCCGGCCCCACCACACGGGTGCTGGTGGGGCGGGCCTGCGGGCCAGGGGCGTTTTCGACGAAGAATTCCAGCAGTTCGCGCACACCGAAGTTATTCATCGCGGAACCGAAGAACACCGGTGTCAGTTCGCCACGGCGGTAGGCCTCAAGATCGAAGGGGTGACTTGCGCCCTGCACCAGCTCGATTTCCTCGCGGAACTCCGCCGCGCGCATGCCCAGCAGCTCGTCCAGCTTCGGGTTGTCCAACCCTTCGATGACCTCGGCCTCGGCCTTGCCGTGCGGCTCGAACACGAAGATGCGATTGTCGTACAAGTGATAGACGCCCTTGAACGCCTTGCCCATGCCGATGGGCCAGGTGATGGGCGCGCACTTGATCTTGAGGATGTCCTCCACCTCGTCGAGCAGTTCCATCGGCTCGCGGCCTTCGCGGTCGAGCTTGTTGATGAAGCTCATGATCGGCGTGTCGCGCAGGCGGCAGACTTCCATCAGCTTGATGGTGCGATCCTCGACGCCCTTGGCGCTGTCGATCACCATCAGCGCGGAGTCCACCGCGGTCAGCACGCGGTAGGTATCCTCGGAGAAGTCCTCGTGGCCCGGCGTATCCAGCAGGTTGACGATGCGCCCTTTGAACGGAAACTGCATCACCGACGAGGTCACGGAAATTCCGCGTTGCTTTTCCAGCTCCATCCAGTCGGAGGTGGCGTGGCGACTGGCCTTACGCCCCTTGACCGTACCCGCCATCTGGATCGCGCCGCCGAACAGCAGCAGCTTCTCGGTGAGCGTGGTCTTGCCGGCGTCAGGGTGGGAGATGATGGCGAAGGTGCGGCGCTTGTCGCGCTCGACGTTCAGATCGGTCATGGCGGGGCCAGGGAAGTGCAAAAAGTGGCGGCGATGATAGCAAAAAGCCCGGCGCGGGGCCGGGATCTCTCCGGCGCGGCCTTTCGCGCTCACGCCCCTTGCCGAACCTGGCTTTCCGCCTCCGGCTAAACGCGGAACTCGCCCACCAGAGCGTTCAGGCGATCCGCCAGGTTCGCCAACTCCTCACTGGACGCCAGCGTGCGCTCGGCCTGTAGCGCGGTCTCCCCCCCTGCGTGGCTGATGGCGAGGATGTTGCGCGCCACCTCATCCGCCACCGTGCTCTGCTCCTCGGCCGCCGTGGCGATCTGGAGAATCATCTCATTGATGCGCTGAATCACGGCATTGATCTCGGTCAATGCCTCCCCCGCGCGGGATGACTGCGCCACCGCTCCGATGGCTTGCTGGCGACTGATCTCCATCGCCTCGCTGGCATGCTGGGATTTTTCCTGCAACTGCTCGATCATGGCCTGAATCTGATGCGTACTCGCCTGAGTCTTGCTGGCGAGATTGCGCACCTCGTCCGCCACGACAGCAAAGCCGCGCCCCTGCTCACCCGCCCGCGCCGCCTCAATCGCCGCATTCAGCGCCAGCAGATTGGTCTGCTCAGCGATAGTGCGGATCACGTCCAGAATGCCCCCGATAGCCACGCTGTCGCCGCGCAACTGGTGGATGATTTCGGCTGAACGCCCAACACGCTCAGCCAACGCCTCAATGCTCTGCATGCTGTCCTGGATAACCGCGAACCCCACTCTTGCGGCCTCCTCACCCTGCGCGGATTCCCGCGCCGCATAGGCCGTATTTCGCGCCACGTCCTGTACGGTTGCGCTCATTTCCCTCATGGCCAGCGCCACTTTGTCGGTTTCCATACGCTGGTTGTCGAGCTCACGGCTGGTTTGTTCGGCAATCAAACGCGCCTTGTCAGCCGTCCCCGAGACCTCCGTGGACGCATGCGCCACGTTCCGCATCGCCCCCTGAACACGCTGGATGAAGCGGTTCAGCGACGATGCCATCTGCGCCATTTCTCCCCGCCCGCGCTCGTCGAGCCGAACCCGTAAATCACTGCTTGCAACCGCCTCGTCAAGCTTGTTCATGACTTCGGCGATAGGGCGACTCACCTGACCGCGCACAAGGCCGAACATCGTCGCCAGCGTCAGTACCAACCCAAGCAGGGCGGTCAGCGCCCCCATCCATATGCCACGCCAAATCTGGGCCTTGGCATCATCGAGCGGACGAATGATCTCGAACGCACCATGCAAATCACCGACCTTCTTGTTGTCCATCGGAAAACCGCTGATATCCCGCCCGTCATCGCGCCCCCAGAGACTTTTCGCCTGATAGGGGTCGCCATGACACATGAGACAGGTTTTACCCAACCTCACTGGCCGGAAATAACGCACCGTATTTGTGCTCTCATCGACGACGAAACGCTCTTTTTCCTGAGGATTCGCACTGAAAAAGTTCAGCATCTGCTCCTCAAGCGCGTCCGGGGCATTGGCGGGATTGCGCGGGTTCATCCGGGGGCTTTTGAAGGTAAAGCCACCTTCGGCGGACTTCGCCCTGGCCGCCTCCCAGGCCGCCACGACCGGAATCGCCGCGAGAATCCTGGTTTTGAGATCATCCTGATCGACTGAAGTGGAAGCCAGCAGGTTGAGCGACTCGGTACTGAACAAGCCAAGACGCCACTTTTCTTCCATGTTTTCACGCACCGCCTCACTCATGAGCAGGAGATTGCGCGCCGCCTTCACCTCCGCATTGATCGAGTCGTCCCAACCTGTCATTGCGCGATCCAGCAACATGACCCCTTGCAGCAGAATGATCACCCCGGCAATCGCAAGACTCGTACGGAACCCGATTGAATCAATCCGCCGTATCGACATCGCTCATAACCTCTGTGAAACTTTCGTGACATCGAGTCATAAGCAAGACAAATGCCATATCGACAAAATCGTTTTGGACGAACCCGTCCGAAAAACGCCACGATGACAGGCATGCAATGAAAAAACCCGGCGCGGGGCCGGGCTTCGGATCATCAGCGGTCAGACGCGCCGGAGCGGGCAATGAATAGCCCACCCCCGGCATTGCATCAGATTTCGCCCTTGGAGCCACGCTCCATCATTTCCCAGATGGTGTCACGCACACCCATGGCGGCTTCCTTGAGCTCCGGGTTGTTTTCCAGGGTCTGGCCCATCTTCAGCATCATGTCCATGTTGAGGGTGTACATCCACAGGCCATCGGCCTTTTCGACCACCACAATGCGACAGGGCAGGTAAGCCGCCATGTGCGGGGCGAAGTCGACCATCTTGCGAGCCGTTTCCGGGTTGCAGTAGGAGAACACCTTGAGCACGCCGGATTTCACGCCACGGGCGTTCAGCTCCTCGGACAGCGGAAGCTCACCGACCGCCTTGATGTTTTTCTCGGTGGCGACGGAGGCCAGGGCATCCTGAATGTCGTTCAGGGTCACGCCATCCTTGACCTTGCGCTCCCAAGTCGTGGTGTAGGCGATCTCCCCCTTGCTCGCGACCCAGCGTCCGAGCATGGTGGCGGTCTCCTGGGCCGCGCCGGGCGCCAGATTACCGGCTGCGGCGACCATGCCGGAGGCATCCTTGTTGATGAGATCGACGATGGGCTTCATCTCAGCGCTGAGCATACCCGGCATGAGCTGCATCATGCCCGGCAGCTTGGCGAACATGAAACCGCCCGCGGCCAGCGCGACGATGCCGATCAGGGCGAGAAGGTTACGAATCATGGCTTGGCCACCTCACTGTCTGTTGGTGTTGGATTGAGCGCGCGTAGCCTAGCGCAAGGGTCGGGCAAACCCAATCCACGGGTTTTTATGAGGAATTCACAGAAGTAATTGCTAATGTTCTAAACAGGATGTTGAGCAGGCGCTTCCCGCCTTTTTCAGCATGGTTTTCATGCCCTCATCAGCCTGATTTTTAGATCAACCACCTTTATGAACAGAAAGTTAAATTAGTTTGTACTAATGAAGAAAGCGCTTCTAGACTCGGCCCCCAAGGTTGCATCCATAGCAGCCCGTACCTGTACAACAGCGAGGATCACGCGCCGATGAACGCTTTCGCCAAACTGCCCAAGTTGCTGATCGCAGCGACCGCCGCCCTCTCCCTGAGCGGCTGCGGATTCCTGTCCATCAAGGACAACCTCGACCCTCAGGCCATGGACACCTACATGGACCTGTACGACAACTTCGTCGCGAGCGGCGGGGACCTGGGCGCCGCCACCGTATGGCGCATGGAAGTCAAGAAGGGCGTGACCCCGGACGACATCGCGGAATCCCTGAAATCCGCCTCCCTTGGCACCGGCTTGCTGGACGTCGGCCAAATGCCGCTTTCAAAAGAGATCGAAGCCCGTACTGGCCAGAAGCAGCGCTATCTGCACATCTACCAGTTCTGCAACCCGATCACGGCACGCAAGGCGACCGACTTCAGCCCGTACTTCTCCGCCTACCTGCCGTGCCGCATCTCCGTGGTCGAGGACGAACAAGGCAAGCTGTGGCTGTACAGCCTGAACATGGACATGTTTGTCCACGGCGGACGTGAAATGCCGGAGCCGTTCAAGACCGATGCCAAGCATGTGCGCGACACCATCTGGAAAATGATGAAAGCCGCCGCCAACGGCGATATCTGACGAGGTATCGAAAAAGGGCTTCCTGCCCTTTTTCGACTCGGCCTGTCGTGACGGCGCCCGGACCGCGCCTCGAAAAGACAAAACCCCGCCCAGTCATCGGGGGCCGGCAACAGGCTTGCCGAAGCCCCCTCAATGCCGGGACGGGGTTTTTCGTCAGTTGCTCACAACTGGACACATCCAAGAACCTGCTGAACGCGTAGCTGATGCCAGCTCGCCCCCCTCGCCTACCGACTTGATTGTCTTGAAGATCCGCTGCGGAACTACCTGCACACCACCCGCAGGTGATGGATTTTCAAGGAGCCCGACCGTATCCGACCAGCGAGATCAGACCGGCAAGGCGCGGCTCATCAGAACCGCGTCCTCTCGCCCTCCCGAAGCGGGGTAATACCCCTTGCGCACCCCATCCTCCCCGAACCCTTCTCCGCGATAGAGCCCCATGGCCGGGGTATTGGACGCGCGCACCTCAAGGAGCATCCGCGTCATGCCATGCGCGGCGCATTCATCCATGACGTGGCGCAACATGCCTCGCCCCACCCCCTGGCCTTGCCACTCCGGTGCAGTGCAAAGATTGAGAAGATGAGCCTCGTCCATGATCGTCATGGCTACCGCGTAGGCGGCAATCTCACCGCGCGACCAGGCCACCCACCCCAAGTACCCGGCAGCCAGGCAATCACCCAGGATGGTCGCTGACCACGGGAAGGGATAAGCGCGCCGCTCAATCTCAGCAAGGCGCGGGATATCCTGCTCTCGCCACGACTTGACGCGCAGGGTGTCGAACACGGCCATCTCAGCCCAACGCGGCGACAGCGGCCTTCACGGCCGCCCAGACCGGCCTTTTGAGGGATGGGTCGGCCAGCATGGCAGCCACTCCGGGCAAAGCCAGACCATCCAGGCGCAAACTGGCACGAGCATCGACGTCCCTGTCTTCCAGGGCGCGGCAGCCCACCCGCAACCCCTCGCGCAACCCTTGAGCGGCCTTCAGAATACCCTCCAGCAGCTCGACCTCGTCAGGATGGACAGCCTGGGCATACAGGCACAGGTCCAGTGTTGGGAGGGCATCCGGAAGCCCTCCCGCCGAAGCGGGCGGGAGGGACATCGCCAGCGCGGCTTCGCCCGAAAACGCTTGCGTCTCCGGCATGCCTGGCGCCCCGGGAAAAGCGACGCCCGGGCGGGCGCGCCAGACGGGGATGCCAAGTTCCGACAGAATGACCTCGTTCATAAGCGGGCAGCCAGCTTACACATCGCCCAGTTGCGGATGCTGGCGCTGCTCCGGCTGACGCAGGCGGTTGAGGGCATTGAGATACGCCTTGGCCGAGGCAATCACGATATCCGTATCCGCGCCCTGACCGTTGACGATGCGCCCTTCCTTCTCCACCCGCACGGTCACCTCGCCTTGGGCATCGGTGCCGCCGGTGATGTTGTTGACCGAATAGAGCGTCAGCGCACTGCCGCTCTGGACGATGGACTCGATACCCTTGAATACCGCATCCACCGGGCCGCCTCCGGCAGCCTCGACATCATGCTCATCACCATCGACATTAAGCACAAGATGCGCATGCGGCGTTTCGCCGGTCTCCGAACAGACCTTAAGGGAAACCAGACGCAGGGTTTCAACATCCTCCTCGGCCACGCCGGAAACCAGCGCCTGAAGGTCTTCGTCATAAATCTCGCGCTTTTTATCGGCCAGCTCCTTGAAGCGGGCGAACGCGGCATTCAAGGCCTCTTCGCTCTCCAGCGTGATACCGAGCTCCTGCAAGCGGGTGCGGAACGCATTACGACCGGACAGTTTGCCGAGCGTGAGCTTGTTGGTGGTCCAGCCGACATCCTCGGCGCGCATGATCTCGTAGGTCTCGCGGTGCTTGAGCACGCCGTCCTGGTGAATGCCGGACTCATGCGCGAAGGCATTTGCGCCGACAATGGCCTTGTTCGGCTGCACCGGGTAGCCGGTGATGCTGGACACCAGCTTGGAGGTCGGGACCAAGTGTGTCGTATCAATCCCCGTTTCGACGCCAAAGGCATCGCGACGGGTGTGCACGGCCATCACCACCTCTTCGAGAGAGGCATTCCCCGCGCGCTCGCCAAGGCCATTGATGGTGCACTCCACCTGGCGCGCCCCGGCCGAGACCGCCGCCAGTGAGTTGGCTACGGCCATGCCAAGGTCGTTATGGCAATGGGTGGACCAGATTACCCGGTCACTGCCGGGCACACGCTCGATCAGGGTACGGAAGCGCCCCGCCCACTGGTCCGGCACCGCGTAGCCCACCGTATCCGGCACATTGATGGTCTTCGCCCCAGCCTGGATCACCGCATCGAAAATACGGCACAGAAAATCCATGTCCGAACGCACGGCATCCTCGGCGGAAAACTCGACATCATCGGTATATTCACGCGCCATCTTGACCGCACGTACCGCCGCCTCCACCACCTGATCCGGAGTCATGCGCAGCTTCTTCTCCATATGGATCGGACTGGTCGCAATAAACGTGTGAATGCGGCCACGCGCCGCCGGGCGAATCGCCTCGCCCGCCGCGCGGATATCCTTCTCGCCCGCGCGCGCCAGCGAACAGACAGTAGACTCCTTGACCGTCTCCGCAATGGCCTTGATGGCATCGAAATCGCCAGGGCTGGCGGCCGCGAAGCCGGCCTCGATCACATCCACCCGCATACGCTCCAGCGCGCGCGCAATGCGGATCTTCTCATCCTTGGTCATGGACGCGCCGGGGCTTTGCTCGCCGTCGCGCAAAGTGGTATCGAAAATGATGAGCTTAGTCTGACTCATGACAGGATTCCTGCTTCATTACGACCCCGAGCATCCCCGCCGACATGCATCACGGTCCGGCGAGACGAGGGGTCAATTAGGTATGCGGTGGGTGCGTATTGGGCCTCGCCAGGCATGGGGAATTATTTGCCGCTGAGCGGCAGCAGTCGCAGACCTAGCAGGAAGGCCTGGATGCGAAAAGCAGCGAGATGACAAGCGAAGCTGTTCATGGATCCGAATATAAAGGCAACCGATGCTCGACTTCAAGAGTCGCCCACCTCAGCCACGAGCGAACTTGAAAGCGTCGATGGTGAGACCAAAAACGGTCTTCTGACGTCGCAGCCCTCGGTGGTCGTAGCGGTAGCTGGCCAGGGGAACGCCGTGGCGATGTATGGCGCTCAGGCGGCCCGCCGCGTCGTGTGTGACAGGATGGCGACCGCGTTGAGCAAGGCGGTTGCTGCCGGGGGCTTTTCGGTTGCGCGGCCTTCGGCGCCGATGGGCCATGTGCTTCCTTGCTTGCATGCCGTCTCCATTCCTTGAGGGCTTTCGTGGGACAGATGTGAGGGGTCTTTTCTCCTGAACCCGGGCTACGCCGCAAGGCGGCTAGCCCAGGCTCCAATAGGGCACCTCCGGCATTATCGACGCTGGCGCAATCTGAAGACCAAGCCCCATGCTGACCAGTAGCTGCAAAGTCTCCCGGCTTAGTAGGCACGCAAAAGACTCCTCATCATTTTGCCCAACTGGACACAATGTAAAATAAGCAAGTGATAACCCATGATCCCCCTCAATAAAATCACGAATCTTCACATGGAATGATAGAAAGCTAAACACCTCTTCATTTATTCCGCCCAAGCCAAATCGATACCATGGAGAGCTATAGCACCACAAATCCAGATTAGGAGTGTTTCTTGCCAGACCAAGCTGGCTAACCACCCCACCTTTAAATGAACACATCAACGCACACTGATCTATACTGGCCTTGGGGCCGTAAAACGCTATTTGCCCGATTGTTCGCACTATTTTAGTCCCAAAAATTACTTGTCTTTCCGCACTTTCCCACCGCAGCTATTCGAACCGAACCGTCCTTGCACTTACAAATATCAAACCGGGCCTCTGGAACCGCTCCATGCCCCCTCTTATATTTGTGCTCATCAAATATGCCCGCTTGTTGGAGATCCCATTTTGAAGCTTTACGACAGTCCTGCTTGTCATCATCCTTCTTTACACAATCCTCATCACAATCAACGATCTTGACGATCATTGCCCCTTGTGCAAGCTTCGGAAGTAGTCGTGAGGCGGCTCCGGCGCAGACCTCAAGCACGGGCAGTAGAATCCCGGCTGCGACAT
>JBFLZK010000020.1:0-245979 GCA_040756355.1 Pseudomonadota bacterium | reverse complement strand
CGAGGAAGGGACTGAAAATGTTCGAGCGGGTGGACGTGCCAGTGCTCGGCATCATCGAGAACATGAGCCTGCACGTGTGCTCGCAGTGCGGCCATGTGGAGCCGATTTTCGGCGAGGGCGGCGGCGCCCGGATGGCGACCGAATACGGGGTGGAATTGCTGGGTCAGTTGCCGCTGGAGAAGGGGATACGCGAGCAGGCGGATTCGGGCCATCCGACCGTGGCGGCCGATCCCGACAGTCCGACCGCGATGATCTACCGAGGCATCGCACGCAAGCTGGCCGCGAAGCTGGCCCAGCGGGCGAAGGACTACAGCACCAAATTCCCGACCATCGTCATCAAGCACGACTGATTGGGATCAAGAAGGCTTGAGTAGAAGGCTTGAGTGGACGCACTGAAAACACTCTGTATGAGGTTGTCGATGCGTCATGGATGGAAAATCCGGCGCGAGGCCTGGCCGTCAAGGGTGGAAAATCGCGCCGGATCGGCCCCCTCCCCCTTGAGGGGGGAGGGTTGGGGAGGGGGTGAACAGCGCATTGAAGCTTGCGCTGGACTCAAGCGCGGCTTACCCCCTCTCCCCTCTCCCGCGAGGGGAGAGGGGGCTTTCGGCCTGCGTCAACACATTGAGCGAAAAGCTGGCGCGAGGCCGGGTTCGTCGGGGCGCGATCGCGACAGGATCAGTTGCGCTTGATGAGAGAGCGCTTGAACAGGTTCAGCCAGTCCTCGTTCATGGCGGCTTCATGCACCACCTTGACGGAGGCCTGCTTGCCTTCTTTGAAACTGACGTTGTGGACCAGGCCCTTGCCATTTTCCTTATCGACGCTCAAGGCGTAGATGTTGTCTTTGCTCGCCAGATACTTGGCGATGGCGGCATCCTCTGCAGCGGCCTTTTCGGCCATCTTGCCAGCCCATACGGCCAGATGCAGGAAGACCGGGCCCTTGTAGTCGGCCTTGGCCATCTCGCCCAGCAGGGCCTTGACCAGTGCGGCGTTTTCTTCCGGCGAGGTCTGGCCGCCGAACATCAGGGCGATCGCCTGCTTGTCCTTGAGGCTTGCGAAGCCTGCGGTCGCGTCTTCGGGCTTGCTCAGGGCCGCGATGGCCATCACGCCATTCTTGGCGTTGCCGGAGACAAACCTGCCTGCGGCGGCGCCGGTCAGGGTGGAGCAGATTGAGCTGGCGTTGACCGCAAAGCCTGCGCTCTCGGCCTTGAGCACGTTGGCAAACACGGAACCGATGGCTTGGCCGGTGTAGCTGCGCAGCGCCAGATGCTCGCCAAGATTCAGCGGGGTTTGCAGGTCGGAAGCCAGGGTCGGCAGGGTGGACAGCGCCAGCGTGGCGGCCAGCAGGGTGCGTTTCATCATCATGACGTTCTCCGTGATGGGCCCATGCTTGGGCAGGTTTGAGAGCGGCTTTATGCCCGCATCAAACCTACGCATGGAAGATGACCGATACAAGCATCAAAACCCAGATCTTTACTGGGTCTTGTCTTCCTGGGGCTTTGCGCCATACGCGGCAATCTGGCGGTCGATCATGCGGTGCGACCACAGACCGCCGAAGGGGATGAGGGCGGCGAGAAAGACGCCCAGTCCTTTGAGCATGGGCAGTTGACCGCGCAGGACGACGAGCGCGAGGACGCCCATGGTCCACAGGAATAGACCACCATGGATGGGGCCGACGATGGATACGGCGATGGGCAGATCGGCCAGTCGCTTGAGCGGTACGGCGATGAGCAGGAGGGCGATGAGGGACGCGCCTTCGATCAGGGTCATCAAACTGAGGTGACGCAGGGGCCATGGGGCCATGAATGTTCTCCTTGGTTGAAACGCGAAAAGCCCCGCGCGGGGCGGGGCTGGAGTGCGGTCGGCTTGTCAGATGGACTTCTTGCAGAAGTACCAGTCAACGCATTCGTATTCACCGCTGTTGAAGCGGCGCTCGGCTTCCTCGGCGGTGGCGGGCGGCGGTACGATGACCTTGTCGCCCGGTTGCCAGCCTTCCGGGGTGGCCACGCCATGCTCGGTGGATGTTTGCAGTGCCTTCACCAGGCGCAGGATTTCCGGGATGGAGCGGCCGTTGCTCATCGGGTAGTAGAGCATGCCACGTAGCACGCCCTGCGGGTCGATGATGAAGGTGGCGCGCACGGCCTGGGTGTCGGAAGCGCCCGGGTGGACCATGCCGTAGGCCTTGGCGACGTTCATGGAGAGGTCGGCGATGATCGGGAAGGTGATCTTGACGCCGAATTTCTCCTCGATGTTGCGATCCCAGGCGATGTGCGAGTAGTGGCTGTCGATGGACAGGCCGAGCAGTTCGCAGTTGATGGCCTGGAAGTCCGGGTGCGCCTTGGCGAAGGCGGTGAATTCGGTGGTGCAGACCGGGGTGAAGTCCGCCGGATGGGAGAACAGGACCAGCCACTTGCCTTCGTAGTCGCTCAGGGTCTTGCGGCCATAGGTGGTCGGTGCGTCGAATTCGGGTGCGCGTTCGTTGAGACGGGGCAGGGATACAGTCATTTCGGACATGGGGTGTCTCCTCGTTCAGGGTTTCGGTATCGCCCACGGCGTGGTGCGTGGATGAACTATAGAAATTACTTTTCCATATATAAAATTGTATTTTGCGATGGTGGTGATAGTCGATGGCTATGCGTATAGGGGTTGACCTGGGCGGGACCAAGATCGAGGCCTTGTTGCTGGATGAGGCGGGCAGGGAGCTCTGGCGTGAGCGGGTCGCCACGCCGAAGGGGGACTATGCGGGTACGCTGGCGGCCATCGCCGATCTGGTCGGACGGGCCGAGACGCGGGCGGGGATGCGCTGTACCGTTGGAATCGGCACGCCAGGCGCACTTTCGCCCGCCAGCGGGCTGATGAAGAACAGCAATTCGACCGCGCTCAATGGCAAGCCCTTGAAGATGGATCTTGAGGGTCTGCTTGGGCGCGATATCCGCATAGCCAATGATGCCAATTGCTTCGCCCTGTCCGAGGCGGTGGATGGCGCCGCGGCGGGCGCGGAGGTGGTGTTTGGCGTCATTGTCGGCACCGGTTGCGGTGCGGGGGTGGTGGTGCGCGGCCATGTACTGCACGGTCCGAACGCCATCGCCGGAGAGTGGGGGCACAACCCGCTGCCCTGGCCATGTGACGATGAGCGTCCGGGGCCGGAGTGCTATTGCGGCAAGCATGGATGCATCGAAACCTGGCTTTCGGGGCCGGGGTTCGCCCGTCAGGCCGGACTGGACCTGGACGCGCCTGCGGTGGTCGCCCGCGCGGAGGGTGGCGATGCCGTTTGCGAGGCGGCCATGCGCGCCTATGAGGACCGCATGGCGCGTGGTCTGGCTCATGTCATCAATATCCTCGATCCGGATGTCATCGTGCTGGGCGGGGGGCTGTCGAATGTTCGTCGCCTGTACGACAACGTGCCGCGCGCATGGGGGCGGTATGTGTTTTCCGATCGCGTTGATACGCGGCTGGTTCCGCCCCGCCACGGCGATTCAAGCGGGGTGCGCGGTGCAGCCTGGCTGTGGGGACCTTGAAGCGGGCTGTGGTAAAGTCGCGGTCATCGTTTGGAATCACGCAGGGATACAACAGCATGTCCTCGACCCCGACTCGCCGCCGTTTTCTGACTGGTCTTCCCGCCTTCGGAGCCTTGTTTGGTCTGACCGCCGCGCAGGCCGCCGAGCCCGCCAAGCCCGCTGCCCAGAAGCCCGCCGCCGAGCCGGTCAAAAAGGAACGCTTCCCCGGAGATCCTCCCGAACACCACGTGGTCTACCAGCTTAATCACGCGGAGTGGGAATACATCGAGCACATTCTCAATTCCATCAGTGCGATGCTGACCAAGTATGAAGACAACGTCGCCATCGCCGTGGTGGTGTTCGGTCCTGGCATCCACCTGCTGGCCAAGCAGCCCAAGCGCGATATCCCCGCCATCCTGCGTCAGCGTGTGGAGGCTCAGGCGCGCGATTACGGGGTGAAGTACATTGCCTGCGGCAACACCATGAAGACCTTGGGCTGGGAGAAGAAGGACATGGTCAGCTTCGCACAGGTTGAAGAGGTTGGCGCCGCCGCGATCATGGAGCTTCAGGAAAAAGGCTACGCCTATCTGGCCTGGTAAAGGGCATCCGTATCCGTTCACAAGGCCTGGAAGCCGCTCAGGGAAACTCTGCAAAACACCTTCAATGGTGCTTTGGCGTTTTGCGGATTGGCCCGCCGCGAAGTGAATTCGTGGCAGGCCGCGCGAATCAACGGTTTGCGCCGTTGTTCGTGTTGGAACATTCATGTTTCAGGCAGGATGCTGCGCATTTTGCAGAGCATCCCCAGGCCTGCAGCCTTCTTTTCATGAGTCCCCAGTATGCAGATCACCATTACCCGCCCGGACGACTGGCACATCCACCTGCGTGACAATGCCATGCTCAAGGCCGTGTTGCCGGATGTGGCGCGCCAATTCGCGCGCGCCATCGTGATGCCCAACCTTGTGCCGCCGGTCGTGACCACGGAAGACGCACGGGCCTATCGCGCGCGCATCCTCGCCGCGCTGCCCGAGGGCGCGGCCTTCGAACCGCTGATGACCCTCTACCTCACCGGCCAGACCCGGCCGGAGGAGATCGCCCGCGCGAAGGCCAGCGGCCTGGTGTATGCGGTCAAGCTCTATCCGGCCGGCGCGACCACCAACTCCGATCGGGGCGTGACCGACATACGTGCGGTCTACCCGGTGTTCGAGGCCATGCAACGCGAGGGCATGGTGCTCTGCGTGCATGGCGAGGTGGTGGATGCCGATATCGACATCTTCGACCGCGAGAAGGTCTTCATTGACCGTGTGCTCTCTCCGCTGCTGAAGGACTTCCCGGAACTGAAGGTGGTGATGGAGCACATCACCACGCGTGATGCCGCCGAGTTCGTGAATGCCGCTCCGGCCCATGTCGGCGCCACCATCACCGCTCATCACCTGCTTTACAACCGCAACGCGATGCTGGTGGGCGGCATCCGTCCGCATTTCTACTGTCTGCCCATCCTCAAGCGCGAAACGCATCGCCAAGCCTTGGTGGCAGCGGCCACCGCCGGCAATCCGAAGTTCTTCCTGGGCACGGACAGTGCGCCGCATCCGAAAGGGGCCAAGGAATCGAGCTGCGGCTGCGCCGGTTGCTACACCGCGCATGCCGCCATCGAGTTGTACGCTGAAGGCTTCGAGCAGGCCGGTGCGCTGGACAAGCTGGAAGGCTTCGCCAGTCACTTCGGCGCGGATTTCTACGGCCTTCCGCGCAATGCCTCGACCATCACCCTGGTCAAGGAGGATTGGACCGCGCCCGCGCTGGTTGATGTCGAACCGGGTGTGGAGCTTGTCCCTCTCCGGGCGGGCGAGGCCGTGCGGTGGCGTCTGAAGTGACGGAGCCTCACACCAGGAGCCTGATGGCAAGCCGTTTCCGGGGCTTTCTCCCGGTGGTGGTCGACATGGAAATGGGCGGCTTTGACGCGGCTACCGATGCCGTGCTGGAGATCGGTGCGGTCATTCTCGGCTTCGATGAAGCCGGTCGCCTGGGCGCGGGTGAGCGCATAGGCGTGCATATTGCCCCGTTTCCCGGTGCGCGCATTCTTGAAGATGCGCTCAAGGTCAACAAGATCGATCCGTACAATCCCCTGCGTCACGCCGTGGAAGAGCGCGAGGCGCTCGATCTCGTCTTCGCGCCGATCCGCCGGGTGATGAAGGCCGAGGGCTGCAAGCGAGCCGTACTGGTCGGTCATAACGCCCACTTTGATCTCGGCTTCCTGAACGCGATGGTGGCGCGCACCGGACACAAGCGAAATCCCTTCCATCCGTTCACCGTGTTCGACACCGCTACCTTGGGCGGCTTGGCCTATGGCCAGACCGTGCTGGCCAAGGCTTGCGCCGAAGCCGGTCTGGAGTGGGATGGAAAGCAGGCGCACGGTGCGCTTTACGATGCGGAAATGACCGCGTTACTGTACTGCGGCATCGTCAATGCGTGGAGCGATCATGTCCGCGCGGCCCATGCCTTCATGGAGCCTGCACAGGGCTGAGCGATGGGGGAGGCAGCCTCCAGGCGTTCGGGAGCGGCAGTACGGGAAGTTTTCGCCGCCTTCCTGCGTCTCGGTCTGACCTCGTTCGGCGGGCCTATCGCCCATATTGCCTACTTCCGGCACGAGTTCGTCGAGCGCCGCGCCTGGCTCGATGAGGCCGATTTCGCCCAGCTCCTGGCGTTGTGCCATTTTTTGCCGGGACCTTCCAGCAGCCAGCTTGGGTTCGCTCTGGGCCTGAGGCGCGCAGGCTGGGGTGGCGCTCTGGCCGCCTTCGTCGCGTTCACCTTGCCTTCGGCGTTCATGCTCGTCGCTTTTGCGGGAGTTGCCGGGTATCTGGACAGTCCGCTCGGTCAGGCCGCGCTCCATGGGCTCAAATTGGCCGCACTGGCGGTGGTCGCGCATGCGGTGGTTTCGATGACGCGCCAGTTTTGCACCGATAAGTCGCGCATCCTGTTGGCGGCGGGGGCGAGCGCTATCGTCCTCGGTCTGGGCCAGGCCTGGGCGCAGCCTGCGGTGATCGCCCTTGGCGGGGCGCTTGGCATTTTGCTTCTCACGCCTTCCTCGGGCTCCGGGCATGGGGCGCGCATTGCCTCGCCTCATGGTGCGCTTGCGGGAGGCGTGTTTCTGCTGGCGTTCGTCGCATTGCTCATGGCCTCGTTCTGGCTTGTCGGCGAGCGTCCGGGGCTTGCGAGTGTCGCGGCAAGCTTCTTCCAGGCGGGGGCGCTGGTCTTCGGCGGCGGGCATGTCGTGCTGCCCCTGCTCAATGAGGCGGTGGTGACTCCGGGATGGCTTGCACAAGAAACCTTTCTCGCCGGTTATGGCGCGGCGCAGGCGATTCCCGGCCCTTTGTTCGCCCTGGCAGCCTATCTAGGCGCGAGCATGCCCGCTGAAATGGGCGGAGCGACGGGGGCGTCCGTGGCCCTGATTGCCATTTTCCTGCCGGGTTTCTTGCTGCTTGCCGGTGTATTGCCCTTCTGGTCCGCGCTGAGTGCGCGTGCCTGGGTCCTGCGCGGTCTTTCCGGTATCAACGCGGCGGTGGTGGGAATACTCGCCGCAGCGCTTTACCAGCCTCTCTGGACAGGGGCGGTCGCGAACCGGGCGGATATTTTCATTGTCTTGCTCGGATGGCTGATGCTGGCGCGCTGGCGAGTGACGCCCCTGATCGTTGTGGCCTGGTGCGTGTCCGCGGCGGCAGGCGTGTCCGCTCTTGCCGCGTAGAGCGACAGAGTCCGCGCGAGCCTCGGGCGGGCGAGCACGGAGTCGTGGCGGCGGTCATGCGGCGGTGTCGTTGATTTCCCGAACCAGGGTCATGAGTGCGGACATGCGTTCCGGGCACTGCCGGGCGGCGGCGGCCATGATCCGGTCGAGGCAGATTTTGAACTCACCCGCGCCTCGGCATGCGCGGACCTCTTCCACGAATGTCGTGGAGTTTGTCCCAAAGCAATCGACGCAGAAGTCCGTCAGCAGGAATTTCGCTTCCGAAAGGATGATGTTCTCATCAATGTGGACCTCCTCGGGCGTCAGCAAGGCGTCCTCGGTGTCGGCCTGTATCGGATCGTCGTCCCTCGCAGGGGCATGATTGCCGCCGAAAAACGATGACATTCGCGTGAGGGGAGACGCCTGATTCGACGGCAGGGTGGCGCCGTCGGGCTCATGTCCTGTTGCGACAAACCCTTCCGCCAGGAGCGCGTCAAGCTCAGTATTGAACACTTTTTCAGGCAGGACGGTTTTTCGCAGAAGCTCCTCAAGTGATTGGGCGCGCACCAGCAGGATGAGCAGGCTGCGTTTCCTGAAATCCAGCCTGTGAGTGCGTTGCTTGAGTTCCTGCTCACCCTTGGGAGTGATTTGAAGCGTTTCCATCGTTTACCCTCTTGTGTGTTCGACCGCAAAACCCGTACATCACGGGCGTTGCGTCAGAGCTTCAGGCGGGCGATCGATTTCTGGAGGATGTCCGCGGTTTTTCCAAGACGATGAGTCGCCTGGATCACCTTTGCGAACTGATCTTCGGAGCGGTCTTCGGCATAGGCGCGAGCCGTGCCTTCGAATCCCTTGACCTGGTCTGCAAGCGCAACGGTGTTTTCCTGGATCGAGGCAGTCAGGTTGGTCAGCTTCATTTGCATCAGCTTGAGCGAGGCCATGAGGCTGTCGTCGTCATTGTTTTCCAATGGAATATCCACGCCGAGGTCGCCGCTCGCGATCCTTTTCATGCAATACGCAGCATCCTGGGGTTCGCCGCCAAGCTGCCGCAGAATGGTCGTGCGCATGCGGAAAACCAGTGCCGCGGAGAGTGCGAAGAGCAGGCCGGCGACGGCGAGGAAGAGGCTTGATTGTTTCCAGAAGGCCGCGTCGATGTCGTCGATGTAAAACCCAATGCCCGGCATCCAGCCCCAGGGTTCGAACTTCAGAGCGCCGTTGAGTTTGGGGTAGCGTTTGGTTTTGTCCGCATCGCCGGGCTTGGGGGCCTCCAGTTCGATAAAGGCGATGTTGCTGTCGCTTGCAGCCAATGCGTCCCAGTAAGCCTGGACGGTGGTTCTTCCATCCGGAAGCATGCCGCCGTTGTCCGGCTTGCCGAGACGACTGGGGATGGGGTGCATGACGAAGTATTCATCCTTGAGCCCCCGGATGAAGAAATAGTCATTGTTGTTCCGCTGGGCCCCCAGGGCCTCCTTGGCGCGCGCCTGGGCCTCGTCGCGGGTCATCTTTCCCGTCACTTCAAGGGCATGGAAGTGTTTGAGCTGGGCTTCCGCGAAGATCAGAAGCTGGGTGATCTGGGCGCGCCGTTCGTCCAGCATGCCCTGACGCATGCTGTAGAGCCCGAAGAAGCCCATGGCGATGAGGCTGAGAAGAGAGGCGGCGATAATGATGAGGACGCGTGTCTTGAGGCGCATGACCTGATCCCTTGAGTCGGTTGAGTTCCATCTGCCTGCGCGTCCGAAGGGCTGTGAGCGCTTCGGGGGCGGCCTTTGCTTGGGGCTATGCCCCCGCGTGCGGAGATTCTAACAATTCGGACGGCTTGTGTCCGATGGGTATTTTTTGACGCTTGAAAGCTTGTCTTTATGACGCACAGCCGAAAGCAGGTATTCGGCCCGCCGCGCACACGGACGGGGCGCGGGATGCCTTGCTTTAACGGGCAGGGTGTCGAAAAGGGCATTCCATGCCTCGTGAGGGGCCCGCCCAGTGCAAGGATGGACGTGCCAGCCTCAGCAGCCTCAGTCTTCCCGGGTTGTCGCCGCTTCCAGCATCGGCTTGAGTTCGCCGCGCTGGAACAGCTCCACGGTGATGTCCGAGCCGCCGATCAGCTCGCCGTTCACGTAGATTTGTGGGAAGGTCGGCCAGTCTTGGTAACGGGGCAGGTTGTTGAATATTTCCATGTCGGAGAGCACGTTCACGTAGGCGAATTCCACGCCGCAGGCCTTGATGGCCTCGGCTGCGCGGCTGGAGTAACCGCACATGGGGAATTGCGGGGTGCCCTTCATGAAGATCACGATGGGGTTGTTCTTAACGATCTCGTCGATCTGCTGGAGGATGGGGTCCATGGCGTGTCTCGTATGGTTGAGTTTTGTTGTCAAGTATGGAGATGGCGACAGTCCATGACAAGGCCGAGGCGCACAGCCTCGTGGCGATGGGGCGCAGGGCATGGGGCTGGCTCAGCGGGAGCCTGGGGCCAGCCCTGGAATCAGCCAGATGCCGAGGACGTCCGCGATCGCGCGCATGGGGAGACCGTAGATCTCCGTCAGGCTTTCCTCGGTGACGATTCCGTTCACCGGACCGGCTCGCCAGCCGCCCGCGCCATCCAGAAGCAAGGCATGTGTGCAGAAACGTAACGCCATGTTGGGGTCGTGCAGGCTCATCATCAGTGTGCGGCCCTGATTTGCAAGATCACGCAGTTGACCCAGCATGCACCACTGCCATTGGGGGTCCAAGTGATTGAGCGGCTCGTCCAGAAGCATCACGGGGGTGTTCTGGGTGCGCAGGGTGGCAATGGCAAGGCGCCGTCGCTCTCCGCCCGAAAGATCATGCACCTGGCGTCGCTCGAATCCGTGCAGGCCGCATTCGAGCAGAGCCTCGCACGCCAGGGCTTGGTCCGCTGCGGTGGGGCCCTGCCAGCGCCCGAGGTGGGGATGGCGTCCGGCCAAGGTGGCTTCGAGCACGGTTTCCTCGAATCCCTCCCGGGCGTCCTGGATCAGCAGGCCGAGTTGGCGGGCGCGTTCGCGAGGCGGCCAGTCCTCTAGCGGGCGGCTGAACAGGCTCACTTGGCCCGAGTCGGGTTGGCGCACGCTCGCGAGTGTGTGCAGCAGGGTGGTTTTTCCCGCGCCGTTGCGGCCCAGCAGGGCCCAACATTCGCCGCTGCGCAATTCGATATCAAGTCCGTTCAGCAGCGTGTGTCCGCCCTGGCGCAGTTCCAGGTGTTCGGCGCGCAAGGCGACGGGGTTCACGCACGTGCTCCGCGTTGCATCAGAATCAGGAACAGGGGCGCGCCGATCAAGGCCAGCACGGCCCCCGCAGGCAGTTGTTGCGGGGCGATCAGGGTGCGTGCCAGCAGGTCGGCCAGCATGACCAGGCTGGCTCCGCTCAGGATCGCGCCGGGCAGGGTGTAGCGGTGGTCGGCCCCGATCAGGAGGCGGGCCAGATGCGGCGCCAGAAGGCCGACGAAACCGATGCTTCCGGCGGTGATGACAGCCAGGGCGGTGGCGGTGGCGGCAAGCAGGTAGACCGTCCAGCGCAAGCTTTTGACCGACACGCCGAGGGCGGCGGCGCTGGTTTCTCCGCGCGCGAGAATGTTCAGATCGCGCGCCCAGGGCAGGGTCAGCAGTGTGAGCAGGGTTAAACCGGCCAGGGCGAACCAGGGCGCGGGTGCGCCAGAAAGATCGCCCATCAGCCAGAACAGCATGCCGCGCAAGGCGGTTTCCGGGGCCAATGCCAGCAACAGGGTGATGAACGCGCCCAAGGTGGCGGCTAATGCCACGCCGGTCAGCAGAAGACGGTGATGTGTCCAGGCGCCCGCGCCGTGGGCCAAGGCCATGACCAGCAGCAGGGCGGTCAGTGCGCCCGCCGCTGCGCCCAGGTGCTGGAACAGCAGGGGCAGTCCGGCCAGGATGGCCAGCAGGGCGCCGCTGGCCGCGCCGCCGGAAATGCCGAGGATGTAGGGGTCGGCGAGCGGGTTGCGGGTCAGAACCTGAATCAGGGCGCCGGCCAATCCCAGCAGGCCGCCCGCCGCGAAGGCCGCCAGTACGCGCGGCAGGCGCAGTTCGAGCACGATGCGTCGTTCAATGTCGGCTTCCAGGCTCGATCCGCCCAGCCATAGTCCAAGGGCAAACAGGCCGAGGACAAGCAGGATCAGGGTGAGTAAGGCCCCCGCGGCGCGTGTCATGGCCGGGCGCTCCGGGCTCGGTCGGCGGACGAGCATAGGGCTCGCACACCTTCGATCAGGCGCGGACCAGGGCGCATCAGCACATCAGGCGGCAGGATGAAGAGAGCATCGTTGCGGACGGCGGGTAATTCCGGCCAGCGACGCCAGCGCTGGAAATCTCGCGCGGGCGGTGAGGTCAAAAGTAGTTCGGGGCGGGCGCGTATCACGGCCTCCTCGTTCCAAGTTGGCGTGGCGCTGGATGCGCTCCCCACGATGTTTTCAATGCCGCACAGGTGCATGGCCTCACCGATGAAATGCCGGTCGCTCACCGTGATCAGGGGGTGTGCCCAGATCTCGTAGAAGCCGCGTAGCGGGCGGCGATTCGCGTATTCGGCACGCAGGCCGCTCAGGGCGCTCTCGTAGTCGCGCGCAGCCTGCCCGGCGGCGCTGTCCTGGCCGGTGAGCCCGCCCAGCGCGCGCAGTTCGGCGGGAATGTCGTCCAGTCTTTCACTGCGGGCGATCCATACTGGCAGACCGAGTTTGCGCAATCGTTCGATCAGGGCGGCGGGAGATCCGGTGCGCCAGCTTACGACAAGGTCCGGGCGCAGGCTCAGCAGGCGCTCAAGATCGGGCGCGTGAAACGGGCCGACAAGAGGATGGCGCGCGGCTTCCGGCGGGTAGTCGCTATGCTCGACCACGCCCGCGATGCGATCCTGCGCGCCAATGGCGTGCAGCATTTCGGTCAGGTGAGGAGTGAGGCTGACAACGCGCTCGGCCGGGCGTTCCAGGCAGAGCCGGGTTTCATCCGCCATGGAGGCGCAGACTGGGGCCGCCAGCAGGGGGCGGGGAGCTGGGGCGAGCAGGAGAAAGCAAAATACGCTGGCGATCAGCGCGGAGAGAAAGGGCTCAGGCTTGACCGGCATCGAAGAAGCGCAGGCGCACTCCTCGTTCGTCGAGGGTGAACGTGAGCCGGGCCAGGTGATGGATTTCAATGCGCCAGACATCGCTCAGGGGCAGCCCCATCAGGCGGCAGAACAGCAGGCGCATGACGCCCGCGTGCGTGACGATGAGGATATGGTTGGCATGTGGCAGCCGTTTCCACGCTCTATCGACACGCTTGCTCGCTTGTTGCAGGGATTCCCCTCCGGGCGGCGGGTGATTGAGAGGGTCGCGCCAGAAGGCCTTGAGCGGGCCCGGTCCGCTGGACATGATGGCATGGGTGGTCTTGCCCTCCCACTCGCCGAAGCTGATTTCGGTCCAGTCATCGTCCACCTCGCAGGGGATGTCAAGATGCTCGGCATAATCCCGTGCGAAGGTTGAACAGCGTTGAAGGGGGGAACTGATGACGAGGTCAAAGCGCGCTCCGCTCAGCGTGCGGTACATATCCGCGATGCCGCGCGGTGAAAGCGCGACTTCCGCCTGGCCATGAAAATGGCCGGGGTGCGTCGTTGCACCGTGATGCATCAGCGTGACAGTGGCCAAGTCCGTTCCTCTGCGCGATTCCGACAAATTTGTTCAATTCTGACACGATTGTAGGTCCTTGTCCGCGTTTGACGGAATGTCGAAAAACCACTTTCAACATTCCCTCAGAGATCAATGCCGGCCTGGGCCTTGATGCCCTCCCGGAAAGCATGCTTCACGTCGCGCATTTCGGTGACGGTATCCGCCAGGTCGATCAGCGCCTGAGAAGCGCCGCGCCCGGTGATGACCACATGCTGGAGCGGCGGTCTGTCGCGCAGGGCGGTCAACACTTCGGACTCGTCGAGGTAGCCGTAGTTGATGAGGTAGGTCAATTCGTCCAGCACCACAAGCCCGATGGCGGGGTCGGCGAGCATCCGTCGCGCCACCTCCCAGCCCCGCCGGGCGGTCGCGGCATCGTGTTCACGATCCTGGGTATCCCAGGTGAAACCATCGCCGAGAACATGCCATTCGCACCCCGGTTGATGACCGAAGAAGGCTTCCTCCCCGGTATCCGTGCGACTTTTGATGAACTGGCAGATGCCCGCTGTCATGCCGTGGCCGAGCGCGCGCCCGACCATGCCGAAGGCGGAACTGGATTTGCCCTTGCCATTGCCGGTCAGCACCAGCAGCAGCCCGCGTTCTTCGCGGGCGCGCTCGATGCTGGCGTCGATGATCGCCTTTTTGCGCTCCATGCGCGCCTTGTGGCGCGCTTGAAGGTCGTGGTCGTTCATCGTTGATAGGCCAGGGTGAGCATGGCGTTGCGGCCAGGCATCGCGTAATCGTCAGCGGTTTCGTAACGGCGGTCGAAGACGTTGTCGATGCGCAGGCGCGCGCTCCAGTGTTTGTCGAAGGCATAGCCTGCGTGCAGCCCGACCAGGGTATGGCCGGGGGTATGGGTTTCTCCCGCGTAGTTGCCATCGCCGCTGTAGTTTTCGTCCGCGCCGCTGCGTGCGGTCAGGCTCCCGCCAAGGGTCCAGCGTGACAGCCGCGTATCGGCGTTCAGCTTGAAGTGGCGACGGGCCACACGCGGCAGAGGGTCGCCGTCGCCATCGTGATGGTCGAGTTGGGTATAGCTGCCGCTCAGGTTCCATCCGGCCAGATGGGTGGATGCGGTGAGCTCGAAGCCGCGAATGCGGGCATCGGCGATGTTTTCCGGAAGGTAAGTTGGCCCGAAGGCGATCATGTCGTGTTTGCGGGTTTCGAACAGGCGTATTTCGGCGCTGTTTTGCGTGCCGAAAGTGCCGCGCAGGCCGATTTCGCTGGTACGCGAGGTTTCCGGTTTGAGGTCCGGATTGCCGAAGCCGGGGTAGTAGAGCTCATTGAAGTTGGGCGCGCGGAAGGCGGTGCCATGGCCCGCCAGCAGGGTCAGGCCGTGACCGAGTTTCCAGCCCAGGTTGATGTGCCCGGTGCTGTGGCCGCCATAGGCTTGACTGTCGTCATGGCGCAGGGCCAGCGCCGCGTCCAGCGGGCCGAGACTGGTCTGCCATTGCGCGAATGCCGCGCGGTTCCAGCGCGAGTCCGGGGTGTAGGCGGTGTTGGCCTCGACTCGATCCTCCAGCCATTCGGCGCCCAGGGTGAGGAGATTGCGGGCATCAAGCTGGATATCGTTCTGCCAGGTGACCTGATCGCGGCGGGTGTCGGTTGCGCTGTCGTTGCGGCTTGATCCGTCCAGCACGACGGTTGCCAGCTCATCACGTGATTGGGCCAGGTTCAGGCGGGTCTGCCATGAAGCGGTCGGGCGGGCGCTGATGAAAGCGGAGGCGGTTTGTTGCACGGTATCGTTGAAGAATCGGGCGCCGGGCGGGTAGTAGATGGGGGCGAAGGTCAGCGGGTCGTAGGACTTGGCGTAGGCGTTGTCGTAGTCGCTGCGGCCTTGTGAGCGCAAGAGACTGAAACCGGCCTCGGTATGGTTGCCGAAACGATGGTTCAGGTTCAGATTGGCGGCGCTCTGCTCGAAACCATCCTGGTCCGGCTGGCTGGTGGCGACAGGAAGGGCGTCGATACCGTCGCTGCGTTGATGGCTGAGATTGATCGACAGGCGCGTGTCCGCACTGCCCAGGCTGCCGCCCAGGGTGGCCTGGCGGGTGGCGTGCTCTCCGATGCCGACTCGGGCGCGCAAGGCGTCCTTCGCATCGCGGCGGGTGAAGACCTGGATCACACCGCCCACCGCTTCGGAGCCGTACAGGGCCGCGCGCGGGCCGCGCACGACTTCGATCCGCTCGATCAGCTCGGCGGGAATCTGCTCCAGCGCCGCCGCGCCAGTGGTGGCGGAGCCGAGGCGGACGCCGTCGATCAGGACAAGGATGTTCTTGCTGTCCGAACCGCGCAGGAAGTAGCTGGCTTGCTTGCCATATCCCCCGGCACGCGTGATCTGGAAGGAGGGGGCAGCGGCTTCAATGGCTTGCAGGGCGTCATGGACGGCGGTTTGCTCGATCTCCGCGCGGGTCAGCACGGTGACGGGCGCAAGGCTTTCATCGGCGGTCTGCGCGGTGCGGGTTGCGGTGACGACGAGCCCATCGAGCATGTCGGAGGCATGGGCGATGGAAGAGGCGAAGAGGGCGGCCATGGCCGTGGAGAGAGCGCGTTTTTGCATGATCGGATCCCGGAAGGCGAGCCCGCCGCACGCCTGGTGGTGAACGTCTCGGGCCGGTCTCCGGGCTCGCGCGTAAGGCTTCCGCCGCCTTCCCGTCCCGCATCGCGGGGACAGTGGCCATGTTGGCGTGCCGTAAAAACGCTTACCGTTGCGGGGGCAGCACAAGCTTAGGTCATGAGGGCGACCGCACCTGTTTCCCGTTTAACCCCAGGCCCGATGGGTCCGAGGCACCCGAAACATGAATCGCGCGCGTTTGTTTTGCGAGCGAGGGGCGGATTGTAGGGGATCGGGGCGGAAAATGAAAAAAGCCCGGAACATGTCCGGGCCCCTTGGGTCTTGCGCTTGCAGGAGGCCCGTCTTGGGGCCGAAGGATGCACCATGACATCCTTGCGTGGCGAGACGCCGCTCCTGCTGGCGGATCAGTGCAGGACGCGCGAGTCGGCCTGCTGGATGCCGCTGATCAGCCAGTCGCCCTGCGGGGTACCGGCCGCGTGGCGCACATGCCAGATTTCAGCGATGTCCTCGGGCAGATTGTCGTCCTCGCGGACACGGCCCTGGAAGAGGACGGAGGCCACCACTTCATCGCCTTCACGGACAAGATCCAGCAATTGGGCGTCCAGGCTCTGCACGTCGGTGACGTTGGTCGCATCGCCGATTTCGGCGCGCTGGGCGCGAAGATGTTCGAACATGGCGGGGGTGAAGTACTCGCGCAGCTTGTCCAGGTCGTTCGCGTCCCAAGCCATTTGCAGGCTCATGAAGTGGGTGCGCGCGCCTTGCAGGAAACCATGCTCGTCGAACCAGGACGGCATATCGTTGAGCGCGGTGCGGGTACGGTCGAAGCCGCCGCCGATCGGAGCCTGGACGCTTTCGCGCACAGCTTCGTACGGCGCGCCGTCGGTCGCGTAGCGATGGGCCTGGGCCGGTTGCGGGGCCTGCTTGGCGCGCATCATGCGGACAATCATGAACAGGCCGAAGGCCAACATGACGATCAGAAGGATATCCATGATCTGGATGCCCTCGAACGCGCCACCGAAGAACATGGCAGCGAGCAGGCCGCCTGCGGCAAGACCCGCGAGCGGACCCAGCCACTTGCTGGCGCCACTGGCGGCAGGCGCGGCGGCGGCAGGCGCAGCGGTCTGGCGAGAGGTGGCGCTGGAGGTCGTGCCGGACGGCGCGCTCGGCGGGGTGGCTTCACGGGCGAAGCCGGATTTTTGTTCGCCCACATTGCCGCCGGAGCCCATGCGCTTGGCTTCCGCCGGTTGCAGGGCAAGTCCAAGGCCGAGGGTGAAGGCGGCGAGGAAGGTCAGGATTTTCTTCGTCGTCATGATGGCGCTCAAAGTTTGAGGAAAAAAAGGGGCGGTCAGAATCGACCGCCGGTTTGCTGGATGTAGCTGGTCATCTGCGTGCACTGGCTGTTCATGCGGCGAATGATCTCGCGGATGCTGCGGACAATGGCGCGCATGACGTGATAGACCATGAACGGATGATCCTTGACCAGACGTTCGAGGTTTTCCCTGTGCAGGCTCAGTACGGTGGCATCACCCACGGCGCGCAGGGTGGCGCTGTGGGGTTTGCCGTCCAGAAAGCCGGACTCGCCGGCCAGATCGCCCGGACTGAGGATATGCAGGGTGTCGGCATAGCCGCGCCCGGTATCCTTGTTCACCGAAAGACGCCCGTCCAGCACCACGAACAGTTCGTGGTGGGACTCGCCTTCGCGGAACAGAGTCTCGCCGCTGGGAATGTGACGCACAGTGCAGATTTGCGCCAGCGTCTCGCATTCCATGTCGGTGAGCTCCGAGCCAAGAAGGGTTTTGCGGATGTCGTTGCCGGTGATCGGGAGCTGCATGATCCTGCGCCTCTTGGTGAATGCTGAACAAAGCCGTCCCTGGTCGGTATGCGGCTCGTCGCGGCACATGTCCGCGGCGACCTCCCAACACAAGCGCTTGCGGCGCCTGATGTTCGTGCAAGCCATCCGTGGCCTGGTCTCGCCGGGGGAGCTGAAAAGCGTTTTTCAACCCCCCGGCAATGAGAGTCATGCGGAGGCCTGCCATTGTTCGCATGGCGGCATCCTGCCCCAAGCGGGAAATGCCGAGGCACGTCGGCGCTTCCCCGCCGATTGTTGGTGAAGCGCCCCGTGCGGTCAAATCAAGCGTTTATTTGGCTGCGGGCGTATTCGGCTTATCGGTCGCCTCGGATTTCGCTTCTTCGGCCTTGGGCAGCTTGATCTCCACCTTGGCGGCCTTGCGGGCGTCATCCACGTATTTTTCGACGGCCTTCTGACGCATCATGTTGGTCAGTTGCGGCTTGACGCTGTCGAACGCAGGCGGCGGCACGGCGCGCTTTTCCTCCAGCTTGATGATATGCCAGCCGAACTGGGTCTTGACCGGCGCGGCGGTGAGCTTGCCCGGCTCCAGGCCGGATACCGCGGAGGCGAATTCAGGCACCATCATGCTGGCTTCGAACCAGCCCAGGTCGCCGCCCTGATCCTTGGAGCCCGGATCGGTGGAGTGCTGCTTGGCGAGCTGGGCAAAATCGGCGCCCTCGCTCAGCTTGGCTTGCAGATCTTTCGCCAGCTTCTCGTCTTCAACCAGGATGTGGGCTGCCTTCAGCTCTTCCTTTTTGGGCATCTTGGCAACGACCTGATCGTATTCGGCCTTCATTTCCTCGTCGGTGAAGGTCTTGCCTTCGATGGCCTTCTTCACCAGGTGGTTGGCGAGGATGCTTTCACGCGCGCGCGCCAGTTCGGCGACGATCGCGGGATCCTTGTCCAGACCGTCGGTCACGGCCTTGTCGGCCAGCACCTTGAGTTCGACCAGTTGCTCGACGATCTGCTCGTCGCTGCCGCGTCCCGGCATCTGGGCCTTCACGCCGTCCAGGTCCTGGCGGGTGATATTGGTTCCGTTCACAACGGCAACGACATCCTTGTCGCCGGTCGCGACGGTACCGGCGGTCTTGTCCTCGCCGCAGCCCGTCATCAACGCGACTGCGATAGTCATGGCGGCAATAAGCGGCTTCTTCATCATGAACATGGAGAACATTCCTCAGTTGGAGTGTGAAGTGGGGAAAACCTGCATCCAGGGGTGGACGAGAACCTCGCGATATACCCCGGCATGCATGTAGGGATCGGCCTCGGCCCAAGCGCGGGCTTCGGTCAGGGAATCGAATTCGGCCACCACGAGGCTGCCCACGAAACCGGACGGGCCGGGCTGGGTCGTGTCCTCGGCGGGCAGGGGGCCTGCGATCAGCAAGCGTCCGGCATCCTGCAAGGCCTGGAGGCGCTCAAGGTGGGCCGGGCGGGCGGCCTTGCGTTTTTCAAGGCTGTCGGCGGCGTCAATGCCGTGAATCATGTACCACATCGGAGGCTCAAGCCTTGTCGGTCTGTTGATCGGCATCCGCCGGGTCGGGCAGGGGTTCCGCGTGCCGCGCCAGCCACAGGCCCTGGCCGATCATGAAGACCAGTGTCAGTCCGAGCAGGCCGAACAGCTTGAAATTGACCCAGTCCTCTTCCGAGTAGTTGTAGGCCACGTAGACGTTCAGCACCGCGAGGAACAGGAAAAACACGGCCCAGGCCGTGTTCACCCTCAGCCAGACGGCCCTTGGCGCGGACATCATGCCGCCCATCATCCGCTCGACCAGCGTCTTTTCGCCGATGAACCGGCTGCCGAGGAAGGCCGCCGCGAACAGAGCGTAAAGGATGGTCGGTTTCCACATGATGAACAGTGGATTCTGGAACAGCAGGGTGGCGCCGCCGAAGACGACGATCAGCCCCAGCGACACCAGATGCATGGGTTCGAGCTTGCGGGTGCGAAGCCAGGTGTAGGCGACCTGGATGAGGGTGGCGGCGATGGCCACGGCGGTCGCCACGTAGATCCCTTCAAGCTTGTAGGCGACAAAGAAGAGGATGATCGGCAGGAAATCGAAGAAGACTTTCATCGGTGCGTCGGTGGTTAAGCTGAGGTATGTTAACGGTTATAAGCGCGTCCCGTACAGATTCCGCTTGCGTGTGAATCCAGCGCCCTTCGCGCGCCTTTTGTCTTGACCGGATTCCTCCATGGCCCGCATCCTCGAACTGCATCCCGACAATCCCCAGCCACGCCTGCTCGCCCAGGCCGTGGACGTGCTTCGCGGCGGCGGGGTGATCGCCTTCCCGACCGATTCCGGCTACGCCTTCGGTTGCGCGGTGGGCGACAAGACGGCCATCGAGCGTATCCGAGCCATCCGGGGCGTGGACGAGAAACACCTGTTCACCCTCATGTGTCGCGACCTGTCCGAGATTGCCACCTACGCTCGCGTCGGCAACATTGAATACCGCTTTCTCAAGCAGTACACGCCGGGCGCCTACACCTTCATCCTGCAAGCCACGCATGAAGTGCCGCGCCGCCTTCAGCACCCCAAGCGCAAGACGGTCGGGTTGCGGGTGCCGGATCATCCGCTGGCGCAAGCCTTGCTGGCGGCTCATGGCGAGCCCATCCTGAGCAACAGCCTGATCCTGGCCGGCGAGCGCGAACCACTGACCGATGCGCACGAGATTGACGAGCGGGCGGGCCGACGCCTGGACCTGATCCTGGACGTGGGTTTCTGCGCCGACCGTCCGACCACCGTGATCGACATGGCGGGAGACGTTCCGGTTCTCGTCCGACGTGGCCGGGGCGAGGTCCCGGTCGGGGTCGAAGAGGCTGAAGAATGGACTTGAACCTGATCCAGAAGTTCAGCGTCTGGATTCTTCCCGCGCTGTTCGCCATCACCGTGCATGAAGCCGCGCATGGCTACGCGGCCCGCCACTTCGGGGACCCTACTGCCGCCTCGCTGGGTCGGCTGTCGCTCAATCCGCTGCGCCATATCGATCCGATCGGCACCGTGGCCGTGCCCATTGCCATGTTTTTCGTCATGGGGTTCATCTTCGGCTGGGCCAAGCCGGTGCCAGTGGACCCGCGCAACATGCGTCACCCGCGCGGCGACATGGCCTGGGTGGCGCTCGCGGGGCCAGCCTCCAACCTGCTCATGGCTGTTTTCTGGGCGTTGATGATGGGGCTGGGACAGTGGCTGGCCGGACAGGGCGTGAGCGAGGTGGCCTTGCCGCTGGTGCTGATGGGGCAGGCCGGTGTCACCATCAACCTGCTGCTGATGCTGTTCAACCTGCTGCCCATTCCTCCCCTGGATGGCGGGCGGGTGCTGGTCAGCGCCCTGCCGCCCGCGCTCGGATACCAGTTTGCGCGGCTGGAGCCGTTCGGCATGCTGATTCTGATCGCCCTGCTCGCGACAGACGTGCTCGGCAATGTCCTCGGGCCCATGCTGGCCGCGATGAATGAGTTCATCGTCGGTTTCTTCGTACCCTGATGATGACGGAGCCGGATGTGCTTGCCCGCGTGGGCGAGCAGCTTGTTCTTGAATTTCCCAAGGATCTTTACATTCCGCCGGATGCGCTGGCGGTCATCCTCGACTCCTTCGAGGGACCGCTTGACCTGCTGCTGTACCTGATCCGCAAACAGAACCTCGACATTCTCGACATTCCCCTCGCCGAGGTTACGCGCCAGTACATGGACTACATCGAACTGATGCGGGACATGCGGCTTGAGCTCGCGGCGGAATACCTTGTGATGGCCGCCTGGCTTGCGGAAATCAAATCGCGCATGCTGCTTCCGCGCCCCGCGCAAGCTGCGGAGGATGATGACGAAGACCCGCGCATGGCACTGGTGAAGCGCTTGCAGGAATACGAACGCTTGCGACAGGTCGCCGAGCGGCTGGATACCTTGCCGCGCGTGGAGCGTGACGTGTTTCCGGCATCCGTACAGCCGCCCGCCCTCGAACGCAGGGCGGAACCGCCCCAAGTCAGCATGGATGAATTGCTGGAAGCCTTGCGAGACGCCCTGCGCCGTGCCGCGCTGGTCGAGCGCCATCACATCCAGCGTGAAGCCGTCAGCGTACGTGAACGGATGACCCTGATCCTGCTGCGTGTGCGGGAAGGCACGTTGCGGCTGCTGGATATTTTGGCCCCGCAAGAAGGACGCCGTGGCGTTGTCGTCAGCTTTCTCGCCCTGCTCGAACTGCTCAAGGACGGCCAGATCGAAATCGAACGGGAAGAAGGGGGCCTGTTCCTTGTCATCGCGAAGGGCGGACCGTGTTGAACCCGATACAGCAGATCATTGAAGCTGTCCTGCTCTCCGCCGGAGAGCCGCTCAGTCGCGCCAGGCTGGCAGAGATCATGGGCGACGACATTGATGCCGCCGCGCTGGACGAAGCGCTCAAATGCCTGGCCGCCAGCTACGCCGAACGCGGCTTCGAACTGGTCGAGGTCGCAAGCGGCCTGCGCTTGCAGGCGCGCGAGCGTTTCGCGCCGTGGATCGCCCGTCTCACCCCGGAACGACCGCCGCGCTACTCCCGCGCGGTGCTGGAAACCCTCGCCCTGATCGCCTGGAAACAGCCTATCACCCGAGCCGAAATCGAAGCGGTGCGAGGCGTGGCGGTCAACCCCGCCATCCTCAAGACCCTCCACGAGCGCGGCTGGATCACCGTGGTCGGACGCAAGGAAGCACCGGGCCGCCCGGAACTGCTGGGCACCACGCGGCAATTCCTTGATGACTTCAACCTGAAGGGGCTGGACGAACTGGCCGAAAAAGTCTTCCAAACCCCCTAGGAGGGGTGTCCCCGCCGCGAACGCCCGCGCAAACCATCGATCCCGGGACGGACTTCTTGCAAGCGACGACATGCCTCCGCCAGGACCCCATCGGACATGGGCAAAAACACCCCCCATGTGCAGCACGTCAAAGGAACGGTAATCTTCTGCCGGTACTCTGTTTCCGATAACGGTCTTACAACGAAGGATTCCGACATGGCGCTGCATCCCCTGGCTGGTCAACCCGCTCCCCGCGAATTGCTGATCGACATCCCGGACCTCGTGTCCGCGTACTACACCCAGCGCCCGGACCCCAACAACCTCGCCCAGTGGGTCGCCTTCGGCACCTCTGGTCATCGCGGTTGCAGCACCCGGCAGACCTTCAACGAAGACCACATCCTCGCCACCTGCCAGGCCCTGGCCGAATACCGCCGTGATAACGACATCACCGGCCCGATGTACATCGGCCTCGACTCCCACGCCCTGTCCACCCCGGCCTACTACACCGCCATTGAAGTGTTTGCCGCCAACGGCATCGAACTGCGCATTCCGGCGGGCGAGCCGCTTGTACCCACCCCGGTCATCTCGCACGCCATCCTGACCCACAACAAAGGCCGCAAGGCGCACTTCGCCGATGGCGTCGTCATCACCCCGTCCCACAACCCCCCGACCGACGGCGGCTTCAAGTACAACCCGACCAACGGCGGCCCGGCGGACACCGATGTCACCCGCCTGATCCAGGCGCGCGCCAACGAATTGCTCAACCAGGACCTCAAGGGCGTCAAGCGCATGCCGCTCGAAAAAGCCCTCAAACTTGAAACCACCCAGCGCCACGACTTCATCAAACCCTTCGTCGAAGAACTGGGCGAGGTGGTGGACATGGCCGCCATCAAGGCTGCGGGCCTCAAGATCGGCGTTGATCCCATGGGCGGCGCGGGCCTGCCGTACTGGGCCCCGATTGCCGAAACCCATGGCCTGGACATTGACGTGGTGAACAAGGACATCGACCCCCGCTTCGCCTTCATGTGCGTGGACCACGACGGCAAGATCCGCATGGACTGCTCCTCGCCCTACGCCATGGCCAGCCTCATCGGCCTCAAGGACAAGTACGACATCGCCTTCGGCAACGACCCGGACGCCGACCGCCACGGCATCGTCACCCCGAGCAGCGGGCTGATGAACCCCAACCACTACCTCGCCGTCGCCATCGACTACCTGTTCCGCAACCGCCCGCGCTGGCCCGGCAACGCCTACATCGGCAAGACCCTGGTCTCCAGCTCCATGATCGATCGCGTGGCGAACGACCTGAAGCGCGGCCTGCGCGAAGTGCCGGTCGGCTTCAAGTGGTTTGTCGATGGCCTGGTCAACGGCCACTGCGGCTTCGGCGGCGAAGAATCCGCCGGCGCCTCCTTCCTGCGCATGGACGGCTCCCCCTGGAGCACCGACAAGGACGGCATCATCCTCAACCTGCTCGCCGCCGAAATCACCGCCAAGACCGGCGAAGACCCCGGCGTGTACTACAAGAAACTCACCGAGCGCCACGGCAACCCCGTCTACGCCCGCATCGACGCCGCCGCCAACCGCGAGCAGAAGCAGATCCTCTCCAAGCTCAGCCCCGAGCAGGTCAAGGCCGAAACCCTGGCGGGCGACAAGATCACCGCCAAACTCACCCGCGCCCCCGGCAACAACGCCGAAATCGGCGGCCTCAAGGTCGTCACCGAAAACGGCTGGTTCGCCGCCCGCCCGTCCGGCACCGAAGATGTCTACAAGATCTACGCCGAAAGCTTCAAGGGCGAAGCACACCTGAAAGAGATTCAGGAAGAAGCGCAGGCGATTGTGGCGGCGGCATTCGGCCCGGCCAAGTAAACGCCGCGCCGTGTTTGTCCGCATCTTGTGCCGTGATGACAAACAGACGCCCTTGTGAAAACAAGGGCTTGTCATGTCAGAGGTTGTGTTACACGGCAACTTCTTATTGAGTTATAGGGCGCTGGCGCCGTATAAAACACGTTAGCAATCAAGAAAGGTATCTCTCGATGACCGCCGCCGAAGAAAAAAAGAAGCAGGTCTACCATTCATGCGCCTCATGCGATAGAGATACATGGCACTCGGTTCTTGAACAGCACGTTGAGTCGGAATACGAATACCGAGTGGATACGATTTATCAAATCGTCCAATGCTGCGGTTGCCATACCGTCAGTTTCCGAAAGGTAGTCCGAGATTACGAAAGCGCATATCCCATCGACGACAACGAATGGGATGTGCCAGAAGATATCTCTTGTTTCCCAAGCATATTGAAGGGCCATCGCGAGCTAGATGATGTCTGGGATTTGCCTGATACCGTTCGCGAGATTTACACCCAGTCAATTCAAGCGATCAAAAACAACTCGAATATTCTTGCTGGGATTGGCTTACGCGCAACAATTGAAGCAATCTGCAACGACCGTGGCATCACCGGAAGGACATTGGAAAAACGGATCGACTCCCTCGCCAAGGGCGGTTTGATTTCCCAGAAGGACGCCGAGCGTTTGCACGCAATCCGCTTCCTTGGCAACGACGCGGCTCATGAAATCAAAAAGGCAGACGCAAAAAATCTGCTGATAGCCCTACGAATAATCGAGCACCTCCTTGTCAATATCTACATTCTTGATGGAGAGGCTGATAAGCGACTCGATACGATTATCCGAACCTTTGAACAATTCACTACACTTCTGGAGAAGAACCTCGCAAGCTGCACATCTGGCGAAGAGGTTCCGCTTGCGAAAGTTTTCGGAAAGGACATGCGGCGGTTTCATGGCTACTTCGCAGCCCATGAACAGGCACTTGTTGATGCCATAACCAACGGCACCTTCACGAAGCTGCAAGTCGGGAAGGTCGATCATTTCGCCGGGTCGAAAGACAAGGTTCAGCACTTCGTCGTGCCATGATTGCTAACCCGCCGCTCCAGAGGGACGCTTCGCGGGCAAGCCGGCTTCGCGCCCCTGAGCTAGCACGTTAGGGCAATCAATATGCGACTGCGTTGCTTTCTGTTTCAAATCGCCTTCCGTCGAGCTTACAAAGCAATGAAGCTTGGTTCCTCATTTCCGGCAACTGATCTACCAAAGTGTTATCACGCGGATGAATACGATCCTGAAGCCACAAGATCGCAGAAGCGTGCTCATATTGTTGTTGGACCGGGGCAATTCACCTTTTGGTCTGATGAAGGCGAACGAACCTCTCACTGGACATCTTGGTCGGCCACCACACTAGATGAGTTCGTTAAGCAATTTCATCACAGCAAAATTTATGGTGACTTTGCAACATACCCGCTAATCGTTACGCAGATACTCTATGGTTTGCGGTACGAGTTTGCACTCCAAGGGAGATTGGCGGAATTTGAAGAAAAGCGCATAAGGGTACGCGATATGATTGCCGGATTGCTTGAGCGTCACTTGAAGAGCTTTTCTCATCGTGCAATTGGGCTTTTGCTGACGTTTGTAAAGTGAGCCAATCTTCTTGCCCTAACAACTCATTCCACCGGACCTGCGCAAAAAGCCGCGCAGGCCGGTGAATTCAAACGTGAAGATCAATAGGGTCAGACTCGATTGAGAAATGATTCAGCGTTACATGTCGCGTGCCGGAAGAGAACGGGCGGGCAGAATCGATCGAGTCTGACCCCGTTGATCCTTGCGATTCCGCCAAGCATTGATCAACCCGTTGCACTTGGTACTTGAGACCGCCCCGGTTAACCTGGGCGTTAGGCGCCAAACGAGGAACAACTCGTGGATTGGAGATACAACACCGTTTGGTTTGATCAGCTTCCGGACGGGATGTATGGAGCTCTGGATTTCGACGATCGCACCCAAGCAAAGCTCCGTCTCGATGGCTATAGTTATGCCTTGGTACGAAAATTCCGGTCGAAATCGTTCGACTTAGAAGACTTCCCCGCTGATGAAGCCATCCAATACCTTGATCTAGAGCGATCAAACATTCATTCGTTTACCGGCCTATCACGCTTTGGAAGAGTCAAACGGCTGGAGGCGCACTATTGCCTGAAGCTTGCTAACGATGGTGGTTTGTCTGACGTCAAAGACTCATTGGAATGGTTACACATCAATCAGTCAAAAAAATTCTCAGTCGGCGAAGAGCTATTAAGCCTTCACAATTTGAAAGTGTTATGCCTCAACTCGTGTGCGCCACTGGCTGATCTAGACTTCTTAAGCGCCTTTCCAAAGTTGGTTGACTTTAGATTTGTGGACACAAACGTTCTGAGTGGCGATCTCACGCCTCTTATGAAACATCCCACGCTGTGCTCTGTGGGTTTCCTAAACAAACGGCATTACAACGTAAGCGAAATAGAGGCAGATGATCACTTTTCAAGGAAGAAAATGGCGGCCATCGAAAAGGTATACAAGGGTCAGTGGGAAACATTTCGCTACATCGCGCTTGATGACGCCTAACCCGCCGGTCGAGAGGGACCGCCGGCAAACACTGCGCTTGCCTGTCCCCTCCGCTTCGCTCTGGCGACCCCTCACCTATCACGTTAGCCACCTTAAGAGCGAATACTGTGAACCTACGCGAACTCGAAACCTACCTCCACGAGCACATCCCTCTGTCACTGGCTATGCAAGTTTCTGTCCTCGATGCAACGCCAGAGCAGCCCGCGTAGGGCGGATTAGCGGAGCGTAATCCGCCGAATGGGATGGGCGTGGTGTGAGCTCTTCTATCCGGCGCATTACGCTTGGCTAATGCGCCGCCCTAAATCAAGCCCACGTAGCACACGGGGTATCAATGGAAACCGCAAGCCCGTTAGCCGGGTTTCCCCTACCGCCCTTGCGGCAGTCCGGTCCACATCTTCGCGGTTTTCACCGCTTAAATCGGACGGTATCAATTGAGGGTTAAGTAAGTGAGAGAGCTGGAAGAGAACGGAAACATAGAGCTCCTAGAAGCTGAACCGAGCAGCCTTGCCGAGTTCAAATCTGCCTTGCAGGATTCCTTCCGTGTGGCGGCAGAGGCAGACTTTGGGCAGCCACTTGAAGAACCAATTCCCTCTGAAGAGGATATTGAAAAGTCATTCAACACCACGGGAGCCGTTACTTACTGGATCATGGCTGACGAACAACGTGTTGGGGGAGCTGTTGTAGTGATAGATCCAATGAGCGGTCGGAACTCCTTGTCATTCTTTTTTATAGCGACTAGCCGACAGGGTCGAGGGTGGGGTCTGAAAGCCTGGCATGCGATTGAAAAAAAATTTCCTCTTACCAAAGTCTGGGAAACTGTTACTCCATATTTTGAGAAAAGAAATATTCACTTCTACGTGAACAAGTGTGGTTTCAAAATTGTCGATTTCTACAACAAGTACCATCCAGATCCTCATCAGGATTCATGCCGGATTCATGATAAAGGAGATGTCGATGAGATGTTTAGGTTTGAGAAAATAATGGGAAACGGGGGGGCGTAAATGCGAAGCCCAACCCGGCGGTCGCCCCCGTTCGCTTCGCTCGCTGGACGCTGCGCGATAAAGCCGCGCAGCCCGCGTAGGGCGGATTAGCGGAGCGTAATCCGCCGAATGGGGTGGGCGTGGCGTGAGCGCTTACATCCGGCGCATTACGCATTCGCTAATGTGCCCTACATCAAGCTTGCGTACTATCCATGGTTTCTGTCCCCTGTAAACGATGGCGGGAATACGCTTGCCATCACTCCAACCCCTCAACCGGAGGCTGTATGAAAAAACTGATGATGTCCCTGCTGGGGCTGTTCATGGTCGCGATGTCGCAGGCGGCGCTGGCGGCTCCCGCGAAGGTGGTTTATCACGTGGACTTCAACGATGTGACGCGCTACTCGGCCACGCTGACTTCCATCAACAACCTCACCCAGGCGTACGAGAGCGAGCTGCGCGAGTATGAGGTGGCCATCGTGTTCGTCGGTCACGGCATTCGCTTTGTGACGGATGATGATCTGAAGGGCTCGCCTTACGCGGCGGACAAGGCCTTGCTGGAGCGCCGCGCCGAATTGAAGGGGCGTCTGGATGCGCTGGTCAAGTTCAAGGGCGTGAAGGCGCTGTTGTGCGACAAGACGCGCGAAGAGATCAAGCTGAACAAGGCCAAGGTCTATGCGGGCGTGGGCTTCGTGGCTTCCGGCGTGGCGGCGATTGCGGACATGCAGATGGGCGGTCATGCCTATTTGAAGGTTCAGTAATCGTTTGGGCGCCTTGTATGAAACAACAGATGGAGGATTTGTCCATGAAGCCATGTCGTGAATGCAAACATCCGGTTTCTGAGCAGGCGTATGCCTGTCCGAATTGCGGGGCGCCGTATCCCGCGCGGGCCAAGTGGGACGGGTGGGGGTATGAATATAAGTCCGGCATTACCATTGCCGGTCTGCCGCTTGTGCATATCGCCTTCAAGTATCGCCCCAACCGTACGCCGGTGGTGGCGTGCGGGGTGATCGCCATCGGTCAGTTCGGCTGCGGGGTGGTGACCATTGCCCAGTTTGGCGTGGGATTGGTGAGCGTGTCGCAGTTTGCGGCGGGCGGTTTGGTGCTGGCGCAGTTCGGGGTGGGGTATGCCTTGATCGCCCAGTTCGGCCTTTATGTGTCCGAAGGCTACGGGCAGATGGTTCGCAGCGTTTCCCAGTTGTTGGGGATGTAACGGATCAATGGAGTCAAGATCAATAAAGATCAATAGGGTCAGACTCGATTGAGAAATGATTCAGCGTTACATGTCGCGTGCCGGAAGAGAACGGGCGGGCAGAATCGATCGAGTCTGACCCCGTTGATCCTTGATCCATACCGTGGCTTTTGGGGCTTGGGTGAGGGGTGTCCTTGGGCTTTCAGGCCCGGAATGGGCGGCGGTCGGGGCCGGGGCGGGTTCGCGTGTACAATCACACGCCGCTACACATCAGGGATGTTCGCCATGTTGCCGCGTTTCGCTTTCGGTTTGTTTTTCGCCTTGTCCTTGTCCTTGTCTGCTTGCGGTGGGGGCGGGGGGGCGTCCGGTGGTTCCTCGTCGGGTTCGGGGGATTCTTCCTCTTCGGGGGATTCGTCCTCTTCGGGCGGCGCCGAGGTCGTTCTGCCTTGCATTCCAAGTTTCATGGGCAGCGACAAGCTGATGATCGGGGCGCAGATGGAGGATGCAACGGCGACCGCGGCGCCGTTCGATGCGCGCTACATCTATCTGGCGGGCGGCATTGCGCCTTCGGCTTCGTGCATGACGTCGTGTTCGTCCGCTTGCGGTGCGTGGTGGGGATGCTGGCAGGATCACTCCCAGGCGCCGGGCATGTTTGCAAGTTATCACCTGGAGCGGGCGGCATCGGCCATGTGGCAGAATGTTTCGCGTCCGCAGGCGCCGGTCTTCACGTATTACGAAATTCTGAACAGCGCAGGGGTCGGGGAGGGCGCGGCGGAGGTGGCGGCCATCAATGATGCGGCTTTCCTTGCCCGTTATTTCGATGACTGGCGGTTCTTGTTGCAGAAGATCGGCCCCGCGCGCGCGATGCTGCATATCGAGCCGGATTTCTGGGGATATGTCCGGCTGGTGAACAGTAATCCGCATGCGGTGCCCGCGCCGGTCGCCGTGGCCAATCCGACGGATTGCGGTGGGCAGGAGGGTAGCGCGGCTGGTTTTGCGCGCTGTCTCATCGCCATGGTCCGCAAGTACGCGCCCAATGCGACGGTGGGGCTGCATGCTTCGCCCTGGCTTTCGCACATGAGCGGCGATGGCGCGGCGGTCGGCAATTTCATGCTGGCGCTCGGGGCGGCGGAGGGGGATTTCGTGGTGACGGACCCTTCCGATCGTGATGCCGGGTATTACGCATCGCTGGGGCAGGATCGTTGGTGGGACGATGCAAGGGCGGCGGCCTATCTGTCCTGGAGCAAGTCGCTTTCCGGCGTGGTGGGCAAGCCGACGGTCTTGTGGCAGCTTCCGCTCGGCAACATGGCGCAGAACAATACGCCGAATCACTGGCAGGATAACCGTGTCGATTACCTGTTCGCGCATCTGGCCGATGTGACCTCCGCGCGGATTGTCGCCTTGCTGTTCGGGGCCGGGCAGCAGGATCAGACCACTCCAGAGTCCGACGGCGGGAATCTGGTCGCCAAGACAGTCGCCAACTGGCAGGCGGGCGGTGCGCCGCTGTGCCGGTAAGGCAGGCGTGGGCTGCTGGGAGAAGGCCGCCCGGCTTCGGTGTTGTCGCACTCCGTGGATGCTGTCAGGGAAAGATCAAGGGGGCGGCTTGATTGTGCGCCCCCCCTCACTGAAAATGCATTTCGCCGTCGTTTCCCGGTTCAGGGGCGCGGCTCATAACCATAATTTCAGGTGAGTTGGCGGCAGCAACGGCTATTCAAGATGTTCCCGGGAGCCTGATCCAATGCTGACCACCTTTGTCATTCTCTACCTTGCGGTTTCCATTGCCATCGGCCTTTTTGCCGCGCGGCGCGTGCATTCGGCGGGGGATTACATCACCGCCGGGCGTAGTCTGCCGATCTATATCGTCACCGCGATGGTCTTTGCCACCTGGTTCGGGGCGGAGACGGTGCTGGGGATTCCGGCAACCTTCCAGAAGGAGAATCTGGGCGGGTTGATCTCGGACCCGTTCGGGGCGGCCGTCTGTCTGATCCTGTTCGGCGTTTTCTTCGCCAGAAAGCTGTACCGGATGAATCTGCTCACGCTGGGGGACTTCTTTCGCCACCGTTACGGTCGCAAGGTGGAGGTCATCGTCGGCATTGCCATTGCGTTGTCCTATCTGGGCTGGGTTTCAGCCCAGATCACCGCGCTGGGCGTTGTGTTCAACGTGCTGTCCGACGGGGCGATCACTCAGGCGCAGGGCATCCTCATCGGTGCGGGCGTGGTGTTTGTGTACACCGTGCTCGGCGGGATGTGGTCGGTGGCGATGACCACGTTTTTCCAGATGATCGTGATTGTGCTGGGGCTTGTGTACATCGGCTGGCTGCTTGGCGGAATGACTGGCGGCGTTGCGCCTGTGGTCGAGCATGCCGCTCGCGCGGGCAAGTTTGATTTCTGGCCTGATCTGACGACGGTAGCCTGGCTGGCCTTTGTGTCGTCCTTTCTGACCATGGCCTTCGGTTCGATCCCGCAGCAGGATGTGTTCCAGCGCGCCAACGCTTCCAAAAGCGCCAATGTGGCGATGTGGGGCGCGGTGCTTGGCGGGGTTCTTTATCTCCTGTTCGCCGCCGTGCCGCTGTTTCTGACCTATTCGGCGAATCTGATCGATCCGATGCTGGTGGAGCGTTTGCTTTCCAGTGATGCGGAAGCCATTCTTCCCGCGCTCATCAAGACTCATCTGCCTCTGTTCGCGCAGGTGATTTTCTATGGCGCGCTGCTGGCGGTCATCATGAGCACCGCGTCCGGAACGCTGCTGGCGCCTTCGGTCACTTTGTCCGAAAACGTGTTGCGCGGCTGGTTGTTCAGCGACCGTGGTGAGCGTGAAATGCTGAACATCACCCGTGTGGTCGTCGCCTTGTTTTCGCTTGCGGTGACGGGCTACGCGCTTTGGGCGCTGGAGCACGACACGGGAATTCATGCCATGGTGGAGGCGGCCTACAAGGTGACGCTGGTTGTGGCCTTCGCCCCGTTGGTGTTCGGTCTCTACTGGAAGCGAGCGAGTACGTTTGGCGCCTACGCCGCCATCGCGCTGGGCCTGGCGGTCTGGATTCCGCTGGAGTTCGCTCTGCCGGAGGCTGAGGTTTCGCCGCATTTCTGGGGCTTCCTGGCGGCTATCGTGGGGATGGTGGGCGGTTCCCTCGCGCGGCCTCGTACAGAACACGTCATGGATCATGCAAATCTGATATGATCCGCCGCCTTCTTTCAATTTGACTTATGGAAGGCTTCACCATGTCCGCTCTGCCGAACTGTCCGAAATGCGGTTCCGAATACACTTACGAGGACGGCGAGATGTACGTCTGCCCGGAGTGCGGGAACGAGTGGTCGAAAACCGCCGCCGCCGAAGCGACTGGTGATGATGTGCTGGTGGTGAAGGATGCCAATGGCAATCTGCTCCAGGATGGCGATACCGTGACCGTCATCAAGGATCTCAAGGTCAAGGGCTCTTCCCTGGTGGTGAAGGTCGGGACCAAGGTGAAGGGCATTCGCCTGGTTGACGGCGATCACAACATCGATTGCAAGATCGACGGTATTGGCCCGATGAGCCTGAAATCGGAATTCGTCAAGAAAGGCTGATGCCCCGCGCCAGCCGTCCGAAGAGCCTCCTTGCGAGGCTCTTCGCGTTTTCGGATGCGCTTATTCTGTCCGTGCGTCGGCAATCCAGCGTGACCAGACCCGGATGACGACATGCCGGGGCAGGGCGGTGCGCGATTCCTTCCACGGGCGAACAAGGCCTTCCAGGCGATGGTTTTCTTGCGCCACGTCCAGTGCCCAGAGCGACTCATCCGGATGCGCGGGGCGCGGGTTCAGCCGCTCGTGCAGGAAGAACAATCCGACGAAGCGCCCGACGGGCAGGGTGGCGAGTCCCATGCCGAGCAACAGGGTCACGACTCCCATGGCCGGATAGCCGCTGATCGCGAGATTCGGGTCGTCCTTGAACAGAGGCCACAGGAAGCTTGCACCAATCGCGAACAAGCCGCCGGAAAACAGCGCGCGTCGCTCCGACAGGGTGCGGTGAGCGGCGTTCAGGATGCGGATGAGGCGTGGCGTGTCAGACATGCTCGGACTCCCTTGAATGCGGCGGCTTGGGATAGCGCGCAAACCACAACGCGCCTAGCAGGGCGGCGATGACCGATGCGGCCAGAATACCCGCTTTGGCGAGCGCCAGCACGGCGGGGTCGCCTGGGAAGCTCAGCTCGGCGATGAAAATGGACATGGTGAAGCCGATGCCGCCCACCAGGCCCGCCCCGAACACATGCCCCATGTGCACGCCCTCGGGGAGGCGCGTCAGGCCGCTCTTGAGCGAAAGCCAGGTGAACAGGGTGATGCCGATAGGCTTGCCGACCACAAGGCCGAGGATGATGCCCAGCGGCACGGCATGGCTGAAGGTTTGTGCCAGGGCATGGGCATCGAGCGTCACCCCCGCATTCGCGAGCGCGAACAGCGGCACGATGAAGAAGGCGACCGGCAGGGCGAAGAAGTGCTCCAGCCGGATCAGCGGCGGTTGCATGGCATGCAGGCCATGTTGCAGCGTTTCCAGCATGTGCGCCTGGTCCTTGCAGGCGAGCATGCCGCGCCCTTGGTTGCAGCCGGACTGGTCGAAGCGGTCCATCAGGCCGCGCACCTCACGGCTGAACTCGGTCTGGGTGAAGCGGGATGAGGCGGGGATCAGGAAGGCGGTCAGCACGCCCGCCACGGTGGCATGCACACCGGACTTGAGCACCGCGTACCACAGCAGGCCGCCGAGAATCGCGTAAGGCAAGGGTTTGCGCACGTTGGCGATATTGAGAATGGCCAGCGCGCCGAGCAGTATGGCAGCCAGCGCCAGCGCATCGGTATTCAGCTCGGCTGTGTAGAACAGGGCGATGACGACCACTGCGCCGAGGTCGTCGACGATGGCCAGTGCCACCAGGAACATCAGCAGCGGCTTGGGCACGCGCGGACCGAACAGCGTCAGCACGCCGATGGCGAAGGCGATGTCGGTCGCCATCGGGATGCCCCAGCCGGTGGCGTAATCCCCGTGCGGGTTGATGGCGAAATAAATCAGGGCGGGCACGACCATGCCGCCCAGCGCGGCGATCATCGGCAGAGCGGCCTGCCGCGGGCTGGAAAGCGAGCCCGCCATGAACTCGCTCTTGATCTCCAGCCCCACCAGGAAGAAGAACAGGGCCATCAGGCCGTCGTTGATCCAGTGATGCAGGGACTTTTCCAGCATCCAGTTGCCCATGCCAATGCGGAAGGGGGTTTCCCACAACTCGTGGAAGGCGTGGGCAAGGGCGCTGTTGGCAAGCACCAAGGCCAGAAGGCCTGCCGCCATGAGCATGACCCCGCTCGCGCTTTCCCATTGAATGAAGCGCTCAAAGGGCGTCATTGCCTGACGGAAGATGCGCTCCAGCGGGTTTTCGCGCAGGGATGAATCACCTGCTTTTGGTAGGGTCTTGTTCATCGGGTGATATGATTCCGGGCCTTCTTCAGCCTCCGAGTCTATCAGGTTGCCGAAATGGCTTTTTGGGCATCCTGTCATGGGTGTCCATGGGGGCGGATTGAAGGGGCGAGTTCATCAACGGATTTCCGCAAAGATTTGGCAACAGATTTGGCAAGGGTGTGGGTATGTCAGGTTCATGGGGACGGATTGTTTTATCTTCAATGGCGCTTGCTCTTGCGTCGCCTTCCGCGCTGGCTTCGGATGCGCCGCTCGATCTGACCGCCAGCCCCTGGGCGCTTTTGGCGCTGGGCGTTTTCATCGTCGCTTATGCGCTGGTGATCGCGGAGGAGAACATCCATCTGCGCAAATCCAAGCCGATGGTGGTGGCCGCGGGCATCGTATGGGTTTTCGTCGCGCTGGCTTACGCGGGCGCGGGGCAGCCGAGCGGCGCGGAGGCCCTGCTCAAGGACAACATCCTCGAATACGGGGAGCTGATGCTCTTCCTGCTGGCCGCCATGACATTCATCAACACCTTGCAGGAACGCGGGGTATTCGATGCTTTGCGCGGCTGGTTGGTGTCGCGCGGCTTCTCTCTGCGCACCATCTTCTGGCTGACCGGGCTGCTGGCCTTTTTCATCTCTCCGGTGGCCGACAACATGACCACGGCCCTCATCATGGGGGCCGTGGTCATGGCGGTGGCGGGCGAGCAGCGCGTGTTCGTGGTTCCCGCCCTTGTCCATGTCGTGGTCGCGGCCAATGCGGGCGGCGCCTTCAGTCCATTTGGCGATATCACCACCCTGATGGTCTGGCAGAAGGGCGAGGTGCGCTTCAACGAGTTCTTCCTGCTGTTCATTCCAGCCCTTGTGAACTGGCTCGTGCCCGCCACGCTGATGTCTTTCGCCGTACCGAAGGCGCGGCCTCAGCCTCTTGCGGACAAGCCGCGCGTCAAGTCCGGGGGGTATGCCGTCATGATCCTGTTCGGATTCACCATTGCGCTGGCCGTGTTCATGCATAATGCGCTCCATCTGCCGCCGATGCTCGGCATGATGACCGGTCTTGGCCTGCTCATGGTGCAGGGATATTTCATCCGGCGCGCCGAAGGCGTGTGGGAAATCAGTCCGCTCATTCCCCAGCCCTTGCGTGAATCGTCCGAGATCGGGCGTTATTTCAAACCCAAGGACAAGCCCTTCGACATTTTCATTTCTATGAAGCGTTCGGAGTGGGACACCTTGATGTTCTTCTACGGCGTCATACTCTGCGTTGGCGGCCTTGGCGCGCTGGGCTACCTGGCGGGGCTATCGGGCCTGATGTACGGCTATTTGGGTGCAACTGCGGCGAATGTGATGGTCGGGCTTCTGTCCGCCGTGGTGGATAACATTCCCGTGATGTTCGCGGTGCTGACCATGAATCCGGACATGCCGCTCGGCCAGTGGCTGCTGGTGACGCTGACCGCGGGGGTGGGCGGCTCACTGCTGTCCATCGGCTCGGCGGCGGGTGTGGCGTTGATGGGCCAGGCGCGCGGGATCTATACCTTCATGTCCCATCTCAAGTGGAGCTGGGCCGTGCTGCTTGGCTATGCGGCCAGCATCGGCACGCATCTGCTTCTGAATGCGCGGCTGATGTGAGGTGGCGCGTCTGTTAAGATGACGGCCTCGATATGAACCGATGAGTCTGTCCGCCGTGACCATGTATCTTACCGACGACCTGCGCATTGTCGGCATCCAGGAAGTGATGCCGCCCGTGGACGTGCGCCGCAAGCATCCGCTTACCGAGCGCGGCGCCGAGACAGTGTTTGCTGCGCGCCAGGCCATTCATGAGGTGTTGACGGGGAGCGACGATCGTTTGCTGGTCATCATGGGGCCATGTTCCATTCATGACGTGAAGGCCGCGCGCGATTACGCCGCACGCTTGAAGGGTCTGGCCGCCGAGGTTCGGGAAGACATTCTCCTGGTCATGCGGGTCTATTTCGAAAAGCCGCGCACCACCGTTGGCTGGAAAGGACTCATCAACGATCCGAATCTGGATGGCAGCTACCGCATCAACGAAGGCTTGCATCTGGCCCGCCACCTGCTGGCGGACCTTGCCGACATGGGCGTGCCGACCGCCACCGAGTACCTCGATCTGATTAGCCCGCAGTACGTCTCCGATCTGGTGAGCTGGGGCGCCATCGGCGCGCGCACCACGGAAAGCCAGGTCCACCGCGAGCTGGCCTCCGGGCTGTCCTGTCCGGTGGGCTTCAAGAACGGCACCGACGGCGGTCTGCAAGTGGCGATCGACGCCATCCGCGCCGCCGAGCGCCCGCATCATTTCCTGTCTGTCACCAAGGAAGGCCGCTCCGCGATCTTCTCGACGCGCGGCAACGAAGACTGCCACATCATCCTGCGCGGCGGGCGCGAGCCGAACTTTGATGCCGACAGCGTCGCCAGTGCGGCGGCGGCGCTGGAGAAGGCGGGTCTTCCGCCGCGCATCATGATCGACTTTTCGCATGCCAACAGCCGCAAACAGCACATGCTCCAGATCGAGGTGGCGCGCGATGTGGCCGCCCAGGTCGCAGGCGGAAGCGGACACGTCATCGGCGCCATGATCGAAAGCCATATTGTCGGCGGTCGTCAGGATGTGGAAGATCCCTGCGCCCTGACCTATGGGCAGAGCATCACCGATGCCTGCATCGGCTGGGATGAAAGCGTGCGGGTGATCCACGATCTGGCCGCCGCTGTGCGCGCCCGTCGCACCAAGGGGTAAGCGGCATGCTGGATCTTGTGGTCGCGGGCGGCTGGTGGATGGCGCCCATCATCCTGTCTTCGGTCATCGCGCTGGGGATCATCATCGAACGGGCTTGGGCCTTGCGCGCATCGCGCGTGGCGCCGCGCGGCGTGGTTGAAGAGCTCGAACGGCTCATTCAAAGCCGTACCCTGGGGGGGGAGTCGTTGCGCGCCATCAGCCGACGCTCGCCTCTGGGGCGTGTGCTTGCTGCGGGTCTCGCACCCTATGCCATCAGCCGGGAAGAGATGAAATCCCGCATCGAGGACGCCGGTCGGCATGTCGCGCACGATCTCGAATGCTGCCTGACCACCCTTGGGACCATTGCCGTCATCAGCCCTCTGCTGGGCCTGCTGGGCACCGTGGTCGGCATGATCATGACTTTCGAGGTCATCACCACGCAGGGGCTGGGGCAGCCTGCGGACCTTGCGGGCGGCATTTCCACCGCCCTGCTGACAACCGCTGCCGGCCTGATCGTCGCCCTGCCCGCCGTGGTCGCTCACCGTGCCTTCCGCGCCCAGGTTGATCGTCTGGTCATTGACATGGAGCGCGAGGCCATGCGCCTGCTGGATGGCGTGGCGGCGGCGGAAGCCGCTCATGATGAAGCCTCGCGCGCAAAGGCCGGGGTCGCATGAACTTTCGCCGCGGCGGTCGTGATGAGATCAGTCTCGACCTGACCCCTCTCATCGACGTGGTGTTCCTGCTGCTGCTGTTTTTCATGCTCACCACCACCTTCGTGCATGCCCAGCGGCTCAAGGTCGATCTGCCGCAGGCGGGACAAAGCGAGGCGAGCGAGGAAAAGGACCCCTGGGTCATCGAAATCGATGCGCGCGGGCAGTACGCCATCAACGGCGACGCCGTATCCGCCGCCATGCTGGCCGAGCGTTTGCGCGCCATCCCCGAATCCCATGCCGAAACCCGCGTGCTGATCCGTGCCGACGGACAGGCTTCGCACCAGTCCGTGGTGCATGCACTGGATGCAGCGCGCGCCGCCGGGCTGGTCCACATCGGACTTGCCACCGAGCAGCCCCCCCGCCCATGAGCGCCGGACATCCCGCCTCCGGCGCGCGAACCTATCGCCGTCTGCTGGGCTATGTGCGCCCGTACTGGAAGATCTTCGCGCTCGCCATCCTGGGCATGATCGCCGCGTCCCTGACCGACGTGGCCTTTGCCGCGCTGATGAAACCCTTGCTGGACGGCACCTTCGTCGCGCGCGATGCGCAGACCATCTTCTGGGTTCCCATTGCTCTGGTCGCCGTTTTTCTTATCCGTGCCGTCGGTGAATTCGCAGCCAAGTACGGCATGACCTGGGTGGCGCGGCGGGTGGTCGCGGCCTTGCGCCAGCAGGTGTTTGACAAGCTGATGCGCTTGCCGACCCGTTTTTTCGATCACGCCCAGTCCGGCGACCTTCTGGCGCGCCAGACCTATACCGTGGAACAGGTCGCGAACGCCGCCACCGGGGCCTTGACGGTGATGGTGCGTGATGGCATTTCGGTCATTGGCCTGTTGAGCTGGATGCTCTGGCTCAGTCCGCAGCTCACGGTATTCATTCTGGTCGTTGCTCCCATCGTGGTGGCGCTGGTTGCGACCGTCAGCCGTCATTTCCGTCGCTACAGCCGTCGTATTCAGGCATCGGTCGGTGAAATCGCCCAGGTGGCGGATGAAGTGATCGGCGGTCATCGCCTGGTCCGGGTCTATGGCGGCGAGGCTTACGAGCGTGCCCGTTTCGCCGAGGTCAATGAAAAAAATCGCCAGGCCTATATGCGCATGGAAGGCGTGGATGCCCTGACCACGCCAGTGGTCCAGTTACTGGTTGCGTTGTCCATCGCGGGCATCATCGCCTTCGCCACCAGCGGCGAGCGCTTGGAACAGCTTACGGTTGGCACCTTCATTTCCTTCATCACGGCGCTTGCGATGCTGCTTTCCCCGCTCAAGCGTCTGACCAATCTCAACGCCACCCTGCAAAAGGGCATTGCCGCCGGGGAGTTGCTGTTCGCCACCCTTGACGAGCCGCCCGAGCCGGACGGCGGTGACAAGCGCCTTGCGCGCGCGCGCGGCCATGTGCGCTTCGAGGGGGTGCGCTTCCGCTATGCCGAGGATCAGGCGGATGTCCTGCACGGCCTCGATCTTGATGTCCCCGCCGGATCGACGGTCGCCATCGTCGGCCAGTCCGGCAGCGGCAAGACCACGTTGCTCAATCTGTTGCCGCGCTTTTACGAACCCTCGGCGGGTCGCGTGACGATTGACGGCATTGATATTCGCGAGCTGCCCTTGGCCGAGTTGCGCGGGCAATTGGCCTGGGTGGGGCAGGAGATCACCCTGTTCGATGACAGCGTGGCCAGCAACATCGCCTACGGAAGCCTGCAAGGCGCGCCCATGGAGGCTATTCGCGCGGCGGCGGATCAGGCCCAGGCCACGGGCTTCATCGAAGGGCTGCCGAACGGATTTGATACGCGTGTGGGGGAGCGCGGCGTGCTGCTCTCCGGCGGGCAGCGTCAACGCATCGCCATCGCCCGCGCGCTGTTGCGTCAGGCGCCGATTCTATTGCTGGATGAGGCGACCTCGGCGCTGGACACGGCTTCCGAGCGCTTGATCCAGGAGGCTCTGGAGGGTTTGATGCGCAAGCAAACCACCTTGATAATCGCGCATCGGCTGTCCACCATCCGCAAGGCGGATCGCATTGTCGTGATGGAGGCGGGACGCATCGTCGAACAGGGGCGGCATGAGGACCTTCTGGCGCGCGAAGGTCACTATGCGCGACTCTACCGCCTGCAATTTTCCGAAGCGGCCAGCCAAGCATGAGCGCGTCCGGCGCGGCATGAGCGGGCGGGGCGCGAGGCACGCATCCCGAGCGATGAGGCTAGGCAGGCCTTTGCCAAGCCCGTGCTCAACGGGTTTCTGAGATTCCCAAGTCATGTTACGTAAAACGCCCTCTTTCTGGCATGCCCCCCACGACCCTCGCGGTCTGCTGCTGGCGCCTCTTGGGTGGTTGTGGTGCGCGCTCGCCCGGCGGCGGCTCAGGGCCTATCGGGATGGGCGGCGTGTCGCCGAGCGACTTTCCGTGCCGGTCATCGTGGTCGGCAATATCACCGTGGGCGGTAGCGGCAAGACCCCGCTGACTCAGTGGCTGGCCGTACGCCTGCAAGAGGCCGGGTGGCGTCCGGCGATTCTCAGTCGTGGCTACGGCGCGCGCGCCGGTGTGCGCAAAGCGGATGCCCCGCGCATCGTGTCCGCCACGGACACGCCGGACCAAGTGGGGGACGAACCCCTGTTGCTCAAGCGGCGTCTGGGCGATCTCGATGTCATCGTCCACCCGAGTCGGGCCATGGCCGGGCGGTTGGCGGTGGAGCGGGGCGCGAATGTGTTGCTGCTGGACGATGGCTTGCAGCATCTGCAACTGGCGCGGGATATCGAGATCGCCGTGCTGGATGGGGCGCGCGGCGTGGGCAATGGTCGCTGCCTGCCCGCCGGTCCCTTGCGCGAGCCGTTCCGGCGGCTGGATGAAGTGGATGCCGTGGTGGTGCGAGGGGGCGCGGACGCAGGGCAGTGGGGCATGCGCCTGACGCCCGGGGATGCCGTTCGTCTCATTGACGGCGCCTGTCGTCCCCTGGCGGATTTTGTTGGCGAACCCTGCGATGCCATCGCCGGCATCGGGCATCCAGAGCGTTTTTTCGACATGCTGTCCGGACTGGGCCTGCGCGTGCACGGGCAGGCCTTCCCCGATCATCATGCCTTTTCGGCGTCGGACCTGAAGCCTTTCGCCCATCGCCCGCTGCTGATGACTGAGAAGGATGCGGTAAAATGCCTGCCCCATGCCCGTCCAAATCATTGGTTCGTGCCCGTTGAGGCTGAACTGGACACGGGCTTCGCCGAATTCATCCTTTCCCGCCTGGAGCGCTTCCGCGATGGACAAACGCCTGCTTGAAATCCTCGCCTGTCCGGTCACCAAGGGGCCGCTCGTCTACGATAAGGACGCACGCGAGTTGATCTCTATCGCCGCCCGCCTGGCTTACCCTATCCGGGACGGGATTCCGGTCATGCTTCCCGAAGAAGCGCGCAAGCTGGACGATGCCGAAGCTGAACAGCTTCGCGCCAAGCATCCCGCCGCGTCATGAGCGCCTACAAGCTGGTCATTCCCGCTCGCTACGGCGCATCCCGCCTGCCTGGCAAGCCTCTGTTGCCGGTGGCGGGCAAGCCGCTGATCCAGCATGTGATCGAAAGCGCGAGTCGCTCCGGAGCTGACGAAATCGTGCTCGCGACCGATGATGCCCGTATCCGCGCGGTGTGCGAACCGCTAGGCGTGCGTGTGCTGATGACCTCGCCCGGGCACGCGACCGGAACCGACCGGCTGGCCGAGGTGGTGCGCGTGGCGGATTGGCCGGACGACACGGTCGTGGTCAACCTGCAAGGCGATGAACCCCTGATTCCCGCAGGTTTGCTCGACCGGCTGGCCGCCAATCTGGTCGCGCGCCCTGAGGCCGGAATCGCCACCCTGTGCACACCCATCCGCCATGCGCGCGACCTGTTCGATCCCCACGTGGTCAAGGTGGTGCGCGACATGAACGGTCTGGCGCTCTATTTCAGCCGCGCACCGATCCCCTGGGAGCGTGATGCCTTCGGCATGGAAGATGACCCGCATCACGAGCACGGTTTCCGGCACCTGGGTCTGTATGCCTACCGCGCCGGATTCCTGCGTGAGTTCTCGGCCTGGCCGGAAGCCGCCATTGAGGGTCTGGAGAAGCTGGAGCAGTTGCGCGCCCTGTGGCACGGGGTGCGGATTCATGTCGATGTGGTCGACGAACCGCCCGGCCACGGTGTGGACACGCCGGAAGACCTTGCGCGGGTAGCGGCCTTGCTGAGCGCGGCCTGAGTCTCGCCCCGGATGCGGGTGAGGCTGGAAAAGTCCCGGCATGCGATGTTCGGCGCCTGCTTATGGGCAGAGCCGCGACTTCAATCGTTCGAACTCAGCCTCCGTCATGAACTGCCTGGCAACGGGGTGAAGATGCGGCCCGGTCTCGCTGCGCAGGGAAACCTGGAAAAGGCGTGGTGCGCGCCGCCGAGGCTGGCCGTAAAGGCTTTCCTGCATGATCGCCTCCTCAGCGTCCTTGAGCACCAGGGTGGGTCCCTCGCGCAGGATCTCGATCACGCAGAGACGACGTCCCTCGACCAGGGCTTCGCGCCCGAGCAGGGGCTCCAGCATGTTGAGCAGATCGTCGTCCATCATCCGTCCGTCTTGAATATCGGGGAATGAGTATGAAGTGGGAGCTTCTTGAGCGCGAGGTGATTTATCAGGGGTTTTTCCGAATGGAGCGCTACCACCTGCGTCATCAGCGCTACGCGGGGGGCTGGACGGAAACCATACGTCGCGAAATGTTCGAACGCGGCCATGCGGTCGCCGTGCTGCCCTACGATCCGAAGCGCGATGCCGTGGTGATGCTGGAGCAGTTCCGCCCCGGCGGACTGGAAGCGCCGGGGGGGCCGTGGCTGCGCGAGTTCCCGGCGGGAATGATCGAACCCGGTGAGCAACCGGAGGAGGTGGCCCGTCGGGAAATGATGGAAGAATCCGGACTCACGCCGATTCGCCTGGAGTACATCACCCGCTTCTGGGTCAGCCCCGGCGGGACGACGGAAAGCCTCTACCTGTACTACGCCGAGGTGGATAGCGAAGGCGTGGGCGGTCTGCACGGTCTTGAACATGAGCACGAAGACATCCTCGTGCGCGTGGTCCCGCGCGAAGAGGCGCTGGCGATGCTTGCGCAAGGCCTGATCTGCTCCGCCGCGCCGATGATCCTGATGCAATGGTTACAGCTCAACCATCTGCGTCTGCAAGGCGCGGTTTGATAGACTCGACTCCACAACAAAAAAACGTCAACGGCGCCAGGCCTCCGTCCGCGACAGGCCCTGTGACCGAACAAGAACCCGAGGAACGCACAATGCTTGAAACCTATCGCCTGCACGTCGCCGAACGCGCCGCCCAAGGTCTTCCCCCGCTGCCGTTGACGGCGGAACAGGTCGCCGCGCTGGTTGAACTGCTGAAGAATCCGCCGACGGGCGAGGAACAGGCCCTCCTCGAATTGATGGCCGACCGCGTGCCGCCCGGCGTGGATCCCGCTGCCTACGTCAAGGCCGCCTTCCTGGCCGACGTCGCCAAGGGCGTCGCCGCCTGCCCGCTGATCGACCGCAAGCGCGCCGTCTTCCTGCTTGGGACCATGCTTGGCGGCTACAACATCCAGCCCCTGATCGAACTGCTGGACGATGAGGCGGTAGCCGAGGAAGCCGTTGCCGCGCTCTCCGGGGCCCTGCTTGTGTACGACGCGTTCCGTGACGTGGAAGACAAGGCCAAGGCGGGTAACAGGTACGCGCAACGGGTGATGCAGGCCTGGGCCGACGCCGAATGGTTCAAGAATCGCGCGCGTCTCCCCGAAGAAATCACCGTCACTGTGTTCAAGGTTCCCGGCGAGACCAATACCGACGATCTTTCCCCTGCCCAGGAAGCCTGGAGCCGTCCGGACATCCCCCTGCACGCCAAGGCCATGCTGGTCAGCAAGATGCCGGGCGGGCTTGACACCATCGAAGAGCTCAAGGCCAAAGGCCATTCCATCGCCTATGTGGGCGATGTGGTTGGCACCGGCTCCAGCCGCAAGTCCGCCATCAACTCCGTGCTCTGGCACATGGGCGCTGACATCCCGTTCGTGCCGAACAAGCGCACCGGCGGGGTGATCCTGGGCGGCAAGATTGCGCCGATCTTCTTCAACACCGCCGAGGACTCCGGCGCGCTGCCGATCGAAGTGGACGTGTCCGGCATGGAGACCGGCGACGTGGTCACCGTGCGTCCGTATGCGGGTGAGGTGTTGAAGAACGGCGAGGTCATCGCCCGCTTCGACTTCAAGCCGACCACCCTCGCTGACGAGGTGAGGGCAGGGGGGCGTATCCCGCTCATCATCGGTCGCGCGCTGACCGACCGCGCCCGCGCCGCCCTCGGCTTGCCGGCTTCCGACGTGTTCGTGCGCCCGGTCGCGCCGAAGGACACCGGCAAGGGCTACACGCTGGCGCAGAAGATGGTCGGTCGCGCCTGCGGCGTCGAGGGCGTGCGTCCCGGCGCCTACTGCGAGCCGCGCATGACCACCGTAGGCTCCCAGGACACCACCGGCGCCATGACCCGCGACGAGCTGACCGAGCTGGCCTGCCTGGGCTTCTCGGCCGACCTTGTCATGCAGTCTTTCTGCCACACCGCCGCTTACCCCAAGCCGGTCGACATCAAGCTCCAGCATACCCTGCCGGAGTTCATCCAGACCCGCGGCGGCGTTTCCCTGCGTCCGGGCGACGGCGTGATCCACTCCTGGCTCAACCGCATGGTCATGCCGGACACCGTCGGCACCGGCGGCGACTCGCACACCCGCTTCCCCATCGGCATCTCCTTCCCGGCGGGCTCCGGCCTCGTCGCCTTCGCCGCCGCTCTGGGCGTGATGCCGCTGGACATGCCCGAGTCCGTGCTGGTGCGCTTCAAGGGCGAGATGCAGCCGGGCATCACCCTGCGCGATCTGGTCAACGCCATTCCCTACGTCGCCATTCAGAAAGGTCTGCTGACGGTCGAGAAGAAAGGCAAGAAAAACGTCTTCAATGGCCGCGTGCTGGAGATTGAAGGACTGCCGCAACTCAAGGTCGAGCAGGCCTTCGAGTTTGCCGATGCCTCCGCTGAGCGCTCCGCCAACGGCTGCACAGTGCGTCTTGCCAAGGAGCCGATCATCGAGTTTCTCAACTCCAACATCACCTTGCTCAAGTGGATGATCGCCAACGGTTACGAGGACAAGCGCACCCTGTCCCGCCGCATCGAAGCGATGGAAAAGTGGCTGGAAAACCCCGAGCTTCTGGAGCCGGACGCCGACGCCGAATACGCCGAGGTGATCGAGATCGACCTCAACGAAATCACCGAACCTCTGCTCGCCTGCCCGAACGACCCGGACGACATCAAGCCGCTCTCCGAAGTGGCGGGAGACAAGATCCACGAGGTCTTCATCGGCTCCTGCATGACCAACATCGGTCACTACCGTGCGGCTGGCAAAGTACTGGAAAAGCAGAACGGCGCCGTGCCGACCCGCCTGTGGATTGCTCCGCCGACCAAGATGGATGAGCACCAGCTCATCGAAGAAGGCTACTACAGCATCTTCGGCAAGGCGGGCGCGCGCACCGAGATGCCGGGCTGCTCCCTGTGCATGGGCAACCAGGCGCGCGTGGCCGAGGGTGCGACCGTCATGTCCACCTCCACCCGCAACTTCCCCAACCGCATGGGCAAGGACACCAATGTCTATCTCGGTTCCGCCGAGCTGTCGGCGGTGTCCGCCATCCTTGGACGCCTGCCCACCGTGGTGGAGTACATGGAGCATGTCCAGACTCTGGAGCCGTTGGCCGACGACGTGTACCGCTATCTTAATTTCCACGAGATCGCGGAATACAAGAAGGTCGCCGACAAGGTCATCCCCATCGTTGCGGCCTGAAGCGCCGGAAGATACGTCACGCGGGCTTCACAGAACCGGCCCGCGCTGGCATAATGCGCAGCTCTCGTCGGGGCGTAGCGCAGCCTGGTAGCGCACTTGCATGGGGTGCAAGGGGTCGCGAGTTCAAATCCCGCCGTCCCGACCATTTGAATCAGAGACTGAAGGGCCGCATTCGCGGCCCTTCTTTTTTTTGGATCTTCGGGATAATCCGGATCCGGCCGTCCCGATTCCAGCGGATCATCCGGTGTGTTGATCAAGCTGACTCATAAAGGAACGACCAGAGACCTTGCTGCTCAGATAGCATGCCCACCGCCTTATCGTCGATGAGCGCGCTCAGTGCGCGGGGCAAGCCCATCGGCGTTTCACTCGCTTACGGCTGATCTCCGCAAGGTCGGAGGGAAGCTCAACGCCAGGCGGCAGTTCGAGATGCACCCGAATTCCAAGCTCATCCAGCACTTTCAAAACCTTGCCGATCTGCAATGTCGGCTTGCCGCGCTCAAGGTGCGTGATAAAACCACGGGACACCTCAGACGTCAGGTCCTCCGCACGCAGGCCCTGCGATAAACGAGAGACTCGGACGATTTGCCCCAACTCGGAAGGAGAGCGGATATTTTTTTGCACGGATAATTCCCGCGACTGCAATCATTAATTGATCCAAGTATGGCGGCACAAAGCTAATGCGCAAGATCGATGGAATTAGTGCTTGAGCGAGGCTCTGGAAAGGAAGATTGTTTCTGCAAGCTGCGCCATGACGGATCCCTCAAGTGCGCGGAGTGGGGGTACGTCAACGACGTCGCGGCCATTTTAACGACGAAGAGTGTGTTGGGCATGACACGAACTCAAGTTGAGCAGAGTCCGGGCGATTCAGCATTCACGCCTGAAGCCGCTCTTTTCGGGCGTTCCACTTCGCTCGGGCGGATGAGCTGAAACACATGATATTTCATGTGGTTACAGGGAGGGTTGCAGTTACCCACAGTTCCTGTGGATAACTCTGTTGAAGAGTCGTCTTGCAGGGCTTCCAATCACGTTGCGACGTGGGCTGTTGTTGGCTTGGTCGTTTTTTAACCATAATGACATATCCTTCTAAATCAATAGGTTAGAGTTTGTGCTTGACAGCCGTGATTTGGTTTGTAGCGGCTCGCTGAGTCTGGCTCTGGCATGCTTCATGATGTGCATAACTCACTATGACGGGGGGCCTTGCGCCTCAATTGACAATCGGGAACTCTTTGCCAACAACATGACAAATTACTCCTAACTCATTGAAATAATATTTTGCGCCCCTGGGTCTCAGGCTTGGGGCGACTGCTGTTCCGCGTGTTCGCGCACCTGGCGGAGTACAATGCAGCGCTCGTGAATCATCCAGGCCTGACATGCGCGCTCCCGAACTTTTATCACCCGCCGGTACCCTCAAAAACATGCGTTATGCCTTCGCTTACGGGGCGGATGCGGTTTATGCGGGCCAGCCTCGTTATTCCCTGCGTGTGCGCAACAACGATTTTCTGGAAGACAATCTCGCCATCGGCATCCGCGAGTCCCATGAGCTTGGCAAGAAGTTCTTTGTCGCTGTGAACGTGATGCCGCACAACAGCAAGGTGCGGACCTTCCTGCGCGATCTTGAGCCGGTCATCGCGATGGGGCCGGATGCCCTCATCATGGCGGATCCGGGGCTTATCATGATGGTGCGCGAGCGCTGGCCGGACATGCCCGTTCATCTTTCGGTGCAGGCCAATACGGTCAACTACGCCGGAGTGCGCTTCTGGGCGTCGATGGGTGTTGAGCGCGTGATTCTGTCGCGTGAGCTGTCGCTTGATGAGGTTGCGGAAATCCGCCAGGAGTGTCCGGATACGGAGCTGGAGGTCTTCGTCCACGGCGCGTTGTGCATTGCGTATTCCGGGCGCTGCCTGCTGTCCGGCTATTTCAACCACCGCGACCCGAACCAGGGGACATGCACCAACGCTTGCCGTTGGGAGTACAAGACCCTCCCGGGTGAGGAGGATGCAAGCGGCGTCATCGGGCCGTCCACGGAGGCCGTGATTTCGATGGATGCCATCAACGCGGCCATGAAGGCAGGTGTGTCCGGGGATCGGCGTCATCCTCTGGCGGACCGTGTCTACCTTCTGGAGGAGGCCAGCCGTCCGGGCGAGCTGATGCCGATCTTCGAGGATGAGCACGGCACTTACATCATGAATTCGAAGGATCTGCGCGCGATTGAGCACGTCCAGCGCCTGACCGAGATCGGCGTGGATTGCCTGAAGATCGAAGGGCGTACCAAAAGTCATTACTACGTGGCGCGCACGGCCCAGATCTATCGCCAGGCCATTGACGATGCAATCGCCGGTCGCCCCTTCGATCCAACTCTGATCGGCAGGCTGGAATCCCTTGCGCATCGAGGTTACACCGATGGGTTCTTTGTCCGGCATCACACGCAGGAGTACCAGAATTATCTCGATGGAGCATCGCGCAATCATGCGCAACAGTTCGTCGGCGAGATTACGGGTGTGGATGCCGCAACCGGCCTTGCCGAGGTGGAGGTGAAGAACAAGTTTGGCGTGGGTGATCGCATGGAGTTGATTCTTCCGGAGGGTAACCGTGAGTTCGTGGTAGAGCGGATGACCGATCTCTCCGGCCAGCCGTTGGCCGAGGCCCCGGGCAGTGGCTGGCATGTGCGCATGCCCTTGCCGACGGGAATGGTCGAGCGTGGCCTGCTCGCGCGCTTCATCTGAATCGGCGCGTCGCATGCTCAACCGGCTTGATCGCTACCTGACCCGTGAGGCGCTGGGCTCCATGCTTGCGGTCAGCGGCGTGCTGTGGGTGGCGATGATGGCGAACGTGGGGGTGCAATTGTTTGGCACGGTGATGGCCGGGGCGATCCCTGCTGACATCTTGCCCGGCCTCATGTGGGCCAACGCGGTCAAGCTGATGCTGTTCATCCTGCCTGCCGGCGGGTTTCTTGGTTTGTTGCTGGCCCTGGGGCGCATGTACCGCGATCAGGAAATTCCCGTCCTGCTGGCCTGTGGCGCATCGCCGTTGCGCCTCCAGCGGCCCGTTGTGCGTCTGGCCTTGGTCTGGGCCTTGCTGATCGCCTTCTTGTCGCTCCACTACTGGCCTGCCGTGCAGACCGCCCGCGATACCATGCTCCAGCAGGCCCGTAGCGCTTCGGTCTACAAGCAGTTGCCGGTCGGCCGTTTCCTGGTCGCGGACGAGGGCCGGGTGACGGTGTATGCCGCCCGTCTCGGAATGGATGGACGGACGCTGGAGGATGTTTTCGTGCATACCCGCCAGCCCGGCTCGGAAGGCGTTGAACGCGCCCGTCAGGCCTGGTTTGAAGAGGATGGACAAGGCGTACGTCAACTGGTGTTACGTGATGGCCGTCGACATGAGGGCCTGATCGGTCAGGCCGACTGGCGTGTGTTGGAATTTGCCGAGCATCGAATTGACCTCGGCCTGGAGAGGGCTTCCGATGCGGCCCAACGCAAACGTTCGTCCGCTGCGACCCTGGATCTGTGGCGGGACGGTTCACGGGAGGCCATGTCCGAGTTGGTGCGTCGTGCCAGCCAGGCACTGAGCGTACTCATGCTGGCCCTGCTGGCCCTGCCTCTGGCGCGGAGCGCGCCCCGGCAGGGGCGTTTTGCGCGTTTGGGGGTCGGGATCCTGCTCTACATCAGTTATTTCAACCTCATATCCATGACCGTCAGGATGGTGCAGGATGGTCGCCTGAGTCCGCTCGCGGGTCTTGCGGCTCCCCATCTTCTGCTGCTCGTCGTTGTGCTCCTGTTGCTCTGGCGGCAGGGGGCTTTTGTACGGATCGACCAGGGGGACGCGCGTGAAGCTTGATCGCTATATCCTGCGCACCGTCCTCGCGGCAACCCTGATGACGCTGGCCGCTCTTGCCGGGCTCGCCCTGATCCTGCTGTTGCTCGAAGAGGCGGAGCGGATCGATGGCGCGTACACCTTTGGCAAAGTGCTGCTGTTCGTGCTCTACACGCTGCCGGGGTATATGGTCGAGTTCTTTCCGTTGGCGACCCTGGTTGGCAGCCTGATGGCGCTCGGTCAGCTTGCAGCCGCCAATGAAATCACCGCCATGCGCGCCGCCGGGTGGTCGCTGACACGCCTTGCCCGGCCCGTGCTGTTGGCCGGTGTCATGCTGGGCTTGTCCGGTATGCTGATCGGAGAAACGCTTGGACCCTGGGGGCAAACAGCCGCTCGCCTGATGAAGGCCGAGGCACAAGGCAAGACGCTCACCGTGCAGGGAGAGCAAGGCCTGTGGCTGCGCGAGGGCGAGCGTTTCGTGCATGCCGATTTCGTCACGCCGGGAGGAGTTTTGCATGGGGTCCGGGTTTTCGAGTATGGCGCCGACCTGTTTTTGCTCCAGGCTTCCCGCATCGAACAGGCTGAACCCAGGGCCGAAGGCTGGGCGGCGCGCGACCTGAGCGCGACACGCTTCTTGCCTGACCATCTCGAAACGACGCGGCAGGCCCAGGCGAACCTCTCCGCGCTGGCGCCGCCCGAGTTGCTCAATGTGCTGGTCGTGCTGCCGCAATACATGAGTCTGACCGAATTGTGGCGTTACGCGGGTTTTCTCGATGCGAACGGCTTGCAGAGCGCGCCGTACTGGCTGGCCTGGTGGGCCAAACTTTTCGCCCCCCTGACCGTGGTCGCCATGCTGCTGCTGGCGCTGCCATTCGCGCTGGCTACGCGTCGTTCTGGCGGGGCTGGGCAGCGGCTGATTCTCGGCATCCTCCTTGGGCTGGGTCTGCTGCTTGTCTCGCGCCTGTTGACCCAAGGCGGGCTGCTGGCCGGGTTTTCGCCCATGCTGGCGGCGCTAGCCCCGCCCGTGCTATTCCTAAGCCTTGCCATCATCGCCTTGCGCCGCCAGGAAGGTCGTCATGCTGCTTGATCCGAACGATCATATTGAACAGCTCCCCGTCAGCCGCTTCACCGAAAAGGCGTACCTCGATTACGCGATGTACGTCATCCTCGACCGCGCCCTGCCGCATGTCGGCGATGGTCTCAAGCCGGTCCAGCGGCGTATCGTCTATGCCATGTCCGAACTTGGACTGTCGGCGGCTTCAAAGCACAAGAAATCCGCCCGCACCGTGGGCGACGTGATCGGCAAATACCATCCGCACGGTGACTCCGCCTGCTACGAGGCGATGGTGCTGATGGCGCAGCCTTTCTCCACCCGTTATCCGCTGATTGACGGGCAGGGCAACTGGGGCTCGCCGGACGAACCGAAGTCCTTCGCCGCCATGCGTTACACCGAAGCGCGCATGACGCCTTACGCGCGTCTGTTGCTGAGCGAGCTGGAGCAGGGGACGGTGGATTTTCAGCCCAACTTCGATGGCACTCTGGACGAGCCCGCGCTACTGCCCGCGCGTGTGCCGAACGTGCTGCTCAATGGCGCCACGGGCATCGCGGTGGGGATGGCCACCGACATTCCACCGCACAATCTGCGTGAGGTCGTGAATGCCGCCATCCGCCTGCTGGACGACCCGGATGCGAATACCGCTGACCTGTGCGAGCACCTGCCGGGACCTGATTTCCCCACCTCGGGCGAGATCATCACCCCGCGCGCCGATTTGCTGAAACTGTACGAAACAGGGCAGGGCGGGGTGCGCCAGCGCGCGCGCTACGAGATTGAGGATGGCGACATCATCATCACCGCGTTGCCGTACCAGGTCTCCGGCAGCAAGGTGCTGGAGCAAATTGCCGCCCAGATGCAGGCCAAAAAGCTTCCACTGGTGAGCGATCTGCGCGACGAATCCGACCATGAACACCCGACCCGGCTAGTCATCATCCCCAACAAGCCCGCACGGAGCGGGCTTGGGACGCAAGGTGTTCCCCGCAGGGTTGATGCCAGGGAGGGCATCAACCGCAGTCGCAATGTCGATGCCGACGAGTTGATGACCCATTTGTTCGCCACCACCGATCTTGAGCGCAGTTTCCGGGTCAACATGAACGTGATCGGACTGGATGGCCGTCCGCGCGTGATGTCTCTGCGCGATCTGCTGGGGGAGTGGCTGGCCTACCGCATTCAGACCGTGCGTCGCCGCGTGCAATGGCGGCTGGACAAGGTCGAACGGCGGCTGCACATCCTTGAGGGTTTGCTGATCGCCTTCCTCAATATCGACGAGGTGATCGCCATCATCCGCCACGAGGACGAGCCCAAGGCCGTTCTGATGGCGCGCTTCAGCCTTTCCGATACCCAGGCCGAGGCTATTCTCGAACTCAAGCTGCGTCATCTGGCCAGGCTGGAGGAAATGCAACTGCGCGGCGAACAAGCCGACCTTGCCCTCGAACGTGACAGTCTTCGCGCCCTGCTCGACAACGAGGGCAAGTTGCGCGGCAAGGTGCGTGAAGAGCTTTTGGCGGATGCCGAGGCGCATGGCGACGCGCGCCGTGCACCGCTGGTCGAGGCCAGCGCCGCGCAAGCCTTGGATGAATCCGCCCTGATCCAGAGCGAGCCGGTCACCGTGGTGCTCTCGCAGCAGGGATGGGTACGCCTGGCCAAGGGGCATGACGTGGACGGCGCAGCCCTGAGTTATCGCACCGGCGATGCCTTTTTAGCCCAGGCCAGCGGGCGCAGTACACAACAGGCGGTCTTTCTGGACTCCAGTGGTCGTGCCTACAGCCTGCCTGCTCACACCCTGCCTTCCGCGCGCGGCCATGGCGAGCCCCTGAGCGGGCGTCTTAGCCCGCAGAGCGGCATTGGTTTCAGCCATGTGCTGCTTGGGGCGCCGGAGGAGCGTTGGCTGTTCACCTCCAGCGCGGGATTCGGCATCGTCGCCGAACTCGCCCAGACGCACAGTCGCCAACGCGCGGGCAAGACCTTCATCACCGTGCCGGAAGGCGCCAGCCTGCTTGCGCCCGTGTCGCTGGAAGCCGAAAGCGCTTACGTCGCCTTGCTGGGTGGCGGCAATCTGCTTGTCTTCCCGCTGGAGGAGCTGCTGGAGGAGGGCCGGGGCGGGCGTGGCAGCAAGCTGATGGCACTTGGCAAGGACGAATCTTTATTGGCCGTGACCCTGCTTGGCAAGGACGACAGCCTGCGCGTGCACACCGCCGGGCGTTTTCTCAACCTTTCCCCCACGGATTGGCAGGGCATGTTGAGTCAGCGTGCGCGACGCGGGCGCCCCTTGCCACGCGGGTTTACGAGGGCGGAAAGACTCGAAACCATGCGCTCCGGTGATTGAATTCTTAACGAAAACCCATATCTAATACGCCGCATCCCCAACTGAAGGATTGAACGACGCATGAAACGCATTTTGCTGTTCCTGGCCACCAACATCGCGATCATGATCGTGCTCACCCTGTCCTGGAGCATTATCTCCCGTGTCTTCGGGCTCGATCAGGTCAACGGCGCGGGCGGCCTCAATCTCGCCTCCCTGCTGGTCATGGCTGCCGTGTTTGGCTTCGGAGGCTCATTCATCTCTCTGATGATGTCCAAGTGGGTCGCCAAGCGCAGCGTCGGGGCCGTCATCATTGAGCAACCCTCCAACTCCACCGAGCTGTGGCTGATGGAGACCGTGCGCCGCCAGGCCGAGCAGGCCGGCATCAAGATGCCGGAAGTCGCGATCTACGATTCCCCCGAGATCAACGCCTTCGCCACCGGCCCCAGCCGCAACAATGCGCTGGTCGCGGTCAGCACCGGCTTGCTCAACTACATGAACCGCGACGAGGCTGAAGCGGTCATGGCGCACGAGATCGGCCACGTCGCCAACGGCGACATGGTGACTCTGACCCTGATCCAGGGCGTGGTGAACACCTTTGTCATCTTCTTTGCCCGCATCATCGGCAATTTTGTCGATCGCGTGGTGTTCAAGAACGAAGAGGGCAACGGCATCGCCTACATCGTCACCAGTCTGATCGCCGAACTGGTCCTGGGCATTCTCGCCAGCGTCATCGTGATGTACTTCTCCCGTCAGCGCGAGTTCCGCGCGGATGCCGCGGGCGCACGTTTCGCTGGTCGTCACAAGATGATCGCCGCGCTGGAAAAGCTGCGCGCCATGCATGAGCCCAGCCACTTGCCGAGCCAGATGGCGGCTTTCGGAATCAACGGTGGTCAGCCTAGCTTCGCCAAGCTTTTCATGACCCATCCGCCGCTGGAAGAGCGCATCCAGGCCCTGCGCGACGCTGCCTGATCAGTGTCCTGACTTGGAAAAGGCCGCATCACGCGGCCTTTTTTCATGGCGGAGGCTGTCAGGCGGAACTGGATGTCCCTCATGCAAACAGACAGCGTAAGTTTTTGATTTTTAAGGGTGCGTACCGGGTCGGTCGTGGCTGAAAAAACTCAGGACGAGGTTTTCAGCCCTCCCGCTAGTCGCCCTTGTCCAGTCGCCCGACGGCGCAGCTGACGAAGGATTTGGCTTTGGCTCCCAGAGCGCCCAGCCCCGCCAGACTGCCTTTCTCGGGGTAGCCCATGTCACGCAGGGCGGCGATGGCCACCGCTCGCACGTCGCGGTCGGCGGCGATCAATACTGCTTCGCCTTCGACATCCACTTCTACTGAAATCACGCCAGGAATTTTCGCTATCCCGCCCCGGATGCTGTTGGCGCAGCCGCCGCATTTGATGTTGTCAACGGTGATGAGCATGTCCATGACACGCCTCCTTGGGGCAGAGTGTTTTCAGAAATGTAGAATAGGACGATTACGACCACAACGATTCGAGAAGCGCACCATGCCTGTCTACCGCTCCCGCACCACTACTCACGGCCGCAACATGGCTGGCGCCCGCGCCCTGTGGCGTGCCACTGGCATGAAGGATGGCGATTTTGACAAGCCGATCATTGCCATCGCCAATTCCTTCACCCAGTTCGTGCCAGGCCATGTTCATCTCAAGGACATGGGGCAACTGGTGGCGCGCGAGATCGAGAAGGCGGGCGGCGTGGCCAAGGAATTCAACACGATCGCGGTGGATGATGGCATCGCCATGGGCCACGGCGGCATGCTGTACTCCCTGCCGAGCCGCGATCTGATCGCCGATTCGGTGGAATACATGGTCAACGCCCACTGCGCCGATGCCCTGGTATGCATCTCCAACTGCGACAAGATCACCCCGGGCATGCTGATGGCCGCGCTGCGTCTGAACATCCCGGTGATCTTCGTTTCTGGCGGTCCGATGGAAGCCGGCAAGACTCGCCTTGCGGGCCATGTCGTCAAGCTCGATCTGGTCGACGCGATGATCGAGGCGGCCAACCCGAACACCTGTGATGCCGATGTCGAGCAGATCGAGCGTTCCGCCTGTCCGACCTGCGGTTCCTGCTCCGGCATGTTCACTGCCAACTCGATGAACTGCCTGACCGAGGCGCTGGGTCTGTCCCTTCCGGGCAACGGTTCGCTGCTGGCCACCCACGCCGACCGCAAGGAACTGTTCCTGGAAGCGGGGCGCACCATCGTCGAGCTGGCGCGCCGCTACTACGAGCAGGACGACGAGCGCGTGCTGCCGCGCGCCATCGCCACCTTTGAGGCCTTCGAGAACGCCATGGCACTGGATATCGCCATGGGCGGTTCCAGCAACACCGTGCTTCACCTGCTCGCTGCGGCACATGAGGCCAGGGTGGAGTTCACCATGGCCGACATCGACCGCGTCAGCCGCAAGGTGCCGCACCTCTCCAAGGTCGCTCCGAGCACTCATCAGTACCACATGGAAGACGTGCATCGCGCGGGCGGCGTGTTCGGCATTCTCGGAGAACTAGATCGCGCCGGCCTGATTCACCGCGCCTGCCATACCGTGCACAGCCCGACCTTGGGCGAGGCGCTGGATCAGTGGGACATCGCCCGTCCGACTGCCAATGAAGTCGCCAGGACCCGTTACCTCGCCGGTCCGGCAGGCATCCCGACCCAGACCGCCTTCAGCCAGGATACCCGCTGGCCTGACCTTGACCTGGATCGTGCCAACGGCTGTATCCGCAACCTCGAACATGCTTACAGCCAGGACGGCGGCCTTGCCGTGCTCTACGGCAACATTGCGCCGGACGGCTGTATCGTGAAGACCGCCGGGGTGGATGAGGAGATTCTCAAGTTCCAGGGGCCGGCGCGCATTTTCGAAAGCCAGGACGCGGCGGTTGAGGCCATTCTCGGTGACAGGATCCATGCAGGGGATGTAGTCATCATCCGCTACGAAGGTCCGCGCGGCGGGCCCGGCATGCAGGAAATGCTGTATCCGACCAGTTACCTGAAATCCAAGGGTCTTGGCAAGGCCTGCGCGCTGATTACCGACGGACGCTTCTCCGGCGGAACCTCCGGCCTGTCCATCGGGCATGTCTCGCCGGAAGCTGCCGAAGGCGGCCCGATTGGGTTGGTGGAGGAGGGCGATCTGGTGAAGATTGACATCCCCAACCGTGGCATCGACATCGAGGTTGGCGAGGACGAGCTCAAGCGCCGTCGCGAGGCCATGGAGGCCAAGGGCGTCCACGCTTGGCAACCGGTGGCCCGCGAGCGTGAAGTGAGTCTGGCCCTGCGCGCCTATGCCGCGATGACCACCTCCGCCGCGCGTGGCGCGGTACGCGATCTGGACCAACTCAAGCGCAAGGGGTAATGAAATGGAGATGGATATCGGAATGGACGCTTTCATCACGAGGCTTGCACGTGAGGTCGTGCCCTTCGCCGACACGCTGGCCCTGATCGGCCAAAGGTACGATTACACTCCGGCGGCCTTCAGCAACGGCATGGGCGAGGATTGCCTCGTCAGCCCGGCGGGAAGCAACGAGGGTTCCTGCAAGATATTCGCCTTTGCCCGTCTGAATGGACTGTCTCCGGAGCAGACTCTGGCCTGCTTCGGCGAGCATTACCAGGCCGTGCTCTCGGACCCCGATGGTGTGGGCCACCCCAACATTCGTTTGTTCATGCGCCACGGTTGGGATGGCATTCGCTTCGAGAGCGAACCGCTCCAGGCGCGAGGGGGGTGATCCACCCTTCTCAGGAGGGCGCCTCGAAAAACCTTTCGAGGCGCCCGTGCGCCACAGGGATGTGGTGTTGCCCAATCGCGCAAGCAATTGAAATGGCTTGATTTCATCGCGTGGACAAGCTATGAAGGCCCTTGATTGACCCCATGGATGGGGTTTTTATCGAGGTTCCCAGGATTCAGTGATGCGCTGACGCCAGGTCCGGTTTCCGGTCCAGGTGTTCAGCCGACTGTTTCCAGAGAGGTATCTTGCGCTTCCGCAGGTGTTGTGGCGATACGGCGGTCGATGAACAGGCTGTTGCCGGGAATGGCCTTGGCCTGTTTCTTGACGTCGGCCAGATGGCTGCTGATTTCGTGGTAGCGCGTGAAGCGTCCGGGCGGGCAGGGCACTACGCCCACGGATACGCTCATCAGCGGAATAAGCCTTTCCACGCCCTGCCGGTCGGTCGCCATGATGCCGCCACGCCGACGGTCGCTTTCCGAATAGAGACTGGCCACCCGCTGGCCGAAGTCTTCCAGCACTTCGCCCAGCCGCTCTTCCCAGGCATCGTGCCTGGACAGCACGACGAAATCATCGCCGCCGATGTGACCGACATAATCGGTGGCGTGCTCGTCCGGTGCAATGTGCCTTTGCAGCGCCTCGGCCAACAGCAAAATGGCTTCATCGCCCTTTTGGTAGCCGTAGGTGTCGTTGAAGGCCTTGAACTGGTCCAGGTCGATGTACGCGGCGACGAAATAATACGATTCGTGCAGCCACTGCTGCATGGTGTCGTTGATCGGGACATTGCCCGGTAGTCCGGTCAGCGGGTTGGCATGGCGCGCGTTACGCATTTGCAGGTCAGTCAGCGCACGCAGAAGCTCCTTGACCTCGCCGACGCCGTGATACTTGCCTTCACGGGTGATGATGAAAGCCTCGGCGATTTCTTCGCTGGCTGACTGGGTGATGCGGCGGCTGATGGTTTCCAGGCTCAGGCGTACATCGCCCACATGAATGGTCCGGTCCATGAATTGCGAGATTGGTTTGCGTCCATGCAATTCGGGCGCGAAGCGGCGCGCGTACATGTTCATGAACGAGGTACGCCAGAGCATGCCGATCGGCTCGCCCTTGTCGATGATGGGAACGTAGCGCTCGGTCGGATTGTCGATGAAGCGCGCGCCCGCGGTATCGACCGTGGTGTCCGGGGTCAGCGGTTCGCAGTGACGGACAAGGGCATCCAGGCTGCGGCTACGTTTGTGGTGCAGACGCGCCAGACGTTGATCGGGTTGATGATCGGACAGCACGATCTTGCGGCGTGGTTCTGCCAGCGGCACGCCGAACAGAAAACCTTGCGCGAGGGGGACATCGAAGGATGCCAGCCAGTCCAGTTCGGAGAGTTCCTCAACGCCCTCGGCGATGATCTGGCTGCCGAGTCGGTTGGCGAGGTCGGCCATTCCGGAAACGAACTTGCGCCGGGCAGGGTCGGAATTCAGGCCATGAATGAAGTGGCGGTCGATCTTGATGAAATCCGGCAACAAGGCGTGCCACAGACGAAGGCCGTTATGTCCGCCGCCAACGTCGTCCAATGCCAGCACGAAACCCGCCAGGCGTAGGCGCTGAAGGATGCGAATGATGTCTTCGTGGGCGGGCAGGGGTTGGTGCTCGGTCAGCTCAAGCACGATCTGGCGGCTTTCGACTTGTGTGCCGCGCAAGGCTTCCTGTAGATGCTCCAGAATGGATTCGGTTTGGGCGAGTGTGTCGCTCAGGAGATTGATGAACAGGCGCCCTTCCAGTCCAAGTCGGCTGAAGGCCTGGATGGCGTGACGTTGGCACAAGAGATCGAGTTCAACCATGCGTCCCGCGCGTTCCGCTTCGGCGAACAGCTCGATGGGAGTGTGCAACGGCCCCTTGCGCGGCCCCCGCACCAGAGCCTCATAGCCAAGGATGCTGTGATCGCGCGTGCGCACGATCGGGTGGAAAAGGATATCGAGAAGCCCCTCGCCAAGAATGCGATTCAGTTCGGCATGACGATCGGCGAGTTCGGCTGTCATGGACGGCTCTCCGAAGATGGCCTCCGGAGACTATATGCCGCCAGTCACGCAATTATGACAGCCTCGCGAGCTGTGGGGTCTTGGCTTTTTTCCATCAGACTCGCCCAAACTTTCTTCGAGGCTAGCCGTTTGGCCAAGGCGCCTTTTTGTTGGGCGACACGAGTGAAAGCCTGCGCCGGGCGGACTCCCTCTACCTTGAGGATGGAGGCCAGGGGTGAGGGCATCCCCAATACGTTGAGTGGACGATTGGCCTTCTAAGCGAGCTTTTGTCGCGCGCTCCATGGCGATGCTGAAAAATTCGTCCTTGGAGTTTTTCAGCGATCTCCTGTCAGGTCAGGCCTGTCTGGTCAGGAAATGCGTTGCGCCATGCCGCCAAGCGCGGCATTAAGATCATCCAGCAGGGCGCGCAGGGTCAGGCCTTGCAGAGCCAGGGTCTGGTCCATGCGCGCCAGAGCATCGTCGTCATCGGCCTGTTCCAGGGGTTCGAGCAGGGTGTCGGTCGGCTTCAGGCCGCGCAACACGCCCTTGGCATCCAGCACCAAGTGCATGCGCTCACGCCAGATCAAGCCCAGGCGGGTGACGCGCTTGCCTGCCGCAAGATGAGCCTTGACCTCGTCCACGGTTAGGTCATGTTTGCGCAGGGTCGCGCTGCCGCCCTCATCGTCTTGCGCGGTGAGCACACAGGCTTGGTCCAGTTCAAAACCCTCTGGAAGCTCGCGGGTTTCCAGCCAGCGAGTCATGGTTGCGCTCCAGTCGTCCTGCGTGCGCCAAGGGGCGACAGGCAGCGAACCCGTGGCCTGGCGTATGGCGCCCAGCAGTGATTCGGCCTGCTTGTCGGCGGCGGCATCGACGATCACCCAGCCGCGTTCGCTGTCGATGCTGGCAAACATCCGGCGGCGGCGCGGGATCAGGCGCGGAATGAGCGCGTGTTCGATGCCTTCGCGCAAATCCTTCTTGTCGCGCGAGCCGGGGGCATGGCCCTCGCGTTGCTCGAATTCGGCGATCTTTTCGGCCAATTGGTCGCGCACATAGCCACCCGGAAGGCGTTTTTCCTCGTTCACCCAGCGCAGCGTCCACACGCCTTCGGCGGCATGGACGAAGGCCGCAGCCTTGGCGCCCAGGGTAGGTTCGAAACCCGCGCTGGCCAGTTCAAGCGTGCCACAGGGGCGGAAAGGCTGGTCGGCAAGGGAAGTCTCCAGCGTTTCGAAACCGAACGGCAGGGGGGCATTGCAGGGGAACAGACTGAGGGCGCGAAACCACATGGCGAAAGATTGGTGCGTTGAGGAAGGCCGGGATTATGGTCGTCGGCCCCGGCGGGCGCAACGCGGGTATACTTCCGAGACCCGCGACTTACACCATCCCGAGCCTTCATGAGCACTGTTGACCGCACCATTCGTCTTGCCGATTACCAAGCTTCCGCCTGGCGCATGCCGCGCATCGAGCTGACATTCGAACTGGACCCCGAATCCACCCTGGTCCATGGCGTACTCCATCTCGAACGGGCGGGTGAGAGCGCCCTTCCTCTGCGGCTGGATGGCGAGGCGCTTGAGCTGGTTCGTATCGCGCTCGATGACCGCCCTTTGGATGCGCATGAATTTCAGATCGACGAGGACGGCGGGCTGATCCTGCATGGTTTGCCCGCGCGCTGCGTGCTGAACCTGAGCACCCGCATTCGTCCTTCGGTCAACACCACCTGCATGGGGCTTTATCTCTCCAAGAGCGTGTTCACCACTCAGTGCGAACCGGAAGGCTTCCGCCGCATCATGTACAGCCTGGATCGTCCGGATGTGCTGTCCATCCACACCACCCGCATCATGGCCGATCCGGCGCGTTATCCGGTGCTGCTTTCCAACGGCAACCTGGTCGAAGAGAGCGTGCTGGAGGATGGGCGCAAGCAGGCCGTGTGGCATGACCCCTTCCCAAAACCCACCTATCTTTATGCCCTGGTGGCGGGTGACCTGGGCGTGCTGAAGGACCGCTTCGTCACCATGGGCGGACGCGAGGTGGGGCTTGAGATCTACGCCGAGCATCACAACGCCGACAAGCTGGGCCACGCCATGCAGTCCGTGCACAAGGCGATGAAGTGGGATGAGGAGACCTACGGGCGCGAGTACGATCTGGAGCGCTACATCATCGTCGCCGTCGAGGACTTCAACGCCGGGGCGATGGAAAACAAGGGCCTTAACATTTTCAACGCCAAGTACGTGCTGGCGCGTCCTGAAGTGGCGACCGACGCCGACTACGAGGGCATCGAGAGCGTCATCGCGCACGAGTACTTCCACAACTGGTCGGGTAACCGGGTGACCTGCCGCGACTGGTTCCAGCTCTCGCTCAAGGAGGGCTTCACCGTCTTTCGCGACCAGGAGTTTTCCGCCGACATGGGCGCCCGCGCCACCAAGCGCATCGAGGACGTCAACGTCCTGCGCACCTGGCAGTTCCCGGAGGATGCCGGTCCGCTGGCCCATCCGGTGCAGCCGCCCGAGTACCAGGCGATCGACAATTTCTACACCAGCACCGTCTACAACAAGGGCGCGGAAGTGGTGCGCATGCTCAGGAACCTGCTTGGCTGGGAGACCTTCCGCAAAGGCAGCGACCTCTACTTCGAACGCCATGACGGTCAGGCTGTCACTATCGAAGAATTCGTCAAGGCCATGGAAGACGCCTCGGGTCGTGATCTGACCCAGTTCCGTCGCTGGTACGTGCAGGCCGGCACGCCGCGCGTCGAGGCCTCGGGCGAGTACGACGCCGTCGCCCGCCGCTACACCTTGAGCCTGCGCCAGCACACCGCGCCCACACCCGGCCAGCCGGTCAAGCATCCGTTCGTCATTCCGGTGGACATGGCCCTGCTTGATGCGCAGGGGAAGACGTTGGCCGCCCAGGTGCTGGAGCTGAGTCAGTCCGAACAGCGCTTCGTGTTCGAGGGCATCGCGGAGCGCCCCGTACCCTCCCTGCTGCGCGGCTTTTCCGCCCCCGTCAGGCTGGAATACCCCTACGACGACGAGGAACTCGCTTTCCTCATGGCGCATGATGGCGACGACTTCAACCGCTGGGAGGCGGCCCAGCGCCTGATGACCCGCGTGTTGCTGGGCATGATCGAGGATGTCCGCAACGAGCGCCCGCTGACGCTGGACGCCAGACTCGCGGCTTCATACGGACATGCTTTGCACGACGTGCGCATCAGCCCGCGCATGAAGGCCGACCTGCTCACCCTGCCAAGCGAATCCTGGCTGGCCGATCAGTGCGAGGTTGTGGATCCGGTCGCCATCCACACCGCGCGCGACGCCCTCAAACGCGCCCTGGCCGAGGCTTGGGAGGAGAGTCTGCTCGCGCTCTACCACGGCATGCAGGACAAGGGCTCCTACCGGCCAGACAACGAGGCCATCGGTCGCCGTCGCCTGAAAAACCTCTCCCTCAACCTGCTGATGGCGCTGGGCAACGAATCCCATCATGCCCTGGCCTCTCATCAGTTCCGCGCGGGCGGCAACATGACCGACGTGCTCGCTGCCTTGCAGGTCCTCGCACACACCGATTGCGCCGACCGACGGGAGGTTCTGGACACCTTCGAACAGCGCTGGATCAACGAAGCGCTGGTGATGGACAAGTGGTTCTCCATCCAGGCCACCAGTCCGCTCGACGGCGCTCTGGACGAGGTCAAGCGCTTGATGGGCCATCCCGCCTTCAGTCTGGGCAATCCCAACAAAGCCCGCGCCCTGATCGGCGGCTTTGCCCGTGCCAATCCGGTCGGCTTCCATGCACACGATGGATCGGGCTACCGCTTCGTGGCGGAACAGGTGCTGGCCTTGGACGCCCTCAATCCGCAGGTCTCTGCGCGCATGGCCGGTGCGTTTCAGCAATGGCGGCGTTTCGATGCTCACCGCCGTGAGTCGATGCGCGCCACGCTCAGGGACATGGCGGCCGGCAGCATTTCGCTGGAATTGCGCGAAGTGGTGGAAAAGAGCCTGGGTGAGGACTGAGTTCGCGCCAGATCGGGGCGGTCCGTGCGTGTGCAGGACTTGGCATGACTGAAAACCTCAAGGATGAGACTTCTCGGCATCCTGATACGGCGCTGGAGGTTCGGGCGTCAGCACTGTGCTGAGCGGTTCGCCCGGCTGGAGCGCGGGATAGTCGAGGATGTAATGCAGTCCGCGGCTCTCCCTTCGCGCCATGGCCGAGCGCACGATGAGTTCGGCCACCACGACAAGATTGCGCAGCTCGATCAAGTTGTGAGTGACGCGGAAGTTGCCGTAGTACTCGTCAATCTCACGCTTGAGCAGGTCGATGCGATTGAGCGCGCGCTCCAGGCGCTTGGTGGTGCGCACAATGCCGACATAGTCCCACATGGTTTGCCGCAGCTCGTGCCAGTTGTGGCTGACGATCACCTCTTCATCTGAATCCGTGACCTGACTCTCGTCCCATTCAGGCACTTCCGGCAGGGGCGCGGCCTCCTGCATGCGCGTGGCGATGTCGCGCGCGGCGGCGCGACCGTAAACAAGACACTCCAGCAGGGAGTTGCTGGCCAGCCGGTTAGCCCCGTGCAGGCCGGTGTGGCTGCATTCTCCGATGGCATAGAGGCGGTCGATGTCGGTGCGCCCCCTCGCATCCACCATCACCCCGCCGCAGGTGTAATGCGCGGCGGGCACCACGGGAATGGGTTGCTGGGTGATGTCGTAGCCGTATTCCAGGCAGCGGGCGTAGATGGTAGGGAAGTGCTCGCGCACGAATTCGGGCGATTTGTGGCTGATGTCCAGGTAGACGCAGTCCAGGCCCAACCGCTTCATCTCATGGTCGATGGCGCGTGCGACGATGTCGCGCGGGGCCAACTCGCCGCGTGCGTCGTAGCGATGCATGAAGGGCGTTCCATCTGGCAGAAGCAGGCGTCCACCCTCGCCGCGCACGGCTTCGGAGATCAGAAAAGTCTTGGCGCGTGGTTCATACAGGGCGGTGGGATGGAACTGGATGAATTCCATGTTCGCTACCCGGCAACCCGCACGCCAGGCCATGGCGATGCCGTCGCCGGTGGAACCGTCGGGGTTGGTGGTATAGAGATAGACCTTGCTGGCGCCGCCGGTGGCGAGCACGACAAAGCGCGCACGCAAAGCTTCAACATGCCCGCTGAGGCGGTTGAGAGCGTAGACGCCGACGCAGCGGTTACCTGCCATGTTCAGTCGCTGGGTGGTGATGAGATCGACCGCGGTATGGTTGTCGAGCAGAGTCAGGGTTTTGCGGGTGCGCGCGGTGCGCAGCAGGGTTGCCTGCAAGGCCGCGCCGGTGGCGTCCTGGGCATGCGCGACGCGGCGATGACCGTGGCCGCCCTCGCGGGTGAGGTGGAGCTTGCCCTTCTCGCGGGTGAAGGGCATCCCCAGTCGTTCAAGCCAGGCGATCATCTGCGGCGCCTCGCTGGCGATGCGCTCAACCACGGCCTTGTCTGGCAGGGCCGTACCGGCGTCAAGGGTGTCCGCGACGTGGTCAGAAACCCGATCCATAGGGTCCAGTACCGCCGCGATTCCTCCCTGGGCCCATTGCGTGCTGCCCTCGTCCAGAGCGTTCTTGGCCAGCACGGCCACCCGCAATCCGGCGGGGAGGTTGAGCGCACAGGTCAGTCCGGCCGCACCACTGCCAAGAATCAGGACATCGTAAGCGTGACGGGCGGGGTTGTAGGGAAGGGCGGCCATATTTGCTTCATTTCCGTTGTATGATCCCAACATTATCGGCATTTGCGCCGTTACGGAACCTTCCCGCCCCGTTCGCGTCTACCCCCACATCAGGTTGACTCTCGCGGGGGTTGATTCAGGAATGCAGCAGGCATGTCGTCGTCCAGTCCGACCGATCAACAACTTGTCATGCGCGCCAAGCAGGGCGATGAACGCGCGTTCGAGTTGCTGCTGCGCAAATACCAGCACAAGGTGCTCAAGCTCATCATGCGCTACGTGCGCGACATGGACGAAGCGATGGATCTGACCCAGGAAAGTTTCATCAAGGCCTGGAAAGCCTTGCCGGGGTTTCGCGGCGAGAGTGCGTTCTACACCTGGATCTACCGGATCGCAGTGAATACCGCCAAGAATCATCTGGTGTCGCAGAACCGCATTCCCTATACCGTCGATCTGGATGCCGACGAGACCGATCAATATGCGGGCGAGCCTGGATTGACCACAGTCGATACCCCGGAAGGGGAACTGCTTGGAGATGAGCTCCACCGGGTCGTGATGCAGGCCATCGCCGACCTGCCCGAGGATCTGCGCACCGCCATCACGCTGCGCGAACTGGAAGGACTCAGCTACGAGGATATCGCCGAAGTGATGGGGTGTCCCATTGGTACCGTGCGTTCGCGGATCTTCCGCGCGCGTGAAGCGATCGACAAGCGCTTGCAGCCCTTGCTGGATTGAATCCAGTCAGGCGGGGAGATTAAAGCTATGAACCATACACCGAGCACCGAAGAGCATGTATCCGCCTTGCTGGATGACGCTCTGAACACGCGTGAGACCGATCTGCTGCTGGATCGTCTGCGTGACGACCCTGTCGCCCGCGCGCGATTGGACCGTTATGCCCTGATCGGCATGGCGATGCGCGGCGAAAGCGCGGGCCTTCCTTCGGGGCGTGACCTCAGCGCTGGAGTGATGGCTGGAATCCGCAAAGAGCGTTCGGAGGCTCCCATCGTCATCGGGACGCGCCCCGCCGAACCCTTCGGCCTGCGGTTGGAGCGCATGCTCCAGGATTGGATTGGCGGCTGGCGAATGCCGGCCCTCGGCATGGCGCTGACCGTGCTTGTAGTGGGTGTGGTGGTGCTTCTCGCATCGCCAGGCCGCAATGCCCCTGATCCCTCTTTCGTCGCCCTTACCCCGCCGCCCGCGAAGGTCGGGCATGCCGCCGCGCAGGATGAGGATGCCATGCCCGATCCCTATCTGATGCAGCATCTGACCTATGCTGAGGGCGGCGCCATGGCCTCTATGTCATCCAATGTCCGTCTGGTCGCCTACGAACGTCCCTGATCCCCCATGCAAGCAAGCTCTTTTCTGACCCGATACGCGCGCCCGCTGATACTGGGCGCATGGCTGGCCATGACTCCCCTGGCGCATGCGATGTCGCCGTCCGAAGAGCTTTTGCAACGCATGGCGACGACCATGCGCACCGTCAACTACGAAGGCGTGCTGATGTACGCGCAGGGCGATGTGGTGCGTAACATGCGCATCTTCCACCTGCATGACGCCGAACGTGGCGAGCGCGAGCGCCTTGTCAGCCTGGATGGCCCCCCGCGCGAAGTCGTGCACGAGGGGGATCGCTGCACCTGCATCTGGCCGAATTCCCGGCTCGTGGTGCGCGGTTGGACGCCCTCCTGGCGCGGCCAGCTCTCCCCCGCGCGCTTCGCGGAAACCAGCCATCTCTCATCGTTCTACGATTTTTCCCTCGCGGAAACCTCGCGTGTCGCCGGAATCGCCTGTCAGGTCATTCGCATCGCGCCCCGCGACGCCTACCGGCTTGGCTACCGGCTCTGCGTCCACGAGCCAAGCGGCATGCTGCTTCGATTGGAGGTGATGGATGGTGATCGTCGCCTTGAAATGAATCAGTTCGTGAGTCTCCGCCTTGATCCTGGCATGGGTGAGGAGGCTCTGCGCACCAGCACGGATCTTGAGGGTTTCCGCGAAGTCGATGAGCCGATAATGGCAGCTTCCGTTCCATTCCAGCCGCGTTGGGACGCCACCGGCCTGCCACCGGGTTACAAACTCGCGTTGGCCGCCGAGCGTCCGCACCCGCGCCTGGGCTATCCACTGGAGCATCTGGTCTATACCGACGGGCTGAACAGCCTGTCCATCTTCATCGAGCCCAGGAATGAGCGCCAGGCTCGCGCCGTGCCCCCGACGGGCGCGATGCATAGGCTGGTGCGCGAAACCGAACAGCACATCATGACCGGCATCGGCGAGGCTCCTGATGCTGCCATCCGGATGATTCTTGACGGCCTGCGCCCGATTCCCGTCCGTGAGCGGGCGAAGCCCTGATGCTGGAAGCGCGCGGACGCGTCGTCGCCATCGAAGAGGGTGGCGTCTGGGTGGAAAGTGTTCGTCAGTCGGCATGCGGCGCTTGCGCCTCCAAAGGTCATTGCGGTACGGCTCTGTTCGGCGACGCACTGACCGGGCAGGGTCGATTCGACAGGATTCTGGCGCGGGACGATGTGGGTGTGGGTGTGGGCGAGGACGTTATCGTCGGTCTTCCGGAGGAAGGCATGTTGCGGGCTTCGCTGATGCTGTACGGGCTGCCCTTGCTGGGTCTGATCGGAGGCATGCTGCTTGCGCGGCGCTGGGGAGAGGGCGTGACGTTGCTCGCAGGCGTTCTCGGCCTTGTCGCCAGCTTGATGCTGATGCGGCCCCTTGCGCGGAGGCTGATCGGCCCCCAGACTCAGGCGCGTATCCTCGCGCGCGTTGAGTCAACCGTGGCGATGCCTGTCTCCCTTTGCTCCAGGCCTTGATCCATGCGTATTTTTCTCCTGCTTTCCAGTCTTGGTTTGGCGTGCGTCCTGACGGCATGTTCGAAAACGCCCCAGGCCCTGCCGGATTTCAGTGATCTTGTCGAGCGCAATGCGCCGTCGGTGGTCAATATCAGCACCACGGTGCGCGGCGACGACAGCCTGGGCGCGAGCGCCAGCCCATTTCCCGAAGGCTCCTCGCTTGGCGAGTTGTTCGAACACTTCTTCGGCGCGCCCGAAGGCGAGGGGCGCGGCCAGGACGAGCCCCAGGACGGCTCTCTCGGCTCCGGTTTCATCCTGGATCGGGACGGATACATTCTGACCAACCAGCACGTCATCGCGGATGCCGAGCAGATCATTGTGCGGCTTTCGGATCGGCGCGAACTGGTCGCAAGCGTGGTGGGGCAGGACGCGAGCAGCGACATCGCCTTGCTCAAAGTGGACGCGCAGGATCTTCCGAATGTACGCCTTGGCAGCGTCGACAAGCTGAAGGTTGGCGAGTGGGTGCTGGCCATCGGCACGCCCTTCGGGTTTGACCACTCGGTCACGGCCGGTATTGTCAGCGCCAAGGGGCGTGGCATACCGAACGACGATAACCAGACCTATGTGCCCTTCATCCAGACCGATGTGGCGATCAATCCGGGCAATTCGGGCGGCCCACTGTTCAACATGCGTGGCGAAGTCGTCGGCATCAACGCCCAGATATATACCGAATCGGGCGGCTACATGGGGCTTTCCTTCGCCATTCCGATCGATATGGCGCTTGATGTGGCCGAGCAGCTCAAGAAACACGGGCACGTCTCGCGCGGTTTTCTCGGTGTGCAGGTGCAGGACATCGATCGCGATCTGGCCGCCGCCTTCGGCCTTGATAGGCCAGTCGGCGCGCTGGTGGTGAGGGTGCTGCCGGATACGCCCGCCGAGCGCGCCGGATTGCTGCCTGGAGACGTGATTCTTGAAGTCAACGGCGACTCGCTGACCGATGCAAGCAGCCTGCCCATGCTCATCGGTCAGCTTCAACCTGGCGACGAGGCGAAGGTCATCGTGGCGCGCGAGCGGAAGTTCGTGACCCTGCGTATCCAGGTGTCGCAAACCCCGGACTCCGCAGAAGCCACGGTTCCGCGCGAGGCGCCTGTCGCACCGGCCATGCCGACGCGCCTGAACAACGGAATCCCCCGCCTTCGCGCGGGATGAAGGTACATGTGCGCCTGCGGTACGGCCCGCAAGCCATTCCATCCGGGCCTGCCATCCGGTGATATACTCCGCGCCTCTTTGCCCAGCAGTTTCCGCCCGTCATGGATCAAGCCCACATCCGCAACTTTTCCATCATCGCCCACATCGACCACGGAAAATCGACCCTGGCCGACCGTCTGATCCAGCTTTGCGGCGGGTTGGAAGCGCGCGAGATGGAGGCGCAGGTGCTCGATTCCATGGACATCGAACGCGAGCGCGGCATCACCATCAAGGCCCAGAGCGTTTCGCTTGACTACAAGGCGCGCGATGGTCAGGTTTACGAACTGAACCTGATCGACACGCCGGGCCATGTGGACTTTTCCTATGAGGTCTCCCGCTCGCTCGCCGCCTGCGAGGGCGCGCTGCTGGTGGTGGATGCGTCCCAGGGGGTGGAAGCCCAGTCGGTCGCCAACTGCTACACGGCTATCGATCTGGGCCTGGAAGTCGTGCCGGTGCTCAACAAGATGGATCTGCCGAATGCCGACCCCGACCGCGTCAGCAAGGAGATCGGTGACATCATTGGCATCGACGCCAGTGATGCCGTGCGCGTTTCAGCCAAGAGCGGTCTCAACGTGCCGGAGCTGCTGGAAGAGCTGGTCAGGCGCATCCCCGCTCCGACCGGCAAGGAAGACGCCCCACTCAAGGCGCTCATCATCGACTCCTGGTTCGACAACTACGTCGGCGTGGTGGCTTTGGTGCGCATCGTGGACGGTGAGCTGCGTCTCAAACAGAAGATCCGCATGATGGGTACGCGCGGCGTGTTCAACGTGGACAAGGTCGGCGTGTTCACCCCCAAGCGCCGCGACCGTGAGGTGCTGAAGACCGGTGAAGTCGGCTTCATGATCGCGGGCATCAAGGAAATCGACGCGGCCAAGGTCGGCGATACCATCACCGATTTCGAGACCCCCGCCGAGGAGGCGCTGCCGGGCTTCAAGGAAGTCCAGCCGCGCGTGTTCGCGGGCCTCTATCCGGTCGAATCCGAAGACTATGAGAACCTGCGCGAGGCGCTGCGCAAGCTGCGCCTGAACGACGCGGCGCTGCACTTCGAGCCGGAAGTCTCGCAGGCGCTGGGCTTCGGCTTCCGCATCGGCTTCCTTGGCCTGCTGCACATGGAGATCATCCAGGAGCGCCTGGAGCGTGAATACAACCTGGATCTGATCACCACCGCGCCGACCGTGGTCTACGAGGTGGAAACCACGCACGGCGAAACCCTGCACATCCACAACCCCGCCGATCTGCCGCCGACGACCAACATCGCCGAGATGCGCGAGCCGATCATCGAGGCCAACATCCTGATGCCCCAGGAATACGTGGGCAACGTCATCACCCTGTGCATCGAGAAGCGCGGCGTGCAGAAACAGATGCTCTACCTTGGCAACCAGGTCTCGCTCAAGTTCGAGCTGCCTCTGGCCGAGGTGGTCATGGACTTCTTCGACAAGCTTAAATCGGTCAGTCGCGGCTACGCTTCGTTCGATTACAACTTCCTGCGCTTTCAGGGCGCTCCTCTGGTCAAGCTGGACGTGATGATCAACGGCGAACCGGTGGATGCCTTGTCCATGATCGTTCATCGTCAGTTCTCCGAGCCTCGCGGGCGCGAGCTGTGCGAGAAGCTCAAGGAGCTGATTCCGCAGCAGCAGTTCGAAGTGCCCATACAGGCGGCTATCGGCGGCAAGATCATCGCACGCACTAATATCAAGGCTTTGCGCAAGAATGTTCTTGCAAAATGTTATGGTGGTGACGTCTCGCGTAAGAAAAAGCTGCTCAACAAGCAGAAGGAAGGCAAGAAGCGCATGAAGTCGATCGGTCGGGTCGAGGTGCCGCAGGAAGCCTTCCTCGCTGTATTGCAAATGGAAAACAAGTAAGTCCTCAAACCATGAATTTCGAACTGATTCTTGTCCTTGCCACACTCGTCAGCGGCGTCATCGTCGCGATCGACAGGCTGTATTTCCGCAAGGCTCGCGAAGCGCAGGAGGGCAAGGAGCCGCTGCTGGTTGAATATGCGCGCAGCTTTTTTCCCGTGCTGCTGGTCGTGCTCCTGCTGCGCTCCTTCGTGGCGGAGCCGTTTCGAATTCCCTCGGGCTCGATGATGCCTACCCTGGAGGTCGGGGACTTCATTCTGGTCAATAAATTCAGTTATGGCGTGCGTCTGCCCGTGTTGCGCACCAAGCTCCTCTCGCTCGGCGATCCCAGACGCGGCGATGTGGTCGTGTTCAAGTACCCGCAGCAGCCCGAAGTCGATTACATCAAGCGCATCGTCGGCCTGCCGGGTGATCGCATCCGTTATGAAAACAAGCAACTCTTCATCAACGGCCAGCCCATGGCGCAGGAGGCGGATGGCATCTATCCCGGCGATGGCCCGCAAGGGCGCATGGTGGGTGCGCGCATCCTGCATGAAGACCTGGAAGGGGTTAAGCACGCCATCCTGCAACAACCCGGGGCGAAGGGCCCCGAGGGGGAAGTGCTGGTTCCCAAGGGGCACTTTTTCGTGATGGGTGACAACCGCGACAACAGCAATGACAGCCGTTACTGGGGTTTCGTGCCCGAGGAAAATCTCGTCGGGCGCGCTATGCTGGTCTGGATGCATTTCGATGGCGAGGGCGTGCATTTGGACCTCGGACGCATCGGCACTTCAATTCACTGAACAGGGAGTATTCATGATGAGTCTGGCTAAACAGCGTGGCATGACCTTGATCGGCATGATGTTCATGGCTTCGATCTTCGGTTTGCTTATTGTTGCGGGACTGAGGATTCTGCCGCTCTATATCGATGGGCAGAAGATGGAGAGCATTTTCAAGGCGCTGGAAAAGAACGGCGATGGCAGCATGGGGCGCCAGGAGGTCGTGCGTTTCATCCAGAACCGCATGGACATCAATCAGATGGAATATCAGCATTTTGATCTCTCCTCGATCAAGATCGACGCATCGTCCGGCGGCGGAAAGCGTGTCACCCTTCAGTACGAGTTGCGCGCACCCATCATGGGCAATCTGGACGCGGTGGCGAGCTTCAGTCACACGGCCACCGTTCGCTAAGCATGAGTGATCTGCTGGTCCGCCTGTCCGCTCTGCTGGAGCACGAATTCAAGGACATGGCACTGCTTGAGCTTGCGTTGCGCCATCGCAGCGTTGGCGGCAAGCACAACGAGCGGATGGAGTTTCTGGGGGACGGGCTGCTCAACTTCGTCATCGCCGATGAGTTGTACGCCCGCCGACCGCATGCCAGCGAGGGCGAGTTGTCCCGTTACCGGGCCAGCCTCGTGCGCGAGGACACCCTGGCGGAGCTGGCCGCCGAGTTGAAGCTTGGCGATTACCTCACCCTGGGCAGTGGCGAACTCAAGTCTGGCGGCCATCGCCGGGGCTCGACCCTGGCTGATGCCTTCGAAGCCATCATCGGCGCCGTTTACCTGGACAGCGGGTTTGAGTCGGCGCGAGCTCTCGTGCTCCGGCTCTATCGTGATCGCCTCGAAAACCTGCCCGCCCAAGCGGGCCAGAAAGACCCGAAAACGCGGCTGCAAGAGTGGCTTCAAGGCCGCCAGCGCCCTTTGCCCGAGTATGAAGTCAGGCAGACCGTCGGTCAGGCGCATGCCCAGACTTTTGTTGTCGAATGCCGGATCGAGGGCCTGGAGGCCCCGACCGTAGGGCGCGGCACTAGCCGTCGTCGCGCCGAACAGGCCGCCGCTGAGGCGGCGCTCGCCATCCTTCAACCTGGAAAAACCGGCCTATGAGTTTCCGTTGCGGGCATGTCGGCATAGTGGGCCGTCCGAACGTCGGCAAGTCCACCCTGCTCAATACACTGATCGGCCAGAAGATCAGTATCACCGCGCCCAAGCCGCAGACCACGCGGCACAGCATCATTGGGGTGAAGACCCTGCCCGGGGCGCAGATTCTCTACGTCGATACGCCGGGCCTGCACAAAGATACCGGGCGCGCCATGAGCCGCGTGCTCAACCGCGCCGCGCAAGGCATTCTGGAGGGCGTGGACGTGGTCGTGTTCCTGATTGAGGGGATGCGCTGGACGGAGGAGGACGCTGCCGTGCTGGATCGGCTGCGAAACGTTCAGGCGCCGGTCATCCTCGCGGTCAACAAGGTCGATCTGCAAGCTGACAAGGAAGCGCTCCTGCCCTTTCTCCAGGACGTCTCCGGACGCTTTCCGTTCGTCGAGATCATTCCCATCTCCGCGCGTAAGGGCAGCAATCTCGCACGGCTGGAGGCGGCTGTTGCCGAGCGCTTGCCGGAAGGTCCTGCGGCCTACGATGAAGATACGCTGACCACGGCCAGTTCACGCTTCATCGCCGCCGAGTTCATCCGCGAGCAAATCACGCGCATGGCCCATGCCGAGGTGCCTTACGGAGTGACCGTCGAGATCGAGAATTACGTCGTTGACGGCAACCTGATCCGCATTGACGCGCTGATCTGGGTGGAACGCGAGGGCCAGAAGGCCATCCTGATCGGCAAGGATGGCGAAATGCTCAAGGAAATCGGTCGGCGTTCGCGCATCAACCTTGAGAATCTGCTCGGCCAGAAAGTTTTCCTGCGCCTTTGGGTCAAGGTCAAGGGCGGTTGGTCGGACGACGAACGCGCCCTGCGAGCGCTGGGTTACGGCGACGCCTGATCGTGGATAGGCAGGCGAGGGGGCGGGACGGGTTCATCCTGCACGCCCGCCCCTGGCGGGATACCAGTCTGCTGCTTGAGGTGTTCCTGCGCGAAGATGGTCGACGTGGCGTCATCGCACGCGGCGCGCGGCGGCATGCCCAGCAGCGCGCGCGTCTGCAACCTTTCCGCAAACTCTGGCTGGATATTGGCGGACGCGGTGAACTCGCTCAACTGCGCGGCGTCGAAGAGCTATCCATCCTGCCGCCCCTGACGGGCCGCACTTTGGCCTGCGCCTACTATCTGAACGAGTTGTTGATGCGTTTGCTGCCACGTGAGGATGCGCATCCGGACCTGTTCGATGCCTATGCCGATGCATTGTTCGCTCTTGCCGGGGGCGGCCCGGAAGCGCCCGTTCTGCGCGCCTTCGAGCGATCCGTTCTGGAAGAGCTAGGCTGGGCTCCGGATTGGCAATGCGATGAGGATGCGCAGCCTGTCGATGCGGAAGCCATGTATCATGTCCACCCCGAACACGGGATCCGGCGCACCTTCACGTCAAACCCAGCGGTCATGCGCGGCGCAAGCCTGCTTCACCTGGCCGAGGGGCGTTATGCCGAACCTGCGACCCAGCGCGAGATCCGTCTGATCCTGCATGCCCTGCTGGCGCCGCATCTCGGTCCGCAGCCTCTGCGTTCGCGCGAGTTGCTGTCGGCCAGCGCCCGCGTTACACATGAACCTTGAGCGAGTTCACCATCGTGCATCATTCCGACATTCTGCTTGGTCTCAATATCGATCACGTCGCCACCGTGCGCCAGGCACGCGGCGAGATCTACCCGGAACCGATACACGCGGCGTTGCTGGCCGAGCAGCACGGGGCGGACAGCATCACCCTGCACCTGCGCGAGGACCGACGCCATATTCAGGATCGCGATGTCGAAATCCTGCGCGGCATGCTTCAAACGCGCATGAACCTGGAAATGGCCGTCACCGGGGAAATGCTCGACATTGCTGAGCGCATCAAGCCTCAGGATTGTTGCCTGGTGCCGGAAAAGCGCGAAGAGCTGACCACCGAAGGCGGGCTGGACGTGCTTGGCCAGGAGAGCCGCATCAAGGATGCCTGCATGCGTCTGCGTGAAGCCGGTGTGCGCGTTTCCCTATTCATCGATGCGGATCTGGCCCAGGTCGAGGCCGCCGCCCGCGCGGGTGCGCCTGCGATTGAAATCCACACCGGCCATTACGCAACAGCCCGCGGCTCGGACCAGCAGGCGGAGCTTGAACGCATTCGGCGCGCCGCCATCCATGCCGCCGGAATGGGGCTTCAGGTCAATGCGGGACATGGGTTGCACTACCACAACGTCCAGCCGATCGCCGCCATCCCGGTCATGCGCGAGCTGAACATCGGCCACGCCATCATCGCCCGCGCCATCTTCTCTGGCTTGGGCGAGGCCGTACGCGAGATGAAACGGCTGATGGTCGAAGCACGCCTTCTCAGGCCTTGACCGCGCACATGATTCACGGCATTGGCACGGATATCGTCGCCATCGCACGCATGGAGCGGCTGTGGGCGCGCTTTGGCATGGCGCTGGCCGTGCGCGTCTTGTCCGAGGATGAGCGCGAGCATCTCGCCCTCCAGACGGACCCCGCGCGCTTCATCGCCAAGCGCTTCGCGGCCAAGGAGGCTGCCGCCAAGGCCTTGGGCACCGGGTTTCGCGATGGGTTGGCCCTGCGTCACATCGCCGTTTGCAACGATGCCTTGGGCAAGCCCATGCTGCGGCTTGACGCTCGGGCGGCATCCTTGGCCGCCGCGTTCGGCGTGCGCGACTGCCACCTTTCCCTGAGCGATGAGACCGATTACGCCGTCGCTTTTGTCATCATGACCCGCTGACAGGAGACAGCCATGAAACCGCATGACCTGCCCACCCTCTCCGCCGCCATCGGGCACACTCCGCTGGTACGCCTGCAACACCTGACCGCCGGGCACGACAATCTCATTCTCGCCAAACTGGAAGGCAACAATCCAGCCGGTTCGGTCAAGGACCGCCCGGCGCTGTCCATGATCGAGCACGCCGAGCAGCGCGGCGAGATCAGTCCCGGCGACACCCTGATCGAGGCGACCAGCGGCAACACTGGTATTGCACTGGCGATGGCTGCCGCGATCAAGGGATACCGCATGGTGCTCATCATGCCGGAGAACCTCAGTATCGAACGCCGCCAGGTCATGCGCGCCTATGGCGCCGAGCTGATCCTTGTGACTAAGGAACAGGGCATGGAGGGCGCGCGCGATCTGGCGCTGGCCATGCAGGCGCGGGGCGAGGGCAGGGTGCTGGACCAATTCTCCAATCCGGACAACCCGTTGGCGCACTACGAGACCACCGGCCCGGAGATATGGCAGGGCACGGGCGGGCAGATCACCCACTTCGTCAGCTCGATGGGCACCACCGGCACCATCATGGGCGCCTCGCGCTACCTGAAGGAACGGAACCCGGGAGTGCAGATCATCGGCGTGCAACCGTCCGAGGGCTCGTCCATCCCCGGCATTCGTCGCTGGCCTGCGGCTTACATGCCTAAAATTTTCGATCCGAAACGTGTCGACCAGATCATCGATGTCAGCCAGGCCGAAGCCGAAGAGATGACCCGCCAACTTGCCGACCGCGAAGGTATTCTGGCGGGCATTTCCTCAGGCGGGGCGCTGGCCGCCGCGCTGAAATTGGCCGAGAGCCTCAGTGGCGCGATCATTGTCACCATCATTTGCGACCGCGGCGACCGTTACCTGTCCACCGGGGTCTTCCCCGCCTGATTTCATGTGCTGCAACCCATGTCGAACAAACGTCGAGGCCTGATCTTCGAGGCCAGCATCACTGGTTTTTCCCATGAAGGGCGCGGTGTCGCGCATCACGAGGAGAAAGTCGTCTTCGTCGATGGCGCGCTGCTAGGCGAGCGGGTCAAGGTCAAGTTGACCAGGACCCATCGTCGCTACGATGAAGGCGAGGTCATCGAGGTGCTCGAAGCCTCGCCGGATCGGGTCGAGGCGCGCTGCCCGCATTTCGGCCTGTGCGGTGGGTGCTCGCTCCAGCACATGCGCGATACCGCCCAGATCCACGCCAAGCAGGGCGTGCTGCTGGACAACCTGCGCCAGCTTGGCAAGGTCGAACCCGAGAGCCTCCTGCCGCCGCTGACCGGGCCGCTGTGGGGTTACCGCCGCCGCGCGCGCCTGGGCGTGAAGTGGGTCGCCAAGAAAGGCAAGGTGCTGGTCGGCTTCCGCGAGCGCGGCTCACCGTATCTTGCCGAACTCAGCCGCTGTGAGGTGCTGGACCCGAGTGTGGGCGAGCGGCTGGAGGAGCTGGCATCCCTGATCGGCGGCATGGATGCCAAGGACCGTATTCCCCAGATCGAGGTGGCGGTGGGTGACAACGTCACCGCGCTGGTGTTTCGCCACATGGACCCGCTCAGCGAAGGCGACCGGAACCGGCTGTTGGAGTATGCGAAAACGACCGGCCTGCATCTGCTGCTCCAGCCCGCCGGACCGGACAGCGTGCATCGTCTGTGGCCGGAGGAGGGCGAGCTGTACTACGCCCATCCCGCGCACGACGTACGGATCGACTTCCTCCCGGTCGATTTCACCCAGGTCAATGGTGAACTCAACCGCAAGATGGTCGATCTCGCCCTCAAACTGCTTGACCCGCAGCCCGAAGAGCGCGTGCTGGACCTGTTCGCGGGGCTTGGCAACTTCACCCTGCCGATTGCCCGGCACGCGGCGGAGGTGATCGGGGTGGAAGGTGACGCGCCGATGGTCAAGCGTGGTGAAGAGAGCGCCGAGCACAACGGTATCGCCAACACCCGCCACTTCGTCGGCAACCTGTTCGAGCCTGATCCAAGACAGGCCTGGATGCAGGAGAAGTACGACAAAATTTTGCTCGATCCGCCGCGCGCGGGTGCGATGGAAATCATGCCCTATCTGGCGAAGATGAAACCCAGGCGGATCGTCTATGTGTCATGCAACCCGGCCACCCTGGCGCGCGATGCGGGCATTCTTGTCAACGAACACCGCTATCGACTGGTCGCTGCCGGAGTGATGGACATGTTTCCGCACACCGCGCATGTCGAATCCATCGCGGTGTTCGAACCGAAATAGAACTCAGGCGGCCAGCGCCAGCCCCAGGCTCAACAAAGCGCCATGGGACAGTGCCGCGGCAATGGTCATGCGGATGGCCGTGCCCAGACGGTCCGGACTGGCTGCGTGGCGCAGCAGGGCGAGGCTTGCAAAAATCGACAAGGGGATGGGTAACAGACCGAGCAGGGCCCAGTCCGGAAGCGCGCCCCAAGCCCACTCCAGGATCAGGATGGCATAGGCTGCCAACGCCATGAGGATGTATCCCCAGCGTGCCTTGTCCGGCCCCAGGCGCACAACCCAGTGCCGTTTGCCTGCGGCGGCGTCCGCCAGACGGTCAGGGAACTGATTGATGTAGAGCAGATTGGCGACCAGCAAGGCATAGGGCAGCCCGGCCAGCATCGGCAGCGGATCAAAGGCATGCCGCTGAACCATGTCCGCGCCCAGCGGCATCAGCAGGCCGAAACCCAGCGCGACAGACAGCTCGCCCAGCCCCCGGCTATTGAGAGCCAGTGGCGGAGCCGAATAGGCCCAGCCGATCAGCAGCCCGGCCAGTCCGACCCACACCAGTCCGAGTCCGGTCCAGACCGTCAGCCCGATTCCGATCAAAGCGGTCAGACCGAACAGCAGCAGCGCGAAATCACGCGTCTCCCTCGCATCGAGCACACCGTTCTGGATGAAACGACTGCCGCCGGTGAATGGATAAAGCCGCTCCATGTTGATCGCGTCCGTGCCATTGAGGGCGTCGTAATAGTCGTTGAAAACATTGATACCGGCATGCACCGTCACCGCGCCGATCAGAGTTATGGCCGCCAGCCATGGATGGAAGCTCGCTCCTGCATAAACAGCGGTTGCGAGCCCTATCACCGCCGCAATCAAGGCCGCGAGCAAAAAAGGCGGTCGCGTGGCGAGGATGTATTTGAGCAGCGGACGGGCTTCAAAGGCCTCGCGCGTTGGTTCACAGGCCAGCATCGGGGGCGACTCCTCGCAAAAAGACAGTGCGAGGGATTATTGCCGCCCGCGCCGCACTGCGCCATAGGCGTTGCGCGCCGGTATCGATTCGGGTAAAGTGCGCCACCTGATTTGCCAGGACGGCGAATCTCCGGAGAGGTGTCCGAGCGGTTGAAGGAGCACGCCTGGAAAGCGTGTATACGGCAACGTATCGAGGGTTCGAATCCCTCTCTCTCCGCCATATTTCAAGAGTGACAAGCGGCCAAGAGCCGCTTTTCCTGTTCTAGGGCGCTGGTTCTGACGTGGCTCGATAGCCGGATTTGCGAACGCCTTGTTGGGTCCGGCGCGAGAGCGAGTTACTCCAAGGATGGTTGTGATGAACCCTTCGACCGGTATGCCGCGCGTTCAGGTCCGCTCCAGCAGTGCTCATGAAGCCATCCGCATGCTTCGTGAGCGCATGGGCGATGAGCCACTGGGCTTGGTTATCCTCTTTTGCTCGACAAGCTACCCGCGTGACGAGCTCGCTCGTGAGGCGTCCCGACTCTTTTCCGGGGTTCCTCTGATCGGTTGCACCTCGACCGGAGAACTGGGGCCCGATGGTCATCGCTCCGGCACGCTGAGTGGTGTTGGATTGCCTCTTGGTCTCTTCGTCGCGGCCACCCGGAAGATCGATCTTTCCTCGCTTTCAGCCGCGCATGCTCACTCCATGGTGACGGATGCCCGCTCCGAACTGGTGGAACGCGCCCCTTGGGCCAGCAGCTTCAATACCTTCGCTTTTCTCTTGGTTGACGGGCGCTCAAACCAGGAAGAACGCGCCGCAAGATATTTGCAGGCCGCGTTGGGAGGTATCCCCCTGATTGGAGGCTCGGCTAGTACGGATGCGACCTCGCCCCATGCCTGGTGCCTGGATGAGCGAGGCTTTCATGCAGGGACTGCGGTGTTTGCCCTCGTGGCCTCGAAGCGCTCCTTCAAGCCATTCATGACGAATCATTTCATTGCCACTGCGCACCGAGTAGTGGTTACCGAGGCTAACGCGGATCGGCGCATTGTCAGGGAGTTCGATGGGCGCCCCGCCGTTGATGTTTACGCCGAATTGTTGGGGGTTCGGCCAGACGAGCTCGATACGGGGCATTTTGCCACCGCACCTTTTGCCGTCATGTTCGGTGGAGTCAATTACATACGCTCGGTCAAATGTGTTTTGCCGGATGGAGGGCTGCAATTTTATTGCGCCATTGAAAAGGGCGCTGTTCTTCGATTGGCTCGGGATGGAGATTTGCTGGAGGATCTCAAGCGCACCTTTTTCAACCTGCGTGAAGAGCTCGGCAGTCTGGATCTTGTGCTCGGATGTGATTGTGTGCTGCGGAAAACCGCGATCGAACAGCAGGGTCTGACGCCGGACATCGAAAGTCTGATGACCGGAAACAACGTATCTGGATTTAACAGCCACGGTGAGCAATTCCGGGGCATCCACGTCAATCAGACCTTTACGGGGATCGCTTTCGGAAAGGCGCTGATTGATGAATGATCGCGAAGATATCCTGCTGACCCGTATCGCCCGCCTGGAAAAGATGGTCAATGTCCTCATGGATCGGGCTGAGCTTGGGGTGCCTCTGAGTGAGTCCGATTTCGGCCTTTTCCAGATGGCTGCCATGCTGGAAGAGCAAGTTCGCCTGCGCACCGCGGAGCTGGAGGAGGCACTCGCCGAAAACAAACGCATCAATATCAGACTGCATGCGTCGGAAGCGAGGTTCCGGGCCCTCGTCGATCAATCCCTGGTTGGAATCGTGTTGCTTGAGGGCGGGCGATACTCGTACAGCAATCAGCGTTTCAACGAGATCTTCGGTTATGACGAAGATGAAATACGCGGGATGGATCCGCTCGTCATCGTCGCGCCGAAGGATCGACCTATGCTTTCGGAGCTGCTTGGGCGGCGAACCTTCGGTGAAGTCACCCGCGTTCATTTCCAGTTGCAAGGTCTGACCCGTCAAGGCGAGGCGCGCGAGATCGAGGTTTACGGCAATACCATCGAACTGACGGGGCAGCGGATTCTCATTAACGTGGTGCTGGATATCACGGAGCGCGTGCGCGCGGAACGTGAATTGCAGGTTTTGCGCGATCGCTTGCGTGAGCAGTCCATACGTGACGCCCTGACCGGGCTGTACAACCGTCGTTATCTCGAAGAAACCCTGGGGCGGGAACTGAGCCGGGTCGCGCGCGAACACTCCCATGCCAGCCTTATCATGTGTGACCTGGATCATTTCAAGGCCATCAATGACGAGTATGGGCATCCCGCCGGTGATGATGTGATACGTTGTTTCGCCAAAATGCTCAGAGGGAGTGCGCGCAGGGAGGATATTATCTGCCGCTATGGCGGTGAGGAGTTTCTCCTCTTCATGCCGCGCATGGATGAGGAGAGGGCGCTCAAGCGAGCCGAGCATCTTCGCGTGAAGATTGAGTCCACGCCGGTCATGCATCAGGGCGCGTCTATCAAAGTGACGGCTTCCTTTGGCATCGCCAGCTATCACGGTGGTGGAGAACCATCGGAAAGCTTGGTCGAGAGGGCCGACCAGGCGCTTTACAGGGCCAAGACTGGCGGACGGAATCGTGTGATCGCAAGCTCCGGTGCGCCTGGGCTCGATGAGGCGTGACCAACCCTCGTCGTGACACCCGGCGGGATGCCTGTTAACATCCGGACCTCTTCAAAACCTGGCGCCGCCGGGATTTTGGATATGGCGGACCTGTGTGTTCGCCAAAGCCCGCGTCAATGGCGGGCGCATTCGTCCTCTCGCGACGAGCAGCCGCAAACCCCGCCAGGTCCGGAAGGAAGCAACGGTAGCGGTGCGTTCGGGCGCCGGGATGTGGCGGGTGCGCTTCGCCGCCCTTTGTCGTACTTCGTCGTACTTCCTTTTTTGAATCCCGTTTTCGGAACCTCAGCGACGCTCGACTTCGCCGTAGTGGCGGCGCTGTTCGCGTCTTCCCTCCGAAGGCTCGCGCGCGCCCGGTGGCGGGCGGCGCTCGTGCCCCCTTTCGTGGCCCCCGTCATGGCGAGGGTCGCGGTGGTGATCGTGACGATGCTCATGGTCCCGGTGCGCATGGGGCGGCGGGGCGTCATGATGGCGCTCGTGCGCGCGATGCGGCGGGTGATGCCTTGGCGGCTCAATGACGAGTGCGGGCGGGCGGTAGTACACGGGCGGCGGAGCGTAGTCGCGCCGGTCAATGATGACTGTGCCGCCGTAACCGGGGCTGTAATAGCGATCCTCCCGATAGCTTTCGACTGGAGCGACCGCGCAGCCCGCGAGCAGGGCTGAAAGCCCCAGGGAAACCGGCACATTTTTCGACATCCACACGCTCATGGCACACCTCCCGTGTCGGCTTGCGTCACAGCCTATGACAGCATCCGCATGCTTTTAGTTGCCGCGACCGCGTCAGGGCATTCTGGGGTAAACTTCCGGCACCTCACAGTCCTGTGGTCGAGTCTGAATGTCCTACCAAGTCCTTGCGCGCAAATGGCGCCCACGCCGCTTCGAAGACATGGTCGGCCAGGAGCATGTGCTGCGCGCACTCACATCCGCGCTTGATGCGGAGCGTCTGCATCATGCCTACCTGTTTACCGGCACGCGCGGGGTGGGCAAGACCACCGTGGCGCGCATCTTCGCCAAGGCGCTCAACTGCGAAAAGGGTATTGGCAGTCACCCATGCGGTGAATGTTCGGCCTGCCGGGCGATCGATGAGGGGCGCTTCGTCGATCTGATCGAGGTTGATGCCGCATCCCGTACTGGCGTGGACGACACCCGCGATCTGCTGGAAAACGTGCAGTACGCCCCCAGCGCTGGGCGCTACAAGGTTTATTTGATTGACGAAGTGCACATGTTCTCCAAGTCGAGCTTCAACGCCCTGTTGAAGACGCTGGAGGAGCCTCCGCCGCATGTGAAATTCCTGCTTGCGACCACGGATCCGCAGAAACTGCCGGTCACCGTGCTTTCGCGCTGCCTGCAATTTCACCTCAAGGCCCTGCCGCGCAAGATGATTCATGCGCGGCTGGCGCATGTGCTGGGCGCCGAAGGCGTTTCCTTTGACGATGCCGCCCTGCAACTGCTGGCGCGCGCCGCCGACGGTAGCCTGCGTGACGCGCTGAGCCTGCTCGATCAGGCCATCGCCTATGGCCAGGGCATAGTGGATGAAGAGGACGTCGGAGCCATGCTGGGCTTGACCTCCGAGGCCCGCATCCGCGCCCTGATGGATGCGCTGGTGAGCCAGGACACGGCGGCGCTTTTCACTGCCTTGGCGCAACTGGCGCAGGGGTCGCCCGATTATGCCGAGGTGCTGGCTGAAATATTGGGCCTGCTGCATGCCATCGCCATCCGTCAGCTCATGCCGGAAGCGGACGCCGAACTGTTTGAAGCCTCGCCCGCGCTGGTTGAGGAATTTGCTCCGCGCCTCACGCCGGATGCCGTGCAATTGTTCTACCAGATCGCCTTGCACGGACGCCGCGACCTGCCGCTTGCTCCGAGCGCGCGGATCGGACTCGAAATGACCCTGCTGCGCATGCTGGCGTTCATGCCTGCGGATCAGGCTGGCTCCGCGCCCTCACGCATGGCGTCCGGGCCAATGGCCGCCCAATTGACGCGCATCGCCCCCTCGTCCACGCCAGCATCCCAGCCGCGCAAGGCTCCGCAGGTGGCGATTTCCGAACCTTTGCCGCAAGTCGCCACGCCGGTCGCTCAGTCCAGCTCGGTCCCGCAGAGCGCGTCCGAAACCCCGGACAATCCCGTCGCGACCCTGGATGCCGCCGCCTGGCACCAGCTTCTGCCGCGCCTTGGATTGGGCGGCATGGCGCTGCAACTGGCGGAAAATTGCGAGTGGGTCGAGCAAGATGGCTCAAGAGTCAGCTTGCGTTGTCCGCCCAGCCACGCCAGCCTGCGCTCCAGCCTGACTGAGGAATCCATCCGCAAGGCCCTTGCCGTCCAGTTGAACCTGGACGTGCGCCTGAGTTTCGTCGAAGGTGCGCCAACGCGGGCGACCCCGGCCCAGGTCCGCCAGCGGCATGTTGAGGCGCGTCAGGAGGAGGCGCTGGAATCCATGCGCAACGACCCGCTGGTCCGCGCCCTCGAAGAGCGCGTGGACGCACGCCTGCTTCAGGACAGCGTACGTCCCCTTTGATTGAACCCGACATTTAGCCGACACCCTAGTAAAGAGAACTCACACCATGATGAAAGGCGGTATCGGCCAGCTCATGAAGCAGGCCCAGAAAATGCAGGAAAATCTGCAAAAGACTCAGGAAGAAATCGCGCGCATGGAAATCACCGGCGAATCCGGCGGTGGCATGGTCAGCGTGGTCATGACCGGTCGTCACGAAGTGCGCCGTGTCACCATTGATCCCAGCCTGATGGGCGATGACAAGGACATGCTGGAAGACCTGATCGCCGCTGCCATGAACGATGCCGTGCGCAAGGTCGAAACCGAAACCCAGAGTCGCATGGCCAGCGTCACCGCAGGCATGCCGATGCCTCCGGGCATGAAAATGCCGTTCTGAGGACGGCAGGGGAAATCCTCATCGCAAGCGTCCGTCCGCAAAATGGTCGCCGGGCGCGGATGACCGGAAATCCTTGGTCTTCGGATATTCGGCTCGCTCCGCCCCTTGCCATGACGGGTTTATAACCCCCCTCAAGTGACCGAGCACATGAACTTTTCCCCGCTTGTCGCCGATCTGATCGATGCCCTGCGTCGTCTGCCCGGCGTGGGGCCAAAATCGGCCCAGCGTCTGGCTCTGCACATGCTCCAGCGCGACCGCGATGGTGCACGTCGCCTCGCGAGCGCGCTGGAGGCCGCCGCCGAACGTGTCGGCCACTGCGCGGAATGCCGCACCCTGACCGAAGAATCTCTGTGCGGCCTATGCCGAAGCATGCACCGCGACCGCAGCCTGTTGTGTGTGGTCGAATGGCCGCAGGATCTGGTTTCACTGGAGAATTCCGGCGCCTATCAGGGGCTTTACTTCATCCTGATGGGGCGCCTAAGCCCGCTGGACGGCATCGGCCCGCGTGAACTGGGGCTGGACAGGCTGGAAGCGAGGCTGGACACAGGCGAGGTGCGCGAACTCATCTTGGCCACCAGCAGTACGGTGGAGGGCGAGACGACCGCGCATGTGGTCGGCGAAATGTGTCGCGCGCGTGGCATCCCGGCCACCCGGCTTGCGCAGGGCGTGCCGATGGGCGGCGAACTTGAATTCGTGGACGGCGGAACCCTGGCGCAGGCGCTCCAGGGGCGGCGTCCGATTTGAAGCAACGAGGAGTCTGGATCATGGCCGAAACCATTTTCAGCAAGATCATCCGCAAGGAAATTCCCGCCAACATCGTGTTCGAGGACGATGAGGTCATGGCCTTTCGCGACATCAATCCGCAGGCCCCCACGCATATCCTCATCATCCCCAAGAAACCGATTCCGACGCTGAACGACATTCAATCCGAGGATGCGCCGCTGATCGGCAAGCTCTATCTTGTCGCCAGACAGCTTGCCGCCGAGATGGGTTTTGCCGAGGACGGCTATCGCACCGTCTTCAACTGCAATCGCCACGGCGGGCAGGAGGTTTACCACATCCACTTACATTTGCTCGCCGGTCGCCAGATGACTTGGCCGCCGGGCTGAACGGCAGTGTCAATACAGGGCTGATGGGCCAAGCCGCTCGCTCAGGGTGTTGGAGGAGGGAGGCCGTCCGGCGCGATCTTTCACTCGTGCGGACGGACTACATCTTGATTGAATGGCCAGGACCTTTTGTTGCCATGGGCGCCCTCAGCCAGGCTTGCCGCCCTCCTGAGCGGCCAGTCGCTCCTGATGCCGCCGGGCGATAGCGTCCCAATCCAGATTGTTGCATTCCACGCACTCCTCCTTGAGCACGCCCAGCTTCACCATCAGCGCGTGCAGCTTGCAGCCCACGCAGAAGCCCAGCACGGTTTCCATCCACATGAAGCCAAGGCATACCCACACCAGAACCAGCGGAATCCAGTACGGCATGAAGGTTTCCGTCTCCGGCAATACAGCGCTTCGCGTGATGCCATTCACGAATTCCGCCACTGGCGCCGGGTTGAAGAACACCAGACAGACCACGATGAAGCTCGCGCCCAATCCCCAGGCGAAGCGTTTCGGCGCCAGCGGCTTCCACACCGGCGCATGATGGCGTGCCAGCAGGCTTGAAATCAGGATGGTGGGCGAGAATCGGGATGTGAAGGTCGTCATCCCCGCCAGCATTTCAAACAGCGCATAGAACAACACCGCCGTCTGCGTGCTGTACTCCCAAGTGCGCTTGATGACCTGGGCTGCGTAAATGGTGTGGCCGTCCCAGTCGGTCTCGTAGGTGTCCACGAGGCTGTTACCGTCCACGATCCAGTTCACGCCCCAGATGGCATCCCACAAGGTGAGCGCCATGTAGAGCGGGATGAACAGCAGCATGCCCGCTCGGATACGCACGGCGGTCTCGTTGATGTATGGAGCGGATTCCGAAAGATCGCGGAACCAGAGATTCTTGAGCAGGTGCTTCATGCCGCATTCTCCAGAAGGGTGCATGTCTTGGTCCGACGCATTATCGGATGGACGGTTCCAGAAAAGAGGAAGAACGCCGATTGAAGGTTTTTATGGAAGAAAAACGCGCCCCCAAGAACCGGCCTCGGGCGCGATCAGCTTTGCGCGAAGAACGCCGGGTGAAACGCGACCGTTCCTTGCGGCATGGGCCCGTCCAGATGGAGGCTGAAAAACACCTCCGGTGGCACGCCTTCCAACACCAGTCCCGGCAGGCGCGCAAAGCCGAATTTCGGGTAGTAGTCAGGATGCCCCACCACGCAGCAGCCTCCCGCGCCCAGGGCCTTCAGGCGGGCAAGACCCTCACGCACCAGTGCCTTGCCGATACCCTGGCGCTGGAGTCGTGGCAACACGGATAGCGGCCCCAACCCATACCAGCCCTGCGTGCCGTCCGATAGTTCAATGGGCGAAAACGCGATATGGCCGACGACCTGTGCGTCCGCCTCAGCCACCAGCGATACCGTCAATGCCCTGGCGGCACGCAGTGCTTCGATGATGAATTGTTCGGTGTGGTTGCTGATTTCAAGGGTATTGAAGGCGGCGATGGTCACGTCGCGGATAGAGGGAATGTCCGCTTGGGATTCCTCGCGGATGGTGAATGTACGGTTCATTGGCGGTCGCTTTCGTATGGAGGCTCTGAGGGATGGGGCGAAGCGTCGAAGCGATGGAGGATGCCGTTATTTCAGCGGTTTTCCCTAGCAGGAGGTTGAAACCGGGCTTTCATGCCCTTTTTCAACTCGCTTGGTCCACCTCTCCAGCCCTTGTTGATCCCCCTGCGACGCCCCCGCAGGGGTTTTTAACATCTCGTTAATTCTGTCGAGCAGTTTCCATCAACTCCAGATAGTTCTCAAACCGCCTATGGCTGATCGTCCCTTGATCCACGGCCTGTTTAACCGCGCAGCCCGGTTCGGCGCGGTGAGTGCAATTGGCGAAGCGACAGGATTGCGCTGCTGCTTCAATCTCCGAAAAACCGCGCCTGACCGCGTCCGGGGTCATGTCCCACACCCCGAAATCGCGGATGCCGGGGGCATCCACGACATCGCCGCCGCTCGGCAGATGGTAGAGCGTGCTGGTGCGGGTGGTGTGCTTGCCTTCCTGGCTGTGTTCCGAGATGACGCCGACGGCAATGTCACTGCCCTCAGGCATGAGGCTTTTGACCAGGGAGGATTTGCCTACGCCTGAGAGACCGACAAACAGGCTTTCATGGCCATCGAGACGGTCACGCAGGTTTTGCAGCCCTTCACCGGTTTTTGCACTGATTTCCAGTAATTCGATGCCGAGAACGGTCCATTCGCGCATGAAATCACGCATTGCGGCGCGTGCCTCATCGCTTAGTAAATCGGCCTTGTTGAGCAGGAGCAGGGGGCGGGCGGGGAGGTCGAGGGTGGCGACGATGGCGCGGTCGATGACGCTTGGGTTGGGCTCCGGCACTGGGGCGAGGGTAATGAGCACCTGATCGATGTTGGACGCCATCATGCGTGGTTTACCGAGGGTATCCGGACGGATGAGGACCGAGCTTCGCGGTTCTAGGAATTCTATCGAGCCCTTGCCGTCGGGGTTGTCGCGCCATCGCACGCGATCGCCGGTGACAACCCCGCCTAGGGTCTGGCGGAACGTGCAGGGACGGCGCTCGCCAGTCGCCGGATCTTCCACCAACACATGTTTGCCATGGTGGGCGACCACAAGACCGGGGCGCAGATCCGTGTTGTCCGCCTCTTGGGCTCGACGCTGCCGGATGTGGCGTTGTTGGCGTTCGCTGAGGTGGCGCTTGCTCATCCGCTTCAATGCAGCAGGAAGAGGGTGGCCAGCCCCAGGAAGATGAAGAAGCCGCCGGTATCGGTGATGGCGGTGATGAGCACGCTGGAGCCGAGTGCCGGATCGCGGTTGAAGCGGGCGCGCATGACGGGGATGGTGACGCCCATGACGGCGGCGACCAGGAAGTTGAGAGTCATTGCCAGCATCATCACGCCCGCCAGGCGGGCATCACCATACAGAACGAAAGTGATGACGGCCATCATGCCGCCCCAGACGAGGCCGTTGATGAGGGCGAGCTTGGCTTCCTTGATGTAGAGGTTGCGAATTTCCTGATCCTGCAAGTGGCTGGTGGCGAGGGCGCGCACGATCATGGTGATGGTCTGGTTGCCGATGTTACCGCCCATGCCGGCCACGATGGGCATCAGTGCGGCAAGCGCGACGAGTTGTTCGATCGTGCCTTCGAACAGGCCGATGACGCGTGAGGCGATCATGGCCGTGACGAGATTGACGCCCAGCCAGGGGCCGCGGTTCTTGAGACTGTCCCAGACGCTGGCGAAGATGTCTTCCTCTTCGCGCAGACCGCCCTGGCTGAGGCGCTCGATGTCCTGGCGCTCCTTGATGTAGTCCACGATGGCGTCCACCGTGATGCGACCGGTCAGAATGCCGTCGCCATCCACTACCGGGGCGGAGATGAGGTCGTAGCGTTCGAAGGCTTCGGCGGCATCCCGCGCAGGAGTGTCCGGCCCGAAGCGGCGTGGCGAGCCGTCCATGATGGCGCCGACTTCAGTTTCCGGGTCCGAGACCAGCAGGGTGTTGAACGACAGCACGCCGCGCAGGTGCTCTTCGCGGTCCACCACGAACAGCTTGTCGGTGTGATCCGGCAGAGTGCGCAGGCGTCGCAGGTAGCGCAGCACAACCTCCACGGTCACGTCTTCGCGAACGCTGACCATTTCGAAATCCATTCGTGCGCCGACCGAGTCCTCGGGGTAGGAAAGGGCGATGCGAAGCTGCTCGCGTTCTTCCGGGTTGAGGGTCTTGTAGATACCCTGCACGACCTCGTCCGGTAGATCGGGCGCAAGGTCGGCGATCTCGTCGGTATCGAGCTGCTCGGTCGCGGCGACCAGCTCGTGCGTTTCCATCGCGTCGATCAGCGATTCACGGATGGCGTCGGAGACCTCCAGCAGGACCTCGCCATCCATCTCGGCCTTGACCAGGTCCCAGACGACCAGACGATCCTGCGGCGGCAGCAGTTCGAGGATGCGCGCGATATCCGCCGCGTGCAGGGTTTCAAGCTTGGCGGAGAGCGCTGCCAGGTGTTGCCTGTGGACCAGGGTTTCGACCAGATCATTACGATCAGGCAGAGTTTCCTGGCGCATGACCAGGTTTTCCACCAGGCGCTGGCGTTCGAGCAGGTCACGGATTTCACGCACGAGATCGGGGATGCGTTCGGAGCTGTTCGGCTCGTCGCTCATGCGAAGACTCCAGATGGCCGTTCGGCGGGCCTGGGAAAATCACGAGGGGCCGCCCGGTCAGCAGGCGGCCCCTCGCGGTGGCATGCGGTGAAGTCCGATATTCAGACTGGCATCAGGGCATCGATCCGGGCGGCGCAGATGAAATCGTTCTCGGAAAGGCCGCCAACATCGTGGGTGCTGTATCGAACCGCGCAGGCATTATACCCGACGGTCAGTTCCGGGTGATGATTCTCGCGCTGAGCCATCCAGGCCACGGCATTGACGAAAGCCATGGTTTCGGCGAAGTCTCTGAAAATGAAGCGGCGCTCCAGGGCGCTCCGCTCCGGTCCGATCGACCAGCCTGGATCAAGCTCCAGCACGAGTGCCGCGGCCTCTTCGGGTGCAAGACGGAAAGCCTCGCCCTTCAGCGGGCGGCAGTGACGCGCGGAGAGCGAGGCGGCTTGCATGACGGGCTTGAATCACTTGAACTTGAAGTGCAGGCTGTTGACGTACGCGGCCACGGCGGCCACATCTTCGTCGAACCAGTCCCGGTTGAAGTTGGTGGCACAGGCTTGGACCATGGTCTTCAGGCTGCCCATGTCCTTGACCCGCTCGCCTTTCTTGGCATAACCCTGCTCGCCATGACACTGGGTGCATTTGGCCTCGGTGTAGAGTTTCTTGCCCATGGCCAGGTCCGGAGCGGCCTGCGCGGGCAGGGTGAAGAGGGCGGCCAGGGCGATGCTCAAGGCGGTGGCGGTACGTTTCATGAGAGTTCTCCTGTGGTGCGGCAAGCATGGCTGATCGTAGACCAAGCCTGCCCAGGGCAAGAGACAAAGCTTTTTAGTCGGCCATTTTTTTCTTTATCGAACAGGGGTAAGTGCGCATGGAAAACCGTCTGGTCTGGATTGACCTTGAAATGACCGGCCTTGCGCCGGAGCGCGATGTCATCATCGAAATAGCCACACTGGTGACGGACGAGCAGCTCAATGTCCTCGCCGAAGGCCCGGTGATCGCGGTGCACCAGAGCGAGGAAACGCTGGCCGGCATGGACGAATGGAACCAGCGCCAGCATGGCGGCTCCGGCCTGATCGCCCGGGTTCGGGAAAGTGCCATGGACACCTCCGCCGCCGAACAGGCCACGCTGGAATTCCTCAGGCAGTGGGTGTCTCCGCGTGGTTCGCCCATGTGCGGCAACAGCATTTGCCAGGACCGTCGCTTCCTTGCCCGCCACATGCCGGAACTGGAGGCCTTCTTCCACTACCGCAACCTTGATGTGAGCACGCTCAAAGAGCTGGCCCAGCGTTGGTACCCGGACGTGCCCAAATTCAAGAAGGCGGATGTTCACCTTGCCCTGGCGGATATCCGGGCTTCGATCGACGAGCTGCGTTATTACCGCGAGATGGTTCTGCGCTGAGCTGAGCTTCACAATCCGGAGGATTCAAGACATGGCGACGGGTTTCTTTGCCATTCTCGACGATGTGGCGACCTTGCTGGACGATACCGCGGCCATCACCAAGGCAGCCGCGAAGAAAACAGGTTCCATCCTGGTCGATGACATGGCGGTCAACGCGGAAAAGGCCACTGGCTTCCAGCATGACCGTGAGTTGCCTGTGCTCTGGGCGATCGCCAAGGGCTCCCTTCTCAACAAGGTCATCATTCTGCCCGTCGCCTTGCTGCTGTCCGCCGTGGCGCCCTGGCTGATCGTGCCCATTCTGATCGTAGGCGGGCTGTACCTGGCCTTCGAAGGGGCTGAAAAAATTGCCGAATGGTTCGGCCTGCATCATGGGCATGATGACGCCCCGGTCGAGGCGCTCGCCGGGAGTACGCCCGAAGCCGTTGAGGCGAGCAAGATCAGGGCGGCGATCCTGACCGACTTCATCCTGTCCATAGAAATCATCGTCCTGACCATTGGCACGGTCGTTGGCAAGCCCCTGGCGGTTCAGGTTTTGGTCACGGCAGCCGTGTCCCTGCTCGCCACGGTGGGTGTTTACGGGCTGGTGGCAGCCATCATACGCATGGACGACGCGGGCCTGGCGCTGATCGAGCGTGCCCGGCACAGCGCGCGCTGGAGCTGCCGGATGGAGGATCGGGCAGGCAGGGCGCTGGTGGCAGCCATGCCCTGGGTGATCCGCGCGCTTGCGGTGATCGGTTCGCTGGCGATGGTGCTGGTCGGAGGCGGCATCTTCGTCCACAACATCCCGGCCTTGCACCACATCAACGAGGACTATCTCGCCTTCGCCCCCGTTCTTGGCGAGTTCCTCGCGGGCCTGGGCGCCGGATTCATGGTCATGCTGGCGGTGTGGGTCACGGGTCTTATCAGAGGGTGGCTGGGGGGGCGGCGGGCCGAGCATTGAACCGGATTGGCGCGTGAACCCCGAGGACGCCGCCAGCATGCGGGCGAGGGTCTTCCCCCCGCATGCCGCCTGGGCTCATGTTTCGATCGGGAGGTCCGTGCGATTGCCCCAATCCGACCAGGCTCCAGGGTAGCCGTAGACTTTTTCGAAGCCCAGCAGGCGGCGCAGGGTGAACCAGGAGACGCAGGAGCGCCGATGTGTCTGGCAGTAAACAATCACTTCCTTGTCCGGCGTGATGCCGAGCGCGCCTAGTTCGTCTCGCAGCGCTGCCGGGGGGCGGAAGCGGTAATGGTCGCAGACGTCCTGGGCGCGGGACCATTCATAGTGCACCGCGCCGGGAATACGTCCTCCGCGAGCCGCGCGCACGTCCACGCCTTTGAATTCACCCGCGCTGCGCGCATCCAGCAGCACCACGTCATCTCGTCCCAGTCGATCCAGAATGGCTTCCGCCTCGCGCACCCCTGCGCCCGTGCGGCGCAGCTCAATGTCGCCTTCGATCGGCTGGATTCGGCCTGAACGTAGCTTCAGCCCGGCGGCCTGCCAGGCATCCAGGCCGCCGTTCAGCAAGGATGCGTCGTCGAAGCCAAAACAGTGCAGCGTCCAGATCAGGCGGCAGGCTTTGAGGCCGTTGTTTTCATCGTAGACAACCACCCGCATACCCTGCCGCAGGCCCAGCGCTCGCATGCGCCGGTTGAAGGCCTTTTCATCCGGCAGCAACCCCGCCGTGGGCGGGCGCTCGGACACGATATCGGCAAAATCCAGATGCACCGCACCGGGCAGGTGCGCAAGCCGGTAGTGATCGTCCGCAGTCATGTCGATCAACAGCAGATCAGGCTGTCCAAGCATGGAGTGGAGCTGATCGGGTTCAAGCAGTAGTTGAATCGGGTTATCCATGGAGGAATGGAAGGCGTTGATGGGTCGTGGCGAGGTTAGCAGCACATCTCATGCCACCCAAGTCGGGTCAGAGTGAATGCGGTGCAATAAGGGCGCATGGCGCTCAAATGCGCAGCGGCCCTTGTTGGCAAGACGACACACCATGGATGGCCGAGTTGGAAAAAGGACGGGAAGCCCTTTTCAATATCCTGCTGCTAAGATGGCCCGCGAATGAAACCCGAGGAGTCATCCATCATGATCCACGTCACGATTACCGGCGCCAGTGGCCGCATGGGCCGCGCCCTGATCGAAACCCTCGCCGCGTCCGACAGGGCACGCCTGCACGGCGCCATCGACCGCGCGGGCAGCCCGCTGCTCGGCCTGGACGCGGGCGATTTCGCGGGCGTCGGTCACCGGGATGTGCGCATACACGATGACCTCGCCCTTCCCCTGGCGGGCTCCCATGTGGTCATCGACTTCACCCGTCCGGAGGCCACCATGCATTACCTGCCGCTGTGCGTGGCGGCAGGCACGCCGATGGTGGTCGGCACTACGGGCTTCAGCGCCGAGGAAAAGGCCCGGATCGAAGCCGCCGCCATGCATATCCCCATCGTTCTGGCAGCCAATTTCAGCGTTGGGGTCAATCTTTGCCTCAAGCTGCTGGACGTGGCCGCGCGGGTTCTGCACGAAGGCTATGACATCGAGATCATCGAAGCCCATCATCGCCACAAGGTAGATGCACCCTCCGGCACCGCGCTGGCCTTGGGTAATGCGCTCGCCAACGCGCTAGGCCGCGACCTGAAGGAGTGCGCGGTGTACGGTCGCGAAGGCATCACCGGCGAACGAGACCCGCGCGCCATCGGCTTCGCCACCGTGCGCGGCGGTGACATTGTGGGCGACCACACCGTCCTGTTCGCCGGAATCGGAGAGCGGGTGGAAATCACTCACAAGGCCTCCAGTCGCCAGACCTTCGCGCGTGGCGCGGTGCATGCCGCTCTTTGGCTCACCGGGCAAAAGCCTGGGTTGTACGACATGCAGGATGTGCTGGATCTGCGTTGAGCGCACCCATTGAGTGCATTCATCGTTCGTTCACATGGACGGTGATAGGCCCTTCTGCTATAGTCCCCAAAATTTTTAGTGACTGACGGGATGGTCCGCGAGCTGGCGAATCGTCCCGTTTTTGTGTGTGCAGAGCCATGTTTGAAAAGACTCCCGCGTTGTTGGCGCTCGAAGATGGCACCGTATTCCACGGCTACTCCGTGGGCGCGGACGGTCAATCCGTCGGCGAGGTGGTGTTCAACACCGCCATGACGGGCTACCAGGAAATCCTCACGGATCCCTCCTACAGTCGCCAGATGGTGACCTTGACCTATCCCCATATCGGTAACGTCGGCGCCAATGCCGAGGACGAGGAAGATCCCCGCGTCCACGCCGCGGGCCTCATCGTCCGCGACGTTCCTCGCCTGCACAGCAACTGGCGATCCAGGGAAGGCCTGCCGGACTACCTCAAGCGTCACGGCGTGCTGGCCATTGCCGGTATCGACACCCGCAAGCTGACTCGTATCCTGCGCGAGAAAGGAGCCCAGAACGGCTGCCTGATGGCGGGCGAGGGCGTGGATGCCGCCAGCGCGGTCGAGGCCGCTCGCGGTTTCCCGGGCCTGAACGGCATGGACCTCGCCAAGGAAGTCACCACCGCCGGGACCTATGTCTGGAGCGAACCGAGCTGGGACGAGAAAACCCTCAGCCAGCCCGCGCCGAAGGACGATCTGAAATACAACGTGGTGGCCTACGACTACGGCGTGAAGCGCAACATCCTGCGCATGCTGGTGGACCGCGGCTGCCGCGTGACCGTGGTTCCGGCCCGGACCCCCGCCGCCGAGGTGTTGGCCATGAAGCCGGACGGTGTGTTTCTCTCCAACGGTCCCGGCGACCCCGCGGCCTGCGACTACGCCATCCAGGCCACCCGCGAACTGCTGGCCGCCGAGATCCCGCTGTTCGGCATCTGCCTCGGACACCAGATCCTGGGTCTCGCCTGCGATGCGCGCACCGTAAAGATGAAATTCGGCCACCACGGAGCCAATCATCCGGTGCAGGATATTGAATCCGGTCGTGTGATGATCTCCAGCCAGAACCACGGCTTCGCGGTCGATGAGACCACGTTGCCGGGGAACGTGCGAGCGACCCACAAATCGCTGTTCGACGGCTCCTTGCAAGGCATTCGCCTGACCGATAAGCCGGCCTACAGCTTCCAGGGACACCCGGAAGCCAGTCCCGGTCCGCACGATGTCGCGCCGGTCTTCGATCCGTTTATCGAGAGCATGCGCCAGCGCAAGCACCGTTGATTATTCAGAGGTCCATGTAGGTGCGAATTCATTCGCACATGCACACGAAATATTTGTGCGAATGAATTCGCACCTACAAGATCAATACGCCATGCCGAAACGCACAGACATCCAGAGCATCCTCATCATCGGCGCGGGCCCGATCATCATCGGTCAGGCCTGCGAGTTCGACTACTCCGGCGCCCAGGCCTGCAAGGCCCTGCGCGAGGAGGGCTACCGCGTCATCCTGGTCAACTCCAACCCGGCCACCATCATGACCGACCCGGAGATGGCCGACGCGACCTACATCGAGCCCATCCACTGGGAAACCGTCGCCAGGATCATCGAGACGGAGCGCCCGGACGCCGTGCTGCCGACCATGGGCGGCCAGACTGCGCTCAACTGCGCGCTGGACCTTGAACGTGAGGGCGTGCTCGCGAAGTTCGGCGTGGAACTGATCGGGGCCACCGCCGATGCCATCGACATGGCCGAGGACCGCGAGCGCTTCCGCGAAGCCATGAGCGAGATCGGCCTGAGCACACCCAAGTCCTTCATCGTCCACAGCCTGGAGGAAGCCCTTCAGGTTCAGCCGCAGATCGGCTACCCGGTCATCATCCGTCCATCCTTCACCATGGGCGGCACTGGCGGCGGCATCGCCTACAACCGCGAGGAGTACGAAGAAATCGTCCGGCGCGGCCTGGACCTGTCCCCGACCCGCGAACTGCTGGTCGAGGAGTCCGTGCTGGGCTGGAAGGAATACGAGATGGAAGTCGTGCGAGACAAGGCCGACAACGCCATCATCGTCTGCTCCATTGAAAACTTCGATCCAATGGGCGTGCATACCGGCGACTCCATCACTGTCGCCCCGGCCCAGACCCTGACCGACAAGGAATACCAGATCATGCGCAACGCCTCGCTGGCGGTACTGCGCAAGATCGGCGTCGAGACTGGCGGCTCTAACGTGCAATTCGCGGTCAACCCGGCCAACGGTCACATGATCGTGATCGAGATGAACCCGCGCGTGTCCCGCTCCTCCGCGCTGGCATCCAAAGCCACCGGCTTCCCCATCGCCAAGGTCGCGGCCAAGCTCGCCGTGGGCTTCACCCTCGACGAACTGAAGAACGACATCACTGGCGGCGCAACCCCGGCTTCGTTCGAACCGTCCATCGACTACGTCGTCACCAAGGTGCCGCGCTTCACCTTCGAAAAATTCCCGCGCGCCAATGACCGCCTGACCACCCAGATGAAGTCGGTGGGCGAGGTGATGGCTATGGGACGCACCTTCCAGGAGTCCCTTCAAAAGGCCTTGCGCGGCCTGGAAACCGGCATGGACGGCCTCAACGAAATTGTTGACGCCAATCTGCCGAAGGATGAAATCCAGTCGAAGCTCATCCAGGAAATGCGCATGCCGGGCGCTGACCGCCTCTGGTACGTGGCCGATGCCTTCCGTCACGGCTTTACTCGCGATGAGATCCACGAACACTCGAAGATCGATCCTTGGTTCCTGATCCAGATCGAAGAGATCGTGCAGGCCGAAAACGCCATCAAGGGTCGCGACATCGAGAGCTTCAGCGCGGAAGAGCTGCGCGATCTCAAGCGCATGGGCTTCTCCGACCGCCGTCTGGCGCGTCTTCTGGACGACACTGAAAAATGCGTCCGCGCCCGCCGTCATGAACTGAGCGTGCGCCCGGTCTACAAGCGCGTGGACACCTGCGCGGGCGAGTTCGCCACCCAGACCGCCTACATGTACTCGACCTACGAGGACGAGTGCGAAGCCCGTCCGAGCAAGCGCGAGAAGATCGTCGTTCTCGGCGGCGGCCCGAACCGTATCGGCCAGGGCATCGAATTCGACTATTGCTGCGTTCATGCCGCGCACGCCTGTCGCGAAGACGGCTATGAAACCATCATGGTCAACTGCAACCCGGAAACCGTATCGACCGACTACGACTCCTCCGACCGTCTGTATTTCGAACCGCTGACGCTCGAAGATGTGCTGGAGATCATCGATCTCGAAAAGCCGAAGGGCGTGATCGTGCAGTACGGCGGCCAGACCCCGCTCAAGCTCGCCCGCGACCTGGAAAAGGCCGGCGCCCCGATCATTGGCACCACACCGGATTCGATCGACCTCGCCGAAGATCGCGAGCGCTTCCAGAAACTCATCACCGACCTGGGGCTGCGCCAGCCGCCGAACCGTACCGCACGCTCCGCGGAAGAGGCCGTGCATATGGCCGCGCAGATCGGTTACCCACTGGTCGTGCGCCCCTCCTATGTGCTTGGCGGTCGCGCCATGGAGATCGTTCATGGCGAGGACGACCTGCGTCGCTACATGCGAGAGGCGGTCAAGGTCTCCAACGATTCGCCGGTCTTGCTGGACCGTTTCCTGGACGACGCCATTGAATTGGACGTGGACGCCATCTGCGACGGCAAGGATGTGCTGATCGGCGGCATCATGGAACACATCGAACAGGCGGGCGTGCATTCCGGTGACTCTGCCTGCTCGCTGCCGCCGTACAGCGTGTCCAGGAAAATCCAGGACGAACTGCGCGAACAGATCATCAAGATGGCGCGCGGTCTTAACGTCGTCGGACTGATGAACACCCAGTTCGCGGTCAAGGGCGAGGACATCTACGTGCTGGAGGTCAACCCGCGCGCCTCGCGTACCGTGCCCTTCGTATCCAAGGCCATCGGGCGGCCTCTGGCCAAGATCGCGGCACGCTGCATGGTTGGAAAAACACTTAAGAAACAGGGTGTAACGAAAGAAATCGTGCCTGATTTCTACTCAGTGAAAGAGGCCGTTTTCCCGTTCATCAAATTCGCGGGCGTGGACCCCGTGCTTGGCCCGGAGATGAAGTCCACCGGCGAGGTGATGGGTGTCGGCCCGACCTTCGGCGCCGCCTTTGCCAAGGCACAGGCGGGCGCGGGCACGCATCTGCCCACTGGCGGGCGTGCCTTCATCAGCGTGCGCAAGGAAGACCGCGATGCCTCCATCGGAGTCGCGCGCGATCTGGCCGCTCACGGCTTCGAGATCGTCGCCACGCGCGGCACCGCCGCCGTACTGCAAGAAGCGGGCGTCGCCTGTGCCGTGGTCAACAAGGTGATCGAAGGCCGTCCGCACATTGTCGACATGATCAAGAACGATGAGATCGACCTGATCGTCAACACCACCTCGGGCAGCCGCCAGGCCCTGTCCGATTCGTTCTCCATCCGCCGCGAAGCGCTCCATCACAAGGTGGCCTACTTCACCACCATCGCCGGAGCGCGCGCCACCTGCCAGGCGCTCAAACATCTGGCCGAAGAAATTGAAGTCAACCGTCTACAGGACCTGCACAAGGGGCTGAAGGCATGAACCGTATCCCGATGACGGCCGCTGGCGCGGCCAAACTGGAAGAAGAGCTGAAGCATTTGCGCAGCGTGGAACGTCCGCGCATCATCCAGGCGATCGCCGAGGCGCGCGAGCTGGGTGACCTGAAAGAGAACGCCGAATACCACGCCGCGCGCGAGGAGCAAGGCTTCATCGAAGGGCGCATCAAGGAGATCGAGCACAAGCTCTCCATGGCCCAGGTGATTGACGTGCTCAAGCTGCCCAACACCGGCAAGGTCATCTTCGGCTGCACCGTGGTGGTGCTGGAAGAAGAGAGCGGCGACGAAATCACCTACAAACTGGTTGGCGACGACGAGGCCGACATCAAGCAGAACCTGATTTCCGTCCATTCGCCTATCGCCCGCGCCCTGATCGGCAAACACATTGGCGACACCATCGTATTCCAGGCCCCGAGCGGTGAGCGCACCTACGAAGTGCTGGAAGTACACCACATCTGATCATCATTGGATGTAGGAGCGGCGCCCGCGCCGCGATGTAACCCGTTCGCGGCGCGGGCGCCGCTCCTACAAGGATTCTGCCATGCTTGACCCCCGACTCCTTCGCACCGACCTTGCCGCCGTCGCCGCCGGTCTGGCCCGTCGCGGCTTCGTCCTTGACGTGGCCGAAATCGAGCGTCTTGAAGCCGAGCGCAAGGAAGCCCAGATCGAGGCCGAACGCCTCCAGGCCGAGCGCAACAGCCGCTCCAAGGCCATCGGCCAGGCCAAGGCCAAGGGTGAGGACGTGCAAGCCTTGCTTGCCGAGGTCGCGAGCCTGGGCGCACGCATGGACGCCGCCAAGGCGCGCTTCAACGCCATCGCCGAACAGATGGACGCGCTGATGCTTACCCTGCCGAACATCCCGCACGCCAGCGTGCCGGATGGCGATGACGAGAGCGGCAACGTGGAGCAGAAGCGCTGGGGCGAACCGACCCGCTTCGCCTTCGAGCCGAAGGATCACGTGGCGCTGGGCGAGGGCCTGAACGGCAACATGGACTTCGCCGCCGGGGCCAAGCTGACGGGCAGCCGCTTCGTCGTGCTCAAGGCCGAACTGGCCCGCCTGCACCGCGCGCTGACCCAGTTCATGCTGGACCTGCACACCCGCGAGCACGGCTATCAGGAAGTCTATGTGCCTTACATGGTCAACGCGGACAGCCTGCGCGGTACCGGCCAGTTGCCCAAGTTCGAGGAAGATCTGTTCAAGCTGGACGGCGAATCCCCGTACTACCTGATTCCCACCGCCGAAGTGCCGGTTACCAACCTTGTGCGCGACGAGATCCTCGATCTCGACGGCCTGCCGCTCAAAATGGTCGCCCACACCCCGTGTTTTCGCTCCGAGGCCGGTTCCGCCGGGCGTGATACCCGCGGCATGATCCGCCAGCACCAGTTCGAAAAAGTCGAACTGGTCCAGATCGTCCACCCGGAAACATCCTTCGCCGCCCTCGAAGAACTGACCAGCCACGCGGAAACCGTGCTGGAGCGCCTTGGCCTGCCGTATCGCCGCATGCTGCTGTGTAGCGGCGACATGGGCTTCGGCTCCGCCAAGACCTATGACCTGGAAGTCTGGCTGCCCGCGCAGGACACCTACCGCGAAATTTCTTCCTGCTCCAACTTCGAGGCCTTCCAGGCCCGCCGCCTGCAAGCGCGCTACCGCAACGCGGAAGGCAAGCCGGAACTGGTCCACACCCTCAACGGCTCCGGTCTTGCCGTCGGGCGCACCATGGTCGCCGTGCTGGAAAACTTCCAGGACGAAGGCGGACGCATCGCCATTCCCGACGTCCTGCGCCCGTACATGGGCGGTCAGACCCACTTGGGAGCCTGAGAGCTTGTTGCCATCCATGCACCCGGTGGAGTTCCAACTGAACTCCACCTTCAAGCCTTCCAAGAACCTGGAAGCCGACCTGCGCGCCATCCTGCATGATGCCCTACAACTTGGCGACGAGGCCTTCGCCCTCACCGCCGATTCCCCCTTGCTCGGCGCGCTGCCGCAACTCGACTCCATGGGCGTATTGGCGGTACTGACCGCGCTGGAACAACAACTTGGCCTGACCCTGCACGACGACGAAATCGACTCCAGCCTGTTCGAAACCCTCGGCAGCCTGACGGAGTTTGTGCGTCAGCGTCTGCCGTAGGTTGACTCCCTCCCCCTTGGTGGGGGAGGGTTAGAGAAAGGGTGAAGAACGTTTCAAACCTTGCACCGGATCAAGCTCGGCTTACCCCTCTCCCCAACCCTCTCCCACAAAGGGAGAGGGAGCTTTTTAAGTGAAGGGCCAGCCATGTCGGCCACTTCCTAACCCTCTCCCGCCAAGGGAGAGGGAGCTGTTCCATACCACGAGTCCCCTATGCCCCTGCTTACCGTTGACCACCTCGGCTTTTCCGTCGGCACGCGCACGCTGCTGAAAAACGTCAGCTTTACCGTTGAACCCGGCGAACGCATTGCCCTGATTGGACGCAACGGCGAGGGCAAATCCACCCTGCTGCGCATCCTCACCGGCGAACAGCGCGCGGACGAAGGCGAAGTGCGCCTCGAACCCGGCGCCAAGGCAGCGTATCTGCAACAAGACCCGCGCATGGAAACCGATGCCACCGTCTATGACATGGTGTTGCAAGGTCTGGGCAATCTGCATGACATCCTGCTCGAATACCACACCGTCATCGCCCGCCTGGAAAACGGCGACGAAAAGGACATGGAACGGCTTTCTGTTCTTCAGCACGAACTGGAAGCACGCAACGGCTGGGACGTGGCGCGTCGCGTCGATGAAGTCATCACCCGCCTGGAACTCGACCCCGAACGCAAGGCGCGCGAACTCTCCGGCGGCGCCCAGCGCCGCGTACTGCTCGCCCAGGCCCTGGTGCAGGAACCCGACCTGCTGCTGCTCGACGAGCCGACCAACCACCTCGACATCGCCAGCATCGAATGGCTGGAAGGCTTCATCCGCGACTTTCGCGGCGCCGTGCTGTTCATCACCCACGACCGCGCCTTCCTGCAACGACTCGCCAACCGCATCCTCGAACTCGATCGCGGCAACCTCAGCTCCTGGCCAGGCGACTGGGACAACTACCTGCGCCGCCGCGAAGAACGCGAACACGCCGAAGCCCAGCAAAACGCCGAATTCGACAAATTCCTCGCCCAGGAAGAAGTGTGGATACGCCAAGGCGTCAAGGCCCGCCGCACCCGCAATGAAGGCCGTGTGCGCCGTCTGGAAGCCCTGCGCGCCGAACGCGCCGAACGGGTCAACAAACAGGGCAGGGTGGACGTCAACCTCGCCAGCGCCCCCACCTCCGGCAAGATCGTCGTTGAAACCGAACACGCGGCCAAAAGCTACGCTGGAAAAACCCTGGTCAAAGACCTCTCCATTCGCATCCAGCGCGGCGACCGCATCGGCCTGGTCGGCCCCAACGGCGTAGGCAAAAGCACCCTGCTCAAACTGCTGCTGGGCGAAATCCAGCCGGATAGCGGCACGGTCAAAATCGGAACCCAACTCGACATCGCCTATTTCGACCAACACCGCGCCCAGCTCAACCCGGACTGGACAGCGATTGAAAGCATCTGCGACGGCGGCGACCGGCTGGACGTCCACGGCGAAAACATGCATGGCATCGGCTACCTGCAACGCTTCCTGTTCACCCCGGATCGCGCCCGCACCAAAGTTTCCGCGCTCTCCGGCGGCGAACGAAACCGCCTCCTGCTCGCCCGCCTGCTGGCCAAACCCGCCAACCTGCTGGTGCTCGACGAACCGACCAACGACCTCGACCTGGAAACCCTCGAAGTCCTCGAACAAGCCCTGCTCGAATACGACGGCACCCTGCTCATCGTCAGCCACGACCGCGCCTTCCTCGACAACGTCGTCACCAGCCTGCTGGCCTTCGAAGGCGATGGCAACATCCGCGAAGTCGTCGGCGGCTACGCCGACTGGCAGAAAATCCGCGAACAAGAACTACCCCTCCCCCCTGGTGGGGCAGGGGAGAGGGGAGCGAAGTCGACAGTGAAGAGGGACAAAGGCGCTTCATCCGAACCCATTGCCAAGCCCGAACCTGCGCCGCAAACCAAAGCAAAAGCCAAACTCAGCTTCAAGGACCAGCGCGAACTCGACCAACTTCCCGCACGCATCGAAGCCCTGGAAACCGAACAGGCCGAACTCACCGCACAAAGCGGCGACCCCGCCTTCTACCAACGTGACCAAGCCGCCATCAAGACCGTACTCGACCGCCTGATGGTCATTGCGCAAGAACTGGAAACCGCCTATGCCCGCTGGGCGGAGCTGGACGGTTAAACAGGAGAGGGGTGACGGGCAGCATGGTAGGGCGCATTAGCAGGCCGTTGAAAAATGTTTTCAACGGCCTGATAAAGCAAGCCAAGGATGGCTTGCCCGAAGATCAAGCAACGTAAGTGCTTGATCTTCGCCCTTCGTCACGGGCGTGTACCGGGACGAAGGGGTTGAAAAAAGACAAGGAAGTCTTTTTTCAACATCCTGTTAGCGCAGCGTAATGCGCCGGATGCGCAGCATGGCGCCAGATCAGCCCCATGCTGCGGAATACGCTGAACGCGAAGCTGGCATCAGCCCGCTAGTGCGCCTACAGAAAATCAAAGGTAAGGCGTAATGGACCTAAGGCTTGGAGGCATAACGTTCAGCGTGACCCTCGTTTCATCCGCCGTCCTCGGCGGGTGAAACGTAGCGGTCGACGCTTTTGTTGGGTCATCCCGTCTTGTTCCCGCGATTGCATTCCATCTTGAAGTGGTTTCACGACTCAAGGTCCTTGCTGTGATATTCCTCTGCGCAGCTAGAAGAGGAAGTTAACGCCAGCCGTGAACGTCCTGCCTTCGAAGCGGTCACGCACATGGAACTCCTGCGTCGCGCGGCCCATCGCTCCCAGTTTCCCGGGAACGAACCAGTATGACGCCTCGATCGCCACGTTCAGCATGCGGTCACGTCCGTCCTCAAGCGCATCAGCCCCCGTTGCATCACCAGTCTCCCAGATGCCACCGGCCATCACCCCGAACATGAACCGTTCCGAGAAGGCCATGGAAGCACCAAGTTCCACGGACGTATGGGGCGCGGGCCTGAGGTCGAAGCCATCCTTGCGTCCGTTGATCTCATGAAGCACGGAGGCGGAAAGCAGTAGCCCGGGGTTTCCCAGGGGGAAATATGAAATCGTTCCCCTGAAGTTATGGCTCCAATAGCCCAGCCCAACATTGTCGGCACGGTCGGCGTCGTATTCGCCCACCGGCGCCCAGAAGGCGTACTGGGCGGATACAGCCCACATTGAGTTCAGATGCCAAGTCAGATTCGCGGGAATAACGTATAAATCGCCGCATCCCGCGTTGTCATTGTCAAACAAGGCAATATCCTGACCGAATGCTGTCAGACGGGCATTGGCTCCCGCTTCGCCATACGCCGGAACGACCGTGATCGCCCAGTCTGCGTCTAGCGGTTTCACGCTGGGCGCGTAGACCAGCACCGGTGTCAACATCCATGAGTCTGCGCCCACGTCAATGCCTTCACTCGCATCAACCTTGGTCCCGCTGCCCGTGCGGGCCTTGTCGGCATCGTAAAACGATACATAAGGCGCAAAAACCTTGGTACCCGCCGGAGCGGAAATCAGGTCCCGAGGCGACCAGGAGCCGGGTACATAATGCCCCTGTTCGCCTGCAAGTGCCCCCATCAGGGGTATTAGTGTTAGTAATCCTGTTAGCCCTCTTCTCATAATCCCCCTGCCGCCTACATGCCGTTGCATTTCTTATGATTCCTACTTCATGGGAATGCGATAGGGGCCGATGACGGAATTGAAGAGCATATCGCCATCTTCAAGGAATTGCAGAATGGCGTATGCTCCGTTGCCCTTGTTGTTCTGTCCAAATATGGTTCTGGATACAGTGGCGCCGGTTTCCCAGTCGAGCCCCGTCACTTCCCATCCATCCTTCTCGCTGTAGCCGTTCACGAAAACGGCATTTGATCCTGAACTTGCCAGAGGAACCATGCTCACCGAGACGACATCCCCACGCGTCCATGCGGAATAGAAGCGGTTCTCCTTGTCATTCCACACAATCTTCTCCACACCGCGTGGCGGGTGATGCAGGGGGCCGACCGTCATGACATCGATGATTCTGTCAGGATGTCCTTCTTCAATCAGGTTGTTCACGACGAACGCCCCATACCCGGAAACGATAATTGTCTGTTCTGATTGAAGCCAAGGACGTTGTTCGGATATGCCGGCGGTAACCGATTTCTGGTCGGCAATGCGTGGCGACAGTGCACCTTCGACCTTCCGTGCATCTGCGGGAATCTCGCTGCGCCAGAAAGCAACCAATTTCATGCGGTTTGCCCCATCCGTAATAAGTACTAGCTTGTCCTCTTCCCCTCCAAACCCCATGAGTGTTGGCGTGGATCCGGTGCCGGTACCTGCCTTGATGGCCGGTGGCCAGTCACCCCCGTCATACTGCGCCTTCCATGCGCCATCCTTGGGGTCGTCTGAGATTTTGCTTCCCGTCCAGACAAGCTTGCGCATCACGCCCGGTAATCGCGGTTTCTTTGAACCGGTCGCAACATAGATGCCACCGTCCTTATCGACTGCCAGGGAATTCGTGGCCATTTGATTTTCATCGTCAAAAGCGCAGAACTGCCCCTTCTTGAGGGCGGCATCTATAACGGCAACACCATTCAGTGCGCCGATCACGATATAGCCGTCGTACGTCATATTCATGCCCACCAGTCCCACTTTAGGCTTCTCGCCGAAAACGCTGGTTGGCGGGATAATGGTAGCGGTATCAAACTGCGCCTTGACCTCCAGCCCCTTGGAAGGGTCGTTTCTATCTACCATACCGATGGCCGAGACGATGGTCCCTGCGTTCGCATAGACGAAATCCTTGTCTGAAACCAACGCATAAACCCCGGCCGGCAAAATGCTCCCCGGCGAATCGCCGAGAATACTTTTGAGGTGCGTCTGAGCATCCTTCATATCGCCGTACGTGTACTCGACGATCCGCTTTAGATCATCCACAGTCCTCCGCTTTGCCCCTGGAAGATCGATATCTGCGACCTTCACCCATTTCTTTCCACGTGCATCGATCAAGGCCACGCGATCCGTTGATACGGACCAGAAATATCCGGGGGTCGCCGAGGCATAGGTGGCATTGTTGACCGGGCCTCCCCAAACGGGCACCAGGGATTCCAGATCGACCTGCTGCGTCTTCAGTGGAATCCGGTAAGGTATGCTGTTTTGCTTGGCCGGATTGATGTGCGTGACCCCGTAGATATCCGCCGACAAGAACGGATTCGTTTCGGGGCGTTGCTGCGCTCCAGCAGAGCCGACCATCAAGGCCATGGACAGAAACATCCAACGCGAGGCCATCCGGTGACTATAAACCGATGCTTCTCGAATCGCCTTCATGCTGATCTCCTTTTCTTCGTAAACGGACCTTTACACTACAACTTCTCCGCACGCCAGACCGCAAAGACGCACGGCATAAATGACACAACAGGATGTCCTAACGGAACACATAAGTGACGTTCGCTCGCAGTTCCCAATCCGGAGCATAGTCCGGTTTATCGGCATAGGTGACCACCGCCACCCCGATATTCAGATACTTGCCGCCGATATTCACAACCTTGGACATGCTTGCTGCGAGGGGGATTGTCCATTTGTCCGCATCGGCATTCCAGTTGTAACTGGCCTCGACATTCAGGGATGCCGCCCATCCGCCGCCAAGAAGGTAGGTGAAGAAGGGTTGTAGCGTGGTAACGCTCACGTCGTCACTCTCATTATCGCCAGCGTAAGACCAGATGTGCTGAATGAGTCCGCCATAGGTAATCGGATTGCCCGTCCGGGCCATAATCATCGCCGGTCCAGCAGTCCATTTCCCGCTCCCCAGCGCATCCTCCGTAGCGCAGGGGATGCCGATCGTGGCCCCGTAGCCCAAGAACGTTTCCTTCATGATGTCCGGCACGTAGTAAGGGACCAAAGTGATGTCTCCCAAACCCGTGCCGTCGGTCGGCCAGTTCTTGAACTGTACCGGCACGATTGTGCGCAACAGGAAGGCCGAACGGTCGGAGAACGGCTTAAAGAATGAAGGTTGCAGGCGCAACTGGAAGTTCACGTCATCGTCCGGGCCGCTGCCGAACTCCGCGCGGAATTGCCCTGTCATCGTGGTCACAGGGGCCAGAGGATTCGCGAGGTCTGCCGCCACCTTCTCCTCTTCACTCTTCATTTCAGCGCCGGTCGCTCGGGCCTGCATTCCGAGCGCCACCGCCAGCACCGCACTTGCACACCGCCTACACTTTTTCAAGGGCTTCTCCTTCCGGGTACGGGGCAGACACCGCAACAACGTAGCCGACACTGCCGTTCTGCGCCACCTCTTGTTCGTTTTGAGTTTTCTCTGTGCCCAACGTCTGAGTTCAGGGGCGCTGCGCGGCTTCATCGCGCAGCGTACCCTGGAACGATGGGTTAGCCCTTGGGGTGCAGGCCACGTTGAACTCGATTGAGAAGGACAAACATGATTTCTGCCAATGCGGCGGCAAAGTCGATTGTGCGCTGTGCATTAGCGTAGCGTAATGCGCCGAAGGCGGAGGGCGGGGCCAGACCAAGCCCATGCGGCGGAATACGCTGCGCTATTCCGCCCTACGCGGGCTGCGGAAGCTCCATGATGGCGTGCAAGTGCTCCGGCAAAACCACCCAGCCGTGGATATGAAAGGGATGCTTGTGCCGAACCTCGCGCACCACAGCACGAAGAATCTCCACATGACGAGTCAGAAGCGGATTGTTCCGTCGTTTCAGAAGATTGACGGCAAAAAAGAATGTCCCGCCAGGGCAGAATGCACGACGATAATCAGGCATGAAATAACCGACGGATATTGAACGAATGTAGGGCGCATTAGCGTAGCGTAATGCGCCGAAGGCGGAGGGCGGGGCCAGACCAAGCCCCATGCGGCGGAATACGCTGCGCTATTCCGCCCTACGCGAGCTACGCGGCTTTATTGCACAGCGTCCGGTGGATTAATCGGTTAGCGCGGTAGGGCAATTGTGGGATATCAATCGAGTCTGACCCCATTGATTTCATTGATTTGACCCCATTGATTCTTAGGCCAAGCAACGCAGCCAAAACCAAACAATACCATATAAATAAGACCTTCTAGGCTGGCAACTTGAAGGATATTACATCGCTCTCATGTTTCCGTGTTAATGCTGGGCAGACAGTCTGGAAGTGATGTAAAAAATATCTTGCTTCAATTGAATCAGCTTCAATATACGCTTTGATGTGGTCGTGAAGCGCGATTCCAGCATTTAGCGTGAGCGGAACAAAATTGAAAAATATAGATTCTTTGGGTATGCCAGCACAAACAGCTTTTTCTTCAAAAGCATCTACATTTAGATATTCACGCACAAGTGGCCGTGCTTCTGGACGCAGCCTTGACTCATCACGTGGGAGCGACAGAAACGTATCAAGATCAGACCATGATAGTGGAACATCAAAACAATCTCCGCCTTCTTCCTCTGGAGGCGCGGGGAAATCTACATAAAAGTACTGGCTTACCTTTTCTGGGTCATCCGTCGTGTAGCGATGAAAATTGTACAAACTGCGAATCCGATTTGCTTTGTTGTGATGTCGAGCATTGCGAATTGCTAAGATTGTGCATAACTCTGGTGTTTCATACCAATTCACGGTGTTAATTTGATTTTGAAGCATCAAATCGTACAAGTTATGAAATGCGTTCAACTTCGCGTTTATAGCTGTTTCTAGCGTACCTATGGCTTCTGCGCGATCTACAGCCATGAGCTGATGAAGCTTAATGTTGGATTCAAGAAGAACCCTATATGCTTGTGCTAAATCTTCAAAAGAATAAGTAAGCATGGTAATCCACTTGATGCCTAACGACCAGCGTAACCGGCGACCAACGAAGCGCAGCGCAGTTGGGCGTCCGAGTTCACGCTGTTGTTAGCTCACTATGTGTTGATATCGCCTGATACCCGTTTCTTTTACTGCATCGTCTACAAAACCAAGCGCCAAAGCGTTTTTCGCAACCTCTAAAACATCGAACGAACCAATCAGCCCTGTTTTACTGCCTGCCTCCATAGACTTCATTGTTACATGCTCCATAATCATATCGTGCTGATCTGGGCAGTTCATCGCCAGATACTTGGTGAGCGAGGAAAGGACGATGTATTGCCGCTCATTCGGTTTAGGATGTATTTCGCCGTTTCGTCGAGTTAACTGCTGTAGCAGAACGAAAACCAACGTAACGGCATAAACGTAAAACTCGTACACATGTTTTCTTGAAGGAAACGTCAAATGAACACCCAAACCATTCTTGCCAAGCGAAGACTCGAAGAATCCTGACAAAAACTCTCCCGCCTGTCTGTCCGCGTCCGCTTCGAAGGCTTTTCTGATCCTGATTTCATCGGGAGACAGCCCCTGACTCATTTCTTCAAATTCATCAAGCGTACCGAATCCCATTTCGTCGATAACGTAATCGCAATGCCCCAGCAAAACATGAGATATTTCGTGCAGCAATATGTAGTAACTGCCGATAAAGTAGGCAAAATCAGCCAATAACTCTTTCCGTCCAAGCTTTCTTTGGGTCTTATCGTTAATTTTCAGTTGCTTAACCCACGGCAGAAAATCATATTCACCAGCCAACGCTCTCGACGCGAGCCACACGTGGTATGACAATCCAGTCGTCATCCTTATCTCATAGACTGCTGGATCCTCGCATACGCGTTTAGCCTTGGCCGATACAGCATCTGGATCCCCAGAAGCCTCAACAAATAACTCAATGTGCGTAGTCTTGCCGTCAGGACGTTTAGTTTTTAGCGTCTTGAGTATCTCATCGAAGTGAGATCCAATCTGCGAGATAAGGGGCTCAAAATGTTCGTAGGAGTAACCGGGGCCTCCGATATAGATTATTGGCTTTTTCGGCTTTATCCGTTTCTTCACTTCCACTGTCCTCTGCCCTGAATTTACCAGCTAACGTTAACTAGACACCTAAAAAGGTGTATATCAAAACAAACAAATGGTGCATAACACACCCACACTCAATCTAACCCATTGATATTTCAAGAGTGTGATCGGTGTTAGGGGGCGGAGACACATACATCAATCCCACCTGCCGCTCATCCGCTCAAGTTGTCTGACCGAATTCGTGGCAAGCATTGCAGCATCCCTGCCGGAACTCAATATGCCCGGTGCATTCGTTGATCCTTGGTGCCTGTTTGACATGGTTTAATACATTCGTCCACACCGCCATACCCCCGTCGATATGCTCCAACACGCCACCTCCCATGCCAAGCGCCTGACCGCGCTGGGTGCTTTGCTGAAAACGTTTGCCGCGTTGTGGAGGCCTGCGCCGTTTCATCATGCGTGTGTGCCTTGGGCGGGGGATTTTCCCGCCTTGCATGCGGCCTTGCTGGCGTTGTCCCGCGATCAGGTGGAGGCGCTGCATGCGGATGCTTCGGCCTTGCGGCTTTGGCTGGAACCCTGGTTGCCGGGAATGGCGGCGCTGGATGAGTTGGCGCGGCTTGGGGCGTTGTCGGCGGAGGGGGTGCCGCCTGAACTTGGGGCTGGGCTGCATGATTCCGGGCTGCATGACGCAGGGTTTCATGATCCTGGGCGGGATGTGCCGGGGCGCAAGTGGGCGCAGGTGGAGGCGTTCGCCGCGCATGCCTTGCCTCTGTGGGGGGAGGCGTGCGAGGTGTTGGACTGGTGCGCGGGCAAGGCGCATCTGGGGCGGGCGCTGGGGCTGCATAGCGGTTTGCCGGTGCTGGCGCTGGAGCGGGATGCCGTGTTGTGCGCGGAGGCGGAGCGGTTGGCGGCGCGGGATAAGGTGGCGCTGCGTGCGAAGGTGTGCGATGTGCTGACCTTGCCGCATTCCTTTGTGCTCGGGCCGGGGACGCTGGCCTGTGCCCTGCACGCTTGCGGCGATTTGCATCGTGCCTTGCTTGATCGGGCGCAGACCGGGGCGTCGGCGGGGATGCCGGTGGGCATGGTGCTTGCGCCGTGTTGTTATCACCGCACCGCGCATGAGGTTTACCTGCCGCGCTCCAGCGCCGGGCGGGCGTGCGGGTTGGGTTTGAGTCGTGATGATTTGCGTCTGGCGGTGCTGGAAACGGCCACTGCGGGCCATGCGCAGCGTGAAGCGGATAGGCGTCGCAAGGTGCGTCTGCTCGGCTTGCGGGCCTTTGGTGTGCGGCATGGGCTGATTTTGGCGGATTATGATCGGCTGCGTGATGTGGGGCGCGGTGATGACGCGGCGGCCTTTTCACGCGCTTGCATCCGGCTGGGATGGCCATTGCCGGATGCGAATGCGATCGCGGAGTCGATTCGCTATGGCGAGCGCCGCGCCTTTGATGTGCGCGCCCTTGAGTTGATTCGCGCGGCCATTCGCCGTCCGCTGGAGGTGTGGTTAGTGCTGGATATGGCGGCGGGGCTTGAAGAGGCGGGCTTCACGGTCGAGGTGGGCGAGTTTTGCGGGTGCGGGCTGACGCCGCGCAATGTGCTGATCCGCGCCCGTCGTTCCGGGGCGTTCAGACCGTGATGCGATTGCGCCCGTCGCGCTTGGAGATATAAAGCCGCTGGTCGGCGCGGGTGATCAGCTCATCCGCCGTGCATGGCGGTTCGCCTGGGCCAAAAGCGGCCAGACCGGCGCTGATCGTGATGGGGATGGGCGGTTGGCCTTCCACTATGATCGGCGCGCTTTCCATGCCGATGCGCAGGCGCTCCAGGGCCTGCGTGGCTTCGGACTTTGAACTGTTGGGGAAAAGGATGGCGAATTCCTCGCCGCCGTAACGCGCCGCCACGTCCAGGCCACGCAGATTGGCGTTGATACGCTCGGCGACCGCGCGCAGCACCTCATCGCCCACCACATGCCCGTAGCGGTCGTTGACACGTTTGAAATGGTCGATATCCACCATGGCCAGCGCGAAGGCGTAGCCATCCTCGTTCCGGCTGGCGCGTTCGAATTCGTTCTCGATCATGGGGTAGAGGAACAGGCGGTTGATGAGGCCGGTGAGGGGGTCGCGCCCCGCTTTGTCACGCCAGGCCTCGGCCCGGTCACGTTCCGACACCAGCTCGCGGTGCTGGAGCAGAACGCCCAGAACGATCAAGGTGGTGACGTAGAGGTAAGCGATCAGCATCGTGTCGCCGTTCACCCCGCCTTCGGCGCTGAACGGCCCCGGGCCGAACGAGGACAGGCCAGCCAAGAGCATGACCGTTGAGGCCAGGCTGAGCGTGACGATCAGGGGTGGGCGTGTGAAGGCAAGGTGGAGCAACACGGGCAGGATGAAGAAGATAAGGAAGGGAGCCTGCCCGAAGGCCAGCAGGGCAAACAGCAGGATGGCCGCGGATGACAGTCCGAAGGCGGCGAATTCGCGCGGGGAGGGGATGGGCGCGCTTTTCCAGGCCATGTACAAGGGGTAGATCGCAAGGATGCCCAGTCCATCGGCGAGCACCAGCATCACGATGTAATCGATGAAGGCGCTGGCCTGGATATAGCCGCCAATGACGAGGTTGAGGCTCAGGATGAGGGCGGACAGCAGTGTGGGCAACAGGCCGACGTAAAGCGCGAAATTGAACAGGTCATGCAAGCCTTGCAGGCTTTGCGGAAGGCGGCGATGCAGCATGTAGGCCCCGACCCAGGGCGCGAGGGTGTCCGCACCGGCAGCCACGGCGACATGGATCATCTGCACGGCAAGCTGGGGCAGGGCCATGCCGGGGAAGTTGGCCGCGAAACTGGCGGCAAAGATCAGGGGAAGCGCACGCAGTCCGCCCATGACGACCATCACAAGTCCGATTCCCGAGGGCAGCCAGAGCAGGGTGATATTGCCTGGATACATGGCGAAGAGTGCCATGCCGAATTTGGCGGCCACGAAATAGGCGCATGCGGCAAGCAGCAAACCGCCCCGGAAACCCGTTTTCAGGACCACATTGAATCCCCCGCCATTTTCCTTCGAGTGTAGTTCAGCAGGCACTCAACCAAGCAGGGCTTCCATCGCTTCCGGATGTCCCAGGAAACGGACGGGACTGGCGCTCAGGCCGTAGGCGCCGGACTGGGTGATGGCAATGAGTTCGCCAACCTCGGCGCGCGGCAGGGCAAGCTTGTGGCCCAGAACATCCAGCGGAGTGCAGAGCGGACCGTGGATGTTCACGATTTCGTCCTCCGGCGCATCGACGCGCCGGGCCAGGTAAACCGGATAATTTTTTCGGATGACCTGGCCCAGGTTGCCAGACAGGGCGAGGTGATGATGCATGCCGCCGTCGCAGATCAGGAAGGTCTCGCCACGCGAGGCCTTGCGGTCCACTACACGCGTGATGTAAACGCCCGACTCCCCGACCAGGTAGCGGCCCAGTTCGAGAATCACATGCGCGTCGCCCAGCCAGCCGGCGTGCTCTTCAAGCAATTCATGAAGATGCGCTCCAATGGCGCAGGGATCGAGCCGTTGCTCGCCGGGGAAATAGGGTATGCCAAGGCCTCCGCCGATATTGACGTACTGGAGCGGCAGGCCAGTCTCTTCAAGCAGAAGCCTTGCAAGCAGCAGTGCGCCCGACTGCGCCTGCATGATGGCATCTTCGTTCAGGCTTTGTGATCCCGTGAAGATATGCAAACCATGAAATTCAATGTCCAGAACTTTGATTTCATGGATTATTTCCGGGGCAATTTCCGCGTCGATGCCAAAAGGCTTTGCGCCACCGCCCATGCGCATGCCGGAGCCTTTCAGCTCGAAATCAGGATTGATGCGCAAGGCGACTTTCGGGCGAATGCCGGTCTGTTCGCCAGAATCGATAAGCCGGTACAGCTCGCCTTTTGATTCGACATTGACTGTGATGCCCGCGCGTAGGGCGGCTTCGAGTTCGGCATCGCGTTTGCCAGGCCCGGCAAAGCTGATGCTGTGGGGCTTGAAACTGGCTGCCAGCGCTTTCTCAAGTTCGCCCGCCGAGGCGACGTCGCAGCCATCGGCCAGTCCGCTCATCAGTTTTAGCAAGGGCGGGAAGGGGTTGGCCTTGATAGCGTAATGCAGTTGCACCGTTGCAGGCAGAACGGTGCGAAGGTCAGCCACTCGTTGACGGATCAGGTTGGCGTCATAGGCGTAGAACGGTGTGCCGAGGCGCTCAGCCAAAGCGGAAACGGGCTCGCCGCCAATCAGCAATTCACCGTGGAGCACTTTGAACAGGAGAGGTGCGTGGGACGTGGTCATGATTTTCCTTTCGCCCCGCCCCTGACCCCTTTCCCCCGACTCCTGCGGCATTCATGGCGGAAGCCCTTACAGGGCATGGCCGTCGGGCGCCCCCTGAAGGCAGAGGGGGAATCAGCCTCGATATGTTTCATACAGGCTCCAGCGAGGATGAGGCCGCCGCGGTCAACTCGTCGCGTAATGCGCGTCGATCAATCTTGCCGTTCGGAGTGAGGGGCAGGGTGGTGCGCAGTTCGATGCGATGCGGCGTCATGTAGAGCGGCATGTTCACCCGGCAGTGGTTGAGCAGGGCTTGTGTGTCCAGATCAGCGTGTTCCGGCGTGACGACGGCGATGATGCGCTGTCCCAGCGCCTCGTCCTCAAGCCCGACGGCGGCAGCCTCGCGCACCATGCCGGAGGCGTACAGCACGTCCTCGATTTCGGTCGGGCTGATGCGGTAGCCGGAGGTCTTGAGCATGTCATCATCGCGACCGATGAAATAGATGAAACCTTCTTCGTCCATGCGCACGCGGTCGCCGGACCAGACTGCCAGTTCGGGATGCGGGCGACCGTCCATCCGGTGCGGAATGGAGCGGTAGCGTTCGGCGGTGCGTTCCGGGTCGTTCCAGTAACCCAGCGCCACGGTCGGTCCGCGATGGACCAGTTCGCCCGGTTCGTGCGGTGCGCAGGGCGTGCCGTCCGGGCGCAAGACCATGACTTCCGCGTTCGGGATCGCCTTGCCGATGGAATCCGGGCGGCGGTCCAGCTCCTCGGGCGGCAGCCAGGTGGAGCGAAAGGCCTCCGTCAGGCCGTACATCAGATAAAGGCGGGCCTGAGGGAGGGCGGCGCGAAGGCGGGCGATGACCGGGCGTGGCATGCGCCCGCCGGAATTGGTCAGCACGCGAAGGCTGCATAACTCGCCCAGCCAGTCCTGTGTCGCCAGTTGTTGCCAGAGCGTGGGCACACCTGCCAGCACGCTGATGCCGTGCAGGGTGACGGCCTTGTGCAGATCGCGCGGCAGGAGGTAATCCAGCGGCAGTACGCTGGCCCCGCGCTGGAAGGCTACGGTGAGCTGGGAGAGCCCGTAATCGAAGCTGAAGGGAAGGGCTGCCAGCACTCGATCTTCGGGGCGTATATCCAGATAGTCGGCCACGCTCGCGGCTCCTGCCAGAAGGTTGCGATGCGTCAGCGCAACCCCCTTGGGCTGGCCGGTGCTGCCGGAAGTGTAGAGCAGGGCGGCGAGGTCCTGTTCGGTAAGGGCGGGCAGGGCGCGCGCCGCCTCGCCCATGCTTTCGACTTCGCGCGCGGACAGGATGTGAACGGGAAATGGCGCGGCGTTGTCCGTCGCTTCGCTCTGCGCCTGACCCTGAGACTCGTCCACCAGAATGACCCAGCGCAGATTATGCAGGAGCGACAGAATCTCGCGCAGGCTTTCGAGCCGGACGCGCTGGGTGATGAGCACGCGCGCCCCGCTGTCCGCGAGAATGTGTCCGCTCTGGGCGGGTTTCAGCAGCGGATTGATGGGTGTCAGCGCTCCGCCCGCCGCGCTGATGGCGAACAGGGCGGTCACTGCGTCCACGCGCTTGGGCAGCCATGTCGCCACACGTTCGCCAGGCGCAAGACCGAGCGCAAGCAAGCCACGCGCCAGACGTTCGACATGTGCCGCGAGCGAGCCGTAATCCAGGCCCGCACCATCCGCGCCCAGCAGCGCGAGGGCTTCTGGGCGGTGTTCGGATTGGAACTTCAAAAGGTCATGCAAAGCGATGGGATGCATGCCACCGGCACTCTTGAACGTTTAGAATGGAGGCATTGTAACGTTCGCCATGGCTATTGCACCGGCGCACGACCCACTGGATATCCGAAGACTCAACCATGCCCAAGCCTGCTCGCGATGCCTACTTGACCATTTTTTCCGCCGACAACCGGACGCGCCTGGATCAGATCGGGGAACTGGTCGGCCATCACGCAAATGCCTTGGCCAGCGAGTTTTACCGGGTCTTGATGGAAAACGACGAAGCTCGACCCTTTTTGAGTCATGAGCTTGTCGATACGCGCCTGAACCAGAGCCTTTCCGCCTGGCTCTCCGATCTGTTCCGGGCGCGTGGCGAGGAGGAGTTCGAAAGCTTCGTCAACCGCCAGCGGCGCATCGGCGAGGTGCATGCGCGCATCAACGTTTCCATGCACCTGGTCCAGCAAGGTCTGCAAGTGCTCAAGGAAGGCATCTTCACCCGCCTGGCCGAACTTGAAATCGACCGGCGCGAACTCATCAAGCGCATCCTCCTGACCAGTGACGTGCTGGATCACACGGTCAACCTGTTCAACGAACACTACGTCAAGGAAGTGGTGGCTACTGAAAGCCAGGTCCAGTTCATGCGCATGCAGATGACCACCCAGAATCTGGCGATGGATGTCGAATCCCTGCGTGGACGTCTGCTGGACTGGCTGCGTCGCACCCTGACCGGGCTCTACCAGTCGTGGATCAGCAACGCCGAACTACCGACCGAAAGCCCGGAAACCAATGATTTCGCGCTCTGGATCCAGCACAAGGGCCAACTCATGTTCAGCGGCCATCCGGACATCAATGCCCTGCTGGAAGACAAGGCCCGCCTGGCGGATGCCTATGAGCGTGCCCGCACGGCTTGCGCCGACAAGGATCAGGCGACCTTCGACAGCGCGCTCAATGACCTGAACGACACGGTCACCAAGGCCAACTGGCATCTGACCGAACTGGTCCGCCACACGATGGAGTTGCAAAACCTGCGCGATCCGCTGACCGGCATCCTCAGCCGCCGCTACATGCCTTATATCCTGCGCCAGCAGGTGGCTTACAACCGCGATTCGGACAAGCCGTTCACGGTCCTGATGATCGACATCGACCATTTCAAATCCGTCAACGATGAATACGGGCATGCGGCGGGTGACACCGTCCTTGCCCAATTCAGCGCCACGCTGCAATCCATCGTGCGCGCAAGCGATTTTGTTTTCCGTTACGGCGGCGAGGAGTTCCTGATTGTCCTGATCAACACCGACGCCCCCAGAGCTTGCGCCATCGCGGAAAAAATCCGTCAGCAGATCGAGCGGCACCCCTTTCTGCTCGAATCCGGCGCCATGCTCAAACTGACAGCCAGCATCGGCATGGCCCAGCATGATGGACACCCCGATTTCGAAGAAGTGGTCAAACGCGCCGATCGCGCGCTGTACGAGGCCAAACAGGCTGGACGCAATCGCTGCATGCCGTGCGCCATCGGTTGATCCCCCTGTGCGCTGAAACCCCCGCCGCCGCGGCCGCCAAGCACGCCATGGGTGGTGCGCCGAAAACTGGACAGAGGTCGTTTTTCAGCACGCCGCAAGAGGGAGGGAGCCGTCGATCCAATGACTCGAAGCCCGGTACTCTCTGCTAAGATTCACGCCCGTTTCACTCACCCTGTTGCACGATCATGTCCGGCAATACCTTCGGCGCCCTTTTCACCGTGACCACCTTCGGCGAAAGCCACGGCCTCGCGCTTGGCTGCATCGTGGACGGCTGTCCGCCGGGTATGGCGCTGTGCGAGGACGACATCCAGCCGGATCTCGACCGCCGCAAGCCGGGCACCTCGCGCCACACCACACAGCGTCGCGAGGACGACCGGGTGCGCATCCTCTCTGGCGTGTTCGAAGGCAAGACCACAGGCACGCCGATCGCCTTGGTGATCGAGAACACCGACCAACGCTCCAAGGACTATTCCGACATCGCCCAGACCTTCCGTCCGGGACATGCCGACTACAGCTATCAGCAAAAATACGGCCTGCGTGACTATCGCGGCGGGGGGCGCTCCAGCGCGCGCGAGACTGCCGCGCGGGTAGCCGCCGGGGCCATCGCCAAAAAATGGCTGAAGGAACGTTACGGCGTGAGCGTGCGTGGCTACTTGAGCCAGCTTGGCCCGCTCCGCATCGAGCACAAGGACTGGTCCGAAGTGGACAACAACCCCTTCTTCAGCCCGGATGCGGGCAAGGTGGCCGAGCTTGAGGCCTACATGGACGCATTGCGCAAGTCGGGCGATTCCATTGGCGCCAAGGTCACCGTGGTCGCCGAAGGTGTGCCGCCGGGCTGGGGCGAGCCGGTGTTCGACCGCCTGGACGCCGATATCGCTCATGCCATGATGGGCATCAACGCGGTCAAGGGTGTGGAGATTGGCGATGGCTTTGCCTGCGTGGAAGCGCGCGGCACCGAATTCCGTGACGAGATCACCCCGCAAGGCTTCCTGAGCAACCACGCGGGCGGCGTACTGGGCGGCATCTCCAGCGGCCAGGCCGTCGTCGCCCACATCGCCCTCAAACCCACCTCCAGCATCCGCCTGCCGGGGCAGAGCGTGAACCTGCATGGCGAACCCGCCGAGGTCATCACCACGGGACGCCATGACCCCTGCGTCGGCATCCGCGCCACCCCCATCGCCGAGGCCATGATGGCCTTGGTGCTGATGGACCACGCCCTGCGCCACCGGGCACAGAACGCGGACGTCGCCAGCGTCACGCCGGTGATTCCCGCGCAACCGTAAGACCGCATGAGCGGGAGCTCTTTTCCGCCATCCAGCCCCCTGGTCTGGCGGATCCCCGGCTACTACTTCGCCTACTTTGCCGCGCTGGGCATCTTCCTTCCGTTTTGGCCGCTTTATCTGAAAGACGAGGGGTTTGACCCTGCGTCCATCGGCTTTCTGATGGGACTGTTCGGTCTGACCAAGCTGGCAGGGCCGCCGGTGGTCGGCTGGCTGTCTGATCATCAAGGTCGTCCCATGCGCTGGGTGCGCGCCGCCAGCCTGCTTACCCTGCTGGGGTTCGCGCCGGTTTTCGTCGCGCATGGGCTGTGGGAGATGGCGCTGGTCATGGCGCTGTTCACCCTGGCCTGGAATGCCGCCATGCCTCAGTTCGAGGCTGTGACCTTGCATGCGCTTGGGACGCAGTCGCACCGTTATGCGCGCATTCGACTGTGGGGCTCGGTCGGTTTCGTCGTCACCGCCTTCGGTATCGGACCGATGCTGGACGGATGGGGCGCGGGCATCTTGCCCTGGGTGCTGCTCGCCATGTTCGCCGCCATGCTCGCGCTAGCCTTGCTGACGCCGGATCAACATGGCATGCATGGCGAGCAGAACGCGCCGCGGGCGGCGGTCTGGCCCATCCTGCGTCGTCCGGAAATTGCCCTGTTTCTGGGCGCAAGCTTTCTGTTGCAAGCCAGCCACGGCAGCTATTACGCCTTTTACAGCGTGCATCTGGAACAGCACGCCCACAGCAAGACCCTGACCGGCGCGCTCTGGGCCCTGGGCGTGCTGGCCGAGGTGGTGATTTTCATGCTGGTTCACCACTGGCTTCCGCGTGTCGGGGCTGCGGCGTTGATGTTGCTGACCTTGCTGCTGACGTCCGTGCGTTGGCTGATGATCGGCGCGCTGCCCGATAGCGTGGCGGCCCTGGTCATCGCGCAGTTACTGCATGCGTTCAGCTTTGGGGTGGCGCACGCGGCCAGTGTGGACTTTATCCGCCGTCACTTCACCGGCGGCACGCAGGGCAGGGGGCAGGCGTTGTTATCCTCGCTCTGCTACGGAGCGGGCGGCGTGCTGGGGTTCTGGTTGGCGGGTGCAAGCTGGCAATGGCTGGGCGCGTTGCCGAGTTTCATCATCAGTGCCGCGCTGGCCTTGGGCGGGGCGGTGCTGATCGGGTTTTCGATGCGGAAAATGGGGCGTCGGCTCTGACGGGCTGCTGAAGCACCCGTTTCAGCAGCCCGTCAGGCACGCCATGGAAGGGGCGCCCGAAGATCAATCCCGCCAAATGCCATGCCAAGTGATTGATTTTTGGAGCCTCCAATTCATTCGTACCAGGATGGCGGCGCTCAGGTTATGCCCAGAGGGTCGACGCCCGCCTCGCGCAAAAGATCGCACAAGGCCATCAGCGGAAGACCGATCAGCGCGCTCGGATCGCGGCCCTCCATGGCGCGGAACAGGGTGACGCCCAGGCCTTCCGACTTGAAGCTCCCAGCGCAGTCATAAGGCTGCTCGCGCCCCAGGTAGTGCTGGATTTCGTGCTCTGACAGATCGCGGAAATGGACCGTGAAAGGTTCCTCGACACAGCGCTCGAACCCCTGTGCGAGATTCACCAGGCATAACCCCGTGCGGAAGGTCACCGACCGACCGGACGACTCGCGCAATTGATTCGCCGCCTGTTCGTGCGCGCCTGGCTTGCCCAGTACGGCATCGCCCAACACCGCGCACTGGTCGGAGCCGATGATCCAGGCTTCGGGGCGCTGGATCGCGATCGCAAGGGCCTTCTCGCGCGCCAGGCGCAAGACCATCGCGGACGCATCTTCATTGCGATGACGGGTTTCATCGACACCTGGTTTGGCGGTCTCGAACGGCAAGCGCAAACGTTCCAGAAGAGCCTTCCGATAGGGGGAGGTGGAGGCCAGAATGATGGCCGGAACGGGCGCGGGAACAGCCTGTTGCATGAAAATCCTTTGACAGATGTTGGTTTAAGTTAATAAAATTAAAAGATTATGTTCGATCAATGGCAACAGCCGCTGGACATTCGGGGTCTGGTTCGTCAGGGCGTCACGCTCAAGGGTGAGCTGAATACCGCTGAACTTCCGCGTTTGGCCGGTGTCGTTCTCAACCATGCCAGCGTCCGCTTCAGTCTGGATTTTGGCAAGGATGGGGACGGTCAGGCCACGATCCGGGGAGACCTGGAAACCACTGTGGAGATGACCTGCCAGCGCTGCCTCGGGCCCGTCGCCATTGATCTGAATCCGTCGATCAGCCTCGGTGTGGTTGGTAGCGAATCGGAAGCCCGACTGCTTCCGGACGAGCTTGACCCGCTGGTGCTCGGCGACGAACAGGTCCGGCTCGCCGACCTGGTCGAGGATGAGATTTTGCTGGCCCTGCCCGTGGCGCCGCGCCACGCACATCCGTGCGTTGCCGCTCACCGCGAGCACGAGGGGGCGGATGAAAAGACGGATAACCCGTTCGCGGCATTGCGCGGCTTGGTCGAACCATCCAAGCACTGATGCCCGATATTGATCAACGTGACTTTATAGTTCTGGAGTTTTGAACCATGGCCGTACAACAGACCCGCAAGAGCCGTTCCAAGCGTGATATGCGCCGCGCCCACGACGGTCTCGCCAAGCCGGCCTTCTCGGTCGAGCGCGCAACCGGCGAAACCCATCTGCGCCACCATGTGAGCGCCGATGGTTTCTACCGTGGCCGCAAGGTCATCGAGACCGCGACCGAGCAGGAATAAGGCAAGCTTGCCATGCCGAGCAAGGCATGGCGGCTGATTCCACCCGATGCTGACGGGCGGCCACACATCGGGCCGCCCGTTTTCTTTCCTGCACGTGTAACGGACCATGACCATCACTCTCGCCCTTGACGCCATGGGTGGCGACCATGCCCCCGGCATCGTGCTTGACGCCGCCGTGGAGGCCTTGCGCCGCCACCCAAGGCTGCATTTGATCCTGGTCGGCCAGGAAGGCCTGCTGCGCGACGAGCTTGCCCGCCGTCACGCACTGAATCATGACCGTCTGAGTGTGCGTCATGCCACCGAAGTGGTGGCGATGGACGAATCGCCCGCGTTGGCCCTGCGCGGCAAGAAAGATTCCTCCATGCGCGTCTCCATTGATCTTGTACGCGAGGGCACGGCCCAGGCCTGTATCAGCGCGGGCAACACCGGCGCCTTGATGGCGACCGCCAAGTTCGTGCTCAAGACCCTGCCGGGTATCGATCGCCCCGCCATCTGCACCATGATCCCGACCGCCAGCGGCCACACCCATATGCTGGATCTTGGCGCGAATGTGGAATGCAGCGCTGAACACCTGCTGCAATTCGCGGTGATGGGCTCGGTGCTGGCCGCAGCGGTGGACAAGAATCCCAATCCCCGTGTCGGTCTGCTCAATGTCGGCGCCGAGGCGATCAAGGGCAACGACACGGTCAAGGCCGCCGCGCGCCTGCTGGAATCCTCACCGATCAATTACATCGGCTTTGTCGAGGGCGACGACATCTACAAGGGCAGCGCGGACGTGGTGGTCTGCGACGGTTTCGTCGGCAACGTCGCGCTCAAGGCCAGCGAGGGCGTGGCCAAGATGATCGGCAACCATCTGCGTGAAGCTTTCGCACGCAACCTGTTCACAAAGCTCGCCGCCCTGGTTTCGCTGCCGGTGCTTCATTCGCTGAAGAAGCGCTTTGACCCGCGCCGCTACAATGGCGCCAGCCTGCTCGGCCTGCAAGGCATCGTCATCAAGAGTCATGGCGGTGCGGATGCGTTCTCCTTCGGTCATGCCATCGACACCGCGCTGCACGAAGTCGAACAGGCCGTCCCCAGCCGTATCGACAGCCAGCTCGAAACTCTGCTCGCCCAAAGGTCTGCATCGTGATCCATGCCCGCATAACAGGAACCGGCGGCTACCTGCCGGAAAAGGTTCTCACCAATGCCGATCTCGAACGCATGGTGGAAACCACGGACGAATGGATTCGTGAACGGACCGGTATCGAAAGGCGGCATATCGCGGCGGATGACGAATCCACCGTGGATCTGGCCGAGCGCGCCGCGCGCCGCGCCATGGAGGCTGCCGGGATCGAGGGCAAGGACCTCGACCTGATTATTGTCGCCACCACCACGCCGGACCGCATTTTTCCAAGCACCGCATGCCTCTTGCAGGACCGCATCGGCGCCAACGGCTGCGCGGCCTTCGATGTTCAGGCCGTCTGCACCGGCTTTGTCTACGCCTTGGGCGTGGCTGACAAATTCATCCGCGCCGGGGGCGCCAAGCGAGCCCTGGTGGTGGGCGCCGAAACCTTGTCCCGCATCGTGGACTGGACCGACCGCGCCACCTGCGTGCTGTTCGGAGATGGGGCGGGCGCCGTGGTGCTGGAGGCATCGGAGGAAGCGGGCATTCTTTCCACCCATTTGCATGCCGACGGTCAGTACGAGGCCTTGCTGACGGTGCCGGGCGGGGTGTCTCAGAACAGCGCGCTGTGCCGCTCCGGTCAAGCCTTCATCCAGATGAAGGGTAATGAGGTTTTCAAAGTCGCGGTGAACACTCTGGGGCGCATTGTCGATGAAACCCTGGAGGCAGCGGGCCTTGAAAAGTCCGATATCGACTGGCTGGTTCCGCACCAGGCCAATACCCGCATCATCGCCGCCACCGCGAAAAAGCTGAACTTGCCGATGGAGCGCGTGGTGCTTACCGTGGGCTGGCACGGCAATACTTCCGCCGCCTCCGTCCCTCTGGCCCTGGACGTCGCAGTGCGCGACGGACGCATCCGGCGTGGTGACATGCTGTTGCTGGAGGCCTTTGGCGGCGGCTTTACCTGGGGCTCGGCCCTCGTCCGTTTCTAAAAGCGCGATCATCTGTCATGGCTCTCGAAATCGAACGCAAATTCCTGGTCAAGAACGATAACTGGCGCAGCCGCGTCACCGAATCCATGCGCCTGCGTCAAGGCTATCTGACGCCTTCGCTGGATGGTTGCAAGGCTTCCGTGCGCGTGCGGGTGGACGGCAGTCAAGGGTATTTGAATATCAAGAGCGTGCGTCTTGGCATCCATCGCCATGAATTCGAATATGTGATTCCGCTCGATCAGGCCAATGAGATGCTGGACACACTCAGCACCGGTCCGATCATCGACAAGACCCGCCACCTTGTCCCTCATGCCGATCATGTCTGGGAAGTGGACGAATTCCATGGCGACAATGAAGGACTGATCGTCGCCGAGATTGAGCTCTCCAGCCTGGATGAAGCATTCGAGTTGCCCGACTGGGCTTGCGCCGACGTCTCGGATGATCCGCGCTACTACAACGTCTCGCTCGCCAAGATGCCGTTCAAGACCTGGCCGCACGCCGCCGGCCAGACCGAGTGGGATGAACGCAACTACTGATTCCGGCGACGGCGCGGCCTTCGATGCCCGCGCCTTTCTCAAGCGCGCCCCGGAAACGCCCGGCGTTTATCGCATGATCGATGCCGTCGGCGTCATTCTCTACGTGGGCAAGGCGAAAAATCTCAAAAAACGTCTCGCCAGCTATTTTCGCGCCAGCGGCCTTTCGCCCAAGACTGCCGCCTTGGTCGGCCACATCGCCGACGTTCAGCTTACCGCCACGCATACCGAAACCGAGGCGCTGCTGCTTGAAAACCACCTGATCAAGCAGCATCGTCCACGCTACAACGTGCTGATGCGGGACGACAAAAGCTATCCGGAAATTTTCCTCGGCGGTGCGCATGACTACCCGCGACTCGCATACCACCGCGGCCCGCACCGGGAGCCTGGTCGTTACTTCGGCCCTTATCCAAGCGCTGTCGCAGTCAAGGAAACCCTCAACCTGCTGCAAAAGGTCTTCCGTCTGCGCGATTGCGCCGATCATGAATTCGCCAACCGCTCGCGGCCCTGCATGCAGTACCAGATCAAACGTTGTACCGCGCCCTGCGTCGGCCTCATCAGCGTCGATGACTATGCCCGCGATGCGCGCGACGCGACGGGTTTTCTCGAAGGACGCAGTCAGCAGGTCATCCACACCTTGGTCGAACGCATGGAACAGGCTGCCGGGCGTCTGGCCTTCGAGGAGGCGGCGCTGCTGCGCGACCGTATTGGCCAACTGCGCGCGGTCAGCGAAAGGCAGTACGTCAGCACCCAGGGCGGCAGCGTGGATGTGCTGGCCGTAGAGCGCGCCGGAGGTCTGGCCTGCGTGGAGGTCTTGACCATCCGCGACGGACGCAATCTGGGGGGGCGTGCCTATTTTCCGAAGAATACCGAGGAGGCGGATGAGGGCGCCATCCTGGCCGCCTTCATCGGGCAGATGTACCTTGAGCGCGAAGCGCCGCGCGAATTACTGGTCAGCCATGCACCGGAGGATCGCGAACTGCTTGAAGAGGCGCTGAGCGAAGCTCGCGGCCATGCCGTGCGCATCCAGCCCGCGCCACGCGGCGAACGCGCGCGCTGGGTCGAAATGGCGCGACACAACGCCCGTCTCGCGCTGGCCCAACGGCTGGCTACGCGCGGAAGCCAGCAGGCCCGCCTCGAAGCCCTGCGCGAGGCGCTGGACCTTCCGCAGGCGCCGTCCCGTATCGAATGTTTCGACATCAGTCACATGATGGGAGAGTCCACGGTCGCGTCGTGCGTCGTGTTCGGACCGGAAGGGCCGCTCAAGGCCGCTTATCGACGTTACAACATTGCGGGCGTTCAGCCCGGTGATGACTACGCCGCCATGCAGCAAGCCCTTGTGCGGCGTTTTGAACGGGCCGTGAAAGACGAGGGCATCCTGCCGGACCTCCTTCTGATTGATGGCGGGATGGGGCAGGTGGCCCGTGCGATGGAGGTCCTGGATGCATTCGGGCTGCGAGGCGCGTTCCGGGTCATCGGCGTGGCCAAGGGCCCGGAACGAAGGCCGGGCGAAGAAACCCTGCTGCTGGCCGACAGCGGCAAGACGCTTGATCTTCCGGCGCATTCGCCCGCCCTGCACCTGATCCAGAATGTGCGCGACGAAGCTCACCGTTTTGCAATCACCGGCCACCGTGCGCGACGCGGCAAGACACGCGAGACATCCACTCTGGAAAATATTGCTGGCGTGGGCGTCAAACGGCGGCAACAATTGCTCAAACACTTCGGCGGCCTGCAATCCCTCAGCCGCGCCGGGGTGGAAGACATCGCCAGCGTGCCGGGCGTAAGCCGCGCGCTGGCCCAGCGTATCTACGACCATTTCCACGGTTCAAGTGAATGAACAGCATGCCTCTCAATGTGCCCAATATTCTGACCTGGCTACGGATCGGCATGATTCCTCTGTTCATCGTGGTGTTCTACCTGCCTTATCCCTGGGCGTTTCCGCTCGCCGCACTGATTTTCGCGCTGGCGGCCATCACCGATGCGGTGGATGGCTGGCTTGCGCGCAAGCTCAACCAGCAATCGCGCTTCGGCGCCTTTCTGGACCCCGTGGCGGACAAACTGATGGTGGCTGCGGCTCTGGTTCTGCTGGTCGCCGAACACGGAGCCGAGCATGGTCTTCTGCTCACGACTCCCGCCATTGTCATCATCGGTCGCGAGATTGCCATCTCCGCCTTGCGGGAATGGATGGCGGAAATTGGCGAACGGCGCAAGGTCGCGGTTTCAAGCCTTGGCAAGATCAAGACCATCCTGCAGATGATGGCCATTTTCGCCTTGCTGTATTTCCATCCCTTGCTGGGCTTGCCAACCTTCGAGATCGGCATGGTCCTGCTTTACCTGGCCGCCATCATGACCCTCTGGTCCATGGTCGCCTACTTGCGCGCGGCCTTCGGTCCCGTCGAGTCCTCGCGCCATTGACCAAGGGTATCCCGGCGCGTAAAATGCGCGCACCTTCAAGCGCCTAGCCACGGCAGGCCGCTTGTCGATGCGGCAGTCAAGCCGCGCTCGTCCGGGCCCTTTGAGGGCCTTTTTTATTGGTTACGCCCAGGAAACGCCAGGCATGAGCCTTGCCAACATGACCGGTCCGATGCGCCAGGACCCCTACAACCTGACCGAGATGCTCGCCCCGGTGGCCGAGGGTCTGGGCCTGGTGCTGATCGGCGTGGAATACCAGCCGGGCTCGCGCGCTCGGGTGCGGTTGTACATTGACCGCATCGGCGCGGAAGCCTCGCCCGAACTGGGCGGCGTCACCATTGACGATTGCGCGGACATGAGCCACGCGGTCAGCGCCATTCTGGACGTGGAAGATCCCATTCCAGGCAAGTACACGCTGGAAGTCTCCTCGCCGGGGCTGGATCGCCCGTTGTTCCGTATGGAGGACTTCAGTCGCTTCAACGGAGAGCGCGCCCGCATCCGCCTCTCGCACCCCTTGCCCGGCTCGGCCCCGGCGGTGGAAGGCGGCAGGCCGCAACGTAATTTCATCGGCGTCCTCGCGGGCGTCGAGGGTGGGGATATCCTGCTCGAAACCGATACCGGCCCGGTCCGTCTGCCCTACGCGGACATCGACAAGGCCCACCTTGACCCTGTTTTCTAAGCCCCAAAGGCTGCGTACATGAACAAAGAAATCCTCTACGTCGTTGATGCCGTTTCCAACGAGAAGGGCGTCGCAAAGAACGTGATCTTCGAAGCTATTGAGGCCGCTCTGGCCTCCGCCACGCGCAAGCGTCACGGCGGCGACATTGACGTTCGCGTGGCCATTGACCGCACCAGCGGCAGCTACCAGACCTACCGCCGCTGGCTGGTGGTTGAAGGTGAGACCAGCGAGAACCCCGAGCGCGAAATGATCCTTGAGGCGGCCCGCCTTGATGATCCGACCATCCAGCCAGGCGACTTCGTCGAAGAGGAAATCGAGTCCATCGAATTCGGGCGCATCGCAGCCCAGGCCGCCAAGCAGGTGATCGTGCAGAAGGTGCGCGAGGCGGAGCGCCAGCAGGTCGTCGATGCCTACATCGATCGCAAGGGCAACCTGATCCTTGGCACTGTCAAACGTGTCGAGCGCGGCAACGTGATCCTCGATATGGGCAACAACATCGAGGTCTTCATTGGCCGTGACGAAATGATCCCGCGCGAGATGGTACGTGGCGGCGACCGCCTGCGCTGCTGGCTGCGCGACGTGCGCATGGAGCCGCGCGGCCCGCTGCTGTTTGGCAGCCGCACCGCGCCGGAATTCCTGATCGAGCTGTTCAAGCTGGAAGTGCCGGAAGTCGGCCAGGGCATGATCCAGATCATGGGCGCCGCCCGCGATCCTGGCTCGCGCGCCAAGATCGCGGTCAAGGCGCTGGACCAGCGCCTCGATCCGGTCGGGGCCTGCGTCGGCATGCGCGGTTCGCGCGTCCAGTCGGTCACCAACGAGATCGCCGGCGAGCGCGTGGACATCATCGTCTGGGACGAAAACCCCGTGCAGTTCGTCATCAACGCCATGTCCCCGGCAGAAGTCGTGTCCGTGGTGGTTGACGAAGATACCCACACCATGGACATCGCGGTTACCGAGGAGAAGCTTTCCCAGGCCATTGGGCGCGGTGGTCAGAACGTGCGCCTGGCGAGCCAGCTCACCGGCTGGCGTCTGAACGTGATGACCCAGGAAGAGGCTACCGCGAAGAGCGAGGCCGAGGCCCAGCGCATCGTCAAGACCTTCATGGAGGCGCTGGACGTGGATGAGGAAGTCGCCGCTCTGCTGGTTGAGGAGGGCTTCTCCAGCCTGGAAGAGATTGCCTACGTCCCGATCGCAGAATTCCTCGAAATCGAAGCCTTTGACGAGGAAACCGTCGAGGCCTTGCGCAACCGCGCTCGTGACGCATTGCTGACGCGTGCCATCGCCACGGAGGAGAGTGAGGAAGTCGTCGTCGCCGAAGCGCTGGCATTGAGCGAACTCGCCAGCATGACCGACGAGATCGCTGCCAAGCTGGAGGCCCATGGCATCAAGAACTCCGAAGACGTGGCCGAAATGGCGACCGACGAGCTTGCCGAGATGGCCGGTATCGATGAAGAAACCGCCAGTCGCCTGATCGTTGAAGCACGCGCGCCCTGGTTCAAGTGAACCTTGCGACACGTTTGAATTATTGCCTATTTGCCTGAATTATCAGGAATTTTACGGGAGGACCCATGTCCCAAACCGTCAGACAACTCGCCGACCAGGTGAAAACCCCGGTCGATCGCCTGCTTGAACAGCTCAAGGACGCCGGCGTCAGCGCCAGCGGCCCGGATGCCGTCATCAGCGATGAAGACAAGCTCAAGCTGCTGACCCATCTGCGCGCCAGCCATGGCAAGGACGCCGGGGCCGCGCAACCGTCCCGCATCACGCTCAAGCGCCGCAGCCAGGAGGAATTGAAGGTTCCAGCCGGCGCGCCAGGCAAATCCTCGACCGTCAACGTCGAGTACCGCAAGAAACGCACTTACGTGCAGCGTGCTGCAACTGAAGACGCGGGCAAGGGCGTTGAATCGCAGGCTGAGCAACTGGCCGCGCGCCTGCGAGCCGAGGAAGAGGCTCGTCGCAAGGCCGAGGAAGACGCTCGTCGCGTTCAGGAGGAGGAAGCGGCGCGTCGAAAGGCCGCCGAAGAAGAAGCGCGCCGCCAGTCCGAAGAGGATGCGCTCCGCGCCAATGCCGAACCGTCGAAAGCGGATGCTGCTCCGGCAGCACCTGCCGCCGCGCAGCCCGAAGAGGCTCCCAAGCCCCGCACCCGCCCGGTTGAAGAGGTCAAGCCGCCGCGTCGCCCCGCAGTCGAAGAAAAACCGCGTGGCGCACCCGCGCGCGGTCGTCGCGACGAGGGACGGGGTGGACGTGCGGGCATCGATGCCGATGGCGGGCGCCGAATGGGGGGAGGATCCCGTCGGGGCAAGCCGCAGGCCAAGGGTCAGCAAGGACAGCAACGACACGGCTTCGAAATGCCGACTGCCCCGGTCGTGCATGAAGTCAGCATCCCGGAAACCATCACCGTTGCCGACCTTGCCAACAAAATGGCCGTCAAGGCCGTCGATGTGGTCAAGACCCTGTTCGGCATGGGTGTGATGGCCACCATCAACCAATCCATCGACCAGGACACTGCAATCCTTGTCGTCGAGGAAATGGGGCACGTCGCCAAGCCGCTGACCGAGTCCGATCTGGAAGCCGAACTGATGGCCTCCGTCCCGGAGGGTGCTCTCATCACCCGCGCGCCGATCATCACCGTGATGGGGCACGTTGACCACGGCAAAACTTCGCTGCTGGATTACATCCGTCGCGCCAAGGTTGCCGCAGGTGAGGCGGGTGGCATCACCCAGCACATCGGCGCCTACCATGTGGAAACCGGCAAGGGCGTCATCACCTTCCTCGACACCCCGGGCCACGAGGCGTTTACCGCCATGCGCGCCCGTGGCGCCAAGCTGACCGATATCGTCATCCTTGTGGTCGCCGCCGACGACGGCGTCATGCCGACCACCAGGGAAGCCATCACCCACGCCAAGGCCGCCGGTGTACCGCTGGTTGTGGCGGTCAACAAGATCGACAAGGCCAACGCGGACCCGGATCGGGTACGCAACGAGCTGGTCCAGCTCTCCGTCATCCCCGAGGACTGGGGCGGCGATACGCAGTTCGTCAACATATCCGCCAAGACCGGACAGGGCATTGACGACCTTCTGGATGCCATTCTGATCCAGGCTGAAGTCCTGGAGTTGAAAGCGAGCGAAGAAGGCCCTGCGCGCGGCACCGTGATCGAATCCACTCTGGACAAGGGCCGCGGCCCGGTCGCTACGCTGCTTGTCCGCGGCGGAACGCTGCGCAAGGGCGATATTGTCCTTGCGGGAACCGAATATGGCCGCGTGCGCGCACTGCTGGATGAGAACGGCAAGCCGATCGAATCCGCGGGGCCCTCCATCCCGGCTGTGATCCTCGGCTTGTCCGGCACACCGAACGCGGGTGACGATTTCCTGGTCATGGACGAAGAGCGCAAGGCCCGTGACATGGCCCTGCATCGCCAGACCAAGGCCCGGGAGGGCAAGCTTGCGACCCAGCAGGCCGCCAAGCTGGAAAACCTGTTCGATCAGATGAAGGAAGGCGAGACCGCTACCCTCAACGTTCTGGTCAAGGCCGATGTGCAGGGCTCCTCCGAGGCCATCCGCGATGCATTGGTCAAGCTCTCCACCGAGGATGTGAAGGTCAACGTGGTCGCCACTGGCGTCGGCGGGATCACTGAGTCCGACATCAACCTGGCCGTGGCCTCCAGTGCCGTGGTCATCGGCTTCAACGTGCGCGCCGACGGAGGCGCGCGCCGACTGGCCGAAGGGCAGGGTGTGCAGGTGCGTTACTACAGCATCATCTACGAGATGCTGGATGACGTAAAACAAGCCATGACAGGCCTGCTCGGCACCGAGACTCATGAGCGCATCATCGGCACCGCCGAAGTGCGCGATGTGTTCAAATCGCCGAAGTTCGGCGCGGTGGCGGGCTGCAAGGTGGTCGAAGGCGTGGTCAAGCGCGGCAACCCGATCCGGGTTCTGCGCGACAACGTGGTCATTTACACCGGCGAACTGGAGTCCCTGCGCCGCTTCAAGGACGACGTTCAGGAAGTGCGCGACGGCTTCGAGTGCGGCATCGCGGTGAAGAACTACAACGATGTGCGCCCGGGTGATCAGATCGAGTGCTACGAGCGCGTCGAAGTCGCGCGAACCCTGTAAGGAACAAGCATGGCCCGCATCGTTCCACGCCACCAGCGCGTGGCCGACCAGATCCAGCGCGAACTGGCCCAACTCATCCGTGACGAGGTGCGTGACACGCGCCTCGGCATGCTGACGTTGACCGCCGTGCGCGTCTCCCCTGATCTGTCGCACGCCAAAGTCTTCTTTACCACCCTGGACCCCGACCAGAAGGGTGTCGCCCTGGAAGTGCTCCATGGCGCCGCCCCCATGCTGCGCAGTGTGCTAGGACGCCTGATGCGCCTGCGCACCACTCCTCAGCTGCATTTTGTCTACGACGAGTCGATCGAGCGCGGCGCTCACATGAGCGCGGTCATCAACGCCGCCCTGGCGCGAGATGCCGAACTGCGGGGCGATGGAGGCGCGAACAGGGACGAAACTCCGACGGGCGATGATCGCGACGGGGACTCTGCTTGACCCTGACAGGCAAGAAAACCTGGCGGCCATTGCACGGCATCGTGCTGCTGGACAAGGGCAAGGGCATGAGCTCCAACCATGCCTTGCAGCAAGTCCGGCGTCTGTTTCAGGCCGAAAAAGCCGGTCACACGGGTAGCCTGGATCCCCTCGCCACCGGTCTGCTACCGCTCTGTTTCGGCAAGGCGACCCGCGTTTCCGGCCTGCTGCTGGAGGCCGACAAGGCCTATTCGGTCTGCGCCCGCCTAGGCCAGCGAACCGACACCGGTGACGCCGACGGCGAGGTGATCGAGGAGCGTCCAGTACCCAGCTTCGCGCGCGCGCAAGTAGAGGCCGCGGTGGCGCGTTTTATTGGCGAAGTCGAACAGGTTCCGCCGATGTACAGCGCGCTCAAGCATCAGGGCAGGCGTTTGTACGAACTGGCCCGGCAAGGTGTTGAAGTCGAGCGCCAGGCTCGTCGCGTGCGTTTCCACTGGATAACTCTCGACCGCTTCGAAGGCAACGAGCTTTGCCTCAGTCTGCGCTGCACCAAGGGCGCCTATGTGCGCACCCTTGTCGAGGACCTCGGCGAGGTGCTCGGATGTGGCGCGCATGTCACCATGCTGCGCCGTACCGGCGTCGGCCCGTGGATGCCGAACGCCGAGTCGAAGCCCGTGATGTATACCTTCGAGGCATTGCAAAAACTCGCGGAAGAAGGGCGGGAGGTCCTCGACCGTGTTATCATGCCGACCGATTCCGCGCTGCTGGGCTATTCCGCTATTACGCTGGATGCCGACAGCGCGTTTCACATCCGCCACGGTCACCCCGTATTCGTCGCCAACGCCCCCACATCGGGCTGGTTGCGCATCTACGGGGCGGACGGCCTCTTCCTGGGTCTTGGGGAAGTCCTTGACGACGGGCGGGTGGCGCCGCGCAAGCTGCTCGCAGCCTTGTGACGGCGTTTCAACCCGATGGCGGCTACATGCTGCGATCCGGGCGTTTCCAATAACCTTGACCCTGGAGCAAACACCATGACCATGACCGTAGAAGATAAAGCCAAGATCGTTGCCGAGTTCGGCCGTGACGGCAAGGACACCGGTTCCACCGAAGTCCAGGTTGCCCTCATCACTCACCGCATCGTTCAACTGACCGAGCACTTTGCCACCCACAAGCAGGACAACCACTCCCGCCGTGGCCTGATCCGCCTGGTCAACCAGCGCCGCAGCCTGCTGGACTACCTCAAGCGCAAGGACGTCAGCCGCTATCAGGCGCTGATCGGCAAGCTCGGCCTGCGCAAGTAATCGCGCGATGGCCATGCGTTCAGTGGCCTTGGTCATGAACGCCAGGGGAGGGTAGGCCTCCCCACGCGAAGGCGCTGGGTGCATGCCCGGCGCCTTCGTCCTGTTTGCGGCTCGGAGAGGATGCTCTCTTCAAGCCTGTCGTTTTCGTACGCAAGGGAAAAACCACCGTGATCAAGCCCACCACCAAGACCTTCCAGTACGGCGGCCATGCCGTCACCCTCGAAACCGGCGAAATCGCCCGCCAAGCCAGCGGCGCCGTTCTGGTGCGTATGGGGGATACCGTGGTGCTGGTCACTGTGGTGGCGGAGAAAGAAGCGCGTCCCGGCCAGGATTTCTTCCCGCTGACCGTCGATTACCAGGAGCGTTACTACGCCACTGGTCGCATCCCCGGCGGCTTCAAGAAGCGTGAAGGTCAGGCACAGGAACACGAAATCCTGACTGCGCGCCTGATCGATCGCCCGCTGCGCCCGCTCTTTCCAGAAGGCTTCTACAACGAAGTCCAGATAATCGCTGTCGTACATGCGAATGACCCGGACATGCCAGCCGACATCCCCGCCATGCTCGGCGCGTCCGCCGCCCTGGCCCTCTCTGGCGTTCCGTTCCAGGGGCCGATCGGTGCGGTGCGAGTGGGTTACGATGGCAGCGGCTACCTGCTCAATCCGGGCCGCGCCACCCTTCAGTCCTCCCAGCTCGACCTTGTGGTGGCCGGCACTCGTGATGCGGTGATGATGGTGGAATCCGAAGCACGCGAGCTTTCCGAAGAGATCATGCTCGGCGCGGTCGTGTTCGGTCATGAGCAGATGCAGATCGCCATTGATGCAATCACCACCTTTGCCCTCGAAGCGGGTGCGGAGCCGTGGAACTGGCAGACCCCAGCCAAGGATGAAGCCTTGATCGCTGAAGTACGCGCCTTCGCAGAGCCCGATCTGGCCGACGCCTATCGCATCACCGTCAAGCAGCAGCGCTACGCCCGCACCGGCGAAATCCGTGCTGCCGCCGTTGAGCACTTCACCGGCGGAGAAACTCCGCGCGCCGATGCGCACGCGGTGAACGACATCCTGTTCGCCCTGGAGTCCGAGATCGTCCGCACCCGCATCATCAATGGCGAATCCCGCATCGACGGGCGCGACACCCGCAGCATCCGCCCGATTAGCGTGAAAACCGGCATCCTGCCGCGGGTTCATGGCTCTGCGCTGTTCACCCGCGGCGAAACCCAGGCTCTGGTCGTCGCCACCCTTGGCACCGCGCGCGATGCGCAACTGATTGACGCCATCGAAGGGGAACGCAAAGAGCCCTTCATGCTGCATTACAATTTCCCGCCGTTTTCCGTCGGCGAAACCGGGCGCTTTGGCGCACCCAAGCGCCGGGAGATTGGCCACGGCAACCTCGCCAAGCGTGGCGTGAGCGCGGTACTTCCTGACCAGGCGCACTTCCCGTATGTCATGCGCGTGGTGTCCGAAATCACCGAATCCAACGGCTCCAGTTCCATGGCCACCGTGTGCGGCTCCTCGCTCGCCATGATGGATGCTGGCGTACCCCTCAAGGCGCAGGTCGCGGGCATTGCCATGGGCCTCATCAAGGAAGGTGAAAAGTTCGCCGTGCTGTCCGATATTCTCGGCGACGAAGACCATCTCGGCGACATGGACTTCAAGGTCGCGGGCACGGAGCAGGGCGTCACCGCACTGCAAATGGACATCAAGATCAACGGCATCACCCGCGAGATCATGGACATCGCGCTCAAACAGGCCCGGGAAGGGCGCATGCACATCCTCGGCATCATGAACGCGGGCCTGTCCAAGCCGCGCGAGGATGTTTCCGAACATGCGCCGCGTTTCATCACCTTCCGCATCCCGACCGACAAGATCCGCGAAGTGATCGGCAAGGGCGGGGCGACCATCCAGGCACTGACCAAGGAAACCGGCACCAGCATCGACATCAGCGACGACGGCGCCATCACCATCGCCTGCACCAGCAAGGAAGGCGGCGACGAGGCTCGCCGCCGCATCGAACTGATCACTGCCGATGTGGAAGTTGGACGCATCTACGAAGGAAAGGTCGTGAAAATCGTTGAATTCGGCGCCTTCGTGAACATTCTCCCGGGCAAGGACGGCTTGCTCCACATCTCCCAGATTGCTGAACAGCGCGTGGAAAACGTCGCAGACTTCCTTGAGGAAGGGCAGATGATCAAGGTCAAGGTTCTCGAAGTTGACAAGCAAGGCAAAATGCGGCTTTCGATGAAGGGGCTCGATGCCTGATGAGCTCCGAAAGCCCGATCTGGCCGGGGGCGTATCCGATGAAAACGCCCCATCAAGGTCAGCTGTTCGGATAAGGTGTAGTTAAGGCGCACGAGTGAAGGAGCGCGCCGGGCTTGGGGTGAACCTTGAGAGAGGGAACAGCGCTTCGAAATCTTTCCCGGCCTTGCACCCGACTAAAACGCGGCTTTTCCCTCTTTCCGTCTTCTTACTCCCTCCCGCATCCACGCCAGAGGCGTTCGCGGCGCGGATGCCGTTCCCGCGGGTGTTGTCATCCGTAGTAGGTTCGCCCCTGGGCTGATGGTCGTGGTGCGCACCGGGGGTTGACGTCTTGCCTATGTCGGTCTTCGAGAACTCGCCAGGGGAGAGGGTGCCTTTTGGACTGCCCAAACACTTTCGTCGAACAGTCAGCCATCAAGGCCATTTTTTGCGTACCGTATGCGACAAGGAGAAAATGACCGCTCTTCTTCGAGAAAGGATGCTCGACTGTGCCGATCTTGCTCATCCTCATGCTGTTTGCCCAGGCTCCAGCCCAGGCTGAAATCTACACATGTACACGCAATGGCGTGACGACATTCAGCGATGAAACCTGCGGTCCATCGGCTTCCATAGTGCGCCCAAACGTCGTTCAGCCATCCGCGGAGGGCGAGAAGCAAGCCAAGCGCGTCACCCAGGAAATGCAAGCCATCTCCAAGGATCTTGCGCGTGAGCGGCTTATTCGTGAAAAAAGGCGCGAAATCCAAAATCGCATGACTGAGCATGGACGCCCATCTGCAGAGACACAACCGCGAGAGAGTCAGCACATCGGGCGTTATCGTTCGGAAATTGGCGCTCATCGCACCGAGATAGGCGAAACACCACCACGACGCGCCCGAGGCTTTCCGGGGCATATGCAGCGGTAGGGACGTGTATTTCTGGTCTGCCGTACGTGGATTACTCCATCATTTAACATAATATCCATTATGCGCAATCAAGGAGGGTGTAGATCGCACGCAAGGGATTGATAAAAAACAGGATTCCCCTCGCGTCAGCACATGGCGCGGTGCATTATCTGTCAGTGTGACTGGCACCACGATCCGCGATCTACGGTTCGTCGGTGCAGGTTTGACCATCGAAGATGCTTCCGAGCTGTGCGGCGTCGACGAGCGGACCTTCTTCCGTTGGGAAAAGGAAAATCGCGCTCCACTGGCCGTTCTAAAAGTACCTGTTCAAAAGCCCTCTGTGTCATGGCTTTGCATCGGGCATTTCAATTAATCGATCTAAACGATTGATACTTATGAATCATCGATGGCATGAGCTGCGGCGATGCGAGCTGAAAAAGGGTTGAAAATCCTTTTTCAACACCCTGTTAGCGGCTTCATCGCGGGCTCGGCGGAGCGCCTCGCTCCATCTGTGGGCCGCCTGTGGGTCGGATAAAGCCCTTGGCACTCATGCAGGAGTCCATTGCCTGGGGGTTGGGACGGCCGTCGGTTTCTTTGCTCAGACTGGCCTCGCAGGCCCTCAGGGCCGCCTCAAGAGCCGCCCTGTCAGGAGGACTGCCGCTGGGGATGCTTTCCGCAACGGCTGGCACGGATGCGAAGCTCAAGGCAAACATCAGTGCTGCAACCGATGCGCGAGAAAAAGGCTGAATGTACATTGCCATGGACTCCATAAGGCAGTGGGTGACGTCATGCATTCTGGCGGCCCGAAGTACGGTTGTCGTGCGCATTTACCCGCTTTTACATCGCGCGTTGGCGTCTTTACACGTCCTCTAGCCGAATACGCAAGGATGGTTCGTCATCGCGCGCGGCAAAATCATCCGCGGTTACAAGGTCGCCGATCTGGGCCAGTACACCATCCACGTAGAAGAACGGCAGACGCGCGCGTTGCCAGGGCGGGATATCGAGTTCTTGCAGCAGCGCCTTGACCGTTCGGTGCATTGGGCGGTCCTTGATGCGCAATCGTGCGCCTTGTGGTCGAGCGCGAACTTCCAGTACGCGACCGCGCAGGATATCCAGGCGAATCCCCTCCCCTCGATCCTGTTCGCCGTGGATACATAGCGCAGCTTCGGGGAGGTGCAGCGGTGCAGCCCCGTCCCAGAGAATGGCAAGATCATCGGGCAGGAGTGGGATGGGGTGCTTGAGCAGGTAGAGGTGCTGACGCCAGCCCCGGAGCGCCATGCCAGCCCAGCGCAGCTCGGTCATGGCGTCCCGGCGACTGCGTAGCATCCGCGGCAAGCTGTCCAACCGCGCTTGTGGTGGCGTAGGCAGGCCTTGCTCAAGGCACCAGTAGCGGATGGCGTTGGCCAGTCTTTCGTTCGACAGCCGTCGCAAGGCGTCCGCCGCCAAAACTGAGTTTCGCTCGGTTCGCGCAGTAGCCAGATCAATGCGCGCCAGGTCGTTGAGCAATCCTTCAGTCGCAGCCATGCGTTTCGCGGCGCGAGCGAGAGTCGCGTCGGCCTGCGGCCAGTGTTCGCGCAGGGCGGGCATGACGTGACAGCGCAGATGGTTGCGGGCGTGACAGGTATCCACATTGCTTGGGTCGTCAACCCAGCGCAGCCCGTGCGCCTGAGCATAGACATGGATGGAATCACGGGTTACGCCAAGCAGAGGACGCGCATGCCAGGCCAGACCACGCGGCGTTTCGACCGGCTTGAGGTCAGGCATGGCAGCCATGCCGCGCACCCCTGCCCCACGCATCAGTTGATGCAGCAAAGTTTCGGCCTGATCGTCGCGGTGATGGGCAGTCAAAAGGACGGAGCCCTGATCCATGCGCGCGTGCAGTGCCGCATAACGCAGTGCCCGCGCGGCGGCTTCCAGTCCACGACGATCCGTTGCCTCCAGACGTATCCGATGGACATCACAGACCACGCCCAGGGCGGCGGCGGCTTGGCTGGCGTGAGCGGCCCAGTCATCCGCGTCGGGGTGCAGGCCATGATGCACGTGCACGGCGCGCAGCGGGGCAATCAGGCCTGCATCGTGCATTCGCGCCAGGATGTGAAGCAGGACCGTGGAGTCCAGCCCGCCGCTCAGGGCGAGCAACAGGGGACGACGGCGAAGATGTGGCGGAAGAGCCTCAAGAACGGTGCGGATCAGGGAGGGATCGTCGTCGTTCATGGCGGATGGGGCGATACTACGACCGCCCGGAGAAGGCTCAGGCCTTCTCGTTGAAATGGCCGTAGCTCATCACGCGCTGATAACGACGTTCGAGTAGTTTTTCGACCGGCATGGAGCTGACCTGGTTCAGCGCGTGCAGCAAGGCTTGTTTGACCTGTGCCATATGCAGCGTCACGTCACGGTGCGCTCCGCCCAGCGGCTCCTCGATGATTTCGTCAACCAGGCCCAGTTCCTTCAGGCGGGGCGCGGTGATACCCAGCGCCTCGGCTGCATCCGGGGCCTTGGCCGCATCCTTCCATAGGATGGCGGCGCAGCCCTCGGGAGAAATGACCGAGTAGGTGCTGTATTGCAGCATCATCAGATGGTCGCCCACGCCGATGGCCAGCGCGCCGCCGGAGCCTCCCTCGCCGATCACGGTGCACACGATGGGCGTTGGCAGATCCGCCATCACGAACAGGTTACGGGCGATGGCCTCGCTCTGGCCGCGCTCCTCGGCGTCGATGCCGGGATAGGCGCCCGGGGTGTCGATAAAGGTGAGCACAGGCAGGCCGAAACGAGCGGCGGTCTCCATCAGGCGCTTGGCCTTGCGATAGCCTTCCGGACGCGGCATGCCGAAATTGCGGCGGGAACGTTCGCGCACATCGCGGCCTTTCTGGTGGCCGATAATCATGACCGGGCGACCATCCAGACGCGCCAGTCCGCCGACAATCGCCGCATCGTCGGCGAATGCACGGTCACCATGCATCTCCACGAAATCGGTGAACAGATGCTGGACGTAATCCAGGGTGTAGGGGCGCTGGGGGTGGCGCGCCATTTGGGAAACCTGCCACGGGGCAAGTTTGCTGAAAATTGAGCGGGTAAGCTGATCGGCCTTGAGCCGGAGTTGCTCGATTTCCTTGCCCAGATTGAGATTGCTGTCATTGCCCATCAAACGGAGTTCGTTGATTTTAGCCTCCAGTTCGGCGATGGGCTGCTCAAAATCCAGATAGTTCGGGTTCATGGACATCAATGGCTCAAGTAGAGGTCGCGCAATCTTATCAGACTGCCTCTTGCTTGCCTCATTCGAAACGGGCGGGGTCGAGCGTGCCGCGCCCATGCAACAGATCGGCGCGCTCCACACCGGGAATAAGTCGAAGACGGCGCAACAGCTCGCCGGTCGGCGCGACGCGCCAGCCATCGCCCAAGGCCAGGCGAGCGCTGGCCTGAGTCCTGCGCAGTTCGACATGCACCGGACAGCGACCAGGACGGAAAGGGGCCAGGGCCTCGGCCAGCGATTCTACCGCGCGCGGATCGAAGTCTGAGCTCAAGCGCAGGCGTAGCTCGCGGGCATAGGCTTCGCGCGCCTGATCGAGGGTCATCAGGCTCTTGACACGCAGGCGCACGCCGCTGGAGAAATGGTCGTAGCTTGCGCTCCCTTCGAGCACCAAGACTTGATCGCCGGTCAACTGCTCGCCCCATCGCCTGAAATCCTCTGGAAACAGACGCGCTTCGATGCGCCCCGTACCGTCGTCCAGGGTCAGAAAGGCCTCCTTCTCACCTTGCTGGGTGATGCGCGGACGCACACCGATCATCAGGCCCGATAGCACAACCTCGCGTTCCTGCGGGCGTCCGTTCGTCTTGGCGGGCAAGCTCTCAAGCTGCTCGGTCAGAGGACCGAAGCGCTGCTCGCAGAACTGCCTGATCTCGTCCATCACGCCCTGGATGGGATGGCCGGTAAGGTAGAGGCCGAGTACGTCCTTTTCCTGTGAGAGCCGGTCGAAATCATCCCATTCCGGTAGCTCGGCCACGGAGATACATGGTTCATCCGATATCTGTTCATCCGCGAACATGCCGAACAGATCACCCTGCCCCGCAGCCTCTTGCTCGGCGGCGTGTTCAGCCATCCGCAGGGCGTCAGGCAGGGCGTTCATCAAGGAAGCGCGGTTCGGTCCAAGGCCATCCAGACTGCCTGCGCGGATCATGGCTTCCAGCACGCGGCGATTGAGACGCCCACGATCCACACGGCGCACGAAGTCGTGCAGATCCTTGAATGGACCGCCTTTTTCGCGGGCTTCCAGGACCGACTCGATCGCCCCCTGCCCCACCCCCTTGATCGCGCCCAGGCCATAGATCACGGTGCTATCGTCGCGAATCGTGAAGCGGTAGGCAGAGTCATTGACACGCGGCGGCTCCACCGTGAGCCCCATCGCCCGGCATTCCTCGATCAGCACCACCACTTTGTCGGTGTTGTCCATGTCGGCGGACAGCACGGCGGCCATGAAGGCAGCGGGGTAATGGGCCTTGAGCCAGGCGGTCTGGATAGAGACCAAGGCGTAAGCGGCGGAGTGCGACTTGTTGAAGCCGTAACCCGCGAATTTTTCCATCAAATCGAAGATGTAGCCCGCCACGCCCGCATCCACGCCACGTCCGGTCGCGCCTTCGAGGAAGATTTCGCGCTGCTTGGCCATCTCCTCGGGTTTCTTTTTGCCCATGGCGCGGCGCAACAGGTCCGCGCCGCCCAAGGTGTAGCAGGCCAGCACCTGGGCGATTTGCATCACCTGTTCCTGATAAACGATGACGCCATAGGTGGGCTTGAGGATGGGTTCAAGGTCCGGGTGCGGGTATTCGATGGCCGCGCGGCCATGTTTGCGGGCGATGAAGTCGTCCACCATGCCGGATTCGAGCGGACCGGGGCGGAACAGCGCCACCAGCGCGATCACGTCCTCGAAGCAGTCCGGCTGCAGGCGCCGGATCAGGTCCTTCATGCCGCGCGATTCAAGCTGGAACACCGCCGTGGTTTCGCATTTTTTGAGCAGATCGAAGGCTCTGCGGTCTTGCAGATCGATGGCCTCGATGGCGAGCGGCGGCTCGTCCGCTTTGGCGCGCACGCCGTTGATCGTCTTCATCGCCCAGTCAATGATGGTCAGGGTGCGCAGGCCGAGAAAGTCGAACTTCACGAGTCCGATGGATTCGACATCGTCCTTGTCGAGTTGGGTGACGATGCCTTCTTCGCCCTCAGCACGGTACAACGGGGTGAAATCGGTCAGCGGCCCCGGTGCGATCACCACACCGCCCGCGTGCTTGCCCGCGTTGCGTGACAAGCCTTCCAGTTGCAGGCCCATGTCGAGGATGGCCCTGACCTCCTCGTCGCTCTCGTAGCGCGCTTTCAGATCTTCAGTCTTGTCCAGCGCATCCTTGAGCTCAATGCCAAGCTCGTTTGGGATGAGCTTGGCGATGCCATCCACGAAGCCGTAGCCGTTGCCTAGCACGCGCCCCACGTCGCGCACCACAGCCTTCGCCGCCATGCTGCCGTAGGTGATGATCTGGGACACGCTCTCGCGCCCGTAGGTACGGGCTACGTAGTCGATCACCTCATCGCGCCGTTCCATGCAGAAATCGACATCGAAGTCGGGCATGGAGACGCGCTCCGGGTTGAGGAAACGCTCGAAGAGAAGATCGTAAGGAATCGGGTCCAAGTCCGTGATCTTCAAGGCATAAGCCACCAGCGAACCCGCACCCGATCCGCGCCCAGGCCCCACCGGGATACCATTGCGCTTGGCCCACTGAATGAAGTCCGCCACGATCAAAAAGTAACCTGGAAAGCCCATCTGGAGGATGGTGCCCAACTCAAACTTCAAACGTTCGAAATAAAGTGCCCGCTTGGCCTCGGCCTCCGGATCATCGGGCCGGATGATCGATGCTAGACGCTCCTCCAGCCCCTTTTCCGCCTCGCGGGTGATGAACCCGCCTTCGGTCATGCCCTCTGGAATGGGAAACTGCGGTAGGACGGGCTTGCCAAGTTTTAGCTCCACCGTGCAGCGGCGCGCGATCTCGACCGTGTTTTCGAGTGCTTCCGGCAGATCGGCGAACAGCTCCGCCATCTCCTCCGGCGAGCGCAGGTACTGCTGCTCGCTGTACAGACGCGGGCGCTTGGGGTCGTCGAGAATACGACCGTCATGGATGCAGACACGAACCTCGTGGGCTTCGAAATCCTCCGGTTTAAGAAAGCGTACATCGTTGGTGGCGACGATGGGCGCGCCAAGCGCGGCGGCCAGTTTCACGCTGCGATGCAACACCTCGTCTTCGCCCGCGCGCCCGGTACGACTGACCTCAAGATAGAACCGTTCGGGGAACACGTTCATCCAGTGCTCCAGCAGAGCCTCGGCCTGCCCGGGCTGAGTGCCCAGCAGGGTTTGGCCGATCTCGCCGGAGCGTCCGCCAGACAGGGCGATGATCCCGGCGCAGGCGTCACGGGTCAGCCAGTCGCGCGAAAGCATCGCCACGCCGCCTTCAATGCCTTCCAGATAGCCGCGCGAGACCAGCCGGGTGAGGTTGCGGAAGCCGTCGTTGTTCTGCGCCAGCAGCACCATCCGGCTTCCTTCCTTGCCGTCTTCGCCACGCAGGATGGCGTCCACGCCCAGGATGGGCTTGATGCCCGCACCCTGGGCCGCCTTGTAGAAACGCACAAAGGCGAACAGGTTGCACTGGTCGGTGAGCGCCAGCGCGGGTATGCCTTGCTCCACCGCACGCTTCATCAGTGGCTTGATGCGCAGGGTGCTATCAACCAGCGAGTATTCGGTGTGCAGGCGCAGATGAACAAAGGCGGTCATGAAAGTCTCAAAACGGAACGATGAATAGCGGCTTGCCGTCGCCCCGGGGCTCCCCCGCGGGCGCGCGATGGTTGCGAGATGGGCTCATGACAAACGCCCCAAGGTCTCCATTTCCATCGCCCTCAGGTCGTCCATTTCCTCGGCGGTGAAGCCCGCGTGCATGCGGCCCAGCTCGTCGTACGGGCCGCGGATGCGCCCGCTCATGTATTCCTGCAAAAGCGCGCGGAAGGTCTCCCGCGCGTCCAGGCCGCGCCCGGTGCAGAGGTGGCGGAACCAGCGGGTGCCGATTTCGACATGGCCGATCTCCTCGCGGTAGATCACATCCAGGATGGCGACCAGGCGCTCGTCCCCCACCTCGCGCAGACGCGCCTGCATGCCGGGCGTCACGTCCAGCCCCCGCGCCTCAAGGACGCGCGGCACCAACGCCATGCGGATCATCGGGTCGTCATCGGTGCGACGCACCATCTCCCACAGGCCATCGTGCGCCGGGTAATCGCCGTAATCCCTGCCCTGATCGTTCAGATAGGCGCGCAACAGCTCGAAATGACTCGCCTCCTCCACCGCCACGCGAATCCAGTCGGCATAGAAAGCGGACGGCAGCCCGCGGAAACGATAAACCGCATCCAGCCCGATATTGATGGCGTTGAATTCGATATGCGCCAAGGCATGCGCAAGCGCGAGACGTCCTTCAAGCTCCTTCACCGGGCGCTGGGCAAGGTGCTTGCGTTCCACCAGCTTGGGGCGCGCCGGACGACCGGGATCGAGCACCGGCAGTGCTTGCCCGCTCGCGGCAACTGAGAGGACACCCACAGCGAAATCATGTTGGAGACGGCGCACGCAGGCCGCCTTGCGGGCAAGATCGGACTCCATCAGGCAGGCATGGGCCGCGTCGTGAACGGTCGACAATGAAACCTCAAAGATCTTATATATCAAATGATTGCGAAGTCTTTTCGACAAAAGACGCGAATTCAGATTCCAGTTCGCGGTAACACCGGATGGCTCGCTCGCCGCGCTCGGTCAGACGCGTACCGCCACCATGCAGACCGCCGGTTTCGGTCAGCACCATTGGCGATTCGCTCAGGGCATTCAGTTCCTCGACCAGTTGCCAGGCGCGCTTGTAAGACATACCCATCGCCTTGGCCGCCTGACTGATCGAGCCCTTCTCGGCGATGGCCTCCAGCAAGGCGACCTTACCTAACCCAAGATAGCCGCCTCGCGGCCCGGTGATCCACAGGCGGGCACGTACCTGCTTGCCGTAAGGCGTGCCTGGCAGTCTGGGAAGCGGCGTCGAAGCGATGGATGGTTTGCGCGACATGCCGGGCAGTATACCATCGGGCCCTTACCCGTTTTCCGGAATCATCCATCATGTGGACTAGCGAACAGGTGCTTGGCGGCATGCCGGTGGAAACCTTCCTGCGCGATTACTGGCAGAAAAAGCCGCTCCTGATTCGCCAGGCATTCCCCGCTTTCGAAGCCCCGGTCACGCCCGAGGAACTGGCCGGACTCGCCTGCGAAGAAGGCATCCACAGCCGCATGGTTCTGGAAGAAGGCGGCGACAAGCCATGGGAACTGCGCTACGGCCCGTTCACCGAAAAGGACTTCGAGGCCCTGCCGCCCAAGGGCTGGTCCATTCTGGTCAGCGATGTGGAAAAGGCTCTGCCGGAGCTGATGTCCGTGGTCGAGCCCTTCCGCTTCATCCCCGACTGGCGCATTGACGACCTGATGATGAGCTACGCCCCACCAGGCGGTTCGGTTGGTGCGCACGTGGATCAGTACGATGTGTTTCTGCTCCAGGCCTGGGGCAGTCGTCGCTGGATGATCGAAAGCACGCCGCGCGACGATGAAGGCGCATACATTGACGGCCTGGATCTGCGTATCCTGCGCGAGTTCAACCCAGACCAAAGCTGGGACCTCGAAGCCGGCGACCTGCTCTACCTGCCGCCCGGCGTGCCGCATCACGGCGTCGCGCTGACTGACTGCATGACCTGGTCCATCGGCTTCCGTGCTCCGCGTCATGCCGATATCGTAAGCGGCATCGCCGAAGCGCTCATCGCTCGCGTTGACCCCTGTATCCGTTACTCCGACCTTGATCTCCCCCTTCAGCCCAATCCCGGGGAAATCAGTCCGCACGCTCTGAACCAACTCAAGAGCATCGTCCGTGAAGCGCTCCAGATCACCGACCAACACCTTGAGCGCATGCTCGGCGAGTTGCTGACCGAACGCAACCTCAACCTGAACGCCCTCATCCCAGAAGCGGAAGAGATTGATCTCAAGTCGCTTCGAAGCCGATTGTCGCAGGGTGAAGTCATGATGCGGGTCCCCGCCGTGCGTCTGGCCTTCATTGACCAGGATGAGCACCTGCTCTTCTTCATGGATGGCGAATGTGTCGAACTCGACAAAGACCAGCGTCCGATGCTCGAATGGCTCTGCCAACAGCAAAGCTTCACGTACGATGACCTTCACCACCTGGACAACACCGCCTGGGAACTTATCAGACGATTGATCGCTCGCTCCTGCATCGCATTTGAATGAGAGCCGCCCCCTCGGTGTCATAAAAATGCATTCAACTTTTCATTGACCAGCAACTCCTGCCCCATAGCATGACCATGGATCGACAAGGGAAGATCGGCTCGGTCTGATATCAGACCAGACTCGCCCGCCCCCCCTTTCGGTTGACGAAAGCCTTTGCCATCGGCAATGACTCATCGTCCGCATGACGCATTCCAACGGAATGCAATGCGTCCTTCAAAAAAAGCCGTATTCAAGCAACCGAGGTTTTGCCCATGCCGAACCTCCGAGTTTTCTCGGCCGTTGAAAACATATTCATCAACGACCGTAAAGAGTAATAACAAGGATGAATCAAAGAATATCGAGCCCCAAAAGGCCTGATGTTCATAGCCGGTCGCCCACAAAATACATGTGAAGCGACAGAGCAAGCTGAAGAAGAGCAGAGTTTCTCCAGCATCCTCCGATGCAAGACTGAAAAACGAGGAAACCGGATCGTGGCATTAATTCAAGTCGAAAATGTCCGCAAAAAGTATCAACTCGGCCAAACCGAGGTTGAAGCGCTTCGCGGCGTCAATCTGAGCATCGAAAAAGGCGAATTTTTATCCATCTGGGGTCCATCTGGAAGCGGAAAATCCTCTCTGCTCAATATCATCGGAATGATCGACAGCCCAACCCAAGGTGTCGTACGACTTGATGGAACAAGCATCAACGGACTGTCCGACAAGGAAATCACCAAGCTCCGAAATCAAAAGATTGGCTTCGTTTTCCAATCATTCAATCTTGTGCCTGTACTGAGTGCTCTCGAAAACATCATGCTGCCGCTTCAAATTCGTGGCGAAGCGCTTAAGGTGGCGGCTGAAAAAGCCATGCACCGCCTAGAAGAAGTCGGGCTTTCAAATCTCGCCAAGTCTCGCCCCGACCATATGAGTGGCGGGCAGAGACAACGCATCGCAATTGCACGCGCACTGGTCACCGATCCCTCCATCGTGCTGGCTGACGAACCAACCGCGAACCTCGACTCCGAAACGAGTCAGAACATCATCGAATTGATGAGAGAGCTTAATGAAAGAGACCAGGTGACATTTATTTTTTCGACTCACGACCAGCAACTTCTTGACAGTGTCAAGCGTCGCATCCGCATCAAGGATGGACAGATCACCGCGGAACAAGGGGAGGCAGAATAATGTTCTTCAAAATGGCGTTGAGAAACATCTGGAAGAACCGTCGCCGCAGTATTGCCACCATTTCCGCCGTGGCTGTCGGCTACATGGGTCTTGCCCTGTTCGCGGGATACATCGAAAGTACACGCGCCGGTCTTGCCGAACAATCCATTATCGGTGAGCGGCTTGGTCACCTCACCCTAGTAAAGATCGGCTATTTCAGCGCAGGTAAAATCGATCCCGAAAAATTCATATTCAGCAATGATGAAATTGACACCCTAAAGCAAGAGCTTAATGGTGACAAGGATATCGAGCTCATCAGCCCAAGGCTCGATCTTTCCGGACTTGTCAGCAACGGCAAGGTTTCCACGATTTACACCACGGAAGGCATCTCTGCGGAGGATCTCGTAAAGCTTCGCGGAAAATATGCAGACCTGCCCGGAAAGCTGGACCCCAGCAATCCGGCAGCAACCGCCATGGGAGAGGAACTCGCAACCATCCTCGGTCTGAAGCAGGGGGAAACCGCGGTCATTACTGGAACGACCGCGAGCGGCCTGATGAATGCGCTCGACATTGAAGTCGGCGAAGTTTTCAATACCGGAAGCGCAGGCACCAATGACAAGTTCATCCTCATGTCTCTTGATCTTGCCCAGCGTCTTTACGACGTTCAGGGAGCTCACCGGATCGTCCTGAAACTTGCGGACAAGGCGATGACCGAATCCAAGCGGAAAGAACTGGAGGAAAAGCTCGCTTCTCGAGGGATGCCCATCGAAATCAAGACATGGAACGAACTTTCCATGTTTTACAACCAAGTCATGGGCATGCTCGAAAGCATGTTTGGATTTCTTTTTATGCTGGTCATGGTTGTGGTCGGCATGAGTATCTTCAACACGATGGGCATGTCCGTCATGGAGAGAACCCGGGAGATCGGAACCTTGCGCTCACTTGGAATGCAACGAGGCGAAGTCGTTAAACTTTTTAGGGTTGAAGGAATGCTTCTGGCTATCGTTGGCTGTCTTCTTGGCATGGTCATGACTGCGGCGAACACCCTCTCGGCCGAACTTATGAACGTCACATATGTGCCCCCGGGTTCCACGGAAGCTGTCCCGCTGAGCTTCCTTCACCTGCCTGAAAACATCGTGTTCTATTTCGGAATCCTTGTGCTGATCGGCATGTCCGCATCTTGGGTTCCCGCTGAAAAAGCCGCCAAGATGCCAGTCGTCGATGCACTTGGACATGTCTGAGCAAGGGTGAAAAAAATGCTAAATAAATTGAAATCGGCCCTTCTGATCGCCCTACTCGCAACAGCCGTCCATGCCGAGGAAAAAGGCGCGACTGTCACCGGCGACCGGGTGGATGCCGATAGGATACTGTTCGAAGCTGAGGCTTTCCGCGGCGCGGGCATGCCGGGCATCAGCATGAAAGTGCGCATCGAATCCTTCAATGGAGACGAAATCGATGCGCAGGAAATGGATGTTAATGCTTCGTCCGGAAACAGCCTGATTGAATTTACCGCTCCCGCAAAACTCAAGGGGCGTAAAATTCTCATGCAAGGCCGAAACATGTGGTTCATTTCACCCGACCTGCGCAAGCCCGTACCCATATCCCCCCGGCAACGTTTGATGGGTGACGCTTCCAATGGAGACATTGCATCCACGGATTATGCATCGGACTATGGCGCAACATTTATAAGGAGCGATGTCTACAAGGGTGAAAAGTGCCATGTTCTCGAACTGAAATCCAAGACTAGCGATGCCACTTACGACAAGATTGAATACTGGATTTCAAGCGCCTCATCCAAGGGGGTGAAAGCCGACTTCTTTGCCGTATCGGGAAAGCTTTTCAAATCCGCTGACTTTGAATACGAAAACAAGATCGAATTCAAACAATCAAAGCGTCCGTTCATCAGCAAAATGATCATCACCGACGGCATCAATGCCGACAAAAAAACTGTGATTCATTATGCCCAGGGCGAAAGCAAGGAAATAAGCCCGTCAACCTTCGATCTGAACAGCCTGCTACGCTGAGACCAAGAGGCCATTCATCATGTCCATGATGCGCCCACTCACATGCGCAGCGCTCGCACTGAGCCTGACAGGTCAGGCTCTGGCCGAAAACGAGAAAGTGATGGCAGGAGACTCCATCGGAAAATGGCTTGACGAAAACCTGAAGCACAGGTTTGTCGTACTAGGAATGGCAACTCAAACCCAGCCGAATTACGACAGCTCAATCAATATAAATAATGATCTTCTTGGCATTGAAAAAAGCGCTCTCGAAGCTCAAATAAAGGCTGACTTTGAGTTAAAGCGAGAAATATTTTCGCTGACTATGAAACCCCGGTATCGCCATCAAACACTATGGCTTGAAGAGGGTTTCAATGGGTCATCCTCCAAAAGACAGGATCGTCTCTTCATCAACGAATGGTCTCTTGATATAAAACCCGATCCAAGCGTTGTTATCGGGTACGGACGTGAGGTTCGTCAATGGGGCCCATCGCTTTTCATGAACCTGAGCAATCCTTTCCTGCTTGACAATGGAAGGAACAACCCATACCAGGAGCTTGGCGGAACGGATTTCCTGAGAATCGCGCATCTCCCAAGCTACAACCTGAGTTATTCGTTGATTGCAAACGTTTCCCGTGGCGAGGCGGAAGCACGACCGGATGGATTCAAGCAAACATACGCTCTACAGACCGAATATTCAGGGGTTGATTTCAGTCTTGGCGGCATTCTTTCCAAAAGAGTTGAAAACAACCCAAGACTAGGATTGTATGGCCAATGGACGGCGAACGAAGCAGTCATCCTCTACGGAGAGCTATCCACGGGCAGTGGACGGACCGGTTGTTATATTCATGATGACGCATCAAGTCCGATTGAGTTGACGTTTGAGTGCGGCCAACAAAAATCTTCGAAACTGTATACAAACTGGCTGACCGGAGCATCCTATACACTGCTGGGCGGGGGAACGATCAACCTGGAGTATGCGCACTACGCAGAAGGCTACTCCAGCGATGAATTCAACCAGTTGACTCTCCTCAATCAAAGTCTTCAGGGCTATATCCTCGGCGGTAACGCGAATGCCGATCTTGCCTCCTACCTTGTTGCCCGCTCAACCTCCCCCGGTCTGCAACATCTACGTCAGAACTATCTGTTCTTTTCATATATCCATAACAACATCATCAATCAAGTTGACATAAACCTCCGATACGCTCTTGGCATAGACGATGGAAGCAGCCAGATTATTGGCATCCTTGACTGGTATGTTAGAGATGATATGAAGCTTTTTGTTCTTGGCTCGAAATCGCTCGGACCAAAGAATGGGGAGTTCAAGTACTTCATCAAGAGCCAGCTTTATGTTGGCTTTGAGGCATACCACTAGCGTGATATTGAAAATATTTTCCAATATCTTCGCTAAATAAGGGTTTTGAGCAATTTTTTATGGATGATCTCAGGATAATCAAAAACCATTAATTTCGAGATCATAAAAATGGCAACGATCCATTTTCAGAGCTCACCGCACGATAAATCACCCCAAGAATTTATCAAGAATTCATGGATAAACCATATATCAGGCATTGAGTTGCCGTGCGACCTGAATATTTCGAGGGGTAATGATGCCCTTGAAAGCGATCATGGTGACGACATCAGGTCTTCAACCCCTCTATTCCCGGGGATCGATGCCATTACTCTGGTCTCAATATGGCTTTTCATCTTATCCCGCTACAGCAGGATGGATGCCGTGCTTTCATCTTATGGACATGATTCAATCCCTCTCGCCGTTCGAATTGATGAGAACCTGAGTTGGTCATCTTTTCAGAGCCATGTATCCGAGCGCATTCATATTTCAAGCGGCTTCACAAGCTGTTCAAGTGCGGAACTTCATGAGTGGTCTGGAATATCATCAGGGCAAGATCTTTTCTCGAATGGAATCATTTTTGACTGGAGCAAATCGCCTCCAAAATCGACTTTTATTCAGGAACTCCCAATTCTCCTCGTCGCGAATTTTTTGGAAGATTCGATCGAGCTCGAAATAATTCAAGATGGGCGTTATTCAAAACAGGCTCTCAAGCGCATGCTTGACCACTTCAGGCATGTACTCGTACAGGTGATGCAGGCCCCTTCTCTTCTTCTCTCCGAAACAGAATTAACACCCCCTGAAGAGCGGCGACTTCTTCTCGATGGCTGGAATCCTCCCGCACCGTCTTCGCCGACGCAGGCGTCCGATATGCCCACCATCCAGGCGCGCTTCGAAAGTCACGTTAGTCGTGATCCTGGCGCTCTTGCGCTGAGTTTTCATAATCAGACTCTGAGTTACGGAGAGCTTGACGCACAAGCCAATCGGGTGGCTCGCCTGCTTGTCTCACGTGGCATCCGACGCGGGGATCGAATTGGTGTATGCATGCACCGCGGACCGGACCTGATCGTGGCCTTGCTAGGCGTTCTGAAGGCTGGCGCCGCCTACGTTCCGCTTGATCCTGCCTATCCACTCGAACGCCTCGAATTCATCGTGTCCGATGCGGATTGCCCTCTCGTCTTGAGCGAATCCGTGATTTCCCTTGAATTCGCCAATGCGAATGTTCCAAGGCTGAATATCGATGGCCTTGGCGCGTTTGATGATTTAGACGCCACTTCGCTAGATGTTCAGACTCGCGGCGATGATCTTGCCTATGTCATTTATACCTCAGGATCAACAGGCCAACCCAAGGGCGTCATGGTCGAGCATCGCCAAGTATGCCGCCTGTTCGACAGCACCGAATCGTGGTTCGGATTCAGTGCATGCGATGCGTGGACTTTCTTCCACTCTTTTGCATTCGATTTTTCCGTATGGGAAATATGGGGTGCACTGACCTATGGCGGACGCTTGGTCATTGTCCCCTATTCCACTTCTCGTTCTCCGGAGGAGTTTTACAGCCTGATCGTCCGTGAGCGTGTCACGGTTCTGAACCAGACCCCCTCCGCTTTCGCCCAGCTCATGCGTGTGGATGAGCAGGCGGAGCCTCGCGTCGAAAGTCTGCGTCTCGTCATTTTCGGTGGTGAGGCATTGAATTTCCCCATGCTTGCGCCATGGTTCGAGCGACATGAGGCGCATGCTCCACGTCTCGTCAATATGTACGGCATTACTGAAACCACCGTGCATGTCACGTACCAACCTGTCCTGCCGGACATGCTTCATGGGCGTGAAGTCAGTGTGATCGGGCGTCCAATTCCGGACCTTTCTGTCTATATTCTCGACCCATGGGGACACCCCAGCCCCATTGGCATTCCGGGCGAGCTTTATGTCGGAGGTGCTGGTGTTGCCCGCGGCTATCTCAATCGCCCCGAACTGAATGCCCGGCATTTCCTCACCAACCCCTTCCGTGAAGGAGAACGCCTGTATCGCACCGGCGATCTGGCGCGCTTCCTCCCGGATGGTCGTATCGACTACCTGGGGCGTATCGATCATCAAGTCAAGATTCGAGGCTTCCGCATCGAGCTGGGCGAGATCGAATCCGTGCTGACACAGCATTCGGGCATTGAGGAAGCCTTAGTCGTGGCGCGCGAGGAGGAGGATGGCAAGCATCTGGTCGCCTATCTGGTCACGCCGGATGGCAAACCGCTCTCTATCGAAGCTCTGCGGGCCTATCTTAATGAACACCTGCCCGCTTTCATGGCCCCCTCAGCCTTCGTTTTCATTCGGGCCTTCCCGCTGACTAACAACGGCAAGATTGACCGCAAGGCCTTGCCCGCGCCCGAATATGGGCGCTCCGCCCTGGATACGCCGTATGTCGCTCCACGGAATGCGACCGAGACTCGATTGACTGAGATTTGGCAGGGCATCCTCAAGGTTGCCCCCATCGGTATCGAGGACAACTTCTTCGCGCTCGGCGGCGATTCCATCAAGGCTGTCCGAGTTGCCATACGGGCTCGTCAGGATGGAATCCAGCTACCGCAACACCTTGTCTTTGAACACCCAAGCATCGCCGCGATGGCCGAGGCCATGGCTCACTTGCCTGAAGGATCGGACGCCACCACCGTCCCACTTGAAACGGCTGACGCGGCCATTGCCTTGAGCGATGCCGAACAAGAAGCCATGCGCAAGTCAGGCGCTTGCTCGGCCCATCCGCTTTCATTCACCCAGCAAGGCATGCTCTTTCATTGCATGGCGGAGGAGGACGGCGCCGTTTACGTCGAGCAGTTCCAGTGCGAATTCGACCGTGCGCTCGATATCGACGCATTTCAGCATGCCTGGCAAAGCACTGTCGATCGCCACCCTGCCCTGCACAGCCACTTCTTGTGGGAGGGGCTCACCCGCCCGATCCAGTGCAACCGGCCGACACCGCTTGTCTGGCAACTTCTGGACCTGAGTGAGACGGATGACGCGGATGCACGCTTCGAAGCTTTGGCACGCAGCGACGCCAACACCGCCTTCGATCTGCATCAAGCGCCCCTGATGCGTTTTGGTCTGGTGCGTCTCCCGCATGAGCGTACGGGCTTTTTCTGGACCTGGCACCACTTGCTGGCGGATGGCTGGTCACTCGCCATTGTCTTGCGCGAAGTCTTTGAGGACTATCGGGCACTTGTCGAGGGACGAGTCGCCCGCCATGCCACGCGTCGCCCTTTCGCTGATTTCATCCATTGGCTGGAGCGGCAGGATGAAAACCAGGGAGAGGGTTACTGGCGCGCCCAGCTGGCGGACATTGATGCCCCCACCCCCCTAGGCGTGGACCGCCGTCATGCAGCAACTGGACGCTCGGAGCGTGAAGTGCGATTTGGCGCATCTCGCACACAGGCTCTGGAGGCCTTGGCCCGCCACCACCGCGTCACTCCCAATACCCTTCTTGTCGCGGCTTGGGGGCTGTTGCTCTCGCGTTACAGCGGTCAGGACAAGGTCGTGTTCGGCGTGACAGTCGCCGGACGTCCTGTCGAGCTTGCGGGCAGTGATGAAATGATCGGCATGTTCATCAACACGCTGCCTCTGCGTCTTGATATTGAAAACGACCAATCTCTCGGCGACTGGCTGCAAGACATCCAACAGCGTCAAAGCCTGCTGCGCCGCCATGAAAACGCATCGCTGAGCAAGATCCAGCGCTGGAGCTCGACGCCCGGCGACCAGCCTCTGTTCGAAAGCGTGCTCATCTTTGAAAACTATCCGCTTGATGAGCAGGGCGATGCCCCGCTGGGCAGCGAAAGCGGCCACTACATCGTGGATCACGCCATCTCCAGTGCCTGGGGCATCCGGCATGCGCGGCTGAAGGAAGAAACCAACTTCCCGCTGACCCTGATCGCATTCCCGGGGCAAGATCTTTGCTTCAAGACGATCTATGAAAACGCCCGCTTCGACGAGGACACGATTGAACGACTGGTCGGGCATCTTCTGCACATCCTGGACGCCATGTGCGAAAGTGCAGACACCCCCGTCGCCGAACTGGCTTGGGTCACACCGCACGAACAGCGCCTGGTGACCGAAGGGTGGAACCGGAATTCACACGCCTATCCTACTCGGTGCGTGCATGAGATGGTGTCCGAACAGGTCGGCAAAACACCCGATGCCACAGCTCTGATTCATGGCGACGAGCGCATCAGCTACCGCGAGCTGGACGAGCGCGCCAACCGCCTTGCGCACCGTCTGCGGACACTCGGTATCGGCCCGGAATGTCTGGTCGGCGTATGGCTTCAACGCACCCCGCATCTGATCATCAGCCTGCTTGGCATTCTCAAGGCTGGCGGAGCCTACGTTCCACTGGACCCGGAATATCCCGAAGATCGCATCCAGTTCATCCTTGAAGACGCTGACTGCCAGGTGCTGGTTACCGAGCAATCCCTCTTCGATCACATTCCCGCCAGCCCGGCGGAAGCACTGGTTGTGGACCGGGACGCCGCCACATGGGAGGGGCCAGCCTCCACTGCCCCTGACAGCGGTGTCACGCCGGAAAATCTTGCCTACGTAATCTATACCTCGGGATCGACCGGGCGTCCGAAAGGCGTTGCCATCGAACACCGCAATACCTCGGCTTTTATCCACTGGGTCAAGGATACCTTCGGCGCCAACGAAATGGCCGGCGTGATGGCATCCACTTCGATCTGCTTCGATCTTTCGGTGTTCGAGATCTTTGCGACCCTCAGCGTCGGCGGCAGCGTGATTCTGGCCGAAAACGCACTTCAGCTCCCCGAGTTGACGGCGCGTGATGAAATAACCCTGATCAACACTGTTCCGTCCGCCATCACTGAGCTTTTGCGCCAGAACGCCATCCCCACCAGCGCGGGCGTCATCAACCTCGCAGGCGAGCCGCTGCGCCGCAAACTGGTTGATCAACTCTATGCGCTCCCCACCGTGCGCAAGGTCTACAACCTCTACGGCCCGTCCGAGGACACCACCTACTCCACCTGGGAGCTGGTCCCCTCGGGCACGATGGAGGCGGTCACCATTGGGCGCCCGATCGCCAACACCCAAGCCTACATTCTCGATGATCGACTCCAGCCCGTACCCATCGGCGTTACGGGGGAGCTCTATCTAGCAGGCGCTGGCGTGTCGCGTGGTTACCTCAAGCGACCTGAACTGACCGAGGAGCGCTATCTGCGCGACCCGTTCTCCAACGATCCGGCGGCGCGCATGTACCGCACAGGCGATCTGGCCCGCTACCTGCCCGATGGACGCATCGATTTCATCGGGCGCCGGGATCATCAGGTCAAGCTGAGGGGGTTCCGCATCGAGCTTGGCGAAATCCAGAACGTACTGGAACACCACCCGAGTATCGCCGAAGCGCTTGTGATGGTGCGTGAGGATACACCGGGCGACCAACGCCTGGTCGCCTATCTGGTTCCACATGCCGATCATGCGATCTGCACGGAAACTCTACGCAAGCACGTTCAGGATCACCTGCCCAACTATATGGTCCCGGGATTCTTTATCGAGCTAGACATCTTCCCGCTGACCCCCAACGGCAAGATCGATCGCAAAGCGCTGCCCATCCCCCGCGCCGCCCTCGCGCCCGGCGACAGCTACACCCCGCCGCAAGGCGAGCTTGAAGAAAAACTGGCTGCGCTCTGGTCCAGCGTACTCGGCATCCCCCGAGTCGGGCGTGGCGATGATTTCTTCGCTCTTGGCGGTCACTCGTTGCTGGCCACTCAGTTGATGCTTCGCATCCATGAGCAAACTGGCCACAAGCTGCGCCTGAGCGATCTCATCAAGGCGCCGACGATCGCCCGGCAAGCCGAACTGATCCTGCTCGCCCAGGCGGCCAGCATCGACGAGACCTTATTGACCGACATCCTCGATGAACTGGACGGACTGTCCGACGAGGAAATCCAGGCCCTGCTCACCGCTTAACCTTCCCGAGAATCAGAACGTGCTTGCCGAGAAACTTGCCAAACTTTCGCCGGAACAACGCGAACTTCTGCTCAAACGCCTGCAACAGCAAAAAGGCGCGGAAGCCCATGCCACCGACGGCAAGCTTCCCGAGGCAACCCCCGATCCGGCCAACCTGCATCAGCCCTTCCCGCTGACCGATGTGCAGGAAGCCTATTGGATCGGTCGTCAAGGCTCGTTCGAGCTGGGCAACGTTTCCGCCCACGGCTATACCGAAATCGACGGCTGGAACATCGACCTTGCACGCCTGAAACAGGCTTGGCAGGGCACCATCGCGCGCCACCCCATGTTGCGCGCGATCGTCGAGTGGAACGGCAAGCAGAAAATTCTTGAGAGCGTACCGGAGTTCGAAATTCCGCTGCTTGATCTGCGCCACCTGAGTGCCGAGGATGCGGAGCGCGAAGCGCTCAGGGTCCGCGACGAAATGTCGCACCGTGTCATTCCTTCGGATCGGTGGCCGCTCTATGAAATGGCTGCCACTCTGTTCCCGGACGGACGTACCCGTCTCCACATCGGTCTCGACGTCCTCATTTTCGACGCCTGGAGCTATGACATTCTCAACTGGGAACTGGAGCAGCGCTACCTCAATCCGGAGGTCGACCTGCCCGCCCTGGACTTCAGCTTTCGCGACTACGTCCTCGGACTTGAGAGTCTGAAAGGAAACGCCGAATGGAATGAAGCCAAAGCCTACTGGATGGAGCGCATCAAGGACTTCCCTCCCCCCCCGGAGCTGCCCCTGGCCCGCGACCCCAAGAGCATTGGCGTACCACGCTTCATCCGCCATGCCAGCCGCCTGCCTGCGGCGGACTGGGCCGCCTTCAAGGCCCGCGCAGCCAAAGCTGGCGTTACGCCATCCGTCGCTCTACTGACCGCCTATACCGATGTGCTCGCGACCTGGAGCAAGAACGAAACTTTCACCGTCAATCTGACCCTATTCAACCGCCTGCCGCTCCATGAGCAGGTCAACGACATCATGGGCGACTTCACCAATCTGGTGATGGTCGCCATCGATGCGCCAAAAGATGCCGACTTCATGGCCCGTGCACGCCATATCCAGAAGCAACTTTGGCTGGATATGGATCATCGTCTGTTCGGCGGCGTGCAACTGGTACGTGAACTGGCCCGCCACTGGGGCAAGGCCAACGAGTCAGTCATGCCAGTCGTGTTCACCTCGGCGGTCGGCCACGCCATGCCGGAAAGCAAAGGCGCTCACTTCACCTGGTTGGGCAAAGAAGTCTTCACCATCACCCAGACTCCGCAAGTCTGGTTGGATCATCAGGTATTCGAGGACGGCGACGAACTGGTGTTCGACTGGGATGCCGTCGAAGGCCTGTTCCCGGAAGGCATGCTCGAAATCATGTTCGAAGGCTTCCGTCGCCAGTTGGTTGATCTCGCCACAGGCGACGAGGCGTGGAGGGAAATCCGGCGCGACTACCTGCCCGAGTCAATGCTTGCGTATCGTCCGGTTCTCGGCCCGGAAGTCGATATCGGTCAGCATCGCTTGCTGCACACACCCTTCATCGAGCAGGCGCTGGCGCACCCCGAGCGAACCGCACTCATCGCCGCCGGTCGTCATTTCAGCTATGGAGAAATCTACCGACGCTCGCGCCACATCGCCCAAGCGTTGCGCGATCACGGCCTGCAACCGGGTGAACTGGTGGCCGTCGTCTCACCGAAGGACTGGATCCAGACTGTCGCAGTAATGGCCATTCTCCAGGCAGGCGGCGCTTACCTTCCGGTGGACCCCGCGCTTCCGGAGGACCGCCGCAATTACATCTTCGACAAGGCACGGGCACGCTTTGCCCTGACCAAGGCTCCACTCATCGATGCGCTGGAATGGCCGCAAGGCGTCACCGCGCTTGCGGTCGATGGCGGTGAATTCGAAGGTATTGATGCCGAACCGATCCAACCGCTGCGCGCGGTCGAAGACCTGGCCTACGTCATTTTCACCTCAGGCTCTACCGGTCAGCCCAAAGGCGTGATGATTGACCATCGCGGCGCACTCAACACCATCCAGGACATCAACCGACGCTTCGCTCTCGGGCCCGAGGATCGCGTCTTTGCCATTTCCGCGCTCAGTTTTGACCTGTCCGTCTACGACATATTCGGCGCTCTCGCCGCAGGAGCGGCCATTGTCCTGCCCGAAGTCGATGGGCTGCGCGATCCGAGCTACTGGGCCCGCATGACGGCTGAGCACAAGGTCAGCCTCTGGAACAGCGTTCCCGCGCTGATGGAAATGCTGGTCACCTACCTTGAGGGGCAGCACGACCACCTCCCCGACAGCCTCCGGGTGGTGATGATGAGCGGCGACTGGATTCCCGTCACCCTGCCCAACCGCATCAAAGCCATCGCGCGCCCCGATATCCGCGTCAACAGCCTTGGCGGCGCGACCGAAGGCTCGATCTGGTCGATTATCTACCCCATCGAACAGGTTGATCCGGCCTGGACCAGCATCCCCTACGGCAAGGGTATGACCAATCAAGCGATCCAGGTTCTGGACCGGAGTCTGCGCCAACGTCCGGATTGGGTCGCCGGCGATCTCTACATCAGCGGTATCGGCGTGGCCAAGGGCTACCTGGGTGATGAAGAACGCACTAACGCAGCCTTCTTCACTCATCCGAAAACCGGTGAGGCACTCTATCGTACCGGCGACCTGGGGCGTTATCTGCCCGATGGCAACATCGAATTCCTAGGCCGTGAGGATTTCCAGGTCAAGATTCAGGGCTACCGAATCGAACTCGGCGAAATCGAAACCGTGCTAGCGAAGCACCCCGCAGTGCATGGCGCGGTCGTCAATCCTCATGGTAACGAGCGCGGCAACCGCCGCCTCATTGCCTACATCGTGCCCAGGCACGAGGATTCGGTGCGCCCGCTGGATGGCTTCCCACTGCTGACCGATGGCGCCGAGCGCTTCCAGTTTCGCATGAGCCAGATCGCCCTGCGCCGTTTTGACCCACTCAATTCCGGCATCATCGAATTGCCCGCGCTGACTCCGGAACAAATGCGACAACTCGATGCGCGCCGTACCGATCGCCGATTCCGCGACGAGACTCTCAGTTTCTCAGCTTTTGCGGACCTGCTCGCATGGCTTGCCTCCAAACCGCGAGGCAACAGCCTGCCCAAATTCAGCTACGGCTCGGCGGGCAACCTCTATCCGGTGCGCGCCTACGTGTACGTAGCGGAGGGCCGCGTCGAAAACATTCCGAGCGGCATCTACTACTACAACCCGGCCGAGCGTCGCCTGTATCCAGTCAACATGGATGCCCGCATCAGCGATAGAGCCCATGCCCCGGCCAACCGTCCCGGCTTCAACGAGTCCGCCTTCTCGATCTTCTTGGTTGGCAAGATTGGCGCCATCGCGCCCTTGTACGGCCAATACTCCCGCCACTTCTGCACCATTGAGGTCGGCCTGATGAGTCAGGCGCTCGAAGCCGCCGCTCCCGCGCATGGTCTTGGTCTGTGCCAGATCGGGGTGATGGACTTTGAATCCATTGCGCCAATGTTCCACCTCGAAGAAGACGAGGTTTACCTGCATAGCCTGTACGGCGGCATCCCCGCGCAAGACGACGACGGCATCACGCCGGACTATCGCGATGACGATGAAGAAGACGAAGCCCTGATGGACAGCCTGCGCGAATACCTCAAGGCACATCTTCCCGATTACATGGTTCCGAGCACCTACATCACTATGGACACGCTCCCTCTCACCTCAAACGGCAAGGTTGACCGCAAGGCACTGCCCACGCCTGAGGAACATGAATCCAAGCATAGCCATCAGGAATTCGTCGCCCCTCGCGGTGATCTCGAAGAAGTCATCGCTGGCATCTGGCGCGAAGTGTTGGGCCGTGAACAGGTATCGATCCACGACAATTTCTTCGATATCGGCGGCAATTCCGTGCACATGGTGCAAATCCACAGCCGCCTTCAGGACATCGTCCAGAAGCCTGTCGCGCTGGTGGACATGTTCTTCCGCTACCCAACCATCGCCAACCTTGTCGACTTCCTCGATGAGGGCAAGGACTCCGCTGATGACGGATCGCACCACGAAATGACCGAAGAAGAGCGCGGCAAGCGACTCGACCATCGCCGCAAATCCATGCAAGACCAGCGCCGTGCGCGTCTGGCCAAACGTCAGCAATAAGTTTCAAAGTCTAGGGGCCCCATCATGATCCAGAACCCTGAAAACAAGATCGCAATCGTCGGTATGGCCGCGCGTCTCCCCGGTGCGCGCGATATCGACGCCTTCTGGGATAACCTGATCAATGGCCGCTCCGCACTGGAGTGGTTCAGCGATGAAGACATCCAGAACTCTCTCAAGCAGATCGACTACGCTGCCCTGCCGCTGACCCTGCACGAAATCGCCGATCCCAACTTTGTGCGCGCCGGTTTCAGTATGAAGGACCCGGATCTTTTCGATGCTGACTTCTTCGGCTACACCCCCGGAGAGGCCGAGTTGATCGACCCGCAACAACGCCAGTTCCTCGAAGTGAGCTGGTCTGCGCTCGAACACGCCGGTTATGTTCCCGACGACTATCCCGGTCTGATCGGCGTGTACGGCGGCCAAAGCCTGAGCCGTTACTTCCTCACCAACATCTGGTCCAACCGCGAGATCATGTACTCGCCGCGCGACCTGCTGGCCGGTATCGGCTCCGAAGCGGATTACCTCCCCAACCGCGTGTCCTACAAGCTCAATCTGCGCGGCCCGGCGGTCAACGTCCAGACTGCCTGCTCCACCTCGCTGGTCGCCATCCACATGGGCTGTCAGAGCCTGCTCAACGGCGAGTCTGACATGGTCTTGGCCGGGGGCTCAGTGGTTCAGTTTCCCGACCGGCTTGGCTACCTGTACCGCGAAGGCAGCATGATGTCTCCGAACGGTCAGGTCCGCTCCTTTGACGCGGACGCCAAGGGCACGGTCTTCACCAACTCCGGCGTCGGCGTGATCGTGCTCAAGCGCCTCGAAGACGCCATCGCCGACGGCGATACGGTGTACGGCATCATCTGCGGATCCGCCGTCAACAACGACGGCTCCCACAAAGTCGGATACACTGCGCCCGCCATTCAAGGGCAGACCGAGGTGCTCGAACAGGCTCTCGCCGTAGCCGATGTTCCCGGACACACCATCAGCTACATCGAAGCCCACGGCACCGGCACTCCGCTGGGCGACCCGATCGAAGTCACCGCGCTGGCCCAGGTCTACGGAGCAGGCACAGATAAGCGCCAGTACTGCGCCCTAGGCTCGGTCAAGAGCAATATCGGCCATCTAGCCGCCGCCGCCGGGGTGGCCGCCACCATCAAGGCCACCCTGGCCCTGCACCACAAGCAGATTCCGGCCAGCCTGAACTTTGAAAAACCGAATCCCCGCATCGACTTCGAAAACAGCCCATTCTTCGTCAATACCAGCCTGCGCCCCTGGGAAACCGAAGACGGCTTGCCGCGCCGCTGCGCCGTCAGCTCATTCGGCGTGGGCGGTACCAACGCGCACCTCGTGCTGGAAGAGATGCCCGAGCGAGAAGAGTCCATCGCCTGCGCGCGCCCCTGGCAACTTCTGCTGATTTCCGCGCGCAGCGAAAATGCGCTCGCCAAGGCTACCGAAAACCTTCTTCAACACCTCGAAAAACATCCCGAGGCCCACCTTGAGGATGTCGCCCATACCCTGCAAACGGGCCGCAAGTCCTTCAAAAACCGTCGCATGCTGGTGGTCCGCGACCACGCCGACGCCTTGAAGGTGTTGCGCGGCGAAGAGCCTGCCCGCCTCCTGAGCGCTGTCCGCGAAGGTGACAAGACTCCGGAACTGGCCTTCATGTTCTCCGGCCAGGGCTCGCAATACGTGAACATGGGACGCGGACTCTACGAAAGCGAGGCATCCTTCCGCGAAGCCGTGGATACCTGCGCAACTCATCTACGCCCGCTGCTGGGCCTCGATCTGCGCGATGTGCTCTATCCGTCCGCCGGGCGTGAGGAGGAAGCCCGCGAACTGCTGACCCAAACCCGCATCACCCAGCCCGCACTGTTCACTGTCGAATACGCCATGTCGCGCCTGATGCAGGCGCACGGCATCGAGGCGCAGACAGCCATCGGCCACAGCGTCGGCGAATACGTCGCGGCCCATCTTGCCGGCGTCATGAGTCTTGAAGATGCCTTGCGTCTGGTCGCCGCGCGCGCACGCATGATGCAGGAACTCCCGGCGGGCGCGATGATGTCCGTCCCCTTGCCCGAAGACCAACTGCTGCCGCTGATCGGTGACAACCTCTCTCTCGCCGCCATCAATGCGCCTGGCTCCTGCGTAGTCTCCGGCCCATTCGAAGCCATCGACGCGCTGGAGCAACGGCTTCAGCAGCAGGACATCGGCTGCCGCCGCCTGCATACCTCGCATGCCTTCCATTCTTTGATGATGGAACCGATCCTCGAAGATTTCCGCGCCCTGCTTCAGCAAACCCGCCTGAATCCGCCGAAGCGTCCGTACGTTTCCAACGTCACCGGCAAGTGGATCAAGCCCGAGGAGGCAACAAGCGCCGAATACTGGGTGCGTCACCTGCGCGGCACTGTCCGCTTCGCGCAAGGGCTCGCCACCCTGGTCAACGACCGCCCCAACACTATCCTGCTTGAACTCGGACCGGGCAATACCCTCTCCACTCTCGCCCGCCGTGGCGCGGGCAACAAATCGGCCATCGTCAATACCCTGCGCCACGCCACCGAAGAGACCGAGGATCGAGTGACCCTGCTTGGCGCGCTTGGCCGCCTATGGCTGGGTGGTATTTCCGCCGACTGGTCCAGTCTCTACGACACGCCCCGCCGCCGCATCGCCCTCCCCACCTACCCGTTCGAGGGCAAACGCTTCTGGGTCGAGCCGTTGCATGACAGCGAACATGCGAGCATGACACTGCCCGTCGGCAAACAGAAAGACGTGGCCGACTGGTTCTACATCCCGAGCTGGGATCGCCTGATGGCTCCGCGCCTCCAGGCCCCGCAAGAAGATCTCGGGCCGTGGCTGCTCTTCCAGGCCGGTCCGATCGGCGCCACGGTCGCCAACCGTCTGCGCGCCTGGAACCAGCGCGTGATCTCGGTCAGCCCGGGTGAGGCCTTCTCCGGTAGCGTGGAGGAAGGCTTCACCATTCATCCTGAACGCGCGGAAGATTACGACCAGCTCTGGAGCCAACTGGGCGAGAACAAACCTTCCCGCATCATCCATACCTGGCCAGTGGACAGCCTGCGTCTTGTTTCGCCGTCCGACATCTATCGTCAGTCCCAGTCGCGCGGCTTCTACAGTCTGGTCTTCCTGGCCCAGACTCTGGGTCGTGCCGGCGGCGCTGAAAACCTGTCCATCACCATCGCCACGCCCAATACCCAGGAAGTCATCGGCGGCGAAGGCAGCAGCGTCGAATGGTCCACTGTACTAGGGCCGGTCAAGGTCCTGCCCATCGAATACCCCGGGCTCAGCGTCCGCTGCGTAGATCTCGATCTGCACGACGGTCTGGTCGAAACCCTGGCGGACCAGGTTCTGGCCGAAACCCTATCCGGGGCGCAGGATGAGCTATCCGCCTACCGTGGCGCCTACCGCTGGGTGCGCGGCTGGACCAAGCAGGCGCTACCGACCGTCGATGGACAACCCCTACATCTCAAAGAGCACGGCGTTTACCTCATCACGGGCGGCCTGGGCGGTCTGGGGCTGGTCATGGCCGAGGAGCTGGCGCGTCAGGCGCATGCCCGCCTGATCCTCACTGGACGCTCCGCCCTGCCACCGCGCGAGACGTGGGCAGACCGTCTGGCTTCGGGCGACGCCGCCGCGGACCGCATCCGCAAAGTGCAGGCTCTGGAAGCCCTTGGCGCGGAAGTACTGGTGCTGGGCGCCGATGTCACCGACGAAGCCAGCATGCAGGCTGCCATCGATGAAGCGCGCCGACATTTTGGCCCCATCGACGGCGTTATCCATTCCGCCGGCGTGGCTGGCGGCGGGATGGTCCAGCTCAAGACTGTCGAAGCCGCCGACAAGGTTCTTGCCCCCAAAGTCCTCGGTGCGCTCATCCTCGACAAGGTTCTGGGTGAGCAACGCCCGGAACTGTTCATCCTCAATTCCTCGCTTTTTGCCGTCACCGGCGGCATGGGGCAGGTCGACTACACCGGCGCCAACAGCTTCCTGGACGCCTTTGCTTACAGTATGAGCAGCCGCGATGGATGCTTCGCTGTATCGGTCAACTGGGACGGCTGGGAAGAAGTCGGCATGGCCGCCGGTCTGTTCAAGACCGACCGCCGCACCGAAGGGCAGCCCGCCGACCTGCAACACCCCTTCATCCTGCGCCGCCTACCGGATGAAGATGAGGCGCGTGTCTACCAGAGTGTTTTCAACGAAGACTTCTGGATCCTCAACGAACACCGCATCAACGGCCAGCCGGCCGTACCGGGCACCGCATGGCTTGAAATGGCGCGAGCCGTCGGCCAGCACGTCCTCGGCGGCGAGCCTGTCGAATTGAGCAACGTGTTCTTTATGAGCCCGATGATGTTCGAAAGTGGTGGCAACCGAGCCGCGCGCCTCACGGTCCGTCCCGCAGGAGCGGGCAGCGTGGAGGTGACCGCGCAAGGCGAGGCGGGCGAGCAGTGGACACCCCATGCCAGTGTGGTCGTGACCACCGTCAAGCCCGCCGAGCGGCCTCACTACGACTTGGATGAACTGGTCCGCCGTTGCGCCGCCCGCACCATGGAGTTCGGCCCCGACGATAAGGCCGGAGAGGGCCATTTCCTAACTTTGGGCGAACACTGGCAAACCCTTAAGACCATGTACCTTGGCGACAAGGAGGGCCTGGCCTGGTTCGAATTGCCGGAAGCTCTTGCCGCCGATCTGGCTCAGCTGCCGCTGCATCCCGCCCTGCTCGACATGGCCACCGGACCGTCCACCGGCCACGTCATCGCCACTGGCCTGGACGCGGATCATGCCGATGCGCTGTACCTTCCACTCTCCTACGACAAGCTGCACGTCTTTGCACCGCTGGAACGTAAGCTGTATGCCTACAGCCGCTTCCATCCAGAGCGTGACGCCACCTTTGAGACCGTCTCGCTAGATATCGCCATTCTTGACGAGCGCGGCGACACTCTCGTGGTGGTTGAAGGCTTCACCCTCAAGAAGGTACGCGGAAACCTTGCCGCACCGACCAGTCACGCGACGCAGGGCAAGCCAATGGAGGCCGACGGCAACGGCGGCATTCTGCCGAACGAAGGCGCAGATGCCTTGCGCCGCATCCTCACCCACCTTTCCATGCCGCAAGTCGTTGTATCCACGAGTGATCTGGCTGCCCTGCTCAAGCGTCTGCGCGACAGCAGCGGTCCCTCCGGTCCCGGCAAGCAGGGCGAGCAAAAGGCGGGGGGCGAAAAGCACGAGCGTCCCAATCTGCAAACTGCCTACAGCGAACCGCGCAACGACCTCGAAGCGACACTCGCGGCCATTTTCGAAGGCGTGCTCGGCATCGCCCCAGTTGGCATCCACGACAACTTCTTCGAGCTGGGCATGGATTCCGTACTCGGCATTCAGGTTGTTTCCCAGGCTCGCAAATACGGGCTGACCCTGGCGCCCAACCAGTTGTTTGAGCAGCAGACCATCGCCGACCTGTCTGCCGGCATGGGCGATCAGACCGTCAACCTGGGGGCTACGCTCGGTACGAGCGTGGCACAGGATGATTATCTCGACGCCCAGGGTGTAAGCCACCACGCCTGGCTGCGTCCCGCGCTGGGCGGCATGGACGGAGAACGCCTGGATGAGGCCGCCAAACTCCTCGTCAAGCGGCATGACGCTCTGCGCATGCATTTCTCTGGAGATGCGGATAGCCGGAAGGTCAGCTTCGATGGCGCCGCACCCACCCTGGTCACCCGTGACCTCGCCAGCGCTGAGGACGCCCAGTCGGTGATCGCCGAACTGGCCGCCGAGCTGAAACCGGATCAAGGAGCCTTGCTCCGTCTGGCGCATTTGCGCACCCGACAGGACAGCGATCTGATACTCGCGGTCGCCCATCCTGCCCTACTCGACAGTGAGAGCGGAGCATGGCTGCTGGAAGACTGGTACGGCATCTACAACCTGCTCGGCCAAGGCGCCCGTCCGGAAGAGATCGCTGGCCGCAACTTCGCCGATTGGCTGAAGAAGTTGGCTGAACATCAGCCGGAGCGCGATTACTGGATGAACGTTTCTGAAGGCAAAGGGGTTTTGGAAGGAGCGGCCGTCAAGATGGTCGGCCATCTCAAGGAAGAGCTCGTATCCGGCCTCATCGAACACGCCCTCCCCGCGTTCAACCTGCGCACCGACGAACTGTTGGCCATCGCGCTGACCATCGCCCTGCATCGCCACGGCAAACCGACCTTGCTGGCGCTCAACGGCCAAGGCCGCAAAGCCTTTGGCGACGAAGGCTGGACACACACGATGGGCTGTTTCGACGCGCTCTATGCCCTGCGGATCCATGCTGACTTCGATGCAGAGCTGGATGAGCAGATTCTTGCCCTGAAGGAAGCGCTGCGCCGCGTTCCTGCCCAAGGCATCGGCTACGGCAAGCTGCGCCAGGACTCCGAACTCAGCGCGGAATTGACCCACCGCCTGCGAGTGGCCACAGGCCTGCGCTACCAGGAAAGCGGCGATGGCGTCAGTGTCGACCCGTTCGGGCACGGCCTGCAACTGAACGTTCATCGCGAGGGAGCCGCCATGCGCCTGCACTGGCACTACCTGGACGGCGTATGGATGCCGGATGAACTGACCGACATGTCCGCCACCTTCATTCAGGTCCTGCGAGACATCGTAACGCTCAGTCAGTCCAGCCAGAACCCGGCCTTCACCCCGTCCGACTTCGGCGACGCGGACCTGAGCATGGAAGATCTGAGCAACATCCTGGAAGGATTCGGTAGTAACTAATCCTCACTCCTATCGCGCCCGGAGGATACGCCCCGGGCGCCCCTGCACGGATCGGAAGACAGCATGCGCCAAGATCGTGGTAGCGAAGGCAGCTCACGCGCCAGCAACAACAGCCGTGAGAACATTGAGGACATCTATCGGCTGACCCCCATTCAAGAGGGCATCCTGTTTCACACCCTGTTGGCCGACGAGCCTGGGGTGTACATCGAACAGTTCGCCCAGAAAGCCCCCCTGCGCATCGATGGGTCGTTGTTTCAGCAAGCATGGAATCTGGTTGTCGCACGGCACCCCATCCTTCGCTCCGGCTTCGTCTGGGAAGGGGTGGACAAGCCAGTCCAGGTGGTTCTCAAGCAATGCCCCATCGACCTGATCGAACTGGATTGGTCCAGACTTCCAGACGAGGAATTCAAGCGCAAATTCGATGCACTGAGGGACGAGGATCGCGCACGAACCTTTGATCTCAAACAAGCGCCACTGATGCGAGTGCATCTGGTGCATGCGGACGACGCCCACAGCTACGTACTTTGGACCTATCACCACATCTTGCTTGACGGTTGGTCTGCGTTCGTCGTGCTCGATCAGGTCCTCAGCGCCTCGCGGGCGCTGGATCAGAGCGAGACCCCGCAGTTCAAGTCCGCACCAAGCTACAAGCAGTACGTCCGCTGGCAACAGCAACAAGATGAAGCCAAGGCGGAAGCATTCTGGCGGGAATACCTGCGCGGTTTCGCGTCCCCCACGCCGCTCGGTCTTGTCGAACAGCCCGAATGGGAGCGGCACGCCGAGGACTACCAGATTCTCAAACGCAAACTGGGTGCTGACACTGCGGAAAAATTGCGCCAGTTCTCCAGGTTCTCACGCCTGACGCTCAATACCCTGTTGCAAGGGGGGTGGGCTTATCTGCTGGCCATTTATAGCGGCGAGGATGACGTCTTATTCGGTTCGACCGCCTCCGGACGCCCCTCCGACCTGCCAGATTCGGACAAAATGGTGGGGTTGTTCATCAACACCCTTCCCTGCCGTATGCGCATCGCTCCCGAGACGCGCGTGATCGACTGGCTGAACGAGGTGCAAGGCAATCTCGTTCGCCTGCGCGGCTTCGAACACAGCGCGCTAGTCCAAGTACAGGGCTGGTCCGAAATCGGACGCGGACTGCCACTGTTCGACTCGATGCTGGCGGTGGAGTCCTTCCCCTACTCGGAGCATGTCCAGCTTCCCGAGGTCACGGTCGCCCAGAAGACGAACTACCCCATGACCCTGGTGGTCGAGCCAGTCGGCGACATCACCCTCAAGGCTATGTTTGACGCCCGCCGTTTTACGCCCTCCACCGTGGAACGCATGCTCGATCAGTACGCGCGCGTCATCGAGGAGTTGGTTGATCGCGCGGAACAGCCGCTGGCACAAGTTCGCCTGTTGCCAGAGGACGACTGGCAGCGCCAACTGGCTTGGAACGCCACCGACACACCTTATCCGGCGGACAGTGACCTGCCTGCCATGTTTGCCGCGCAGGTCGCCCGCACCCCGAACCATATCGCCCTGGTGGTGGACGAACAGCGCCTGACCTATGCGGAACTGGATCGCCAAAGCAACCGGATCGCGCATTTTCTCATCGCCCAAGGGGTGCTTCCGGGCGATACCATCGCCCTGATGTTCGAACCCTCGATAGAGCTGATCGCCGCACTGGTCGCCGTGGTCAAGACCGGTTGCGCCTATGCCCCGCTGGACCCACGTGCCCCGCGCGCCCGTATCGACGAGATGCTGACCGGCCTCAAGCTGCGCCAGCTTCTGACCCACCAGGGCCTGGGCGAAGGCCTGAGTGCGAACACCCGCATCCATGACCTGGAACGCCTCACACCGGAGATCGCCTGTCAGACGGCCACCCCGGTTGCCGTGGACGCTGACACCCGCGATCTGCTCTACGTCATCCACACCTCCGGATCCACCGGCAAGCCCAAGGCCGCCGGGGTGTACCACAACAGCTTCATCAACTTCATCGCCTGGTGGAATCGTGAATTCGCCTTTCACCCAAGCGACAAGAATCTGTTGGTCAACAAGGTCACCTTTGATCTGGCCCAGAAAAACATCTGGGGCGCCCTGCTTACCGGCGGCGAACTGCATCTTGCCACCAGCCGTCATTTCGACCCTTCCCAAGCCGTGCAAACCGTGGCCGAGCGGGGCATCACCTGGATCAACTGCACACCAAGCATGGGCTACGCGCTGGCCGAAGCCTGCGATGGCGACTACGCCAAGCTTTCCAGCATGCGCTACCTATTCCTCGGCGGCGAACCGGTCAATAAGGCGCGGATTGGGGAGTGGATGCTCTCCGGAGATTGCCACGCCGAGCTTGTGAACACATATGGCCCGACGGAGTGCACGGACCTGTGCACCACCCATCGTTTCAAGCGCGAGGAATTCGTCCATCTGGCCAGGCCGGTCGCCGTGGGCAAGGCGCTGCCCAATATTCGGCTGTATGTTCTTGATCGTTTCAACAATCCTCTGCCCGCCGGAGTGGCGGGCGAAGTCATCATCGGCGGCGTTTCCATCGGCTCTGGCTACCTCAACGACCCGGTGCTGACAGCCGAGAAATTCTTCCCGGATGCCTACTCGGACTCACCGGGGGCACGTCTCTACCGCACCGGCGATCTTGGCTATTTCCAAGATGACGGCAGCATCGTGGTCAAGGGGCGGGTGGATTTCCAGGTCAAGGTGCGCGGATACCGCATCGAACTCGAAGAGATCGATGCTCATCTGCGCCAGCATCCCCAGGTACGCGACGCCGTCACCATAGTCAGCCGCGATGATCGCCAGGAACTTATCAGTTATGTCGTCGCCGATCTTCCTTCGGATCGGGACACAGCGGCACAAGAAGAGGACCGCGACGAAGCATTCGCGCCCAGCGCGCTGATCGAACCGCTTGCCTCCGAGGAAAAGGCCAAGGTTCTGGGCTTTGGCATCGGAGCCGCGCTCGACATCCCACATCCGGTTTTCCCCTGGTTGTTCGAGGCACACGCCCAGGCCCACCCGGACGACATCGCCCTGCTATTCGAACAGCAACGTCTGAGCTATGCCGAAATCAACGCGCGCGCCAATCGCATGGCACATCGTTTGATAGCGCTCGGAGTAAAACCAGGCGAGGTGATCGGCCTGTTCATCGCCCGCGGCATCGAACAGATTGTCGCCACGCTGGCCGTGATGAAGACCGGCGCCGCCTACATGCCGCTGGACAGCACCTACCCGGCGGAACGCCTGAATTACATGCTCGGCGACAGTCGCGCCGCCCGTGTTCTGGCGCAGAGAGCCCTGCTGGAACGTCTCACTTTGCCTCTCGGCTGCCAGCCGCTGCTGATCGACGAGACTGGATTCATTGCCTCTGTCGAGGCCTCTCCCGAAACCAATCCTGACCACACGCGGTCCGCCCTAGAACCGTGCAGCCTGGCCTACGTGATCTATACCTCTGGCTCCACTGGGCAGCCCAAAGGTGTTGCCGTACCGCATCGTGGCCTGGTCAGCGCAGTCAGTGCTTCAGCCGACATCTGGCAGGTCAACAAAGACTCGGTGGTTTTGCAGTTCTCCACTTTCAGCTTCGACGCCTCAGTGTTCGAAATGGGCGTGGCATTCTCGCGCGGCGCGACGCTGTGCCTGCTGAGCGAATCGGAAACCGAACCCGGTCCCGAGCTGGTCGCCCGTATCCAGACCTGCGGGGTGACCCATGCTCTGATCCCGCCCTCCCTACTGCCGTTCTTCAATCCGCGCGATTTGCAGAGCGTGGCCCATATCATGGTGGCGGGCGAGGCCTGCCCACGCACGCTCGCCGAAACATGGAGCCATGGCCGCCGCTTCTACAATGCCTATGGTCCATCGGAAACATCGATCTGCGCCAGCATCGGCCTGTTCCAGCCGGGTGACCACAAACTCACCATCGGCGGCCCGATTGCCAATGCCCGCCTGTATGTCCTTGATGACGCACTCAACCTGCTGCCGGCAGGCGCCGTCGGCGAGCTCTACATCGGCGGCGCGGGTGTAGGCCTTGGTTATCTGCATCGCCCGGATCTGAGCACCGAACGCTTCTTCGATGACCCGTACAGCGACCAGCCAGAGGCCCGCATCTACCGCACCGGCGATCTGGTGCGCTGGCTGGACGATGGGCGCCTCGAGTTCATCGGACGGACCGACCATCAAGTCAAGGTGAGCGGCTATCGTCTCGAACTGGGTGAGTACGAATCTCGTCTCGCCAGCGATCCGCGAGTAAAGGACGCCCTCGTGGTCGCACGCGAGATCGGTCCGGGCAACCGCCAGATGATCGCCTATGTGCTCACCGACGCCGTGGCCGAAGGGCTGATCACCGAGGAAGCGCTCGCAGAAGAACTTCTGCGCCACCTTCAGCAGAGCATGCCGGTCGCGCCGGCGGCCATTCTTGCCCTCCAGAGCTGGCCTCTCACCCCCAATCGCAAGATTGACCGCAAGGCACTACCGGTTCCGCCCGCGCTCGCCGGCGCGGCGGGCGAAGCCGCCCGCCAGCTCCGTCTGGCGCTTGGACGACACCTTGAGGCGCGCCTGCCCGAATACATGGTTCCCAGCGTCTTCGTGCTGCTGGACCTGATCCCGCTGAACGCCAACGGCAAGGTTGACCGCCGCGCGCTACCCATGCCAGCGGATGCAGATCGTACTGGTGGCGGCGCGCGCATCGCACCACGCAACGAGATCGAAGAACAATTGCTGGCTATCTGGCAGAAGGTGCTGGAACGCGAGGATATCGGGGTCACCGATAACTTCTTCGAACTCGGCGGCCACTCCCTGTCCATCACCCAAGTGCTCTCGCGCATCGGCAAGACATTCCAGGTGAAGATCCCTCTCAGCCAGTTGTTCGAGCATCTGACCATCGAGCAACAAGCGACCCTGATCCAGAAACATCTCCAGGGCGAGGCTCAAAGCCTGCCCTCGCTGGAGGCCAAGCCGCGCCCCGAACGTCTTCCGCTGTCCTTCGCTCAGTCGCGCCTGTGGTTCCTCTACAGGTACGAGCCGGACAACATCGCCTACAACGTACCCAACGCGATGTTCTTCGATCATGTGGCGGATACCCGCGCACTGACCGAATCCCTGCGCCTCATGAGCGTACGGCATGAGTCCCTTCGCACACTCTTTGTCGAGGAAGACGGCAGCCCGTTCCAGGTCATTCTCGAACGTGTCACGCCCGAGCTGATTATCAAAGACCTGCGCGGGATGGACGAGGGCGAACTCGCCGACGCCCTGCGCATGGCCGCCACCGAACAGGCCGAAACCACCTTCAACCTGGAGCGCGGCCCGTTGATGCGCTACCAGCTCGTACAGATTGCCGACGACCGCGCGGTGCTGATGCTCACCATGCATCACATCATCACCGACGGCTGGTCGATGGACATTTTCGTACGCGAGCTGCGTCAAGCCTACGAGACCTTGCGCAGAGAGGGCGAACCCGCTTTCGAGCCGCTGCCGCTGCATTATGCCGACTACGCCCTGTGGCAACAGGGCTACCTACAAGGCGAGGTGCTCGACAAACAACTCGACTACTGGCGCAAGCAGCTGGGCGATTCCGTATCCACCATCAACCTGCCCTACGACCGCAGCCGTCCCTCCGCACTCACCCCGGAAGGCGGCATTGCCAAGCAATACCTCCCCGCCGAACTGCTGCGCCGCCTGAAAACTCTCAGTGAACAACAGGGCGTCACCCTGTTCATGACTCTGCTGGCGGCCTTCGACCTCCTGCTTTACCGCTGGTCGGGCCAGGACGATTTCAACGTCGGCACTCCCATCGCCAACCGTAATTTCCAGGAAACCGAGAACATCATCGGCTTCTTCGTCAACACCTTGGTGCTGCGTTGCCGCATTGACGAAACCCAGAATTTTCTGGATCTGCTCCGCCATGTGAAGGAAACCGCACAAGGGGCTTACGACCATCAAGACGTGCCTTTCGAACTGCTGGTCGATCGCCTCAACCCGCCGCGCAGCCCAGCGCTCAATCCCTTCTTCCAGGTGCTATTTGCCCTGCAAACCGCCTACGAGGACACCTCCCTCCTCAATCCGGACGAGTGGGTCTCGCGCTTTGACCTGCAAGTCACCTTCAGCGAAAAGGATGGCCTGATCGGTAGCTGGGAATTCAGCCGTGCGCTTTTCGAGCGCGAAACGATTGAGCGCATGATGACTTCCCTGCGCGTCCTTCTGGAACAAATCGTTGAAACGCCAACCCGCGCCCTGTTCGATTTCGAACTGATCAGCGAAGCCTCGCGCCAAGAAGCGCTGGCGCACGCCATCGGCACAGAGCAGATTCTGGAAACCCCCTTCATCACGCGCATGATCGAACGTCAGGCCGAACTGACGCCAGAGGCCACCGCACTGATCTTCGAAGGCACGAGCCTCAGCTACGGGGCCGTGAACCGTCGTGCCAACCGACTGGCTCATTATCTGCGCAGCCATGGCCTGCAACCCGACACACTGGTTTCCATCTGTATCGAACGCTCGATGGAGATGGTGATTGCCGCGTTGGCCGTGCTCAAGGCTGGTGGAGCCTATGTCCCGCTGGATCCAAACTATCCCGCCGCGCGCCTGGAATACATGCTGAAGGATTCTGATAGCCGGTGGCTGCTGACGCAGTCCCACATCCTGCGCGACCTTCCCCTGCCGCAGGGTACTCGCGCGTTGCTAGTGGACCATGACGAGTTTTCCACGCAACTCGAAGGTTATGGCGAAGACAATCTCCCTCTACCTGACTCACTGACTCCCCGCAGCCTGGCCTTCGTGATCTATACCTCGGGCTCCACCGGACTGCCCAAGGGCTGCCTGCTGACGCATGAGGGCCTTAGCACCGCCATCACAAGCATCGGCGACATGCTCCGTCTGCACGCGGGACACCGCATGGTCCAGTTCGCAACCTTCAGTTTCGATGCAGCGACTATGGAATGGGCCATGACGCTGGCCCGCGGCGCAAGCCTTGTGCTCCTGCGCGAAGAAGTCGCCAAGAATCCCGAGCGCCTGATGGACGCGCTTAACGAGCACTCTGTCACCCACGCTTTCTTCACCCCCGCGTTGCTCAACTTCCTCGATCCCGCGCGGCTTCCGGCTCTCGGCCATCTGTGCATCGGCGGTGAGCAATGCGCGCAGCATGTCGCGGATCGCTGGGCTCAAGGTCGTCACTTCCTGAACGCCTATGGCCCGACCGAAACCAGCATCATGGTGGCCATGGATCCTTACCGTCCTGGCGACGCATTTTTTGCTCTGGGCCGCCCTTTGCCCAATACCCGTCTTTATGTGCTCGACTCCCATGGCAAACTTCTACCCGCAGGCGTGCCCGGAGAGCTCTTCATCGGCGGCAATCAGGTTGGCATCGGGTATCTCAACCGGTCTGAACTGACCGAAGAGCGCTTCCTCCTCGACCCCTTCGGCGAACACCCCAAGGCGCGGATGTACCGCAGCGGCGATCTGGTCAAGCGCCTGGCCGACGGACGCCTGCTCTACCTCGACCGGCTCGACAACCAAGTCAAGCTGCGCGGCTATCGCATCGAACTGGGTGAAATTGAAGCGCGCCTGCGCGACAACCCGCACATCAAAGATGCCCTGGTATTCGCACGCGAGATCCAGCCCGGCAACCGCCAGCTTGTCGCTTATGTTCTGACCGATGCCATCCACGAAGGCCGTATCGGAGAGGTCGAGCTTGTCGATCAGCTTCTGGGGCACATCAAGAGCCAGTTGCCTAATTTCATGGCCCCTGCGGCCATCCTTACGCTCGCTGCCTGGCCGATGACTCCCAACCGCAAGATCGACCGCAAGGCACTCCCTTTGCCGGATGAGGTCATGCAAGCCAGAGATGAGTACGTCCCGCCAGCCAACGACCTTGAAGCGGAAATCGCCGAACTGTGGGAAGAGATGCTCGATGTGAGCAAGATCGGTGTCGAATCCGACTTCTTCGCGCTCGGCGGGCACTCCTTGATCGCCACGCAGATGATGGCCAGAGTACGTCAGCGCCACGGGGTATCCGTACCGCTCAAGGACTTCTTCCTCAAACCGACCGTACGCTTTCTGGCAGACAATCTGGAAAAACGCATCAACGGCGAGATTGTCGACGAATCCGTCTTCGCCAACCTGGATGGCAACCAGCCAATCGACTGGCGCTCCGACATGCATGTTGAATTGCCCTCCGAAATGCCACCCATCGCTGAAAGGCTGGAGCATGTCCTGCTTACCGGCGGCACAGGCTTCGTCGGCGCCTACTTGATTCGCGAGCTGCTGGAACAGCATCCGAGCATCACCCTGCACTGCCATGTCCGCGCCCGCTCCACGGAAAAGGGACTGGAGCGCATCGTACGCAACATGCAGGCCTACAACTTGTGGCAATCCCGTTATGCCGACCGGATCGAAGTCGTGCTTGGCGATCTTGGCAAAGCACGCATCGGCATGGACGGCGCAACCTGGGACCGGTTGAGCGGCGAAATTGACATGGTGGTTCACAACGGCGCGGTGTTGAACCACGTCCTGCTCTATCCCCACCTCAAGGAAGCCAACCTGGGGTCGACCAAGGAATTGATTCGCTTCGCGACCAGCCGCAGGCTGAAACAATTCCTGCACGTATCCACACTCGGCATCTTCAACATCGGCATCAAGCGCAAGTCGGTAGACGAACATACCGACATCACCGGCGAGAGCCATGTATTCAAGGAAGGCTACAACGGCACCAAGTGGGTGGCTGAAATGGCCGTCATGGAAGCGATTCGCAAAGGGCTTCCCGGCAAAATTTTCCGCCTCGGACGCATCATTGCCGATGCCCAGACTGGCGCCGGACGAGGCGACGATTTTGTCGGGCTGTTCCTACGCACCCAGATCGCCGTGCGAGCCTATCCACGCTTCAAGCTGGTGGAAAAGGCCATTCCGGTCGATTTCGTCGCACGCTCAATCGTCGCACTGGCCAAGGATGACCCTGCAAACACCGTATACCACCTGGCGGGCGAGGAAAAATTCGATTGGAGCCAGATGCTGGACCGCTATGTCCACCCGCGCAGCGGTTTCCGTCACATGATGGTGGGCGAGTGGGTCGATGCCGTGAAGGAACGCAGCACGCAGGAACCCCTGCCCTTCGCTCCCTACCTCTTCTATCTGGACACCGACAACGCCAAACCGGACGAAATCAAGACCGAAGCCTTGCAAAAGCACACAGAGGCCGCGCTCTCACGGCTTGGCGTGAAGTACCGGAAAATTCAGGATGAAGCCTGGCGAAACTTCATCCGCAGCCTCTTCGATCAGGAAGGTGTGCGCTTCGAATTCCGCGGACGCGGCCTGTTCGGATGACCTCAAGCGGAGCCACGACCATGCATATCCTCATTGTCAAAAATCACGAGGAACAACTGGCCTTCTGGCCAGCCCTGCAACCGCTTCCGCATGGATGGGAAAGCGTCGAAAAGTGCGATGACCTTGATACGGCGCGGGGGCGCATCGCCGAAATATGGCATGACATCCGTCCGCGCGGCATGCGCGACCGCCTGCTTAGCAGGAGTGATGCGTCATGAGCGCCCCGATTCTGGAAGCAGGCAAGCGCCCCCTCATCCGCACCATCACCCTGGGACTCAATCTGGATTATGCGCATCCCGCGAAAGGCGCGAAGCGGGCCAAGAATTTCTTCCGCACCGCAAGCGAGATGCTGGAGGCCAAGGGACTGCAATCGCGCACATTCCGACTTACCAGCCAATCGGTGGATGAACTCTATCCCGGCTCCTGGGATGATTTCGAGGGACTGGTGGCCTTTGCCCGCAAGGTTGAAGACGAGCTTGACGGGATCTGGTTCTGCCTTGCCGGACCGGCCTTCCGCCGCCGCGCGGACGACCCCAAGCGGCTCGACATGATCCCCAGGGTGCTCGCGGAAACCAAGAACGTATTCACCAACACCCTGGTCAGCAGCGCCTCCGGAATGCATCGCGGCGCAATCATCAAATCCGGCCAGATCATTCGCGAATTGGCCGAACTCGATGATAACCACCAGGCCAATTTTCGTTTTGCCGTCATGTCCAATGTCGGGCCGAATACCCCGTACTTCCCGGCTTCTTATCACCAGGGCACCAACGGGTTCAGCATCTCGCTGGAACTCGCGGACCTTGCGATGGAAATTTTCAGCCAGGACATGCACTTCGATAAACGCCTGCAAGCCTTCCACCAGAAACTGGAAGAGCTCATCCTGCCGGTGCTCGACACCTGTCGACAGATTGCCGAAAGCGAAGGGGTCGTTTTCAAAGGTGTAGATTTCTCCCTCGCCCCCTTTCCCGGCGAGGGCACCAGCGCGGTTGCGGCGCTGGAGCGTCTGGGCGGCTCGCGTGGCGGCCAGTATGAATTCCTCATGCCCCTTTTCGCCGTCAACCAGGTGCTCAAGCGCGCCTGTCCGCAATGCCCGCGCGTCGGCTACAACGGCACCATGTTCTCGGTGCTGGAGGACAACCGGCTGGCTGATCACATCGCCGAGGGACATGTCAGCATCAAAGACCTGCTGCTCTACTCGACACTGTGTGGTTGCGGACTGGACATGGTCCCGGTAGCCCTCGACACCCGAGAGGAAAAACTCGCCGCGCTGATCCAGGCCATTTCCGCCATCGGTATGAAATGGAACAAGCCCCTGATCGCACGCATCGTGCCGAGCTCCACCTGCGACAAGGGCAAGACCAAGCTGGATCACGACTTCATCGTGAATACCCGACCGCTGATTCTTCCCCTGGAGGATTTCGCCACCCCCGGCCTGACCTCCACCTTTTACTCCCCGGAACACTGGTAGCGACCACGCATGAAGACCCCCTGGTTCACTCCGCCTGCCGCCAGCGCCAAGGCCATCCTGTTCTGCTTCCCCTTCTCGGGCGGCAGCGCTTCCGCCTTCCGCGAATGGACGAGCGCCGCGCCATCCTCCCTCGCTGTCGTGCCGGTTCAACTCCCGGGACGCGAAGCAAGACTCATGGAGAAGCCCTTTTCCGACATCCACGCGCTCAATGGAGCCGTGCTGGAGGTCATGCGTCCCTACCTGGACCGTCCCTACGCCCTGTTCGGTCACAGCATGGGCGCACTCATCATCTTCGAACTAGCACGCCTGATACGCCGCAAAGGACTTCCCGCACCCCAGCATATCTTTCCCTCCGCCTTTCGCTCACCGGAAAAGCCCAATCCACGCGAAGACATCCATCATCTGCGGGAAAAAGGCTTCATCGACAAGCTGCGGGAATACGGTGGCACCCCCGAGTCTGTGTTTCAGCACGAAGAGCTTTTGCAACTCATCATGCCGATGCTGCAAGCAGACTTCTCGGTGCATGAAACCTACCGTTATTACGAGGAGGAGCCCCTGGACGTGCCGATCTCGATCTTCGCTGGATTGAATGACCGCGTCGTCCCGGAAAACCATATGGACGGCTGGGACAAGCACACGCGCGCCAGTTTCAAAAAGCGCGCTGTACCGGGCGAACATTTCTACGTGGGCAGTGCGCGCCCCTTGCTGATGCGCGGCATCCTTGCCGACCTTGGCCTTTAGCAGGGTGTTGAAAAGCACCCTGCCAAGGCAAGCCATGGATAACTTGCACGAAGATCAAGCACGCCAATTGATTGATCTTCGGAGCCCGTCGCGGGCGTGTACCGCGACGAGACGAGTTGAAAAAGGGCAAAGAAGCCCTTTTTCAACACCCTTGTTAGGGTTTGACGTCAACCCATCCGGCCTGCCCCAAAGATGCGGGAAGTCCGATGGACAATCCGGGCTCATGCGTCCCATCGTATGAGCAACGGAGGATTTCACCCCGATCCGCGACAACATGATCCAGATTCATCATCTTGATCTGCCCCTCTGGCGACCTCATCTGGATTGCCTTCTTCCGTTGCTCGACGCAACCGAAGCCGCCCGTGCCGGGCGTTTTCGGTTTGCCGCCGACCGTGAGCGACACATCATTTGCCAAGGCGCACTGCGGCTGATTCTAGCGTCGGCCACCGGCTGCCCTCCCCATGTACTGGAAATCCTGCGCGGCCCGCATGGCAAACCCCATCTCGCAGCGCACCACGACCCGGCTCCGCACTTCAATCTCAGCCACGCAGGCCAGAAAGCACTGATCGCACTCGCCACATCCCCAGTTGGGGTGGACATCGAACCACTGCGCGAGATTGAAGGTTCGCAGGAAATCGCGCGCGCACAATTCACCAAACACGAATTCTCCCAACTCATCACGTCCGAGACTCACTCGCATGATTTCCTGCGCATCTGGACCCGCAAGGAAGCCCTGCTCAAAGCCATGGGCGATGGGCTATCCCGCTCCTTGGCAAGCATCGAAGTCGGACTCGAACTTGAGCGCCCCACCGGGCTGAGGCAGTGGCGCCTCATCAATGTGGATATCAGCGGCCACGCAGCCTGCGTGTGCGTCCAAGGCGAGAATAGTACGCTGTCGATCATCGACGCCGTCCCAGAAGACTTCTTGCCAGGCTGAATCAGCTCTGTCAGGAGCCGTCCCGGCAAGACCTTAGGCCGTAAGCCATCGCTGAGTCTATCGCCCAGGGGGTCGGACCTCGTGCGCACACGCGACCTTCGAACGATATGCCGACAAACCGACGCTCGGGATGAGTCCTAGCGCCCAAGGCATATACAATGCCGAATCAAACGAACATCACGATCCGGAACGACCAGGAGCGCGCCATGAACGACCCCGTCATCATCATCGGCATCGGCGAAATCGGCGCAGTGCTGGCGCGCGGCCTGTTGCACGCAGGGCACCCGGTCTACCCGGTCAACCGCAACATGTCGCTGGTCGACGCGCACCACCACAACCCCGAACCGATGGCCGTCATCCTCGCGGTCGGCGAGGCCCATCTCCAAACCTGCCTCAGGGATATGCCGGACGTCTGGCGCGACAAGCTGACGCTGATCCAGAACGAGCTGCTGCCGCGCGACTGGACGCCGCATGCCCTGATCAATCCGACCGTCATGTCAGTCTGGTTCGAGAAGAAAAAAGGCATGGACAGCAAACCCTTGATGCCGTCCCCCGTCTGTGGTCCTCATGCCGGTCTCCTGTGCAAGGCCATGCAGCACGTCGGGTTGCCTGCCCGCGAAGTGGGCGATATGGACAGCATGACCTGGGAGCTGGTGCGCAAAAACGTCTACATCCTCACCACCAACATCGCGGGCATGGTCGCAGGGGGGACGGTGGATGCCTTATGGCGCGATCACCAGACACTGACGCGCGAGGTCGCCCACGAAATCATTGATCTCCAGGAGTGGCTGAGCGGCCACACATTTGATCGCGAACGGCTGGTCCAAGGCATGTTGGAAGGTTTCCAGGGCGACCCGGCGCACCAATGCATGGGGCGTAGCGCACCCGCCCGCTTGCAGCGCGCCCTCGCGCTGGCGGATGAAGCGGGACTCAGCCTCCCCCGGCTTAGAGACATCCAGAACACAATCCGCCCGGCATGAAACCTGCTTAGGCACAAGCCGGGTCAACAGGCAAGAGGAGACGCCCCCATGTTCAACGACGCATCCATCCTCATCACGGGTGGCACCGGGTCCTTCGGAAAGCAATACGTCCGCACTCTCCTTGAACGCTACAAGCCGCGCCGCCTGATTATCTATTCGCGCGACGAACTCAAGCAGTTCGAGATGCAACAGGAATTCAACCAGCCCTGCATGCGCTACTTTATCGGCGACGTGCGTGACCGCCAGCGCCTCACCCAGGCCATGCGCGGCGTGGATTTCGTGATTCACGCCGCCGCGCTGAAGCAAGTTCCGGCGGCCGAATACAACCCGATGGAGTGCATCAAGACCAATGTTCACGGGGCCGAGAACGTGATTCACGCGGCATTGGAGAACAACGTGGACCGCGTCATCGCGCTCTCCACAGACAAGGCCGCCAACCCCATCAACCTGTATGGCGCCACCAAACTGGCATCCGACAAACTGTTCGTGGCCGCCAATAATATGGCGGGTGGTCACCGAACCATTTTCGGCGTGGTCCGCTACGGCAATGTCGTCGGCTCACGCGGTTCCGTCATTCCGCTGTTCAAGAAACTGCTGGCCGAAGGCGCGGAAAACCTGCCCGTCACCGACCCGCGCATGACCCGCTTCTGGATCACCCTGCAACAGGGCGTGGACTTCGTCCTGACCAACTTCCAGCGCATGCAGGGCGGCGAAATCTTCGTGCCGAAGATTCCCTCCGTGCGCGTCATCGACCTGGCCAACGCCATGGCGCCGGACCTGCCCACCCGTGTGGTCGGCATTCGTCCGGGCGAGAAACTGCACGAGATCATGTGCCCCTCGGACGACTCCCACCTGACCCTGGAATTCCACGACCACTACGTGATTCGCCCCAGCATCAAGTTTTATCATCGCGAATCCGACTACGCCGTGAACCGGCTTGACGAGCACGGCGTTCCCGTCACTCAGGGCTTCGAGTACAACTCCGGCAACAACCCGCGCTTCCTCTCACTTGAAGAGATCCGTCAATTCAACGCAATGGCAGGCGTATGATTCCCTACGGCAGGCAGAGCATTTCGGACGAGGACATCGCAGCCGTTGTCGAAGTGCTGCGCTCCGACTGGCTGACCCAGGGGCCGGCCATCCCCGCCTTCGAGGACGCGGTGCGCGCCCATACCGGCGCGCCTCATGCCATCGCCGTCAGCAATGCCACCGTCGCCCTGCATCTTGCCTGCCTGGCGCTCGATCTCGGTCCCGGAGACCGCCTCTGGACCTCGCCCAACACCTTTGTCGCCTCCGCCAACTGTGGCCTGTATTGCGGCGCAACGGTCGATTTCGTCGACATTGACCCACTCACCCTCAACATGAGTGTGGCGGCGCTGGAGACAAAGCTGGAACAAGCGGAACGCGAAGGCCGCCTGCCCAGGGTCGTCGTGCCGGTGCATTTCGCCGGGCAAAGCTGCGACATGCGCGCCATCCACGCCCTGGCGCGGCGCTACGGCTTCCGCATCATTGAGGACGCCTCGCACGCCATCGGCGGAAGTTATCTTGGCGAACCGGTCGGCGGCGGCCAGTGGTCGGACATCACCGTGTTCAGCTTCCACCCGGTCAAGATCATCACCACTGGCGAGGGAGGCATGTGCCTGACTCGCGACGCAACGCTGGCCGCCCGTCTGCGCCGCCTGCGCAGCCATGGCATCACGCGTGAACCGAACGAGATGGAAGGCGCGCCCCAGGGCGGCTGGTACTACGAACAGGTCGAACTGGGCTACAACGCGCGCATGACAGACATCCAGGCCGCCCTCGGCGCAAGCCAGATGGGTCGTCTGGCGGAGTTCATCGCTCGCCGTCGCGTCCTCGCCGACCGCTATGAGACCCTGCTCGCCGGATTTCCGCTCATCACGCCAGGACGCACGCCCGATGCCGACTCCTCCTGGCACCTCTACGTCATCCGCCTGACGCAGGAGGCGCCGACAAGGCGGGCGGTCTACGATGCCCTGCGCGCAGCGGGGATCGGCGCCCAGGTGCACTACATTCCCGTGCATCTGCAACCGCACTACCGCCGCCTTGGATTCCGCCCCGGCGACTTCCCGCACGCCGAGTCCTACTACGCATCAGCGCTCAGCCTGCCGATTTTTCCCGCGCTGAGCGACGCGCAGCAAGACCGCGTTGTCCAAGCGCTGGAACAGGCCGTGCGTCCCGGGGCCTGAGCGACCGTCCCCCATCACGAGGAATCACCCGACGCATGCAGTACCAAGCCTTGCTCATCGGTTGCGGAATGATCGGCAGCGGCTTTGCCGACGATCCCCGGGTCAAGGGCGTATACAGCCACGCCGGGGCCTATGCCGCCCACCCTCAAACCCGCCTCACCGCCGTCTGCGACGCTTCCGCCGAACGCGCCGAGGCCTGCGCGGCGCGCTGGGGCGTGACGCATCGTGGCAATGATCCGCTGCGCATGCTACGCGAATACCCGTCCGACATCGTCAGCATCTGCACACCCGACGATACCCATGCCGCCCTGATCGATGCCGCGCTGGACACCCCCTGCGTGCGCGCCATCCTGGCGGAAAAACCCCTTGCCACCGACCTCGAACAGGCGCGCGCGCTGGCACGCAAGGCCGCGACCAGGGATATCCCGGTCGCGCTCAACTACATCCGTCGTCACTCCCCCCGTCACCAAGCCCTGCGCGCCCGCATCGCCGACGGCGAGCTGGGTGAGATCCTCGCCGTCCAGGGGATCTATACCAAGGGTACCCTGCACAACGGCAGTCACTGGTTCGATCTCGCCCGCTTCTTGTTCGGCGAGGTGCGCGAGGTGCAAGCCTGGGATAGCCTGCGCGAAGGTGGTGCGGACCCCACCCTGGACGTACGGCTTTTGTTCGAGCGCGGCTTCCCCGCCTTCCTCAAAGCCCTACCCGCCAACCGCTACAGCATCTTTGAAATGGATATCCTCGGCAGCGCGGGGCGCGTTCGCCTGGTGGACTCCGGCAACCGCATCGAGTGGTATGCAGCGGCCCCCTCCCCGCACTACAGCGGCTACACCGTGCTGCAAGCCACCGCCGTGGAAGAGGAAGACCTCAGCAACGGCACCCTGCACGCGCTGGAAGACCTGATTCACGCCCTCGAAGGCAGCCAGGCTCCGCTGGCATCGGCGGAGGATGGCGTCGCCGCCATCGAAATCGGGATGGCGGCGCGGGAATCGATCCTCACCGGCCACGCCGTCGCCTTACCGCTGCAATGACGACCATTCAGGACAATCTCCCGAACATCCTCATCCTCGCGGGCGACCCCGGAGGCGCCAATGCATTGACGCCCGTAATCCGGGCGCTGCTCGACGACGGGCGCTGCCGACTCGTCCTGCATGCCTACCGGCACGCGCTCGATCTATGGCGTCAACAAGGCTTCGATGTCCATGCGCTGCCCGCTCCCTGTCTTCCTCGGGAGCGATTGGAACAGCTTCGCCCCGATCTGCTCCTGTGCGCCACATCCTGCAATGGCGAGGACTGGGAACAAGCCTTCATCGCCGCCGCGAACGAGCTCGGCATACCTTCATTGGCCCTACTGGATTTCTGGTCGAATTACCGACAACGCTTCACAAGCCCATCCAGACTCCTGACGCTCCCCGATTGCATCGCGGTCATGGACGATCTGGCCCGCCATGAAATGATCGAGGAAGGCTTCGATCCAGCGCGACTGATCGTCACCGGCCAGCCCGTTTTCGACGCCCTGCCGCAAGAGCGCGCCGACTTCACAGCCTCCGACCGGCGTCGTGCGATCCGGGCCGACATGGCTGGAGACAAGTCGCTCATCCTGTTCGCATCCCAACCCATCGCCAGCCTCTATCGCGACCTCACCGGCAACCCTCGCCACCTCGGCTATGACGAGCGCCAGACGCTGAACATGCTGGTGGAGGCGCTTGACACCATCGGCTCGACCCAACCGCTCCGGCTTCATATCCTTCCGCACCCGAGGGAAGCGCGGGAGAGCTTCACTGACCTGCACGCCCGCCATACCGAGATCAGCGTGAGCGAAGGCCAATACACCCCTCATGATCTGGTCATGAGTGCCGATATCGTGGTGGGCATGAACTCCATGCTGCTGGTGGAGGCCTGCCTGCTCGGCGCACTGGTGCTCAGCCTCCAACCCGGCCTGTCGGGCCGGGATGCCCTGCCGACCAATCGCGCGGGGGCCAGCCTGCGCGTGTCGAACGCCGGAGAGCTTGAACGCAGCCTGCGTGAATTGCTATACGATGAATCCAAACGCCAGACCCAGAGCGCCCGTCTGGATGCCTGGCGCCCCATGCCCGGCGCCACGGCGCGCGTGGCCGGGCTTGTGTACCGGATGATTGCGAGGGACATTCCATGACCACCCATGTTCAGGCCCCAACCCAAGCTCAAGCCCTGGCCCTGCACGGCGGCGCACCCATCCGGTCCGCGCCCTGGCCTGCCTACAACTCCATGGGCGAGGAAGAAAAGCGCGCGGTCATGGAGGTGATGGATAGCAAGGTGCTGTCGCAATTCCTCGGCGCATGGACCCCGGACTTCTACGGCGGCCCGCGTGTGCGCGCCCTGGAGGATGCCTGGACGGAATACTTCGGCTGCCGCCACGCGGTCAGCATGAACTCCGCCACCTCCGGCCTGTATGCCGCCATCGGCGCGGCGGGCATCGGCCCCGGCGACGAGGTCATCGTCACGCCCTACACCATGTCTGCCTCGGCTGTCGCCGCGCTGGTCTACGGCGCGATTCCGGTCTTCGCCGACATCGATCCCGACACCTTCTGCATCTCGCCCGATTCCATCCGCAAGCTCCTCAGTCCGCGCACGCGCGCCATCGTCGCGGTCGATATCTTCGGCCACCCGGCGGCGATGGACGAAATCATGGCCATCGCCCGCGAACACAAGCTGGTGGTGATCGAAGATGCCGCCCAAGCCCCCGGCGCCAGCCTCAACGGGCGTTACGCGGGCACCCTCGGCCACATGGGCGTGTTCAGCCTGAACTACCACAAAACCATCCAGAGCGGTGAAGGCGGCGTGGTCGTGACTGACGACCCCGACCTCGCCGACCGCCTGCAACTGATCCGCAACCACGCGGAAGCCGTGGTCGAAGCCAAGGGCACGGCCAACCTTGTCAACATGGTCGGCTTCAATTACCGCATGACCGAGATCGAGGCCGCCATCGCGCGCGAGCAACTGCGCAAGCTCAAGGGGCTGCTGGACGCCCGCATCGACGCGGCAGCCACGCTCGACAGCCTGCTCGCGGGCATGCCGGGCATTACCTGTCCGCGCATCGCATCCGGCGTACGTCACGGTTACTACGTCTACGCCATGCGTTACGACGCGCAAAAGGCGGGCATGTCGCGCGAAGACTTCATCGCAGCCATCCGCGCGGAAGGCATCCCGATCAACCCCGGTTATGTCCGCCCGCTCTATCTCCAGCCGATGTACCAGCAGCGTATCGCCTTCGGCAAGGACGGCTACCCATTCACCCACCCGGCCAACGCCGGATGCCGTCAGGAATACGCGCGCGGAACCTGCCCCGTGACCGAACGGATGCATTACCAGGAGCTGATTTTCGGCGACCTCTGCCACGCCAACGTCAGCCGCGACGATCTGGAGGATGTCGCGCGCGCCTTCGATAAAGTGCTGGGCGCGGCCACGGCGGGGCGAGACTGAGTCATGCGTGGACTGATCCAGGGCAAACATCTCTATCTGCGCGGGCTTGTGGAGTCGGATGCCTCCGGTCCCTACCCCACCTGGCTCAACGACAGGGAGATCAATGCCGGCAACTCGCACGGCGCATTCCCCTACGCCACGTCCGCCGCGCTGGACTACATCCGCCAGTCACAGACCCGGCGCGATGCGCTGATCCTCGCCATCGTCCTCAACGAAGGCGACCGGCACATCGGCAACATCAGTCTGCAAGCCATTCACCCCGTCTACCGTTCCGCCGAGCTCGCCCTGCTGATCGGAGAGCGCGATTGCTGGGGCAAGGGCTATGGGCGCGAGGCGGCCTCCCTGATATGCCGGCATGGCTTCGAGACGCTCAACCTGCACCGCATTCACTGCGGCACGTTCGCGCACAACAACGGCATGCAGAGCATCGCGAAAGCGCTCGGCATGCGCCAGGAAGGCGTTCGACGCCAGGCCGCCTACAAGGATGGACACTATGTCGATGTGATCGAATACGGTCTGCTGCGCGATGAGCTTCGCCCCTGGCCCGATACTTCAACTCACCTGGAATCAGCCCCATGAAAATGGCGATCATTCCGGCGCGCGGCGGCAGCAAGCGGATTCCGCGCAAGAATATCCGCCCGTTCGCGGGCAAGCCGATGATCGCCTACGCCATCGAAGCGGCGCGCGAATCCGGCCTGTTCGACCACGTGGCGGTCTCTACCGATGACGAGGAGATCGCCGCTACGGCGCGCGCATTTGGTGCGGAAATCCCGTTCCGGCGCCCCTCCGAACTGGCCGACGACCATACCCCGACGGTACCGGTCGTCAGGCATGCCATCGAATTTTGCCGCGAGCTTGGCTGGTCACCCGAACACGTATGCTGCATCTATCCCGCCGTCCCCTTTCTCCAGATCGGCGACCTGCGCGCCGCTCTGCGGCTGCTGGAAAACGGTCCGGGGGAATACGCCTTTCCCGTCACCGCCTACCCCTCGCCCATCCAGCGCGCCCTGAAACTGACGCCGAATCAGCTCACCCGGCCCTTCTCGCCCGAATACGAGCAGGTGCGCACTCAGGATCTCGAACCCGCCTGGCATGACGCGGGCCAGTTCTACTGGGGCCGGACCGAGGCCTGGCTGAAAGGCTTGAACATTCACTCACACGGTATGGGATTGCCCATTCCCAACTGGCGCGTAGTCGATATCGACACCGAAGAGGACTGGACCCGCGCCGAACTGATTTACCAAGCCCTGCGGGGACACGGAGCTCAGGCATGACACAGCACTATCCCACCGAACAGGAAAACTTCTGGGCCGGCGAATTCGGCGAAGCCTACATCGACCGCAATCAGGGCGCGTCCCTGCTTGCCGGAAAGCTCGCCTTCTTCGCCAAGGCGCTGAGCAAGGCCCATCCGGCGCGCAGCTTCCTCGAATTGGGCTCCAACATTGGCCTCAATCTCCAGGCGCTCGGCCTGCTGTTCCCGAGCGCTCGTCGCACGGCGGTCGAAATCAACCCAGCCGCCGCCGCGACCATCCGCGCCGAACAGCCCGGAATCGAGGTGTGCGAGGAATCGCTTCTCGCCTTCCGGCGTGACGAACAGTGGGACCTCGGCTTCACCTCCGGCGTGCTGATCCATATCGATCCCGCAAGCCTTCCGCAGGCCTACGAGGCCCTCTACCGCCACAGCCGCCGTTACATCCTGATCGCCGAGTATTACAACGCCACGCCGGTGGAAATCGAATACCGCGGGCATCAGGGCAAGCTCTTCAAGCGCGATTTCGCGCGCGAGATGCTGGATGCCTACCCCGACCTGCGCCTGCTCGACTATGGTTTCGTCTGGCGGCACGACCCCAATTTCCCGCTTGGCGACATCACCTGGTTCCTGCTGGAAAAGGCCGCTTGAAGATCGTCTTTCGCGCTGACGCCTCGCTGAACATCGGCAGCGGGCACGTCATGCGCTGCCTTACGCTGGCCGAAACCTTGCGCGGACGGGGTGCGGAGGTAAGTTTCATCTGCCGCGAACACCCCGGCCACCTATGCGATCACATCGAGGCGCGCGGCTTTCCCGTCGCCCGCTTGCCCGCCCCCGCCGACGGCTTCGAACGGCCCGAAGCACCACCCCACGCAGACTGGCTGGGCCTACCCTGGAGCGAGGATGCCCAGGAAACCACCACTGCCATGGGAACAAACGTCCCCAGCGACTGGCTGGTGGTTGACCACTACGCGCTGGACCGGCGCTGGGAGCAGGCCCTGCGCCCCCTGACCCGCAGGCTCATGGTCATTGACGACCTTGCCGACCGACCGCACGACTGCGACCTGCTGCTTGACCAGAACCTCTACGAGGCCATGGAGCAGCGCTATCTCAACCTGACCCCGCCCGGCAGCATCCACCTGCTCGGCCCTCGCCACGCCCTGCTGCGCGAAGAGTTCAGTCTCGTGCGCGGCAACGTGCGCGTGCGGGCGGATGCAGTCCGCCGCCTGCTGGTCTTTCTCGGTGGCATGGACGCGGACAATGCGACCGGCGCGGCGATCCAGGCCATCGCCCGCCTCCAGGACCGCTTTTTCGAGGTGGATGTCGTGATCGGCGCGACCCACCCACACCGCGAAACCCTGCTGACAGCCTGCGAGGAGCACGGCTTTCACGCCCATGTCCAGACCAGCGACATGGCCGGTCTCATGCTCAAGGCTGATCTGGCCATCGGCGCGGGCGGCGGCGCCACCTGGGAGCGCTGCGCGCTCGGACTTCCCACTCTCGCGCTGTGTCTGGCCGACAATCAACGCCCGCTACTCGAACACGGTAGCCGCGCAGGCCTTTTGCACGCCCCGGCCATCGCCGCGCATGACATCGATGCCATCGCCCGCCATCTTCGGTGCCTGCTCGAAAGCCCCGGCCTGCGCCATCATCTCGCCCGCACCGGCATGCAGTGGGTCGATGGACTCGGCGCGGCGCGGGTCGCGCGCCGGATGGGCTGCGCCGCCATCCACCTGCGCCCCGCCACCCTGGACGACGCTGCCCTGCTTCATGCTTGGCGCAATCACCCCACGATTCGCGCCGTCTCGCGCCGACAGGAGGCGATTGCCGCGGATGCTCACCGCGCCTGGCTGGAGACTGTCCTGCACGATCCGGCACGCCATCTCCTGATCGGCCTGCTGGGCGAGCGCCCTGTCGGCACGATCCGCTTCGATGTCAGAGGCCACGAAGCCGAAGTCTCGATCCATCTTGACCCGGAGCGTTCCGAAGCCTCGCATGGACTGGGCAGCGAACTGCTGGCCGCCGCTGAAGGCTGGATGCTGGAGCGACACCCCGGCATCCTTGTCCTGCGGGCTGACGTGCTGGGCGAAAACGCCCCCTCCCATCGCCTGTTCACGCGCGCGGGCTACACGCGCGAGACCACCCGCTACATCAAGAAGGCATGCGCATGAAGACCCTGGACAACTTCCCCATCGGCGATCGCATGATCGGCCCCGACCATCCGCCCTTCGTCATCGCCGAAATGTCCGGCAACCACAACCAGTCTCTGGAACGCGCGCTTGAAATTGTCGATGCCGCCGCCAAGGCGGGTGCGCATGCCCTCAAGATCCAGACCTACACCGCCGACACCATGACGCTGGACCTGAGCGAGGGAGAATTCTTCATCAGCGACCCCGGCAGCCTGTGGAAAGGCTCCTCCCTGCACGCCCTCTACCAGCAGGCCTACACTCCCTGGGAATGGCACCGGCCCATCTTCGAACGCGCCCATGAGCACGGCATGCTCGCCTTCAGCAGCCCATTTGACGAAAGTGCGGTGGACTTCCTGGAAGAGCTTGATGTTCCCTGCTACAAGATCGCCTCATTCGAAAACACCGACCTGCCGCTGATCCGCAAGGTGGCCGCCACCGGCAAGCCGATGATCATCTCCACCGGCATGGCCACCGCCGCCGAACTGGACCAGAGCGTACGCGCCGCGCGCGCAGCGGGCTGCAAGCATCTGGTGCTGCTCAAATGCACCAGCACCTACCCCGCCACCCCGGACAACTCCAACCTGCTCACCATCCCCCACATGCGCGAACTGTTCGGCTGCCCGATCGGCCTGTCCGATCACACCTTGGGCGTCGGCGTGGCGGTCGCCTCGGTGGCGATGGGCGCGAACGTGATCGAAAAACACTTCACACTGAGCCGCGCCGACGGCGGGGTGGATTCCACCTTCTCCATGGAGCCGGCGGAAATGGCGCAGCTGATCCATGAAACTCGCCAAGCCTGGCAGGCCATGGGGACCATCCACTACGGACCGACCGCCGCGGAGAGGAAATCGCTTACCTTCCGGCGTTCGCTCTACATTACCCGCGACATGAAGGCGGGCGAAATCCTCACCCCGGACAATCTGAAAGCCATCCGCCCCGGCCTTGGCCTCTCGCCCATGCACATGGACGAGGTCATGGGCATGGTGGTCCAGCGCGATGTTGCGCGCGGCACGCCGCTGCAATGGGAGCTGCTGAAGAAATGAGTCAGGAAAACATCACCGCCACGACTTTCGAACCCTTCACCGAGCTTGGCCAAGGCGCGCCAACCGAATATGTGAATCCGTTTGGCGAAAAGCTGCTCTATGACGTCAATCGAAGCACCTTCGATCGCCTGAGCGCACGCGACAGGATCCATGCCGAACTGGGACAGGTTCTGATACAGGAAGATCGTCTTCACATCATCGTCGGGAGCGACTCAGGACACATCGTCCAATATCTCCGCGGCATCGAGCGCCCGGAATCGAGCCGTTACCTGATCGTGGAACTGGAGCCGGTCATCGACTGGCTGGATCAACAAGGGCTGCTCACGGATTTGCCCGAGGATATCGCGGTCAGCGATGCGGAATCATGGTTTGCCATCGCCACGAAGCGCTTCAAGCTGAACGAATACATTTACATCGACGGCGCGAAGATCCACTCCAGCTTCGCCGCGCGCGACGCTTACCTGACAAGCTACATTGAACGGCTGTCCGGCGTGACCGAAACGGTTCAACAGTTTCGCTATGAAGTCATGATCCGACTGGGCTACGAGCCCTTCATCAAGGCCCAGCTTCAGAACGTCTGCGAGAACATCCATCCCATCCAGCCGCTGGCCGGCCTGTTTGCAGGCAGAACGGCAGTGATCCTGGCGGGCGGTCCCTCGCTCGATGCGCTGCTGCCCTGGGTTGTGGAACACCGCGACAAGCTCATCGTACTGGCGGTCTCCAGGGTCAGCCGACGGCTTCTCCAGATTGGCCTGGAGCCCGATTTTGTCGTATCCGTGGACCCGCAAGAGCGCAATCTCGACGTCAGCCGGGAAATGATGCTGTTTTCGTCCCGCGTGATGTTCATCAACAACTACCACGTCAGCCCCTTGCTGCTCGGCTCCTGGCCGCATCGCAACTTCTATCTGGGCTATCTCTTTCCCTGGAAAACCGCGCTCAACAAGCCAAACCTGCAAGGCGTCGGGCCGACCGTCACCAACAGCGCCCTGCAAATCGCAGGATTTCTTGGCATCGAAACCATCATCCTGGCGGGCGTGGACTTCTGCTTCGACAGGCAAGGCTTCACCCACGCCGCCGGAAGCATGGAACGCGATGCCGGTCCGCGACTCGATCTGCCGCCCATGCAGGTTGAAACCTATGGCGGCTGGATGGCAAGCATCCACCCCGGTTACATCGCCTCCATCGCGAACTTTTCCAAACAAGCCGCCGTGCTCCAATCCCAAGGATGCAGAATCATCAACGCCAGCGAGGGAGCGGCCCGGATCGAGACGATCGAATACCTGCCCGCGAACGAACTGCCACTCCCAGCCCAACCTGTGGATGCCCATGCGCTGGTCGAGGCATGCCTGCCCGCCGCCTCCATCGAGGTGCGTGCAAAACACCTGCGCATGCTGACGCGGGAACTGGCTCGCGCCGCCCATGCCGTGGAACAGATACGCGATCTTTCCGAACAGGCCCTGATGCACAACGAGCGCTTCTATCAATCGCAAACACGCGAAGAGGCCCTCGGGCACAAAAGCGCCATGGACGGTATCGAAAAAACGTTCAAGCGGAAACTGCGCGTCTTCAGTCGTCTGACCATGATCATGGGGGTGCGCAACTTTCTGAAGATCGCACGGCCCTTCAGGAGTGAAGCTTATGAAGAAGACTTCGCCCAGCATGAAGCCGACCTGAAGCATTACTACCAGTGTTATCGGGACGGAGCCAAGCGCCTGCTGGAGCTCATCCGCGACGCCCAGGCCCGCACGGCATCAAGACTTGAAGAGCTCAATCCGGGCTCCGCCGATATCCAGGCGCTCATCGCGCAATGGGCCGGGGATCAGCACTATGGCCGCGCTCGGATGTGGCTCAAAACGCATCGGAACAGCCTGGAGATGCTTGATGCAGGATCCGTCGAAGCCCTCCGGCGATGCGAACTGGACTTCGAGCAACAACTCGCCAGTACGGACAAGGGGCACATGAAGTTGGCAAAATCCTTCGCCAACCCGAAGGCCAGCATCACGCAAGCCCGCATTTTCTTCCAGCGCAGGAATGACGAGGGTCTTGCATCTTTGATCTTGGCCTTGAGCGCCCACCCCGACCAAGATGCCATTTCGCCCTATCTCCACTTCGCCCGAGGCGCTCATGCACAACTCAATGGCGAACTGGACGAAGCCATCGCTGAATTTCTCGAAATCATCGAAACGGCCTTCCAGCCCCTGCTCGAAGACACCCTGAAGCATGTCGCGTCAATCTATCTGACCAAGGCGGATGCCGACGGCGCCTGCGCCGCTCTGGAAGCACTCAGTCTCATCGCCCCCATCCATCGGCTGCATTACGCGGACCTGCTGCATACACTCGGACGCACCCAGGAGGCGCTTGACGGCTACCATGAGCATGTCCGGATCTTCCCCGGTGACAGAATCGCCCAACTCAAGCTGGCTCACATCTATGCCAGCATTGGCGCGCACGAAGCCGCCGAGGTGATGCTGACGCATATTCTCAAGGAAGAACCGGACAACACCACCGCCCAGCGCCTGCTCGAAACCGCGCGCCAGAGAAGCGCACCACCCCTTTAGGGGCTCACGGAGTGAATGCGGGAAGGAAACCAGAAGGAGGATTCAACAGGGTGGAGAGAGGAGTAAGCCGCGTTTGAATCCGACACAAGGTTCGAGGTACGCAGCCCCTTTCTCCCCTCAAGGGGGAAAGAGCCCATCCGACGCGATTTCTCACTCGTACGGCGAACAACACATTAGCCATACGGCAAGGGGAAACGAAAGGTCCGGGGGCCGAGCGCCCCTCAGGGTTCGCTGTCGGACGCCAGCCGGTACTGATCCACGACCTGGATTCCTCGTCTGAGGGACAACAAGTCCCGGGTGGACTGAGTGCGTATCTGAGTCAGGGCGTCAACGGCTTCCGCATCCACGCGCTGAATCGATTCGATCCAGGCGCGCAGCTCCGGCGAGCGCTCGGCAGGGATGGGTGTCGCCGCCGAGAAAAAGGCCTCAAGCCCTCTCGCGCGCTGTTCAAGACGCGCATCCAGCCCCTCGAACTCCCCGGCGCGAATGAGGTCACGTATCGCCTCGCTCTCGTTCAGCAGGCTGTCCATGACCACGCGATCGGGGAGCACGGCGATCTCCCTATCAACGGCCAATGGCCGTACTGGCACGCAGATGCTCGGGGATCTGGGCCCACGCCGAGCTGATATCCGAAATCAATCGAATCACCTCGTCCATGCCGTCCTCATCGTTCGCGGCGTTCGCCTGCATCAACCTGAATTCAACATACTGATACAGATCGTAGAGGTTACTGGCCAATTCGCCGCCCTTTTCACGATCCAGTCCATCCTTCAATCCGCCGAGGATGGAAATGGCTTTGGAAACGCTCTGCCCCTTGAGGGCGTAATCCTTGCGCGCAAGCGCATGCTTGGCCACCTTGACGCGCGCAAGGAAGCCATCGAACAACAACTGGATCAACTGATGCGGAGTAGCGCTATCGACACTCGCCTGGATGCCCACACTGGCGTACCTGGCTGCGCCGCCCATCGAATATTGAGTCACGTACATGGTCTCCTCCCCGTGATTCTACTGTCTGGCAGCGATTAACCGAAGCCCGGCAAGGCCGCGAGCTGCTGGGCCAGATAGCTTCCGGTCGAATTGTACTGAGCCACCATGACGTCCATGCTGTTGAACTGCTTCAGAAGCTGGGTCTCAAGCCTGGAAAGCCGGTAGTCGAGGCGCTCGCGCTGATCGTCTATGGAGCTCTTTTGGTCCTTCAACTGGGTGAGCTGGGTATCCAGGATTCCGCCACTCTGAATCACCACATCCATCCGGGCCGTGGCGCGCGCGACAAGGCCGTCCGTCGCCCCGAACAGGGAGGACAGGCGTGTCATGGAGTCCGCGGCGGATTCGATGGCGTCACCAAACTCCGTCGTATCGAGCGACATGACGCCATATTGGTCGAACTTGATGCCGAATCCAGCCAGGGTATTGAGCGGATCCGCCAGCGATGCCACCGGATCGGCGACATCGCGACGCAGCCCCTGCTGTAAGTTGCGTAGCAAGGCATCCCCCTGAAGCGCGCCAGCCTTTTTAGTCTCCGGATCGTACTTACCAAGATCGGCCATCACCTGCCGCATCGCGTTGTAGCCATCGACGAATTCCTGGAGGGTCGTCTCGATCGCATCGGTGTCCGTTTCCACACCAACCTGGGCGGCGCTGGTGGTCACGCTTTTGAGCGTGAAGGTCATGCCATCCACGGCATCGGAGATGGTATTGCTCGAACGGGTAATGGTGTAGCCATCAAGGCGGACGATGGCGTCCTGGGCTGCCGTCTGTTGAGTGAAAGCCAGCGCGGAGAGGCCGGATGCGTCGGTATTGTTGCCGTCATCATCGTTGATGGTGATGTTGACACTATTGGCCGTGCCGGTTTCCTGCGAGGTAAGCATCAGACGACTGACCGTGCCGCCCGAACCGTCGTCGGCATTGACGATAGAGGCGCTCACACCCGTGTTGTCACTGGCATTGTTGATGGCATCGCGGATATTCGCCAAGGTTGAACCGGCGCCGAGGGCCACGGTAAAGGCGCTGCCACCCACATCGAGAGTCAGGCTGCCGCTACCGACCGTCGCGCTGCTGCTGGAAAAGCCAGCGGAGGCTTGCTTCTGGGCGGTCGCCAACTGCACGACTTCAAAGCTGTAGGTTCCGACGCTCGCCGTACTGGACGCGGACACGCTGAAGGCGGTCTCGTTCGTGTTCGTGGTCTTGCGCACACTGAAGGTGGACAGATCGTCCAGCTTGCTCAATGCCGACTTGAAGGTCGACATGCTGCTCTTCAGCTTGCCCAGCGCGGAAATCCGCGTATCCACCTGAGTTTCACGGCGATCGAGCGCATTCTCGACAGGCTGGCCTTCGACTTGAACCAGTTGCTTGACCAGATTGGTGATGTCCAGCCCGCTGCCGATACCCGTTGCTGTCAGTGCCATGGCGACTACCTCGCTGTTCGGGGCCTTCTTAGGCCTTTTCCTGGATCAGGACGCCTTCGCGCGACTCGATGAGCTTCGAGAGCTTCTGAATGAAGGAGAGGATCTCTTCCGACGGGATCTGGCGGACAACTTCCTCGCTATCCCGGTCGATGACCTTGATGACCAGACGCCCCGAATCTTCGTCGATATTCAGGTTGAGGTCTCGCCGTACGGTCTGGATCAGCTCCTTGACGTCATCAACGGCTTGCTGAATTTCTTCAGGCGTGCCGACCTGCGGCTCGGCGCCAGGCGCTGAGCCATTGACTTCTCGCACCCCCGAAGCGGCGACGCCGATCAGCGATACCGCTTCACTCGTCGCCGTCGCGCCGGAAGCACGAAAGCCGCCCTCCGCCTGCGGTGCAGGCTTGGAGAGCGGTGCTATGGAATTCTTCATGGAATCGATGAGCATGGCCATCTCCTCCTGTGTTAAAGCGGAGGGGCGGACGTTTCCACCCCTCCATTCAGGTCCCGATTATGCTGGCGCTAATCTTAGCGCAGCAGGCTCAGAACCGCTTGCGGCGCCTGGTTGGCCTGAGCCAGCATCGCCACACCGGACTGCTGGAGAACCTGGGCCTTGCTCAGGGCGGAGGTCTCGGCTGCGAAGTCGGCATCCATGATGCGGGACTTGGCGGCGCTCTGGTTCTCGACCGCGGACTGCAAGTTCGTGATGGTCGCGGTGAAGCGGTTCTGCACCGCACCCAAGGTACCGCGTACATTGCTGAGCTTGGTCAGCGCGTTGTCAATCGCGTCGATCGCACCGCGAGCACCTGCCGCAGCAGCGTTGGAGCCGATCGAGGCGGTTGCCACGGAGGCCATGCCGCTGGCAGTGGTCAGATCGGAAATCGCGATGTTGATGCGGTTGTCCGACGTGGTGTTCGCGCCGACCTGGATGGAGATATCCGCAGCACTGCCGTTCAGGATCGCCAGACCGTTGAACTGTGTGCTGGTCATCACGCGGGTCAGTTCGTCGTTAAGCTGCTTGAATTCGGTTTGCAGCTTTTCGCGGTCGCCGCTGTTGTACTGGCCGCTGCTGGACTGGACAGCCAGTTCACGCATGCGTTGCAGGGTATTCTGAAGCTCACCGATGGCGCCTTCGGCAGTCTGCGCCATGGAGATGCCGTCGTTGGCGTTGCGGATAGCGACAGTCATGCCGCGAACCTGGGAATCCATGCCGGTGGCGATCGCAAGACCGGCGGCGTCATCCTTGGCGCTGTTCACGCGATAACCTGAAGACAGACGCTCCATGGCAGTCTTCATCATGTTATCCGTCTTGTACAGATGACGCTGTGCGTTGATGGACATGGTATTGGTGTTGACGACGTTAGCCATGGCTAGGTCTCCTTCTGAGTTGCGCTGTTGCGCGGTTGAATTCGGTTACGATCCATTTATCGGCGGCCTTCCCGGAACCTTTAGCCCCTTCCCGGAAATTTTTTTCCGGTCGCTGCCTACGAGCCTTGTATCGGCCTGGGCCGAAAAAGCTTTAGCGGCCTGATGGCGACTTTCAGGGCTCCCGTTGGTCTGGATTGCGACAGAATCGTCATCTTGCTGCTGCATGATCGACAAAACGACTCGACTCACACGCATCGACACAGGACTTCACCATGCCCGGCACGCTTTACACCCTTGAGGTTCAGCCCGTCATTCCACATGAGCTCGCCTGCCTGCACGATTTCGCCGGCAATCTTTATTACAGTTGGAGCCGGAAGGTGCGGGGCCTGTTCTTCCGGATCGACGACAAGCTGTGGGAGGAGTGCGGGCATAATCCGAAGCTCTTCCTGCGCCGGGTCGCCCAGGAGAAAATCGACGCGGCGGCAAGCGATCCCACGTTCCTGTTCGATCTTCAGGAGACACGCGCGCAATTCGAGCGCTATCTGTACGACGAGCCACGCGCCGAATTGAAAGGCGTGCTTGAGCCCGGTCGCGATCTGATCGCCTATTTCTGCGCCGAATACGGCTTTCACGAAAGCTTCCCGATCTACTCCGGCGGTCTTGGCATCCTTGCGGGCGACCACTGCAAGGCGGCGAGCGACCTCGGTCTGCCCTTCGTCGCTGTCGGCCTGCTCTACCGGGTCGGCTACTTCACCCAGACCGTTGACGCACGCGGCCAGCAGATCGAGTCCTATCTGCCGGTCAACTTCGATGACCTGCCCGTGGCACCGGCCCGCAATCCGGCGGGCGAGGAAGTCAGCTTCTGGTTGCCGATGCCGGGGCGCGAAGTGGCCGTCAAGGTCTGGCAGGCCAATGTGGGGCGAGTGAGGCTAATCCTGCTGGATACCGATGTACCCCAGAACACGCCGCAGGATCGCGCTATCACCTATCAACTCTACGGCGGCGACCGCGAAACCCGCATCCAGCAGGAAATCCTGCTCGGCATGGGAGGTGTGCGTGCCCTGCGCGCCCTTGGCCTGGAGCCGGGCGCCTGGCACATCAACGAAGGCCATGCGGCCTTCATGATCGTCGAACGTTGCCGGGAACTGGTCGAACGCGGCATGTGCTTTGATACCGCGCTGGAGCTCACTGCGTGCAGCACTGTGTTCACCACTCACACGCCGGTACCCGCCGGACATGATGTGTTCGATGCGGCGATGATCGAACACTATTTCCGCGATACTGCTCACGCGCTAGGGCTGGACATGTCGCGCTTCATGCGGCTCGGCAGCATGGAGGGCAATGCCGCCCAGTTCAACATGACCACCCTGGCCCTGCACGGCTCCCGCCAACACAATGGCGTCAGCCGGATTCACGGCAACGTCGCCTCGTTGATGGAGCGTGAGCACTGGCCTCAGATCGAGCCGGAAGAAAATCCGATGCGCTACGTGACCAACGGCGTGCACGTCAGCACCTTCCTCGCGCGGGAATGGGCCAATCTCTTCGATCAACGCCAGCGAGACTGGCACTGGCGCCTGACCGACCGTGATTTCTGGCACAAGGTCATGGAACAGATCCCGGACCATCGATTCTGGAGCATGCGTCAGTCGCTCAAACAGGAAATGCTGCGCGATATCGCTGAGCGCATTGCCGCCCAGCATCGTCGCAACGGGAGCAGCGAAGCGGTGATCCGCAAATCGCTCAGCCTGATCTGCCAGCCGGAGCGAGACGTGCTGGTAATCGGCTTCGCGCGCCGCTTCGCCACCTACAAGCGCGCCACGCTGTTGTTCGACGATCTCGAAAGCCTCGCCGAACTGGTTAATGACAGCGACCGTCCAGTCATCTTTGTCTTCGCGGGCAAGGCTCACCCGGCCGACGAGCCAGGCCAGGCGCTGATCCGCAAGATCTGGGAAATCGCCCATCGTCCCGAGTTCATCGGGCGCATTCTGTTGATCGAAGGCTACGACATGGCCTTGGCGCGAAAGCTGGTGACTGGCGTGGATGTATGGCTCAACACTCCGGAATACCCCCTGGAGGCCAGCGGCACCTCCGGCCAGAAGGCCGCGCTCAACGGTGTCATCAACCTGAGCGTGCTGGACGGCTGGTGGGGCGAAGGTTACGAGGGTGACAACGGCTGGGCCATCACTCCGCACGGCCCGGAGTACGACGCGAACTACCGCAACAAGGAAGAAGCGCACGACCTGATGGCCATGCTGCGCAAGGAAGTCATTCCCCTGTATTACGAGCGCGACAAAGGCGGCTTCTCAAGTCAGTGGGTGAAGATGTCCAAGGCTTCAATGCGCAGCGCCCTGCCCCGCTTCAACAGCGAGCGCATGGTGCTGGATTATGTACGCGGCTTCTATGCTCCAGCGCTCCATAAGGGACGCCAGATGGCCTCCGATCATGGCGAGCGAATCCGGACCTTGGCTGAATGGAAGGCGCATGTACGCGCCATGTGGCCGAAGATTCGCGCCGAACGCATCGACAGCCCCGTGCAACATCTCATCCATGGGCAAAACATCGAATTGAGGGTCGCTGTCGAAATCGACGGCCTGTCGCCGAGCGACATTCGCGTAGAAGCGCAGTTCGGCCGCCTTGATCGGGCTCAGCACTTCACGCAGCATGCCCATTACATCCTGGCGCCCTCGGAGCGGGACGCACAGGGACGGCATGTCTATACCCTTCGTCTGGAGCCTTCACAGGCTGGCGTGCAGGCCTACAGGATCCGCCTGTTCCCCTACCACCAGGACCTGACGCATCCCTACGAGATGGGCTTCATGCTGTGGCTATGAGCCCCAGCATCGTCCACCCCTCGCAATGAATCCAGGCACGCCGGGCGGAGCTCAATCCGCCGGGCGACGTCCGTAGATCTCGACCTCGCTTGCCAGACGCGCGGCGGCATCCTCGGTCCATTGCGACCAGCAAAAGCGCCAGCCCCAGTTACCTTCGACTGTACCCGGGGTGTTCATGCGTGCCTCTCCACCCAACTCCAGCACGTCCTGCAAGGGCAGCACGACGAGGTTAGCGACAGACTCCAGCGCAAAGCGCATCAGCAGCCAAGGCATCGGCTCGGATGACTCGCCAAGGTACTCATGGACCCGCCCACGCGCTTCCGCATCCAGTCCGCCCCACCACCCCAGCGTGGTGTCGTTGTCGTGGGTGCCGGTGTAGACCACACTGTCCACGGTATGGTTGTGCGGCAGGTAGGGATTGTCGGGTCCGCCATCGAAGGCGAAATGCAGGATGCGCATGCCCGGCAATCCATGTCTCCTGCGCAACTCGGTCACTTCCTCAGTGATGATACCGAGATCCTCGGCCACCACCGGCAGGGAACCGAAATGCTCGCGCAGCGCATTGAGCAGCGCGTCTCCCGGAGCGGGCTCCCAATGACCATCCACCGCCGTCGGACAGGCGGACGGGATCGACCAGTAAGACTCCAGGCCGCGGAAATGATCGATACGGACCAAATCGAACAGGCGCAAGTGGGTGGCAAAGCGCGCCTTCCACCAATCAAATCCCTCCGCCACATGGCGATCCCAGCGATAGAGAGGATTTCCCCAGCGCTGTCCGGTTTCAGAGAAATAATCCGGAGGCACGCCCGCCACATCAATGACCTGACCACGCTCATCCACGCTGAAAAGATCGGGCCGGGCCCACACCTCGGCGCTGTCATGCGCCACGTAGATGGGCATATCACCAAAGAGCAGGACGCCCCGTGCGTGGGCATGCGTCTTGAGCGCCTGCCACTGGCGCGCAAAAACGAATTGCTCAAACCGCACCCGATCGATTTCCGCGCGCAGTTCGACACGGGCCGCGCGCAAGGCATCCGGTTCGCGATCCCGCAAAGCGGGCGGCCAGTCGAACCAGGCACGCTGACCCTGTGAATCGCGCAGTGCGGTGAAGAGGGAGAAATCCTCCAGCCAGGCTGACTCCCGCGCGACGAACATGGCAAACGCATTGCGTTCCGCCGGAGTCGCGTGCCGGAGGAAACCTGCATGAGCAGCTCCCAATCCGCTTTCATGATCCGCGAGCCAGCCCGACTCCCGCAGAGTCCGCTCACAAATGAGGGCAGGATTACCCGCGTGCGATGAAAGGCATTGGTATGGCGAGCCGAACAGACCATGCGTCGGCCCCAAGGGAAGCATCTGCCACAGGCTGACGCCACAGGTGGCCAGCCGATCGACAAAGCGAAAAGCCTCCGCCCCCAGGACGCCATGTGACCCATCGCCCGGAAGCGAGGTCGGATGCAGCAGGATTCCGGCGCGTCGATGCGCCAAGGCTGGCGGAAGTGTGAGTACGGGTTGGCTGGAGTTGCTCATCAGGCAGCCTGCCCGGTGCGCATGACACCGCCATTGGATGGGTCACCGCGACCCTCCGCCATGACCTGATCGAGGATGGATGGCGGCGTTTCTCCAAGCAACTCATACAGGCGGCGCAAATGCAGGCGATAAAGATGCTCGAAATCGCGCACGGCCTGCGAAGGATTATAGTCTCCGAACCACCAGAACCAGTCGGAGCCTTCGCAGATGCCGAGTTGACGTTCGGCGGCTCGACGCCGTGCCGGATCAAGGCGCTCGGAGGCCATGGCGCGGTCATAAACCTGTTTGGCCTCGATCAACAATCTCCATCCGAGATTCTTGTCCTTTTCGCCGATCCAGGTGGAAAAGGTGCCGTAAACCCAGCTTCCGGCAACCAGACGTGGCAGAGGAGTGTGCGGGGGCGCCTCATCAAGCAGCGCCTGATACGTCGTCAGTCGCAGACGCGGATGATCGGAGAGGCGACGATACAGGGCGTCGAGGAAGTAATAACCGTTCTCCGGGTAATACTCCCAAGCGTTCTCACCATCCATGATGATGGATGCAACATACTGACCGTCGTGGCAGGCGGATGCGATGTTCTCTAGATGCCGGATAAGATCGTCCACCGCATGATCGGCGTGCCAGTCGGCGTAACGGAAGCCAATCAGGTCGGAGAGCCCGTCATCACGGAAGAACAAGGTCGGGGTCAGTGCATGATCGTTGCCGTTGCCGTTGCCATTCGCCTGGTACTGGTAAAAGCGATGCAGGCAGTGTCGGTAGTGCTCGAACACACCGCCCTGCCGCAGGCTGTTGTGCAACACCTGACTGCCGGTCGCGCACCACTGGAATCCAGCCTCGGCCAATAGCGGCAAGGTTGCCTCACTAAGGCTGCCCTCGGACGGCCAGCAGCCGCTTGGACGACGACCGAAATAGCCCTCGAACACGCGCAAGCCCTCTTCAAGATGCCAGCGGACACGCTCAGCGCCGCCTGGATAATGCGTCAGGCTGTCGAGCGGCACGTCAGGCCAGGCCTCCCGCGCGGAGGAGATATCCAGCAACAGAGGCATGATCGGATGCGCGTAAGGCGTCATGGTCAGCTCGACCTGACCGCAATCGGCCAGCGCGCGATAGCGACCGATCACGTCCCCCATCAACTCGGCGATAAGCTCCAGAAGCATGCGCCGATCGTCCGCTTCAAATCCCCGCGCCTTATGGATCAGCACACGGGCGCGAGGGTCCTGCCGCCGAACCGTCTCACCCAGCCAAGCAAGGTGATACCAGACAACGAGATCGCCGAAGAACACATCGTCCAGATAGATCAGACCACCGGGATGAGCCAGAAAATCACGCCCGATGCGGGCCAGTTCGGCATAAGGTTCGAAGCGCTGGATCAAGCGCTGTTCATGGGCGCGCAAACAGGTTTCGATCAGCTCGGTACGGCCTGCGGGTTCTTTCGGAGCCTGCGCGGCCGCCAGCATGTTCAGCAATGGATCGGGCAAGGGGCCGCCCTCGGCCAGGTGACGGCGGAGCGAGTGCGCGTAATCGTCGATCTGTTCCAGAAGAACCGGTACAAAGTTCACCACGGCTCGGGCGTGGGGATGCGCCTCCAGATGCGCGGCCATGTCCACGTAGTCTTTCAACGCATGCAGATAGGTCCAGGGACGCTGGTACTGACCGCTGAAAGGATCACGGTATTCCGGCTGATGCATGTGCCACATCAGCACCACATTCAGGCTTTTCGTCATGCTGGCGGCCTTTTGGCTGGGGTGTGAGAGTGATTCAAGGGACCCGGACCGACAGAGAGATCCCCTTTCCATGCGGTTTATCCGTGGCGTCCGCGAACGATTCAGGCCGTCCAAGACCTGCGTCAGGAGAAGGCCTGTTACCGAATGTGATGAAGCTGTTGATTCAGCATCTCCGGGGTGACCAGCACCACGCCGCCAGGACTGACCTCGAAACGCCTGCGGTCCTCCTCCGGGTTCTCGCCAATCACCATGCCCGGCGGGATGGTGCAGCCTTTGTCGAGCACCGCCTTGCGCACCCGTGCGCCCTGCCCGATCGTGACGTTTGGAAGGATCACGCTGTCCTGTACCTCGGCGCCCTCGTTCACGACCACATTGGAGAACAGCAGGGAGTGGCGCACCACCGCACCGGAGATGATGCATCCTCCGGAGACCATGGAGTCCACCGCCATTCCCCGACGGTCTTCATCGTCAAACACGAACTTGGCGGGCGGTTGCTGCTCCTGATACGTCCAGATAGGCCAATCCTTGTCGTACAGGTTCAGGTCCGGGGTAACGCCGATCAGTTCAAGGTTGGCCGCCCAATAGGAATCCACCGTCCCCACATCGCGCCAATAGCTCTGTTTCCCGCTCTGGACATCGCGGAAGGGGTAGGCATAGACACGGTAATTGCCTATGACGGACGGAATGATGTTCTTGCCGAAATCATGTTCGGACCTGGAATCATCCGCATCGCGAATGAGCTGCTCATAGAGGAACTTGGTATTGAAAACGTAGATCCCCATCGAAGCCAGGGCGGTGCCGGGCATACCGGGGATGGAGTCCGGGTCGGCGGGTTTTTCACGGAAGCGGGTGATGCGCCCGCCCTCCTCAATGCCCATCACGCCGAAAGCCTTGGCCTCCTCTACAGGCACCTGGATGCAGCCGATGGTCAGATCGGCCTGCTTTTCCACGTGGTAGGCCAGCATCAGGCCGTAGTCCATCTTGTAGATGTGGTCGCCGGCAAGAATCAGGACGTATTCCGGATTGTGCGAACGAATGATGTCGATGTTCTGATACACGGCATCGGCGGTACCCGCGTACCAGGAGTTTTCGTCAATGCGCTGCTGGGCTGGCAGCAGTTCAATGAACTCCCCCATTTGCGGGTTGGAGTTCCCCCAACCGAGCTGGATGTGACGGATCAGCGAGTGCGCCTTGTACTGCGTCAACACACCGATGCGGCGAATGCCGGAATTGACGCAATTGGACAGCGGGAAGTCGACGATGCGGAACTTGCCGCCGAACGGCACGCCGGGTTTGGCTCGCCAGTCCGTCAACTGTTTCAAACGCGAGCCGCGCCCGCCTGCAAGAACCAGAGCGAGCGTATCGCGGGTGATTCGGCTGACTAGACGCTGCGGCTGCTCGATCTGCATAACGACTCCTCGCGGGGGGCAAAAACGTTTTTCGAATACTGTATGAACCTATACTATGCCTATGACTTGTTAAAAAACCACTGCACAAAATTTATCCAAAATTATCCGCACGGAGCCCTCATGGAACAGTCGATCGTCCGCCTCCTCGACGGCCGCCATCACGACCCTTTCAGCCTGCTCGGGCGTCATCCGCTGAAGGAAGGGTGGGTCTGCATCCGGGCCCTTCTGCCTCAGGCGCGCAGCGTGCGGATCGAAGCCGACGGCCCGTCCATGGAGCTGATCGACGAGCGCGGTCTGTGGCAGTGGGAGGGGCCCGACCAGGGGTTGCCCTGCCATCACAGCCTGCATTGCGAAGACCACGGCGGATTCGCCTTCACGATCACCGACCCGTACACCTTCGCCCCCCAACTGGGTGAGCTGGATCTCCACCTGTTCGGCGAAGGGCGCCACTGGCACGTCTACCGTGTACTCGGCGCGCACCCGCGCGTGGTTGACGGCGTGTCGGGCGTGCTGTTCGCCGTATGGGCGCCGAACGCCGAGCGGGTCAGCGTGGTCGGCGACTTCAATCAATGGGATGGGCGCCGCAACATGATGCGCGCACGGGGGCCGAGCGGCGTATGGGAACTGTTCATCCCCGCCCTCGCTGCGGGTGACTTGTACAAATTCGAGATCCGCAACCGCGACAGCGGAGCGATCATGGTCAAGAGCGACCCTTACGGCGGATGGTTCGAACACCGCCCCGGCACCGCTGCCCGCATCGCGGCGGAAAGCGCCCATGCCTGGGGCGACGACGGCTGGATGCAAGCCCGCGGAGCACCGGGCTGGATTGACCGCCCCATGTCGGTGTACGAAGTTCACCTCGGATCGTGGCGACGCCGCGACGACGGCGGCTTCCTCGACTACCGCAGCCTTGCCCGCCAGTTGGTCGATTACGTTAAACCGCTGGGGTTCACGCACATCGAGTTGCTACCCATCACCGAACACCCGCTGGACGACTCCTGGGGTTACCAGGCCACCGGCTATTTCGCGCCGACCAGCCGTTTCGGAGAACCGGACGATTTCCGCTATTTCGTCGATCACTGCCACCAGCACGGCATCGGCGTCCTGCTGGACTGGGCGCCGGGACATTTCCCCAAGGACGACTGGGCCATCGCCCGCTTTGACGGCACCCCGCTATACGAACACGCCGACCCGCGCCGCGGCGAACACCGCGACTGGGGCACCTACATCTTCAACTATGGACGCAATGAGGTACGCAACTTCCTGCTTGCCTCTGCCGTGCACTGGCTGGAGGAGTATCACATTGACGGACTGCGCGTGGACGCGGTCGCCTCCATGCTCTACCTTGACTATTCGCGCGACCCGCACGACTGGCTTCCCAACCAGTATGGCGGCAAGGAAAACATCGAGGCGATCGACTTTCTGCGCGATTTGAACTGCGTGGTGCACGGAGAATTTCCAGGCGCGGTCGTCATCGCGGAGGAATCCACCGCCTGGCCCGGGGTGACCAAACCCACCGATGTCGGCGGCCTTGGCTTCACCATGAAGTGGAACATGGGCTGGATGCACGACACGCTCGCCTACATGGCGCGCGACCCTATCCACCGCCAGCATCACCACAACGACCTGACCTTCGGGCTGCTCTACGCCTTCTCGGAAAACTTCGTGCTGCCCTTCTCCCATGACGAAGTCGTGCATGGCAAGGGCTCCATGGTCGGTAAAATGGCGGGGGACGAATGGCAGCGTTTTGCCAATCTTCGCCTGCTGTACAGCATGATGTGGACCTACCCTGGCAAGAAGCTGCTGTTCATGGGCGGCGAATTCGGTCAGGTCGCGGAATGGAATTTTGCCCAATCGCTTGAATGGTGGGTTACGCAATACCCCCACCACGCGGGCATCCAGCGCCTGGTTTGCGACTTGAATCGCACCTACCGTGAACACCCGACCCTGCACGCACGCGACTTCGACTGGAGCGGTTTCCGCTGGATCGACTGCGGAGACGCCGCCCAATCCGTGCTCAGCTACATTCGCCAGGATGGCGACCGGCATCTGGTCATCGTCCTCAACTTCACCCCAGTACCGCGCACAGGTTACCGGCTCGGCGTCCCGCACGCCGGTCGTTACCGTGTCGTGCTCAACTCGGACGCCGCCGTCTACGGCGGGGGCGATGTCGGCCCCATCGAAACGCATGCCGAGCCCACGCCATGGATGGGTCTGCCCTCGTCCATCGTGCTCGACCTCCCCCCGCTCGGCGCCCTCATCCTGCAACCCTGTTGAAGCACGCGACCGTGAAAAAGCCTATCCGCGTTCTGTTCGCCACCTCCGAGGTCCATCCGCTGATGAAAACGGGCGGCCTTGGTGATGTATCCGGCAGCCTGCCCCAGGCGCTGCGGGCGCTTGGGATGGACATCCGCATCGCAATGCCCGCGTATGGAGACACCCTCGCGCGCTTGCAAGCCTGGCGTCCGCGCAGCGAGCTCATGCTGGCGCCCTTTGGGCGAATCCGCATCCTGGAAGCACGTCTGCCGGACAGTGACGTCCCGCTCTATCTGATCGATCACCCTCTCTTCAGCGAGCGACCCGGCAACCCTTACAACGACAGCACGGGACATGCGTGGCCGGACAATGCCGAGCGCTTCGCACTGTTCAGTCGCACTTGTGAATCCATCGCGCTAGACCGGGCCGCGCTTGACTGGCAGGTGGATCTTGTCCACGCCAATGACTGGCAAAGCGGCCTGCTGACGGCCCTGCTGGCCGAGCGAGGCGATCAAACCCCGCCCGCTCTGATCACCATCCACAACCTGGCCTACCAGGGTGTTTTCGACCGCAAGACATTCCAGAACCTCAACTTGCCCGTCAATCTCTGGCGCCCGGATGGCGTGGAGCACTGGGGCGAGATGAACTGCCTCAAGGCGGGCATCAACGGAAGCCGCTTCATCACCACCGTCAGCCCTGGCTATGCGCGCGAAATCCAGACCCAACCCTTCGGCAATGGACTGGATGGCCTGCTGCGCCATCGTCATGAGGATGTGATCGGCATTCTCAACGGCATCGACATGAAAACCTGGGATCCGGCTCACGACCCGGCCCTGCCCCTGCCCTACGATGCCGAGCAACTGGAGAACAAGACACACAACAAACGCGCCCTTCAGGAGGAAATGGGCCTGCTGGAAGACGATCAACTCTTGCTGGTCGGGCTCATCGGACGCATGACCGGACAAAAAGGGCTGGATATCGTCTTGCAAGCCGCCGACGCCCTGATGAGCCTGCCAGTCCAAATCGCCGTTCTCGGCAGTGGCGATCAGGGCCTTGAAGCCGCCTACCTGGACTGGATGGCCCGCTATCCCGGTCGCGTCAGCGTCCATATCGGCTACAACGAAGGACTTGCCCACCGCATTGAGGCGGGTTGCGATGCCTTCCTGATGCCATCGCGTTTCGAACCCTGCGGACTCAACCAGATGTACAGTCTGCGCTATGGCACACCGCCCATCGTGCATGGCGTCGGGGGCCTGCGCGATACGGTCATCGACACCCATGAGGCCACTCTCGCGGACCACAGCGCCAATGGCTTCGTCATGCGGCATCTGGATACCCACGCCATCCTGTGGGGCGTCGGACGGGCGCTCGAATATTTCCGCCAGCCCACCCTATGGCAGGCCATCCAGCAAAACGGCATGGCCGCCGACTTTGGCTGGGATAAAAGTGCGCTCCAGTACATGGCGCTCTACCAACGCATGTTGGATGAGCGCGCACGGCGCTGAAACCGCGTACCGGATCAGGTCTCGCCGATTTCCGCCCGAATCGCCTCAAGAGCCTCCTGGGGATGTTCCGCGCGGGTGATCGGGCGTCCAATGACGAGATAGCTTGAGCCCAGTGCAACGGCCTCGCCGGGTGTGACCACCCGGCGCTGATCGCCCGCTTCCACCCCGCGTGGACGAACGCCGGGCGTCACCAGCAGGCCTTGCGCCCCCCACAAACGGCGCAGATCATTGGCCTCGCGGGCCGAACAAACCACCCCGTCCAGGCCCGCCTGCTGGGCAAGCCCGGAAAAATGCCGCACATGATGCTCCGGGCTTCCCTCCAGACCGATTTCGCGCAGATCGCTCTCATCCATGCTGGTCAGCACAGTGACGGCGATCAAACGCGGGCGATGCCCGCCCCCCTCCAGCGCCTCACGCGCCGCCGCCAGCATGCGGCTCCCACCCATGGCATGGACGTTGACCATCCATACGCCCAGCGAAGCGGCTGCCTTGACCGCTTGCGCCACCGTGTTGGGAATGTCGTGAAATTTCAGGTCGAGGAACACCTCAAACCCCATGGACTGCAACTGCTCGACCACCTTCGGCCCCGAGCCGGTGAACAATTCCTTGCCCACTTTCAAACGGCAGGTCGCCGGATCGAGTCTGCGCGCAAGCTCAAACGCCGCATCGGATGTGGCGTAGTCCAGCGCAACGAGAATACGAGGATCGGTGAGGCTCATGCAGGCGCTCCATGAACAAGAAATCATCGGGTGGCCGGATTCTACCAGCCAGAGCGCCGGGAGGATGGAAAATAAAAAAGCCCCGGAACGGGGCTTCATGAATGGCGCAGGAGAAGGCTCGGCTCAATCGTCGGCAGCGCCGTCGTCGGCCTCGCCATTGACCTGCAAACGCAGATCCTTGCCTGGCTTGAAGTGCGGAACGTACTTTCCGTCCAGTACCACCTGCTCGCCCGTCTTGGGATTGCGCCCCTGTCGAGGACGACGGAAATGCAGAGTGAAACTGCCGAAGCCACGCACCTCGATGCGCTCGCCCGTGGCCAGCGCCGAGCCCATGTGCTCCAGGATGCATTTGACCGCCATCTCGACATCGCGAGGGGGCAGGTGCTCCTGACGCCGGGCCAGGAGTTCGATCAACTCGGACTTCGTCATGGACCGTGAGTTCGGATGTGCATGGGTGGATGACGCGGATCGGCCATAAGGCTGGTCCGCGCCGACGGCTGGCAGCGATTACTCGCTGCGGCCCAGTTGCTCCTTGAGCAGGTCGCCCAGGGTCGGGGTGGAGGCAGCGGCAGCACGGTTGTACTCGCTCATCACCTCGGCCTCTTCCTGGCTGTCCTTGGCCTTGATGGACAAGGAAATGGTGCGGTTCTTGCGGTCGATACCAACGAACTTCGCCTCAACCTGCTCACCAGCCTTCAGCACACTGCGTGCGTCCTCCACGCGATCGCGGGAAATATCGGACGCGCGCAGATAGCCCTCGACACTGTCGGCGAGCTGCACGGTGGCGCCCTTGGCGTCAACCTCCAGGATCACGCCGGTAACGATGCTGCCCTTCGGATGATCGGCCACGTAGGTGGTGAACGGATCGTTCTCGAGCTGCTTCAGGCCCAGGGAGATGCGCTCGCGCTCAGGATCGATGGCGATGATGACAGCCTCGACTTCGTCGCCCTTCTTGAAGCGACGCACGGCGTCTTCACCCTGCTCGTTCCAGGAAATGTCGGACAAGTGGATGAGGCCGTCGATACCGCCTTCCAGGCCAACGAACACGCCGAAGTCGGTGATGGACTTGACCTGGCCTACGACACGCTCGCCCTTCTGATGGGTGGCGGCGTATTCGTCCCACGGGTTGGCCTTGCACTGCTTCATGCCGAGGGAAATACGACGGCGCTCTTCGTCGATGTCGAGGATCATGACCTCGGTCTCGTCGCCCACGGAAACGACCTTGCCAGGATTGACATTCTTGTTGGTCCAATCCATTTCGGAGACATGCACCAGACCCTCGATACCGTCTTCGATTTCAACGAAGCAGCCATAATCGGTGATGTTGGTGACCTTGCCGAACAGACGAGTGCCAACCGGGTTGCGGCGGGCCAGATCGGACCAGGGGTCGGAACCAAGCTGCTTGAGGCCCAGGGACACGCGGTTGCGCTCGCGATCGAACTTGAGCACACGGACATCGATCTCGTCACCGATGTTGACCACTTCGGAGGGATGCTTGACACGCTTCCATGCCATGTCGGTAATGTGCAGCAGGCCGTCGATGCCGCCGAGGTCGATGAAGGCGCCGTAGTCGGTGAGGTTCTTGACCACGCCCTTGACCATCTGCCCTTCCTGGAGACCTTCAAGCAGCGCTTCGCGCTCGGCGCTGTATTCCTGCTCAACGACCGCGCGGCGGGAAACGACCACGTTGTTGCGCTTCTGATCCAGCTTGATCAGCTTGAACTCGATGTCCTTGCCTTCCAGGAAGGTCGTGTCGCGGATCGGGCGGACATCGACCAGGGAGCCCGGCAGGAAGGCGCGGATTTCACCGATATCGACCGTGAAGCCGCCCTTGACCTTGCCGGAGATGCGTCCGGTGATGATTTCGTTATTCTCGAACGCCTTCTCCAGCAGGATCCACGCTTGGGCGCGCTTGGCATCGTCGCGGGACATCTGGGTTGCGCCAAAGCCGTCTTCGAGGGACTTCAGGGCCACCTCAACGACGTCACCGACCTTGACGGTGATCTCGCCGTTATCGTCCTTGAATTGCTCGGAGGGAATCACGCCTTCGGTCTTCAGACCGGCGTTGACGACCACGAAATCAGGACGGACCTCCACCACGGTACCGTGCACAATGGCGCCCGGCTTCATCGGGGTGGATTTGAGGCTTTCCTCGAAGAGTTGGGCAAAACTTTCAGTCATGTTGAGTCAGGGGTTTTACAGGGTTTCGCATGCCAGAGCGTCCATGTCGGCATGGTCAAACAAAAAACCCGCGAGCGTACCTGCGCGCGGGGCCGTGTGATGGGCGCGGGACGAGCTTATTTGCCCAGGCGGGCGAGGCACTCGGCCAGCACTTGCTCCACTGTCATTTCGCTCGAATCGAGTACATAAGCGTCTTCGGCCGGCTTGAGCGGCGCCACCGGGCGCTGCATGTCGCGGCGATCACGCTCACGAATGTCATCGATAATCTGATCTACGTTAGCACCAAGCCCCTTGTCATTCAACTGTTTACAGCGTCTCCAGGCACGTACCTCGGCACTCGCGTCCAGGTAGATCTTGACTGGCGCGTCCGGGAAGACCACGGTCCCCATGTCCCGACCGTCCGCCACCAGCCCCGGAGGCTGGGCGAAGCGGCGCTGGCGTTCGAGCAGCGCCTCGCGCACCAGCGGATGCACGGCCACCGTCGAGGCTGCCGCACCGGCTTCCTCAGTACGGATGGCCAGGGTGACATCATCGCCGTCCAACAGGACACGGGTTTCCTCGTCACCCTCAAAGCGCACATCCAGACCGCGCGCCACATCGGCTACTGCCTGAGCGTCGGCCAGATCGATTCCGCGTCGTTGCGCGGCCAGCGCGGTCAGGCGATAAAGCGCGCCGGAGTCCAGCATGTGCCAGCCAAGGCATTTGGCCAACAGGCGAGCGATAGTGCCCTTGCCCGAACCGCTCGGGCCATCAAGGGTCAGGACAGGGACTTGGCTCATGCGGCCTCCCGCGCGGAGCGGATGGCAAGCCCGGCCCCGGCAGCCATACTCTCGAAGCCGGGGAAGGAGGTGTTAACGTTCTCGCAGTCTTCGATGCGGATCTCGCCACCGGCGCGCAGCGCAGCCATGGCGAAGGACATTGCGATGCGGTGGTCGCCATGACTTGCCACGGAACCGCCCTGAATGACACCGCCGCGGATGATCATGCCGTCCGGGGTTGGGCGTGCATCCACGCCTAGGGCAAGCAGGCCATCCGCCATCACCTGGATGCGGTCGGATTCTTTCACCCGCAACTCTTCCGCGCCGGTCAGCACAGTCTCGCCCTCGGCGCACGCGGCAGCCACGAACAAGGCCGGGAATTCGTCAATGGCCAGCGGCACCAGCTCCTCGGGAATGGCGATGCCTTTGAGCGGGGCGCTGCGCACGTGCAAGTCGGCGACCGGCTCGCCACCCACTTCACGCTCATTGAGCAGCTCGATATCGGCCCCCATCAGGCGCAGAATGTCAATCACGCCGGTGCGGGTCGGGTTGATGCCGACATGCTCCAGGACCAGGTCGGAGCCTTCGGCAATGCTGGCGCCAACCAGGAAGAAGGCAGCGGAGGAGATGTCCGCCGGCACATCGATGACTGTACCGGTCAGCTTGCCGCCTCCGCTCAGGCAGACGGTGCTGGCTCCGCCCTCGCCTTTTTCGCGACGGACGTCATAGCCGAAGCCTCGCAGCATGCGCTCGGTATGGTCACGGGTCGGCGCGGGCTCGGTCACGCAGGTCTCGCCTTCGGCATAAAGTCCGGCCAGCAGCAGGCAGGACTTCACCTGCGCGCTCGCCATCGGCATCACGTAGCGAATCCCTTTCAACCCGCTGCCACCATGCACGCGCAGAGGCGGACGCCCGCCCTCGTCGGTGTCGATGCGGGCGCCCATCAGAGCCAGCGGCTCGGTCACACGGCGCATGGGGCGACGGGAGAGCGACTCGTCGCCCTCCATCACCACGTCGAAATCCTGCCCGGCGATAATGCCGGACATCAGGCGCATGGAGGTGCCGGAATTACCCAGCCAGAGCGAGCTATCCGGCTTTTTCAGGCCGTGCAGGCCCACACCGTGGATACGCACGCGGCCCGCGCCCAGAATTTCGGGGCCTTCGATCTCAACGCCCATGCGACGGAAGCAGCGCAGGGTGTTGAGGCTATCCTCGCCCTCCAGGAAACCGGAAACCTCGGTCACACCCTCGGCCAGCGAACCGAACATGATGGAGCGATGGGAGATGGACTTGTCGCCCGGAACGCGCACCCGACCACGCAACGCGCCGCCGGATTGAACGATGAAACGAAGGTTCATGAATCAAACTCTGTGACAAAGGAATCTCTGGGTATCGATGGAGACTCGGCATCCTGGCCGCCTTTCGGGATACTGAAAACGGTCTCTACTCGTTTTTTCAGCTCGCCTCATACGATACACGTCCGAAACTCAAAGCTTCAGACCTTCGCGCGCCTGTTTAGCGCGCTGAAAAAGATCAAACAGTCCCTGGCCGTCTCCCGCATCCAGGAGCTGGTAAAGATGCTCAAGATCTTTCTGATAACGTTTCAGCATCCCCTTGATTTCAGGGGCGTTGGCCAGCGCAATATCACGCCACATGGTGGGGTCGCTGGCGGCAATGCGGGTGAAGTCCCGGAACCCGCCCGCCGCGTAACGGAAAACCTCATGCCGCTCTTCCATACGCGCCAAACTTTCGACCAGAGCGTAGGCCAACAGATGAGGGAGGTGACTGGTGGCCGCGAGCACATGGTCATGGTGCAGCGCCATCATGCGCTCCACTTCGGCGCCCACCGCGCGCCACATGGCGACGATCTGGGCCACGTCGCCCTCGTCGTTATCCGAAAGCGGCGTGATGATGACGCGACGCTGCTCGAACAGGTCTGCGAACGCGGCCTCGGGACCGCTCTTCTCGGTCCCGGCGATAGGATGACCAGGGACGAACTGACGACTGAGAACACCGAGCACCGTGCGCGCATCCTCAATCACCGATTGCTTGGCGCTGCCCACGTCGGTCAGGATCATGCCCGGACGCAGGACCGGCTTGATCTGTTCGAACACATCACGCATTGCCAGCATGGGCACGGACAGGACGACAATCTCGGCCCCCTCGGCGGCTTCCGCGAGCCGCGTCGAATAGCGATCGACCAGACCGAGTTCAAGGGCGCGCTGGAGCGTGGCCTCGTTGCGCCCCACGCCAACCACCTCGCCGACTCGTCCGGCGCGCTTGAGCGCGAGCGCGAGCGAACCGCCGATCAGGCCGCTGCCGACGATGCACAACCGCGAGCAATAGAAATTCACTGGACTTCCTCCAGCACCGACTTCAGCGCGGCGAGGAAACGCGCGTTTTCCTCCAGCGTGCCGATGCTGACGCGCAGATGATTGGGCAGTCCATACCCCGCGACGGGACGGGTAATGACCCCGCGGCGCAGGAGCCCGTCGTAGATGACATGAGCGGGTCGTGTCATGTCGATGCAGAGAAAATTCCCCAAGCTGGGCAAGGCGCTCAGCCCCAGTGAAGCCAGTCCTTCGCGCACCTGACGCAACCCCTCGCGATTGAGATCGCGTGTACGCTGGACATGCGCGGAATCTTCAAGCGCCGCACGGGCGGCTTCAAGTGCAAGCAGATTGACGTTGAACGGCTGGCGGACACGGTTGAGCACCGCCGCCACATGAGGATGAGACACCGCATACCCCACACGCAGACCAGCCAGGCCGTGAATCTTGGAGAACGTGCGGGTGACGATCAGGTTGGGAAACACACCCAGCCACTCAAGCGCATTCGGAAAACTGGCGTCTTCTTCCACGAATTCGATATAGGCCTCGTCCACCACCACCAGAACCTCTGGCGGCAAGGAGGCGATGAAGGCATGCAGCGTGCCCCGCTCAACCCAGGTTCCGGTCGGGTTGTTGGGGTTGGCGAGAAAGACCACGCGGGTCCGCCCATCCACCGCCGCGCGCATGGCTTCGAGATCGTGCCCATAGGGCTGATGCGGATGGTCCGCCGACAAGGCCTTGGCACACTGCGCAATACCCCCCGCCGCTTGAGTGCTGATCGGATAGACCGCGAAGGCGTATTCGGAAAATACCGCGCCGCGTCCCTCGCCGAGAAAGGCGCGCGCGATCAGGTCCAACACGTCATTGGAACCGTTGCCAAGCGTGATGGCTTCGACATCCACGCCAAGATGAGCGGCCAGCGCCTTCTTGAGACTGAAACCATTGCCATCCGGGTAAAGATGGATGCCGGAGACGTGCTTGCGCATAGCCTCCAGTGCGGCTGGAGAGGGGCCCAGCGGGTTTTCGTTGGAGGCAAGCTTGATAGCGCCCTGAATCCCCAATTCGCGCTCCAGCTCCTCCAGCGGCTTGCCCGGCACATAGGGGGAGAGACCGCGCACGGGCGCGAAGGCACGCGCAAGCCAGGGATTGACTTCCGTATTTTCGATCATGCCTTGAGCACCGCCTTGGGGTAGGAGCCGAACACGCGCAGCCAAGCCGCTTGCGCTTCAAGTTCGAGCAGCGCTTCAGCCACCGGCGGGTCAGCACGATGTCCGTCAAGGTCAATGAAAAACAGGTATTCCCAGGCTTGCGTGCGCGATGGCCTGGATTCGATGCGGGTCAGACTGATGCCACGTTCGGCCAAGGGTTTGAGCAAGTGATAGAGCGCACCGGGCTTGTTGGAGGTGGAAAGCGCCAGCGAGGTCTTGTCAGACCCGCTTGGCCCCGCATCCTTGCCGCCCAGCACCACGAATCGGGTGGTGTTGTGCGTCTCATCCTCAATGTTGGCGGCGAGAATGTTCAATTGGTAAAGCTCGGCAGCGACCTCGGGGGCAATGGCCGCCGCGTCCTCCTCGCCCGCCGCCAGACGCGCTCCTTCGCCGTTACTGCTGACCGGCACCCGCTCGGCCAGCGGCAGGTGTTCGTCCAGCCAACGCCGACACTGCCCCAGCGACTGCGCATGACCGTACACGCGCCGCACTTCACTGGAGTCAGTCGCGCGCGAAAGCAACTGGTGATGGATGCGCAAGGCGACCTCGCCGCAGATCGAGAGATCATGGGCAAGCAAGGCGTCCTGGGTCAGGGAAACGCCGCCCTCGGTGGAGTTCTCCACCGGAGCCACGCCAAAGGATACGGCTCCCGAAGCAACCACGCGGAACACCTCGGGGATCGACATACAGGGCGCCAGTTCCGCTGCATGGCCAAACTGGCGCAGGGCCGCCATCTGGGTGAAGGTTCCGGCGGGGCCCAAGTAGGCCACCCGGACCGGCTGTTCCAGCGCCAAGCAGGCGGACATGATTTCACGGAACAGCCAGGCGACACTGGTGTCATCCAGCGGCCCTTGGTTCAGTGCCTGAATGCGGCGCAGAACCTGAGCTTCCCGCTCGGGGCGGTAGAACTGGACATCCTCGCTCCCCTCCGCGCGCTTGATCTCGCCCACGAGATGGGCGAGTCCGGCACGCTCGGACAACAGCTCCAGCAACCGCTGATCGACCTGATCGATACGTTCGCGTACCTCCTCAAGCCTCATCATCGGCTGTCCGCCCTCGCTCATGGATTCAGATCACGCGGACGTTCAGCACGCCGTCGATGCCACGAATGGCCTCGGCGGCCGCTTCCGGCACGTCGCCCTCGACATCGATCAGGGTATAGGCCACGTTGCCGCGAGATTCGTTGACCATGTGAGCAATGTTGACCTTGTGGCTGCCCAGAATGTGGGACATCTGGCCGACCATATCCGGCAGATTCTTGTTGGCGATCGCCAGGCGGTGGGCGCCCTTGCGTGCCAGCTTCACTTCCGGGAAATTCACGGAATTGGTGATGTTGCCATTTTCAAGGAAGTCACGAACCTGGTCGGCAACCATGATCGCGCAATTGTCCTCGGCCTCTCCAGTGGAGGCGCCCAGGTGCGGCAGGGTGATGCAGCGCGGGTGGTCCTTCGTCTGGTTGGTCGGAAAATCGGACACATAGGCATGCGCTTTGCCGGAGTTCAGTGCCTCGACCATCGCAGCCTCGTCCACCACACCTTCGCGGGCAAAGTTCAGCACCACAACGTTGTCCTTCATGAATTTCAGGCGCTCGGCGTTGACCAGGTTGCGGGTCGCATCGATCAGCGGCACGTGGAAGGTCACGAAATCAGACTTGGCAAGCACTTCATCCACACTGGTGGCATGCTGCACCTCGGCGGACAGCTCCCAGGCGCGCTCGACGGTGATGCCCGGATCGTAGCCGATGACACGCATGCCCAACGCGCGAGCGGAGTTGGCTACGCGCACGCCGATGGCGCCAAGGCCGATCACGCCGAGTGTACGACCCGGAAGCTCGAAACCGACAAAATTCTTCTTGCCGTCTTCAACCGCCTTGTGCAGGGAGGCGTCATCGCCCTCCAGGCCAGTGGCGAACCTCCAGGCCTGACCAATATTGCGCGCCGCCATCAGCATGCCCGCGATCACCAATTCCTTGACCGCGTTGGCGTTGGCGCCGGGCGCGTTGAAGACCACGATGCCCTTGTCGCTCATCTCGGCGACCGGGATGTTGTTCACTCCGGCGCCCGCACGACCAATGGCCTTGAGGCTGGCCGGAACGTCCATGCCGTGCATCTTGGCGGAGCGCACCAGGATCGCGTCCGGGCTCTGGAACTCGGAGGCGATTTCGTATTTGTCATGCGGCAGGCGATCCAGGCCAACGGCGGCGATATTGTTCAGCGTGAGAATCTTGTACATCGTATAACCCCTTGATTCTTTAGATACTTGTCAGCCGTTGCGGCGAGCGAAATCGTTCATGAATTCGACCAGCGCATCCACGCCCGCTTCCGGCATGGCGTTGTAGATGCTGGCGCGCATGCCACCCACGGAGCGGTGACCAGCCAGGGTGGTCAGATCGGCCGCCTCGGCCTCCTTGAGGAAAGCCTTGTCCAGCTCGCTATTAGCAAGAATGAACGGAACGTTCATCCAGGAACGGCACTTGGGATCGACCGGGTTGGAATAGAACGGGGAGTTGTCGATCGCATCGTAAAGCTTCGAAGCCTTGCGCTTGTTGATCTCGCCCATCGCCGCCAGGCCGCCCTTGGCAAGCAGGTGCTCGAACACAAGACCCGCGATGTACCAAGCGTAGGTCGGCGGCGTGTTGTACATGGAGCCGTTATCGGCCTGGGTCTTGTAATCGAACATGACCGGGGTTCCCGGCAGAGTCTCGCCGATCAGGTCGTCGCGCACGATGACAATGGTCAGACCGGCCGGGCCGACGTTCTTCTGGGCGCCGGCGTAGATGATGCCGAACTTGGACACGTCCACCGGACGGGACAGGATGGTGGAGGACATGTCGGCGACCAGCGGAATGTCACCGGTATCCGGGATGTAGCCGAACTCCACGCCCGCGATGGTTTCGTTCGGGGTGTAATGGACATAGGCCGCATCCCTGCTGAAGCTCAGGTCAGCGGCGTCCGGCAGGGTGGTGTACTTGCTGGGCTTGGTGTCGGAGACGATATTGACGCTGCAATAGCGCTTGCCTTCCGCCACGGCCTTCTCGGACCAGTGGCCGGTGTTCAGGTAGTCGGCGCTGGTCTTGCCGCGCAGCAGATTCATCGGAACCATGCTGAATTGGCTGGACGCTCCGCCTTGCAGGAAAAGCACCTTGTAGTTGTCGGGGATGGCCATCAGCTTGCGCAAGTCAGCCTCGGCCTTCTCGGCGATGGAAACGTACTCTTTGCCGCGATGGCTCATTTCCATCACGGACATGCCGGAACCGTTCCAGTCGAGCATTTCCTCGCGCGCGCGCTCAAGAACCTCGGCCGGCAGCATTGCCGGACCAGCGCTGAAATTGAAGACTCTTTTCTCTTGGGCACGGGCCATGATGACTCCCCTCTTCGATTATTGATCTGTGGATTCGGTGTCGGTGTCGGCGGTGTCGGTATCGCTCTCGATCACCGCCTCGCCCACGCTCTGGATACGTTCGATCTGGACCAGATGCTCGTCCTTGCCCAGACGGATCAGGGTCACGCCCTGAGTGTTGCGCCCCACCAGGGAAACCTCGGCGACCGGCGTGCGAACCAGGGTTCCCTGATCGCTGATGAGCATGAGCTCGTCATCTTCGGCCACCCGGACCGCACCCACCAGCATGCCATTGCGCTCGCTGGTCTGGAGAGCGATCACGCCCTGACCACCGCGACCGTGACGCGGGAAGTCATCCAACGGGGTTCGCTTGCCGTAGCCGTTCTCGGAGGCCGTGAGGATAGCCACCGCCTCACCCTCGTGGGCGACAATCATCGATACCACGGTCTGACCTTCGGCCATACGCACGCCAATCACGCCGGAGGCCCCGCGCCCCATGGCGCGCACGTCACTCTCCGGGAAACGGATGACCTTGCCGGCATTGGTGAACAGCATGATGTCCTGGGCGCCATCCGTAAGCGCGACACCGATCAGGCTATCGCCCTCGCGGATGTCGATGGCGATGATGCCGCTCGGACGCGGACGCGAGTACTCGGCGAGCGGCGTTTTCTTGATGATGCCGTTGCGGGTCGCGAACACGACATGGGACTCGCCGGAGAAGTCGCGCAGCGGCAACAGAGCCTCAATGCGCTCGTCCTCTTCCAGCGGAAGGATGTTAATGATCGGCCGTCCGCGCGCCTGACCGCTGCCCAACGGCAGTTCCCAGACTTTTTTCCAGTACACCCTGCCCCTGCTGGTGAAGATCATCACCATGTCGTGCGAGCTTGCGACCAGCAACTTTTGAATGGCGTCCTCGCCCTTGACCTTCGCCGCACTGCGACCACGCCCGCCACGATGCTGGGCGGCATAGTCGGATAGCGACTGGGTCTTGATGTAACCGGCGTGGGAGAGTGTCACCACACGCTGCTCCTCGGCGATCAGGTCCTCCTCGGACAGATCGGCGCGGGCGGCCTGGATTTCTGTGCGGCGCGCATCGGCATACTGGGTGCGGACCGCGACCAGCTCCTCACGAATCACCGCCATCAGCCGATCGGGATTGCCAAGGATTTCAAGAAGTTCGCCAATGGTCTTGAGGATCTCGGCGAACTCGTTGACGATTTTGTCCTGCTCCAGGCCGGTCAGGCGATGCAGGCGCAGTTCGAGAATGGCCTGGGCCTGGGTCGCGGAGAGGCGATAGGCGCCGTCCCCGGCCATGCCGAAGCTTGCGTCCAGACCTTCCGGCCTGGAGGCCGCAGCGCCGGTACGAGCCAGCATGTCGCGTACCACGCCGGAAGCCCAGGCGCGTGCGAGCAGTTGTTCCTTGGCCTCGGCGGGGCTCGGGGCGGCCTTGATGAGGGCGATGATCTCGTCGATGTTGGCCAGCGCGACCGCCAGGCCTTCAAGGATATGGGCGCGGTCGCGGGCCTTGCGCAGCTCGAACAGGGTGCGGCGGGTCACCACGTCGCGACGGTGACGCAAGAATGCTTCCAGCATGTCGCGCAGCGGCAGGGTGCGTGGCTGACCGTCCACCAGCGCCACCATGTTGATGCCGAACACAGTCTGCAACTGGGTCTGCTGGTAGAGGTTGTTGAGCAGAACCTCGGCCATCTCGCCGCGCTTGACCTCGATCACCACGCGCAGGCCGTCCTTGTCGGACTCGTCGCGCAGTTCGGAAATGCCCTCGATCTTCTTTTCCTTGACCAGCTCGGCAATGCGCTCGATCAGGCGCGCCTTGTTCACCTGATAAGGCAATTCAGTGACGATGATGGTCTGGCGGCCAGTGCGCTCATCTTCCTCGATATGCGCCCGGGCGCGCACCTGGATCCGCCCGCGACCGGTCAGGTAGGCCTCGCGGATGCCCTCGGCGCCAAAGATGATGCCCGCCGTGGGGAAGTCCGGACCCGGCACGAGTTCAAGCAGGCGTTCGCCCTCGATGTTGGCGTCATCCACCAGTGCCACGCAGGCATCGACCACCTCGCCCAGATTGTGAGGCGGGATGTTGGTCGCCATGCCCACGGCGATACCGGCGGAACCGTTGACCAGCAGGTTTGGAATGCGGGTGGGGAAGACGGCGGGTTCACGCTCGGCGCCGTCATAGTTGGGCACGAAATCGACCGTATCCTTGTCGATATCAGCCTGCAATTCGTGCGCAATGCGCGCCATGCGCACTTCGGTGTAACGCATGGCTGCCGGAGCATCGCCATCAATGGAGCCGAAGTTGCCCTGCCCGTCCACCAGCATGTAGCGCAGCGAGAACGGCTGCGCCATGCGCACGATGGTGTCGTAAACCGCCGTATCGCCGTGCGGGTGGTACTTACCGATGACGTCACCGACCACGCGGGCGGACTTCTTGTAGGCCTTGTTCCAGTCGTTGCCCAGCTCGCTCATCGCGTACAGGACACGACGGTGCACGGGTTTCAGACCGTCGCGGACATCAGGAAGGGCGCGGCCCACGATGACGCTCATGGCGTAGTCCATGTAGGACTGACGCATTTCGTCTTCGAGATTGACCGGGAAGATCTCCTTGGCGAAATCAGCCATGTACGATGACACTCGATTTGGGACTCATCAAAGCGCCGAACTATACCACATGCGGAAAACCGAACGCTCAGCCCAGGAGAGCGCGGATGCGGGCCTCGTCCGGATGGAGAATGACGCCGCGCTCGGTAACAATGGCGTCGATCAACTCCGCCGGGGTGACGTCGAACGAGGGGTTCCACGCCTCCACCCCTTCGGGCGCGATGCGTTGCCCGGCCAACATAGTCACTTCGTCCATCGGGCGAGTTTCAATGGGAATCTCACCACCGCTTGAAAGCGAAAGATCAAAGGTGCTGGAGGGCGCGACCACCATGAAGCGCAGACCGTGATGACGCGCCATGATCGCCAGACCGTAGGTTCCGATCTTGTTGGCCGTATCGCCGTTGGCGGTGATGCGATCCGCGCCGACGATCACCCAGCCGACTTCGCCCCGACGCATCAGGCTGGCCGCTGCCCCCTCGCAGATCAGGGTCACGGGGATGCCATCCTCCCGTAATTCCCAGGCCGTCAGGCGCGCACCCTGCAACCAAGGGCGCGTTTCATCCGCATAGACATGACGAACGCGCGCCTGCGCGTAGGCCGAGCGAATCACCCCGAGCGCGGTACCCATGCCCGAGGTGGCGAGCGATCCCGTATTGCAATGCGTCAACACAGCCCTGCCCGGCTCAATGAGCCCAGCGCCCAATTCACCCATGCGGCGATTGGCCTCCAGATCCTCCTTATGAATGGCGTCGGCCTCGTTCTCCAGCGCCTGAAGCCCTCCGTCTTCGCGACACTCGCGCAATACGCGCCGCATACGCTCAAGCGCCCAGAACAGATTAACGGCCGTGGGACGCGACCGGGCGAGCGCATCCAGAGCAGCCTCGAATGCTGGACCAGAAAGCCCATACTCACGCGCCGCAAGCACCACACCGTAAGCCGCCGCAATGCCTATGGCCGGAGCGCCACGCACCACCATGGTGCGGATCGATTCAGCCACCTCCTCCGCGCGCGCGCATCGCACACTTAAGCGCCGCGCGGGCAAATGCCGCTGGTCAAGCAACTCCAAGGCATCGCCATGCCATGCAAGCGCGCGTACCCGATCAAATTCGTTCATACCGCTCCGTACCTTCACGTGACTTCAGACAGGACGCCCCAAACGACTTCCGCGCGGTTTTTCGGCTCGCCCCGCCCAGCAGACAAACCAGGATTCAAAATCAAAAAACACAAAAAAATCAATTAACTAAAACAACAAACTCAAGAGCAGGCCTTTCATGCAACGCTCGGCGGGCTGCCGTACGCCGACCTGCTGTGTTGCGGGACCATATTGAGTTCATGAGCGGATCAGGCTATACAGACCGCAGGATCAGGCCTGATCGATCAAGCTCTCGTGCAGCATCGCAACATAGGCTGTGCAAAAAAACAACGATCTTTAGATTTTTCAGAGCCAGATACGTATTATAAGTTTACCAAGCCGTGTCATAGCGACCCCGCGTGATGCGCTTGCCCATTTTCAAACCCAACTCCAAGAAGGGAAGGACAACATGAAGAACTTCGCTGCTCTCAGCGCTGGCCTGCTGGTTACCGCCATGTTCGCCAACGCGGCCCTCGCCGCCGACAAGCCGACCGCCTATGTCTACGACAGCCAGAAGAAAGTCGTCAAAGACGGCGTGGGCAAGTGCGTCCTGAACGGCCACATCAAGCTGACCAAGGAAACCGCGATCAAGGAGTGCAACCCGGAATTCTTCAAGGATGAGGCCAAGCCGACCGTTGAAGCTCCGAAAGCACCGGTTCAGACCGCCAAGGTCTTCACCCTGAACGCTGACGCCTACTTCGATTTCGACAAGTCCAACCTGAAGGCCGAAGGCAAGAAGGCCATGGACACCCTGGTCGCCGACATGAAGATCGAGCAGGTTGACGAAATCCGCGTTGTCGGCCATACCGACAGCATCGGTACCGACGCCTACAACCAGAAGCTGTCCGAGCGCCGCGCCAAGACCGTTTCCGACTACCTGGTAAGCAAGGGTGTTCCGGCTGCCAAGATCAAAGCCTCTGGCATGGGCGAAACCAAGCCGGTCGCCGACAACAAGACCAAGGCTGGCCGTGCCAAGAACCGTCGCGTAGAAGTCACCGTGACCGGTTCCACCAAGTAATTCGGGCCTGACCCGAACTGGAAAGGGCGCCTTCGGGCGCCCTTTTTATTGGCGCGCACTGTCAAAAAGCGGCTCATCGGGGGCGTCCGAAGACAGAGGCAGATGGTGACGCAGGCCTTCTCGTCTGCCTGTCAGCCATCAAGCAGCCAAATACACATCGAAACGCACCGCTTTCCCCTTGTAGACCACCTGCGGAGCGCGCCCCGCCAAGACGCCTGAATGCAGCGGACGCTTGACCACCACCCGCTTTCCTGCGTGGCGCAAGGCCAAATCGAGCAAGCTGTCGGCATCCTCATCCGCCCCAACCAGAGCATGAAAAAGCCGCATCGGCTTCTTTACCAGGGCCGATTTTCCGCGCTCAGGAAACATGGGATCGAGAAAGATGACATCGACCATGCCATCCTCGGGCCATTGATCCATGTACCCTAGCGCATCGAACACAAGCAAATGCATGCGACCCAGGACAGGCGCGAGTTCCGGCGCCGATGCCGCCCGCCGCAAGCCATCCTCAAGCAGCGCATGCACCACGGGATGACGTTCACAGAGAGTCACATCGCAGCCCAGGCTGGCAAGCATGAAGGCATCGCGCCCCAACCCGGCCGTGGCATCGAACACTTTGGGGCGCCAACCACTCTTGATGCCGACGGCCTTGGCCAGAAGTTCGTCCTTGCGAAAACCCTGACGCTGACGATAACCCAGCGCGCCCTCGACGAAATCGACCCGCAAGGGCTGTTCGCGCGGGGCATCCGCATCGGAAAGGGCAAGGCCTTCCGGACCGATGCCCAGCACAAGGCCATGACGGGGTGAATGGTCGACCAGCGGCAAGGCAAGACGACAGGCCCATTCATGCGCGAGCAAATGCCAGTCCTGGCTTTCAGGACATACCGACAAGGCTGGCATCATGTCCGGGCGACAGCCTCCGCCACGGCAAGGCTGGCCTTGATGAGCACCTTGGAATTACGCTGAGCGTTGTAGACCGCCTGACGCGTGACGGGTAAATCCTCAACCCGCGCGGGTCTGAAGCCGTGCTCGACAAACCAGTGCGCCGTGTGGGTGGTCAACACAAAGAGACCATGCAACCCCAGCGTGCGCGCCTCCTGCTCGACCTGGCGCAGCAGGCGAGAGGCCCTTCCCCCGCGCTGGTAGTCGGCATGCACGGTAAGGCAGGCGAGCTCAGCGACCCCCGCCTCCGGGAACGGATGCAGCGCGGCGGTCGCGATGATGCGACCATCCAGATCGACCACCCAGTAGCGCCCAATCTCCAGCTCAAGCTGCTCACGCGGACGACGGACAAGAACGCCTTCGTCTTCCAGCGGGCGGATCAGCTCCAGCACACCGCCGACATCCTCGATGCTGGCGCGACGAAGACGCTCAACTGGCTCGGCGGTAATCAGGGTTCCTTTGCCGTCGCGGGTGAAAAGCTCGCGCAGCAAGGCGCCTTCACCGCGTCGATCCACCATGTGCACGCGCCCCACGCCGCGCCGCACGGCCATGACCGAACCGGCAAGATGCAGACGCATCTCGGCCGTCAGGTCATTCCCCGCAAGCCAGCCCTCCGCGTCCGTGACGGTCATGGTCGGCGGCAGGCGGCTGGCGGATTCGCTCAGGAAAATCAGTTTGTCGGCCTGGATGCTGGCAGCAACATCGACCGCCACATCCTCGGCACGCAGGTTGAACACCTCGCCAGTGGGCGATGCGCCAAGACAGGGGATCAACACAACGTGACCGCCATTCAACAGGGATTCCAGGCGAGCGCGTTCAATCTTGCGCACTTCGCCGGTCCAGCCCAGATCAACGCCATCACGAACCCCCACCGGACGGGCCACGATCACGTTGGCCGTCACAACCGACAGGCGGGCCCCCTCCAGCGGCGTGTTGGGCAAGCCCTGAGAGAGACGGGCCACCATATCGACCGTCTGCGCCGCCACGGCGCGCTTCACGAACGGCAACTCGGATTCGCCCGTGACACGCAGGCCCGCATGCACGCGCGAGGCGACTCCGGCGGCGTGCAACTCAGCCTCGATCTGGGGACGAGAACCCGGCACAAGCACCAGTCGCACGCCCAGGCTAGAGAGCAAGGCGACATCGGATGCGAGGGTTTCCAGCCCCTCTTCCATCAAGGCCTCGCCCGCAAAGGCGAGAACCACGGTCTTGCCGCGATGGGCATGGATGTAGGGCGCGGCGTCGCGCAGGAGTTGCTCGATGGTGGGAGACGCCACGTCGCTCATGACGGGATCAGTCAGGCACGCCGAGCAGGAATTCCAGCAGTGCCTTCTGGGTATGGAGACGGTTTTCCGCCTCGTCCCAGACCACGCTCCATGGGCCGTCGATCACCGCGGCATCCACCTCCTCGCCACGGTGGGCGGGCAGGCAGTGCATGAATAGCGCGTCCGGATGCGCCAGAAGCATCATCTTCTCGCTCACGCAGTAATCTGCGAAATCGCGACGGCGGCGTTCGGTCTCTTCCTCCTGGCCCATGCTGGTCCACACATCAGTGACCACAAGGTCCGCGTCACGACAGGCTTCGACCGGGTCGCGCACAAGCACGGCTCGCCCCTCAGCGGAGGCGACCATGTCCGGGCTCGGCTCGTAGCCGGACGGCGTTGCGATGCGCAGGTTGAAGCCGAACACCCGTGCGGCATTGATGTAGCTATGACACATGTTGAAACCATCGCCCACCCAGGCGACCGTCTTGCCTGCAATGCCTCCACGCTGCTCTTCATAAGTCAGCACATCGGCCAGCAGTTGGCAGGGGTGATTGAGGTTGGTCAGCGCGTTGATGACCGGCACGCGGGAGTGCCGGGCGAACTCGACCAGATCCGCATGGTGATGGGCGCGGATCATGATGATGTCAACCATGCGCGACAGGACGCGTGCGCTGTCGGCGATCGGCTCGCCCCGTCCGAGCTGGGTATCTCGCGGCGAGAGGAAGATGGCATGGCCGCCAAGCTGCGCCATGCCCGCCTCGAACGAGACGCGGGTGCGCGTAGAGGCCTTCTCGAAAATCATCCCAAGAACGCGGTTCTGGAGCGTCAGCACACGCTCGCCACGTGCATTGGCGGCCTTCAGGTGGCGTGCGCGATCAAGCACCCGCCGCAGTTCGTCCGGAGTCAGATCGTCGAGGGTGGTGAAATGGCGCACACTCATGCCTTGCCCTCGGCGGACAGGAAATCGACGATCAGGGGCGCAAGACGATCCACCAGCTCATCGGCCTGCTCATCGCTCATCACCAGCGCGGGCAGCAGGCGGATGACGGAATCGGCGGTCACGTTGATAAGCAGGCCATTGGCCAACGCCTGCTTGACCAGTTCGCCGCAGGGACGATCAAGCTGAACCCCGATCATCAACCCCAGGCCGCGCACTTCCAGCACGCCCGGCGCCCCGGCCAAGCGGGCCGCAAGACCTTCGCGAATGCGCATGCCAAGCGTGGCGGCGCGCGCCACCAGACCATCGCGCTCAATGACCTCCAGCACGGTGTGCGCCACCCGGCAAACCAGAGGATTGCCGCCGAACGTGGAACCATGATTGCCCGGCGCGAACAACTCGGCGGCTGCCCCTGCCGCCACGCAGGCGCCAACCGGCACGCCATTGCCCAAGCCCTTGGCGAGGCTCATGACGTCCGGCAGGATGTCAGCGTGCTGGAAGCCGAACCAGTGGCCGGTGCGACCGACGCCGGTCTGCACCTCGTCCACCATCATCAGCCAGCCGTGCTGGTCGCAGAGTTCGCGAATGCCTTTCAGATAGCCTTCGGGAGCGACACGCACGCCACCCTCGCCCTGCACCGGCTCAACCAGAACGGCAACGATATTGCGGTCGTGAGCGCCAACCTGGCGCAGCGTATCCAGATCACCGTAGGGAATGCGCACGAAACCGCCGACCAGCGGTTCGAAGCCGGCCTGGACCTTGCGGTTTCCGGTGGCGGACAGGGTGGCCAGGGTGCGTCCGTGGAAACTGGACTCCATGACCACGATGCGCGGATCAGCGATGCCCCTGCGATGCGCGTACAGGCGTGCGAGCTTGATCGAGGCCTCATTGGCCTCGGCTCCGGAGTTGCAGAAGAAGACCTTCTCCATACCGGACAATGCGCTAATCCGGTCGGCCAGCTTTTCCTGCCAGGCGATGCCGTAGATGTTGGAGGTGTGGATCAGGGTCCGCGCCTGCTCACAGATGGCCTGGGCGATGTCCGGCTGGGCATGCCCGAGACCGCAGACGGCGACACCGGTGATGGCATCGAAATAGGCCCTGCCCTCGGTATCCCAGAGCGTGGCTCCCTGCCCTTCCACGAAGGTCACTGGCAAACGGTTGTAGGTATTCATCAGATGGGGGGTCGACATGCGATCCAGCTCCATGAAAGTGTCTGATCGATTCGATCAAGCGGACTGGGAAGGTTGAAACACCGGGTGGCGTCAACCGCGGCCAGGGCGCTTCAGCGAATGAATCGGAGGTCTCCAGAAACAGAAAAAGGCCCGCCGTTAACGGGCCTGTTTTCAGGAGTTTACCCGCGCCGCCCGCGGTTGTGAACAGGGGCGGCGGCAATGGGCGACCTAGGGAATCAACCCTTGGCGGCAGCGTAGCGCTTGGCCACCTCGTCCCAGTTCACCACATCCCAGAAGGCATTGATGTAGTCGGGACGACGGTTCTGGTAGCGCAGGTAGTAGGCATGCTCCCACACATCCAGCCCCAGGATCGGGGCGCCCTTGACCTCGGCGATATCCATGATCGGGTTGTCCTGGTTCGGCGTGGAGCAGATTTGCAGCTTGCCTTCGCCATCCACGATCAGCCAGGCCCAGCCGGAGCCGAAACGGGTCGCCCCGGCGCTGGAAAACTTCTCGCGGAACTGAGCGAAATCACCAAAGGCGGCCTCGATATCAGCCAGCAGATCGCCATTCGGGGTGCCGCCGCCGTTCGGGGACAGAACTTGCCAGAACAGGCTGTGATTGAAATGACCGCCGCCGTTGTTGCGCACCGCGACCGGCAGCTTGGAGATATTGGCCATCAGCTCTTCGACGGACTTGTCGTCCCACTCGGTGCCCGCAATGGCGTTGTTGCAGTTGTTCACATACGCGCCATGGTGCTTGGTGTGGTGGATTTCCATGGTGCGCGCGTCAAAGGACTTCTCCAGCGCATCATAGGCATAGGTCAATTCGGGCAGTACGAAGGCCATGAGTGTTCTCCTGATGGGGTCCGTGAAGTGTCGGCGTAGGCATCCCTTCGATGAGGGATGCGGTATCGGCGAAGGCGCTCGGGCCTCGCCGCGGGAAATGCGCCGCCTGAAGGCGTGAACGCAAAAACTTTAGCATAGCGCTCATCTATTTCCATGCAGCGCCCCGGCGCCATGCCGCGCATTCCATTGCCTTGTGTAGGCGCTATCCAGGCGCGAAAGCCGCTTCTCCAGCGCCGACAGGTCTGAGTATCCAGAAAAGCGTCGCGTGTTTCCCCCTCCGTACCAGGCGGTCATTTCCGCCTTCAGCGCCGTAATGCGGGCATAGGTCTCCGCGATCTCGGCTTTCAGCGCAGCCATCCTCGCCTGACCGATATCGGCGACGGCGTAATGCAAGCCCTCGCCGAACAGCCGCGTGCCGCCGCCTTCCGCGACGACCCTTCCTGCGCGCTCCGCATCGACGACACGCACCCCGGCCAGAAAGTCGATGCCAAAAACCGACCATTCGGCAAGCCACGGGGTCGAGGGCCCCATCAGCACCGTCACCGCGTCGCGCGACAAGGCCGCCAGGCGCGGAAAGGTCTTGTTGATGAGCGCGGTCGAGGTGAGAAATACCCAATCGGCCTGAGGCAGCAGATACTCGGCTGCCGGGTCGGGCAGATCGCCCTCGCCCGGCGCACGTTCCAACACGGTCGCATCCAGCCCCTCCAGAACCCTTTCCAGGCCGGGATAACGCCCGATCACCGCAACCTTGAGCCCGCTCAGCCTGGGGCGAAAATACTCGAAGACCGCAAGATTTCCGGACGCGGAGTCATCCGTATCTCGCTCAAGCGGCTCGGCCAAGGCCATCAGTGCATTGCCCGGCACGTTGATCGCCGCATTGGCCGCTGCCAGGCCGACCGTGGCTTCATGCGGGTTCCACGCCCGTACCCAGCTCGCCAACTCACCCAGCGGGCGACCGGCCAGGGTTCCCGGCCAGGGGAGCACGCGGGTTGACAGGGCTGGACTCATGGCAAGCCCGAACCCTCCACCCGCGCGGCAACTCGTCCAGGTCAGGCCCAGCATGACGGAGTCCACCCCCACATCAGCCCGTCCGCTGGACCCGACCGCGTCCAGCAGGCATGCATAAGGCGCGTGTGGATCGAATTCGCTCATGTTCGCTCCAGGCGTTTGAGGGCGAGCCCGCCCTTGAGCATCACGATGTCATGCAGATCGCAAAGCATGAAGTGACGATTGGCGGGATCGCTCAAATGACTGATCGTAACCGGATCACCGCTCAGATAACGCCTGGCGGAAACACGAAAAGGCTCAGGAAGCGAGAGATTGAATGGTGAGGGCCTGACCAGCATCCGCACCACCTGTTCGAACAAAAAGGCGTAACGCTGATCGTCCGGGTCCTTGTAAATGCCGCCCAGACTCTCGCCGTAACGCTGAAACAGGTGGACGTAATCAGCCAGGACGGGTTGAGCGTCTTTCATTGTCATTCCGCGCCTCCCGAAGCACGACCCCGCGCGAGATGCGCATAGGGCGGCTCGCTGACAAGACGCATATCGACGAGGGACTTGCCGACGGTGAAGTGGTACATGGTTTGCCATGAGCCCTCCTCCGCCAGACCGAGCAGGCGATGAACCTCGTCATCAAAGAAACAGCCGATGCCAGTGCCGCTCAAGCCCGCCGCCCCAGCCTCCAGGTAAAGCGCCTGACCAATCAAGCCCGCTTCCCAGTGCAGACGGCGATAGGCCCAGGCGCCATCCTCGGCGAGGGCATGGTCGAGATCGGCGAGCATCCCCAGGCTAAACGCCCCCCAACCAGCGATGGCCTGGTGACAACAGCACTGCGAGGCCACGCGACGCAAATCGAGTGGAGCGTTCAGACGATAGAGGGGCAGTTCCGTTCCGGCGACCGCCATCCACTCCTGTTCCACGCCTGCGCGTGTGCCTGCGTCTACGCTCGCATGGCGCAGCCCTTCCCCTTCGCCACGCAACAGGGCATACAGTCCCGGCGGCAGTCCATCCACCGCATGCACGAACAACAGGAGATCGAGCGCGGGAGGAAAAGGCAGGGCATCGAAAGGCGCGCGCCCGGAAACCGGCAGAGTGCGCTCAAGCATGCGCTCGAACGCACCGCGCGGGATCGAAGTCATACCGTCCATGCGCTGTGCGCTGCGACGCTTGCGAATAATGTCGCAGGCCTTTGGCCCCCTGTCGCGCAAACCAGATTCCAGCCGCCTGGAGGGTTCACGCACGGACCCCATCCGCCCTTCGGGCTTGCACACGGCGGGAAGCACGGTCTCGATCTGCGGCCAGACGACATGATCCGCACTGAGCCGGTTGGCCCGGCCACGCCAATCCGTCAGGGCCCGCGCAACGAGAGGCCAGTCCACGTCATCGCACACCGCTTCACCAAGCACGGCCAACCATTCGGGCCACTCTTGCTCCGCATCCGCGAAGTCCGGCGGGCGATCAAGCCCGAGACAGGCGGCGACTGTCCCATCGCCTGGAACGACATCGCAGACAAGAGACCACCCAAGCACAGCGGCGGAAAACCGCGCGCAAGCCAGGGCATGGCCGGTGTCGAGCTGCACATAACGGAAGGCGCGCGCACCGTATTTCCATGCCTCGCGCCACAGCACGGAGGACAGCCCCAGCGCGCCGAAGCCGCCAGGATGCGCGGCACGCAAGCGGGCTGCATCCTCTTCCGGCAACACGGCCCGCAGCTCCAGGGCATGTTCGCGCGGCGCGTAGTGATACAGCCCTGGCCCCAGTTCGGACGAGGCGCGACGCCAGAGCAACAGATAGGCCTCGCCGGGGTGCAGATTGCCGCTTGAAGGGTTGTTACGCAGCGCCCAGCGATCCGGCCCCGAAGATTTCCAGGCGCTCAGCCCAAAAGCAAGCTCCATGAACAGCCCCAGAGTCTCCGGGGTGAAAGACTCCGGGGCGCACGCACCCGGGGCGTACAGGGCATCGTAGGTGATGGATGGACACGAATCACGCATCAGCGGCAAAGGAATCAGCGGCGCACCGGAATAACGCCGGTAGGGGTCGGGTTGAGTATCCCAGTCCAGCCAGGAAGGACCCGGCGCGTAGGCCTGGAGATGGTGTTTGCTGAGTCGGTGATAGGCCCTGACCGCCGCGACAGCCATGCTCATGTCCACAGGCGCGCATCCCGCCCCAGCGGATGGCGGTCTTGATGGGATCGAACCCTGACATGTCGCGCGAACAACTTCACGAGCGCCTTGTGCGCGAATTCGTGCACGAGTTTGTGTGTGAGTCCGTGCATGAATCAAAGGATGAGTTCATACATGCCTTCCCCGCCTTCCAGACTTGAGATGAACTGAACGCAAGCAAACCCCGGACCAACCCAGCACGACCTGCCCGAGCGCAAGCAAGTGATTGAATTCATAACGATTCTATCCTCGAAAGGCCTCGCCAGGTCCTCGCGCCTGGGCTATGACGACACATCAAGGAGTGGCGCGAATGCGCCAAAACCGACAATCGCCGCACCGCGCCACACGAGGCTCAGAGCCCAGTCAGGGCTCAGGGCTCGGCGATACCGTTCAAGGTAGCGAAGGCCGTGGCACGCAAGGTTTTCACAAAGTCCGAGCGTCCTTCCCGCTCGCCGCAGCGAACCGCCGCGTAAAGCTCGCTCCATAAGCCTTGCGGACCGACCGGACGCGCCAACACGTAACCCCGCTCAATCTGCGCCTGCGCCGCCCAGCGCGGCAAAGCCGCCACCCCACGACGCGAGGCGACCAGTTGCAGAATGGCCACGGTCAGTTCCGCCGTGCGTCGCTCGGGACTGATCCCGGCGGGCTTGAGGACACGCTGCACCAAATCCAGGGACTGGTCGGGCACCGGATAGCTGATAAGGGTCTGCCCCGCGAAATCCCCGGCATCCAGACACGGCTTGTCGGCCAGTGCGTGCCCTGGCGCGAGCAGGGCGACGATTTCGTAGCGAAACAACGGCAGGTAGGCTATCCCCGGCCAGTCGCGTGCCTCGGAGACCACCGCGAGGTCGGCGCGACCATCAAGCAGCAAATCCAGCGGCTCTGGCAAAAAGCCGCTGACAAGGTCCAGCTCCGCCTCCGGTCGCTCGGCACGATAAAGATCCATCGCGGGCATCAGCCAGTCAAAACAGGAATGGCATTCGACCGCAATGCGCAAACTCTCCGGCGCGTGCCCGCTCGCCATCCGCAGCACCTCCGCGCGCGCCGCCTCCACCTCGGGCAGGGTGCGCCGCGCGGCCACCAGCAGGCGCTCACCCGCCGGAGTCAGGCGTAAGGGACGACGCGAGCGATCCAGCAACTCCACCCCGAAATAGCGCTCCAGCGCGCCAAGCTGGTGCGACAGGGCTGACTGGGTGAGATGCACGCGCCCGGCCGCCGCCGAGACGGAGCCAGTCTCCGCCAGTGCCTGGATCATGCGCAGATGCCTAAGCTCGATCATGAGAATCCTTCATCAAACAATGAAAAACATTCGTTTGAATCATATTCACGCCCACCGGATCATGCCAGCACTTCATTCATGGAATGCATTAAGCGGGAAACATCATGAGTCAAACAGCTATTCAAACCCACATCCTGGGCTTTCCACGCGTAGGCGTCCAACGCGAACTCAAATTCGCGCTGGAAGCCTTCTGGCGCGGAGAAATTCATGCCGATGCGCTGGAAAACACCGCTCGCGAACTGCGTGCGCGCCACTGGCAATACCAGCGCGATGCCGGACTGTCGCAAGTGGCCGTGGGTGATTTCGCACTCTATGACCATGTCCTGAACCATATCCAGCTCTTCGGCTGCGAACCGGCGCGCTTCGGCTTCACGGACGAGGATGCCCTGACCCGCCACTTCAGCATGGCGCGTGGCGTACGCGGCCACACGCCAGGCTGTTGCGGAACATCCGCCGACACCAGCGAACATCGCCCCCTGGAGATGACCAAGTGGTTCGACACCAACTACCACTACCTGGTCCCCGAATTCACGCCGGAAACAAGCTTCAAGCTAGCCTCAAGCCGCCTGTTCGACGAAATCGACGAAGCGCTCGCCCTCGGTCACGCGCCCAAGGCCGTGCTGATCGGCCCCCTCAGCTTCCTGTGGCTGGGCAAGGAAAAATCGCAGGGCTTCGACCGTCTGAGCCTGCTCGACCGCCTGCTTCCGGTCTACGGCGAGATCCTCGCGCGCCTGAAATCGCAGGGCGTGGAGTGGGTTCAGATCGACGAACCCATCCTCGGCCTGGACCTGTCCGGACCTTGGCGCAACGCCTTCGAGACGGCCTATGCTCGACTGGGCGGAAACCGTCCCAAACTGCTCCTGGCCAGCTACTTCAGCGCGCTGGCGGACAACCTTCGACTCGCCTGCCAACTGCCGGTGGACGGACTGCACATGGATGCGCTTCGCGCGCCGGAAGAACTGGATCGCGTGGCCGACTGGCTGCCCGCGCACAAGGTGCTTTCCATCGGCATCATTGATGGCCGCAACATCTGGCGAACCGACCTGGACGCCGCGCTCGCCCGACTCAAACCACTGGCCGAGCGACGCGCGGAAACCCTCTGGCTGGCGACAAGCTGTTCGCTACTGCACGTACCCATCGATCTTGACCAGGAAACTGAGCTGGATGCCGAGCTCAAATCATGGCTCGCCTTCGCGCGCCAGAAACTGGTGGAGCTGAACGTGCTGCGTCATGCCCTGGACGAAGGCGAACAGAGCGTCCGGGACATGCTCGCCGCCAGCCGGGCTGCCCTCGCCTCGCGACGCGCCAGCCCGAGGGTTCACGATCCGAAAGTCGGAGAGCGCCTGAAGAACCTGCCTGACGACGCCGACCGGCGAGCCTCCGCCTTTCCCGAACGCCAGCGCATCCAGCGAGAAGCGCTCAGGCTGCCGCCCTTCCCTGCCACCACCATCGGCTCCTTCCCGCAAACTGCCGAACTGCGCGCGGCGCGCGCCTCGTTCAAGCGCGGCGAAATCACCCAAAACGCCTACGAAGGCGTGATCCGGGAGGAAATCGCGCAAGCCGTGCGCAAACAGGAAGCGTATGGACTGGACGTTCTGGTCCACGGCGAGCCGGAACGCAACGACATGGTCGAGTACTTCGGAGAACAGCTCGCCGGCTTCGCCTTCACCCGCCATGGATGGGTGCAGTCCTACGGCTCGCGCTGCGTGAAACCACCGATCATCCATGGCGATGTAAGCCGCCCGACGCCGATGACCGTCGACTGGACCCGTTACGCCCAATCGCTGACCGAAAAACCGATGAAAGGCATGTTGACCGGCCCTGTCACCATCCTGCAATGGTCCTTCGTACGCGATGACCAGCCACGCAGGCTGACCTGCGAGCAGATCGCGCTCGCCATCCGGGATGAAGTGGCTGACCTCGAACGCGCAGGCATCCGCATCATCCAGATCGACGAACCTGCCTTCCGCGAGGGTCTGCCGCTGCGGAAAGCCGAATGGCAAGCCTACCTCGGATGGGCAGGACGCTGCTTCCGCATCAGCGCCGCGCCGGTCGCCAACGGCACGCAGATCCACACCCATATGTGCTACTCGGAGTTCAACGACATTCTGCCCGCCATCGCCGCGCTGGACGCCGATGTGATAACCATCGAAACCTCGCGCTCCGATATGGAGCTGCTGCGCGGCTTCGGTGATTTCCACTACCCCAACGAGATCGGCCCCGGCGTATGGGACATTCACTCCCCGCGCGTGCCGAGCGTGGATGAAATGGAGCGCCTGCTGCGCAAGGCCGCCGAGGTCATCCCCCCTGAGAACCTCTGGGTCAACCCGGACTGCGGTCTGAAAACCCGGGGCTGGACGGAATCCGAAGCCGGACTGCGCAACATGGCGGAGGCCGCGCGGAGACTGCGGGCGGACGGCTGACTCCGCGCCATGCGCTAAGATGTCAGCACCATGACGAAAGGTGATGACTTCAATGTGCGGGATTGCGGGTGAATTGCGTTTCGACGGGCAACGCGCGGACTTGTCCGCCGTCGCCAGGATGATGTGCGCCATCGAGCGGCGCGGCCCGGACCATGCGGGCAGCTTCAGCGATGGCCCGCTCGCCTTCGGCCACCAGCGCCTGTCCATTCTCGATCTGTCCATCCACGGCCACCAGCCGATGGTGGACCGCGAGACGGGTCTGGCCCTGGTCTTCAATGGCACCATTTACAACCATCCCGAACTGCGGGATGAACTGCGCCATCGCGGCCATCATTTCAGTTCCAGCGGCGACACCGAAGTCATCCTGCGCGCCTGGGCCGAGTGGGGTCCCGAGTGCGTCAAGCACTTCCGCGGCATGTTCGCCTTCGCCATCTGGGAGATGGAAAGCAAACGCCTCTGGCTCGCGCGCGACCGGTTCGGCATCAAGCCGCTGTATTTCAGCAAAACCGCCCTGCGCATCCGTTTCGCCTCCTCCAGTCAGGCCCTGCTGGCGGCAGGCGAAGTGGACACCTCCATCGACCCCATCGCCCTGCACCATCAATTCACCCTGCACGCCGTGGTTCCTGCACCGCGCACCGTGCTCAACGGCATACGCAAGCTGCCGCCCGCCCATATCCTGTGCATCGACAGGGACGGCACGGAGACCTTACATCGCTACTGGGAACTGAGCGCCCATCGCCCGCCGGACGAACTGACCGAGGATGAATGGACGGAAGCCCTGCGCGGCAAGCTGATGGAAACCACCGCCAGGCATCAGGCCATCTCCGACGTACCGGTCGGCGTACTGCTCTCCGGCGGACTGGACTCCAGCCTGCTGGTCGGCCTGCTCGCCGCGCATGCCGAAAAAAATGGGGGCGCCATGCCGCGTACCTTCTCCATCGGCTTCGAGGACCAGCCGGAGGAAAAGGGCAGCGAATTCGAATATTCCGACCTTGTTGTCGAACGCTTTGAAACCCAGCATACCCAAATCGTCATCCCCAACGGCGAGGTGCTCAACCGCCTGCCCGAGGCCATCGACTCCATGAATGAGCCCATGGTCGGTCAGGACGCGGTGGCCTTTTATCTTCTGGCCGAGCAGGTCAGCAAGCATGTGAAGGTGGTGCAAAGCGGCCAGGGCGCGGACGAAGTGTTCGCGGGCTATTTCTGGTACCCCAGGATGAATGCCTCGCAAGGCACTGATTTAGAACGTTTCGCACCGCACTACCTTGACCGCGATGATGCCGAGTTTCAAGCGATGGTCACCCCGCCCTATCGCGGCGACGACCACACCGGAAAACTCGTGCGCGAGAGACTGGCCGCCATCAAGGGCGACGAATACATCGACCGCGTACTGGCCTTCGACGTCACCACCCTGATCGTGGACGACCCGGTCAAGCGGGTGGACAACATGACCATGGCCTGGGGCCTGGAGGCGCGTGTGCCCTTCCTCGATCACGAGCTGGTGGAGCTGGCCATGCAAATCCCGCCCGCGCTCAAAATGGCCGACGGAGGCAAGGGCATCCTCAAGAGGGTCGCGCGCGGCATGATCCCGGACGGCGTAATCGACCGCCCCAAGGGCTATTTCCCGGTCCCCGCGCTCAAGTTCGTACGCGGCGAATTCCTGGATTTCATGCGCGATATCCTCAACAGCCAGGCCTGCCGCGAGCGCGGCATCTACGAGCGCGACTACCTGGACAGGCTCCTGGCCGCTCCGGATCAACACTTCACCCGCCTGCTGGGCAGCAAACTCTGGCATCTGGCCTTGCTGGAGCTATGGCTACAGCGCAATGCAGACCGATAGGGCTTATCAGGCCGTTGAAAAATGTTTTCAACGGCCTGATAAAGCAAGCCAAGGATGGCTTGCCCGAAGATCAAGCAACGTAAGTGCTTGATCTTCGCCCTTCGTCACGGGCGTGTACCGGGACGAAGGGGTTGAAAAAAGACAAGGAAGTCTTTTTTCAACATCCTGTTATACCCACGTCCTGGCAGGGTGATTTCAACGCCCAGCCAAGGCAAGCCCGGTGCTTGATCTTCGTGCCACGCCGAAGGCATGTACCGCGACGAGGCGCGTTCCGCCCATCCCCGCTCATGAATCCGCCAAGATGGCCGATAGCCAAGGCATGGCATGGATGCCTGATGACACGCCGCCGACATGCCCGCCAGAATATGCCGGACGACCCTGCGCGTGATTTTCATCATGCGACCATCACGCAGATGCAAACTGCGCGGTGACCATCCTCCACATCATTCACGCTGTATCCCCATGTCATTGACCGTCCTTGCCCAACGCACCGCCCCACGCACCACCCTCACCGCCTGTGCGTTTGCCTGCGCCACGGGCTTTGTCCCGACCGCCCACGCGACCAACGGTTTCAACCTGATCGGCTTCGGCGCCGAATCAACCCTGATGGCCGGGGCCGATGTCGCCGTCGCGCGCGACACCAGCGCGCTCAATACCAATCCAGCCGGACTCTCCCAGATCCGCGGGCATCTCTTCGACGGTTTCGCCTCCGTCCTCAGAACCACCGACCTCGTCCACAAGGACAGCCTCGGCAATGAAGAGCACGCCTCCAACATGTACTCCTTCCTGGGCGGAGGCGGCTACGCCCAGTCGATCAGCGAGCACTGCACGGCGGGTGTCGGCCTGTTCGCCCAAGGCGGCGCGGGCGGTGTGTTCGAGCATCTGAACACGGCCTTCGGCACACGTGATGAACTGTCCTCGCTGTTCGGCATCGCCAAGGTGATCCCGGGCGTCGGCTGCCGGGTCAATGACCGACTCTCCCTTGGCGCAAGCCTCAGCCTGACCTATGCCAGCATCGAGCAGAAAGTTTTTGCCGACACATCCAGCCGCGCGGCTTTCGCGGGCTACCACATCGAAAACGCCTATGCCTTGGAACCGGGGTTCAAGCTGGGCATGCAGTACCACGTGAGTCCGCAACTGACCTTGGGGGTCAGTTACACCTCCAGGACCGATCTGCCGCTCAATGGCGACAGCCTGATCGCCGATTACAGCGCCATGGGCCTGGGCAAGGTGAAGTACCGGGACGTCAGCCTGACCGGCTTTGCCCTGCCGCAGGAGATCGCGCTTGGCTTCGCCCTCAAGCCTGCCGAAAAGTGGCTGCTTTCCTTCAAGCTCAACTGGATCAACTGGGACGAGGCGATCAATAACGTAACCCTGCGCGCCACCCATCCCGACAATCCGTCCGCGCCTGCGAGCTACGCCACGGTCACGGCGGGCGACTGGAAGGATCAATGGGTCATTGCCAGCGCGCTGGCCTACGACTGGGACGAGCGCACCACGCTCTACTTCGGACACAACTACGGCAAGAATCCCATCCCCCGACAAAACACCTCGCCCCTGCTGGCGGGCATCCTGGAGCACCATGTCACCGTAGGCATGGCGCGCCGGGTCGGGCGGGAATGGAAGCTGACCGGCGGCCTGGAGTACATGCTTCCGGTCAAGGCGGATTACAGCAACCCGCTGTTCGGCGAGGCACAGGTCCGCAACGAGGCGATCACCCTGCACCTCATGCTCAGTCGCCGCTGGTAGTCTTGCGCTCGCCCTTGAGCAGGGCCGTGTCGAAGCCGAACACGCGGCCCGCCCAGATGAACATCACCCAGGCCAGCAGACCGAAAGGCAGGTAGCCGAAATACCCCAGCAGCGGCATTTCGGCGAAGATGTGGATGACATTCACGTACGGCACATCGTAAACCCAGTAATTCGGGTTCGTGACCGGCTGCGCCGGATGCGCGCTGCCCCAGTTCCATAGCTCCCAGAAAAAGCCGTTGAACATGGCCGACAGGGCCATCAGGATCATCGGCCCCCAGTTGCCCTGCGCCATCGCGGTGAACGGCGTGGGAATGCCCAGCCGGATCAGCAGACCTGCGAACACCGCCAGCACGCCCACCCACATCGCCCAGAACAGCGGGTAGGGGAAGAACACCATGGCCGTGACCAGCGCGAGCCCGGTCCACATCAACAGCTTGCCAGGCAGTGCGAGCTTGGGACCATTGGCGTAACGCGCAACGAATTTCGGGAAGGTATTGAGCAGGGTGTACCACTCGAAGATCGCGGGCCAGACCGTGGTGTAGGCCACCAGGAACAGAATCACCACCGTGGCGTGACTCAACTCGGGCAGGGTGCTGTTGGGGTAATACCAGTTGCCGAGCGCGAAGTAGTCGAAATACTCAAAGAAAAACCAGCCGACGACCGAAACCACGACACTGATCAGAAAGGTCACGGGACGCGAGGCAAGCAGCGAGTAGCCGCCGCTACGGCGGTAGACGAGACCGTCCAGGGTCAGGATGAAGCCCCACCACAACGGTGTGAAGGCGTAGTAGACCAGGTCACCGAAGGGGGTGACGCGCGCCCACATCAGCCACCAGAAGAAGGCCGTCATCGCCGCACCGATCCAGAACCAGAGCGGCAATCGCGCCGGAGTGGGCATGGGAGCGGGATCGGCGCCCTTGAAGCCGAACCAGCGGGGGAAGATCAGGAACAGGGCGATCGCCGCTTCAACCAGCGCCAGAAGCACGAAAACGACCCCATTGAATCCCGGCGGCTGCGCCACGAACAGCGGCGGAAACACGCCAAAGCCCGGCGGCAAATGGGTGTCCGGATAGGCGAACCAGGATGCCGCCAGCGGCAACACGGCCAGCAGCAGGATCGGCCAGATCAAACGCAGCTTCATCGTCATGCTCCTTCCCTGGAATCAGGGCTCAAGGGGATTCGGCGGAAAAAAGCTTGCCCTGCTGAAGAGGAAGAGGCGCGGCTGACTGCTTGCGCCTGCGCTTCACCTCGTACATGCGCTGGTCTGCGGCCTGCATCAATTCGCTGGGATTCGAACAGTCCCGGAAATAAGCGCTACCCGCGCTGGCTCCGGCATGCTCGAAACCTTCGGCCTGAATGTATGCGGCGGCCTCGGCCACCATACGCTCGACAAACTCAAGGTCGCCATTGGGGCAGAGGACGGCGAATTCATCTCCGCCGACACGGTAAAGCGTTGATTCATTCCCAAGCAGGGCAGCGAGCTTGTTGGCAAACATGCGCAGCAGGCGATCACCCCGCTCATGGCCGAAATGGTCGTTGTAGTATTTGAGGTTATCCAGATCGATGAAGGTCAGCCCCCCCTTTTTGGACAGGCCCGCCAGATCGACCGCCAGCGCGAGGCGATTGGCCAGGCCCGTCAGGACATCGGTCCGGGCCATCTGCTGACTCTGTTCAAGCTTCCTCAGTGCAATCTCCCGTCCACGGTGCACCTGGCCGAACTGATAGGCCAGCACCAGCGCGAGCAGAATCACCTCGACCGCGACGGAGAGCAGCCCTACATGCTCCACATAAATCGTATAGAACCCGGCCAACTGGCTCAGGGTGATGGTCGTGATGCCCAGGATGAAAAACACCACGATGGCCAGCAGGTAAAGACGCGCGGACGAGTTGCCATCCCCCGCCCTCACGATGCCCGCGGTCAAACCATAGATCAGGAAGAGGCCGACCCCGTAACGCGCGAGCTCAAGCGACCAGTTGGGCTTGGCAAGACCAAGCGCCGCGAAAATCGCCAACAGCACGAGAACGGCCTGACCGGCGCGGTACAGAAAATCGGTACGCCCACCCTTTCTGATATCCAGCAGGGCCGTAACGAAGGCGATATAGGCCATGTTGGAAATCAGGATCGGCACGCTCGCGGCGTAAATCCAGCGAACGCCGAACACATCGGACAGCACCAGCAGGGCGCAGGCGTTGAACAGCAGATTGCCGAGGATGAACACGGCATACATGCTTTCGGCGCGGCTTGTGCGCGCAAGGGACAGGGCCGCGTAATAAATCCCCAGCCCCAGGAACACCCCAAACCCGATCAGGGTCAGCGCGTTTCCCGTCTTGATGCTGGATCGGTAGGCTGCAAGCTCATTCAGGTAGAGCTCGACGGGGGCAAGGAAAAAGGGCGACTCCAGCTCACTGACAAGCCGGTACTGCCCCGCCGCAAGCGCAACCTCCCGCCCATGCCGCAATGTAAAATCGTTGCCGACTCGGCTCTCGATACCGCCCTCGAAGGTCGCCACCGGCTGCTGCCGCGCATCAAGAATCACATGGCGGAAATGGGCGATGATGCTCGTGTTCTTGAAATCGATGACATAGCGCCCATCCTTGGCCACCTCGAAATCGCTCTGGAACACAAAGCGCCCCCCAGTCAGAGACACGCCCTGCACAGGAGCAAGTCCCGCATGATCGGGGCTCAAGCCGCCCTGGTAGACCCAACCCGACCCCGCATCGAACCAGCGCCCGGGCAAATCCACCGGCTCCGCCAGACAAGCGGCGGCAAACGGCAACAGCAGGAATAACAGGAGCAGTCTGGTTTTCACGGCATGGACGCGTGGTGATATTGACCGTGGAGCATAGCCTACCTTTCCACTCCGCGAGATGACGGAGCGCTCCATGGATGTATCGGCATGGCGGCGCAAGGCGTGAGCGATCGTTTCAGGCCGAACGTTTTCAGACCAGAGACGACCCTGGCAGGCTGCTGAAATACTTGTTTCAGCAGCCTGATAAAGCGGGACATGGATGCCCCGCACGCAAGTCGATCACGTAAGTGATTGATTTGAAGATGCTGGGTCCGGGCATGAAAACTCAAGGAAGAGGTTTTTCAGCATCTTGCCAGAGCGGCAGGGCAATCGAAAAAATCTTTTAATTTCAGTCGATTGCCCAAAAAATATGGCGGAAGCGGTGAGATTCGAACTCACGGAGCCTTTCGACTCGGCGGTTTTCAAGACCGCTGCCTTAAACCGCTCGGCCACGCTTCCGAAGGCCCGCGATGATGATTTTCGACGCCTGCAAAGTCAAGCATGAAACGCCGTCCCAGTCCGCCGCGACTCCGCCGCGACAGACCAAATTGCAAAGGGGGCAGGAAAGCCCTTTTTCAACATCCTGCTAGAATCGCCAACTTCTCATAACTTTTACCCGCGCTGGCCGCCATTCACGCATGAGCATCATCATCAAGACACCGGAAGACATCGAAAAAATGCGCATCGCGGGCCGTCTCGCGGCCGAAGTACTGGACTACCTCGCACCGCATGTGATCGCCGGCGTGACCACCGGCGAACTTGACCGCCTCGCTCATGACTACATGGTCAACGTACAGGGCAGCGTACCCGCCACCCTGGGTTACCACGGCTTTCCGAAATCGATCTGCACCTCCATCAATCACCAGATCTGCCACGGCATTCCTGGCGACAAGGTGCTGAAAAAAGGCGACATCATCAACATCGACGTGACCGTCATCAAGGATGGCTACTTCGGGGATACCAGCCGCATGTATGAAATCGGCGAGGTCTCCATCCTCGCCAAGCGTCTGGTGCGCGTCACTCGCGAATGCCTGGAGATCGGCATCGAAGCCGTGAAGCCCGGCGTCGATCTTGGCGCCATCGGCCACCTGATCCAAATACACGCCGAGAAGAATGGTTTTTCCGTCGTGCGCGAATACTGCGGCCATGGCATCGGCAAGGCCTTCCATGAAGAGCCCCAGGTGCTGCATTACGGCCAGCCGGGCGATGGCCCCATGCTGGAGCCGGGCATGACCTTCACCATCGAGCCCATGATCAACGCGGGCAAACGCCATACGAAGCTGCTCAACGATGGCTGGACCGTCGTCACCAAGGATCACTCCCTCTCCGCCCAATGGGAACACACCCTGCTTGTGACGGACGACGGCGTGGAAATCCTCACGCTCTCCCCCGCCACGACCGCATGATCCGCGCCGATCTGGAACAAGCCCGCGCCGCGCTGGCCGCGCTCAGGGACGACGATACCGCCCTGTTGCGTTCCGGCGTCCCGCTGGCGGACTTGTTCGCGCGCCGGGTCGCGTGCGTGGATGCCCTGCTGGAGGCAGCCTGGCGAGAGCACGAACTGGACGATCGCGGCGCCGCCCTGCTGGCGGTTGGCGGCTACGGTCGCGGAGAACTCTTCCCGCACTCGGACATCGACGTGCTGGTCCTGCTCGACCCGGCCATGGCCGATGCCCTCGCGCCCCGTGTGGAGCGATTCATCGGCGCGCTGTGGGACCTCGGGCTCAACCTCGGCCACAGCACACGCCCGCTGGATGCCTGCCTGAGCATCGCCGGAGAAGATGTTTCCATCGTCACCAACCTGCTCGAAGCGCGCTTCATGATCGGCGAGCGCGCCCTGTGGGACGAACTGCGCGAAGGGCTTGGGCACATCTGGCCCGCGCAGGATTTTTTCCTTGCCAAGAAAGCGGAACAGATCGCCCGTCACCGCAAATACGATCACTCCGGCTACAAGATCGAACCGAACGTGAAGGAAAGCCCGGGCGGCCTGCGCGACTGGCACATGCTGCGCTGGCTGGGCTATCGGGTTCTTGGCGACGCGAACAAGGAAACCTTGGTTGAACAAGGGCTGCTGACCCGCGAAGAAGCGGACGATCTGGAGCGGCGCGTAGACTTTCTGGGCCGTGTCCGCTACACGCTGCACACACTGACAGGCCGCCACGAAGACCGGCTGCTGCTTATCCACCAGAAAGCGCTGGCCACCGAGTTCGGCCATGCGCATGCGGACGATGCCCCGAATGCCGCGGTGGAAGCCTTCATGCAAGGCTATTTCCGCGCCGTGATGGCCATTGAACGCCTCACCGACCTGGTCATCCAGCAATTCGACGAACGCCTGTTCCCGCCCACGGGGGATGCGCGAGCGCTCAACCCGCGCTTCAACGTGCGCGAAGGGCTGATCGAAACCCAGCATGCACAGATCTTCATGCTCGCCCCCTGGGCGATGCTGGAGATGTTCCACCTCATGCAGCTTCACCCCGAGATCCACGGCATCCGCGCCAGCACCCTGCGCCAGTTGCGCAGCCACATCCAGCTCATGCGCGATGAAGCGCGCACCAACCCGCTGGCGCGCACCCTGTTCATGGACATCCTGCGACATGGCTACGGGGTGAACGAATCGCTCAAGCGGATGAACCGCATCGGCCTGCTCGCCGCCTACCTGCCCGCCTTCGAACAGATCACCGGACGCATGCAGTTCGACCTGTTCCACCTCTACACGGTGGACGAGCACACCCTGTTCGTCATCCGCAACATCCGCCGTTTCGCCATCCCCGCGCACAAGGACGAAAGCCCGCTAGCGCACGAACTGTTCGCCCTTTTCGACAAACCGGAGCTGCTGATTCTCGCCGCGCTTTTCCACGACATCGCCAAGGGCCGTGGCGGCCATCACGAAGAACTGGGTGCGGAAGACGCGCGCGCCTTCTGCCGCCTGCACGGACTACCGGATGAAGACACCGAACTGGTCGTCTGGCTGGTGCGCGAACACCTCAGCCTGTCCGTCACCGCCCAGCGACGCGACATTGAAGACCCCGAGGTCGTGCGCGAATTCGCCGCCGTCGTCGCCACCCGCCGCCGCCTGGACGCGCTCTACATGCTCACCGTGGCCGACATTCGCGGCACCAACCCCACACTCTGGAGCGAATGGCGCGCCTCCCTGCTGCGCGCGCTCTACCGCAAGACACGCTCCGTGCTGGATGCCGAACAGGCCGCGACCGACCTTGCCACCCTGCGCGGCCAGACCCTCAGCTTGCTTGCGGAAAAAGGTTTCGACCCACCCAAGGCCGCCAGACTCTGGGACAGCCTGCCCGAGCGCCACCTCCAGCGCCACGACGCCGCCAGCCTGAACTGGCAGATGAGCGCCATCCTCCGGGCGCAAGACTGGCCGCTGGTCATGCTGCGCAACGATCCGGAGCGGCAAGCCACCGAACTGTTCGTCTGCACCCCCGACCAGGCCAACATCTTCGCCCGCATCGCCGCCACGCTGGACCGCATGGGCCTTGACATCCAGGCCGCCCACATCAGCGGCACGCGCGACGACATGGCGGTGGAAGACATCCTCTTCCTCGACAACCAGGGCCAGCCCCTGCTCGACGAGTGGACCCAGCTTGAGCTGATCCGCCAGATCGAAGAAACCCTCTCCCAGCCGGAAGACACCCCGCTCCAACTCGGCATCCGCCGCGTATCGCCACAACTGCGCCACTTCGACGTGCCCACCGTGATCGTCATGGATACCGCGCGTGGCGGCGAATGCACCCGTGTCCAGCTCGAAACCGGCGACCGCCCCGGCCTTCTCGCGCGCGTCGGCCTGGCCCTGGCGCAATCTGGCGTGCGGCTGCAAGGCGCGGTCATCAACACCCTCGGCGAAAAGGCCATCGACACCTTCTTCGTCAGCACCCGCCCGCAGGAAGGCCACACACGGGCGCTCGACGAAACCCAGCGCGAAACCCTCCAGCAACACCTGCGCGCCGCCCTCGCCAACCACACCGCATGATCGCCACCGACCCCGCCATCCCCTACCCCGGCTACGACGTACTGCACGAAGACGAAGACCTGCTGGTGGTCGCCAAACCCACCCGCATGCTCACCCAGCCCGGCGTCGGCCCCAGCAAGAGCGACAGCCTCATCACACGCATCCAGGCCGAACTGCCGCAGGCGCGCATCGTCCACCGGCTGGACTGGGACACCTCCGGCCTCATGCTGATCGCCCTCAATGCCGCCAGCCACCGCGCGCTGTCCATCCAGTTCCAGGACCGCCAGACGGAAAAGACCTACATCGCGGTTGTACAGGGTCACATGAACAAGCCGAGCGGCGCCGTCGATGCGCCGCTCGGCCCGGATCGCGCCCGCGCCCCGCGCCACCTCGTCACCCCGGAAGGCCGTCCTTCGATCACCCATTGGGAAGTCATCGGCGAAGAAGGCTCACACACCCGCGTCGCCCTCCACCCCATCACCGGCCGCTCGCACCAATTGCGCGTGCACATGCTGCACATCGGCCACCCCATCCTGGGCGACACCCTCTACGCCCCCGAAGACATCCAGCGCGCCGCCCCACGCCTGCTTCTCCACGCCACCCGGCTGGCATTCACCCATCCCCGCAGCGGCGAACGCATGATCATGGAAAGCCCCGCACCATTCTGAACATGGGGCGCCTTGAAGCCCATCGTTCCTTCGCAACGCCCACGAGGGAATCGCCTCAACGGATTTTCCACGCCACAATCGGCAACACGCGCCCCAACCGGAATCCCGCCATGCGCCGAATCCTGCCCCTGCTCCTCATCCTCCCCGCCCTCAGCCTCGGCGGCCTGACCCTGTCACTCCCGGCGCGGGCCGACCGGATCGAAATCATCGAACTTCAAAATCGCCCCGCCGAGGACATCATCCCCCTCATCCTGCCCATCCTGCGCGGTGACGAAGCCATCAGCGGCCAAGGCAGCCAACTCATCCTGCGCGCCTCGCCCGAAACCATCGGCCAGGTACAGCGCATGCTCGACAACCTGGACCGCGCCCCCCGCACCCTCATCATCAGCGTACGCGCCAGCGCGCAGGACCTCCGCACACGCGAAAACGCCCAGACAACCATGCAAGTCAGCCCGCAAGGCATCGCCATCCAAGGCGGAGCCGGAGCCCGGGAAGACCACACCGGACGCGACGACACCCAACGCATCCGCGTCGCGGAAGGCCAACCCGCCCGCCTGCGCGTGGGCGAAGACACCGCCATCACCGAACCCTCCGTCATCCCCTACCCTGGCGGCGTTGCCGTCGTCCCCAGCACCCGCATCCAGAGCACCGGCCGCTGGCTCAGCGTCACCCCCCGCCTGCAAGGCCAGCAAGTCATGCTCGACATCACCCCGCACGAAGCCCGCGTGGACCCACGCCATCCGCGCACCCTGGACGTGCAGCACATCAACACCCAAATCCTCGCCCCGCTCGGACAATGGGTCCCCCTGGGCGGCGTGGACACCACGGAAACACGCACCAGCGGCTGGAACGCAAGCACAAGGGAGCGGACGAATCAGATATGGGTCAAGGTAGAACTGGGCGACTGAAGGGCGCCCCTCCAGCCGCCAGCCATCCAGTCAAGAGCTTGATTCAAACCCAAGAGCGGAGTGAGAATCAGGCAAACCCAGCCGCCGCCCAAGGAAAACCGGCCATGGCAGGCAAACAGCCCCCGCATCCCCCCGCCCCCCCCATACAAACCCCGGCCCTGCCCCAGCGCCGGGGTTTTATGCGTGCGCTTGCGGCTGGATGCACAGAACCCACCGCTCGGTCGATCACGACTTTCAGCTCCCCAACCATGTACGTCGCCCATGCGCCGTGTTTGTCAGCAACCACCGCCGTACTAACGAACACGAATCCATTCCAAATCAAGGAGTTTGCATGAGTCACAACCTGTTACACGGCGACTTCTTGTTGAGTTATACGGCGCTTGCGCCGTATAAAACACGTTAAGCTCAGATAGCCATGAGCAACCGTTGGATGCTTATCAAACGCGAAGTCGTATGCAGGCTTTATATTGGCGCGAAATTTGATGCCTATACAAGACGTTAAATACATGATATTGAGCGAAG
>JBFLZK010000019.1:124639-341889 GCA_040756355.1 Pseudomonadota bacterium | reverse complement strand
TCGCCGCCGAAGGCTTCGGGGTGCTGCGCGCGCGCAGCGAGGCGCGCGACCGCACCGCCTACCTGCTGCGCCCCGACCAGGGCCGCCGCCTGCATCCCGACAGCCTGCCCGCCCTGCACGCGGCGGCCCGTGCCATGCCCGGCATCGAGCTGGTCATCGTCGTCGCCGACGGCCTCTCATCCTTCGCCGCCGAACGCCACGCCATTCCCCTGCTGCAAGCCCTGCGCGTCCGACTGTCGTGGCTGGATTGGAAGCGCGCGCCGGTGGTCATCGCCAGCCAAAGCAGGGTCGCCCTGGGCGACGATATCGGCGAAGCCCTCGACGCGCGCATCGTACTCATGCTGATCGGCGAGCGCCCCGGTCTCAGCTCACCCGACAGCCTGGGCGCCTACATCACCTACGAACCGCGCCGGGGCCGTATGGACAGCGAACGCAACTGCGTCTCCAACATCCACGGCAGCGGCATGCCCTACTCCCTGGCCACGCACAAGATCGGCCACCTGATCGAAGAAGCCCTGCGCCTCAAGCTCACCGGCGTCGGTCTCAAGGACGACAGCACCGAAGCCCCGCCACATGTTCTGGAGCAAGACTCAGCGACAGAGTGATCCCCCGGCCATCGGCGACGAATCAATCCAGCGTGCGGCGCCAGGCAAATAGACGCGTCGGTCGCCAGCCGAGCCGTTCATACATCGCCAGCGCGGGCGGGTTGTCGGCATCCGCCAGCAATTGCATCCGCCGTGCGCCGCACTGTTCAGCCCAGTCGCTCAGCGCGTCCAGCAGGGCACGCGCCAAGCCTTGGCCGCGATGGGCCTCGGCCACCACCACATCCTCAACCCAAGCCGAATAGCCACCGCTGGCGGTGGAGACGACGAGCTGGGCGCTGGCCATGCCGACCACGCCGTCGCGCGGATGCCGCGCAACCACGATGCAAGCGGCGTCCGGACGCTCCAGCAGCATGCCTAACCCGCACCGCTGAAGTTCAGGCGCGGGCTCGAAGTCCTGCTCAATGGCGAACAGCACTTGCAGCAAGCCGATCAGGGCGTCGATGTCCCCTGGCGTCGCGAGATCGATCGAATAAGCGGGCGTGGACATGCTCAAGCCTCGTGGCTGTCGGGATAGATCAGGATCGACAGAAAGCGGATCGGGCACTGGATCAGCTTTTCCGGGCCATGCGGCACTGAGCCCTCGAAGGTCAGCGCATCGCCAGGCGAGAGGACATAGGTCTCCTGCCCATGGCGGTACTCGATCTGACCCTCCAGCATGTAGATGAATTCCGTGCCGGGGTGCTCGAAGATCGGGAAGGTCTCCGATTCATGGTCGATAGTGATGAGGAAGGGCTCGAACAGCTTCTTCGGCCCCTGGTCATAGGCCAGCAGTTGGTAGGTATGACCACGCTTGGTGCCGCGCCGCACCACCTCCATGCCCTCGCCGGACTTCACCAGTTGGGCGCTGCCCTCCGCCACGTCATAGCTCCGGAACAGGCTGGAGAGCGATACCCCAAGCGCACGTGCCACACGCGACAGCGTGTCCAGACTGGTGGCTGTCTGCGCGTTCTCGATCTTCGACAGCATGCCCCGGCTGATACCCGCCAATGCCGCCACGTCGGCGATCGTCAGGCCATGGTCGAGGCGAATCTCGCGGATCGCCGCGCCCAGATAACGCTCCAGGCTACCGCCCGCCGAATGGCCGCTCTGTGGATGTTCGCTCATGCCCTTGATTACTCCCGCCGCAGGTCGTGTTTGCGCAGGCATTGTCGCACACAAAGTTTCTCCTCAAGAAAAATTGTTGACCTGTGGTTTTTGATGTAGCACGATAGGAACCAATGTTTCATCACATGAATTAAATGAGGTTCCCCTGATGGCTAGCGCGCGCCGCTACACCCTGACCCTGTCCTGCCCCGACCGCGTCGGCATCGTGGCCGCGGTCAGCGGATTCATCGCGGCGCACGGCGGCTGGATCGCCGAGGCGAATCATCATGCCGACGCCGAGGCGCGAAGCTTCTTCATGCGCCAGGAGATCCTGGCGGATTCGCTGCCGTTCGGCATCGACGAACTGCGCGCGCGCTTCGCACCCATCGCCGATGAGTTCCACATGCAGTGGCAGATCGCCGACAGCGCGCGGCGCAAGCGCGTGGTGATCCTGGTATCCAGGCAGGAGCACTGCCTGTACGACCTGCTGGCCCGCTGGCAGGCGGACGAACTGAATATCGACATCCCCTGCGTGATCTCCAACCACGAGACCTTCCGAGGCTTCGTGGAATGGCACGGCATCCCTTTCCACCATGTGCCGGTCACACCCGACAACAAGGTCGAGGCCTTCGCCCGCGTGGCCGAACTGTTCGAGGAAGCGGACGGTGATGTGATGGTGCTGGCACGGTACATGCAAATTCTCACGTCCGATCTGTGTACCCGCTACCCGGAACGCATCCTCAACATCCACCACAGCTTCCTGCCCAGCTTCGTCGGCGCGAAGCCCTATCACCAAGCCTTCGCACGCGGCGTAAAGCTGATTGGCGCGACCTGCCACTACGTCACCGCCGAGCTGGACGAGGGGCCGATCATCGAGCAAGACGTGATCCGCGTGGATCACTCCGACCAGCCGGATGATCTGGTCCGCTACGGCAAGGACATCGAGAAGGCCGTGCTGGCGCGCGGCCTGCGCTACCACCTGGAAGACCGCGTCATCACCCACGGCAACAAGACCGTGGTGTTCCGCTAAGGAGATCCCCATGCCCTGGAGACTGCTGCGCTTCGGCCTTTCGAAAAAGCATCCGGAGCCCCGGATGTTCACCCCGCACGCCGAACTGAAAAAACACTACGACGTGGTCATCATCGGCGGTGGCGGCCATGGCCTGGCAGCGGCCTACTATCTGGCGCGCGACTACGGCATCACCAACATCGCGGTGCTGGAGAAGGGCTACATCGGCGGCGGAAACACCGGCCGCAACACCACCATCATCCGCTCCAACTACCTGACCCCGGAGGGGGTCCGGTTCTACGACACCTCGCTCAAGCTGTGGCAGGACCTGGCACAGGACTTCGACCTCAACCTGTTCTACGCCAATCGTGGCCACTTCACCCTGGCGCACACCGACTCGGCGCTACGCACCATGCGCTGGCGGGCGGAGGTCAACAAACACTACGGCGTCGATTCCGAAGTGGTCGGCCCGGAGGACGTCAAGCGCGCCGCGCCGATGATCGACCTGAGCTGTGGCGGCCACGCCCCCATCCTCGGCGCGCTTTACCACTCGCCCGGCTCGGTGGCGCGGCATGACGCGGTGGCCTGGGGCTACGGACGCGGCGCTGACCAGCGCGGAGTGGAAATTCATCAGCAGACCGAGGTGCTCGGCATCGAGACCGAGGGTGGCCGGGTCCGCGCGGTGAACACCTCGCGCGGCCGCATCGAGACCGGCAAGGTGCTATGCGCGGTGGCCGGCTTCACCCCGCGCGTGCTGGACATGGTCGGCATCCGCTCGCCGATCCATGTGCATCCCCTTCAAGCCATGGTGAGCGAGCCCGTCAAACCCTGGCTGGACCCGATCCTGGTGTCCGGCAGCCTGCACACCTACATCAGCCAGTCGGCGCGCGGCGAGCTGGTGATGGGGGCCGCGCTGGACCCCTACGAGCTGCACTCCACCCGCTCCACGCTCGACTTCGCCGAAGGCCTGTCGTCTCACATGCTGGACATGTTCCCCTTCCTCTCACGGGTCAAGGTCATGCGCCAGTGGGCAGGCATGGCGGACATGACGCCGGATTTCGCCCCGATCATGGGCCTCACCGCAGTGGAAGGCTTCTACCTGGACGCGGGCTGGGGCACCTGGGGATTCAAGGCCACGCCGGTATGCGGCAAGACCATGGCCTACACCATAGCCAACGATCGTCCGCACGAACTGATTGGCGGCTTCAGCCTGGACCGCTTCCGCGACTACGCCCTCACAGGCGAGAAGGGCGCGGCCTCGGTCGGCCACTGAGGAGGATGCGCGCATGAAAATCATGACCTGTCCGATCAACGGCCCACGCCTGATCAGCGAATTCGCCTACGGCGGCGAGCTACGAGCAATGCCCGACCCCGCTGCCTGCGGCGACGATGCCTGGAGCGACTACGTCTTCCATCGCAACAGCGCGCCCGGCGTGAAACGCGAGTGGTGGTGCCACACCCCCAGCAACACCTGGTTCATCGCCGAACGCGATACCGAACAGGATCGCATCCTGCGCACCTATCTTTACGGAGAGCAGCCATGAGACGCCTGCCCCCTGTACCGGGCGAGTGGATCGACCGCGACCGCCCGCTGACCTTCCGCTTCGAAGGCCGATCCTTTCGCGGCTTCGCGGGCGACACCCTGACCAGCGCGCTGCTGGCCGAAGGCGAGTCCATGCTCGGACGAAGCTTCAAGTACCACCGCCCGCGTGGAGTGCTGTCGTTCGCCAATCATGACGTCAATGCCGTGGTCCAGCTCGGCGACCAGCCGAACGCCCGCGCCGACGTGACCCCACTGGACGAAGGCATGACGCTGACAGCGGTCAACACCTTCGGCGGACTGCGCAAGGACAGGGCCAGCCTGCTCGGCGCCATGGCCCGATTCCTGCCGGTCGGCTTCTATTACAAGGCCTTCCATACCAAGGCCCTTTTCCCGCTCTGGGAGCGTGTGTTCCGCGCCCTTACCGGCCTCGGAAAGGTCGATCTTGATGCCCCCCGCTGGCGCACCCCGAAACGATATGGCTTCTGCGACGTGCTGGTGATCGGCGCCGGACCCTCCGGTCTGGCCGCCGCCCTGGCCGCCGCCGAACAGGGCGCGCGGGTCACCTTGGTGGACGAGAACGCACGCCCCGGCGGAAGCGGCGGTTATGCGCTCGGCGCCGACCCGGGACGCGCGCGGCAGACCGCGGAGCTGGTCGATGCGGCGCGCGCACACCCGCGCATCGAACTCATCACCGGCGCATATGCAGCCGGCTACTACGCCGACCACTGGGTGCCGCTGGTCACGCCAGAGCGCATGATCAAGATGCGTGCCCGCGCCGTGATCGTGGCCAGCGGCGCCTATGAGCAGCCCGCTGTGTTCCGCAACAATGATCTGCCCGGCGTGATGCTCGCCTCCGCTGCCCAACGGCTGCTCTACCGCCATGCCGTGCAGCCCATGCACCGCGCCGTGGTGCTGGTCGCCAATGCCGACGGCTACCGCGCGGCGCTCGACCTGGCGGCGCACGGCGTCAAAATCGCCGCCGTGATCGACCTGCGCCCCCAGTCCTGCCTCACCGACGCCGAGCTCGCGCTGACCAAGCGCGGCATCCGCATCCTGCCGGGCAGTTGCATCGTCGAAGCCCGGCCGGGCGATGGCGGGCGCGTGGCTTCCGCTTGTGTCGGCCCGTTCGAGGAGCGCGGGAATACGCCAACGATCACCGAAACCATCGACTGCGATGGCATCCTCATGAGCGTCGGCTGGGCCCCGACCGCCAACCTGCTGTACCAGGCCGGCACGCGCATGCGCTACGAACCGTCACTCGCACAGTTCGTGCCGGATGTCCTGCCCGAGGGCGTCTTCGCCTGCGGTCGTGTGAACGGCACGTACACGCTGGACGCGCGCCTGCTGGATGGCCGCCGCGCGGGCAGCGCGGCCGCCGCGCATGCCGGTTTCGGCGAGCCAAAAACGATCACCGTGCCGCCCGAAACCGACGCGCCCAACCACCCGTGGCCGATGATCCCGCACCCCAAGGGCAAGAACTTCGTCGATTTCGACGAAGACCTCCAGTTCAAGGATTTCGAGAACGCGGTGCAGGAGGGTTTCGACAACATAGAGCTGCTCAAGCGCTTCTCCACCGTCGGCATGGGCCCCAGCCAGGGCAAGCATTCCAACATGAACGCGCTGCGCATCCTCGCCCGTCTGACCGGACGCACGCCCGGCCAGGTCGGCTCCACCACCGCGCGCCCGATGTTCCATCCGGTACCGATGGCGATCCTCGGCGGACGCGGCTTCCATCCCGAGCGCCGTACCCCGATGCACGATCAGCACGAGGCGCTGGGAGCGGTATGGATGCCGGCGGGCGACTGGCGACGGCCGGAATACTACGCCCGACCCGACGTTGCGCGTGATGAATGCATCCGCGAGGAAGCGCGCTCGGTGCGCGAAGGGGTCGGCCTGATCGACGTCGGCACGCTGGGCAAGCTTGAGATCATCGGCCCGGATGCCGCCGCCTTCCTGGAGCGGGTCTACACCTCGCGCTATTCCAACATGAAGGTCGGCATGACCCGCTACGCGCTGATGTGCGACGAATCCGGCGTGGTGATCGACGACGGCGTAGTCGCGAGGCTGGCCGAAGACCACTTCTACTTCACCACCACCACATCCGGCGCGACCGCCGTCTACCGCGAGCTGTCACGACTGAACCTTGAATGGCGGATGGACTGCGGCATCGTCAACCACACCGGCGCCCATGCCGCCGTCAATCTGGCAGGGCCGCGCGCCCGCGAGGTGCTGGCCGCAATCACAGCTCTCGACCTGTCCGCCGCGGCCTTCCCCTACCTAGCCGTGCGCGAAGGCAAGGTCGCGGGCATCCCGGCGCGTCTGATGCGGGTCGGCTTCGTCGGCGAATGGGGCTATGAAATCCACGTCCCGGCGCGCTCTGGCGCGGCCCTCTGGGAAGCGCTCATGAAAGCCGGGGCCGCGCACGGCATCCGCCCGTTCGGGGTGGAGGCGCAACGCCTGCTGCGGCTGGAGAAGGGCCACATCATCATCGGCCAGGACACCGACGGCCTGACCACGCCGCTGGAGATCGGCATGGACTGGGCGCTGAAGATGGACAAACCCTTCTTCGTCGGCCAGCGCAGCATGGAGATCCTCGCCCGTAAGCCGCGCAAGCAAACCCTGGTCGGTTTCACCCTGCCGGAGCATGGACTGGCGCCCAAGGAATGCCACCTGGTCATTGAACGGAACGAGATCGCGGGCCGCGTGACCAGCATCGCCTGGAGTCCGGCCCTGCAACGCCATATCGGTCTCGCCTTTGTGGATCCCGACCTGGCTGCCCGAGGCCACTTCCGGATCCGCACCGAGCACGGAGCGATGATCGAAGCCACAGTGTCCCCGACCCCCTTCTACGACCCTGACAACCTCAAGCAGAAGGAGGTCTCATGAGCGTCCCCCTGCCGCACAGTCCTGCCCCAGCCGCCACGCTCAGCCTGACCGACCTGACCGTCGTCCGCCAGCTCGTCGGGGTGAAGGGCCCCAAAGCAGCTCAGTGGCTGGCGAATCTGGGCCTCCCCCTGCCGGAAACCGCCAACCACTGGCTGGCGCTGGACGACGACCGCCTGATCGCCCGCCTGGGCCTGAGCGAATTCCTGCTGGACGGCCCGCCCGGAAGCCTGGACACGCTGGCGGCCACGCCCCGCACCCACGGCGTCTACCCCGTCCTGCGCCAGGATGCCGCGTTCCTGCTATGCGGGGCAGGGGCGCCGGAGCTGCTCGCGCAGGTATGCAGCCTGGATTTCGCCACGCTGGAAGTCACGCCCGGCGCGCTGGCGCTGACCTCGATGGCGGGCGTCGGCGTCACCCTGCTGCCCCAGCCGGGCGACGGCGGGTCGCGCTATCGCCTGTGGTGCGATGGCAGCTATGGCCTCTACCTGTGGGAGACCCTGCGCGAGATCGCCGAGGCGCTCGGCGGAGACGCGGTGGATGCCCAGACCTGCACCGAGTCGTTGCCATGAACTTCCCCGCCTATCCCTCCCCATTGGAGAACCGTCATGAGTCCCGCTGAAGCCAAGGCCTTTTTGGAAAAGAACGGCGTCAAGTACGTGTTAGCGCAGTTCGTCGACATCCACGGGGTCGCCAAGACCAAGTCGGTTCCGGTCGACCATTTCGACGACATCATCACCAACGGCGCGGGCTTCGCGGGGTTCGCCATCTGGGGCATGGGCATCGACCCGCACGGCCCGGACTACATGGCGGTGGGTGATCTCGCCACCCTCTCCCTGGTGCCTTGGCAACCCGGCTATGCCCGCATCGTCTGTGACGGCCATGTGCACAAAGCCCCGTGGGAGATCGACGCGCGCGTCACCCTCAAGCGTCAGATCGAACGGCTCGCGGCGCGCGGCTGGACCCTCTATACCGGGCTGGAACCGGAGTTCTCCCTACTGCGCAAGGGCGAGGACGGACGCATCCGCCCCTGCGACAAGAGCGACACCCTGCTTAAGCCCTGCTACGACTACAAAGGCCTGTCGCGTGCGCGCAGCTTCCTCGAAACTCTCAGCTCCAGTCTTAAAGCGGTCGGCATTGATGTCTACCAAATCGACCACGAGGATGCCAACGGGCAGTTCGAGATCAACTACACCTACACCGACTGCCTGACCTCCTGCGACCACTTCGTATTTTTCAAGATGGCCGCCGCCGAGATCGCCAACGACCTCGGCCTGCTCTGCTCCTTCATGCCCAAGCCCTTCGCCAACCGACCAGGCAACGGCATGCACATGCACATCTCGCTGAGCGACGGCAAGACCAACCTGTTCGAGGATGCCAACGACCCGAACGGCATGAACCTTTCCGCCCTCGCCTACCGCTTCCTGGCAGGCGTGCTCAAGCATGCCCCGGCGCTCGCCGCGCTATGCGCGCCGACCGTCAACTCCTACAAGCGGCTGGTGGTCGGACGCTCGCTGACCGGAGCCACCTGGGCCCCCGCCTACATCAGCTACGGCGACAACAACCGCTCATCAATGGTGCGCATCCCCGGCGGACGACTGGAGCTGCGTCTTCCGGACACCTCCTGCAACCCCTATCTGGCGACCGCCGCGCTGATCGCCGCCGGACTGGACGGCATCGAAAACGGCCTGATGCCGGGTGCTCCGCACAACAGCAACATCTACGACATGACGCCCGACCAGCTCAAGGATGCCGATATCGGCATCCTGCCGCAGAACCTGCACGAGGCGCTGACCGCACTTGAGGCGGACGAGGTGCTGATGAACGCGCTCGGCCCCATCGCCGGCGAATTCCTCAAGCTCAAGCACATGGAGTGGGTGGAATACATGCGCCATGTGTCGGACTGGGAGCTGGACAGCTATCTGGAATTTTTCTGACCGGGCGCGGAGCGCCGCCGCCCCGGTACGTTTGATCAGGCAGCCCGCCCTTCGGGCGCCGCCCTCACGGAGAAGACAAAATGTGTGGAATCGTGGGTCTCTACCTGAAAACCCCCGCCCTGGAACCCAAGCTCGGCGCGCTGTTCGAGCCGATGTTGCTGGCCATGACAGATCGCGGCCCCGATAGCGCCGGGTTCGCCATTTACGGCGACGAGGTGGCCGATGGCTGGATCAAGCTGACGCTCCAGGCCGCCGACGCCTCGTTCGACTGGAAGGACCTGATGGGCCGCCTGGAAACGCGCCTGGGCTGCGCCATGGACTGGTTCCAGAACGCCAGCGCCGCGGTGCTCAAGATCCACGCCCCGGAAGCCGAGGGGCGCGCCGCGCTGGCGGAGCTGGCGCCCGAAGTGCGGGTGATGAGTGTCGGCCAAAGCATCGAGATCCTCAAAGGCATGGGCCTGCCGACGGAGATCGCCGACCGTTTCGGGCTGGCGCGCATGAAGGGCAGCCACATCATCGGCCACACCCGCATGGCAACCGAAAGCGCGGTGACGATGGAAGGCAGCCACCCCTTCTCGACCGGCAACGATCTTTGCCTGGTCCACAACGGCTCGCTCTCCAACCACTCGCGCCTGCGCCAGGAACTGCGCCGCCACGCCATCGGCTTCGAGACCGAAAACGACTCCGAGGTGGCCGCTGGCTACCTGACCTGGCGGCTGCGCGAGGGCGACTCGCTGAAGGAGGCGCTCGACCACGCACTGGACGATCTGGACGGTTTCTACACATTCGCCATCGGCACCCGCGACGGCTTCGCCGTAATCCGCGACCCGATCGCCTGCAAGCCCGCCATCCTCGCCGAGACCGACGACTACGTTGCGATGGCCTCCGAATACCAGGCGCTCTCCAGCCTGCCCGGCATTGAACGGGCCCGCGTCTGGGAGCCGGAGCCCGCCACCCTCTACATCTGGGAGCGGGCCTGAGGCCGACCACCCACGGAGTGAAGCCAAGATGAAAACGATCGACCTGTCCCTAACCCCAGTACGCGAACTCAACCAGGCCCTGCACGAGCAGAGCCAGACGCTGACCGAATCCGCATGGCGCATAACCCACCCCGGCGGAAAGCACAATCTGGCCTGCGGCCTGAACCAGGATCTGAGCGTCGAGATCGACGGCCATGCCGGCTACTACTGCGCGGGCATGAACCAGAAGGCGCACGTCACCGTGCACGGCAATGTCGGCGTCGGCGTGGCCGAGAACATGATGTCCGGCAGCGTACGGGTGAAGGGCAACGCATCCCAGTCCGCCGGGGCCACCGCGCACGGCGGACTGCTGGTGATCGAGGGCGATGCGGGCGCGCGCTGCGGCATTTCGATGAAGGGCGTGGACATTGTGGTCGGCGGCAACATCGGCCACATGAGTTGCTTCATGGGCCAAGCCGGGCGCCTGGTGGTCTGCGGCGATGCGGGCGACGCGCTGGGCGATTCGCTCTACGAGGTGCGCATCTACGTCAAGGGCACGGTCAAGTCGCTCGGTTCCGACTGCATCGAGAAGGAAATGCGCCCCGAGCATCTGGCCGAACTCAAGTCCCTGCTCGACCAGGCCGGCTTCGACGAGGACCCGGCCAGCTTCAGGCGCTACGGCTCCGCCCGCCAGCTCTACAACTTCAAAGTCGACAACGCATCCGCGTACTGAGGATCGCCCCCATGAGCAAACACATCACCCCGGTGCTGCGCGAATCGGCCACCTTCGACCGTCTCACCATCCAGGAAATCCAGCGCGCCGCCGAAACCGGCATCTACGACATCCGCGGCGGCGGCGCCAAGCGCAAGCTGCCGCACTTCGACGACCTGCTGCTGCTCGGCGCGAGCATGTCGCGCTACCCGCTTGAGGGCTACCGCGAGAAGTGCGGCACCGACGTCGTGCTCGGCACCCGCTTCGCCAAGAAGCCGATTCACCTGAAGATCCCGGTGACGATCGCCGGCATGAGCTTCGGCGCGCTCTCCGCGCAGGCCAAGGAGGCCCTTGGCCGCGGCGCCAGCATCGCCGGCACCAGCACCACCACCGGCGATGGCGGCATGACCCCGGAAGAGCGCGGCCAGTCAGAAAACCTGGTCTACCAATATCTGCCCTCGCGCTACGGCATGAACCCGGACGACCTGCGCAAGGCCGACGCCATCGAAGTGGTGCTCGGCCAGGGCGCCAAGCCGGGCGGTGGTGGCATGCTGCTCGGCATGAAGGTCACCGAGCGGGTGGCGGGCATGCGCACCCTGCCGGTCGGCGTCGACCAGCGCAGCGCCTGCCGCCATCCGGACTGGACCGGCCCGGACGACCTGGCGATCAAGATCGCCGAACTGCGCGAGATCACCGACTGGGAGAAGCCCATCTATGTGAAGATCGGCGCCAGCCGTCCGTATTACGACGTCAAGCTAGCGGTCAAGGCGGGCGCGGACGTGATCGTGCTGGATGGCATGCAGGGCGGCACTGCGGCCACCCAGGAAGTGTTCATCGAGCACGTCGGCATCCCTATCCTCGCCGCCATCCCGCAGGCCGTGCAGGCGCTCCAGGAAATGGACATGCACCGCAAGGTGCAACTCATCGTCTCCGGCGGCATACGCACCGGCGCGGACGTGGCGAAGGCGATGGCGATGGGCGCCGACGCTGTGGCGATCGGTACCGCCGCGCTGATAGCCCTGGGCGACAACCACCCGCGACTGGACGCCGAACTGCGCAAGATCGGCTCGGCCGCCGGATTCTACGACGACTGGCAGAACGGCCAGGACCCTGCCGGTATCACCACGCAGGACCCGGAGCTGTCCAAGCGGCTCGACCCGGTCGAAGGCGGACGCAGGCTGGCCAACTACCTGCGCGTGCTGGTGCTGGAGGCACAGACCATGGCGCGCGCCTGCGGCAAGTCGCACCTGCACAACCTGGACCCGGAAGACCTGGTGGCGCTGACCGTCGAAGCCGCCGCCATGGCGCGCGTGCCTCTCGCTGGCACCCAGTGGGTGCCGGGCCAATCCACAGGGTACTAACCCACCATGGACAGTACCTCCGTGGGAGCACCGTGCGGCCCCGCCCGCATCATCGACGGCAAGACCCTCGCCCGCCGGGTGCGGGAGAGCTTCCGGCCGCGCGTCGCCGCTCTGGCGGAGAAAGGCGTGCAGCCGGGACTGGCGGTGATTCTGGTCGGCGACAACCCGGCCTCGAAAGTCTATGTCGGCAACAAGATCCGCGCCTGCGAGGAGTGCGGGATCCGGTCCTTGCACATTAGCCTGCCGGTCGATACCTGCGAAACGGACGTGCTGAACGCCATCGACCGGCTCAATCGCGATCCCTCCGTGCATGGCATCCTGGTGCAGTTGCCGCTGCCGACGGGGATCGATGTGCGACGTGTGCTGGAATCCATCGACGTAGACAAGGACGTAGATGGATTCCATCTCTACAACGTCGGCGGCCTGGTGGTCGGCCAGACGATCTTTCCGCCCTGCACGCCCTATGGCGTGCAGCTTCTGCTGGAAACCACGGGCATCGACGTAACGGGGCAGCACGTTGTCGTGGTGGGCGCAAGCAACATCGTCGGAAAACCGATGGCACTGATGCTGCTCAACAAGGAGGCCACCGTCACCGTCTGCCACATCAAGACCCGCGATCTTGCCGTGCACACCCGCATGGCGGACATCCTGATCGTGGCCGCCGGCAAGCCGGGCCTGATACGCGCGGACATGGTCAAACCCGGAGCGGTGGTGATCGACGTGGGCATCAACCGCCTTCCCAACGGCGCCATCGTCGGCGACGTGGATTTCGAAGCCGTGCGCCAGCGCGCAGGCTGGATCACACCGGTCCCCGGCGGCGTGGGGCCGATGACGGTCACGATGCTGATCGAGAATACCCTGCGCTCCGCCGAGCGTGGCTTGGATCAGCGGAAACCGTAACGCGAAAGATCCCGGTAGCCGATCGCCTCGGCCAGATGTTCAGCGCGGATCGCATCGCTCCCCGCCAGGTCCGCGATGGTCCGCGCCACCCGCAGCACCTTGTCGCGCCCCCGCACGGACAGCCCCAAGCGATCCATGGCCTGCTCCAGCAGGGTGATTTCAGCGGAACCGAGGCGCGCATCGCGGACCAGCTCCACCGCGCCAAGCCGCGCGTTCGGAAATCCCGCGCGCGCCATCTGCACCGCCCTGGCGCGACGGACCCTGTCGCGCACCTCGGCGCTTGACTCACCGTCCAGCGGCGCATCGGGCCTCAGATGCTCCTTCGGCACCGGAGGAACCTCAAGCTGGATGTCAATCCGATCCAGCAAGGGGCCTGACAGACGTGCGCGATAGCGACGCCCGGCTTCCGGGTCACTGTCATCGCCCTTCGGGCTTGGATTCATGGCGGCAATGAGCTGAAAAGCCGCGGGAAACTCTACCTGACGCGCCGCGCGCGATATCACGATGCGTCCCGTCTCCATCGGCTCGCGCAGAACCTCCAGCGCACGACGATCGAATTCAGGCAACTCATCGAGAAACAGGCAACCGCCATGCGCCAGGGAAATCTCACCAGGCCTGGGCGACGAACCGCCGCCGATCAGGGCAATGGCCGAGGCGGTATGATGCGGCGCGCGCCAGGGCCGACGCATCCAGGCCGCGCCGTCAAAGCCCTGCGTGCTGACCGACCAGATGGCCGCGCTTTCCAGCGCCTCCGCCTCGGTCATGGGCGGCAGGATGCCGGGCAAACGTTGGGCCAGCATGCTCTTGCCCGCGCCAGGCGGCCCGATGAGCAGAAGATTGTGCTGGCCTGCCGCGGCGATTTCCAGCGCGCGCTTGGCGCGATGCTGGCCACGTACGTCGCGCAAATCGGGCACGGCGGTCGAAGGAAGCGACGGCGCCGCCGCTGCGGGGACGAGGGGAGCGACGCCAAGCACATGCGCCACCACCTCACGCAAATGCCCTGCGCCGAGAATACTCACGCCCGATACTCGCCCAGCCTCCTCGACGTTGGCATGCGGCAGGATCAGGACGCGACCGGCCAGCCGCGCCTGCAAGGCGGCGGGAAGCACGGCAGGCACCGGGCGCAGTTCACCGCTGAGCGCCAGCTCGCCGAGAAACTCCTGCCCCGACAAGGCCTCGGGCGGGATCTGCCCGGTCGCGGCAAGCAGGCCGAGCGCCATCGCAAGATCGAAGCGCCCGCCCTCTTTTGGGAGATCCGCCGGCGCCAGATTGACCGTCACCCTGCGCGGCGGCATCTCGTAACCACTGGTCAGCAGAGCCGCACGCACCCGCTCGCGGCTCTCACGCACGGCGGCCTCGGGCAGACCGACCAGGGCGAAGGAAGGCAGCCCGTTGGCGACATGGGTTTCCACACTGACCAAGGGCGCTTCGATGCCGACCTGGGCACGTGCATAGGTAATGGCTAATGTCATGGGCGACCCTCCCTGGCCGTTTTCGAAAGGTTTCCGGACGGCGGATCACTCCGTCGCGCCGCGCTCCCCTGCCTCCAACTCAGCCACGCGACGCTCCAGCGCCTCAAGCCTTACGCGCGTACGCTCCAGCACGGACCTCTGCACCTCGAATTCCTCGCGAGTGACCAGATCCATGCGCGCCAGCATCTGCTGCAAACCAAGCCGGGCGGTCTTTTCGATCTCCGCTCGCCATTCATTCAAACCGGCGGGCAGAGACTCGCCCAAACGTCGTGCGAACTCATCAAACTGCTTAGGATCGAGCATATATTCCCCGGAAATAACCTATTTACGGCCAGTTTAGCCGAAGCCTCACGGCCTCCATGCCTCTTATTGGCGCTCCGTGCCGCACCAAGACAGTGCGAGCATCGCCCCTCTTGCGTCAGGCCTCGCAAAAATATCCGTAATCCATTGATTTAAATGCACGCGATGGATTTGGCACCTATCATGCTTGAGGCAGTTTGCGATTCTGCATCAACACAACCCAACCACATTCGAGGATGCATCCATGCACGTTTCCATGAAAAAAATCACCGCTGGCGTTCTGATGGGCCTTGGACTGGCCGCCGCCCACACCCCGGCCATGGCCGCCGATCCGTACACCCTGACCGGCAACCTCGGCCTGACCAGCGATTACGTCTTCCGTGGCGTATCCCAGACCCAAAACCAGCCCGCTGTCCAGGGCGGCTTCGATTTTGCCCATGAAAGCGGCTTCTACCTCGGAATCTGGGCATCCAACGTCGAATGGGTCAGCACCGGCTACAAAGACAACAACAGCATGGAGATCGACCTGTACGGCGGCTACAAGGGCTCCATCGGAGACAGCGTCGGCTACGACCTGGGTCTTGTCACCTACTACTACCCGGGCGACAAGATCGCGGGCGCGACCTCTCCGGACACCACCGAAATCTACGCCGGTCTGAGCTATGGAATCCTCAGCGCCAAGATCAACTACGTCGTTTCCGACCATTTCGTAGGCTGGACCACCTCCTCCGGCGGCAAGACCCAGGGCAGCTACTACCTCGATCTGTCCGCCGCCTATGACCTCGGCGGCGGCTGGGGTCTGCTGGGCCATGTCGGCTACCAGGACGTGAAGGGCAACGATGACGCCTCCTACACCGACTTCAAGGTAGGCGTGACCAAGGATCTCGGCTTTGGCGTCGCCACCCTGGCCTACACCGACACCAACGCCGACAAGGGCGCCTATACCTGGGCGGGCGAGAAAGTGGCCGATGGCCGCGTCTTCCTGTCCTTCCTGAAAACGTTCTGATCCACCCCGGCATGAAGGCCGCTCCGGCCTCCAGAATGGCCGGAGTGACCAAGCAACCTGGAGAGAGTTATGAAACTCATCACCGCCATCATCAAACCCTTCAAGCTTGACGAGGTGCGCGAAAGCCTCGCCGAAGTCGGGGTTCAGGGCCTGACCGTCTCCGAAGTAAAAGGCTTCGGTCGTCAAAAGGGTCACACGGAACTTTATCGCGGCGCTGAATACGTCGTGGATTTCCTACCCAAGATCAAACTTGAAATGGTCGTGGACGATGCCTTGGTCGAAACCGTGATCGAGGCCATCGGCAAGGCCGCCAAGACAGGCAAGATCGGCGACGGCAAGATTTTCGTCACCCCGGTCGAGCAGGCCATCCGCATCCGCACCGGCGAGTCCGGTCCGGGCGCCCTGTAAGGAGGATTCACCATGAATTCGATGCTTATCAAATCCATGCTGATGCTCGGTGGCATGGTCACAGGCACAGCGCTCGCCGAAGAAGCCGCCCCGGTGGCTGAAGTGGCGGCGGAAGTCGCCGCGGCGGCCCCGACCCCGGAGAAAGGCGACACGACCTGGATGCTGGTCTCCACCGCGATCGTGTTTATGATGATCCTTCCGGGCCTGGGCCTGTTCTACGGCGGCATGGTGCGCGCCAAGAACATGCTCTCCGTGCTCAGCCAGATCGCGGCAGTGGCCGGCTTGATCGCCATCCTGTGGGTGGTCTACGGCTACAGTCTGGCCTTCACCGGCGGCGGCAGCCTCAACAGTTTCATCGGCGGCCTGTCCAAGGCCTTCCTGAGCGGCGTTGACGCTTCCGCCATGGTGGAAACCTTCAGTGCGGGCGTGGTCATCCCCGAACTGACCTTTGTGATCTTCCAACTCACCTTCGCGGCCATCACTGCGGCACTGATTGTGGGCGGCTTGGCCGAACGGGTGAAATTCTCCGCCCTGCTGGTTTTCGCCCCTCTGTGGTTCACCTTCTCCTATCTGCCCATGGCGCACATGGTCTGGTTCTGGGGCGGCCCCTCTGCCTATGCCGATCCCTCTGGTTTCCTGTTCGGCAAGGGGGCTCTCGACTTCGCGGGCGGCACCGTGGTGCACATCAACGCCGGCGTCGCCGCACTGGTCGGCGCACTGGTGATTGGCAAGCGCGTCGGCTTCGGCAAGGAGCCCATGCCTCCGCACAACCTGGTCATGACCATGATCGGCGCATCCCTGCTGTGGGTGGGCTGGTTTGGCTTCAACGCCGGCTCCAACCTGGAAGCCAACGGCACTGCCGCCATGGCCTTCCTGAACACCATTTTGGCCCCCTTTGCCGCCCTGCTGGCCTGGGGTGCGGCTGAATGGCTGACCCGCGGCAAGCCGAGCATGCTGGGCATGGCCTCCGGCGCCATCGCCGGTCTGGTCGCCATCACCCCGGCCGCCGGATTCTCCGGCCCGATGGGCGCCATCATCCTCGGACTCATCGCTGGCGTGATCTGCTTCTGGGGCGTGGGCCTGATCAAGAGCAAGCTGGGCATTGATGACAGCATGGATGTGTTCGCGGTGCACGGCATCGGCGGCATCGTCGGCGCCATTGGCACCGGCATCGTCGCCAACCCGGCGCTCGGCGGCTCCGGCGTGTTCGACTACGCTGCCAATGCCGTCGCCGAGTTCAGCCCGACGGGCCAGATCATCAGCCAACTGTGGGGCGTCGCGGTCGTGGTTCTCTGGTCCGGTACCGTCAGCTTCATCCTGTTCAAGCTGATCGACATGGTCATGGGACTGCGTGTCAGCGAAGAGGCCGAACGAGAAGGTCTGGACACCACCAGCCACGGCGAACGCGCCTACACCAACTAAATGAGCGCGAGGGGGCTTACGCCCCCGAACGAAGCAGGCGCCCCCCTATTGGGGCGCCTTTTTTGTGCGCGCTGCCAATCCATCGCGGGCGGACGTGCACAAAAAAGGTGGTCCGACTTTTGCTATCGTGCAGCCCTCGACTTGTACACGACGAGGGTGTCGCCATGTCTCCCACCGGTATGGATGTCTTTTTTCTGTTGATCGGCGCCGCCATGGTGCTGGCCATGCACGCGGGCTTTGCCTTCCTGGAGGTCGGCACGGTCCGCGACAAGAACCAGGTCAACGCCCTGATGAAGATCATGGGTGATTTCGCCGTGGCGACCATCGCCTATTTCTTCATCGGCTACCCGCTGGCCTATGGCATTGACTTCTGGAGCGCCGCGCCAACGCTATCGACCGATCACGGCTATGGCCTGGTGAAATTCTTCTTCCTGCTCACCTTCGCCGCCGCGATCCCCGCCATTGTCTCCGGCGGTATCGCGGAGCGCGCGCGTTTTTATCCGCAACTGGGCGCAACCTTCCTCCTCGTCGCCCTCTGCTATCCCTTCTTCGAAGGCATGATCTGGAACGGCAGCCACGGCGTTCAGGCCTGGCTGGAAGCAAGCTTCGGCGCCAAATTCCATGACTTTGCGGGATCTGTCGTGGTCCACGCCTTCGGCGGCTGGGTCGCGCTTGCCGCCGTGCTGTTGCTCGGCCCGCGCATGGGGCGCTATGGCAAGCTGGGCGGCATGACCGCGCATCCGCCATCAAGCATCCCCTTCCTGGCTCTCGGAGCCTGGACCCTGACCGTCGGCTGGTTCGGCTTCAACGTGATGTCGGCGCAAACCGTGGAAGCCGTTTCCGGCCTTGTGGCCATCAACTCCCTGATGGCCATGGTGGGAGGCATTCTCGCCGCCCTGATCGTAGGCAAGAACGACCCCGGTTTCGTCCACAACGGACCGCTGGCGGGGCTGGTGGCGGTCTGCGCGGGCTCCGACCTGATGCACCCGCTCGGTGCGCTCATCACCGGCGCGGTCGCGGGCGGCCTGTTCGTGGTGCTGTTCACGGTCACCCAGAATCGCTGGAAGATCGACGACGTGCTCGGCGTCTGGCCGCTGCACGGCCTGTGTGGCGCATGGGGCGGCCTCGCGGCGGGCATTTTCGGCCTGGAGGCGCTAGGAGGCATGGGCGGCGTCAGCCTTGTGAGCCAGATCATCGGCACCCTGCTGGGCATTGCCATTGCCCTGCTCGGCGGTTTTCTGGTCTACGGCACGCTGAAGAAGCTGGTCGGGCTGCGACTGGACCAGGAGCAGGAATACGAGGGCGCGGACCTCGCCATCCACAAGATCAGCGCAACACCTCCAAGCCAGCGCTGATCGCAAGCCGAAAAGAGAACGCCCCGCGTGCCTGCGCATCACGGGGCGTTTTGCTATCGGGCGGCTGAAATACTGGTTTCAGCCGCCCGCGCGCCAAGCACGCGAGGGCGCGGTCAGCGCACCAGAGCGCGCTCGACTTCCTCGCGCCTGGCATGACCAAACAGTTGCTCAACCAGCTCCAAGGCAAAATCCATCGCCGTACCCGGCCCGCGCGAGGTGATGACACGATCGTCGAACTCGATCGCCGCACCGCTATCCGTGGCCCCCGCAAGTTCCTCGGCACTGAGGGCGCCAGGGTAATGCGCGACCCGGCGCCCATGCAGCAACCCCGCATGGGCCAACACTTTGGGCGCAGCGCAGATAGCCCCGACCAGTCGCCCCTCGGCATGCGTGCGCTGGAGAATATGCAGCACGCGCGGGTCATCGCGCAGGTTGTCGGCGCCGGGCAGTCCCCCAGGCAAGACAACGAGGTCGAAATCCTCATTCATCACCTGATCGAGACTGGTGTCCGGTACAACAACCGTGCCCCGGCTGGCGCGCAGCGGCTCGGCCTGAAGCCCGGCCGTGACCACGTCGGCCCCCGCGCGGCGCAGAATGTTGATGATCGAAACCGCCTCAAGCTCCTCGAAACCAGGAGCCAGTGGAACCAGTACGCGGGGCATGGACGCCTCCTTACTTACTTCTTGCCTAGAATCACCATGCCCTTGAGCATGTTCAGCGCCTCGAACAGTGCGTAGTCACTCTGCGCCAGAGGCTTGCCATCCTCGCCATTGGCCGCTGCGGGCTTGGTTTCATCGGGCTTGGTCGGCTTGCCGTTCGGATTGTCGAGATGGCGGGACAAATCCGCCTCCTTGATCCGCTGTCCGTCCTCTTCGATCTTGTCCACCTTGATCTGCGGCAGCACGATGTCCGGCACGATACCCTCGGCCTGGATCGAGCGGCCGTTCGGTGTGTAGTAGCGCGCGGTGGTCAACTTGACCGCCCCGCCTCCGGACAGCTCCTGGATGCTCTGCACCGAGCCCTTGCCGAAGGTCTTGGAACCCATGATGAGGGCACGCTTGTGGTCTTGCAGGGCGCCCGCCACGATCTCGGAGGCGGAAGCGGAGCCGCCATTGACCAGCACCACCATCGGGGCGCCATTGAGCACATCGCCTTGGTGGGCGCCATAACGCATCCTGGAATCCTTCACCCGGCCATCGGTGTACACCACCAGCCCATCATCGAGGAAGGCGTCCGCCACCCCGACCGAAGCTTGCAAAACCCCTCCGGGATTGTTGCGCAGGTCGAGCACCAAGCCCTTGAGCGTACCACCAGCCTCCTGCTGGGCCTTTTCCAGCGCCAGGATCAATTGCTCGGCGGTCTGCGACTGGAACTGAGTGATGCGGACATAGGCATAACCCGGCTCCAGCATGCGGCTCTTCACACTCTTGACCCGAATGACATCGCGCTCCAGCGTGATCTCCAGCGGTTTTTCCTGACCCTTGCGCACGACCGTGAGCTTGATCTTGGTACCCGGCTCGCCACGCATGATCTTGACCGCATCATTCAGACTCATGCCCTGCACCGGTTTCTCATCCAGGCGGATGATGAGGTCGCCTGCGTGGATGCCCGCTCGTTGCGCAGGGGTATCATCAATGGGGGCGATAACCTTGACGAAGCCATCCTCCATGCCGACTTCGATGCCCAAGCCGCCGAACGTACCCGTGGTACCTGCCTGAAGATCCTTGAACTCCGCCACATCAAGATAGGTGGAGTGAGGATCGAGACCGGATAGCATGCCGCGAATGGCATGGGTCAGCAGGGTCTTGTCATCCACCGTCTCGACATAATCCGCCTTGATCCGTGCGTAGACATCGGTAAACGCGCGCAACTCCTCGATCGGCAAGGCCTCGGTCGAAGGCGCGGCTTCCCGCTGTGCCAGCACGCCCACACCGAAAGTCAGACCAAACCCCAAGGCCGCGCCGGTCGCCAGCAAGGCCGCGGCACGCATACGCTGTTGCATGAAAACTCTCCTCAAGTGCACGGGACCCGTCCCGCGCGATAAAACATTGCTGCGAGTCTATCAGGCACGGCGCGTCAGTCACCCCCCAGCGCGGACCATTTGGCCGGGTTGATCGGCTGACCGCCGCGTCGCACCTCGAAATAAAGCCCCGTCTGCCTGGCCCCGCCGCTGCGCCCGGCGGCGCCGATAACCTCGCTCCGTCGCACCGAAGCCCCTACCCCCTTGTAGAGAGCTTCATTGTGAGCATACAGACTGAGATAACCGCCCCGGTGCTGAAGAATGACCAATTGACCAAAACCGCGCATCCAGTCGGCGAACACCACCCGACCATCCGCCGCAGCGCGCACCGGAGCCCCCTCGGAGGCCACATAAAAGTGGCCATCGGAGCGCAACTCACCCAAGCCGGTCTGCTCGCCGAAACGACGTACCAACTGCCCTTCCACGGGGATGGCGCCCTTGCCGGTCATGCGGGATGGCGCGGCCTGGATCGCCACGGAGGGCGACTCATCCCGAGCCGCCCCAGCCTTGTCGCTCCTACCCGACACATCCTTCTCTGGAGGCGGCGGCGTTCGAGCGGCCTCCTCCAGCTTGCGCACCAAATGCGCCAGATCCCGCTGGTTTTCCCGCATCCGCTCGACGCGCACCTCTCCGGCCTTAAGCCTGGACTCCAGCGTTTCCACCTCGGCGGCCTGTTTCCTGCGCAGGCCGTCCAGCCTTTGCTGCTCTGCGCGCGCCGCAGCTTCCAGCCCGGTTAGATGGGCCATTCCTTCCTCAAGTTCAGTCACGACATGCGTACTTTCGTCCAGATCGCGCCGCAGATCGGCCAGAAGTTGCATGTGACGCTCGCGCACACTCGCCAGATAGCCCTCCATGCGCATGGACTCGGCCCGGCTGCCGGGACTCAGCATCCCCTGTAGCGCGGATGCCCCGCCCAACATGTAAAGCGCCCTGAGACTCGCGGCAAGCCCATCGCGGCCTCGTGCTATCGAACCCTCAAGCCCGGCCTGCCTTGCCCGCAACCCGGCCAGGCGATCCTGCTGGGCCGCCAAGGCCTCCCGCGCCTCGTGCAAGGCACGCGCGGCATCGCCCTGGCGAGTTTCAAGCTCTCGTAACGCCTTGACCTCCTCCGTACGCTTGGCGTTCAATCCGCCGATCTCCGCCCGCGCGCTCTCCAGAGCCTTCTGCAAGGCCTTCAGCTCCTCGGCCTTGCGCGCCGCCTCATCCGCCGAGCACGGACCGGACAAGACAAGCACAAGCACGACGAGTACGTAGGCAGTTCGCGGGAAAACGTTTAGCATTTATCAAGATATTCTGATTTAGCCAGGAACCGACCGATGGTGCATGAAGAAATCGACGCCTGCGCCCCGCGCCTGCTGACCCGCGCCGAAGACATCGACCGCGCATCCCGTTCACTCAAGGCCATGTCCCACCCCCTGCGGCTGAAGATCCTGTGTGTGCTGGGCGACCGCGAGGTCAGCGTGCAGGACATCGTGGATGCCGTCGGCACCACCCAGAGCAACATATCCCAGCATCTCGCCATCCTTCGCGACAAAGGCATCCTCGCCTCTCGCAAGGACGCCAACCGGGTATACTACCGCGTCTCCGATGCGCGCACCCTGCGCCTGATCGGCATGATGCAGGAAGTGTTCTGCCCGCATAATGCCTGACCGCGAACGTTTTCCCATTTCCCAGAGACCCCATCGATGACCACCGATCGCATTGTACGCATCGTCGCCGGCTTCATGATTCTGCTGAGCCTCGTACTCACCCATTTCACCGGCCAGGTCGACCTGGGCAAGCCGGGCTGGCTGTGGTTCACCGCTTTTGTCGGCCTGAACCTGTTCCAGAGCGGCATCACCCGCTTCTGCCCCCTGGACGCCATCCTGGAAAAACTGGGCGTGCGCCGCGCGCAATAATCAGCATGGACTTCATCGATTTTCTCCAGCGACACTGGATGCTGACCGCCGCCGCGGTCGGCATCCTGTTCATGCTGATTTCCTCCGAAATTGCGCGATTTACCCGCAAGTATGCCGACATCGGCCCCTCTGAAGCCTCCCGCATGATGAGTCACGAGGAACCTCTGCTGCTTGACGTGCGCGAGGTCAACGAATTCCGCGACGGCCACCTGCGCGATGCCAAGCACATCCCGCTTGGCCAGCTCGGGGGCAAGATCGAGCAAATCGCCGCCTGGAAAGAAAGGCCCGTGATCGTCTACTGCCGCAGCGGCAACCGCTCCGGCGTGGCGTGCAACCAGCTCGCCAAACAAGGCTTCACCCGGCTCTACAACCTGGCAGGCGGCATACTGGCCTGGCAGCATGACGGCCTGCCGGTCAAAAAAAAGTAATGCCCCAGGCGGACGTCACCGTCTACCTCAGCCGCGCCTGCTTCTACTGCACGATGGCGCAACGCCTCCTTCACACCAAGGGGGTAAGCTATGCCCCCATCGTGGTGGATGGCGACGACGCCCTCTGGGACGAAATGGAAGCCCGCTCCGGGCGGTCCACCGTGCCACAGGTGTTCATTGACCAGCGCCCGGTGGGCGGCTATACCGACCTGCTTGCCCTGGACAAAGCAGGAAAGCTCGACGCGCTGCTGTTTCCCGTGAAAGCGCAAGGTGATTCGCATGAGTGACAACTCCCTTCACATCGTCTGCCCGCACTGCGGCGGCATCAACCGTGTCCCCGCCGAGCGGATGGCCGAAGGCGGCCACTGCGGGCGTTGCCACAAACCGCTGCTGACCGGGCATCCGGTCGAACTGGGCGCTGCCACCTTCGAGCGCTTCCTGACACGCAACGACCCGCCCGTGCTGGTTGATTTCTGGGCCCCGTGGTGCGGCCCCTGCCGCATGATGGCCCCCGTGCTCGACGAAGCGGCGCGCACCCTGGAGCCGCGCCTGCGCATTGCCAAGATCGACACCGAAGCCGAGCCTATGCTCGGCCAGCACTTCAACATCCGCAGCATCCCCACTCTGGCCCTGTTCCAGGGCGGTCGCGAAATCGCCCGCATGAGCGGAGCCATGCCGCTGCCGCAACTGCTCCAGTGGCTGCGCCAGCACATTTCCATCTAAAGGACCTATTCAATGACCGACGCACAACAACCCCAGCGCGCATTCTTCATTCAACGCGTCTACCTCAAGGACGTCTCTTTCGAATCTCCGCGCACCCCCGAAATCTTCAAGGCCTCGGACTGGCAGCCGAACATCGGCGTCCAGGTCGCCAATGCCACCGAGAAACTGGCCGACGACGTCTACGAGTCCACCCTGACCATCACTGCCACGGCCACCCTGAACATCGACGGCAAGGACGAAACCGTCTTCCTCGCCGAGGTCGCCCAAGCTGGCATTTTCTCCGTCAGCGGCTTCGATGGCGAAGAGCTTGGCCACATCCTCGGCAGCGTGTGCCCGACCCAGCTCTTCCCCTTCGTGCGCGAAACCATCGCCGATCTGGTCTCCAAGGGCGGCTTCCCCCCGCTGCTGCTGCAACCGATCAATTTCGACGCGCTCTACGTGCAACACCTGCAACAGCGCGAAGGCGCCGCCACCCACTGACCGCATGGCGGCCACGGCAACCATCGCCATCTTCGGCGCGGGCGCCTGGGGCACCGCGCTCTCCATCCTGCTCGCCCGGAACGGCCACGCCGTACGGTTATGGGGCCGCCACGCGGAGACCATGGCGCGCTTGCAGGCCGAGCGCGCCAACCCGCGCCACCTCCCGGACGCATCCTTCCCGGACACCCTCCGGGCGACGGGCGATCTGGACGAAGCCCTGCAAGACGCTGATCTCGCGCTGATCGTGACCCCCAGCGATGGCTTCCGGGCCTTCGTGCGCGAACTCGCCCCACGCCTACCGCCGAACACGCGCCTGGCCTGGGCCAGCAAGGGCTTCGAACAGGGCAGCGCCAAGCGCCTGGACGAAATCCTCGACGAGGAACTGCCCGACCACGCCCCGCCCGCCGTCATTTCCGGCCCCACCTTCGCCCGCGAAGTGGCCGCCGGACTACCGACCGCCGTCACCGTGGCCTCCCTGGATCGCGCCTTCGCCGAACAGGTGATGGCGTGGCTGCACGGCCCCACCTTCCGCGCCTATCGCGTGGACGACGTGGTCGGCGTGGAGTTGGGCGGCGCGCTGAAGAACGTGCTGGCCATCGCCGCCGGGATCGCCGACGGCCTGCATTTCGGCGCCAACACCCGCGCCGCCCTCATCACCCGGGGACTGGCCGAGATCATGCGCCTTGGCGAAGCCCTGGGCGCGCGCAGGGAAACCTTCATGGGCCTTGCCGGACTGGGAGACTTGGTGCTGACCTGCACCGACAATCAGTCCCGCAACCGCCGCTTCGGGCTACTGCTGGCGGAAGGCAAGACCCGCGACGAAGCGCTCGCTGCCATCGGCCAGGCGGTCGAAGGCCTCCCCAGCGCGCGCGAGGCCTGGCGACTGGCCGAACGGCATGGGGTCGACATGCCCATCACCCACGCCGTTCACCAGGTGCTCTACGAAGGCATCCCTGCCAGGGCGGCGGTCGCCGGACTGCTCAACCGAGACCAACGCCCGGAACTGGACTGAAGCGCCCCGCCGGTTTGGAGAGGCCCGGATGAAATACCTATTTCGGCAACCTTATGGTGAGGGACATGGATAGTCCCGCACCGGCGCCAACTCCCGCACCGTCGCCACGCCGTCGCTGACCGACCAGCGCACATCCAGCTCATACAGCCTCACCCCGTAAACCCGCGCCGGGTCATCGGCCTGATAGGCCGGACGAGGATCACGCGCCAACACAGCCTCAATCAACTCCGGCAGATCGGGATAGCGCATCACCCATGCCTCGCACTCCATCCGCGCGCCCTCCGACCACGCCACACCCAAGCCACCCGTCGGCGCATCCGGCGCGAAGCCGCCCGCCGCCTCGGGCAGCGCATCGGCGTAAGGCAGATAAGGCTTGATATCCAAGACCGGCGTGCCGTCCAGCAGATCCGCGCCGCGCACAATCAACCGTACCGCGCCCGCCTCGACACGCACGGCCTCCAGGCGCACGAGACTCAGACCGATAGGATTGGGCCGATAGGGCGCTCGCGTGGCGAAAACCCCCAGCCGCGCATTGCCGCCAAGACGCGGCGGACGCACCGTCAGCCCCGCCTCACCCTTGGATGCACCCTTGGCGGCATGAAACCAGGTAATCAGCCACAAGTGGCTGAAGCCCTCGATCCCGCGCCAGGCCTCCTCGCGATCAAAGGGCGGGAAAAGAGCCACCTCCGCCCGCACGGCATCCACCAGACCACCCTGGCGGGGAATGCCGAATTTCTCGGCGAACGGGCTGTGGACAATCCCGACAGGCTCCAGTGCGAAGCTCACTCGACCGCCCCCGGAAACCCCTGTTGTCGCCAGGCCTCGTAAACCGTCACCGCGACCGCGTTGGACAAATTGAGACTGCGCGAACCCTCGCACATCGGAAGACGAAGCCGACACCCGGCAGGGATGGCGCGCAGGACATGCTCGGGCAACCCGCGCGACTCCGGCCCGAACAGAAGAAGGTCCCCCGGCGCGAATCGCATCTCGAACGGACTGGAGCGCCCCTTGGTACTCATGGCGAAAACCCGCGCCGGACACACCGACCCCAGCAAGGCATCCAGAGAAACATGCACACGGACATCGGCGAACTCGTGATAGTCCAGCCCTGCGCGACGCAGTTGCGCATCGTCCATACGGAACCCGAGGGGTTCGACCAAGTGCAATCGCGCGCCGGTATTAGCGCACAAACGGATCACATTGCCGGTATTCGGCGGAATCTCCGGCTCGAACAAGGCCACATCAATCATGCGCCTGCAGCTCCCGCCAGCCATTCCTTGACCGCGCGCAACTGCCGCCTGCTGACCTCGACCGGACGGGCCAGACCACGCAAATGCAGCCAATGTCGCCCATCCTGAGCCAACTCCAGCCGCTCAATGCACCGCACCGCCACCAGCGTGCCGCGATGCACACGCAGCAAGACCGAACCGAAGCGGTCCTCAAGCTCGCGCAGCGACTCGTCAAGCACAACCTCCCCCTCTGGCAGACAGGCGGTGACATACTTGTCCCCCGCCTCGAAACAAATCACCCGTGACACAGGCACGACCTGCGTATTGCGTCCATTGCGAACCACCAGGCGATCACCCTCGGCCTCGCCGGAACCACTGAGCTGCGCGCGCGTCACACGCCCGGCGGCCTCCAGGGCCACGCGCAAACGCTCCTCCGACACAGGCTTGAGCAAGTAATCCACAGGGTGTGCGCCAAAGGCGCGCAGCGCATGCTCGGGATGCGCGGTGACATAAATCACCGCCGGCGGACACGCCAGACCGGCCAGCCAAGCCCCAAGCGCGATGCCATCCTCACCCGGCATGTCCACATCCAGCAAAACGATATCGGGCGCGGCCCCGGCCATGCTCTCTCGCAAGGCCGCGCCATCGGCCACGCCCGCCACCACCTCATGGCCGCCGATACGCGCCACGAGGCGCTCCAGCCGTTCGCGCGCCAGGCGTTCATCATCGGCAATCAGAATTTTCATGCCCCCCCCATCTCTTGCGTGCAACACCGGCAGGCATCGCGGCCAACCCGTTCCTCCGCAGCGCCATCGCACCCGACGCCCTGCCAACGAGGCCTTGCATGGTGTTGAAAAGCACCCTGGAAAGCCCTGGATGGCTTGCTCGGAAACCAATCACGATAAACGATCGATCCCCACAGGCCGCCGCAGCCCATGCCACGACCAGCCGAGTTGAAAAGGGCCAGTAAAGCCCTTTATTCGACATCCTTGTTAATCTCATCACGCATCTGATGCGTCAGGCGACCGGCAGCGACAACCGGGCCTCGAACACATCGGGGCCGCGCTCGACCTCAAGCCGCCCCTCCCCGCCGGACAGGCCCGCCAGGCGTGCACGCAGGTTATCGAGCGCCATTCCGTGACCGCCGGTCGCGGGCGTGCGCCCCGTCGCCCCCGGAGCGATACTGTTGCGCACCAGGATGACCCAGCCCGAGGAAGCGGGCTCAACCGCGATGAGAATCTCGCCCCCCGCGCGCGAGGGCTCCACACCGTAGCGCACAGCATTTTCCACCAACGGCTGGATCGACAGCGAAGGCACGCGCAGTTCCGGCAACGGCTCCGGCAGCTTCCACGTCACCCGCAGACGTTCCTCCAGGCGCATGGCCTCAATGGCAAGGTAAGACCGCGCCAAATCCAGCTCCTCGGAAAGATCGACCTCGCGCGGACCGAGCAGCGTCACGCGCAGCATCCCGGCGAGCTGCTCCACCATCCGCTCCGCCTGCGCCGGGCGCGAGGGAATCAGGCTGGCGATGGCGTTCAGGGTATTGAACAGGAAATGAGGCCGCATGCGGGCATGCAGCGCCACCAACTCGGCCTCCTTGGCGCGCAAGGCCTGCCCGCGGGCATGCCACCAGGCGTAAAACCCCAGAACCCCCATCAGCCCCACCACCCAGGCCATTGTCGCCACATGCAGCAGGAACAGAGGCAACGGCCCGAGGGGAACCCCAAAATCGCTCAGCAGGCCGTGTGCCACCAGGGCGACAAGCAAACTCACCAGCGGCAAGGCCAGCACGGCCACCCACGCCACCCGCTGGGGTGGCCAGCCGGCGAGCCAGCCTCGCGCCAGACAAAGCAAGGCCACCCAGCACAACACCACCCACTGAATGAACAACGAGGCCAGCCCCAGGCGCACCCAGCGATCGCCGACATCCCCAGGGGCCAAGGCAAGCAGAATCGCCACCCCCTCGCCCGCGAGGATCGCGGCGAGATAAATCTCGACGCGGCAGAAAGCGCCCAGGATCAAGCCCGGCGCACGCTCATCCGCGCTGACCAACCGCTTGTCGGTCATGGCTCCTCACCCCCCACGAGCATCGCTATAAAGAGCATAGGTTTTATATCACCAACCGGATCGAAACGCGCATGCACCGAACCGCTCCAGCCACCGCCACGCGCCCGACCTCCACATGCGATGGGCCGTACTCAAGGCAATCAGGCTTCACCGTGATCGAACTCATGGTGACCATCGCCGTGGCCGGGATCATCCTCGCACTCGCGGTACCAAGTTTCCAATCCAGCATCGCGAGCAACAGACTCGTTGCAGCCACCAACCAGATGGTTTCCGCGCTCAACCAGGCAAAATCGGAAGCCCTCCGCCGCAATGCCCGCGCCGTGCTTTGCAAGGACGACGGCAGCGGACAATGCAGTACCGCTTCGGGCCCCTGGAGCAATGGCTGGATCGTGTTCGTGGATGTAGCGCCTTTCGGCTCGCCGACCCCCGCCATCGCTACCGGCGACATCACGATCGCACGTGGCACGCTGCAAGGTGATCTGGCGGTGCGGGGCAATGGCACCGCGGCCCAATATATCGCTTTCACCCCGAACGGCATGACACGCAACTACGCATCGGGCGCCACCGCCAGCGTCACGTTGCGCGTGTGCTCCACCTCCTCCAGTCTCTCCGACGACATGCGCGCGCGCGACATCCTGGTCAACTCCAGCGGACGGATCGCTCTCGCCTCCCCCCATCCCAGCGTGAACTCCGGATGCCCCGCACCATGACTCATCGCAGCAACATAGCCTCGAACCATCGCCAGCGCGGCGTCGGCCTGATCGAAGTCCTCATCGCGGTACTTGTCATGTCCGTCGGGCTGCTCGGCATCGCCTCCCTACAGGCCCGCACCATCAAGAACAACGAAAGCAGCCTGCAACGCACCCAGGCCATCATGCTCAGCTATTTCATCATCGACGCCATGCGCGTCAACCGCGCGGAGGCTCTCGTCGGCGCTTACAACATCGGCAAGACCTGTATCACGCCTGCTGCAGGCTCATCCCTGGCGTCCAGGGACATCAACGCCTGGTTTGTCGCCCTGAAGGCCAATCTCGGCGAGTCCGGCGCCACATCCTCGGAATTCAAGACCTGCGGGCAAATCAACTGCGCCACGGACGGCACCGGCAGATGCAACATCACGGTTTTCTGGGACGAAAGCCGCGCCGAGACAGGTAGCACGACACAATCGATCGAAACGAGGACGCGGCTATGAATCCAGGCCACCGCAGGACATGCCCCCGCACGGGCGGATTCACTCTGGTCGAATTAATGATCGCCTTGACCCTGGGCCTGCTCATCACCGGGGGTGTCATCAGCGTCTTCATCTCCAACAAACAGACCTACCGCACCAACGAAGGCCTGGCCCGCATTCAGGAAACTGCCAGGGTCGCTTTCGAACTCATGGCTCGGGAAATCCGTGAAACCGGCGGCAATCCCTGCGGAACGCCGCTGGTCGCCAACGTACTCAACAACCCGGCAACCAGTTGGTGGTCAGACTGGGCCGCTGGCTCGCTGATCGGCTTCAATGGCAACCAGAGCGCGACGGGCATCGTCGCGACAGGGACCGGCACAGCCCAGCGCGTGAGCGGGACCGATGCCATCCTCATCAAGAGCGGCACGCTGATGGAAAGCCTGGCCATTACCGACCATGTACCGGCATCCGCCCAGTTCAAGCTCAACACGACGGCGCACGGCATTGCCGACGGTGACATCCTGATGGCCTGCGACTATAAAACAGCGGCCATATTCCAGGTCACGAATGCCAGCTCCACCAACGTAACCATCGTTCATAACAGCGGCACCGGAACCCCGGGCAACTGTAGCAAGGGCTTGGGCTACCCGACGGAGTGCACAGCCCTCGGGAACCAGAAACAATTTGAGGATGGCTTCCTTGTGAAGCTTGCAAGCTCTTTCTGGTACATCGGAAACAACGGGCGAGGCGGGCGGTCGCTCTACCGCCTCGGGATGTTCGGCAATACGGGCACCATCGCGGGCGGCGCGGAAGAGATCGCCGAAGGTGTGCGTGACATGCAGATCGTCTACCTCACCCGTAACAGCGGCACCGGCAACCTGGCGACGGCCTATGTCGAAGCCAACGATGCCAGCATCAACAATGACTGGTCCGACAGCGCGGCCAACCGCGTCGTCGCCGTGCGCGTCACGCTTGCGCTCGAAACCACGGAAAATCTGAGCGTCGACAGCGCAAACCCGCTGCAACGGGACATGATCCATGTGATCAGCCTCCGAAACAGGGAGATTGTGGAATGACACGGCCATCACAGCACATATCCCGCCAAAAAGGCGCGGCCTTGATCGTTTCGCTGATCATGCTGCTCATCATGACCGTACTCGGCCTCTCCTCCGTCCGAACCACGAGCCTGGAAGAGAAAATGTCCGCCAACACCTATGACCGGAGCCTGGCCTTCCAGGCCGCCGAGGCAGGGTTACGGATAGGCGAGGGACTGGCCAAGACCGCGTCCGAGAACGGCAACATCGCATTTCCCAATGCGGGGGTGTACGTCGATGCCGACGAGAACTGTGGAACATCCCCATGCAACAGTGATGGCCTCTGCGCGACGCCGGACCCCAACTGCACCGAACGCTGGAAAAACCCCGCCTTTACCCAATGGAGAACCGCTGCCGTCACCTTGGGCGGTCTTTCCGTCACCCCGGCGTACTTCGTCGAGTACCTCGGCGATGGCTTCCCGTGCGACGTGAACAACGCGACTGGCAGCCTGAACTGCAAGCGCTACCGCATCACGGCCCGGAGCGTCGCCGCCGGGCGCGCCAGTGTGATGCTGCAATCCATTTACGCCACCAATTGAAGGAGGCCGCCATGAACCACGACATCCACACCGCCCGACTTGTGAAGCTGCTGACTCTCGCCATTTCGGGTGCATGCCTTGGCCTTCCCCTCGCCACGCTGGCGGCGCTGACCATTCCCGATACACCCCTGGTCACGACACAAAGCACCAAGCCGATGACCATGCTGGTCTCGGGCAAGGACCACCGCTTTTTCTACGAGGCCTACAACGACGCCTCGGACATCAATGGCGACGGGGTCATCGACTACAAATTCAACCCCGCCATCACCTACTACGGACTGTTCGACTCGAGCTTGTGCTACAAGCATTCAGGCGGCGCGAACAACAGCGACCAGTTCACCCCCGTATCGCAAGCCACGAATGGAAAGTGCTCGAACAACTGGTCGGGCAACTGGCTGAACTACGCCACCACAAGCCGTATCGACGCACTCCGGAAAGTGCTCTACGGCGGCTACCGCGAGGTGGACAGCGACTCCCAGACCATTTTGCGGCGCGCCTACATCCCCCAGGACGCCCACTCCTGGGCCAAGGAATACACCAGCGAAGCCGTGGACGGCTACAGGATCAGCGACTACACACCCCTGAGTCAGCCCAGCTTCGGAAAGCGCCACTTCTTCGGCAACCTGACCGCCAACTCGGGGAGGGATTGCGCCACATTGGGCAATTGCAGTGACCTGCCTCCCTTGCTTTCCGTAGTCGCCAACACGGGCAAACGCGTATGGGAATGGGCCTCCACCGAACGACCGGTGCTCAGCGACAGCACCCACGGAGGCACGCGCAAAAACTACACCGTGCGTGTCGAGGTCTGTACCGCCACGTACCACGACGACTGCAAGAAATACCCCAACGGCGCCTACAAGCCGATCGGGCTGTTGCACGAGTATGGTGAAAACGAATCCATGCTGTTCGGACTGCTCAGCGGAAGCTACAACAAGAACACTTCCGGGGGCGTGCTGCGCAAGGTCGTCAGCTCGTTTGCGAACGAAGTCGATGCAGCGACAGGCCGCTTCACCAGCCAGGCGTCCATCGTCAAATCGTTCAATGCCCTGCGCATCCGCGACTACAACAATGGCCGCACGGACCAAGCTTATCGTAAGGGCTGGGTGGCCACGCGCTCCATGAACTTGGGCGAGTTCGTGGACTGGGGCAACCCGGTCGCGGAGATGATGTACGAGAGCCTGCGTTACTTCGCCGGTAAAAAAGCCGCCACGGCGGCGTACGCCACCTCTGGATCGTATGACGGCGACATCGGTCTTCCCGTCGCCACCTGGGACGACCCCTATGCCAGCGACAGCGCCGCGAAGGCGCCGTGGTGCACCCGCGCCAACATGCTGACCATCTCGGATATCAACGTCTCCTTCGATTCCGATCAGGTTCCCGGCTCCTATTTCGAATCGTTTTCAGGCGACCTGAGCGGCCTCAATGCACAAACCGAAGCCTCCACCATCACCAGTCACGAAACGGGCGTGACCGGGCTGCACTTCATCGGTCAGTCCGGCTCCGAATACGACACGACCCCCTCGCCCAAAACGGTCTCTAGCCTTGGCAGCATCCGTGGGCTGGCCCCGGAGGAGCCGACCAAGCAGGGCAGCTATTACTCCGCCTCCGTGGCGTATTTCGGCCAACGCAGCGACCTGCGCGACGATTTGCAAAAAAACCAGACCATCACAACCCTCGCCGTCGCCCTGGCGTCCCCGCTGCCGCGAATCGAGGTTCCATTGCGTGGCGGCACGATCACGCTGGTGCCTTTCGCAAAATCCGTGGGAGGCAGCTTCGGCATCTCCGCAGCCAAGGGCGACTTCCAGCCAACGAACCAGATCGTCGATTTCTACGTGGAAACCATCGCCAACTCGGGTTCCGCCGACTCCGATGCAAGCATCAATGGCGGTCGTTACTACGCCAAATTCCGCATCAACTATGAAGATGTGGAGCAGGGCGCCGACCACGACATGGATGCCATCAGCGAATACGTGATCGCCGCCAATGCCGACGGCACTCTGTCAGTTTCCGTCACGCCAACCTACCAGGCGGGCGGCATTCGCCAGAACATGGGTTACATCATGTCCGGCTCCACCAAGGATGGCGTCTATCTCGTAGTGCAGGACGAGAACGTCGATAACGCCTACTTCCTCAACACCCCGCCCAACCGGGACCCCGGTTACTGCGACCAGTCGCCCGTCCCTAACGACTGCAAAAAACTGCCCTATATCGGCGCCACCGCCCCCGGCAACAACAGCACGCGGATATTCACGCCTGGCACGTCCAGCGCCACCCTGCTCAAAGACCCGCTCTGGTATGCCGCCAAATGGGGGGGATTTGTCGATAGCGATGGCGACAGCCTGCCCAACAAAACCCTGGAGTGGGACGCCGACAGCGATGGCGTGCCGGATACCTACTTCCTCGTGCAGAACCCGCTGAAACTCAAGGAATCGCTCAAGAAAAGCTTCGACACCATCATCGCGCGCAACTCCAGCGGAGGTAACATCACCTCGAACGGCGGACAAATACGCACGAACAGCCTAGTCTTCCAGACCACCTTCAACAGCGCCAAATGGAGCGGTGAACTGACCGCCTACCCCGTGACGGCATCCGGCGGGGTGGATACCGTCAACCCCGCCTGGGTGGGCTCGGGCGGCATCCCAGCCGCAGGCAGCCGCAATATCTTCACCAAAAAGGACGGCGCGGCCGGCGGAGTGAGTTTTCTGTGGAGCAGTCTGAGCACCGCCCAAAAAGCCGCGCTTGGCAGTGAGGATGTGCTCAACTACCTGCGCGGGGACCGCAGCAAGGAAACCACCCAAAGCGGCGGAACCTTGCGTGAACGGGCCAGCGTTTTGGGGGATATCGTGCACGCCTCCCCATACTACGCGGAAGACATCAACGTAGTTTTCGTGGGCGCCAACGACGGCATGCTTCATGCCTTTGACGCCAGCAAAGCCTCGCCGCCCGGCGGTGACGAGCTTTTCACCTATATACCAGGCCTGATTTTCAACAAGCTCAACCTTCTGCCCAACGGGCAATACAGCCACAAGTTCTACGTGGACGGCGACGTGGCTGTGTCCACCCATGAGCAAACCCCCAGCCAAAACATTCTCATCGGTGCACCAGGCCGGGGCGCGAAAGGGGTGTTCGCCCTGGACGTGAGCAGCCCCTCGACATTCTCCGCAAGCAGTGTGCTGTGGGAACACGATGGCGTGTCAGATGCCGACATGGGCTTTGTGCTGGGCCGCCCGCAAATCGCCAAATTCAACAACGGCAATGTCTATGCCGTACTTGGGAATGGCTACAACAGCACGAATGGTCATGCGGTGCTGTACGTCTTCAGCCTCACGGGCGGGCTTGAGACGACCATCGACACGGGTGTCGGCGGTGACAACGGGCTGGCCACGCCCGGCCTCTGGGACGCGGATGGCGATGGCGACATCGACTACGTCTACGCGGGCGACATGAAGGGCAATGTCTGGAAGTTCGACACCTCCGCGAACAACCTCAACCAGTGGGATGTCGCCTTCAAAACCGGATCTACGCCCAAGCCTCTCTTCACCGCAAAGGATGGCAGTGGCAACGCACAACCCATCACGGCACAGATCAACATCGTCAAAAACACGCTGACGACCGATCCCAACTATGGCAAGACCTTCGTGTTCTTCGGAACGGGAAGCTACATGCTCAGTACGGACCCGTCCAACCAGGCACTCCAGTCCTGGTACGGACTGATTGACGAAGGGATCATGATCACAAGCCGTACACAACTCATAGAGCGCACTATCGTTGACATTGGCACCCTGAGCGGCAAATCCGCGCGCACATTCTCTGAGGCCTCAGCAGGAGACATGACAGGCTTCAAGGGATGGTTCGTGGACCTTAAAGACCCCTCGGCGCGCGGGGAGCGCATCGTGACCCGCTCCAACTACTACTACCTGCGTGAGCCCGTATTGCTGGCAAGTAGCATCATTCCAACCGAAGACCCATGCTCACCGGGCGGATCGGGCTATGTGAACGCCATCAGTCCGTTCACCGGAGGACGCTTGGCCTATGTCCTTTTCGACGTCAACAAGGACACCAACTTCAATGAAAGCGATAAGATCAACGGCCATGTCACCACATCGCTGGATCTTGGCGTAGGCATGCCGGGTGAAGCGATCATTATCGGCAAGTGGCTGGTCGTTGGCGGCTCCGACGCAAGCTTTGGTCAGATACTGCTCAACATGCCCTCTCCGGGAGGTCGTATTTCCTGGCGTGAAATCACATCGCAATAAGGGCACAGAACATGAAACGTATCGCGGGATTCACCCTGATCGAACTCATGATCGCCGTAGCGATCGTCGGCATCCTCGCGGCGATCGCCTACCCGAGCTACCAGGATTCAGTCCGGAAATCCAGACGCGCCACGGCGGAAGGCTGTCTGCTGGAACTGGCCCAGTGGATGGAGCGGTATTACACGACCAACCTGCGCTATGACCAAAGCGCGGCTGGCGTCGCCGTGGCGCTTCCTGCCACAGCCTGCCGCAACGATCTGGCCGAATATTACGCGTTCAGCCTCAACGCGGTGACAGCCACAACCTATTCCCTGCAAGCCGCACCCCAAGGCCCGCAAAGCGCGGATCGTTGCGGGACCTTGGGCGTGAATCAGGCAGGTGTAAGGACAGCGGATTACGATGTCGATGTCTGCTGGCGAAAGTAAACACGGCCAACGCTCGCGCCGCCCAGGATCTAAAAACGACCGCTCGTCGCCTTGGATCGTCACCCAAGCCCGGCCCGGCCTTGGCTCGGCGGGGCAAAAAATCCCCTCCTGGCGTGGCGCGAGAGAATTTCGCGGGAACCCATTCGCCTCACCGCCGGGCATCGCGAGCCATTGACGCGGACGACTGCTTGAAATAGCGTCTGCACAACGACTTTTTTCACGGATGAAGGTGGCGGCGCCACGCCGACCACTTCGCGCAGGAGCGCGTGACCGCCATGCATGGATGCCATTTCTCCCGCCAGTCTTTCTCCGCTGGCGACACCACCACCACAAGGCCCAAGGCTTCACCATCATTGAGCTGATGGTGACGGTCTCCGTCGCCGCCATCATCCTTGCGCTCGCCATTCCAAGCTTCCAGTCGAGCATTGCGAGCAATCGGCTGATGACCGCCACCAACCAGATCGTTGCCGCACTCAATCAAGCCAAATCGGAAGCCCTCCGCCGCAATGCCCGCGCCGTGCTTTGCAGGGACAATGGCAACGGGCAATGCAACGCCGATGCGGGCCCCTGGGACAATGGCTGGATCGTGTTCGTGGACACCACCCCCGTGAATCCGCCCGCCATTGCTGACGCGGACACTATCATCGCCCGAGGCGCGGCTCACGGTGACATCGCCCCCCGGGGCAAAAACACCACAACCAAGGCCGCCACCGCATACATCGCCTTCGCGCCCAGCGGCATGACCCGCGATTACGCGACCGGCGCTCAGGCCGCGACCACCCTGCGCGTTTGCTCCACCTCCGCCAGCCTCTCCAACGACATGCGCGCACGCGACATCACCATCGGCGCCAGCGGACGGATCGCCCTCGCCTCCCCCTCTCCCAGCGTCGCCAAGGAATGCCCCGCACCATGAACCGCCATATCCGCCTTATCCGCCATCAACGCGGCGTCGGCCTGATCGAGGTGCTGATCGCCGTGCTCGTGCTTTCCATCGGACTGCTCGGCATCGCCTCCCTACAGGCCCGCACCATCAAGAACAACGAAAGCAGCCTGCAACGCACCCAGGCCATCATGCTCAGCTATTTCATCATCGACGCCATGCGTGCCAATCGGGATGCCGCTCTGAAGGGCGGCTACAACATCGGCAAGACCTGCGCGACACCGAGCGACACCGGCTCAGCGGCCAAACGTGACCTTCAGGCCTGGATCGGCGCCCTCAAAACCGGACTGGGCGAGACAGGCGGCGCAGCCACGTCCGGCGGCAATGGTGGTAACACCTGCGGCCAGGTCCAATGCGACAACGCTGGAAACTGCGTCATCACCGTCATCTGGGACGAAAGCCGCGCCGAAACGGGCAGCACCGCCCAGGCGCTGGCCACGAGCACACGCCTATGAAATTCCACAGCCACAAGCACCGTCGGCCCGCGCCGGGCTTCACCCTGGTCGAACTGATGATCGCCCTGGTCCTCGGACTGCTCATCATCGGCGGCGTCATCAGCGTCTTCATCTCCAACAAACAGACCTACCGCACCAACGAAGGGCTCTCCCGCATTCAGGAAACCGCCAGAACCGCATTCGAACTGATGGCGCGAGAAATCCGCGAGGCGGGCGGCAATCACTGCGGCACCCCGATGGTGGTCACCGTGCTCGCGGCTCCCGCCTGGTGGGCGGACTGGAACAGCGGCGGACTGGTCGGCTTCGAGGGCGCCGGAGCAAACCCGGCGGGCGTCGTACCCAACCCCGCTCGCGCAAACGGCACCGACGCCATCCTGATCAGGAGCGGCACACTGATGGAGGGCGTGGCCATTGATGCGCATGCCCACCCCGTGTTCACGCTGGCCACCAAAGCCGACTTCAGGGGCGGTGACATCCTCATGGCCTGTGACTATCAGTCCGCCGCCATCTTTCAAGCCACCGGCGTCGCCTACGGGAAGGGCAAGACCACCGTCGCGCACAACAATAAGGGGGGTAATTGCTCCGCGAGCCTGGGCGTACCCACGGTGTGCGGAGCGGGGGTCGAGACCCAGAAGACGTTTGGCAACGGCTCCCTGGCCATATTGAGCGGCGCACTCTGGTACATCGGTGACAACGGACGCGGCGGACGCTCGCTGTTCCGCATCGGTAACGGGGGCAACGCCGACGAAGTCGCCGAAGGCGTGCAAGACATGCAGATCGAATATCTGACACGGAACAAGGGCACGGGCAACCTGGCCGATGCCTATGTCACCGCTGACAGAATAGTAGCCGCGGACTGGGCCGATAACGAAAACAGCGCCAACCAGGTCGTCGCCGTGCGCGTCACCCTGACCCTGCAAACCGCCGACAAGCCCGGCACCGATGGAAATCCGCTGCAACGGACCATGACCCATGTTGTCAGCTTGCGTCACAGGGAGATCGTGCAATGACCCATCCACCGCGCCCCAATGCTGATCAGGCCGGAGCGGCCCTGATTGTCTCGCTGATCATGCTGTTGCTGATGACCATCCTCGGACTCGCATCCGTTCGCAATACGGCGCTGGAAGAAAAAATGACCGCCAACGCTTACGACCGCAGCCTGGCCTTCCAGGCCGCCGAAGCAGGCCTGCGGGCTGGCGAGGCAGTCGCCGAGGCGCAGGCAAAAGCCGACAACGAGGGGTTCCCCAAGGGAAATTGCGCATGCAGCAGCGCGTCCGGTCTCTGCACCACGCTCGAAGCCACGTGCGAAGGCCGATGGAGCAATCCGAAATTCCAGGGCTGGGCAAGCACCAACAAACAAGCAACACCCCTGGGTGATCTTGCCGTCATGCCCGAATACTTCGTCGAATATCTCGGCGAAAACTTTCCCTGCCAGCGCATGAATGTGGACACCATGCAGTTCTGCAAGCGCTACCGCATCACCGCCCGCAGCGCGCGCGAAGGCCGCGCGAGCGTCATGTTGCAATCGATCTACGCCACCAATTGAAGGGAGGCTCTGTCATGAAGACGACCATTCGCCAAAGCGTACTGATTCAATCCATGGGCCTCGCCATCGCTGGATGCGGCCTCGGATACGCCATACCGGCCCTGGCCGAGCGGGCCATTCCCGACGTTCCCCTGATTACCAACCAGAACGCCACCCCCATGACCATGCTGGTCTCGGGCAAGGACCACCGCTTTTTCTACGAGGCCTACAACGACGCCTCGGACATCAATGGCGACGGGGTCATCGACTACAAATTCAACCCCGCCATCACCTACTACGGACTGTTCGACTCAAACCTGTGCTACACGCACTCGGGCGGAGCTGACAACACCGACAAATTCACCCCCGCGGACGCGGCATCGAAAGGGAAATGTCCAGGAAAGTGGTCCGGAAACTGGCTGAACTACGCCACCACAAGCCGCATCGACGCGCTCCGGAAAGTGCTCTATGGCGGCTATCGCGAGGTGGACAGCGACTCCCAGACTGTCCTCCGCCGTGCCTTCATCCCCCAGGAGGCCCACTCCTGGGCCAAGGAATACACAAGCCGCAGGGTCGATGGCTACAAAATCAGCGACTACACCCCCCTGGAGCAGCCCGAAGATGGCAAGCGCCATTTCTTCGGCAACCTGACGTTCATGGGCGGGACAGACAAAGATCCCCCCTTGTTATCGGTCGTCACGAACAGCACCAAGCGCGTCTGGGAATGGGCATCCACCGAACGACCGGTGCTCACCGACAGCACCCACGGCGGCACGCGCAGCAACTACACCGTGAGATTGGATGTCTGCACGAAGGACTACCACGACGGCTGCAAGCAATACCCCAATGGATCATATAAGCCCGTCGGCCTGCTGCATGACTATGGCGAGAACGAATCCATGCTGTTCGGGCTGCTCACCGGAAGCTACGAGAAAAACACGTCCGGCGGGGTCCTGCGCAAGGTCATGAGTTCCTTCAAGGACGAGGTGAACCAGACCAATGGCCAATTCACGGACCAAGCCGCGATCGTCCAATCCTTCAATGCCTTGCGTATCCGTGGATTTACCAACTGGGATGTATACGGCGGTGGATGGGTCGTGGATCGTCCGATGAAAGACGGTGAATTCGTGGACTGGGGCAACCCCATCGCGGAGATGATGTACGAAACCCTGCGCTACTTTGCCGGCAAGGAGAAAGCGACGAGCGAATATAGCGCCGCCGACAGCGGGAGCGGCTTGCCCGTGGCCACCTGGGACAATCCCTACGATACGACCAAGAGCGCCGCCAAGGCTCAATGGTGCGCCAAGGCCAGCATGCTGACCATTTCGGACATCAACGTCTCGTTCGACTCCGATCAACTGCCAGGCTCCTACTTCGGTTCGTTCTCGGGTGATCTGGAGGGCCTCAACGTACAAACCGAAGCCGCCACCATCACCGAGAACGAGCCCGATGCAAGCGGACTGCACTTCATTGGTCAGTCGGGAAGCGCTTATGACTCGGCTCCTTCGCCGAAAAACGTCACCAGCCTCGGAACCATTCGCGGCCTTGCTCCGGAAGAGCCGACCAAACAGGGTAGTTATTACGCTGCGTCCGTGGCTTATTTCGGTCAGCGCAGTGATCTCAATGCCGCAAAGGGCGCCCAGTCCGTGAGCACGCTCGCGGTCGCGCTGGCCTCGCCGCTGCCGCGCATCGAAGTCCCCATCGGGGACGGCAAGATCACGCTCGTTCCGTTCGCCAAGTCGGTCGGCGGCTTTGGCATCACATCAGGCAAGACGACGTTCCAGCCCACCAACCAGATCGTCGATTTTTATGTCGAGCAGATCGCAAACTCCGGCGCCGCCGATCGTGACAAAAGTGTGAACGGAGGGCGCTACTACGCCAAATTCCGCATCAACTACGAGGATGTGGAGCAAGGCGCGGACCATGACATGGACGCCATCGCGGAATACGAGATTAGCGCCCAGAAAGATGGCACGCTCAAGGTCTTGGTCACCCCCACTTACCAGGCTGGCGGCATGTACCAAAACATGGGCTACATCATCTCGGGCTCCAGCAGGGATGGCGTCTATCTGGTAGTACAGGACGAAGATGTGGAGGTCCCCTACTACCTCAACACGCCGCCTGGTCGGGACCCCGGCTATTGCGACCAGCCGACCATTCCCGATGACTGTAAGAAGCTGCCCTATCTGAAGGGCCCCGAGGGCCTCAACAAGAGCGAGCGCATATTCTCGCCCGGAAACTCCGCGGCCACCCTGCTCCAGGACCCGCTCTGGTACGCCGCCAAATGGGGCGGCTTCATGGACGCGAACAAGAACGGCAAGCCGGACAAAACCTCGGAATGGGATAACGACGGCGCGGACGGCAAAGCCGACGGCGTGCCCGACACCTATTTCCTGGTCCAGAACCCGACCAAGCTGAAGGAATCCCTGAAGAAAAGCCTTGATGCGATCATTTCACGCAGTGCAAGCGGGGGCGCGGTTTCCGCAAACAGCCAAAGCATCCAGACCGATAGCCTTGTCTTCCAGGCCACTTTCAGCAGCGCCAAGTGGAGCGGCGAACTGTATGCCTATGGCATCACCTCGGATGGCATAAATACCGCCGAACCAAAGTGGCGTGCGTCGATGAATATCCCGAAGGCCAGCGATCGCGACGTCATCACCACGAAGGACGGCGGAAAAATACCTTTCACCTGGTCCAACCTCAGCGAATCGCAGCAAACAAGCCTCGGCAGCGCGGATGTGCTGGATTATCTGCGCGGAGATCGCAGCAAGGAACCCAAATTGCGTGAACGCGCGAGTGCGCTTGGGGACATCGTCAACTCCGCGCCCTACTATGCAGCGGACATTGATACGGTGTTTGTCGGCGCGAACGACGGCATGCTCCATGCGTTCAATGCCAAAGACGGGACCGAGCGCTTCGCCTACGTGCCGGGGCTGATCTTCGGCAAGCTCCATGAACTTGCCAAAACCTCCTACAGTCACAAGTACTTCGTGGACGGCGACATCGCCGTTTCGACCAAGGAGCAAACCGGCGACACCCGCTACTTGGTCGGCGCGCCCGGACGGGGCGGCAAGGGCTTCTTCGCGCTGGACGTCAGCAATACCTCGAAGCCCAAGGTGCTCCTTGAGTATTCCGGCGATACGGATTCCAATATCGGCTATGTGCTGGGTCGGCCGCAATTTGCCAAATTCAACGACGGCAAGGTCTACGCCGTATTCGGAAACGGCTACAACAGCACCAACGGGAAGGCGGTTCTTTACGTTCTCGACCTGGAAAATCTGAAAACGACCGCCATCGACACCGGCACGAGCGGCGACAACGGCCTCGCCACGCCCGGCCTGTTCGACAAGAACAAGGACGGAAAAATCGATGCCATCTACGCAGGTGATCTGAAAGGCAATGTCTGGAAATTCGATACGGAATCCGGCGGTCCGAAGGAGTGGCCAATCGCCTACGGCGGCAAGCCCTTGTTCACCGCCATCAGCCCCGACAAGAAACCCCAGCCGATCACCGCGCCCATTACCGTCATCAGAAACTCAGTGATGAGCTCCCCGACCGTGGGCAAGGCCTATGTATTCTTCGGCACCGGAAGCTACATATTCAGCGACGACCCCGCGAACAAGGCCACCCAGAGCTGGTACGGCCTGATTGACGATGGCAGCGTCATCAGTGCTCGCGAGCAGCTCGTGGAACGTGTGATCGAAGTCAATGGCACCGTGACGGACCAGACAGGGAAGAAAAAATCCGCACGCAGCTTCTCGGAGCCATCGACACAGGAGCAGGATGACCCCAAAAAATTCTGGGCCAGCAAGCGCGGCTGGTATCTGGACCTTGTAGAGAAAGGCGCCTCGCCCCGTGGCGAGCGGATGGTCACACGCTCCAACTATTACTACCTGCGTGAGCCCGTGCTACTGGCGAGCAGCATCATCCCGACGGATGACCCCTGTCAGCCCGGCGGCACGGGCTATATCAACGCCATCAACCCCTTCACGGGGGCCCGACTGAAGTACGTTGCTTTCGACGTCTACCAGGATGGTAAGTTCGACGGCAAGGACAACGTTATGGTCGACGTGGTCACCTCATCCCTGGATATCGGCATCGGTATGCCGGGCGAGTCCATCATCATCGGCGGCAAGCTGATAACCGGCGGGACGGGCAATGAGGAGAGCTCTAGCGTCGGCGCTGGCGGCGACGCTGGCGGAGGTGGCTCCACTGACAACAGAGATCTGAATCAGGGCGCCGCCACCGGCCGCATCTCATGGCACGAAATTGTCACTCAATAAAGGAAAGCCCATGAACCGCTCAAAGGGATTCACCCTGATCGAACTCATGATCGCCGTAGCGATCGTCGGCATCCTCGCGGCGATCGCCTACCCGAGCTACCAGGATTCAGTCCGGAAATCCAGACGCGCCACGGCGGAAGGCTGTCTGCTGGAACTGGCCCAGTGGATGGAGCGGTATTACACGACCAACCTGCGCTATGACCAAAGCGCGGCTGGCGTCGCCGTGGCGCTTCCTGCCACAGCCTGCCGCAACGATCTGGCCGAATATTACGCGTTCAGCCTCAACGCGGTGACAGCCACAACCTATTCCCTGCAAGCCGCACCCCAAGGCCCGCAAAGCGCGGATCGTTGCGGGACCTTGGGCGTGAATCAGACAGGTGTAAGGTCGTCATCGGGTGACAATGTCGATGTCTGCTGGCGAAAATAAGACACGCCCAGGCTGCCCCGGGACAACCCGCGCAGCCGCTATCAACGAGGACCGACAGGCACACGGAGGTGCTTCCGATGGTTCGGCCTACTCCACAGATCCAGCGCGGACTGACTCTGATCGAACTGCTGGCCGGGCTTGCACTGTTGGCCACCGTGCTGGGTCTGGCCATTCCTGCTCTGCGGGACAGCCTCCAGCGTAACCGCCTGGACAGCGCCACCCGGCAGATGCAAGCTCATCTCGCCCTTGCCCGCAGTCAAGCGATTCACACCGGACGCACCGTCACCATGGCGCACACCGGTTCGGGCTGGAGCCAGGGCTGGGTCGTTTTCCACGACCCCAATCGCAACGCCAGGCCGGATCAAGACGAAACCATCATCACCCGCCACCCGGCGCAATCAGGCCTCAGCATTGAAGGGAACGGAAGCATGGCGCGCTATGTCGCCTTCTCCGCCCAAGGCTCGCCCACCCAGGTGAATGGAGCATTCCTGGCGGGAACCTTTCTTTTGTGCACGGAAGGCGGGGCCCGCCGCGCCCTGGTCATGAACAAGTCGGGGCGGGTGCGCCTGGATGCCCAGCCCGCCGGACACTGCTCGGGCGACCAGGAGTGAGCGCCCGATGGTGGCGACGGCACGCCCCCCATCGGAGCCCAACCCGCAGGAGCGGCGCCTCGCCGCGATAGCCGCTTCAACCCTTCTGCCCGTCGAGGACAAGGGCTAGCCTGGCGTGCCGCTTTTGCGCGGACGCTTCCAGCCTTGACGGCTTATTTGCGGCGCGCGCGAGAGGGCCAGCACACCCTCTTGGACAGGGCGCGTGATCGTGCTTCCCGCACCAATGGTCGCCCCGCTTCCGATGCTGAGCGGCGCGATGAGCTGGGTGTCGGAGCCGATGAAAACATCGTCGCCGATGACGGTCTTGTGCTTGTTGGCGCCATCGTAATTACAGGTGATGACCCCCGCGCCGATATTGCAGCCCGCGCCAACCTCTGCATCGCCGATGTAACTGAGGTGATTCGCCTTGCTCCCAGCCCCGATCCTGCTCGCCTTTACCTCGACGAAGTTGCCGACGTGCACCCCCTCGGCCAGGTCGCTTCCAGGACGCACGCGAGCGAACGGGCCAATGATCGCCCCCGCGCCGATGGATGCCCCTTCGAGTACGCTATGGGCGCGAACCTCGACCCCTTCGCCAAGCCGCACGTCCTTGAGCTGACAGCCCGGCCCGATACTTACCCCCGGCGCGAGCTCAACCGAGCCCTCCAGCACGACGTTCACATCAATGAACACATCGCGGGCGGCCACCACCTTGCCCCGCACATCCAGCCGAGCCGGATCGGCCAGTGTTACGCCCTCATCCATCAGAGCGCGCGCCTGGCGCAACTGGTAGACACGCTCCAGCCGTGCGAGCTGCGCGCGATGATTGACACCGGCGACCTCATCCTCATCGCATGGCGTAACGACAGTCACGCCCCCGTGTCCGGCCGCCTCGGCCACCACATCGGTCAGGTAGTATTCACCCTGTGCGTTGTTGCACGACAGATTCGCCAGCCAGCCACGCAAGGCCTTCGCGCGGGCGGACATGAGGCCGGTATTGACCTCTTGGATGGCTCGCTGCCCCGGCTCGCAGTCTTTTTCCTCGCGGATGCCTGTCACCTCGCCCGCGCGGTTACGCAGAACGCGGCCATAGCCGCGCGGATCGCCCAGTCGGACCGTCAGCAGGGAAAGAGCCGATTGACGCAAGCCTTCAACCAACGCCCGGCAGGTCATCGGCTCGATCAAGGGCACGTCCCCATACAGGATCAACACTTCGGCATCGTCCGGAACATCCGGCATGGCCTGCATCACCGCGTGCCCCGTGCCAAGCTGACGGGCCTGCTCGACCCATCGCACCTCGCGCCGGGCCAGACGGGCGCGCACCTGATCCGCACAATGACCGACAACAACGTGCACCCGCTCGGGCGATAACGCGGCGGCGGCGTCCAGCACATGCTCAAGCATGGGGCGGCCCGCGATGGAGTGCAGCACTTTGGGCATGGATGAGCGCATGCGCGTGCCTTGTCCGGCAGCAAGAACGATGACGTGAAGGGGCATGGGATGTCCTGACTTATTCCTCAACGACCTGAGCCCAGGACGGCGTGTGCGCCACGGATGGCAAAGCGCCGCCTCCGCCGGGCCAAAGAGCCCCGGATGCAGGCCCGTTCAGCCCGGCGGGCGGCGGGTATTCTATCAATCCGCCAGCGGCACATGCACCGCGCGCCAGAGTCGATAGTAGGCCTTAGCCGCCTCGGATCGGGGCTGACCGTATACCACGGGGATGCGGGTGACGGTCTGACGCTCGATTTCACTGCTCGCGGGAATGCTGTCCTCAATCAGCTCGGGCAGTTCCTCGCCATGCTGGGCCACGAAGTCCCGGTGCAAGGCTCTGCGACGATCAACCATGGCGAGAAAGGCCTGCATGCGCGGCGGCTTGTCGCACAGGGCCAGCGCATGGCGCACCTGGAGCGCGGCGCGTAATGAAAGCGGCGCCGGAATGACTGGAACGAGGATCTCATCGGCGGCTTCGAAGATGTTGTCGGCGAGCAAGCCCAAACCTGGGGGACAGTCGAGCACGACTTCGTCAAAGTGATCCCGGAAGCGTTCCAGCAAGCGCTTGAGCCGCTCACCGGAGTGCTTCATTTCGGCCATTTCAAGGGCCAGATCGGCAAGCTCGGGGCCATTGGGCCAGAGCGACAGGTTTTCGTAGCGGGTGCTCAACAGGCGATCTTCACTACCCTTGCCCTTGAGCAAGCGCTTGAGATCGCCGCCTTCGGGCATGACGCCCTCCATCATCCAGGTCGCGGCGCCCTGCGGGTCCAGATCGAACAAGAGGGTGCGACGGCGCAGCATGGCCGAAAGAACGGCCAGATTGACCGCGGCAGTCGTCTTGCCGACGCCGCCCTTCACGCTGTACAAGGCAAGTACACGCATGGTAAGCCTCCTGTTAAAACCGGAGAACCATACCACCAAAAACACGGACGCCCTATGCCGATCCCCGCCAACTTGCCTGACAACCCGACTGAGAAGCCACCTCGCCATCGCCATGTGGGCACGGCAGGCTATCCGGCCTGGCTGGTCGCCATCGCATTGGCCGCGATCTGGTGGGCGCTTCAATGGGGTGGAGGTCCATCCGCCTGGGGTTTTGACCGCGCAGCGATACAGCACGGCCAAATCTGGAGACTGCTCAGCGCCCATGCCGTCCATCTCAATCTCACCCACCTCGCACTCAACCTGCTTGGCCTGACGGCCATCCTGTCGGTCTGGAGCAATGAGCTGCGCGGGCTGCGTCTGCCGCTACTGTTTCTGGCCGGGGCGACCGCCGCATCGGCCGGTTTATGGTGGGGGCATCCAGAGCTGGCTCACTATGCGGGCGCATCCGGCGCACTGCACGGACTATTCGCGGCAGGCCTGATCCTCGCCACCACGACAGGTCGCCTGTTCAGGCTGGCGGCGGCGGGCGCGCTCCTGCTCAAGCTTGCGCTCGAACCCCATCTGGGCGGGGGCGCCGCCGAGATGATCGGCGCCCCCGTGATTTATGCCGCGCATCAATGGGGCGCGCTTGGCGGCGGCCTTGGCGCGGCGCTCTGGCGTCTGACGGCACGCGCAAGATCGAGTGCGCCCGTCGATTAGCGGACTTGGCGGCCTACCAAGGGTTGGGGAAGACTGAAGGCCGCCATCTCCCTCACGGAAGAGCGCCCTTCCGGCGTGATTTTCTCTCTTGAGCGCCACGCAAAACCGTCACGCACGAGCGGAGTGCAAGGACAAACAGCCCCTAAAACAGCGTTGTGGCGCAAAGCGCCGCCCCTTGGGCAGGGTACAAGGACGCGCACCGCAACTGCGGTGCGTCCCCGTCAGCGGATCGCCCGACCTCGGCGACGCCAGAGCGCCAGCCCGGCAAGTCCCGTCAGCGCGACGAGCCCGAATGCACCGCCGCCACCGCCGTTCGTGGGCGAGGTGGCGCCCGACGCGGCCTGGGTGGTGCTGGTGAAACCCGCGCTCACACCACCGACCGTGAGGGTGCTTGTCACGCTGGCGCCATAGGCGCTGGAGGCGGTATGCCGGACACAGAGACTCTGCCCGTTCTGAACCTGACCGGGAGACGAGGTGAAGGCCGAGCCGCATCCAAGGCTGTATTCACCGTTGACGATGCCAATCGGCGCCGCCGCCGTGATGCCGGACACGGTGATCGTGCTGGACGTCACCACGCTGCCCGGCGACACATTGCTCACCGGCGGGAAGGCAAAGGCATCGGGCGTGGTGTCCGCCGCCGTGGTCGTGCTGGTGAAGGAACCTTGCACACCGCCGATCGTAAGCGTGGTCGTAGTGGCGGTCTGCTCGGACGAGGCCGACAGATGGCGCACGCAAACTGTCTGGCCTTTACCGATCGTACCGGCCAGGCTGGTGAATCCGCCGACGGCGCAGCCGAGGCTGTATTCACCGCCGCTGACACGGATGGTCGCCGGGGCATTGAACCCCCCTGGCGTGATGGCCTCCGAAGTCACGAGCGTCGCCAGGGCCACGTCATTTCGCGACGCGAAGCCGAAGGCATCGGGCACGCTGTCGCCTTGGGCCAGGATGACCGCCGCGTTGGCGATCCCCGCGCCACACAGACTCGTGGTGCAATTGGCGGCGGCAGCGCCCGTGTAAGCCGTATCGTCGTACGCGGGAAACGGTGTGGCGCCCGCCTGGATGGCATTCAGAACCTGGTCTGGAGTAAGTCCCGCGTTCATCGCGAGCAACAGGGCCGCCAATCCTGAAACGTGCGGGGTTGCTGCGCTGGTCCCCTGATACGCTTTGTAGCTGCTGTCATTGGCGGCCAGGCGCGTTCCGCTGTCCAGGGTCGAATAGATCTTGCTGTCGATATACGCGTCTCCGCCGGGCGCGGAAATTTCCACGGCTCCGCCGTAATTGCTGTAGTAGGCGATTTGCCCCTGTCTGTCGGTGGCCGCCACGGTAATGACGCCCGCGCACCCCGCCGGGGTGAACCCTGCCACATCCGAGCCCTCGTTACCCGCGGCCACGACCACCACCGCGCCCTGCGCGCGGACATCGTTGATCGCCTGTTGGGTGACCGCGTCGCACGCACCGGAACCGCCCAGGCTCAAGTTCAGCACGCGCGCTGGATTGGCATTGGCGGGGACGCCGACGACCGCAAGCCCCGCCGCCCAGCGGATGCCATCCACCACATCCGAGGTCAGCCCACCGCATTTGCCCATCGTCCGGACCGGCAACAGGCTGGTATTCCAGGCTACGCCCGCTACACCAAGGCCGTTGTCCCCCGTCGCGCCGACGATGCCGGCGACATGCGTCCCATGCCAGGAACTATCACTGACCGAGCAACCTTCGAACGTGCCGCCGCTCTTGATGCTTTCAGCCAGCGTAACCCAATCGCCCGGGTCTGTCGGATCGCTGTCGCGGCCACCGCCATCGTTTGCCACCTCGACATCGGAAACAAAGTCGTAGCCAGATTTGACCCTGCCCGAAGCATCGAGAATGTTGCCGTCGATATCGGCATGCGGCAGCAAGCCTGTATCCAGCACCGCGACAACGACTGCTGCATCGCCCGTGGTGTAATCCCAGGCCCCCGGAAGATTCAGGCCGTAATTGTTGCCCCCGTGCGCCAGCCCGGTCAGCAGGGGCTGAAGATGCCACTGGCTGGAGGCGTAGAAAGGATCGTTCGGCGCCCGCTGGGGATGCATCCAGCGATCCGGCTGCGCATGCCCGGCCAGGCCGGACGCGACCAGACGGTCCGCGTAGAGCTGTGCTTCAGCCGCGCTCATGCCCACTGGAAGCCTCATGACCTGGGCCTGTCCGGACATGGCTCGCACATGCTCAAGAGTAAGGCCCGCCGCCTGGCTGAACGCCGCCATGGAGGGCTCGTCAAGGCGCTGCATCCGGGCAAGATCAAAGCGCTTGGGCTGCACAATGAGGCGCGTCACCTTGGGTTCCGGGGAAAGCATGACCACCCCGGCGGTCGGCTTGATGGCGGACGCTTGGGCGGCCCCGCAAGCCGCCATCGAAACAACCAGTACACGGAGAACGGATTTACGCATCGGGCTTTCCTTTTCTATTGATGTCGCAGACGCCGGTCAGGCTCGGCGTACTCGACGCCGGGAATCGCCTTCAAGCGCTCCAGCAGGCGCTCGAAGCTCATGGCATCCAACGTATGCGCGGGCTGAATAACGTGTGCCTGCCCGGACATGGGACGAAGATAAACCAAATCCTGGCCAACAGACTGCCCGAGTTCCGCAAGATGGGCGCGCACTGAAGCCTCATCGCGCAGGTCGACAAAGCGCAAGATGATTCGTAACGACACGTCCATCGACGTCCCGGAGACCTGCCGCTCGGACGGCGGCACGGGGGATGGCTCGAAGGATGGCGCAGAACAGGCCGTACAGAGCAGCACGAACAGCAGGATGACCGGACGAGACATGAACCGACTCCTAACAAGGGTGTTGAAAAACCAGCTATTCGCTCAAAGTGTTGTTCATGGAATTGCCCCTCGACCCTTGCGGGAGAGGGGTAAGCGGCCTTCGAGCGTGATGCCCTGATGGAAGGCGGCTCACCCTCTCCCCGCCCCTCCCCCCTCAAGGGGGAGGGGGCAGTCCAGCGCATCTTTTAGCCTTGTCAGGCAAACAACTCCTTAGGCGAGCGGTTAGGTTGAAAAAGGGCTTCCTGCCACTTTTCAACTCGGTTCGTCGCGGCACAACCTCCGCGACGGACTACGAACATCGATCACCGCTTGTGTTTGGTGTTCGTGCAAGCCCGGCAAGGCGCCCCGTCAGAAGTCTAGTAGCAGACCATCCGGAAAATGCCGAATACTTGCGGGGTTCCTCGGTCTAGTCCATTCCGAGTTCTTTCATCTTGCGCGCCAAGGTGTTGCGCCCCCAGCCAAGCACGATGGCGGCGTCCTGCTTGAGTCCGTGCGTATGAGCCATGGCGGCTTCGATCATGACCCGCTCGAACATCGGGACAGCCTCGTCCAGTAAAGGCTTTTCACCCACGGCCAGCCGTTCATCAGCCCATTGACGCAGGACAAGCGACCAATCGGAGGCAAGCATGGCGCCCGGCGATGACAGCACGTGATGCGGCTCGACGCCCCCCCCACCCCTGCCGCCGAGAGGACGCAGGATTTCCGGCGGCAAATCCGAAGGCAGCACCTCACGGCCGCTGGCCATGACGGTCAGCCAGCGGCAGGTGTTTTCGAGCTGGCGCACATTACCCGGCCAGTCGTAACGCTCCAGGAGGGCGAGGGCCTCCGTCGTGAGGGTTTTCGGAAGGGTTTCCAGTTCGCGTGCAGCCCGTTTGAGGAAATTCTCCAGAAGCAGGGCGATGTCCTCGCGGCGATCGCGCAGCGGGGGCAATTCCAGCCGGATGACATTGAGGCGGTGCATCAAGTCTTCACGAAACAGGCCTTCGCGCACACGGGCGGCGAGATCCTGGTGCGTGGCGGCGATGATGCGCACGTCCACCTTGATGGGCGTGTGACCACCCACGCGGTAAAACTCGCCCTCTTGCAACACGCGCAGCAGACGAGTCTGTAAATCGAAAGGCATGTCACCGATTTCATCCAGGAACAGCGTGCCGCCATCGGCCTGCTCGAAACGGCCTCGGCGCTGAGCCTGGGCGCCGGTGAACGCGCCGCGCTCGTGACCGAACAGCTCGGATTCGAGCAGATCCTTCGGGATCGCGGCTGTGTTGAGGGCGATGAACGGACCATTGCCGCGCGGGCTGTGGCGGTGCAGGGCCTGCGCGACCCGCTCCTTGCCGGTGCCGGACTCCCCGGTGATGAGAACCGTGATGCTGGAGCGTGAAAGACGCCCGATGGCGCGGAAAACCTCCTGCATGGCAGGCGATTGGCCAATGATGCCCGTCGTTTCTTCTCCTGCCGCGGCGTCACCCGCGCACTCGGCCTTGCGACTGTCGAGGGCACGTCGCACGAGAGTCACGGCTTCTTCGATATCAAAGGGCTTGGGCAGGTAATCGAAGGCCCCGCCCTCAAAGGCATTCACTGCGGAATCAAGGTCCGAATGCGCGGTCATGATGATGACCGGCAGTCGCGGATAGCGCTCGCGCACCTCACGCATCAATTCCAGACCATCGATCCCCGGCATGCGGATATCGCTGACCAGCACGCCAGGCTGCTGACGACGCAAGCTCACGAGCACTTCGTCGCCGGATTCGAATACGCGCGGACGAAAACCCGCCTTGCCTACCGCGCGCTCCAGGACCCAGCGGATGGAAGGATCATCGTCAACGATCCAGACATCGGTCGAGAGGGTCATTCGAGTGTCTCTCCTGAAGTGGTTTGCAGGGGGAGGAGAATGGTGAAGACCGTATGGCCGGGATAGCTTGAGAACTCAATCAGCCCCCCATGCTGCGCGATGAGCGACTGACTGATCGCAAGTCCCAGTCCCGTGCCTCCGGGGCGACCGCTGACCATGGGCAGGAACAGGGTGTCCTGCAATGCGGGCGGAATACCCGGACCGTTGTCCTCAATATCGATCCGCGCCACAAGGCGGTGGCGGGTGTTGCCCAGGGTGAACTGACGCAATACTCGGGTACGGATGACAATGCGCGCGTCCGCCTGCCCATCCACAGCCTGGACCGCATTACGCACGATGTTGAGCACGGCCTGAATCAGCAGATCGGGGTCGGCGTAAAGCTCGGGAATACTGGGGTCATAACTGGTGACGAGTTGTAGCGGGCTGTCCTGCATTTCCAGACGCACCAACCGCCGTACGTGCTCCAGCGGCTCGTGCAAGTTGAGCATGCGCTTCTTCGGCAACACACGCGGGCCGATCATCCGGTCAACCAGACTGCGCAAGCGGTCAGCCTCACGCAGGATGACATCGGTGTATTCCTGCTGTCCGGGATCGCTCAATTCGGCATGCAGGAGCTGAGCCGCTCCGCGCAGCCCGCCCAGGGGGTTCTTGATTTCATGCGCAAGTCCGCGCAGCAAGGCGCGAGTAGCCTGCTGCTGGGCCAGCAACTGCTCTTCGCGCGCAATCCGCATGTGCCGGTCCACGTCCATCATCTCAACCAGCACGCCCTTACCCAGCCCGGGATCGATCAGCGGGCTGATGGCGCAGTCCACCATCACATCACGCCCGGCGGCATGTAAGGTCATCTCACGAAAAGTGCACGGGTGGCCCGTTTCCAGAGAATGCGCAAGCAGATCGGGCAACCTCACCTCGCCCGGCAAGATGGAGCGCACGGGCTGACGGCGCGCCTGGCGGGCGCTGACACCCAACAGGTTTTCCGAGGACGGATTGAGGTAAACCACCTGCAAGTCGGCATCCAGCCAGAGCAGGGCGATACTCTGATGCTCAATGAGGCGTGCGGCGAGGGCGCTGTCGGGGGGCGTATTCATGAGGCAAACCCAAGCAAGAGACGGGCCATGGCGCGATACGCTCGCGCCATACCGCCGCGCACCATGAATGCGCATGTCCATCCGGGTTTTATCGAGCCGTACCCTGACCCTGTTGCGTCGGCTGACGGCCTGGCAGGAAGAGACTGGGTCGTTGCAGGCTGAAGCGGACCGTCGCGGCTTGTGCAACCGTCTGCCCATGACTGTCTGTCACGAAGGCATCGAGCGTGTGCTCGCCACGCGAGACATTATTGAGTGCGATATTGAGGCGAACGCTGTGCTCCAGCACAGGCTGCCCATCGAGCAGGATGGTGATGCCATGACCAAGATCCGCGCGCAATTCCGGCTGCACGGCGATGCTGACATCGACATCGCCCATCGTGCTCACAAGGGCCGCGCCCTGCGCGGGCTGAACAATCTGGAAATCCTGATAACCCGCGATAGGGGGCCCGCCCCCATCCCGCGCCCCGCCCGAAGCGCCCCCGGGCATGGCTGAAGACGCCGGAATGCTGGGCACGACCACACTGGTGGCCGGGGCGGCCTCGATTGTCATCTTGCTGGCGCCCTTGATGGGCGTATCACTGAAGACGACGTTGCCCTTCTCGTCCACAGAGCGATAGACCTCCGCCGCATGCAGCGGCAGAGCCGAGAGAAGGACGATGAGAGGGTAAATCACACGCATGGCTCAACCATAGGCCATGCCCCGGAGGATGTAAATGAAACCCTGGTTTTGGCGGATCGCCGGGACCAGCGGAACACGGCGGGCCGCGCACGCCGAAAACAGAAAGCCCCGCACGAGGCGGGGCTTGTCGTTTTAGCGAGCGTAAGCGTGAAGTGACGGCTTACAGGCTGTAATACAGATCGAACTCGACAGGATGAGTGGTCATGCGCACGCGCTGGACTTCGGCCTGCTTCAGCTCAAGGTAGCCATCGATCAGATCGTCGGTGAATACACCGCCTTCCTTGAGGAAGGCACGGTCGGCGTCCAGCGCGGCCAGGGCCTGATCCAGGGAGAAAGCGACTTCCGGGATGGCCTTCTCTTCTTCCGGCGGCAGATCGTACAGATTCTTGGTGGCCGCTTCGCCCGGATGGATCTTGTTCTTGATGCCGTCCAGACCGGCCATCAGCAGGGCTGCAAACGCCAGGTAGGGGTTGGCGGTGCTGTCCGGATAGCGAACCTCGATACGGCGTGCCTTCGGGCTGGACACGAACGGGATGCGGATGGAGGCGGAACGGTTGCGGGCGGAGTAAGCCAGCTTCACCGGGGCTTCGAAGTGCGGCACCAGACGCTTGTAGCTGTTGGTGGACGGGTTGCAGAACGCGTTCAGGGCATGGGTGTGCTTGATGATGCCGCCGATGTAGTAGAGCGCGGTCTCGGACAAGCCGGCGTAACCGTCGCCGTTGAACATGTTCTTGCCATCCTTGGACAGAGACATGTGCACATGCATGCCGGAACCGTTGTCACCTACGATAGGCTTGGGCATGAAGGTCACGGTCTTGCCGTAGGTGTGGGCGACGTTCTGGATCACATACTTGAGGGTCTGGACCTCGTCCGCCTTCTTCACCAGGGTGTTGAAGCCGACGCCGATCTCGCACTGACCCGCAGTGGCCACTTCGTGGTGATGAACCTCGACGTTCAGGCCCATGTCCTCCAGCACCAGGCACATGGCCTGACGGATGTCATGCAGTTGATCAACCGGCGGAACCGGGAAATAACCGCCCTTCACACCCGGACGATGACCCATGTTGCCATCGGCGTACTCTTTGCCGGTGTTCCAGGCGGCTTCCGCAGAGTCCACCTTGACGAAGCAGCCGGACATGTCGGCTCCCCAGCGAACGTCGTCGAAGATGAAGAATTCGTTTTCCGGGCCGAAGAAGGCCACATCGGCCAGACCGGTGCTCTTCAGATAGGCCTCGGCGCGCTTGGCGATGGAGCGCGGATCGCGGGAGTAGCCCTGCATGGTGTCCGGCTCGATGACATCGCACACGACGATCAGGGTCGGCTCTTCGGAGAACGGGTCCATCAGAGCGGTGGACGCATCCGGCTTCAGGATCATGTCGGATGCGTTGATGCCCTTCCAGCCAGCGATGGAAGAGCCATCGAACATGATGCCGTTCTCAAAGGCCTCTTCATCGACACGGTAGGCCGGGTAGGTCACGTGCTGCTGCTTGCCACGGGTATCGGTGAAACGGAAGTCAACGAACTTGACGCCGTTTTCCTTGATCATCTTTTCGACATCGCTGGGGGTCATGAGTACCGGTCTCCAATAAGTAGCCGCGCGGGCCAGAAGTCATCAATGCGGATGCAGTTTACCCTTGCGGGCAATGGGCGCAATTGAAGCATGAACCATGCCACGGCATGAGGGCCCTGACTCACCCGTTCCCGCCACCACGAAGCACCAAAAAAGCGCGCGCGCACCGATTAAAGGCGCCGAATCGGTGCATCACTCCATCAGGGCCGCCGACTTGATGAGCACATACAGAGGCAGCCCCGGCTCCAGCCCAAGCCGCCGCGCGGAATGCCCGGTAATCTGGGCCAGCAAACGTTGCCCATCCCGCAAGCGACAGGTCACGGTCATTCGTCCGCCCTCGGCGGAGTGCAGCCCTTCCACCACCGCATGCAGGTGATTGAGTATGCTGATACGACTGGGGTCATCGAGCGAGAGGCTGACGTCGCTCGCCACAATGCGCAAGCGAGTGGCGCCGCTCTTCCGGGCGGATGCCCCCGTCAGGCGTATCCTGACCGCTTCATTGCCGAACGGGACCAGGCCCTCCTCATCGGGCACGCCTACCGTTCCCTCCAGCACGGACACCGGCCCCTCCTCGTCGAACAGGGGTGAATCGTGCCGCGCCAGAGCCTCGCGCAGGGTTTCGATGCGCTCGATGCGCCCGTCGGCCATGAACACGACGCGATCCGCCAGACGCTCGACCTCGACTGGCGCGTGGGTGATGTAGAGCACGGGTACGCCGGTCTCGCGCGCCAGTTCGTCGATCAGGGTCAGGAGCTCACCCTTGGCGCGCCAGTCGAGCGCGGACAGGGGTTCATCCATGCACAAAAGACGCGGGCAAGACAGCAGGGCGCGGGCGATGGCGACACGCTGCTTCTCGCCGCCGGAGAGGGTTACAACATCCCGGTCCAGCTTGTGGGCAATGCCGACCCGGGCGGCGATGGACTCCAGCCCAGGCCCGCCGGTCTTCGGCGCACGTTTCACGGCATATTCGAGGTTACCGCGCACGCTCAGATGCGGGAACAAGGCCGCATCCTGGAACACGAAGCCGATATCGCGCCGTTGCGCGGGCAAGCGCCAAGCGCCTCCCTGCCAGCGCTCGCCGTCGAAACTCAGCGTGCCACGCGTGTGCCGGTCCAACCCGGTGATGGCGCGCAACAGGGTGCTCTTGCCGGAGCCCGAACGCCCGAACAGGGCGGTTACGCCAACAGTCTCGATCTCGAACGGGCCAGAGTCGAGCATGAAATGCCCCTGCCGGAGGGTGAGTTCGCCTTTCAGCATGGCCTTACCCCACCTTCACGCCAAAGCGGCGATTGATGCCGTACACCAACATCAGCACGATAACCGAAAAGGCCAGCATCATGCCGGAGAGCAGGTGCGCCTCGGCGTACTCAAGCGATTCGACATGATCGAAGATCGCGATGGACACCATCCGCGTCGCCTCTGGAATATTGCCGCCCACCATCAGCACTACCCCGAACTCGCCCACGGTATGCGCGAAGGTCAACGTCATGGCCACCAGAAAGCCACGTCGCGACAGCGGCAAGACAACCGTCAAGAAGCGGTCCAGCGCACTCGCGCGCAAGGTCGCCGCAGCATCCAGCAGGCGCGTGGGCAACGCCTCGAAGGCATGCATCAGCGGCTGCACCGCGAACGGCAGGGAGTAGAACACCGAGCCGATCACGAGACCCATCATGCTGAAGGTGAGCTGCCCCTCGTAGCCGAACACACGCAGGAACTGGGTCAACGGGCCGTTCGGGTTCATCGCGATCAGGAGATAAAAGCCGAGCACGGTTGGCGGCAGCACCAGCGGCAGGGCCACCAGCGCTTCCAGCACGATCTTGAACGAGGACTGCATGCGCGCCAGCCACCATGCCAGAGGCGTGCCGATCAACAACAAGATGAGGGTGGTCAGCGCCGCCACCTTGAGGGTCAGCCAGATAGGCTGGAGGCTGACGCTGATGCCGAAGAGTTCGATCATGGATTTGTCCAGGGTCTTCCAGGAGGCCCGCCCCCACGCCGATGAGTCGGCGCAAGCATCGCCGCGAGGACGTTGCTCCTGCGGTAAACCCGTTGATTTTCCACCTCAGGGAATCGAATAGCCGTATTTCTCGATCACCTTTCGACCCTCGTCCGAGCGCAGATAGTCGACGAATTGCTGGGCGACCGGGTTGTTCGCCGCTTTTTTGAGAATGACGGCGGCCTGATCGATCGGCTCATACATGTCCTGCGGCGGCAGCCAGTACTGGCCCTTGCCATGGGCCGGGCTCTGCCTGTCGACCAGTTGCGACAGCGCCACAAAGCCAAGCTGGGCGTTCTCGGTGTGCACGTACTGGAAGGCATGGGCAATGCTTTCACCATTGACGATCTTCGGCTTGACGCTGTCATACACCCCCAGCTGGCTCAGAACCTCCTCGGCGGCCTGCCCATACGGCGCGGTCTTGGGATTGGCGATGGAGAGATGGTTGAACTCCGCCTTTTCCAGAACGGCCTTATAGCCGTCCCTGACTGGCAAAGTCGGGCTCCACAGCGCCAGGACGCCGCGTGCGTAGACAAAATAGCTGTCCGGCTTGACCAGATCCTCCTTGACCAGCGCCTCCGGCTTTTCGGTATCGGCGGCAAAGAACAGGTCAAACGGCGCGCCGTTCTTGATTTGCGCGTACAGCTTGCCGGTCGGACCGAAGGAAAACTTTACATCATGGCCCGTCCTGGCCTTGAAGGCCTGGCCGATCTCTTCAATGGTTTTGGTGAAATTGGCGGCCACAGCGGCGTTAAGGGTATCGGCCAGCGCGGATGGCGGCACGGACAGCAACAGGCCGGAGGCCAGCAGCGATGCAATGATTTTTTTCATGGTCATGTCCTGAATGGGTCAGTCAGGCGACGGGGGCGAATGAGTCCGCGCCTGCGGGATGGATCAGTCGTCCACGCCCAGGATGATGTGGCTGGACTTGATCAGAGCGCAGACACGCTCGCCGACTTTGAAGCCCAAGGTATCCAGGCTGCCCTCGGTGACGATGGCAGCCAGGGTGTTGCCCCCGTCCAGCGCCAGCACCACTTCGGCGTTCACCGCGCCTTCCTGAACTCGCGTGATGAGGCCGCACAGCCGGTTGCGCGCGGACACGTTCAGACACTCGTCCGGCGCGGCAAGGATGATCCAGGATGCCTTGATGAGCGCCCAGACAGGCTTGCCTGGCGTCAGTCCCATGGTTTCGGCCGACTCCCTGGTGACGATGACATTCAAATAGTCATCGCCTTGCAAATGCAGGGTGACCTCGCTGTTGACCGCGCCATGGCGGACTTCTCTCACCGTGCCGCGCAGAGCGTTTCGTGCGCTGGTTTTCATGTGCAAACTCCTGAGAATGGATAGGTTTTCAAGCCCGCCGTCCTCGCTCCTGAATTGTTCCAGCACCGCATCAAGGGCCTCGCCGAGGCGACGCTGGGTTCTCACGATGCGCTCTCCAAGCGGCGTCAGACGCGCCCCGCCGCCACCCTGCCCGCCATGCTGGCTGCTCACCAGCGCCTGACCGGCCAGGTTGTTCATAGCCTCGACCGCGTCCCAGGCCGCCTTGTAGGTCATGCCGATGCGCTTGGCCGCCCCGCTGATCGAGCCGGTCTCCGCCACGGCGGCAAGCAGGGCCAACCGCCGCGCGGACACCTCGCCCTCGCCCAGTTGCAGCCGAGGATGCCGCCGTGCTGTCCGCCAGCGCTGCACCGCCGCGCGGACACCTCGCCCTCGCCCAGTTGCAGCACCAGCGGGGCGGCGAATCCGGAAAGCAACTCGTTATGTGTTTTGGGTGATAACGACATGCGAAATATACCTGACTATAGTTTGATTACAAGAAGATTCAGGTCCGCCAGTCGATGGGGCGCTGCCCCTGCCGCTCCAGAAAGGCGTTGATGCGCGAGAACGGGCGACTGCCGAAGAAACCGCGATGGGCGGAGAGCGGCGAGGGATGCGGGGCCTCCAGAACCAGGTGCCGCTCGCGGTCGATATGCGCGCCCTTCTGCTGCGCGGGCCGCCCCCACAGCACGAAAGCCAGCGGACGCGGCTGGGCGCTCAGGACCTGCACAGCGCGGTCGGTCAAGCGCTCCCAGCCCTTGCCGTGGTGGCTGGCGGAAAGACCGCTCTCCACCGTCAGCACCGCATTGAGCAGCAGCACGCCCTGGTCGGCCCAGGGGATGAGGCTGCCTAGGGTGTTGCGGATGCCCAGATCGTCGTGAAGCTCGGTGAAGATGTTTTGCAGTGACTTGGGCAGCGGGCGCACCTCCGGCCGCACGGAGAAGCACAGGCCATGCGCATGCCCCGGCGTGGGGTAGGGGTCCTGCCCGAGAATCACCACCCGCGCCTTTTCAAGCGGAGTGCGATTGAAGGCATTGAACCACTCGTCCGGGTTGGGATGAATGCGCTTGCCCGCCTTCAGCTCCGCCGTCAGGAAGGCGCGCAGATCAGCCATGTAGGGCTGCTCGAACTGGTCCGCGAGGGCCGCCCTCCACGAGGGTTCAAGCTTGATGCGATCGGGGTTCATGAGCCAGTCAGGGGGTTCTATCGCTGATAAATGCGTCATTGCGAGGGCCGCAGCCCCGTGGCAATCCATGAGGCATCAGCCGCCCGGCTCAACGCATGGATTGCTTCGCTTCGCTCGCAATGACGATGGTGAAACATCGTCACGGCATCAGCCGCTGGACAACCCAACCGTCCGGCGTGTGCGTGTAGGTGAAGCGGTCATGCAGGCGACTCTCGCGCCCCTGCCAGAATTCGTACTCCTCCGGGACCAGGCGGTAACCGCCCCAGTCCGGATTGCGCGGCACATCGCCCGCCGGGTATTGTCGCTCCAGTTGCTCGATGCGCGCCTCCAGCGCCGCGCGACTCTCCAGCGGCTGACTCTGATGCGAGGCGGCGGCGGCCAGGCGGCTGCCAAGCGGGCGCTGATTGAAATAGGCCTCGTTATCCGCCTCCGGCAGCCGCTCGATCCGTCCTTCAACCCGTACCTGACGGTCGTTTTCCGGCCAATAAAAGGCCACCGAGGCATGCGGATTGGCCGCCAACTCCCGCCCCTTGCGGCTGCGCCCGTCGGTGTAGAAACACAGACCGCGCGCGTCGAAATGCTTGAGCAGCACCCAGCGCACGGACGGACGCCCATCCGGCGTCGCGGTCGCCAGCGCCATGGCGGTCACATCGAAATTGCCCGCCGCCTCGGCATCCTTCAGCCAGCGAGCGAGCATCGCTTGTGGCTCCGGCAGCAAGTCTTCGCGATGCAGCTCACCATGCAAGAACTCGCGGCGCGTGCTGCGATGGTCGATTTCGTCATAAGCGTGAATCATGGCGCCTCCGCCCCCAAAGGTTTAGGCCTTGTTACCTGAAAGGCTATACTGCGGCCACTTTCCGACTGTTCGCAAGACGCAACGATGTCATCCACCTACGATCTTTCCACCTTCCAGGGTCTGATCCTCGCCCTGCAAGACTACTGGGCCCGTCAGGGCTGCGCCGTTCTCCAGCCCCTGGACATGGAGGTCGGCGCCGGAACCTTCCATCCCTCCACCTTCCTGCGCGCCATCGGCCCGGAGCCCTGGAACGCGGCCTACGTGCAGCCCTCGCGCCGTCCCACCGACGGCCGCTACGGCGAGAACCCCAACCGCCTCCAGCACTACTACCAGTTCCAGGTGGTGATGAAGCCTTCGCCGCTGGAAATCCAGGAGCTCTACCTCGGCTCGCTGCGCATGCTCGGCTTCGACCCGCTGACCCATGATATCCGCTTCGTTGAAGACAACTGGGAATCCCCCACCCTCGGCGCCTGGGGTCTGGGCTGGGAAGTCTGGCTGAACGGCATGGAAGTGACCCAGTTCACCTACTTCCAGCAGGTCGGCGGCCTCGACTGCCGCCCGGTGACCGGCGAGATCACCTACGGCCTGGAGCGCCTGGCGATGTACATGCAGGGCGTGGAAAGCGTCTACGACCTGATCTGGGCCAAGACCCCGAACGGCGTCATCACCTACGGCGACGTCTACCACCAAAACGAAGTGGAGCAGTCCACCTACAACTTCCAGCACGCCGACGTGGGCTTCCTGTTCGGCCTGTTCGACCAGTGCGAGAAGGAGGCCAAACGCCTGATGGAACTGGGTCTGCCGCTGCCGGCCTACGAGCAGGTGCTCAAGGCCTCGCATACCTTCAACCTGCTCGACGCCCGCCGCGCCATCTCCGTGACCGAGCGCCAGCGCTTCATCCTGCGCGTGCGCGAGCTGGCCCGCAGCGTGGCCGAGGCCTACTACGCCTCGCGTGAGCGGCTTGGCTTCCCGATGGTCGCCCGTTCCCAGGAGGCCGTCGTATGAACCGCCGCGATCTTTTAATCGAAGTCGGCACCGAAGAGCTGCCGCCCAAGGCCCTCACCACCCTCGCCAACGCGCTGGCTGACGGCGTCGTGCGCCGCCTGCACGACGCGGGCCTCGCCCCGCAGGGCCACATCGTCTACGCCGCCCCGCGCCGTCTCGCCGTGCTGGTGCAGGGCGTGGCCGAGCATCAGGCCGACCGCGAGGTCGAGCGTCGCGGTCCGGCCGTGAATGCCGCCTTCGACGCCGAAGGCAAGCCCAGCAAGGCGCTGGAGGGCTTCGCCCGCTCCTGCGGCGTGACCGTCAACGACCTCGAAGAGCTGAGCACCGACAAGGGCGCGTGGATGGTCTACCGCGCCATGCAGCCCGGCCAGCCAGCGCAGGCGCTGATCCCGGACATGCTCGCCCAGGCCCTGGACGAGCTGCCCATCCCCAAGCGCATGCGCTGGGGCGCGGGCGAGGCCGCCTTCGTGCGCCCCGTGCACTGGATCGTGCTGCTGCTCGGTGACCAGGTCATCGACGCCGAGATCTACGGCGTGCGCACCGGACGCCACACCCGCGGGCACCGCTTCCATCATCCCGAGGCCCTGCCCGTCCCCGCGCCCGGCGAATACGCCGCGCTTCTGGAGGGCGTCGGTCATGTGATCGTGGACTTCGGCGCCCGCCGCGCCATGATCAAGGCCCAGGTCGAAGCCGCCGCCTGCGACCTGCGCGGTCGCGCCGTGCTGGACGAGGACCTGCTCGACGAGGTGACCGCGCTGACCGAGTGGCCGCGCGTGGTGACCGGCAACTTCGAACCGCGCTTCCTCGACGTGCCGAAGGAAGCCCTGATTTCCACCATGCAGGGCAACCAGCGCTACTTCCCGCTGCTGGACGAGGCCGACAACCTGCTGCCGCACTTCATCACCGTCGCCAACATCGACAGCCGCGACCCGTCCGCCGTGCGTCTGGGCAACGAGCGCGTGATCCGCCCGCGCTTCTCGGACGCCGAGTTTTTCTGGAAGGAAGACCTCAAGCAGCCGCTGTCCGCGCACCTCGAAAGCCTCAAGACCGTGGTATTTCAGCAGAAGCTGGGCTCCCTGCATGACAAGACCGAGCGCGTGGGGCGTCTGGCCCGCCACATCGCCGGGTTGAGCGGCGCCGACATGGAGCGCGCGGGCCGCGCCGCCCTGCTCGCCAAGTGCGACCTGATGAGCGGCATGGTCGGCGAATTCCCCGAGTTGCAAGGCATCATGGGTCGCTACCTCGCGCGCCACGACGGCGAGCATGCCGAAGTCGCGCAGGCGCTGGACGAGGTCTACATGCCGCGCCGCGCGGGCGACGAGCTGCCCGCCACCGGCGTCGGCCAGGCCTTGGCGCTGGCCGAGCGCCTGGACACTCTGGTCGGCATCTTCGCCATCGGCCAAGGCCCGACCGGCGCCAAGGACCCGTTCGCCCTGCGCCGCGCCGCGCTCGGCGTGCTGCGCATCCTGATCGAGCGGAATATCGACCTCGATCTGCACGCCTTGCTGGCCTATGCCTCCGTGGGTCTGAAAGACAAGATCGATGCGACCAAGGTCGTGGAAACCGTGTTCGAGTTCATGCTCGACCGCCTGCGTGCCTATGCGCTGGACCGCGGCATCCGTCACGACGTGTTCGACGCCGTGCTGGCCACCCGTCCGCTGCGCCCGCTCGACTTCGAGCGCCGTGCCCAGGCGGTGAATGATTTCCTCGCCCTGCCGCAAGCCGATGCGTTGGCTGCCGCCAACAAGCGCATCGGCAACATCCTCAAGAAAGTGGAGGGCGACCTGCCCGCCGTCATTGACGCAGTCCTGCTGGCCGAGCCCGCCGAGCACGATCTGGCGGCCCGCGTGCGGCAACTGGAAACCGAACTTGCGCCCTTGTTCGCGGCGGGCGACTACACGGTCGCTCTGGCCAAACTCGCCCACCTGCGCGAGGCGGTGGACGCCTTCTTCGACAACGTCATGGTGATGGCCGAGGATGCCGCCCTGCGCACCAACCGCCTGGCCCTGCTGGGTCGCCTGCGTGCGCTGTTCCTCAAGGTGGCGGACATCTCGCTGCTGGGCGGCGCAACCTGAAGACCGGGCCACGACGGCACTCAACCATGAAGCCTGCCCGCCCCGCGCCGCAGGGATCGGCAACGCCCCGCGCCGCCGCCGAGCGGCACGGGCGGGTCGCGGGTCTGTGCCTCGTGCTGGCGATGATCGTGGTAATGGCTCCGCCTGTCATGGCTGCCGCCATGCCGCAAGCCATGCTGGCGAACTTCGACGATGGCCGCCCGCTGGTCAACCGCGTGATCCCGTGGTCCAGCCTCATCGGTGCGCGCCCCGCGCTCAAGGCCGATCTCACCCAGTCCCCGCGCCGGGGGCGGAATGGCCTGGCGCTGCGGGTGCGCTACGATCTCCACGGCCTGCAACGCGGCGAGCAAGGCCTGATCATCCGCCTGCCTGCCGGCCTTGGGACCGAAGACTACGACCACCTCAGTCTTTGGGTGCGCGGCGACTCGCGCACCGGTTATCCGAGCCAGCTGCGCGTCCGCTTTCTCGGTGAAGGCGAGCAGGCCGCAGCCTCCCGAAAAGGCGGTTTCATGGCCCATGGCATCAGGGATGAATGGCGCCAACTGCTGATCCCGCTGAACGAGCTGAGCCGGATATCGCCAGGCGACTCCCCAACCGCCCTGAGCCTGGGCATCCACCCCGGCGATACGCCCGACTGGCAGGGCAGCTTCACACTGGACGACATCGCACTCGTGCGCACCGGACAGCGGGTCCAGGCGAGCGAAGATCGGGCCGTGGCGCCCGCCAAGAAACGCTGGGAAGAACAACACGGGGGAGAAATCGCCGCGCGCAAAGCGATCCGCGAACGCGCCGTCGAACTACCCCCGGAGCCCGTCATACGCCGCGATCCCCTGCCGGACGACGACCGCGCCCTGCTGGAATACGTGGCGCGCGACACCTGGCGCGGGCTTGACGGTCTGCGCGACCGCCCCAGCGGCCTGCCGTTCGACACGGTCACCCTCCATCCCGATGGCGCACCGCCGACCATCGGCGACTACACCAACATCACCAACATCGGCCTTTATATGATGGCTGCGGTCGCCGCGCGAGACTTGGGTTACATCACCCCGCGCGCGACCGAGATCCGCCTGAGTCAGATCGTGCGCACGCTGGAGAGGCTGGACACCTTCCACGGCTTCTTTTTCAACTACTACGACACGACTTCGCAGGAGCGCACCAGCCACTTCATCTCCTTCGTGGACTCCTCCTGGCTCACGGCGGGTCTGATGGTCACGCGGATGGCCGTACCCAGCCTCTACACCCGCGTCACCGCCCTGCTGGAGCGGGAGAACTACAGCTTTTTCTATGACCCGCATCGCGGCCAGATGACCCACGGCTACCACGTCCAGCGCGCCGCCCGCTCGGGCAATGTCTACGGACTACTGTATTCCGAGCCTCGCCTGGGCAGTCTGATCGCCATCGGCCAGGGCGACGTACCCGAATCACACTGGTTCAGCCTGGCGCGCACCTTCCCTGGCGACTGGACCTGGCAGCGCATGACCCCGCTGGGTCGCGCCACCCGCGCCATCCTCGGCCACGATGTGACCGGAGGCTACTACAGTTGGGGAGGCGTCCAGTACCTGCCGTCCTGGGGCGGAAGCATGTTTGAGGCGCTGATGCCAGGCCTGGTTCTGGACGGGCAGACGCATGCGCCCGCCAGCCTCGGCGCGAACGCCGAAGCGCATGCCGATGTCCAGCGCCGCTATGCACGGGAGGTGCTCGACCTGCCGGTCTGGGGCATGTCCCCCAGCGCCAACCCGGACGGCGGTTATGGCGAATACGGCATTTCCGTACTAGGCGTGAAGGGCTACCCGGAAGGCGTGGTGACGCCGCATGCCTCCGGCCTTGCCGCCATGGTGCGCCCGAACGAAGCAGCGCAAAATCTGCGTCAGCTCGCCCGGCTCTACGCCATATACGGCCCGTTCGGCTTTTACGATGCGGTCAACCCCTCCAGCGGAAAAATTGCCTACAAATATCTGGCGCTCGATCAGGGCATGATGTTCATCGGTATTGCCAACCACCTGCGCCCGCACCTGATCCAACGCTATTTCGCCGCCGATCCGATCATCCGCCGCGCCCTGCCGCTGCTGAGCGCGGAAAATTTCTTCCAGTAGGAATCACCACCGTGGCCGACGTGGTTTTCGACAATGTGAGCAAGTCCTACCAGGGGGCCGAAAGTCCGACTATCGAGCGGCTCGATCTTGCCGTGCGGGACGGCGAACTGCTGGTGCTGGTCGGCCCCTCCGGCTGCGGAAAATCAACGGTGCTGCGCATGCTGGCCGGGCTGGAAAGCATCTCCGGCGGAGAGCTGCGGATCGGCGGACAACGGGTCAACGAACGGGCCCCGAAGGAACGCGATGTCGCCATGGTGTTCCAGGACTATGCGCTCTACCCGCACATGAACGTGCGCGAAAACCTCGCCTTCCCGCTCAAGATGCGTCGCCTGCCCGCCTCCGAGCAGGCGCGCCGGATCGGCTGGGCAGCGGACATGCTGGACCTTGGCGGATTGCTCGACCGCAAGCCCGCCCAGCTCTCCGGCGGCCAGCGCCAGCGCGTGGCCATGGGGCGGGCGCTGGTACGGGAGGCCGCAGTGTTTCTTCTCGACGAGCCACTCTCCAACCTTGACGCCAAGCTGCGCGTGCAGGTACGCGCCGAGATCGCTGCCCTCCAGCGCGGGCTCGGTGCGACCATGCTTTACGTCACCCACGACCAGACCGAGGCCATGACCCTGGGCCAGCGCGTCGCCGTATTCGACCGGGGGCGCCTGCAACAACTCGCCAGCCCGCGCGATCTGTATGACCGCCCGGCCAACACCTTCGTCGCGGGCTTCATCGGTCAGCCGCCCATGAACCTTCTACCCGCCGCGCTGGCGCGGACGCTGCTGCCGGACGGACTCGCCGAGTCCGCCGTCACGCTCGGCCTCCGCCCGGAACACCTGCGCCTGGCCGCGCCGGGCGAACCGAGCCTGCGACTGACCATCAACGCGATCGAGTTCCTCGGTCACGAAACCTTGCTGCATGGCTACCCCGAAGGCAGCGAGCTCAACGTGGTCGTGCGCCTTCAAGGGCTGCGCGAATTCAGCCTGGGAACGGCTGTCGGGGTCGCCTCGACCGCGCCACCTCATCGCTTCGACGCCCAAGGAGTCCGCCTTGAACCTGTCCTTCCCGCCTGATTTCACCTGGGGCGTCGCCACCTCCGCCTACCAGATTGAAGGGTCCCCGCTGGCCGATGGCGCGGGCCCGAGCAACTGGCACCGTTTCGCCCATGAGCCGGGCCGCATCCTCCGTGGAGAGCACGGCGACGTGGCCTGCGACCACTACCACCGCTGGCGCGAAGATGTGGACCTGATCGAGCGCATCGGCGCACGCGCTTATCGTTTCAGTTTCAACTGGGCGCGCATCCAGCCCGTCGGCAAGGGTCCGGTCAACGAAAAGGGGCTGGATTTCTACCGCAGGCTGGTGGACGAGCTTCTGGCGCGCGGCATCCGTCCCTTCGCCACCCTGCATCACTGGGACCTGCCCGCCGCGCTGGAGGACGAAGGCGGCTGGCTGAACCGCGACACCGCGCACCGCTTCGCCGATTTCACCGAGATCATGACCCGTGCGCTGGACGGACGCATTGAGGACTGGTGCACCTTCAACGAACCCTGGGTCATCATGCACGCGGGGTACGTGGCGGGCGAACACCCGCCCGGCCTGCGCGATCTGGCCCTGGCGCCCCGGGTCGCCAGCCATCTGCTGCATGCGCATGCCGAGGGCGTGCGCGCCTACCGCGCCAACGGCAGCCATCGCATCGGCCTGGTGGTCAATATCGAGCCCAAGTACGCCGCCAGCGACGCACCTGCGGACCGGGCCGCCGCGGCACGCGCGGAGAGCTACATGAACCGTCTGTTCATCGATCCGATCATCACCGGCGAGTGGCCGACGCCGCTGATCGAATGGATGGGTGAGGACGCCTGGCGCTCGGTGCTGGAGGAGTCTGCCACTCCGTTACGCGAGAACATCGACTGGCTGGGACTGAACTACTACACCCGCGCCGTGGTGCGGCACAAGGCGGGAGGGTTTCTGGATACCGAATCCGTGCCCCAGACCGGCCAGCACACCGAGATGGGCTGGGAAGTCTATCCGCCAGGCCTGACCGATACCCTGCTGTGGCTATCGGAGCGCACCGGCGGACTACCTCTCTACGTGACCGAGAACGGCGCGGCCTTTGACGACCCTCCGGTTTTCGATGGCCGCGTGCGCGATGACGACCGGGTCCGCTACCTGCAAGAGCATCTGCATGCCGCCTCGGAGGCCGTGGCGCAAGGCGTGGACCTGCGCGGCTATTTCGCCTGGTCCCTGCTGGACAACTTCGAGTGGCAATTCGGCTACTCCAAGCGTTTCGGGCTTGTGCATGTCGATCCGTCCACCCGACGACGCACCCTCAAGGACAGCGCCCTCGCCTACGGAGACCTGATCCGCTCAAGCAACGGACCGGGCTGAGCGCATTTTCAACCAGCCGTTCGGCTAGCATCTCCACTGCTTTTTCATGATTCCTTGCGCACCGTATCGCAAGGCCCGGCGTATGCTTGCCCGCATGTACAGCCAGCACACCCGCAAGGAGTACGCCCATGGATCCTGTTGTCGATCTCCCCCACGTCTCTTCAGGCACGGATCGGGACATGCCTGATCCGGCGGCATCCACCCCTGTCGCGCCGGAACAGTTCGTCCTGGCCGTCTCCTCGCTTACGACCTTGAGCGCCTGTGGCGGCGGATCGGGAGGAGGGAGCAGCGCCACCCCATCGCCTATCGCGCCCGAGCCCTCGCCTGAGCCCAGTCCGCCGACCACGACACAGGCCGCGCGCTTTCTCCAGCAAGCCGCTTTCTCCAGCAGCGAGGCCGACGCAGCCAACGTGCAAGCCCTCGGCTACGCCGCCTGGCTGGAGCGGGAATTCGCCAAACCGATCTCGCAAAGCAACTGGGAGTGGCTGTACGCACACGGATACGCCGATCTGAGCTTCATCAACAGCTCCGCCGGAGCCAGCAACGTCATCTGGCAGCGGCTCATAACGGCTGACGATGTCCTCCGCCAGCGCGTGACGCTGGCGCTGTCGGAAATCTTCGTGGTCGGTTTTCAGGGCGTGACATCCATCCCCTACCGGCCATTCGTCATGGCCGCCTGGTGGGATCTGCTGTGCGAGCACGCCTTCGGCAACTATCGCACCCTGTTGGAGGCCGTCACCCTCAGTGCCGCGATGGGGCGCTATCTGAACACCTCGGGCAATCAAAAAGAGGACCCGGCGCGTGGCCGCCAGCCCGATGAAAACTATGCCCGCGAAGTGCTGCAACTGTTCTCCATCGGCCTGTACGAGCTCAACCCGGACGGTACGACCAAGCTTGGTGACAACGGCCAACCCATCGAAACCTATACGCAGGACACTGTGACCCAGCTTGCGCGTGTCTTCACCGGATGGTCGATCCCGGTGCCGAAGCCCGTCACCGACCCCAGCTTCGCGCGCTTGCCCATGACCCTGAACGCGGCGCAGCACTCCACTCTTGAGGCCCGTTTTCTCGGCGCCACCGTACCCGCCGGAACCGATGGTCGAACGGCGCTGGGTATCGCGCTGGACACCATTTTCAAACATCCGAATGTAGGCCCCTTCATCGGCAGACAGATGATCCAGCGGCTGGTGACCAGCAACCCAAGTCCGGCCTATGTGGCCCGCGTCGCCGCCGCCTTTGACGACAACGGTCAGGGCATACGCGGGGATCTGCGCGCGCTGGTGCGCGCGGTGCTTCTGGACGAGGAGGCACGAAGCGATGCGTGGTCCGCCAACCCGGGTTTCGGCAAGCTGCGCGAGCCCATGCTTCGCTTCCTGCAATGGGCGAGAAACTTCCGCGCCAGCTCGACCGACGGCGCCTGGGGCATCAGCGACCTGAGCGACCCCGGATCACGGCTCGGCCAACAACCGCTGAACTCACCGTCGGTCTTCAATTTTTTTCGCCCCGGCTACGTCCCGCCGAATACGGGCATCGCCGCGCAAGGGCTGGTGGCCCCCGAGTTCCAGCTCGTGCATGAAACCAGCGTGGCGGGCTACATGAACTTCATGCAGACCGTGGTGGCGAGCGGAACTGGCAAGGTCGTCGCGGATTACAGCCCCGAACTTGCCATCGCGGACGACGCCCAAGCCCTGGTCCAACGCATGAACCTGCTGCTATGCGCGGGCGCCATGTCCACCGCGACCCAGAGCACCCTGCGCGACGCTCTCGCCACGATCAGCACATCCACCGAAACAGGCCGCAAGAACCGGGTCCACGCGGCAGTCTTCATGACTCTGTGCTGCCCGGACTACCTGATCCAGAAATAAGCCGGAAACAAGGGGGTGCCATGAACATCAAGCACACAACGGATATGGCCCGCCGCGCCTTCCTGCGGCGCAGCGCGGCCCTCGGCATCACGGGCGCCATCGCGCCCTGGGCCATGCAGCTTTCCATGCTGGGCGAGGCCGCGGCCGCACAAGCATCAGGCGATGACTACAAAGCCCTGGTCTGCATCTTTCTCAACGGCGGCAACGATTACGCTAACACCCTTATTCCCTACGACAGCGCCCACTACGGTCAGTACGCGGGCATCCGCGCCGGAATCGCCCGCAGCCAGGAATCACTGGCGGCCACCGCGCTGCCCCCGTCGTCACCCATGGCCGATGGGCTCCAACTTGCCCTTGCTCCGGAGATGGCGGCGCTCATGCCGGTGTGGAACAACGGCCATCTTGCCGTGCAACTCAATGTGGGCCCGCTGATCGTGCCGACCACGCTAGCCCAATACAAGGCCCGATCGGTTCCCCTACCGCCCAAGCTGTTCTCGCACAACGACCAGGTCTCGATCTGGCAGTCTGGCCTCGGCGAGGGCGCAACCCAAGGCTGGGGCGGCCGCATGGGCGACTTGCTAATGTCCTCTAATGGCAACAGCGTGTTCACTTGCATTTCGGCGGGCGGTAACGCGGTTTTCCTGGCTGGAGACACCGTTGCTCAGTACCAGATCAGCACCTCCGGCGCGATCGCGATCAACGGCATCAACAAGACCCTGTTCGGCTCGGCGGTCTGCCAGAACGCCCTCAGGACGCTGATTACCCAGCCTTCGGCAGAGTTGTTCGCGAATGAATACGCGCGCGTGACGCAACGCTCGATCGATGCGCAGGCCATGGTTTCGACCGGTCTGGCTGGAGTCACCCTGCAAACGCAGTTCAATACCCAAAACAGCCTTGCGATGCAGCTCAAGGTCGTTGCTCAACTGATCGCAGCGCGTGCGAGCCTTGGCGCCAAACGGCAAGTCTTCCTTGTCTCACTGGGCGGCTTCGACCTGCACGACAACCTGTTAGCCAATCATCCAACCCTGCTCGGGCGCGTCGCCGAGGCCATGCGCGCCTTCTATGACGCCACGCTTGAACTGGGTGTGGCCAGCCAGGTCACGGCCTTCACGGCCTCGGACTTCGGCCGCACGCTCTCCAGCAATGGCGATGGCTCCGACCACGGCTGGGGCAGTCATCACCTGGTCATGGGCGGCGCGGTACAAGGCCAGCGCTACTACGGCCTGGCGCCGACCATCGCCGTCAACGGCCCCGACGATGTCGGGCAGGGTCGGCTGTTGCCGACTACTTCGGTCGACCAGTACGCGGCGACTTTCGCCACATGGATGGGTATTTCGCCAAGCGCCCTGCCCTTGGTCATGCCCAATATCGGCCATTTCGCGCCAACCAGTCTCGGCTTTGTCTGAGCGTCTGAATCGATGGCGTAACGCTCTGTCCCCGGGAAACGACTGTCCTGTACAAACATCCTGCTCCAGATCGCCGCAAGCGGGGGGCTAGCGCTGCTGCTGCTGATATTGCTGCATCATCTCGCGCATCATCTGCTGCACTTTTGGGTCGCTCATATCTGGCCTGGAGCCCGGTGCGGGAATGCCCTTCGGTAGCGCCGTCGGTTTGGCCGGAAGCACGAAGCGCTCAGGCGGAATAGCCGCCTCATCCACGCGCACAAGGCGCATACCGCCGCTATTTTGCTCATTGGAGCTAAGCACCCCTTTGTTTCGCAACGCGGGTGCGTCGTGCAAAGGCGGGGTATAGGAACGCCCTTCGAAGGCCTGATCCAGGCGCTCCCCCATGCGCTCCATGGCGCGCGCCAAGGCCTTGGCACGCCCATCATCACTCAGCACCACCTCTCCCGACTGCCCGCCGCCTGTCCACCGGTAGACCTCGCCCTTGATCCCGGCGACAGTCTCGGTTCGACCTGCGGGGTCAATTCTGAAGGATTCCCCCTTGTCCTGCCCCACTGAGCCTGGCACGGATTGCGACTTTGTCCTTCCGCCCATCAGGGCGCCCATGGCTGACATATCCATGACTTCCCCCTCCGGGGTGATGGTGTACAGCTTGTCACCCAACATCAGCATGGAGCTCACGACCGCCGCATCCTTGCGTTCACGCATCTCCCAGCGCACATGCCGATCATCCTTCATCTGGATGGTCAAGGTTCCAGCATCCCGGCGCTGCTCATCCGTTATCTGGTACACACCCGTCACGTCGGCCTGCGCGAGTAGCGGCAGGAGCAGACACCATCCGGTCACCATCGCTTTCATGGTTTTCTCCATTTGTCTGGATACAAGCATCATAGCCGCAGAACTCCGGCCTCATGCGCGCAAAACAGGCTGTCATCGTTACGACAACTGCACCCAGCATGATGAATCGCATTTCGGCATGCGGGCAGGACTGGCTTTCAGCCTGTACAATCCGAACCTTGAACGCACCTCGTCCCGGTGTGCTTTTTTATTTTTGTCGGCAAGGGTCGCCCATGAGATTCCGCTTCCCCATCGTCATCATCGATGAAGATTTCCGCTCCGAAAACGCGAGCGGCTTCGGCATTCGCGCCCTGGCCAAGGCCATTGAGGACGAAGGCGTCGAAGTCGTGGGCGTCACAAGCTACGGCGACCTGTCCACCTTCGCCCAGCAGCAAAGCCGCGCTTCCGCCTTCATCCTCTCGATTGACGATGAGGAATTCAATTCCGGCGTCCAGGAGGAAGAGCTGCACGTTGTGCGGCAGTTGCGCGCCTTCGTCGAGGAGATCCGTTTCCGCAACGCCGACATCCCCATTTTCCTGTATGGCGAAACACGCACCTCCAGCCATATCCCGAACGATGTATTGAAGGAGCTGCACGGCTTCATTCACATGTTCGAGGACACGCCGGAGTTCGTCGCGCGCCATATCATCCGCGAATCGAAGGCCTACCTCGACACCCTCGCTCCGCCCTTCTTCCGCGCCCTGACCGGTTACGCGGCGGACGGCTCCTATTCCTGGCACTGCCCCGGTCACTCCGGCGGCGTGGCCTTCCTCAAAAGCCCGGTCGGCCAGATGTTCCACCAGTTTTTCGGCGAGAACCTGCTGCGCGCCGATGTCTGCAACGCGGTGGAAGAACTTGGCCAATTGCTCGACCACACCGGCCCGGTAGCAGCCTCCGAGCGCAACGCCGCGCGCATCTTCCATGCGGATCACCTGTACTTCGTGACCAACGGAACCAGCACCTCCAACAAAATGGTCTGGCACAGCGTGGTGTCGCCCGGCGACATCGTGGTCGTTGACCGCAACTGCCACAAGTCGATTCTGCACGCGATCATCATGACCGGTGCGATCCCTGTCTTCCTGACGCCGACCCGCAATCATTTCGGCATCATCGGTCCGATTCCGCTGGAAGAGTTCCAGTTGGAAAACATCCAGAAGAAAATCGAGGCGCATCCCTTCGCACGCCATGCCTCCAACAAAAAGCCTCGCATCCTGACCATCACGCAATCGACTTACGACGGCGTGCTGTACAACGTCGAGGCCATCAAGGAACTCCTGGACGGGCATATCGAGACCCTCCACTTCGATGAGGCCTGGCTTCCGCACGCCGCCTTCCACGAGTTCTACGGCGACTACCATGCCATCGGCGAGGGGCGCCCGCGCTGCCGCGAATCCCTGGTCTACTCCACCCAATCCACTCACAAACTGCTTGCCGGCCTGTCGCAAGCCTCCCAAATTCTTGTTCAGGACTGCGAGAACGAAAAGTTCGACCGCGATGTGTTCAACGAGTCCTATCTGATGCACTCCTCCACCTCGCCGCAATACGCCATCATCGCCTCCTGCGACGTCGCGGCGGCCATGATGGAGCCGCCAGGCGGCACTGCGCTTGTAGAGGAATCCCTGGTAGAGGCGCTTAATTTCCGCCGCGCCATGCGCAAGGTCGATGCCGAATGGGGCGCCGACTGGTGGTTCAAGGTCTGGGGTCCGGACAAGCTGCCCGTCGAGGGAATCGGCGAGCGTGAAGACTGGATGGTCAAGAAGGGCGACCGCTGGCACGGCTTCGGCCCACTGGCCGAAGGTTTCAACATGCTGGATCCGATCAAGGCCACCGTCATCACCCCCGGCCTTGACGTGGATGGAGACTTTGCCGACTGGGGTATCCCGGCCGGGATCGTCAACAAGTACCTGGCCGAACACGGCGTCGTGGTTGAGAAAACAGGCCTTTACAGCTTTTTCATCATGTTCACCATCGGCATCACCAAGGGCCGCTGGAACACGCTGGTAACCGCTCTCCAGCAATTCAAGGACGATTACGACAAGAACCAGCCCCTGTGGCGCATCCTGCCTGAATTCATCGCCAAGCACCCCTGCTACGAGCGCATGGGCCTCAAGGATCTGTGCGACAAGCTGCACGGCATGTACAAGCAATACGACGTGGCTCGTCTCACCACCGAGATGTATCTCTCCGACATGGTGCCCGCCATGCGCCCCGCCGACGCCTGGGCAAAGATGGCGCACCGCGCGATTGAGCGCGTGCCCATCGACGAACTGGAAGGGCGCATTACCGCAAGCTTGGTCACCCCCTATCCCCCGGGCATCCCCCTCCTCATCCCGGGCGAGCGCTTCAATAAGACCATCGTGGATTATCTGAAGTTTGCGCGGGAGTTCAACAAGCAATTCCCCGGCTTCGAGACCGATATTCACGGCTTGGTGGCCGAGGAGGTTGACGGCAGGATCGTCTACCACATCGACTGCGTAAAGGACTGAAAGAAGAACATCAAGGGGCCCTGACGGGCCCCTTTTTTTCCGCCCCTCGCGTGGGAGCGGACAACAAAAAAGGAGGCGATGCCTCCTTTCTCAATGGCGAAGCGGCACGCCGCTTACTGGGAGATATTGCTGCGAACGCCGCGCATCTCACGAATCCAGCGCAAGCGCTCCGCACCCTCGATCAGCTCGCTCTGGAGGCGGAAGTAGTCCACTTCCACACCCTCGCCGATGGCGCCCTTGCTTTCGAGAGCGGCCAGACGAGCCTCCTCGGCGGCAAGTTCAACCGCGCGGGCATCTTCCTCACGCAGCGCGCTATCCGCCAGGATGGTGATCTTGAGGGGTTGAACCTCGATCACGCCACCGGAAACGAAGTAGTGGCTGATGTTGCCCTGCTCGTCGGTGACACGGACTTCGCCCGGCTTGAGCGCCGCCAGGAGCTGGGTGTGGCGTGGGGTGATGCCAAGCTCGCCCATCGTGGTGGGGGCGACCACAAAGGTCGCCTGACCGCTCAGGACGGGCTTATCGGCACTCACGATATCCACATGGATGGTCATGGCCATGACAGCCTCCTAAATTACTTGGCAGCGATCTTGGCGGCCTTCTCAACCGCTTCGTCGATACCGCCAACCATGTAGAACGCCTGCTCGGGCAGGTGATCGTACTCGCCGTCCAGCAGGCCCTTGAAGCCGCGCAGGGTTTCTTTCAGGCCGACGAAACGACCCGGGGCGCCAGTGAAGACTTCGGCCACGAAGAACGGCTGAGACATGAAACGCTGGATCTTGCGAGCGCGGGCCACGACCAGCTTGTCGTCTTCGGACAGTTCGTCCATGCCCAGGATCGCAATGATGTCCTTCAGCTCCTTGTAGCGTTGCAGGGTCTTCTGCACGCCGCGGGCGACCTTGTAGTGCTCATCGCCTACAACTTGCGGGTCGAGCTGACGGCTGGTGGAGTCCAGCGGATCAATCGCCGGATAGATACCCAGGGCGGCGATGTCACGGGACAGAACCACGGTGGCGTCCAGGTGGGAGAAGGTAGTCGCCGGGGACGGGTCGGTCAGGTCGTCCGCGGGAACGTACACGGCCTGCACGGAGGTGATGGAGCCGGTCTTGGTGGAGGTGATGCGCTCCTGGAGGACGCCCATCTCTTCCGCCAGGGTCGGCTGGTAACCCACTGCGGACGGCATGCGGCCCAGCAGTGCGGATACTTCGGTACCGGCCAGGGTGTAACGGTAGATGTTGTCGATGAACATCAGAACGTCACGGCCTTCATCACGGAAGTATTCGGCCATGGTCAGACCGGTCAGCGCGACGCGCAGACGGTTGCCGGGCGGCTCGTTCATCTGGCCATACACCAGGGCGACTTTGTCCAGTACGCCGCCTTCGCTCATCTCATGGTAGAAGTCGTTGCCCTCACGGGTACGCTCGCCCACGCCGGCGAAGACCGAGTAGCCGCTGTGCTCGACCGCGATGTTGCGGATCAGTTCCATCATGTTCACGGTCTTGCCCACGCCGGCGCCGCCGAACAGGCCGACCTTGCCGCCCTTGGCGAACGGAACCAGCAGATCGATGACCTTGATGCCGGTTTCCAGCAGCGCGGTGCTGGAAGCCTGCTCGTCAAAAGCCGGAGGCTTGCGGTGAATGACATTGCGCTCTTCGGTGGCGATCGGACCGGCATGGTCGATCGGCTCACCGAGCACGTCCATGATGCGGCCCAGGGTAGCCTTGCCGACCGGGACGGCGATGGCCGAGCCGGTGTTTGTCACGGCCAGGCCGCGACGCAGGCCTTCGGAGGCGCCGAGGGCGATGGTACGAACCACGCCGTCGCCGATCTGCTGCTGCACTTCCAGGGTCAGACCAGTGCTGTCGACCTTGAGGGCATCGTAGACCTTCGGAACGGCATCGCGCGGGAACTCCACGTCGATGACCGCACCGATGATTTCGAGAATCTTGCCAGAACTCATTATTAGTTCCTCATCAATACGTAAGAATTCAAGCCTTGGCCGAGCGCCCTAGCCCCGAGGGGCTTGCGGCAAGGATGCCGCAAGGGTGCGAGGCGAGGGATCAACCGACCGCAGCCGCGCCGCCCACGATTTCCGCAATTTCTTGCGTGATCGCCGCCTGACGGGCCTTGTTGTACTTGAGCTTCAGGTCGCGAATCATGCCGCCAGCGTTGTCGGAGGCATTCTTCATGGCGATACGGCGGGCGGACATTTCACAGGCGACGTTCTCGATGGTCGCCTGATGCACGCTGGCAGCGACGTAGCGCTTCAGCAGCAAGTCCAGAACGTCCTTCGACTCGGGCTCGTAAATGTAGTCCCAGCGATGTTTCAGCTCAGCGAGGTCTGCCGCCATCAGCGGGAGTACCCGCTCGATTTCCGGCTTCTGGGTCATGCTGTTGACGAAACGGTTGCGAGCCACCCAGATTTCATCCAGGGCGCCCGCCTCGTAGGCGTCGAGCATGATCTTGACCGCGCCCTGTACCTTCACGAACTTCGGACGATCGCCGAGGCCCGTGATTTCCGCGACGGGGTTGAATGCGCCGCGCTTGACGAAGGCTACACCCTTGGTGCCGATGGCGCAGACGTCGATCTCGACATTCTGCTCGCTCCATCCCTTCATCTTGCTGATCGCCTGCCTGAACAGATTAACGTTCAGGCCGCCGCACAGACCACGGTCAGTGGTTACCAGGATCACCCCCACACGCTTCACCGGACGCTCCACCATGAACGGGTGGCGGTATTCCGGATGGGCGTTGCTGAGGTTGGCGATGACGCCCTTGATCTTGTCAAGATAAGGGCGGGTCGCCTCCATGTTGTCCTGGGCCTTGCGCATCTTGCTCGCCGCGACCATTTCCATGGCTTTGGTGATCTTACGCGTGTTTTGAACGCTCTTGATCTGCGTACGGATTTCTTTTGCGCCGGCCATAACGGATGCCTCTCTTACCAGACACCGTTGGCTTTGAAGGCCTCAAGGGTCCTCTTCAGGCCAGCGGTGATGTCGTCGTTGAGGTTACCGTTGTTGCCAATCGCATCCATCATGTCCTTGGCGTTGCTGTGCGCGTAAGCGTGCAGCGCGGCTTCAAAGGAACCAATTTTCTCGACCGGAACATCATCCAGGTAGCCTTCGTTCGCGGCGAACAGCGACAGCGCCATTTCACCAACGGACAGCGGCTTGTACTGGTTCTGCTTCATCAACTCGGTGACACGCTTGCCGCGCTCAAGCTGCTTGCGGGTCGCCTCGTCCAGATCGGAAGCGAACTGCGAGAACGCAGCCAGTTCACGGTACTGGGCAAGGTCGGTACGGATGCCGCCGGAGAACTTCTTGATGATCTTGGTCTGGGCCGCGCCACCTACACGGGATACGGAGATACCCGGGTTGATCGCCGGACGGATGCCGGAGTTGAACAGGTCGGTTTCCAGGAAGATCTGACCGTCGGTGATGGAGATCACGTTGGTCGGAACGAAGGCGGAAACGTCGCCGCCCTGGGTCTCGATGATCGGCAGCGCGGTCAGGGAGCCGGTCTGGCCTTTCACTTCGCCGTTGGTGAACTTCTCAACGTAGTCGGCGTTCACGCGGGAAGCGCGCTCCAGCAGACGGCTGTGGAGATAGAACACGTCGCCGGGGTAGGCTTCGCGACCCGGCGGACGGCGCAACAGCAGGGAGATCTGACGATAGGCCCAAGCCTGCTTGGTCAGGTCGTCATACACGATCAGTGCGTCCATGCCGCGATCGCGGAAGAACTCACCCATGGTGCAGCCGGAGTAGGCCGCCAGATACTGCATGGAGGCCGGATCGGAGGCGCCGGCGGCGACCACGATGGTGTACTCCATCGCGCCATGCTCTTCGAGCTTGCGCACGATGTTGGAGATGGTGGAAGCCTTCTGACCAATGGCGACATAGACGCAGTAAACGCCCTTGCCCTTCTGGTTGATGATGGTGTCGATGGCGACAGCGGTCTTGCCGGTCTGGCGGTCACCGATGATCAGCTCACGCTGGCCGCGACCGATGGGAACCATGGCGTCCAACGCCTTGATACCGGTCAGCAGGGGCTGGTCAACGGACTTGCGATCGATCACGCCCGGGGCGATGACTTCGATCGGAGCAGTCAGGCTTGCGCCCAACTCACCCTTGCCGTCCACCGGACGACCGAGGGTATCGACCACGCGTCCGAGCAGTTCCTTGCCGATGGGCACTTCCAGGATGCGACCGGTGCACTTGGCAACGTCGCCTTCCTTGAGATGACCGTAAGCGCCCAGAACGATGGCGCCGACGCTGTCGCTTTCCAGGTTCATGGCCACACCAAAGGTGTTGCCCGGGAACTCGATCATCTCACCCATCATCACGTCGGTGAGACCGTGGATACGCACGATACCGTCGCTGACGCTGACGACCGTGCCTACGGTGCGGGCATCCGCACCAACTTCGAAACTTTCGATCCGCTGCTTGATCAGCGAACTGATTTCGGAAGGATTGATCATGAATTTTTCTCCTTAGCGGACCACGGCATTCGCCAGGCCCTGCAGGCGACCCCGCATTGAACCGTCGATGACCAAGTCCCCTGCGTACACGATGGCGCCGCCAATCAGGGACTCATCAATTTCATTGGCCAGGGTAATGACCTTGCCCAGACGCTTGCCGAGCGCGGCGGAGAGTTGGTTCTGCTCCTCCGCGCTCATGGGCTTGGCCGACACCACGCGAACGTCCATCCGGCCTTCAGCGGCCTGACGAAGGGCCTCGAACTCCACCGCGATCAGCGGCAGGAGGTCAAGACGCGCGTTTTCCGCCAGCAGGCGCACCAGGTTTCCACCCTCGGCGCTGAGGCGGCCTTCCGCGACCGTCAACATGAGTTCGGCCAGCGTGTCGCGACTGATGGACGGGGACGCGATCATGCGCCCCATATCGGCATCAGCGGCGACCGCCGCCAGGAATGCGAGCATCTCGGACCACTTGGCCTGCTGACCTTGCGCGCGGGCCACTTCGAAAGTGGCCTTGGCGTAAGCGCGGGCGGCTTTAGCGATCTCGGACATGGCTCCCCCTTAGACGCGCGCCACGAGGTCGGCAAGCGACGCTTCGTGTGCCTTGGCGTCCACTTCGCGCTTCAGGATGCGCTCGGCCCCAGTGACTGCCAGAACGGCAACCTGCTGAGCCAGCTCCTGCTTGGCGCGCTCGACTTCGCGGTCGATCTCGGCCTGCGCACCCGCGAGGATGCGATCGGCTTCGGTCTTGGCGTTGTTGCGGGCTTCGTCAATGATTTCGTTACTGCGGCCGTTGGCCTGGGCCAGCATCTCGGTCGCCTTTTCTTTGGCTTCCTTGATGATATGGACCGCGCGCTCTTCGGCCAGCTTGAGCTCGTGCTTGCCGCGCTCGGAAGCGGACAGACCGTCAGCGATACGCTGGCGGCGAGCCTCCATCATGGCGGACAGCGGAGCCCACAGGAATTTATTCACCAGCCAGATCATGGCCACGAAGGCGATGATCTGGGCAAACAGGGTGACCGTAATGTTCACGGTTGCCTACCTCTCTTGGGACACGGGAAAACCGCGCGCACCGGGTGATGCGCGCCAGAATCCACCGGGTCTTAGCCGCCGACAGCCTGGATAGCGGCCTGCAGGGCGCCGACGAACGGGTTGGCGAACAGGAACCACATGGCGAACGCCAGGATGATGAACGGGAAGGACTCCATCAGGCCTGCGAAGATGAACATGTTGGTCATCAGTTGCGGACGCATTTCCGGCTGGCGAGCAATGCCTTCCAGCGTCTTGGAGCAGATCAGGCCCCAGCCGATGGCAGAGCCCAGGCCTGCGGCGGCAAGGATCACACCTACGCCCACGGCGGTGTAGGCATAAATCATCGCGATCATGTCAGCGTTCATCGTCGGTTCTCCTCACGGATTTTTGTTAAAGGCAAAGGGTTGGAAGGTGGGTGTCATCACGACCGAGCGATCGCTGGATCGCTCAGTGATCATCTCCGGCGGTGTGAGCCATGCCCAGATAGACGATGGTCAGCACCATGAAGATGAAGGCTTGCAGCGTGATGACGAGGATGTGGAACAGCAACCAAGCCAGATCAAGCACGACCTGCAGCGGGAACCAGATCAGCAGCGCGGCGCCGATCGTCGCCGCGCCGGACAGCAGGGCGATGAGCAGGAACACCAGCTCGCCGGCAAACATGTTGCCGAAGAGACGGAGGCCGAGGCTGATAGGCTTGGCCAGCTCCTCGATGGCGGTCATCACGACGTTGACCGGCACCAGGAACTTGCCGAAGGGGTGGAACAGAAACATCTTGATGTAGCCACCGAAGCCTTTCACCTTGATGTTGTAGTAAACGGTCAAAATGAACACGACCCCGGCCATGGCCATGGTGGTGTTGATGTCGGTGGTGGGCACGATCTTGAAGTATTCGATGCCGGCGCCATGCAGGATGGCCGGAACCAGGTCAACCGGCAGGAGGTCCATGAAGTTCATCAGCCAGACCCAGACCAGCACGGTCAGCGCCATGGGAGCGATCAGGCTGGTGGCCTTGCCGCCGAAGGAGTCCTTGACCTGCTGGTCAACGAAATCCAGCACCATCTCCACGAAGTTCTGAAAGCCGCTGGGCGCGCCGACTTGCAGGCTGCGCCCGACGCGCATCGCCGCGAAAACGATCAAGGCGCCCAGCAGGACGCTGACGATCATCGTGTCGATGTTCAAGGTCCAGAAACCTTCGCCGACCGACCAGTTGGTCAGGTGGTGCTGAATGTACTGGACGGATCCGCCGCCCGAGTTCTCCGCTGCGCTCACGTTGTGCTCCCCAAATCTCTAATGCTTTAAGAAAACTAGCGACGCGCGACAACCAGGAATCCCAGCTGCGCGAGCACGAAACCTGCGAACAGGGGCAAGGCCGGCAACTTCAGCAGCCCCATGCCGACGGCCATCGTCGCAATCAGGAGCAGGAAGCGCAGCACCGCGCCCACATATAAAACGAGCATGCTGTTCTTCGGGTCGGTGATGGCCTGTTCTTCGGCCCTGCGCACTCCGCGCTTATGCAACCACGCCATCAGCATGCTGATGGCCCCGCCATACACCACGGCCAGGCCATCGGAAAAATGTCCGAGCAAACCCCAGATCAGAGCGAGCGCCAGGGTGACGATCAACTGCCCGAGCAGCAACCGCCTGGCGAGGCCGTCAATCCTGCTTCCGACCGCCATCCAGCGCCCTCAGCAGTTGATGAGCCTTCTGGAACCCCCCGATGAGCCCCAGGGCGCCGATACCCAACATGAACCATGGACGGGTATCGAGCCAGCCATCCACCAGGTAACCAAGCAGGAACCCGGCGACAAACATCGACACGAAGATGTTTCCGGCGCCGATGAGCGGCAGGCCCGAGACGGCGTTCTTACTCATTTGCCGGAGTCTAACACCGTTTTCTTTTCACCCTCAACCTGTCCAGACGTCTTGAATAACGGCTCCAGCACTGGCCATACGTTTTCCAGGATACGCACATGCCCGTCGGCATTTGGATGGATGCCATCGTTTTGGTTCAATTCAGGCCGCCCCGCGACGCCATCGAGCAAAAAGGGGACACGATGGCCGCCATCGACCGGTCGGGCAAATACCGCTGCGAATAGTCGGCTGTACTCCGGCCCATAGTTCGGAGGAATGCGCATGCCCGCCAGCACGGGGACGGCTCCCGCACGAAGAGCGGCGTCCTGCATGGCGTCAAGATTTGCGCGCAGGGCTTCAAGCGGGAGGCCGCGCAGGCCGTCGTTCGCACCAAGCTCGATCAACACCCAGCGCGGCCCATGCCGCTGCAACAGCGCGGGCAGTCGCGCCCGTCCCGATGCGCTTGTTTCGCCACTGATGCTGGAATTGACCACTTTTACATCAAGGTTTTCTGCCGCCAAGCGGCGCTCCAGCAGGCTCGGCCAGGCCTGGTGGCGCCCCACGCCATAGCCCGCGCTGAGACTATCCCCCACAATCAGCAAGACATCCCCAGCCCAGGCCGGTGGCAGGATGCAGAGGGCTCCTACCAGCAGCCACCGCCCGCCTTTCGACATTTCACGCAAGAATCGCTTCATGACCACCCTTCTTCGTACATCCGGCCTGGGCAAGACCGTCGACACCGCCGACGGTCCGCTGAGGCTGCTTGAGGATATCAACATCGAACTGCGCAGCGGCGAGCGCGTCGCATTGATCGGCGCTTCCGGATCGGGCAAAACCACGTTGCTGGGCCTGCTGGCCGCGCTCGACAGCCCTAGCGAAGGCGATGTCTGGATCGATGGCGAAGCCGTGGGGCCTCTTGACGAGGATGCGCGCACCGCCCTACGTGGCCGGATGATCGGGTTCGTGTTCCAGTCCTTCCTGCTCCTGCCCGGGCTGACCGCATGTGAAAATGTCGAACTGCCGCTGCGTCTGGCGCAACGGCCCCGCCCCGTCGAGCGGGCGACTGAACTGCTGGGCGCGGTCGGTCTCGGCCACCGGCTCGGCCACTACCCTGCCCAGCTCTCGGGCGGCGAACAGCAGCGCGTCGCGCTCGCCCGTGCGTTTGCCGCGGAGCCCCCCTTGCTGATGGCCGATGAACCGACCGGCAATCTCGATCAGGCCACCGGCGCCCGCATTATCGACCTGCTGTTCGAACTCAACCGCGAACATGGCACGACGTTGCTTCTAGTCACACACGATGTCGCGTTGGCCGAACGTTGCGACCGCATTCTGCGATTAGACCAGGGGCGTTTATGCGCCGACTGAGCAACATTTTCTGGTACGCAGGCCGTCAACGCAGCCCCGCCTGGGGCATGGTCGCCGCCCTGGCCGTCGGCGTGGCCGCACTGGTCGCGGTGAGCGGCTTTGCCGAGCGTGTCCAGCGCGGGCTGATGCAGGGGGCGGCTGAGGCGCTCGGCGGAGACCTTGTGCTGACCGCAGACCGACCCATTCCCGCTGCTTATGAAGAAACCGCCCGGCGGCTGGGGCTACGCACCAGCCTGACCATCGGTTTTCCCAGCATGATCATGGCCGAGGGGCGCAGCCGTTTGGTCCAGGTCAAGGCTGTCGATGCGGCCTACCCGCTGCTTGGCGCGCTGCTGGCGGACAACGGCCCCGCCTACGCCCCGCGCGCGGGCGAGGCCCTGTTGGCGGAGGATGCATTACTGGCCCTGGGATTGGCCAAGGGCAACGCGTTCCGGCTGGGCCAACTGGAGTTGCGCGCCGTCGCACGCCTGGATCGAGAGCCGGATCAGTCGCCCAGCCTCTTCTCCATCGGGCCGCGCGTGATGATCGCCGCTGCGGACCTGCCCGCGAGCGGCCTGCTGGGTTTTGGCAGTCGAGCCACGTACCGCCTGCATCTGGCTGGCGCCTCCGGGGCTGTCCGCGACTACGCCGAGTATGTCCGCCAACACCCCCGTCGCGGCATGCGGCTGGAAGGATTGGATGACGCGCGCCCCGAGCTGCGCGAAGCGCTGGATCGTGCAGAGGGTCTGTTACGCGTCAGCGGCCTGCTCGCCCTGCTGCTCGCGGGCCTGGCCGTCGGAATCGGGATGAGAGAGCGTCTGCGCGACCAGCTTGATGCCGCCGCGACTCTGCGCGCACTGGGGGCGCCGGGGCGATTCATCGCGCTTGGCGCACTGCTTGCCTTGCTGCCCGCTGCCGCATTCGGAAGCCTGCTGGGCGTCGCTCTCGGCTATGCCGCGCAAACCATGCTGCCACCCCTATTGCACGGACTCCTTCCGGGCGACCTGCCGCCGCCTGACTGGCGCCCCGCTCTGTTCGGCCTACTCGCCGGCCCGACCATCGCACTGGCCTTCGCCTTGCCCGCCATCCTCCGCCTGGGGTCCACCCCGGTCCTGCGCATTCTGCGCCGCCACCTGGAGCCGCCCTCCTGGGGGCAGGCCGCCTGGCTGGGGCTTGCCCTCGGCGGACTTCTTCTGACCGCCCTCATCATCCTGCTGGCCGGTCCGACTCGTCTGACCGCCATGGTGCTGGGCGGAAGCGCCGTGCTTGCCTTGATCCTGATGGCTCTCGCAAGCCTTCCGCTGTGGCTCGCCCGTCGTCGCCTGCTGCCCTTGAACGCCGCCATTCTTGGTCGCCTGACCCAGCCGGGCCAGCGCGCGCACCTCACGCTGACCACGCTCGGCCTGGGCCTGATGGCCCTGACACTGGCGTTCAGCCTGCGTCACGACTTACTGGAGGGGTGGTCCGCCCGACTGCCCGCCGATGCGCCGAACCGCTTTGTCATCAACCTGCTCGAAGACCAGCGCGAAGACTTCAGCCGCCTCCTGACCGATGCAGGACTGGCCACGCCGACCTTGCTGCCGATGGTACGCGGACGCCTGCTCGCCATTGACGGCCAACCCATCGAACAGCGACCGCTCGGGGATGCCCGCGCGCGGAGCCTGGCCGAGCGCGAATTCAACCTCTCCATGGCCGCCCGCCACCCAGCCGACAACCGCATTGTGGAGGGGCGCGACTGGCGCCCGGACGAAGCGGGCCAGCCCTGGCTCTCGGTCGAGCGCGGCCTGGCCGAACGTCTGGGCATACGCACGGGGAGCACCCTGGATTTCGAGATCGCGGGAGAGCCATGGCGAGGCGCCGTCCTGAACCTGCGTGAGGTGAGCTGGGGCAGCTTCAACGTCAATTTCTTCGTCGTCACCACACCCGGTGCGCTTGAGGGTCAGCCCGCCACCTGGATCACCAGCTTCCACCTGCCCGAGGCACAGGCCGCGCTGGCCGACCGACTGGCCGCCAAGCTGCCGAACATCACCGTCATCGACACCCGCTTCGCGCTGGACCAAGTGCGCGAGGTGCTGACGCGCATCGAACAGGCCGTCGGTCTCGTACTCGGCTTTGTCCTGCTCAGCGCCTGGCTGGTTCTGTGGAACGCCGCCGCGGGCACCGCCCGCGCGCGCCGCCATGAAACCGCCCTGCTACGCACCCTCGGCGCATCACGCGCCTTGTTGCGACGACAATTACTGGAAGAGTATGCCCTGCTGGGCATGCTTGCCGGCCTATTGGCCGCCTTCGCGTCCACCCTGATCAGCATGGCCTTGGGACGGTTGATTCTCGACCAGTGGATGACCGTATCCACCTGGCCCTGGCTGGCCACACCGCTTCTTGGGGCCGTATTGAGCGCGACCGCGGGTTGGGTCAGCCTGCGCGGCACGCTCGACACTCCACCGGCGCGGGTCCTGCGCGAGACAAGCTGACGCCAGCCACTCGGAGGCCCTCTCGTGAAGCAGGCTCAGGACACGACCCGCCCCTCGCGCATGGCGAGTCTCCGGATTACGCCATCCTGCCGGAACTCGCGCCAACGGAGGTCGCCGCATGCGGCCCGCCGGGCTTCGCAAGACTGGTGATGGTCGTGCACTCGCCAGACCTGCTTGAACCAAACTGCCTGAGCGTCGTGCACGACGACACACCCTAAGCGTGAAGGGTCAGACCGGCGCGCGCTCGGCGCGTAGCGTCGCCAACTCCTCCCGCAGGCGTGCATTTTCCGCCTCCAGCTCGACCTGGCGGGTGACATCTTTCTGGATGCCGATGTAGTAGGTCAGCTCGGCATCATCGTCGTACACCGGCGTGATGGACAGCTCGTTCCAGAACAGCGTCCCGTCCTTGCGGTAATTGCGCACCACGGCACGCACCGCCTCACCCTTCGCCAGCGCGTCTCGGATAATGGCGATGCCCGGCTGATCGCGGTCGCCCGATTGCAGGAAACGGCAGTCCTGGTAGAGGATCTCGTCGGCGCCGTAACCGGTGAGGCGCTCGAAGGCGGGGTTGACGTAGATCAGGATGTGATCGTCGCCTTCCTGCTCCGAAATGACGATGCCGTCGTTGGAGGCCTGAACGGCCTTGATGAGAATGTCGGCGTTCAACATGCGATCAAACCCTACGCGACGCTTGGGTGGGAGAAGACAGGAGTCTAGCAGCCCCCGGCAATGTCCTGCGGAGAGCGGCGGAGCGCTCCGCGCTCATAATGCCGCCCGGATGAAATCCGCCGCCGACACATCGGCGGAGGGCTGCACGAGGATGCCCATGGCTTCGAGCTCGATGCGCAAGGCGTGCGCATGCGGACCCAACGCAAGAACCCGGTAGCCCGCCCCCATCAGCATGGGCAGTTGCGCGCCCACGACCGCGACCGGCGGTTTGTGATCAAACGCCAGGACCAGGACTTGAGCGGGCAGCGTGCGCAAGGCCTGCATGAGCGTCAGTACGGGCGCCCCACTTCCCAGCAGACGGGCGTGAATGCCCGCGCGGCGCAGGGACCAGACCAGTCTCCAAAGCGGGAACAAGCCGCGCTCCGGCGGCAGCGACGCCACCAACACCCGCGCTGCGTCGGCGGGCACGACACAGGCGCCGGCGCGTTGGGCGAGCTGCCGGGTCAGACGGGTCTGCATCAGACGATACCGGGCATCAATGACCGCATCGTGCAAGCGAGCGTCCGCCATGTCATCCAGCAGCGGGAGGAGATGCCGCTCAAGCAACGCGTCGGGGTGCGCAAAAACAAGCGCCTCGCTTTCCAGCACATCCAGCCGCATCTCATCCAGGCGGGCCAGCGCCTCGCCATAGGCCTCGACCCACGCATCACCCGGCGTCACAACGACCATCTTCGATGGTGCGCCCGAGGATGCGGACACGTCCGGCGTCAGGACCTCAAGAACGGGGGAGACCTTGCCGATCGTCATACCTTGCTCTAGCAAACGGAGAATCCGTCGGATCTCCTCGATGTCGCGCTTGCTGTACAAGCGATGACCTTTCTCGGTGCGCACCGGCCTGACCAGGCCATAACGACGCTCCCACGCCCGCAGGGTGACCGGGTTGACCCCAGTCAACTGGGAGACGGTGCGTATCGGGTAAAGACCGTGTTCGTCGGCTGCCTCGTTGAGAATCACTCTGGCGCTGCTCGCATCTATGGTGTACAAGCATTGTATAGCATTTATCGAGGATGAAAGCATGCCCCATGACACAGTCGCACCTCTCGAAAAACCGTCGCCGACGGACGGGAGCGATGTAAGCAGGGAGGAGGCGCGGCCATCCGACGAGCGAACGACAGGGTTTTCCGAGCATCCGCGTGGCCGCCCCCATCTCGCCTGGGTCACGGGGGCCAGCAGCGGCATCGGCGCCGCCCTTGCCCTTCAGTTGGCAGAGGTCGGCTGGCGGGTCGTCGCCTCGGCCCGCAAGGCCGAGGCACTGCAACAGCTTTCGGCGCGCCACCCGCGCATCCACGCCCAGCCTCTCGACGTCACCGATCTTGCGTCCGTGCGTGAGGCGGTCGCGGCCATCGAGCGCCAGCACGGTCCCATCGATTTGGCCGTGCTGAATGCGGGGGATTATCGACCCATGCCCCTTGACGAGTTCGATGTACAACTTTTCGAACGCCTCATGCGCGTCAACTACATGGGCGTGGTGCATGGCCTGGACGCCCTGCGCGGCCCGATGTGCCAGCGCGGACGGGGACAGATCCTGATAACCGCCAGCGTGGCCGGATATCGCGGCCTGCCACTGGCCGCACCCTATGGCGCCAGCAAGGCCGCGCTAATTAACATGGCCGAATCGCTGCATCCCGAATTTCTCGCCCGGGGCGTGCGCCTGCGGGTCATCAATCCGGGCTTTGTCAAAAGCCCGCTCACCGCCTTGAACCACTTCACCATGCCTGGCTTGCTCGAACCCGAGGAGGCCGCGCGCGCCATCCTCCGGGGCATCGAGCGCAAGGGCTTCGAGATCAGCTTCCCGGCGGGGTTCGTGTTTGTCATGAAGCGCCTGCGCAACCTGCCCTACGCCCTGTTCTTTCCGCTGATCCGCAGGGTGACGGGCCGATGAACGCCCAGGATGCCGCCGCGCGCTACGTGGATTTCTTCGCAAGTCTCCGTCCGGACGATCTTGCCCGCTTCGATGATTTTTTCACCCCGAACGCCCGCTTTCGCGACCCGTTCAACGACGTGACCGGGGTGGACGGGATTCGCCGCGTGTTCGCCCACATGTACGCGCAGTGTCCCGAAGCGCGCTTCGAAGTGTCCGAGATCGCGCTCAAGGATCAGGCGGCTTACCTGCGCTGGGTTTTCGTGTGTCGCGAGGGTCTGGCCATCGAGGGCCTCAGCCGGGTGGCGTTCGCTGCCGATGGTCGTGCGCGCGAACATCTGGACTACTGGGACCCGGCGTCGCAGCTCTATACGAGATTGCCCCTGATCGGTTCGCTGATGCGCTGGCTGCGCGGACGGCTGTCGGCGGGCGACTAAAACGAAGCGGCATCACGGATTCGCCGCTCCGCCCAGCAAGGCCAGGCGCAGCTCGTCCGACAGGGGCGGATCGCGCAACCAGATGCCGAAGTACATCTCGGCCAGTCGTGCATCGCCTCCCTGCCAGAGCACCTCCCCATTCAGGCGCAGGGTCGAACCCTGGTCTGGCGCATAGTCAAGGGTGTAGACATCGCCCTCGCGGACATCGCGCATGCTGCCGTGCATCGCATCCAGCATGGGGCGAACCTTGTCGAGCGCCCTCTCCGACCATTGACGCGCGAGCGTTTCCCAGGCAGCCCGCTCGATATCCCCGCGCTGGATGGCTCGCCGATAGCTCAGGCTGAGCCGACGCGGCGTCCCGGCATCGAGTGCACGCTCCGCCGACAGTCCGGCGGGCAGATACAGTCTCGCGGCGTAGACCTCGAACACCAGGTAACGGGCCAGCCCCTCGCCACGCAGGACCAGGCCGGACAGCCCTTGCGGAGGTAACGACTGCGAAACCGCCGAATCCTGCGCGGCGAGAATCACGCCCGGCGTGGTGTGCAGCATGATGATGAACGCAACAAGCTTGAACATGATGAAATCCACACTAAAATGCCGCGAACGCGTCAGGTTTTGCGCACAAAAAACAGCGTGACCTCGCCCACCCGCAGGCCAAATTTGCTGACCGTGGCGCGGTTGATGAGCACATCGTCCGGTTGCAGCAACATCCAGTCGTCAAAGTCCACCGCCAGCGTGCCATCGCCGTACGGCAAATCGAGCGTGTAACGCCAGTTCAGCGCCTGACCTCGGGCCACTCCGCGCGCTACGCCGATCACGTCGGCGGCACGCCCCTCGTAACGTCCTCCGCCGAGATTGCGGATGCGCCAGGTCCGCGTCTGGCGCTCGCCGTCGCTGTAGAGGAACGACTCATCAAGGACAAACTCCTCGCCATCCCGATAACCGTGAATATCCACCGTGAACTGGCGTTTCACGTTCCCGGCACGGTCCTCGAACAGCCCCCAGGCGCGCGTGTGGCCCGCGAAATAGCGCTCAAGCTCGAACGCGGGCCGGGTCCCGGAAAAATCATCGATCTTCATGGTTGAGCATCCGGCAAGGGTGAACAGGGTCAAAACCAGCACAAGCTCGCGCATCATCGAATCTCCGAAGAGGGGGAAGGAAAGGGCCGGTCAAGCGCATCGAGCCCCAGCACCAGCGGCAAGGCCGCGAGCTTGAGGGCCACAGGCAACAACCCGTATAGCAGGGCGAGCAGCACCAATCCCTGCCCCGCCGCGCCATCGAAGCCGCCCAGTTCGAGCGCGCCGAAACCCAGCCCGACGGCCAGGGCCAAGGCCAGCTTGGCGACCAGCCCAAGCAGGCCGAACAGAAGGCCGGATCGATGCGCGCCCTCATCCAGGGACACTCGACGGGCGATCTCGGCCTGCAACGAGGCGGGCAAGGCAAGGTCGGCCCCCAGCGCCAGACCGCTGAGCAGGCAGATGAGGCCAAAGGCGAGCACATCGCCAGCATGCAGAAAGGGCACGGCCAGGAACGCAAGACTCGCCCAGAGCAAGGAGACCGCCCACACGCGCGCTCGTCCGTAGCGCCGCGCCAGCAGGATCCAGCCTGGCAGGGCAAGCACGCCCGCCGCGAAGTAGACCAGCAACAACGGTCCGACCGCCTCGGGCGCCTGGAGCCGATGGGTGACGAACAGGATGAACAAGGCGGCGGGCAGACCATTGGCCAGTCCGTTGATGAAATAGGCGGCCAGCAGGTGTTGCAGCTCCGTCTGGCGGCGCGGCAAGCCCGGCCATGCGCCCTGCGCAGCCCGCGTAACCTGCGTGACTCGGGGCGCGGGGACCTCCGGCGCACGCCACAGCGCGAGGCCGAGGGCAATCGGCAACAGCACCCACAGCAATTGATCGACGCCCGCGAGTACGGCGGCGGGCGTGTCCGTGTCCAGCAGCACGGGCAGGCTCGCGGCCAGCACGATGCCCAGCAGACCGAAGCCCTCGCGACTGGCGGCCAGCCGCGTGCGCCCGTGTGCGTCCTCCACTATTTCCGCGCCCCAGGCCGTGTAGGGAACCATCACCAAGGTCCAGCCCAGATAAGCCAGAAATCCAAACGTATAGAGGTAAACCAGACCCGCACCCATGGGCGGCTGCAACAGCATGTGCATGGACAACAACAGTACCGGCGCGCCAAGCAGCATCAGCACGCGTCGTCGCCTGCGCAGCGGCAGGCGATCCGCCAGCAGACCGACCAGCGGATCGCTGACCATGTCCCACAGGCGCGCCAGCATCAGCGCCATGCCGACCGCGCCCAAGCCCAGCCCGAGCGTTTCGCCATAAAAACTCGGCAGATAGACATAGAGCGGGATGCCAAGCATGGCCAAGGGCAGACCCGGCAGACCGTAGCCGAGCAGGGTCGATACGCTCAACGGTGCGGCGAATGCGGGCGCCACGGCGTCAGGCCGGTTTTTCCAGCGCGATCTGCATCAGATCAATGCGCCCTGCGCGGAACCCGGCCTCGCAGTAGGCCAGATAGTAGGACCACATGCGGCGGAAACGCTCGTCGTAGCCCAGAGCCCCGACAGCCTCGGCGCGGGATTCGAAGCGCTCGCGCCAGGCCGCCAGGGTGTCGGCGTAGTGCGCCCCGAACAAGGCCAAATCGAGCACCCTCAACCCAGCCGCCTCGGCCCCCTGCATGAACAGCGAGCAGGTCGGCAACATGCCGCCGGGGAAGATGAAAAGCTGGATGTAGTCGGGCTCGCGACGGTAGCGCGCATAGTGCGGCTCATCAATCACGATCACCTGGATGGCTGCCCGCCCGCCCGGCGCCAACCGCTCGTACACAGTACGAAAGAAATCCGGCCAATATTTCTCGCCCACGGCTTCGAACATCTCGATCGACACGATGTGATCGAACTGCCCGACCTGATCCCGGTAATCGGTCAGGGAAACCTGAGCGCGATGGTCCAGACCAGCTTCGTGCAAACGCTGACCGGCATAAAGCCATTGCTCGCGCGAAAGGGTGATGCCGGTGACTTCCAGCCCCTGTCGTGCGGCGTGTTGGGCGAAGCCGCCCCAGCCGCAGCCGATCTCCAGAATGTGCTGCCCCGGACGTGCATCGAGCAGGCCGAGCAGACGCGCGTACTTGCTCTCCTGCGCGGCCTCCAGGTCGACATCCGCGCCGGTGAACAGGGCGCTGGAGTAGGTCATGCCCGGGTCCAGCCAGAGGCGGTAGAAATCGTTGCCGAGGTCGTAGTGCGCGGCGATGTTGCGTCGGCTTCCGCGCCGGTCGTTCGCTCGGCGCCCATGCCGGAGGCGGTGCAGCAGTCGGCGCACCCAGCCCGGGCGCAACTGTTCATCCATGGCCTGCATGTTGATCGCCCCCAAATGCAGCAGAGCGGACAGGTCGGGGGTTGACCAGTCGCCCTCGTGATAGCCCTCGGCGAAGCCGACATCCCCGGCTACCGCGACACGCTGAAGCAACCTCGCCGGATGATGCAGGCGCCAGTGGGCGTGCGGGCCGGGATGACGCCCCTGAACGCGTACCGTCGCACCGTCGTCGAAACCGATGGTAAGCTGCCCCGCCTCCAGCCCTTCGAGAAAACGCGCCAGCCAGCGCGCGGCAAGCGGAAGCTGCTCGACCGGCAACCTCAGGGTCTGGATATTTTCGGCGGACATACGCTGATCTCCTCGTCGGGCGGCGGCGGGGCGCGATAAAAACGCGCCCCCTTGAGCCAGATCTTCAGGGCCTGCCAGTGAATCAGGACGATCACCTTCAGGGTCAGGAATGGAATGCGCAGGCAGTGCCACAGCAGGGAGCGATCGGTGAGCGGGTGACGCCGGGCGATATGGGTGGCGACCAGCATCAGGCGCTCACCCTCGGTTTCGCGGATATGCACGGCCAGCCGCCCGCTCGGCGGCAAGAAGCGGAAGTGGTAGCGCATTGGCATGTCGATGAAGGGCGACACATGGAACACCTTGTCCGCCGCGGCGCGGAACGGCCAGACCAAAGCCCGCCCATGGTCGTGCAACAGGTAGTGGTGGCACTCGCCGAAGGTGTTGCTGACCTCGCAGAGGATGGCGAGGGTGTCACCCGCCCGGTTCTCGCAGTACCAGACCGTCAGCGGGTTGAACTGGTAGCCGAGAACGCGCGGATAGGCACTGATCCGCACCCGTCCGAGCGGGGCCTCGATACCAGCCGCGCGCACCGCCCGTTCGATCCAGGGCCGAAGGGGCTCGCCGCTGCGCGGGCCATGGTCGCGATCATGGAAGCCCAGCAGGTTGAAGCGGTTGTGCGACAGCCAGCGCAGCCCCGGAAAACCCGCCTCGGCCTCGTCGAGATCAACCAGCAGACTGAATACGGCATAGCGGAAACGGTACGTGACAGGGTAGAGACGTTGATGAATCACGTCCCCGACATACAGCGCCGATCCTGCGGGCCCATTCGTGTTCATACGCGCCCCCACGGCGGCGAGATGCCGAAGCGCCCGGCCAGATCGACCGCCGAGCGCACGGCATCCTCATGAAAGCCGTAGCCCAGATAGCTGCCGCAGTACCAGCTACGGCGATGCCCCTGCAAGGCAGGCATGCGGGTCTGCGCGGACATCGCTCGCTCATCGAACACAGGGTGGTGATAGACATAGCGCCCGAAAACGGCCCCCTCCGCAGGTTCGAAGGGAGGATTGAGAGTGACAAGGTACGGGCTATCCCCTGGCAGGCCCTGAAGGCGGTTCATCCAGTAGGTCACCGCCACCCGCTCAGTGGCCAGACTGGCCACGTCCATGCCATAACCAAGATAGTTCCAGGACGACCACACCTTGGACAAACGCGGCATCAGACGAGGGTCGCCATGCAGCCAGGCAATGTTCTGCTGATAACTGAAGGCCCCCAGCAACTCATGCTCCACGGCATCCGGCGCGTCCATCATGACCAAGCACTGGTCGGCATGGCTGGCGAACACCACGGCATCGAAGCGCCTCGGATCATCATTAATCCAAACGCCGTCCATGCTCCGCGCGACCCGATGAACCGGCACGCTCAGTCGAAGCTCGAAGCGCCCAGAGGCCAGCAGCCGGTCGACATAGGTCTTGCTGCCGCCCACCACGGTGCGCCATTGCGGACGATCCACCAGATTCAGCAGGCCGTGATTCTCGAAAAAGCGCGCAAAGCTGATGAAAGGGAATCGCAGCATCGTGGCCGTGGGACAGGACCAGATCGCGGCCGCCATGGGCAACAGGTAGTGATTACGGAAAGGCCGGTCAAAGCCCTCGCGATCCAGGAACTCGCCCAGAGACTCGCCGCTGACCGCGGGACCGAACGATAACGCCGCCTTGGCCAGGCGATTGAAACGCAGGATATCCCTCACCATACCGAGAAAGGCTGGCCGCAACAGGTTCCCGCGCTGAGCGAAGAGCGTATCGAGGTTGTTGCCTGCATACTCCAGCCTCCCCCCGTCCACGGAGACGGAAAAAGTCATGTCGCTGGGGCGCGTTTCCACGCCCAGATGGGCGAACAGGCCGCTCAGGTGCGGGTAGTTTGGCTCGTTGTAAACAATGAAACCGGTATCCACCGCAAGCTCACGACCCGCCTCACCCACCATCACCGTATGGGTATGCCCACCGGGGTAGTCGTTGGCCTCGAACAAGCAGACCCGATGGCGCGAACCCAGCAACCAGGCACTGACCAGACCAGCCACCCCGGCGCCGATGACGGCGATGTTCAACCCCTGCTCATGGCTCATTCGGCACACCCGCGATTCATGTGTACAATACTTGTACATCAAATCCGCACCGAGCGCCACCGACCCACGTCAGACCTCAGAGAAAAAGCCGTATAGATGTCGCAAATGCGGCGCACAAAAGCCCAACAGGGACAAACCAACAAGCGCCCAAAAATATGCAACAGCTATACATCCCTGTACTAAACTCAGGGGTGCCACCCCTTGCTTGGGCTCGACCCGCAGCGGCAGCCACCACAACCCCCGGGGCACGACATCGACTCAACGCCCGATCAGGCCCCAACTCCACGGAGTACACTTTCATGCGCGTGACGATCTTTGGCGGAGGCGGATTCATTGGGCGTGCGATCACCCACCGACTGCTCGAACAGGGACACGAGGTCAAGGTGATATCCCGGCGCCCCCCGACCATGCCCGGCGACGAAACGCATCACCCCCGACCGATCCTGACGCAGGCGGACCCGCACGAGCCCCGACAACGACGCGAACACCTGCGCGGACAGGACGCTGCCATCAACCTTGTCGGCATCCTCCACGGTCGTCCGGCGGATTTCGAGCGCGCTCATATCACACTGGCCGAAGGGATTGCGGCGGACTGCCGCGCGGAAGGCGTATCCCGGCTGCTTCACATGAGCGCGCTGCATGCCGACCCCGAAGGCCCCAGCACCTACCTGCGCACCAAGGGCCGGGGCGAAGCGCGGGTACTGGCACACGCTTGCGAGACCCTGCGCGTCACCAGCTTCCGACCCTCGGTGGTATTTGGTCCCGAGGATCGCTTTCTGAACACATTCGCCCGGCTGCTGGCTCTTTCGCCGGGCGTGATGCTCCTACCCGGCGCGCACGCCCGGTTCGCACCGGTGTATGTAGGCGATGTGGCCGAAGCCTTCGCCGCAGCCTTGGGCGGAGAAGATGAAAAAAGCCCGCCCGCGCAGCGGATCGATCTATGCGGGCCGCATCACTACACCTTGCTTGAGCTGGTTCGCCAGGTATCCACATGGAGCGGCCATCGCCGCCTGATCCTGCCGCTGCCCGACCGCCCCGCGCGCCTGCTTGCCACCCTGATGGAGACCCTGCCCCGGCCGCCATTGAGCCGCGACAACCTCGATTCCATGCGAGTGGACAGCGTCTGCGCCGAAGGCGCCTGCCTCCAGCCGACCGCCCTGGAGCAAATCGCACCTGCCTACCTTGGACGGTCGCCCCCCCCTCGCTGAACCGCAACAGGAAAAGCAAGGCATGCACCACGAATCACCCGGACAAGCCACGCGCATCATGAGCGAGGCCCGCATCCACATCAAAAACCTGAGACTGCGCACCTTCATCGGCTTCAACCCCGAGGAGCAAGCCAAAAAACAGGATGTGGTCATCAATGTGGAAATTCACTACGACGCTACCCCCGCCGCATCCACGGACTCCGTTGACGAGGCACTGAACTACAAGACCATTACCAAGCGCATCATCGCGCGGATCGAGGACAACCATTTTCTGCTGCTCGAAAAACTGGTGCATGACGTACTCGACATCGCCATGAATCACCCATCCGTGCGTAAGGCATCCGTGGAAGTCGACAAACCTCACGCTCTGCGCTTCGCCGATTCGGTCTCCCTGCGCATGACCGCACGACAGGAAAATGCATCACGGGAAATAACTAACGCTTCGTCAATATCGAAAGCGATTTCCGAAGCACTTCAATCACATGGCGCACCATGAAAAACGACCCCCATCGAAAAGGTCCATAAAACACCCCCCTCGCCTGCCATACCACCCGCAAAGGAGCACTCGACATGATTATCGTCAAATCACTGGGCGAAGAGGGCTGCCGACGCTGCGTGGACAGCCCGCCGCTCGATTTCGAATTGAGCATGGCCTTTCAGCCGATCGTGGACGCATACACCGGAAAAACCTTCGCGCATGAGGCGCTGGTCAGGGGCGTGAACGGTGAAAGCGCAGCCAGCATTTTCGAAAAAGTGCACGACGGAAACCGCTACCGCTTCGATCAGGCCTGCCGTGTCAAGGCGGTGGAACTCGCCTCCCGGCTCGGACTGGAAGGATTCCTGAGCATCAACTTCCTACCCAACGCTGTGTACAAGCCAGAATTGTGCATTCGCACCACGCTGCTGGCGGCCGAACGCTTTGAATTTGCTCCCGAGCGCCTGATTTTCGAAGTAACCGAAAGCGAGCGGATCAAGGACGTCGCGCATCTTCAAGGCATCATCCAGCATTATCAAAAACGAGGCTTCATGACCGCGATAGATGACTTCGGTGCTGGATATGCCGGGCTGAACCTACTGGCCGAGCTTAACACCGACCTCGTCAAAATCGACATGGCGTTGGTCAGAAATGTCCATGAAACCAGAACAAAATCGTCCATTATCCGAGGGATAATCCAAGTATGTAGAGACCTCGATATACGTATCATCGCCGAGGGCGTAGAAACACGGGAAGAGTTCATTTTCCTCGAGGGCATGGGCATTCAACTCTTTCAGGGGTTTTATTTTTCAAAGCCAAGTTTCGAGAGCATTGAACCTGTCGATCCGTCCATTTTCCGTAAGGCTTAACATGAACAACCATACATCCCTCGCCATGACGCAACTGGCCTATATCAGTCGCACCACCTTCAAGCACCTCAACCACGCCTCCGGCATCGAGCCAGAGGTTGCACGGATTCTCAGGACATCGCGCAAGAACAACGCCGCAAAGGGCTTGACCGGCACGCTGTACTACCACCAAGGCTATTTCTTTCAGGTTCCGGAGGGTGAAGACGTCAAGGTGAACGCCCTGTTCACCAAGATCGGAAACGACCCCGCTACACGGAGGTCCGCATTCTCTCGCGAGAGAGAATCGATGCGTCCAATTTCGATGGCTGGTCGATGAAATATGGTGTCTCGGACGCCGAGGTCAGCGCGTTGTTGAGTCGGCACGGCCTGTTGAGCTTCAGCCCCTACGCGCTCGACGCAGCACTGATCAAGGATATGGTGCAATTGCTCTGCAACCGCCCCGTTATGGCAGGGATCGACGCCACCATCGAGCATCGCGTCATGCCCAGACTACGCACGGACCAGTGGAGCCTGCTGTTGGCGAGCGTTGCGCTAGCGACCAGTCTGCTCGCCCTATTTGCGAGCCTTGCCTGAGCGACTCGTTGCTCAAGGGCGCCATGAAGCCACCGCCCACTGGCTGCCCGCCAGCGCCCCACAGACATGAAAAAGGCCCGCCGAAGCGAGCCTAAGTCATTGAATTTGCTGGTGGCCAGGGAGGGAATCGAACCCCCGACACGGGGATTTTCAATCCCCTGCTCTACCAACTGAGCTACCTGGCCCCAATTGGAGTCGCGCATTAAAGCCTCTAGCGAGGCTCTCGTCAAGTATTTTACAGGAAAGAGCCCGGCTCAGGTTCCGCGCCACGAAGGCTCATTGTATCCTTCACCCTGTTATCAACCTGTCATGAAAACCATGAACCAGACATCGCGCCTCGCCGACGTGCGCCGGGAGACCCTGGAAACCCGCGTACGGGTGCGGATCGACCTCGATGGCAACGGTCGCGGAAGCTTCCGTACCGGGGTCCCGTTCCTGGAGCATATGCTCGACCAGATCGCGCGCCACGGCATGTTCGACCTGGACATCGAGTGCGAGGGCGACACCCACATCGACGACCACCACACGGTTGAGGACATCGGCATCACTCTCGGCATGGCGCTTGCCCAGGCCATCGGCGACAAACGCGGCATCCGCCGCTACGGTCATGCCTATGTGCCGCTGGATGAGGCGCTCTCGCGCGTGGTGATTGACCTGTCCGGACGACCGGGCCTGGTGTTCGAGTGCAATTTCAGCCGCGCCAGCATCGGCGCCTTTGAAACCCAGTTGGTCATGGAGTTTTTCCAGGGCTTCGTCAACCATGCCAAGGCCACGCTGCATATCGACAACCTGCGCGGCGTGAACGCCCACCACCAGGCGGAAACCATTTTCAAGGCCTTTGGACGCGCCCTGCGCATGGCCTGCGAGGCGGACCCGCGCATGGGCGACGCCCTGCCATCCACCAAGGGCGCGCTCTGACATGGGCACGGTCGCGGTCGTCGATTACGGCATGGGCAATCTGCGCTCGGTGGCCAAGGCCATCGAGCACGTCGCGCCGGACGGCACACAGGTGCGCGTCACGGGAGACCCTTGTGAGCTGGCCGCCGCCGACCGCATCGTGTTTCCCGGCCAGGGCGCGGCGCGTGACTGCATGCTCGAACTCGACCGGCGAGGGCTGCGCGGCACGGTGCTGGAATCCGCGCGGCGCAAGCCGTTCCTCGGCATCTGCATGGGCATGCAAGTACTGATGGATCGCAGCGAGGAAAACTGTGGTATCGACTGCCTGGGTCTTTATCCCGGCAAGGTGCGCTTCTTCGGTCACGACCTGGAAAACACCAAGGGCGATAAGCTGAAAATCCCCCACATGGGCTGGAACGGTGTATACCAAACCCATGAGCATCCGATTTGGGATGGCATTCCGGACGGTGAGCGCTTCTATTTCGTTCACAGCTATCATGTCGCCCCCGAGGAGCCCGACCTTGCCCTTGGCGTCACCGACTACGGCGGGCGCTTCGTATCCGCCATCGCTCGCGGCAACGTGGCCGCCGTCCAGTTCCATCCAGAGAAGAGCGCCGAAGCGGGGCTGCGCCTGCTGGGCAACTTCCTTCGCTGGACGCCCTGATTCCTCCTAAAATTCCTGCAAACGACACGCCGAGGACCGAAGACGTCATGTTGCTGATTCCCGCCATCGACCTGAAGGAAGGTCAGTGTGTACGCCTGCGCCAGGGACGCATGGAAGACGACACCGTCTTTTCCAGCGACCCCGTCGCCGTGGCCGCGCGTTGGGTCGAGGCTGGCGCCCGCCGCCTGCACTTGGTTGACCTGGACGGCGCATTCGCCGGCAAGCCGAAGAACAAGGATGTAATCCGCGCCATTGCCGAGGCCTTCCCCGACCTGCCCATCCAGGTCGGCGGCGGCATCCGCGACGAGGCGACGGTCGAGGCCTATCTCGATGTGGGCGTGAAGTACGCCATCATCGGCACAAAGGCTGTCACGACCCCCGGCTTCATCAATGACCTCTGCACCGCCTTCCCCGGCCACATCATCGTCGGCCTGGACGCAAAGGACGGCAAGGTCGCAACCGAGGGCTGGTCCAAGCTTTCTCACCATGACGTGATCGACATGGCCCAGCATTTCGAGCGTGACGGTGTGGAAGCCATCATCTACACCGACATCAGCCGCGACGGCATGATGCAGGGCGTCAACGTGGAGGCCACCGTGCGTCTGGCTCAGTCCGTGCGAATTCCCGTGATCGCCTCCGGCGGCGTCACCTCGATCGCCGACATCGAGCGTCTCTGCGCCGTGGCCGACGAGGGCGTGGCTGGCGTGGTCATCGGTCGCGCCCTCTACGAAGGCGGGATCGATCTGGGCCAGGCGCAGCAATACGCCGACGAGCATTGTCCGTCATGAGCCCCTCACGCGGCCTGGACCGGGATGACTTCCTGCCTGGGATGTATGACGGCAAGCTGGACCCGGCTTTCGACCTCGCCCTGGCCGAGTCCGGATTGACGCTGGAAAATCGCGGCTCCATACCGCCCTCGGTCTATGACTTCCAGCCGGACAACGGCGCGCCGCCGGTGCCGCTGGTCGCCTTTGCCCACCCGCCCGGCTGCCTGACCCTGGTCTCTCCAAAACCATTGATGCCCGGCCAGACCGCCACCGTCACGCGACGCGTACTCCAGGGCCAGGCGCGCGAAGCCCTTCTGGGCACGGTGGATGCCTGCCGCCCAGGCCAGCGCGCCCATGAAACCGATCCTTTCTTCATCGTCACCTTCACTCTGACCCACGGGACGCTCTAAGTGCTCGCCAAGCGCATCATTCCCTGCCTCGACGTAGCCGAAGGTCGCGTGGTCAAAGGCGTGCAGTTCCTCGGCCTGCGCGACGCCGGCGACCCGGTCGAGATCGCTCGTCGCTACGACGCAGAGGGCGCCGACGAACTGACCTTCCTCGACATCTCCGCCAGCCACGAGGGCCGCGAGACCATGATCCATGTGGTCGAACAGGTGGCCGAACAGGTCTTCATTCCGCTCACCGTGGGCGGCGGCATCCGCTCCGTGGCCGATGTGCGCCGTCTGCTCAACGCGGGCGCGGACAAGGTCTCGATCAACACCGCCGCCGTCACCAACCCCGATTTCGTGCGCGAAGCCAGCGACAAGGTCGGCAGCCAGTGCATCGTGGTCGCCATTGACGCCAAGCGCGTCTCTGCCGAGGGCGAACCGCCGCGCTGGGAAATCTTCACTCACGGCGGACGCAAGCCGACCGGTCTGGACGCCATCGAATGGGCGCGCAAGATGGTGGACTACGGCGCGGGCGAACTGCTGGTGACCAGCATGGATCGCGACGGCACCCACGCGGGCTTCGACCTGGAGCTCATGGCGCGCATCAGCGACGCGGTCGAGGTACCGGTCATCGCCTCCGGCGGGGTCGGCAACCTCGACCACCTGACCGAGGGCGTGCTCAAGGGCAAGGCCGACGCGGTGCTCGCGGCCAGCATCTTCCACTTCGGCGAATACAGCGTGCACCAGGCCAAGGAGCACATGGCCCGCGCCGGAATCGAGGTGCGCCTGTGAGCACCCCGAACCATCAGTCCTTTCTGGACCAGGTAAAATGGACCGACGACGGCCTGGTGCCGGTCATCGCCCAGGACGCCAACACTGGCCGTATCCTGATGTTCGCCTGGATGAACCGCGAAGCGCTTGCGAAAACCGCCGAACTGCGCGAGGCGGTGTACTGGTCCCGCTCACGCAACAAGCTCTGGCACAAGGGCGAAAGCTCCGGTCATGTGCAAAAAGTGCGCGAAATGCGCATCGACTGCGACCATGACGTGATCCTGTTGCAGATCGAGCAGCATGGCGGCATCGCCTGCCACACCGGACGGGAAAGCTGTTTCTACTCACGCCTGGAGGATGACCGCTGGGTCGCGGTCGATCCGGTCCTGAAAAACCCCGACGAGATTTATGGATGATTCAACGACCGTACCCCGTGGTGGCCTCCGGCATGGAAGCCGTAAGAGTGGGAGAACAGAGATGAGCCAAGACATCCTCGGCGAGCTGCACACCGTACTCGAAGCCCGCAAGCACGCGGCGCCGGAGACCTCCTACGTCGCCAGCCTGTACGCCAAGGGCCGCCCGACCATCGCCAAGAAGGTCGGCGAGGAAGCTGCCGAAACCATCATCGCGGCCATTCAGGGCGACCGCGACGCGCTGGTCTACGAGACCGCCGACCTCTGGTTCCACAGCATGGTACTGCTGGCCGAAGCCGACCTTCATCCACAAGCCGTACTTGACGAGCTGGCCCGCCGCTTTGGACTCTCCGGCCACGAAGAGAAGGCATCGCGGGCCAAGAACTGATATTTTTATCCGCCAACCCCCATTCAGGTCCCGAACCCGGGTTCGAGGGCCACGACCCCATCTGACCGAGGAGTAATCCCATGGGCGCATTTAGCATCTGGCACCTTCTGATCGTTCTGCTGATCGTCATCCTGTTGTTCGGCACCAAGCGCCTGCGCAACATCGGCGCCGACATGGGCAATGCGATCAAGAGCTTCCGCACCGCCGTGAAGGACGAAAGCAAGGACAAAGACGAGGAAAACAAGGGCGACACCCCCTCCGGCGCATCCCAAACCGCGCAGAATCTGCCGCCGCAGGACGCCGCGTCGACCGCCCAGACTCAGCCTGGCCGCGTGATCGAAGGCGAGGCCACTCGCGAAAACACCAAGTCCTGATTCGTTCCGGGTGTCACGGCGCGGTTAAGCGAACCGCGCACACCCCTTCCTGAGCACGCTGCATGTTCGATCTCAGTTTTTGGGAGATCGCCGTCATCGCGATCGTGGCTGTCATCATCGTCGGCCCCGAGCGCCTGCCTTCGCTTGCCTACAAGGCGGGCCAATGGGTGACCAAAATCCGCCGGTTCGTCTCCAACGCCAAGGCGGAGATGGAAAGCGAGTTCAACACCGCCGAGCTGCGCAAGCTGCTGAATGCCCAGGAAGAGGAAATGCAGAAGCTGCGCAAACTGGTGGAAGATACCCGCCACGATGTCGAACAAAGCCAGAATCTGCTGACCCAGACGGTTGAAGACACCGTGCACTCTGTCCAGGACGCCGCCACCCAGAAACCGGTACCGTCGAAGCCTGCACCATCAGCCAGTTCGACACCGGCGAGCGCCCCGCTTGCGCCCAGCAGCATCGAGGACGAGATGCAGCGCCTCAGCCAGGAACTCGGGGAAACCCTGCATCGCCCGAATTTTGGCGGCGAGAGCAACACCCCGGCATCCCAGTCCAGCCCGACCGGGACCAAACAAGCATGAGCGATCAACACGCTAACACCCCCGAGTCCAGCCTTTCGGAGGGCATGAAGGGTTTCATCGCGCACCTGATCGAGTTGCGTGATCGCCTGCTGCGCGGCGTTCTGGCCGTAATCGTGCTTATGGTGCTGCTCCTCCCCTGGGCCAGCGAACTGTTTCACGCCTTCGCGACCCCCGTCCTGAACAGCCTGCCCGAAGGGCAGAACATGATCGCCACCGGCGCGATCTCGCCCTTCTTCATTCCCATCAAGCTTGCCGCGCTGGCCGCCGTGTTCCTTTCCATGCCCTACCTGCTGTACCAGCTGTGGGCCTTCGTCGCCCCCGGCCTGTACCAGCACGAACGCCGCCTGGCGGTGCCGCTGATCGTTTCCAGTTCGGCGCTGTTCTACATCGGGGCGGGCTTCGCCTATTTCGTCGTCATCCCGGCGGTGTTCCACTTCATGGGCATGTTCGCGCCGGAGGGCGTGTCCTTCATGCCCGACATCGGCAGCTATCTCGATTTCTCACTGACCCTGTTCTTCACCTTCGGCCTCGCCTTTGAAGTCCCCGTGGCCGTGGTACTGCTGAGCGTGATCGGCGTAGTCACCCCGGACCAGCTTGCCGAAAAGCGCCGCTACGCGATCCTGGTGGCCTTCATCATCGGCGCCATCTTCACCCCGCCGGACATCCTGTCCCAGTTCATGCTCGCCATCCCCGTGTGGATGCTGTACGAACTCGGCATTCTGGTGGCACGCCTACTGACCCGGGGGCGCAAGGACGCCAGCGAAGACGAGGACGAGCGCGAAACACTCCCGGCAGTCGGCGCGCTGACTGCGGGCACAGGGGCGAGCGAGCTGCCCGCCGCCTCCGAAGACACCGCCGCGCGTGAAGCCGCGCCCCATCCGGACGAGGGTTTCCGTGCCCTCACTCACGATGAAATGGACGATGAGCTAGCGCGCGCGGAGGAGGAAGAGCGACGCCTCAACTCCAGCTCGGGCGCTCCGGCTGTCGGCGAGCCCGGCGCCTCCGAGGAAGCCTCGCCCCCTGTCCACGGGGACGCGAACGAAGCGCTACCCCCGGCCCTTCGCGACGACCGCAACACCCCGTTGCAGAACCCGGACTCCAAGGACTGAACCCGGCCTGATCGCGCAAATCTTCATCCGCCCGCACCATGACTGTCCCGCCCGGCCCGTCCGGGAGGCACGCGGGGTCTAACAATTCCCGCTGATGCTGCTATAGTCACGGGCTTGTTTTTCAACGAAAAATCAAGGCGAACCGTCACCCAATGCCCAATTCATCCATTGCCCCCCGTCGCCCGGTGATCCTCATCATCCTTGATGGCGTCGGCGTCAACCCAAGCCGTGAAAACAACGCCGTTGCACTGGCGCACACCCCGCGCCTGGATCAATTCATGTCCAGGCATCCGCATACCGTGCTGGAGGCCTCCGGTCGCGCGTGCGGCTTGCCGGACGGGCAGATGGGCAACTCCGAAGTCGGTCACCTGACCCTCGGTTGCGGCGATATCCATCGTCAGGATCTGGTACGTATCGACGACGCCATCGCCGACGGCAGCTTCTTCGACGTCCCCGCGCTCATCATGGCAGCGCAGAAATCGGCCAAGAACGGACGCCCGCTGCACCTCGTCGGCCTGGTGTCGGACGGCGGCGTGCATAGCCACGTCAACCACCTTCTGGCTCTCATCAAGCTCGCCAAGGAACAGGGCGCGCGCCCTCTAGTGCACATGTTCACCGACGGTCGCGATACCGCGCCGAAGAATGCCATCAACTACCTCGCTGAAGTCGAGGAAGCCTTGCATGACGCGGGCGGCGCCATTGCCACCCTTTGTGGCCGCTACTACGCCATGGACCGCGATCAACGCTGGGAACGCACCTTCAAGTCCTGGGATGCCATCGTCCACGGGACAGGCCGCCAGGCCGAAAGTGCGCGCGCCGCCATCGAGGCCAGCTACGCTGCGGGCGAGACCGATGAGTTCATCCAACCGATCGTGCTGCCCGCCTATGAGCGGCCGCAGCGCGAAGATGGCATGATCTTCTTCAACTTCCGCAATGACCGCCCACGCCAGCTCGCCGAGGCCCTCGGCCAGAAAAGCTTCAGCGGCTTCGAGCGCTTCGAGTTCGACCCGCTGGTCGTAACCTGCCTGACCGAATACGATCCGCGTTTCCTCTCGCCTATCGGCTTCCCGCCGGAGCGCCCCGGCGTCACCCTGGCCGAAGTCATCAGCCAGGCCGGCTACAAGCAGTTCCACTGCGCCGAAACCGAAAAGTACGCGCACGTTACTTTCTTCTTCAACGGCGGCAAGGAGCAGCCCTTTGCGGGTGAAGACCGGGTCATGGTGCCCTCGCCCAAGGTCGCCACCTACGACCTGAAACCGGACATGAGCGCCGCAGAAGTGGCGGACGCCACCATCGCCGCCATCCGCAAGAATGAATACGCTTTCGTGCTGGTCAACTTCGCCAACGGCGACATGGTCGGCCACACCGCCGTGCGCAATGCCGTAATCGCCGCCGTCGAAGCCGTAGACACCCATGCAGGACGCGTGGTGGATGCCGCCGTCGAAGCCGGTTACACCGTCATCATGACGGCCGACCACGGCAATTGCGACGAGATGATCGACCCCATCACCGGCGAGCCGCACACCCAGCACACCATCTACCCAGTACCCTGCGTCATCATTGACGAGCAGCCTTGGCGCCTGCGCACCGGCGGCGGCATCTCCAACATTGCCGCCACCGTGCTGGAGCTGATGGGGCTGCCCGCCCCCAAAAAGATGAAGCCCTCGTTGCTCTTGAGCCCCGCCGCTCGCCTCGGCTAGCGCGTCATTCCCCGCCCAAGCCTAGCCATGGGCCAAGGTATCGTCAGACACGGGTGAAAGATCGCGCCGGATGCCCCCTCCTCCTGAAGGCTGGGGGCTGGTGAGAGGCCGAACGCGCCTCGAACCCTGACCCGGATTCAATCGCGCCACCTCTCCAGCCCCTTGCCGCCCCCTGCGGGTTTTGCCATCCGGAGCCCTCCCCCGAGCCGATGAGTCGAGGCGGGAGCGAGGGCCTGATGTCTCCAGGGTTGGCCATCGAGAGCCCGCTGGGGGAGAGCGAAGAGTTTACGTCTTCCCCTGCACGCTGAGCGAATGGCTGGCAGGCAAGCGGGCCGTTTTTCTCCCCCCGCCATGCCTCGGATACACCACCGGCACGCAAGAGGATGGCATGAAAAAAGCCGCCCGAAGGCGGCTTTCGCAGCAGACTGCCGAAGCGTTCCGGTCAGTGCTTGAGGGTTCCGATGTAGGCCGCAACGGCGGCCGTATCTTCTTCATCCAGCCCCTGCGCGACCGGGAACATGAAGGAGGAGTTCGGGCCGACGGCCTTGCCCTCGCGATACATCTTCATCAATGCGTTGACCGCGCTGGCCGGATGGCCCGGCAACAGCGGCGCATTAAGCAAACGGCTGACCTTGGCCTCCTCGCTGCCATGGCAGAGGGCGCAGGTGGTGTAGATCGCCTGACCACGGGCCAGAACGGCCTTGTCTACCTCAGCGACCGGGGCGGCCGTAGCCTGAGCCGCAGGCGCAGCAGCAGCCCCGCCTGTGCCCATGCCCGCGATGTGCGCGGCCAGATTGGCGATATCGGCATCCGACAGGCCTGTGGCATTCGGCGCCATCAGCGCAGTCTGCGCGCCAACCTGCTCACCCGCGCGATACTTCTTCAACTTGCCCTCGGCATCCGCCGCGCTCAGGCCAGCCAGCTTCGGGAAAGCGCCGCCGCCCTCCCCGTTCGCGCCATGACACGCCGCGCAGGTCGCGTACTTGGCCTTGCCCGCCGCGGCATCGCCAGAGCCCGTCGCCGGGGCCGTCGACGCGACGGCGACCGGGGCGGCGCCGCCAAGGGATGCAATGAAGGCGGCCAGATTGGCGATTTCGGCATCCGACAGGCCTGCGGCATTCGGCGCCATCAGCGCGGTCTGCGCGCCAACCTGCTCACCCGCGCGATACTTCTTCAGCTTGCCCTCGGCATCCGCCGCGCTCAGGCCAGCCAGCTTCGGGAAAGCGCCGCCGCCCTCCCCGTTCGCGCCATGACACGCCGCGCAGGTCGCGTACTTGGCCTTGCCCGCCGCAACGTCGCCCGCCGAGGTCGCTGCTGCCGGGGCGGTGGCAGAAACGGCTGCGGCAGGGGCCGCCGGAGCAGTCGGGGCGACGACCACTTCACCTTTGGTGCTGTTGCTATCGATGGTATTCAGGAGCGATTTGACCATGTAACCAACCGCAATCAAGATCAGCACCACACCCACGGCGGTGACGATCTTGGCGATCGGGTCCACTTTCACATCATGATGGGCCACGGAGGAATCCTCGTTGTTTTTTTTGGAAATGCGTGCGCGGAAAAGCTTGGACCGCTTGAAAACCCGCGGATTATAGAGGCAATGTCGCTCGATCCGACAATAAAAAAATGGACGGGTCAATTAGACAACGGGTATGCTTCTGCCCCGCCGCGCCCGTAGCTCAGCTGGATAGAGTACTGCCCTCCGAAGGCAGGGGTCACTGGTTCGACTCCAGTCGGGCGCGCCATTTCACCAACACACGCCGCGCGCGACCTCCTTGTATCGCGTATCGTGTATCGCGACCGCCGCGTTCAAATGCCCGTATCCCCGCCCACCGAGCGCAACAGCTCGCGCAGGCGAGCATTTTCCCGCTCCAGTTCGACCTGCCGGGTGACGTCCTTCTGGATGCCGATGTAGTAGGTCATTTCAGTGCTTTCATCGTAAACCGGGGTGATGGACAGCTCATTCCAGAACAGGCTGCCGTCCTTGCGGTAGTTCCGCAGAATGGCGCGCACTGCGCGGCCCTCGTCAAGTGCCTCGCGAATCTGTCGGCGCGCATCCTGGTCGCGATCATCGCCCTGTAGAAAGCGGCAGTCCTGATAGAGGATTTCTTCCACGCCATAACCCGTCAGCCGCTCAAAGGCTGAGTTGGCATAGATCAGGATCCGGTCATTGCCCTCCTGCTCCGCAATGACGATACCGTCATTGGAGGCATTGACAGCCTTGATGAGAAGCTCGGCGCTCAGCATGGGTACCCTCGCTCACGAATTCAGAATGTGCCGCCCGTCTCCGTCGAGCTCCCCTGACAGGGCGCCGAAAAGCCGCCTCCATGCGGCGCGCTCCGAAGCGGGTTATGACATGGTGCGGATGAAATCCAGCAGATCACCCTCCGAGGTCGCCGGAAGAAGGATACCCAACGGCTCCAGACTGTCACGCAAGACCTCGGCGTGCAGACCAACGGCCAGCACCCTGACGCCCGCCTCCGCCAGTACCGGCAACTGGGAGCCCAGCACCGCGGCGGGCGGCTTTTGATCGACGACCAGAATCACCGCATCGATCGACAGGCCGCGCACCATGTGAACCACGGTCTGCACGGGCAGACCGGCGCCCATGACCACGCTATCCAGGCCGTCGCGACGCAAACGCCAGGCCATATGCAAGAGCGCGAACATGCCGCGCTCGGGTGGCAAACTGGTCACCAGCAAACGTCTCGCATTCGGTACGGCGGGAAGATGACGCAGGCGCTGCCCGAGGCTGATCGTCAAGCGACTCTGCAACAACCGGTACTGGGCATCCAATGCTGCGTCATGATGACGATCGGCCTCAAGCGCATCAAGCATGGGCAAAACCAGGTCGGCGAGAATCCGGTCGGGCGCGCTGAGGGCCATGGCATCGGCCTCAAGCCGGTCCAACCCTGCCTCGTCGAGGCAGGAAAGCGCGGCCCGGTAGGCATGGGTCCAGGGCAGGTGTTCGATGTCGGGGACAGGAGCCGGAACGTGCGGTGCGCTCGAAGCGCTCGGCGCGGCTTCGAGCACCGGGGCGACCTGGCTGATGGCGATGCCCCGCTCCAGCAATTTGAGAACCCGACGAATTTCGGCAATGTCCCGCTGGCTATAAAGGCGATGCCCCTTTTCCGTCCGCACCGGCTTGATGAGCCCATAACGTCGCTCCCACGCCCTCAGGGTGATGGGGTTCACGCCGGTCATCTGGGCAACGGTGCGGATCGGATACAGGCCGTGCTCATCCGTTGCGTCACTGAGTGTCGTACCAACCATCGTTCGCTTCCATGAAATTCAGACGCCGAGCGCCGTGCGGGAAAGGGGCAAACAGGCGCCCACGGCCTTACTGGCGGGACGAAGCCCCGGATAGGATGTCTATGCGAAACATGTACACCCACACGAATGAAAACAAAAAAGCACGCCACACGCCCTGGTGACAAGACGTCAAATGGCGAACCGCTCAAACCCTGTACATGATAGCACCGACAAAAAGGTACAAACGCGATACAAAAACGATCTTGCCTTGTCCGGCGAGCCAACGGGCATCTCGAACGACTCTATGTCGGCGGCAACCGCCGAAACGGGGGCTTCCGTCCTTTGCGGTACGCTCCATTTCCCACCAGCAGCAATGGATTTGAAAAAGGCCTTGCAACACACCCTGCTAGCCCCGCGTCAGCAGAACCAGCACTTCGCAATGGCGCGTATGAGGAAAAAGATCGAACATCCTGGCCCTCTGGGGCGCGAAGCCCGTCAGACGCGCCATATCCAGCGCCAGACTGACTGGGTTGCAACTGGAATAGAGCAGCCAGCGTGCGGATGAGGCATTGATGAAGGAGCACAGGGCCTCGCCAATGCCGCGTCGGGGCGGGTTCACAAGCACCAGCTCCGGCACGGCGGCCTGATCGAGGGCAAAACCGGCGGCGTCCAGCGCGCGGAACTCGATGTTGTCCAGCCCCAGCTCCATCGCCGTCCTGCGCGCGCTGTCGATGGCCTCCGCGCTCCATTCAATGCCTGTCACCCGCCCGCGAACATGCGGCGCGCAATGCAGGGCAAAACCACCCACGCCGCAAAACAGATCCCACATGCCGCGCGGCGCGATGTCGGCCACCCACTCGCGCGCGGTGGCATAAAGCCTGGCCGCGACCCCGCTGTTGGTCTGAAAGAAGCTGCGCGGACGCACATGTAACGGCAAGTCGTTGAGCACCATGGTCAGGGTCGTGCGCCCGGTCAACACAATCTCCTCTTCGCCCTCCAGAATGGCCTTGTGCTCCGGCTGCACATTGACCGAGACCACATGCAATCCGGGCAGGGCGGACAACAGCCCCGGCAGGGCCTCGCGCATGGCCGCGATGTGAGCGGTGGAGCGCAGCACGAAGCGCAGCATCAAGCCATCATCGTGGGGCGCGTGAGTGAGGAGGATGTATTTCAGCTCTCCGCGACGGGTCGGTACATCGTAGGGCGGGATGCGCAGCTCGCGAATGAACTCGGCGATGGGCGCGAAAGCCGCCTGCATGGCGGGCGGATAGAGCGGACAGTCACGCAAATCCACGCCCCGCCCGGTCTCGTCGAGAACACCCAGCGAAGGGGCTTCCGTCGTGCCGCCGACAGCCATCTTAGCCTTGTTGCGGAACGCGGTCTCGGGACCGGTGACCGGCGCATCCCAGGACAAATCCGGCCAGGCCGCCAAGGCGCTCTGGCACGCAGCCTGTCTGAACAGAACCTGCTCAGCGTATGGGGTCTCGATCAGCGCGCAGGAGTGACAGCTCCCGGCCTGAAAATGACGACACTGCATGCTCAGCTCAGCAGGCCTTCGAGCACGGCCAGCTGGTAGGCCTCGATTTCGCTGCTCACGCCCAGCTTGCGCAGCGCATTCTGCTTGTGTTGACTAATGGTTTTACCGGACAGCATCAGGTTTTGCGCGATGGTCTTGTTATCGTGGCCGGTGAACACCAGCATCAACACCTCGCGCTCACGTTCGCTCAGGCTGGCGAAACGGGCTTCGGCCCCCTTCGCCGAAGAGTCCATCGCCTCCACCATGTGCGAGCACACGTAGCGCCGACCGGCGGCCACTTCACTCACGGCGCGCAAAAGATCGGGGCCCTCGGCGAGCTTGGACACATAGCCATCGATCAATGCATCGCGGAACAGGTCGCTGACAAAAGCGCCCGCAGTGATCGAGGAGAGTGCGATGATCGCCGGGCAACGAGGCCCGGCGCGCAGGCGGCGCATGGCCTCCAGGCCACCGATGCCCGGCATATGGATATCCACCATGACGACGTGCAGGATTTCGCGCTCGGCCAACTCCAGCAAGGCTTCGCCGGAATCTACATCGCCCACCACGCACAGGCCGGGCTGCCCGTCCAGATGCATACGCAAGGCTTGACGGACCAGGTTCTGGTCATCGGCCAGGGCAACGCGGATCATCAGCCGGTTCATTTACGTTTTTCCTCTTCGGCGGCCCGCAGCAGGGCTTGCCACGCGTCGGCGTCGCGAGAAGATACGCCAGACTGCCAGAGCTGTTCCAGATGGCGGGCGGCACGCGCCACCTCATTCAAGCCCACAAGGCCCGCCGTGCCCGCCAGGGTATGCAGGGTTTCGCGCATGACCGGGGCGTCGCCGACCGCACGCGCGGAGCTCAACCGCTCCTCGAACAGCGGCCACTCCCTCCCCCAGAAGCGCTCGCGCAGCAAGGGCCATGATGGCGGCTCGCGCCGCCTCTGCGAAGGCCCGCCGAATAGGCCAACCAACACGCGAGCCAGCTCGCCTTCGCTGACCGGCTTGTGCAGAACCGCGCGCGCCCCGGCTTCCCGCAAACGCGCGGCGGTTTCGCCAAGCGTATCGGCGGTCAGGATGACCACCGGCATCGAAGTGTAGCGCTGACGAATCAGACGCAGCGCCGTTTCCCCGTCCATGCCCGGCATGTGCAGATCCAGAAGGACCGCATCGACCTCTTCGCGCGCCAGTCGCGCCAGCGCCTCCTCACCGGATTCGGCCTGCCGCGCGCTCGCGCCCGCCAGCTCCAGCATCTGGGTCAGCACCTCACGGTTGAGCGGGTGGTCATCCACGACCAGCACCGTGCGACCTTCGCACCATGACCCTGGCGCATCGCCCGCCGCCGGAGGCTGGCTTGCGAGGAAGGGCGTGTCGCCCAGAACCTCCACGGCGCGCTCCAGATCACGCTGGGTCGCGGGACAGCGAATGACCACCGCACCGCGCATTTCCAGGCGTCGCTCCCAGGAAGGCTCATCGCGGCTGGTGCAGACCAGCATATGACGAACCTTGCGCGGCGCCTCGTGCAACAACTCCAGCAGGGCCTCGCGGCCCGCTTCGCCTCGCTCAACGGGGTCTCGCAGGGTGAGAACCGCACCCCCATCGGGCAAACTGTTCAGAATATCGACCGCCCCCCCGGGTCGCAGGCTAACCTCCCGGGCCGTCACCCTCCAGCCGAGCCGACTGAAACGGGCATAGGCCGCCTGACGAAAGCTTGGACGGTCATCCAGCACAAGGGCGCTCACCGGCAAGCGGGGGGGCTCCGGCTCACTGACGGCATCGGTGACCGGCCAGGTAAAGCTCAGCAACGCACCCCCAAGATCGCCCTCGCCAATCGTCAGGCTGCCACCGGCCTGCTCGACCAAGCCGCGGCAGATCGACAAACCCAGCCCCGATCCCTCGAACGTGCGCCGCATGCCCGAATCGATCTGCTCGAACGGCTCCAGCAGCCGTCGTCGCGCTTGAGGCGGAATGCCGGGGCCGCTGTCCTCGACCTCGAAACGCAGCACGCAGCCCTGCCCCTGCGCATCGGCGGGCTGCTCAAGCATGGCGCGCAGGATCATGCCGCCCTTGGGGCAGAACTTGATGGCATTGGAGAGAAGATTGGCGAGCACCTGCCGCAAACGTAACGGGTCGCCGCGAACCTGATCGGGCACGTCGAGAAAGCCGATCACATCGATGTAGAGACCCTTGGCCCGGGCCCGCTCGGCCAGCTCGACCGCCACCTCGTCCATCAGGCGAGTGACCGAGAACGATACCGAGCGCATCTTGACCTTGCCCGACTCGATCCGGGAAAAGTCGAGGATATCGGCCACCAGTGCGCCAAGATGGCGGGCCGACTGGTCCATCACCTCCAGGTATTGGCGCCCGCGCAGCGTCATTTCCTGGTCCACAAGCTCGCGACGGAACAGGTGCATGAAGCCGACAAGGGCATTGAGCGGAGTGCGGATTTCATGGCTCATGTGAGCCAGGAACAAGGTGCGCACCTGCTTGGCCTGTTCAGCGCGTTCGCGCTCCAGCGTCAGGCTGCGGGTTTGCTCGTGGAGGCGGTCCTGGTTTTCCAGCGCATCGGCAAGCAGGTTCACCCCCTGCTGAAGCTGGCGAAGTTCATTGTCAGCATCCTCCGCGACCCGCACGCCACCAACGCCCCGCCCCATGCGCTCCATCGCCAGCAAGGCCTCGCGCAAGGGTCGCAGGATACGGTTGGCGAGCCGCCAGGCCACCCAGGCCACCAGAATGGCCAGGCCGAGCGCCAAACCGAGCGCCCACAATCCGCCCGAGCGCTTGCTGGCCTGTACGGCGCTCTGGTCGAACCAGATCCAGGCCTCGCCGATACGCTGGTAATCCGCGTCTCCGCGCATGGCGATGCACAGCGGGATGTAAACCTGACGCAAACTGCCTGGCGGGGCCAACCGTGGATTACGGCCCTGCTCCACCAAGGAGTCGCCCATGGGGTCATCCAGACGCAAGACGTAGATATTGGGCTCCTTGAGCATCTCTCGCACCACACCATCCAGCGATTCCATATCGCCCGCCAGCAAGCTTTGTGTCGCGGCCGTGGCTAGAGCCCGGCTCAGATCATGCACACTCGCGTTGAATTGCTCGTCCAGCAGGGTGTTGCGGTTGTGGGCGTAGAAAAGATTGAGCGCGACAAACAGCACCGCCAGCGGAAGGACCGCGAGCAGCATCAACTGCACGGTGACGGAGTGGCGACCGAAATGATCGACTTTCGAAGAGGGCAAACGTGACTCACGCAAGGTCATTGGGGGCCCTCCAGGCGCAATCCCAAACGTTCGAGCATGAACGGATTGTGGATCGGTTGCGAATCTTCCAGTACCTGCGGCGGCGGCAGCGCCTCGTCCCCAACCAGCCTCGGCAGCAGGCGCAGGGTCAGGTCAACGGCCGCTGCCTGCGGCTGCACCGCCGCCGCCGCCACCCCGCGACGGACATCGTGCCGCCCCAGACCACCGACCATCGGCACCCCTTCGCGCGCCGTCATCAATAGCCAGTGACGGAGCAAGCCCTCGTGATAGAGCGCGGGATCGGGCAGAGCCAGCACGGCTTGCACATCAGCCAGCACCTCGCGCAAGGGACGCAAAGGCTGCTCGTCCGGGCGGACGGGCAGCAAGAGGGCCTGAAAACCGTGCGCCAGCAGGATGCCTTCCGCCTCCCGCGCCTGCATGGCCGAGGCGGGTGAGTATGGCACGGCGATGACCCTCGGGCGCGGCGCAATCGTCGCCAGCACGGCGACCTGCCGCGCCAGAGGAGGGTCGGCGCCGATGCCGGAAAGCCGTCCGGGCGCGCCCTTGCGCACACTCTCAAGGCTACGCATGGGTAAGGAGTAGGCCCAGACTCGGGCTTGCGGACAGCCGTGCAGGGCCGCCATCGCAGCGGCCTCGCCCTCCACCAACACCAGCCTCACCTCCGCGCACCGGCCCCATGATACGGCCCCCATGCGCTGGACGGACAGCGTCCACCCGGATGGCAGCCCGGCGCGCAAACGCCCTGCCGAAGCCTCATCCGCGGACGCCCCTTCAACCACCAGCCAAAGCTCCTCCGCCAGGGTCATACAAGGCCCCAACAGCGCGAGTCCGGCGAGAATGAAAACCATCAAACGCTTTAGCATCCTTGTCGTCCCGCGAGCCTAGATCGATTCCAGCCCGATCCGCAGCCAAACGGCGCGACCCCAACCCCGCTCACGATCAAAGTCATGCACGGTTCCGTTTAGGTTTTCTCCCACCACATCCATCCTCAGCCTCTGGGAGCCCCAACGCCCGGCATAACCAACCCGCGCGCCCACGCCGATCTGTTCGTCCAACCCGTCGCGCAGGACATACCCCCAACGCATGGCGCTGGCATAGTGCGCACGAAGGCTGGCGTCCCAGCCACCGCCAAGATTACGGGTCAGCAGCAAGCCGGCCGTATGGCGCGGCACGCTGGCGGCATAATCCGGCCAGCCGGACGTCACGGGCAGGGTCTCGCGCGCATCGGCGAAAGCGTAGTTGGCATGCAGGCTCAGAGCCTTGTCCAGACGGGCGTCAAGCTGCCACTCCAGGCCACGTATGCTGACCGAGCTGCCATTGTCCATGTCGAGCAGGGCCGACATACCGCCCTCGAATGGAAGCGCTTCGGGGGGATACCAGATGGCCTGTTCGACATCGCTCGGACGCATGAACACCCGGATGGGATTGTCGACCTCCAGGAAAAAGGCACGCACATCCATGCGCACATCCCGGCCCGGCATCCACAAATAACCCAGACTCCACTCCGTGGAACGCTCCGGAGCCAACCCGCCATCCCGCGCGCCGGTGGCCCAGGCCAGCCAGACCGGAGCCCCGTGCGCATCCCAGACGGCCGTCCGCCCCTGGTTTTCGAACAACAAGGGCTGGCGAGTTCCCCGGCTCCAGCCGGCCCGCAGGGTATGACTGGGCGCGAAGTGGTGGATCAAGGCCAGTCGGGGGGTCAGCGCGGCCTCGCTGATGGAGCTGCGTTCTAGCATCGCGCCGCCGTTGAGCAACCAGTCCGGCGTCAGGCGCCATTCGACATGACCGAACAGGCGAGCGCTGTCCTGGCGCTGGGGCGCGCCGGTTCCGAAGAAGCGCTCGCCGACGACCTCGCTACGCCACAATCCCGCGCCCCATATCCCCCGTACGCCCTCCGCGAGCGTGACATGCCGCTCCAGTTCGGCATCGTAGCGCGTGGCATCGAAGTCCCGCCCCAAGAGCAGCGGCTCCAGGCGAATCGCCGAAGCATCATCATCAGCGTGATAGACCCACGCCTCCCGGACGGCCTTCGGCTCCAGATAATGCTGGGCGGCGCGCGACAGGCGCAGCGACCACTCGCCGCCACCTTCGGGGCGATGACGGATGACCAGCAATTCATGGTCGTTATCGTCACGGAAGATATCGTTGATGCTGGCGCTGACATCGTTCTCGACCGACTCGCCAAACCCATAGCGGGCCCGGGCGGCGCCCACCTGCCATTGCACATCCGTGTCATGCGATACATCCAGCTCGCCCTTCAGGCGCACGGCATCCAGGCTGCGCCCGCCCCGATAGTCCGCGCCACGCATGCCATCGTCCTGCTGATGCGCGACACTGAGCATGTAGGCGCCCATCTGGCCACTGGCCGCCAGACGAGCATGCGCGTCACGCACGCCATTCGTGCCGATCGCCCCCCCGGAGGCCCAGCTCGGAGCCTCGCGCGGAGCGAGGGTGGTGATCTTGATGGTGGCAAGGAAGGCGTTACTGCCATAGGCGGAGGTGTTCGGGCCGCGCACGACCTCGATACGCTCAATCTCATCGACGGTGACGGGCAAATCCCGCCACCACACCGAACCTGTCGTCGGCGTGTAGACGGAGAAACCGTCGACCATCACCTGGACGCGGCGCGACAGGTCATCAGACAGACCAAGATAGGTCACGGGCTGAACGGACGGACTCCGGCTGCCTACCACCATGCCCGGAGCCAAACGCAGAATGTCGGCGATGCTACGCACGCCGGACGCGCGCAGCATCTCACGATCAATCACCGTCACCGCGGACGGCGACTCATCCAGGCGCTGCGGCAGGCGGCTGGGCGTAATCGCAAGATCCTGCTCGAAGCTCTCCGCCAAGGCTTGCACCGGAGAGACCAACAATAGAAAGACCAGGAAACGCTGCAAACGCATGAAATATCCATCGTTACCGGGCGTCATCCCGCCGCGACACATCCGGTGAGCGGCAAGACGCCCCGCGCATGATGACACGAGTCGCCCCATGATGAAGCCTGTTGCATGACCACATGCGCCACCCGCATGGAAAACGCATGGATCAGGCTATCCTCAACCATGGGCGGCGGACAAGGGGGGCTGCGAGTCGCCCATCCGTGTTGCTGAATTGCTTGTTTCAGGAGCACTGATGGATAGTGCGAGACATGATGGCCCCGCACGCGAACCAACATCGTAATTGACTGATTCGCAGGGCAATACACGGACACGGCCGGGATCATGTTTTCAGGCGAACCCCGAAAATCAAGGTTGTCATCCATGCAGGAAACGCGCATCCCCATCGGCATCAGCAGTTGCCTGCTCGGCGAGGCGGTCCGCTTCGACGGCGGCCATAAGCGCGACCACTACATCACCCGCACCCTCGGCCAGCACTTCCATTTCATCCCATTTTGCCCGGAGATGGCCATCGGTCTCGGCGCCCCGCGCCAGACCCTGCGACTGATTCGCATCGCCCCCCCGGAGCACCTGCCCGCGAAGCCGGGAAGACCTGATGCGCAACACTCCGGAGAGATCAGGGTACGCGGTAACAAGACGCACGAACTCGACGTCACCGACGCCCTGCGTGCGAGCGGCGCCCAACAAGCCTCAAGACACCCCGAGCTGTGCGGCTACATCCTCAAGAGCAAGTCGCCAAGCTGCGGCATGGAGCGTGTCACGCTCTACCGCGACTGGGAGGGCAAACGCCCGCCGGAGAAGACCGGCGTCGGCCAGTTCGCCGAAACCTTCATGGCCGCGCGCCCCGAACTGCCATGCGAGGAGGAGGGCCGACTAGGCGATCCGGTGTTGCGCGACAACTTCATCACCCGCGTTTTCACCCTGCACCGCTGGCGCACCCTGGTCAGGGATGATTTGAACGCCAAGGCGTTGCTGGACTTCCACACCGCCCACAAGCTTCTCCTGCTTGCCCATCATCCGCAGACCTACACCGATCTCGGGCGCCTGTTGTCAAACTTGCGTCATGCCGATCTGGAAGCGCTGAGTCACGACTACCTGCTCATCCTGATGCGCGGCCTCAGACACATCGCCACGCGCGGCAAGAATGCCAACGTGCTCCAGCACCTGGTCGGCTATCTGCGCGCAGAGCTCGATGACGGCGACCGCGACGAACTCCGCCGGGTCATTGATGACTACCGCGAAGGCCATGTGCCGCTGATCGTGCCCATCACCCTGCTGCGCCATCACTTTCGCCGCCACCCGCACCCCTATGTGGCCGGGCAGGTTTACCTTGAGCCCCACCCGCCCGAGCTGATGCTGCGCAACGGGGTATGACGGCATCCCCGCCTCGATAGCTTCGCCAACCCATCGGCCCGAGCTTGTGCCTCCTGCGCCGCCCCTCCGGCGCCTCCGCCGCGGTATGCCACCGGTCGCCCCAAAAACAGGCCTCCTAAAGCCGCGCCCCCGCGGGATAGAATGCCCGCATGAGCCGCTCCCTTCTCAAATCCACCGCCGTCATCAGCGCGATGACTCTCGTTTCGCGTGTCCTGGGATTTGTGCGAGACATCGTGCTTGCTCGGCTTTTCGGCGCATCGGCGGGTACGGACGCCTTCTTCGTGGTGTTCAAGATCCCCAACTTCCTCCGCCGCCTGTTCGCCGAAGGTGCATTTCAGCAAGCCTTCGTGCCCGTGCTGGCGGAGTATCGGGAGAAACGTTCGCACGAAGAGATGCTGGACTACATCGCCCATGTGGCGGGTACGCTGGGTGCGGCGCTGTTGCTGGTGACAACCCTCGGCGTGGTGGCAGCCCCCGTCCTGTTGTTGCTGTTCGCCCCGGGCTTCTCTGGCAACCAGGAACAGATGGATCTGGCGGAGACCATGCTGCGCATTGTCTTTCCCTACCTGTTCTTCATATCGCTGACCGCTTTCGCCAGCAGCCTGCTCAACAGCTTCGGCAAGTTCGCCATCCCGGCGTTGACCCCGGTATGGCTCAACATCGTGCTGATCGGCGCCGCCTTCCTCGGGGCGCGTTACTCGGACGAGCCTCTGGTCGTGTTGTCCTGGGGCGTGTGCATCGCGGGGGCGGTGCAGCTCGGATTCCAGCTTCCCTGGCTGTGGCGCATGGGGCTCTTGCCCCGCCCGCGCATCTCGCGCCGCCACGAAGGCGTGAACAGGACCATGAAACTGATGCTGCCCGCCATTTTCGGCTCCTCGATCACGCAACTGAACCTGCTGCTCGACACCATCCTCGCTTCTTTCCTGGTGGTCGGCTCGGTGTCTTGGCTGTACTACTCGGACCGGCTGGTCGAGTTTCCGCTCGGCCTGTTCGGCGTGGCGCTGGCCACGGTCATCCTGCCCAAGCTTTCGCGCGAACATGCATCCAGCAACGGTGGCGATTTCAACCAAACCCTCGACTGGGGCCTGCGCCTGACCATGCTGCTCGCCCTGCCCGCCACAGCAGGACTCGCCCTTCTGGCGGGCCCGTTAATCGCGACCCTGTTCCAGCACGGGGAATTCACCGCCCATGACACCGACATGGCCACACTCAGTCTGATCGCCTATAGCCTCGGCCTGCCCGGCTTTCTCCTGATCAAGGTTCTGGCGCCCGGCTTCTATGCCCGGCAAGACACGGCCACCCCGGTGAAAATAGGCGTTCGCGCCGTGCTCTCCAGCCTGGTGTTCAAGGCCTTGATCGTGATTCCAATGGCCGTCCTGCTGATTCCCGGAACCCACGCCGCGCTGGCCGCGGCCACCGCCTTCGCAGCCTGGCTCAACGCCTGGTGGCTCTATCGCGGTCTGAGACATGACAACATTTACCTGCCTGGCCGCCAATGGCGACGCCTGATGCTTCAGGCAGGTGCCGCCACGGGCGGCATGAGCCTGTTCATCGTCCTGCTTTCGCCGACGTTGGTCGAATGGGCGACCATGCCCGGCGGTCAGCGCGCCTTGTGGCTGGCCGGGCTCGTGCTCGGCGCGGCCGCCCTCTACCTTGCCCTGCTGGTCGCCCTTGGCCTGCGTCCGCGTGATCTGAAACGGGAGGAGGCCTCATGGAGCTGATTCGTGGCATCGGCCCCCTCGCCCCGGGGGGGCAAGAAAGCGCCGTCACGATAGGCAACTTCGACGGCCTCCACCTCGGCCACCAGGCCCTGCTGAGGCGGCTCGATTCCGCCGCCGCATCCGAGAGCCTCCGTCGCATCGTGCTTACCTTCGAACCCCTGCCGCGCGAAGTCTTTTCCCCGCGTCCGGCCCAAGCCAACACGTCCGAAGCAGGCACGGGCTTGCCGAACAGCAAGCCCAGAGGGACCGGGACAGCCTGCGCTCGCCTGATGAGCTTGCGGGAAAAGGCCGCCTGGCTGGCCGCATCCGGACTGATCGACGAACTACGCATCCTGCGTTTCAACCAGGCCCTCGCTGCCCTGCCCGCCGAAGACTTCGTACGCCAGATCCTCATCGAGCGACTGCATGTCCGCCACGTTCTGATCGGCGACGATTTCCGTTTCGGCCATGGTCGAAGCGGCGACTTCGCCCTGCTGGCGCGCATGGGCGAGGAGCATGGCTTCACGGTCGAACCCACCCCGCAAGTCATGCTGGATGGAGAGCGCGTCTCCAGCACCCGCGTCCGCGGCGCGTTGGTGGAAGGTCGCCTGGACGATGCCGCCCGCCTGCTCGGTCGCCCCTACAGCCTCTGCGCGCGCGTCACCCATGGCGACAAGCGCGGACGCCTGCTCGGCTTCCCCACCCTCAATCTACCGCTCGGGCGCAAGCATTTTGCCCTGCACGGAGTCTACGCGGTCGAAATTCTCGGCCTTGCCGACCGCCCCCTGCCGGGTGTCGCCAACGCAGGCATCCGGCCAACCGTCGGCGGCACAGTCCCGCGCATTGAAGCGCATGTTTTCGACTGGTCCGGCAATGCTTACGGAAAGCGTGTGGAGGTCCGCTTTCGCGCCTTTATCCGGGAGGAACGCAAGTTTGCCAGCCTGGACGACCTGACCACGCAAATCGCCCGCGACAGCGAGCAGGCGCGCGCCCTGACAAGGAGCTGACAACAGCCTCCTGCCCGCCCCGACCGCGCCAAAACGGGGCTTTCTCCCGCCCGACGCACCAAACCAACGCGCCCGCGCACGCCTTCACCCCCGATCGTCCTGCCCGCGCGCATCTGGCTCATTTTTTGCTTCGATATCCGAGTAAACGCCTCCGCTCGAATATCGCGATATGCCTGCTTCCCACCATGACCCGGCCCCATGCCCCAGCCAGTCGGACACGCAGGTCCGGCGCATGCTGGAAACCCTGGTGAACAACCTGGAGGGCATGCTGATCCGCTGCCGCGTGGATGCATCCTGGACCATGCTGTTCATCAGCGAGGGGTGTCGGTCTCTCACCGGCTACCATCCAGCGGACCTGCTGGGCAATCAACGCCTGAGCTATGAGGAGATCACGCACCCGGAGGATCGCGACCACGTCCGCGAGCAGCTCACGATGGCGGCGCGCATGGGAGGCTCCTATCGGGTCGAATACCGCATCCTGCGGGCGGATGGCGAGATCCGGTGGGTCGCCGAGCATGGCAAGCGCGGTCTTGATGAAAACGGAGAGGCCGTTCTTGAGTCCTACATTGAGGACGTGACGGAACAAATCGAAGCACGTAACCGCTTAGCTCTGGCGGAGGCGCGCTATCGCAGCGTGTTCGAACACAGTCGCGAAGGCATCTTCCAGACCACCGCCGCAGGCTGCTACCTGAGTGCCAACCCGGCGCTGGCCGCGATCTATGGCTACACATCTCCCGATGCCTTGATGGCTGAGCTGAACGATATCGGCAATCAGCTCTACCTTCGTCCCGAACAACGGCGCCGATTCCAGAAGATGATGGAAGAGGAAGGCGCCGTGCACGACTTCGAATCCGAAATCCGACGCCGCGATGGCCGGGTGATATGGATCTCGGAGAATGCCCGCTCGGTTTACGGACCCGATGGACAGTTCCTCTATTACGAAGGCACGGTGCGCGACATTACGGAGTCCAAGCTCCACCAGGCCACTCTCGAATACCATGCGACGCACGATCAGTTAACCGGCCTTCCAAACCGCAGCCTTCTGGGCGACCGGCTGGAGCAAGCCATCCGCCTGGCCCGGCGCAACAGCCAGTATTGTGTCGTGGCCTTTTTCGACCTGGACAACTTCAAGTTCATCAATGACAGCCTGGGACACCATGTCGGCGACCACCTGCTGCTGGAATTAAGCAAACGCCTGCGCGCCTGCCTGAGGGAGACCGACACAGTGGCGCGTTACGGAGGGGACGAGTTCATTCTGGTACTGAGCGGCTATTACAGCATGGGGCAGATCACCCGCGTCCTGGAGCGAATCCTCGACACGGTCAAGCGCCCGGTCCATACGGCGGGACAGGAGATGTATGTCACATGCAGCCTCGGGGTCAGTCTCTTTCCCTCCGATGGAGACGATACCCAAACCCTGCTGCAACACGCCGACGCCGCCATGTATCTGGCCAAGGAACAAGGCAAAAACAACTTCCGCTTCTACACCAAGCGCCTGAACATCCTGGCCAACCAGCGGGTGCGGCTGGAACACAACCTGCACCGCGCGCTCGACCGGGATGAAATACGCGTCTTCTTCCAGCCCAAGTTTCATCGTGACGGTCATTGCATGGGTGTGGAGGCCCTCGCGCGCTGGCACAGCGAAGAACTTGGACCCGTTCCCCCTTCACAATTCATACAGATCGCCGAGGAATGCGGCCTGATCGCCCCGCTGACAGAATCCGTCCTCCGCCAGGCCTGCCTCGGAATGCGCGAGTGGGCCATCCGCGCCGAGCAGCCCCTGAGTCTCGCGGTCAACCTGTCAGGCCGGGTATTCCGGCAAGAAAACCTGCTGGACATGGTTCATGGCATCCTGCGCGACACACGCTTTCCGTCCGAGCGACTGGAGTTTGAAATCACCGAAAGCGCGCTGGTGGACGATATCGAGCATTGCGTGGATGTCCTGCAAACCCTCAAACAGCTCGGCGCGCAGATCGCCATGGATGATTTCGGAACCGGCTACTCATCTCTGCGCTACCTGCAACGCTTCCCAATCGACACCCTCAAGATCGATCGGTCCTTCATCGCAGACCTGCGAGACGCGACTTCTGCCCCGCCCATACTGCGCGCCATCGTCTCCCTGGCCCAGAATCTAGACATGCGCACGGTCGCCGAAGGTGTGGAAATGCCTCACCAGCTTGAAGCGCTGCGCGCGCTCGGATGCGATGCCTATCAGGGGTTCCTGTTCGCCAGGCCCATGCCCCTGGAGGCGCTGCTGGCTTCGGGGATGCTCGCTCGCTCTCCCGCGCCCGCGCACGGGGCCGACAAATCCGCCCCGTTCGCTGGCGGGATCACGGCAAATCGGGAATAATCGGGCCTCATTCTTCCCTGTTTCCGCCACCCGCTCCCATGTCACAAGACCCCGCCAAAGGCGCCTCGAACGAATCCGTCTACAAGGCCACCCTCAACCTGCCGGAAACCGGCTTCCCGATGCGCGGCAACCTGCCGCAGCGGGAGCCGGACACCCTCGCCCTCTGGCAGGAGAAGAACCTGTACACACGCATCCGCGAAGCCTGCGCCGGACGACCGAAGTTCGTCCTGCACGACGGCCCGCCCTATGCCAACGGCGACATCCACATCGGCCACGCGGTCAACAAGGTGCTCAAGGACATCATCGTCAAGAGCAAGACTCTGGCGGGCTTCGACGCACCCTACGTGCCGGGCTGGGACTGCCACGGCCTGCCGATCGAATTGCAGGTGGAGAAGAAGCTGGGCAAGGCCGGGGACAAGGTCAGCGCGCATGAATTCCGCGATGCCTGCCGCGCCTACGCCGCCGAGCAGGTGGAGCGCCAGAAGGCGGACTTCGTGCGCCTGGGCGTGCTGGGCGACTGGAACCGCCCCTACCTGACCATGGACTTCAAGTTCGAGGCCGACATCCTGCGCGCCTTGGGCAAGGTCATCGCCAACGGCCACCTGGTGCAGGGCAGCAAGCCGGTGCACTGGTGTGTGGACTGCGCCTCCGCGCTGGCTGAGGCCGAGGTGGAGTATCAGGACAAAACCTCCGATGCCATCGACGTGCGCTTCCAGGCGGTCGATCAGGCCGCCTTCGAAGCCGCATTGAACGCCGAAGGCAGCGGCCCCATCGAGGTCATCATCTGGACCACCACCCCGTGGACCCTGCCCGCCAACCAGGGCGTTGCGCTCAACGGCGAGCTGGACTACGTGCTGGTGGAGGCCGAGGGTGCCCGTCTGCTGCTGGCCGAGGCGCTGGTCGAGGCCACCCTCAAACGCTATGGCCTTGTCGGCGCGGCCATCGTCGGACGCGGCAAGGGCGCGGCATTGGAGCACCTCAAGCTACAGCATCCCTTCCTCGACCGTCAGGTGCCGATCATCCTGGGCGACCACGTCACCACCGACGCCGGTACGGGCGCGGTTCACACTGCCCCCGGCCACGGCCAGGAGGACTATGTCGCGGGCAGCCGCTACGGTCTGCCGGTGGACAACCCGGTGGACGATGCGGGCCGCTTCAAGCCGGGCACGCCCTTCGTCGAGGGGCTGCATGTCAGCAAGGCCAACCCGGTGATCATCGAGCTGCTGCGCGAGCGCGGCCGCCTGCAACACGCCGCCAAGCTGAACCACAGCTTCCCGCACTGCTGGCGCCACAAGACCCCGCTGATTTTCCGCGCCACCCCGCAATGGTTCATCGGCATGGACGTGAACGGCCTCCGTACGGATGCGCTCAAGGCGATCAAGGAAACCCGCTGGGTGCCGGAATGGGGCGAAAACCGCATCACCGCGATGGTCGAGGGTCGCCCGGACTGGTGCATCTCGCGCCAGCGCACCTGGGGCGTGCCCATCGCGCTGTTCGTGAACAAGGAAACCCATGAGCTGCATCCCCGTACCAGCGAGTTGATCGAGCAGGTCGCCGTGATGATGGAATCGGGCGGCGTGGATGCCTGGTTCAGCCTGGAGCCGTCCGAACTCTTGGGCATTGATGCCGAGCACTACCGCAAAGTCACCGACACCCTGGACGTGTGGTTCGATTCCGGCGTCAGCCATTACGGCGTACTGGCCCAGCGCGCGGAGCTGACCGACCCGGCGGATCTGTATCTGGAAGGCTCCGACCAGCATCGCGGCTGGTTCCAGTCCTCACTGATGACCGCCATCGGCATGCACGCCCGTCCGCCATACAGGCAGGTGCTGACCCACGGCTTCACCGTGGACGCGCAGGGCCGCAAGATGTCCAAATCGCTTGGCAACGTCATCGCCCCGCAGAAGGTGATGAACGCCATGGGCGCGGACGTGCTGCGCCTGTGGGTGGCTTCGGCGGATTATCGCGGCGAGATGACCGTCTCAGACGAGATCTTGAAGCGCGCGGGCGACGCCTACCGCCGCATCCGCAACACCGCGCGCTATCTGCTCTCCAACCTGAACGACTTCCAGCCTGCCGATGCGCTGCCGTTCGAGGACATGCTGCCGCTGGATCAATGGGCGGTCGATCAGGCCGCGCGCTTGCAGGACGAGGTTCTCGCGTCCTATGACAGCTATAACTTCCACCAGGTCGTTCACGCGGTGCACAACTTCTGCTCGGTCACGCTGGGCGGCTTCTACCTGGACGTGACCAAGGATCGCCAGTACACCTGCCAGGCCAACTCGCGTGCCCGCCGCTCCAGCCAGACCGCGCAGTGGCACATCGTCGAGGCCCTCACCCGCTGGATCGCGCCCATCCTCAGCTTCACCGCCGAGGAGCTGTGGGGCTACCTGCCGGGCGAACGAGCGGATTCCGTATTCCTCGCCACCCACTACACCGCCCTGCAACGCATGAGCGATGACGCCGCTCTTGGCCCGCAGGCCTGGGCGCGCATCCTTGCCGTGCGCGACGAAGTGCTGGCCGTGCTCGAAGGCCTGCGCAAGGACGGCGTGATCGGCGCCAACCTCGACGCGGAAGTCGACATCTACGCCGACGATGCCACGCTGGCCATGCTGGGCACGCTGGACGACGAACTCCGCTTCGTTCTGATTACCTCTTACGCCCGCGTCCACCCGCTCGCCGCTCGCCCGGCGGACCGCGCGGTGGTGGACATCGAGGGCGGCCAGATCGCCATTGCCGCCCGCGCATCCCTGCACGGCAAGTGCGTGCGCTGCTGGCACCACCGCGAGGATGTCGGCAACCATGCCGCGCATCCCGAGCTGTGCGGCCGCTGTGTGGAAAACGTCGATGGCGCGGGCGAGGTCCGTCAGTTCGCATGAGCCCCATATTCCGCAACGGCATTGTCATCGCCCTGGCCGTCATTCTCCTCGATCAGGCCACCAAGCTGTGGGCCAGCAGTGCACTTGGCTACGCGCAGCCCGTGCCCATCCTGCTAGGCTTCAACCTGACTTTGCTGCACAATCCCGGCGCCGCGTTCAGCTTCCTGGGCGATGCCGACGGCTGGCAACGCTGGTTTTTCCTCGCCCTTGCGGTGGGTGTCAGCACTTGGCTTGTCATGTGGATGCGCAGCCTGCAAGCAACTGAGCGGTGGACTGGTCTTGCCCTTGCCCTGCTCATCGGTGGCGCACTGGGCAACGCCATCGACCGAGCCTATCTCGGCCATGTGATCGACTTTATCGACCTTTACTGGGGCGCCTACCATTGGCCCGCGTTCAACATCGCCGACTCCGCCATCACTGTCGGCGCCGGTCTGCTGTTTGCGCTGATGCTGCGTGAGGGCAAAAAAACATGACTGCGGTATTCCCTGGCTGTCGCGTAAAGCTCGCGTTTCGCCTCTCCCTCCCGGATGGCTCTGAGGTCGATGCCGCAACCGAACAGGAACCCTTGGAGCTGCTGGTTGGCGACGGCACTATCAGCCCGGGTCTGGAATTCGCCTTTCAGGGCATGGAGGTCGGTCAGTCGGGACGGTTTGAAATTCCTCCGGGAGCCGCCTTCCCAATGCCTGACCCCACCAAGGTCTTCCTGCTCCCGCTGGAGGATTTTGGGAAGAGGATCGCCCCCGAGCCGGATCAGTTCATCGAGTTTGAATTGCCTGGCGGCGAAACCACGACAGGACGCGTCCTTAGCCTGAGCGAGCACGGCGTGGAGGTTGACTTCAACCATCCGCTAGCTGGCTTTCCACTGGTTTTCGAGGTTCATGTCCTCGATATTCAGTGCTAACTTGCCCCCACTTTCCTCTTGTGGCGCGCCCACCTTCACCGCGATCCGTAACCCCTTGAGCATGACCAATCACCCCATCATCCAGCTTGCCACTCCGCGCGGGTTCTGCGCCGGAGTCGATCGCGCCATCGAGATCGTCGAACGCGCGCTGGAATTGTTTGGCGCGCCGATCTACGTACGCCATGAAATCGTCCATAACCGTTATATCGTCGAAGGTTTGCGCGCCAAGGGCGCCGTTTTCATTGAGGCGTTGGACGAGGTCCCGGATGGAGCGACCCTGGTCTTCAGTGCGCATGGCGTTTCAAGATTCATTCAGGACAGTGCCGCCGCACGGGGGCTGCGCGTCTTCGATGCCACATGCCCCCTTGTCACCAAGGTGCATATGGAAGTCGCTCGTCATTCCCGTCAGGGGTGCGATGTCGTGCTGATCGGTCATGCGGGTCACCCTGAGGTTGAGGGCACGATGGGGCATTACGATCCGGCTTTCGGCGGTCAAATCCATTTGGTTGAAAGCCTCGACGATGTCGCGCGGCTGCGCGTGCGTGACCCGGAGCATCTCGCCTACTCCACGCAAACCACACTTTCCCTGGATGAGACCCGATCCATTGTAGATGCCTTGCGCGGTCGTTTTCCCGCCATTCAAGGGCCGCGCAAGGACGACATTTGCTATGCCACCCAGAACCGCCAGGACGCGGTCAAGCGTTTGGCGACCGACTGCGATTTATTGCTGGTAGTCGGCTCCAGGACCAGCTCCAACTCCAATCGCCTGCGGGAAATCGGTGAACAGCTTGGCGTAGCCAGTCACCTGATTGATGGCCCTGAGGATATCCGTGACGAATGGCTTGAGGGAAAGCGACATATCGGACTGACGGCGGGCGCTTCCGCGCCGGAGATTCTTGTCCAGCGCGTTATCGAATACCTTGCACACCACTGCGACGCCCATCTTGTGCGCAGCGAGGGTGGCATGCGTGAGGATGTGGTGTTTCCGGTACCCCGGGAGCTGCGCCGCGAAACGTGAATGCACCGGACAGTCCGCTTTCTTCAGAGCAGGGAGCCTCTCGTCAAGCTTGGTCAGTTGGGGGAGCGAAGCAGCGACAGCACCAAAAGAAAAGGACCAGTCCCTCGCGGGCCACTGGTCCAAGGAATAAGAAAGCATCCTTGCCTGCGCCATCCGGACGCCCATCCGTTTCAATGCATCCTGCTCGCCATCATGGCTAAACTGCACTCCTGTAGCGGTGAAGCCCTCCGGGCTCCAGGTCCTCTGGCCCTCCTGGCCTGTGCACATCCTGCGGCATCCTGACCGCTGCGCGCTCCCGCCTCCACTCGTTCACACGCTCTTGCACGGGACCCATCCTACTTAGCGTCAAGGGCCAGCACCATCAGACAAATCCTAGAAGGGCCGTTTTTTTTCGGTTTTACCATTGAATTTATTTATTGGCGATTTGTTTTGTTTATTGTCTTGGCGGCTAGCAAGGCCCTATCCCGGCTTCGCGCCAGATCGACCACGGGATACGGATAATGAACGCCTAAGGTGACGCCCGCCGCGCCCAGAACTTCCCGGGGAGCTGCCCAAGGCCGATGCAGCCAGCGATCCGGGAGGGCCGCGAGCTCTGGCACCCAGCGCCTTACATATCTACCGTCTGAATCGAAACGCTCTCCCTGCAAGACCGGATTAAAAATGCGGAAATAAGGCGCGGCATCGGCGCCGCAACCCGCCACCCATTGCCAACCCAACACGTTATTCGCGATGTCCGCATCAACCAGCGTGTCGAAGAACCAACGCTCACCGCGCCACCATGGAATGAGCATGTTTTTCACTAACAGCGACGCTGCATTCATACGCACACGATTGTGCATCCAGCCTGTTTGCCATAGCTCTCGCATGCCGGCATCCACCAATGGAATGCCTGTGTTTCCTTTGATCCAGGACTCCCAAAGATGCTCATCGGTCTCGGGCCAGGGAAAGCATTCCCAGCGAGGGTTGAGCGGCTGGCTTAGCGTATGCGGGAAGTGGTAGAGCTGATGATGGGCAAACTCTCGCCAACCCAGCTCGCGGAAATACGCCTGCGCGCCTTCGTGCACATCTCCAGCGAGGCTCGCCAGAACATTATTAACTATCTGTCGTGGACCGATCTCGCCAAAATGGAGATGGGGGGATAGTCGCGAGGATCCGGATATCCCTGGCCGATCCCTGTCATGTGCATAGCCAGGCAGGCGCTCCTTCACAAAAGCTGTCAACGCTCGCCATGCCCCGACCGCCCCTGGGCTCCAGCATGTATTGAAGCCTTGGTCCCAGCCCGTGGCGGGAAGTAGCCCGAAAGACTCCAGAGCCTCGGAAGAGATATGAGCGCAGTCTTTGGGCCACACCCGAGGTAGAGCGCTTACCCCCTGATCGACGCCCTGTGCCAGACAGGCCTTCCAGAACGGCGTGAAAACCTTGTAAGGCTGATTTTGGCGAGACATCTGCCAAGGCTCAAACAACAAGGCCGAATTAAAGCTTTCCGCCCGCAGCCCGCGCGAGCGCAGGGCAGTCTTGATGGACGCATCTCGCGCGAGCTGCGCCGGAGCATATTGCCGATTCCAGTAAACGGCCTCTGCCCCCGATTCCTCCAGTACGGCATCCAGAACAGCTTGCGCGTGCGCCCCCTTGCGCAAGACCAGGCGCAAGCCCTGCGCGCCCAGATCCTGCCTCAGGGCTTCCAGACTGTGATGCAGCCACCATCGCGAGGCTGCGCCGGGCCCGGCCTCCAGCTCTTCTTCCGGCGCATGAATGTAGAGCGGGATCAGGCTCTCATGCTCACACGCGGCCCATAGCGCCGGATTGTCCTCCAAGCGCAGGTCGCGCCGAATCCACCAAATTGCGACGCTCACTTAATACCTCTGCCACCATCCACGGGAATGCTCGCCCCCGTGATGTAGTCATTGTCGAGGAGAAAGCGGATAGCCCTCCAAACCACATCTGGACCGGGCTCGAAACCCAAGGCGGAGCACTCAAGCCGGGCTCGCTTGTAGGCATCGGAGTCGCCTTCGTTAAACAGGATCAGCCCGGGCGCAATGGTATTAACCTTGATACGTGGGGCGAACCGCGCGGCAAACGACAATGTCAGGCTCTCAAGCGCCGCCTTGCTTGCAAGATAAGCCGCGCGTCTGGCGCTCCCCTTTTGCACCTTGCTGTCACTGATATGAATGATGTCCGAAAAAGGCGCGGAGCCTGCACGCAGAAGATCTTCACAGGCCTGATTGATCCGCCATGGGGCACGGACATGCAACCCCATCAGAGCGTCGAAGCCATCTGGATCACGTATGAGCAAGTCATCATCCAGCCATAGCGAAGCGTTGTGGATGATGGCTCGCAAACTTTCCGCCTGTGCGCGCACCTCCACGATACATGCCTCGATTCCCTCGGTAGAGGAAAGGTCGGCACGGATTACGCGGGCGCCCCGAGCCATCAGCCGATGAATGGAGTCCCGCTCCGTGCGATAGGTGACAATCAAGGGCATACCGAGATCGAGCATCCGCTCGGCATGATAAAGACCAAGCCGCTGACCGCCTCCCGTCAGCAACACGGCATCCTTAAGGGGTTCGTACACAGCCATACACTCCGTTCGCGCTCCATTGGACACCCGGTTCTCCGATGCCTGACAGTCCAGCTCAGCGCAAGGCTACGACGACCGCCCTGCGCGGCGCGGGAAGCCCCTCGACTGTCCGGGAGGCATCAGCGGGATCAAGAAAGTCCGCCAGGGACTGGAAGGTCATCCATGGCGTTCGGCGTTGCTCTTCTGACGTGGTCACGCACTCATCCACCACACGCACATCGCGGAAACCTGCGGCCTCAACCCATTCACGCAGGGTCACGGCTGACGGGACGGCCCACACATTGCGCATCATTGCGTAACGACCGCTTTCGTGCTCCGCTGGAAACAGGCAATCACCTGCCCCGCCTTCGATCACCAGCCCCTCCAGCACCAATTGCCCACCGGGGCGAAGGCACTCGGCCAATTGCGCGAGATGCTCCATGGGGTCTCGGCGATGATAAATAACGCCCATCGAGAATACCGTATCAAAAAGCGGCAGGCGTCTTGCCAGACCCTCTAGAGTGAAGGGAAGAACGTGGGCGCGCCCCACACCGGACAGTTTGCGCAGCAGGGAAAATTGAGCTGCAAACAACAAAGAGGGATCAACACCTATGGCTAAACGTGCACCTTCGCCACGCATGCGCAACAGGTGATAGCCGCTTCCACAACCGACATCCAGCACCGCGCGGCCCTCCAGAGGCGCGAGATGCGGCGCAACCCGCGCCCACTTCCAATCCGAGCGCCACTCGGTATCGACATGAATGCCAAAAAGATCGAAAGGCCCCTTCCTCCAGGGCATCAAGCCCCGCAGGGTCTGCTCAAGCGCCCGGCGCTCGGGCTCACTCACCTCGTCAGCGTCGCCGATCAGGATGGTTTCCCGTCGAAGATCGACGTGATTGGCCTTTAATGCGGGGCAGCTACTCAACGCCGCAAGAAAACGAGGAAGATTTCCGTTACGTTCGGCGTCCAGCACGGAAGACAATCGATCTTCCATGGCGTGGAACATGGGGGCAAGCGCCTCACCAGCCAATTCGAGGCCAAGAGCGTCGAGATCGACCAAGGATATAGGCGTCACGTCAGGCGGCCACTCTCGCCAACATGGATACAAACCGGGTGTGCTGTAGCCATGTTTCACATGAAACAAAGCCCGCCTCGATCAATCGGGATCGGTGCACCTCAAGCAACTCGGGGATCAGGACGTTGTCCAGAGCCTGTCGCTTCTGAGCAATCTCAAGCTCCGAATAACCCTGAGCGCGCTTGAAGTCATGATGTATTTCCGTAATCAAGCGCTCCAGATCCGGATCAGGGAACGCGATTTTCTCGGAAAGGAGCAAGATGCCACCAGGCCGCATACCTGAACGAATCCGCGACAAAAGCTCAAGCCTGCGGTCAATGGGTATGAACTGAAGGGTGAAATTCAACATCACCAGAGAAGCGTCCTGAACATGGATATCCAGCACATCGGCACAAACGAGCTCCACAGGGAGATCAGAACGAAAACCCGAAAGAAGCTCTTCGGCACGAGCGATCATGGATGAGGATGAGTCTACGGCAATGATGTTGCATGAGCACTGAACCCCACCCCGAACGGCATGCGCACAAGCGCCAAGAGATGCCCCGAGATCATAGACGCGCGAACCCGGCTGAACCACACGCGCAGCAAGCCAAGGAAGCGCCTGAAGAATCAGCTCGTAACCAGGCACGGACCTGCGAATCATGTCCGGAAACACTGCGGCAACCCGATCGTCAAACGAAAACGGTGGCAACGTTTCATGTGAAACAGCGTAAAGATCATCGCGACTTGTCATGTCTGAGCGGCCTGACCATTCCACCAAGCTAGAACCTCGTCTCTATCTCCCCGGAAGACAATGCGTCCCTGCTTCTTGCCAATTTGATAGTCGTACATGGGGTCGTAATACTCGACGAGAAGACGGAGGACAAACTCGCGCATACCGGCGTCATCGCCATGCCTGAAGGCATCAAGAGAGTCTTCAAGCAGTCCCGTCAAGTGTTTGTGCCGCATGCCGCCGAGCCGCTTGTGGATACGAGACAGGCTTGCGCGCGTCTGCTCGGCATAGCGTTCAAAGCCTTCTTCCTCGCCAAAGAGTTGGCCAAATTCGGCAAGGGCATCAAGAACATAATCCTTGAAAGACTGCTCGGCACGGGCGTGGACAGACGCCTCAAGGAGGACCAGCGGTGAGTTCTGCATGACACCAAAGAGGGACAGCGGCACCTCTCGACTGCCAATAGCCCTACCCTCGTCCTCAACAAGGATCGGACGCGCACCAGAAAGCCGCAGCAGTGCAATGGCGATACGATTATCAATATCAATCTGGGCCGGCTGAGGTGTCGGGCGTCGGCCGAAAGCCGAGCCCCGATGATGAGCAAACCCTTCAAGATCCAATGAGCGATCCAATGTCTGAATCAAGGCCGTTTTACCGCAACCAGTACGACCGCCAAGAACAACGAAGGGAAGCTCCGCCACCCGTCGACTCAGCATATCGAGCAAAAAACGCCTCAGCGCCTTATAGCCGCCAACAACGCGGGGGACTATCAAACCGGCTTCTTCAGCCAGCATCTTCTGGGTGAGCCGGGAGCGCAACCCTCCTCGGAAACAATAAAGAACGCCATCGGGATGCGCACGAACCCAGTCAGACCAAAGTGCGATGCGGCGCGACTTCTCTTGGGCAGATACCAGACGGTATCCAAGTTCAATGGCCGCGTCCTGACCTTGCTCCTTGTAGCGGATACCGACGCGATGGCGCTCTTCGTCTGACAAAAGCGGGATGTTTACCGCAAGGGGGAACGCGCCCTCGGCAAACTCGACAGGGGCGCGCAAATCCAGCAGCGGGACATCATTTAGAAAAAGCCGCGGATAATCATTGGTCGAAGGAAGACTCGTACTCACGCACTCTCACACCCAGTCCACATAGGGGCCGTTTCCGTTTCTCGGCAACAGCTCGCCAAAAGACGCCAGAGCAAGACCCGCCGCGTCAGCGCGTCGCAGGAACTCCGACTCGCCCTCGGGCATGACAGCCATCAGCAAACCTCCAGAAGTTTGCGGATCACAGACTATCAGTTTCATTTCATCGCTGATCGGGGTGGATTTGTAACCATAACTGGCAAAATTGCGAAGTGTTCCGCCAGGCTGGCAACCCAGAGCCGCGTATTCTCGCGCCTCGGGGATCACCGGAATAGCATCGAAATGAATGCGCGCGTTGACTCCGCTTCCCTCGCACATCTCTAGCAGATGACCAAGAAGACCGAATCCTGTGACATCCGTCATAGCGACAACCTTGTCCATATCGCTGACATCAGCTCCAAATCCGTTCAGGCGCACCATCCAGTCACGCGCGATATGCGCATGTTCCTGGCGAAGCTTTTTCCCCTTCTGCGCCGTGGTCATCAAGCCAATGCCGATGGGTTTGGTGAGATAAAGTCGGGCGCCTGCACGTGCCGTATCGTTACGCTTGAGGTTGTGCAGTGCAACTTCGCCTGTCACGGCAAGACCAAAGATCGGCTCCGGGGCATCGATGCTGTGGCCGCCCGCGAGCGGAATACCCGCTCCATGACAAGCCGCGCGCCCCCCCTCAATGACCTGACGCCCAACTTCGGGGGCGAGCTTGTCGATCGGCCAACCAAAGATCGCGATGGCCATCAGTGGACGACCGCCCATGGCATAAACATCTGAAATTGCGTTCGTGGCAGCAATGCGACCGAAGTCAAACGGGTCGTCGACAATCGGCATGAAAAAATCGGTGGTGGAAATTACACCCCGACCATCGCCCATATCGAATACCGCCGCGTCATCGCGGGAGGCATTACCCACCAGCAAACGCGGCGAGTGAAAAGCCTCAAGCTGGGAATGAAGCAGGCTGTCAAGGACATTGGGCGCGATCTTGCAGCCGCAGCCAGCACCATGACTGTATTCGGTCAAACAAATGAGGTCGTTCATAAGAAGGCCTTTCAGAAGCTGTAGCTTATCCCGATACGTTGACTATTCCAGCCGGGGTTGGGGTTATCCAGCCCGCCGTTGGAGATGTGAATGAAATCAAAGCGAAGACTAAGGTGTTTCGAAACCCTATACCCCCCGCCGATGCTCGTTTCAAACTGAATCTGCCCGCCGAAATCGATGTCTTCCAGACTAGCTCGCTCCATCAGTGCTGGGCGAAAAAAAAGGCTGGCAGACCAACGGTGATTTGGCGAAACAAACTTGAGCCCAGGCCCTGCCATCACAATGGAGGAAGACGCCCCACGGCCATCGATGCGCCCAAAAGAAGTGTCAAACCGGGCAAAGGCTATCCACCCTCCGCCCATGTCCATCTGCCATGGAAGCCCCGTGCTTACTCTCACCGCCGCAAGAGAAAGCGCTTTTTCATCCCCGAAAAAAGGCTCCGCGTAATCAATCCCCAACTCCAAGGCATGAACGGGTGTCAATGTAGCCGCCAGGATAAAACCGAAAATCCGATGCATAGAGCGTCTCCCAGTCAGCCTCCGACTATCTAGTCTGTGGGAATGCTTGTTTAGACAAACCGCTAACACGGGACATGAAAGAAAAACTCCGGGAGCGGGTTTTTCAGCGTCCCAGAAGGAACAAACTGGTTGATTATAGTCGGCGTTTGTCGGCTCAAACCGAGACACGGCACAAGATTACTTGCCGATGCAAAAGCCGGAAAAGATTCTTCCCAGAAGATCATCGGTACTGAACTGGCCCGTGATCTCGCCCATGCTGTCCTGCGCCAGGCGCAATTCCTCAGCCGCAAGCTCTCCGGCACGGGTGTGCAACAAATGATTCCTCGCCGCGAGCATATGATCTCTGGCACGACCCAGTGCATCCAGATGGCGGCGACGAGCAAGATACACGCCCGCCTCGCCAGGTTGATAACCAAGGCAGGCCTTGAGGTGTTCTCGCAGACGCCCAAGGCCCATGCCATGCTTGGCCGACAGGGCAATCTCAACCACGGGATGATGGCCCGACACCCCAGGCCAGTCCTCGACCATGAGTTCGCCCTCTGCCCGCCCGGACAAATCGATCTTGTTACGCACCAGGGTAAAGGGCAAACGTTCGGGTAACCGCGCGAGAATCGCGGCATCTTCAGGGGCGACCCCCTGTCGGTCATCCACCACCAGCAACACGCGATCCGCCTGCTCCACCTCGGCCCATGCACGGCGGATGCCTTCCTGCTCGACTACATCAACGCTCTGCCTCAAGCCTGCGGTATCAACCAGGTGCAAGGGTAACCCGTCGATGGAAAGATGCTGGCGCAGCACATCACGAGTGGTACCCGGTATGTCCGTGACTATGGCTGCCTCATGTCCGCACAAGGCATTGAGCAAACTGGATTTACCCGCGTTCGGCTGACCCAGGATGACTACTTTCACCCCCTCCCGCAGCAGCGCCCCCTGATGAGCGGCGGCGCTAACGCGGTCAGACTGAACAAGAAGGGCATCAAGCCGATCAAGGAGAGCTTGGTCCGCCAGGAAATCAATCTCTTCCTCGGGAAAATCGAGCGCCGCCTCGATATGGATGCGCAACTCGATAAGAAGCTCGGTAAGTCCGTGCACCTCGCGCGAAAAGGCGCCTTGCAGGGAAGCCAGCGCAGCCTTGGCGGCCGCCTCCGAGCCCGCCTCAATCAAGTCCGCAATGGCCTCCGCCTGGGCAAGATCGATCTTATCGTTGAGGAAGGCGCGTTCGGAAAACTCTCCGGGACGGGCCAGACGGGCGCCCATGGAGAGGCAGGCGCGAACGATGCGATCCAGCACCACCGGACCTCCATGCCCTTGAAGTTCAAGCACATCTTCCCCGGTAAAGGAGTGTGGGGCCGGAAACCAAAGCGCAATCCCATCATCCAGCGGCTGATCGTCCAGATCATGAAACACGCGATGGGTGGCCAGCCGTGGTCTGGGCAGGCCGCCAAGCATGTTGCGCGCGATGTCCGGTGCGAGCGGGCCGGATATCCGCACCACACCAACCCCGCCGCGCCCCGGCGCGGTGGCGACCGCGACAATGGTGTCCGACGAAGTTCCGCTCATGACCCACCCGGCATCAGGCGTCCATGGCCCCCATGCGCTTGTTGATGAACCACTGCTGGGCAATGGAAAGCACGTTGTTCACGACCCAGTACAACACAAGGCCGGAAGGGAAGAAGGCAAAAAAGACCGTGAACACCGGAGGCAAGATCATGAATACCTTGCGCTGCATTTCATCCATCGGCTGCGGGTTCAGCTTGTGCTGAAGCCACATGCTGATGCCCATGATGACCGGCAGGACGAAATAAGGGTCCATAGCCGTCAGATCGTCAATCCACAGGATCCATGGAGCCTGACGAAGCTCGACCGACTCGACCAGCACCCAATACAAGGCAATGAACACAGGGATCTGCAACAGGATGGGCAAGCATCCACCAAGCGGATTGATCTTTTCCGTACGATAGAGCTTCATCATCTCTTCGGAAAATTTCTGCTTGTCATCACCATACCGCTCCTTGAGCGATTGCAACTTTGGTTGCAACTTGCGCAGGTTGGCCATGGAGCGATAGCTGCTCTCGGACAGGCGATAAAACGCCAACTTGATGAGAACCGTGACCAGTACAATGGCCCAGCCCCAGTTACCGACCCAATCGTGAAACAGGTTAAGCAGCCAGAAAATGGGCTTGGCAATGAAATGCAACATGCCGTAGTCCACCGTCAGGTCAAGACCGGTGCCCAGAGCTTCCAGATCATCCTGAATCTTCGGCCCAAGGTAGAGCTTCGAACTGAAGCTTGTGACCGACCCGGGCTCCACGGTCCGTGCCGCAGACATCATGCCCAAGGTGTAAAGAGGGATACCGTTCTGGCTGACCAAGGTGTAGAAACGGTTCTGCTCCTTGGGGTCGGACGGCACCCAGGCGCTCAAGAAATAATGCTGAATCATCGCCACCCAGCCGTCGCTGAGCGGAACATCCAGATTCAGCTTGCCCATGTCTTCAAAGTTGACCTTTTCGTATGGACGGCGCTCGCCATCGGCCTGAGTGCCTGCATATACCCCGCCGGTGTATGTGTAAACAAGAGCCATGCCGTCGCTCGGTGCGTTACGCTGAAGCTGACGATACTGACTGCCGACCCATGGTGTCGCCGCGCCATTTCGAACCTCATGCGCCACCTCGACGGTATGACTTCCGCGCATCAAGGTGAAGGTTTTGGTCACCTTCACGCCGTCCTTTTCCCACGTCAGGGGCACAACCACCCGATCCTCGCCTTGCGTCAAACGATACTCCGGCGCAGCGCTGCTATAGACCGCGTAATGATCCGGCGCTTCGCCTGAAGTGGAGCGCAAACCGGACTGGGCAATGTTGACAAGGCCCTGGGCATCATTCAGCAACCGTACCGGCTGGTCCGGCTTGTCAAGCGTGACGGGATAATCCAGCAGATCAGCACGTTGGATCACGCCGCCCTGGGTGCTTATCACAAGCTCCAGGACATCCGTAACCACCCGAACCTGAGCGGTAGAAGACATGGCCACCGGGGCAGCGACAGGCGCGGCCTGTGAGGGTGGTACATCACCCTTCGTCGGCGCAGTCGTGGCCGGAGGCACATCCTGCTCGGTCCCCGGGGTCTGTTGAGCGGCTTGCTGCTGAATCAGCGCGGCCTGATCTTCATTCCAGGCCTGCCACATCAGCAGCATGACAAAGCTAAATGCGATGATCAGGAGAAGACGTTGACTGTCCATGATTGGGCGTGTCTGAGTTCAGATGGGAGGATTCGGAAGTTTTTTCTGGAACGGGATCGTAACCGCCCGGACTGAAAGGGTGGCAACGCAACAACCGTTTAAGCGTCAGCCAACCGCCATGCAGGCTGCCATGACGTTCAAGCGCGTCGATAGCATAACAGGAACAAGTTGGTTCGAACCGGCAATGACGACCGACCAAAGGACTTAGCAACAATCGGTAAGCCTTGACCAGAATGATCAGGACATGGCGCATTGATCGTACAACCTTTGCCAGGCGAAATTGAACGCCTCCCGCAACCGCTCATTGGACGCCTCGCCCACACCTGCGCGCGTGAGCACCACGCAATCCAGACCGCAGTGGCGGATAGCGTGCTGGCGGAACGTTTCGCGCGCCAGCCTTTTTATTCGATTGCGCTCATGCGCGCGACGAACATGGCGCTTGGCCACGGCTAAACCGATACGGGCAAGTCCAGAGTCGTTCTTGCGAGCAAGCACGATGACCCCGTTGCGCGATATGCGCACGGGGTCATCGAAAACCTTCTTGAATTCCGCTGGCCGGAGCAAGCGCGCGCGCTTCGGAAACGAGGCCTCCACGCCGCCGCGACCGCCAAAATACCGGACGGAAAATCAGGCGGACAGGCGCTTGCGGCCCTTGGCTCGACGAGCGTTCAGAACGGCGCGACCGCCGCGAGTCTTCATGCGGGCACGGAAACCGTGAACACGCTTGCGATGCAGATTACTAGGTTGGTACGTTCTTTTCATGGCTTGGATCCCCGCAACGGGAAGGGCGGATAGAGAACCACCCATTAGACCGAAATTAAGCCATAGCGTCAACTACCCATGCATGGCCTTAATCCATGGCGTGACCGCAACGACCACGCAAGGATCGTCATGGGAAAGGGACGTCAACCCCATGGCCGCAAGTGGAAGGGGCTGTGGATAACAGGTTAAGATAAGTCGTCTCTACCTGTGCACAGAGATCCTCCAGCTTGAGCATCCAGCCCCTCTGGTCGCATTGTCAGAACAAACTGGCCAGCGAACTTCCCGAACAACAACTCAACACCTGGATCCGACCGCTACAGGCGATTGAGGAAGAGGGACATCTCCGCCTTCTCGCCCCCAACCGCTTCGTGCAGGATTGGGTTCGACAGAACTTTCTCGCCCGTATCGAAGATCTGGTGCGTGGCGCAAGCCGAAACGACCAATTTCTGGTCAGCCTTGAAATCGGCAGCTCGCCAAAACTCCGTCCCTCTCCCGCCCACGCGTCCTTTGCGTCCCCATCGGAACCAGTTCGTCCTCCTGCGCCCGCGCAAGAACCGTCGCGTGATCCTGCTCCGACACACAACATCAACCCGGGATTTGCCTTCACTACCTTCGTGGGGGGCAAATCGAACCAGCTTGCACGCGCCGCAGCCGTACAAGTGGCCGATAACCCGGGAAGCGGCTACAACCCGTTGTTCATTTACGGCGGAGTAGGTCTGGGCAAGACACACCTGATGCACGCCATCGGAAATCAGGTTTTGGCACGCAACCCGAACGCGCGTGTGCTCTACCTGCATTCGGAGCGCTATGTCCAAGACATGATCAGGGCGATCCAACACAACTCCATCAATGAGTTCAAGCAGTTCTATCGCTCTCTCAACTTGCTTCTGATAGACGACATCCAGTTCTTCGCGGGCAAAGATCGCTCCCAGGAAGAATTTTTCCACACCTTTAACGCCTTGATGGAAAGCGGTCAGCAGATCGTCATGTCGTGCGATCGCTATCCCAAGGAAATCGAAGGTCTTGAAGAACGACTTAAATCGCGATTCGGCTGGGGTCTGACTGTCGCCATCGAGCCGCCTGAGCTCGAAACGCGCGTCGCCATCTTGCAAAGCAAGGCTGAACAATCCGGTATCGAACTGCCAAGCGAAGTGGCCTTTTTCATTGCCAAGCGCATACGCTCCAACATTCGCGAGCTTGAAGGCGCGCTACGCCGTGTTGTAGCCAGCAGCCAGTTCACTGGTCGAGCGATCACGCTGGACTTCACCCGTGAATCGCTCAAGGACCTGATCGCCTTGCAGGACCGTCTGGTCACCATCGACAACATCCAGAAGACCGTCGCCCAGTACTACAAGCTCAAGATCGACGATTTGCTGTCCGAACGTCGCAGCCGTTCAATCACCCGTCCCCGCCAGATGGCCATGGCGCTAGCCAAGGAGCTGACCAACCACAGTTTGCCGGAAATCGGACAAGCCTTCGGCGGGCGCGATCACACCACCGTAATCCATGCTTGTCGAAAAATTGCCGAGTTGAGGGAAAGCGACGGTCGCTTGGGCGAAGACTACATCACCCTGCTACGTACGCTTAGCAGCGGCTAAGCTTGCAGCAGAACGAGGCAATGACAATCATGGGCACAACGCTGTGAATGAATGCATGTACGAACCTGTGGATGAAAATCATCCACATTTGTCCACAGCTTGCACCCATCTTGAGATGTCATGGAAACACACCTTCACGCACCTGAAAAATGCTTGCTAGATATTGATAAAAAAGATTTTTTTTGTTTTGTCCACAGAAAAAGCCCTACTACAACATCGTCAGCAACATTCTTCTAATTAGAAATAACGAACTTGATTAACAAGGAGCCGTCATGCGCCTGAGTATTTCCAGAGAGACTCTTCTACCTGCGATCAACCAGGTCATGGGCGCCGTGGAACGACGCCAGACTCTGCCCATCTTGGGCAATCTGCTGATCGAGGCTCATGCCGAAGGGCTGCGCCTGACAGCCACGGATCTGGAGATGGAGCTCGTAACCGAAGTCAGTCTCATGGTGGAAAGAGAAGGTGCGACAACCATACCGGCGCGCAAGTTGCTGGACATCTGTCGGACCCTTCCGGAGGGTTGCGACATCACTCTCAGCGTTGACGGAGCCCAAGCACTGATTCAGGCCGAACGCAGCAGGTTTCAGTTATCCACGCTTCCGGCTGAGGACTTTCCGCGCATCGAAGCCCTGCACGATGCTCAGACCCTGGTCATTCGACAGGGAGTCCTCAAGGACATCATTCAGCATGTAGCTTTCGCCATGGCGCAGCAGGATGTTCGCTACTACCTCAATGGCATGCTGCTTGAGCTCGCCCCGCAAGCCTTGCGCGGAGCGACAACCGATGGACATCGCCTCGCGCTATGTGAAGCGCCGGTCGATCTTCCGGTCGATACAGTTCGTCAGGTCATCGTGCCGCGTAAGGGTGTCATCGAATTACAGCGTTTGTTGGGCGAAGGCGATGCGGAAGCTCGTATCGAAGTTGATGCCAATCACCTGAGAGTGGACATGGGAACTTTGCGCTTGACCAGCAAACTGGTCGATGGACGTTTCCCGGATTATCAGCGCGTCATTCCGACAAGCAGCGACAAGCGCCTGATCATCAGCCGTGAGGCCTTGCGCCAGGCCATGACCCGTGCATCCATTCTGTCCAGTGAAAAATTCAAGGGCGCGCGCTTCACCCTGGAAGGCGATCTTCTTTCGATCGAAACGCAGAACCCTGAACGTGAAAATTCGCGCGAAGAACTGTTGGCGGATTACAAGGGCGAACCAATGACCATTGGCTTCAACATTGCCTACCTGCTGGATGTCCTGAACACCTTGCAGGATCCGGACATCATCCTTGAATTGCGCAATGCCGAAAGCAGCGGGGTCATTCACCATCAGGGTAGCGAAGGCATGCAGTGCACCTACGTCATCATGCCCATGCGTCTTTGATATCAGGCTTGCAAACCTGCCGGGAGAGGAATGCCGCACAGGCATGATCATCGAACATCTGTCGATTCAGAATTTGCGGGCCCTTAGAACCGCCGAGCTGGATCTCTCACCTGGCGTCAATCTGTTCCTCGGTGATAACGGGGCTGGAAAGACCAGTGTGCTGGAGTCTGCGCACATCCTTGCGACCGGGCGCTCATTCCGTGCCTCCCAGTTGGATACGGTTCGTCAGCATGGCGAATCGAGCCTGACCTTATCGGCTCTAATAAGCCAGGGCAGGAACACTCTTCGCATAGGTCTTTGCAAGCGGGCAGAAGGGCTGATCCTGCGTTGCGATGGGGCTCCCGCGGAACGTTTGGTTGATCTTGCCCGGCATCTGGCGGTCATTACCCTGCATGCTGACAGTGACCAACTGATTCTTGGGGCGCCTCAACAACGTCGACGTTACCTTGACTGGTGGCTTTTTCACGCAAGACCGGAATTTTTCCCCCATTGGGGACGTTATCAACGACTTCTCAAGCAGCGAAATGCCGCTTTGCGAAGCGATCCACTCCAACTCGATGCATGGGATAAAGTCCTGGCCGAGGCTGGTGAACAGGTTGCCCTGCATCGTCAGCAAGCCGCGGATGGTCTGAAGGAAGAGCTTGCCGATGCAATGCATGGAACGCGCGATTTTCCTGATTTTGGCTGGAACCTTCATCCAGGCTGGAACCGTCAGGAGACCCTGGCTGAAGTTCTGCGACGAACCCGCATGCGCGATAGGGAACAGGGCTTTACATCCCAAGGACCCCATCGGGCCGAATTACGCATACAAGTGATGGGCAAGGACGCGCGTGAAGTTCTCTCGCGAGGACAACAGAAGACCCTCGCTACCTTGATGCTGCTCGCACAGGCTAAGGCATACCGATCGGCGCGCGGCGATGTGCCGGTCATTCTGCTCGACGATCTTGCCGCCGAACTTGATAGCTCGCACCGCGAGCGGTTGTTGAAGGACATGCTCGGACTTGGCGGTCAGGTGTTGTTGACTGCCTTGACGGATGCCGATCTGATGAACTGGTTGCCAGATGAAACTCGACGTTTCGCCGTGCAAAGCGGACAAGTCCGCGTGTTATGATGCCGTGTTATCGATTTTTCCGGTTGGCGGAACCATGACCACGGACAACAACCCGAATCCCACTTCGCAGCAGTACGACTCCTCCTCGATCAAGGTCCTCAAGGGCCTGGACGCGGTACGCAAGCGCCCGGGGATGTACATTGGTGACACGGATGATGGTTCCGGCCTGCATCACATGGTTTTCGAGGTGGTGGACAACGCCATTGACGAAGCCCTTGCCGGTTACTGCACCAACGTTGATGTCGTCATGCACTCGGATGGCTCGGTCAGCGTGGCCGACGACGGGCGCGGTATCCCGGTCGACATGCACCCCGAGGAAGGCCGTTCCGCCGCCGAAGTCATCATGACGGTGCTGCACGCGGGGGGTAAGTTTGACGACAACTCGTACAAGGTATCCGGGGGTCTCCATGGCGTGGGCGTGTCCGTGGTCAACGCCCTGTCCGATCATCTGGAACTGACCATCCGCCGCAATGGCAAGAAATATCGCCAGGAATATCACCTTGGCGAGCCTCTCTATCCGCTCAAGGAAATCGGCGAGGCACAGGGCACCGGCACCCGTGTGCGTTTCAAGCCCAGCCTGACCATATTCAGTAACGTCGAATTCCACTACGACATTCTCGCCAAGCGTCTGCGTGAACTGTCTTTCCTGAACTCGGGCGTGCGCATCCACCTGCACGACGAGATCAGCGGGAGGGAGGACGTGTTCATGTACGAAGGCGGCATACGCGCCTTTGTCGAACACCTCAATCGAGGCAAAACACCGATCCATCCGAGCGTGATCCATATCACAGGCGAAAAGGACGGTATCGGTGTCGAAGTCGCACTGCAATGGAACGACAGCTACAACGAAGGCGTCTACTGCTTTACCAACAACATTCCCCAGCGTGATGGCGGAACCCACATGGCAGGTTTCCGCGCCGCGCTGACCCGCACCCTGAACCAGTACATGGAGAAGGAAGGCCTGTTCAAGAAGGCCAAGGTGGATGTGGCGGGCGATGATGCGCGCGAAGGCCTGACAGCCGTCTTGTCAGTCAAGGTGCCAGACCCCAAGTTTTCCTCGCAGACCAAGGACAAGCTGGTTTCCTCCGAGGTCAAGGCCCCGGTTGAGACTCTGTTGGCCGATTATCTCAACGATTTCCTGCTCGAACGCCCAGCCGAGGCGCAGGCCATCACCGGCAAAATTATTGATGCGGCTCGTGCCCGTGATGCCGCGCGCAAAGCGCGCGAACTGACCCGCCGCAAGGGCGCGCTGGACATTGCCGGTCTGCCCGGCAAGCTGGCCGATTGTCAGGAAAAGGATCCGGCCAAGTCCGAACTCTTCCTGGTGGAGGGTGATTCCGCGGGCGGTTCTGCCAAGCAGGGCCGGGATCGTCGCAGCCAGGCCATTCTGCCGCTCAAGGGCAAGATACTGAACGTGGAAAAGGCGCGTTTCGACAAGATGCTCGGATCCGCCGAGGTTGGCACCCTGATCACCGCGCTCGGCACCGGTATCGGCCGCGAGGACTACAACCCGGACAAGCTGCGTTATCACCGCGTCATCATCATGACCGACGCCGACGTGGATGGTTCGCACATCCGCACCCTGCTGCTGACCTTCTTCTACCGCCAGATGCCGGAGCTGATCGAGCGCGGCCACATCTACATCGGCCAGCCGCCTCTGTACAAGGTCAAGAAGGGCAAGCAGGAGCAATACGTCAAGGACGACATTGAGATGAACGCCTACCTGCTTCAACAGGCCATTGATGGCGCGCGTCTGCACGTTTCCGCCGATAGTCCGGCCATCAGCGGTGAGGCGCTGGAACAACTGGCGCGCGCCCATCTCGCGGCGCGTATCGTCATTGACCGTCTGACGCGCCGCTTTGACCGATCGGCCGTAGAACACTTGCTCGATCTGCCTCGCATGACGGCGGATAAATTGGCTCATGCCGCCGACTGGTCCGCCCGCTGGGCGCAACTGATGAACGAAGGCGTGGATGCTCGCGTTCAGCATGTCGCCGAGGTTGTGATACTGGAGGGCGAACCTGCGATCCGCCTGACACGCGACCAGCATGGTCTCAGCCACAGCTGGATCTTCGATGTGGATTTTTTCAATTCGAACGATTACCGCTTGCTAGCCGAACATGCCGACCGTGTACATGGCCTTCTCGGGCCCGACGCGGTCATTCGCCGCGGCAACGACGCCAAGCCCGTGCGCCGTTTCGAAGAAGTCATGCAATGGCTTTTGGAGGAAGCGCGCAAGGGTCTCTCGATTCAGCGTTACAAGGGTCTTGGCGAAATGAACCCGGACCAGCTTTGGGAGACGACCATGAATCCGGAAAGCCGTCGTCTGCTGAAGGTGCGGATCGAGGATGCCATTGCGGCGGATGAAATTTTCACCACGCTGATGGGCGATCTTGTCGAGCCGCGCCGTGACTTCATCGAGCGCCACGCGCTCTCGGTCAACAATATCGACATCTGAGGCTCTGCCGGATCAATCGCTGTCACAAAGGCCCGGTATCGGGCCTTTTTCATGTGCTGCTATGATTCGCGCATCCATGGCCCAAGGAGAGACCGCATGAGCATCGCCCTGATTGTGACCATCGCCCTGCTGGGCGCTTTGCTGCTGTATGGCATCCTGATCTACAACAACCTGGTTAGTCTCAAGCACGGGGTGACCAAGGCTTGGTCGAACATTGATGTGCTACTCAAGCAACGCCATGACGAACTGCCCAAACTGGTGGAAACCTGTCGCCAGTACATGAAGTTCGAACAGGAAACCCTGGAACGGGTGATGCAGGCGCGCAATCAGGTTCAGGCCGCCCGCGAAGCCCATGACGTGGCCGATCTTGGCCGCGCGGAGGGCGCGCTCCGACTCGGACTGGGTAATTTGTTCGCTGTCGCCGAGGCTTATCCCGAACTCAAGTCCAACGAGACCTTCCAGCATCTTCAAGTGCGCATTTCCGGCCTGGAAAGCTCGATTGCCGACCGGCGCGAGTTCTACAACGAATCAGTCAATGCCAATAACGTCCGCATCGAGCAATTTCCAGATGTGATCATTGCCAACATGTTCAGCTTCAAAACGGCGGATCTTCTTGAGTTTTCGGAAGACGAGAAAGCTGACGTCGATATCAAGGGCCTGTTCAGCCAGCCCTGATGACAGACAGGCATGCAGGATTTTCTCCGCTCATTGACTGAAGGCGTTTCGCTCAATCCCGAACTGAGCGTTTTCACGGTGATTCTGGGCGTGATGACACTGTTCGGCATGTACGCCTTTCTCCGGATGCAGGCGCGCAGACGCCTGATGGAGGACATGCCAACCTCCCGCATTCGCTCCGCCAGCCAAGGTTATGTCGAACTTGAAGGACGAGCACGTCCGATGGAAGGTTTACCGCTCGTTTCGCCGCTGACGCGCAGCGAGTGCGCCTGGTATCGCTACCGCATCGAGGAAAAGGACACGGATTCGAAGGGCAATACGCGATGGAACACGCTGGAAAGCGGGCGAAGCAGCCAGCTCTTCATCCTCGACGATGACACCGGCGAATGTGTGGTCGATCCCGAGGATGCCGAAGTAGACCCAGTTCACAAACGTGTCTGGTATGGCGCAATGCGCCATCCCCTGACCCAGGCGTCGAGTTCGTTTGTCAAAGACCTTCTGTCCTCGTCCGATTATCGCTATACCGAAGAATTGATCCTGCCGGGGGAGCGGGTCTACGCACTGGGCCTGTTTGTCAGCCATGATCCTTTGCATGTCAGCCTGAACGACCGCACTCGCGATACGGTCATCGCCTGGAAAAACGATCCGGACAAGCTTCGCGCGTTCGATCATGACGGTGATGGGAAATTGGATGCACACGAATTCGACGCCTTGCGCGAAACCGCCCGCAAGCACGCCGAAGCGGATCATCGAGTCCAGGCCGCAGCCGGTCAAACCCACATCCTGCGCGCCGACCCCCACGGACGGCCTTATGTCCTGTCCACGCACGATCAGCACAAACTTGCCGCGCGCTTGCGCCTGCGCGCCTGGTTATCCCTGGCCGCCGCCCTTGGTGGATTGGGTTTGTTCGTCCACTTGATCACCCATGTTTTACCCATGACCCCTTCATGAAAATCGCGACCTGGAATGTGAACTCTCTCCGTGTGCGCCTGCCGCAGGTGCTCGACTGGCTCAAGGCCGAGCAGCCCGATGTGCTTGCCATGCAGGAAACCAAGCTTACCGACGATTTGTTTCCCGTAGAGACCTTTAGGGAGCTTGGATACGAAGCCGCCTTTTCGGGACAGCCCACGTACAACGGCGTGGCGATCATCGCCCGTCAGCCCATGAGCGATATTGTGACTGCGATACCCGGCTTTGAAGACCGCCAACGCCGCGTGCTGGCAGCTTCCATAGGTGACACGCGGGTGATTGACCTGTATGTGGTCAACGGCGAATCGGTCGGTTCGGAAAAGTACGCCTACAAGCTCGATTGGCTGAATGCCGTGCATGCATGGATCGAAACCGAGATGAAGCAGTATCCGAAAATCATCGTACTGGGCGATTTCAATATCGCGCCGGATGATCGCGATGTGCACGATCCGGAGAGCTGGAAGGAAAAGATTCTCTGTTCCACCGCCGAGCGTCAATCGCTCACACGTTTATTCGAACTAGGTTTGAACGACGTATTCCGTCAATTCGAGCAACCTGAAAAAACCTTCAGTTGGTGGGACTACCGCATGAACGGTTTCCGTCGTAACCTTGGCTTGCGTATCGATCTGATCCTTGCCAGCGGGCTGCTTGCGGCGGCGTGCAAGGCATCCGGTATCGACAGGACACCGCGAGGCTGGGAACGCCCGTCCGATCATGCGCCGGCCTGGGCGCAATTCGACTGATCAACAAGGCCAACAAAGCATGCTGTCCCGCTTTTTGCGACGAGACGAATCACCTGCCAAGGCCCGCATCGGCGTAGCTCTTGGGGTGCAAGGCATGCTTGCCGTCCGGGTCGAACAACCGTTCGGCGCGAGGCCGAAGCTGACGGCGGCGATGCATCAGGCGGTATCCTCGGAAAACGACTGGCCCGGGTCATTCAGGGCGCTTGCAGACAGTCTTTCGGGATCGGGCGTACCGACGGTTGTTCAGGTTCATACCCAACTGGCCAGCCTCCTTCAGCTCACCCTGCCCGATGTCCCTGAGGCTGAGCGTGCCAGCGCGCTCAAATTTCGCGCACGCGAATTGAGCCCCATCCCCCTGGACGACATGGCGCTTGATTACGTTGAAATTCCAGGCATGCGCATGCGGGGAGGGGAAGCCAGTGGCTACTGCGCCGTGGCGCGACTTTCACAGATGCGCGCCTTGCGCGATGCAGTCAAGGAGTCCTCTCTGCGGCTGGAGGCCATTGATGTCAAGGACATGGCTTTGCGACATATTCTGGCTCGCGTGCAAAAGCCGGAAGAAAATGGAGCCTTGTTTTTTGCAGGCTCACATGGGGCCCGGATCATCATCGCGCGAGGTGACCGACTCTACCTCTTCCGCACCAGCAACCTTACCGCCGCCCTGTTGCAGAACGCACAGCCTGAGCGAATCGAAACGCTCCTGCTCGACATTCAGCGGACCCTCGACTTTTACGACAGCAATTTCACCGACCCGCCGCCGCGTCAGTTATGGTTGATGCCGGGTTGGGGATTCATGCCGTCGATCGAAAGCCTATTGACGGGCCAATTCCGGTTTCCCGTTCGCGCGCTAAGGCTTGCCGAGGTGCTGGATGGGGCCGAGCAACTGGATGAGCTTCCCGCCGATCTGGCTGCCCTGGCCGTTGGCGCGGCCCTGCGCCCGAGTGATGCAGCATGAAGAACTTGCTCAACCTTTATGTCGAGGAATTGCGCGAGCGCCCGGTTTCCTATGGCTTCCCGATGCTTCTTGGCGCCATGTTGGCGGTCGCGTTGTCGATGCTCGCGCTGGGCGCGCTCACTCAGCAGCGTGTACAGACGTTGACTCAGCAGCAGCAGTCTCAGCAGGCGCGTGTACAGGTGCTGATGCAATCGCTGGCCGCGCTGGAATCCCAGATGGCGGGGCAAGAGCAGCGACAGGCGCTGGAGCGGGATATGGCGCGCGTAGCTCGGGATATCGCCGCCCGTGAACGGGCGTTGGTTGAACTCAAGGGCATGGTCGATCAGCCCTCGCCGGGATTTTCGGGCATCCTCCGAGGCCTGTCTTACGCGAGCGGTCATGGGGTATGGCTGACCCGCATCCATCTGGACAAGGACGACCCTCGCGCCGTCCTGCCGGAAATGAGGCTTGAGGGACAGTTGCAGCACGGTGAGCGTTTGCCGATCTATATCGATGCCCTGGCGAGGGCCGATGCCCTGCGCGGGCTGAACTTCAACAGCATGCAGGCGCAACGGGCCGGTGAGGGAGCGAATTCCCCCTCCATCCGCTTTGTTCTTGGCACCCGATCCGATGACGCGCTCGAACCTCTGGAGGCACGGCCATGATGGACGGGTGGTACAAGCCGCTCAAACAGCGTTTCGAGGCATTGCAGGCGCGCGAGCGGGTGCTTGTCATCCTGGTTGGAGCTGTACTGGTCTGGGGCCTGGCGCAGGTGCTCTATTTCAACGCCGAGGAAAAGCGTGAAAAACGGCTGCGCGCCGCGAATGCGGAGCTGCGCCAGCAACTCGCGATGCTGGAAGCCAATGAACAGGTTTTGCGTGCCCGGTTGATTGAAGAAGGGCTGACGGTCCAGCAGGAAAAACTGAGCGGCCTCAAGCGTCAGCGCGAGGAGCTTGATTCTGAATTGCGGCGTCAGGGTATTCGTCTGCTCGATCCGGAGCGTATGCGCGAGGTCCTGCACGATCTGTTGCGTGGTTCAGAACTTCGTCTCTTGAGCGTGCGCCGTCTGCCCGTCGAGGTAGGTTATTCCACCGAACCGGAGGAAGAAAAGAGCGCCCAAGCGCCGAACTTGGCCGCGCCCGAACGGGATCGGCGCGGAATCACGCTCTACCGCCACGCGATTGAAATCGACCTGGAAGGCGGGTACACCGACATGGTCGCCTACCTCGAAAAGCTGGAAAAGAGCGGTTGGCGTCTGATGTGGCGGACACTGGATATCGAAACGACCGACTATCCCCTCGCCCGTCTGCGCCTGACGGTTTATACCCTGAGCCTGGAGGAGGACTGGATCGGTGTCTGATATCCGGTACATGACCCGCGCTTCGCGCTTGGCGGCGGCCTGTCTGGCGACGTTCCCTACCCTCGCCTGTCCGGTTCTGGCCGAGGAGGTCGGGTTTGCCGACCCGCTTCGGCCCGATCCGCTCGTCACGGTGAGCGGGGTGGTCGCTGCGGCTCCCGAGACGCCAAGACTGAGCATGATCGTACGCAACACCGATCTCCACTACGCCATCATTGACGGGCAGCCTCGCCGGGTTGGCGACCATTGGTCCGGCTACAAAGTGCTGCACATCCGTTCATCTTCCGTGATCCTCGGTCGCGAGGCGGGGGATGATATCGAGCTGGGCCTGTTGTCCGGCGCTGTTATCAAGAAGAATCCGCGCTCATGAACATGACTTCGTCAAAACACTTGTCGCCTCCCTCGCTGGCTGTATCGCTTGCCGTGCTGGCATGGCTCGGATTGATTCAAGGCTGCGCGACGCCGCGTACCGACCCCGAGACCCGGCTGGACAAGATCGAGACGGCGCTGGAGCCCCGAACCTCGCCGTCCGCCGGTCGCGCCGTGCAGCCGCCGCCCGCCGTGGAGGCTGCCCTGCTCGCGCCAAGCGCGAATCTCGCACGGCTCGCGCCGAAGAAAGACAGCGGTCGTTTTGACATTGCCGTGCATGGCGCCCCGGCGCGCGAGTTTTTCATGGGTCTGGTGCAGGGCACGCCTTACAACATGGTGGTGCACCCGGATGTGCAGGGGAGCATCGACCTTGAACTGAAAGGCGTGACGGTCGATGAGGCGCTCAGCCTGGTACGCGCGAGCTACGGCTATGAGTTCGAGAAGGACGGCCTGAGTTACGTCGTGTTGCCGCCGAGACTTCAGACACGCCTTTTCCAGGTCAGTTATCTGAACGTTAATCGCGGCGGACAGTCCGGAACACAGGTTAACTCCGGTCAGGTCAGTCAGGCCTCTCGCCCGTCGAGCGGCACAGGCTCCACGTCCTATGGCAACCAGGGGTCGGCGGGCCAGGGCCAGCAACAGGGTCAATTTGGCAGCCAGATCCATACCGAGGCGCAATCGAACTACTGGCGCGAGCTTGCGGCATCGCTTTGTACCCTCGTCGGCCTACCCCTTTCGAGCGAGCCGACCCAAGTCGCGGGCAGTGGACGAACCACCAATACACCCCTTGGTTGCAGCGGCGGGTTCGGCGCGGCGACGGCTTTGTCCGCCGCCCCATCCATTTCCTCGGCCACCTCGCCTCAGGCGCCCGCTCCGGTCGCGGCGGGACAGGCCGCCGAAGCGCGCAGCATCGTCATTTCCCCGCAATCGGGCCTGGTCGTGGCGCGGGCGCTGCCTTACGAGCTGCGCGACATCGAACGCTTTCTCAAGCAGTCCGAGACTAATGTGCAGCGTCAGGTCATTCTGGAGGCCAAGCTGATCGAGGTGGAGCTGAACGACGGTTTCCAGACCGGCATCAACTGGTCCTCGCTGCGCTACTGGAACAACGGTAATTCGGGCCTGTTGCTGGGCCAGACCGGCGGCGGCTCCCTGCTCAGCAATGGGCAGTCGGAAATCGCGGGCCAGACCGGCGTGCTCAACCCCGATGCGCGCAGCATCCTTGAAAGCACCGCGACATCGGCTTTTGGCGGCATGTTCGCCGCCACGCTGGCGACGCGCGACTTCACCGCGTTTCTCGAATTGCTGAAAACGCAGGGCAATGTGCAAGTGCTTTCCAGTCCGCGCGTTTCCACCCTCAACAACCAGAAGGCCGTCATCAAGGTCGGGAGCGACGAGTATTTCGTCACCGGGGTTTCCACCACATCGACCAGCACCGCATCCGGGACCAGCGTGGTGCCGGATATCGAGCTCACACCCTTTTTCTCCGGCATCGCTCTGGATGTGACGCCGCAGATCAACGCCGACGAAGTAGTGCTGCACATCCACCCGATGGTGACCGAAGTGGTCAACCAGACCAAGGAATTCACCATCTTCAACCAGACCCAGCGTTTGCCGCTGGCGTTCTCCAAGGTGCGCGAGGCCGATTCCATCGTGCGCGCCAAGAATGGTCAGGTGATCGTTATCGGGGGCCTGATGGAAGATGCGGGCAAGCTCAACAACGCCTCCCTGCCGGGTCTTGGCGACCTCCCTGGCGTGGGCGAGCTGTTCAGGCACCGCAAGGACTCCACCCGCAAGACGGAGTTGGTCATCCTGCTGCGCCCCGTAGTGGTCAATGGTGACGGTGACTGGCAGCAGGAGCTGGACACCACCCGCACGCGGATCCAGAGCCTGCGGGCGATCGACAAGGCGAGCCAGCTCCCGCCGCCGGTGGAGTAAGGCATGTATTTGCAGCACTTCGGCCTGCGCGAGTATCCCTTCAGTCTGACGCCGGATACAGGCTATTTCTACGCCTTCCCGCGTCACCAGGAGGCGCTGAACGTGCTCACAGTCGCCCTCATGAGCGGTGAGGGCTTCATCAAGGTGACCGGCGAAGTGGGGACCGGCAAGACGCTGCTCTGCCGCAAACTGCTCGGCCTGTTGGGCGAGACGGCCCTGACGGCCTGGTTGCCCAATCCGCAGCTCGATGCATCGGCCCTGCGCCGTGCGGTGTCCGACGAACTTGGCGTGAGCGCCGAAGGCCTGGACGACCACCGGTTGCTCAAAAGTCTGACTGAACGCCTCATTGAGCTTCATGCCGATGGGCGCAAGGTCGTGCTTGTGGTCGATGAGGCCCAGGGGCTCAATGAACAGGGTCTGGAGGCCCTGCGCCTGATGACCAATCTGGAGACGGAAAAAAGCAAGCTGATGCAAGTGGTATTGTTCGGCCAGCCGGAATTGGACGAGATACTCGCCCGACCGTCGATCCGCCAGCTTCGCCAGCGCATCACTTTCAGCTACCGACTCACCCCGCTGGACCCCGCCAGTGTCGCCGACTATGTCATGCATCGCATGCGCATGGCGGGCTATAACGGCCCGGCCCTGCTGGGTGGGCGCGCCGCGCGTCTGTTGGCGAAAGGCAGCCGGGGCATCCCCCGGTTGGTGAACATCCTCACGCACAAGGCGCTGATGAGCGCCTACGGTCGGGGCGAGCGCATGCTCGGCCCGGACCATGTGCGTAGAGCCATTGAAGACACTGAAGATGCCTCTCGCCCCGCTTGGGGCGGGTGGTTCGGGTAACGCCATGAGCCTTATCAATGACATGCTCAAGGATCTTGAAACGCGCAAGGCGGCGGCGCATGGTCCCCTGACGCTCGAAGAGCCGGTTCGTCCGTACGAAGATAGCCCCGCCCCATATCCGGAAGGCATCCGTCATGCAGATACGAAGACGCGGATCGAAACCGTCGCTCAACGGCGTCTGCCCTGGCTGTTCTGGCCTTTTTTGCTGGGCTTGATCCTGATCGCCGGCGCCCTGTACGTCTTCCGCTCCGGTGGTCTGTCGTCGGAGCGGCAGGTCGAGCGCGTGACCACGACAAATGCCGCGCCCGCCAAGGCGCCGTCGCTTCAAGCGATGGTCGCCGCGCCGTCCGAGCCCGGAGCGGAAACCACGGCGTCGTCCCCGTTACGTGAGGCGCCCCCCCAGGCTACGCCACGCATGGTCATGATGGCGGTCGACGGGCAAGAGGGCGCATGGCGCCTTGACCTCGCCTTCGATGGCGAACTGCCCGCGCCGCTGCGTTTGACTCGTCAGGGAGATCGTGTCGAACTTTTCATTCCCGGGGTCCGGGCGGACATCCAGGACGCGCCGCATCTGGCCTTGCGCGATTGGGAGAGCGCCATATCCGGTCCGGATTGGCGCATCGGCTTTGCCTGGCCATCCGATCACGAAGCCCGGTTGCGCCCCCTGATGAGCGACGATGGGCTGCACCATTGGCAGTTGGCGCTCAACGCGCCTGCGCCGGCTGCCACAAGCCCGCTGAAAACCCCGACCGCGCAAGCCTCGCGGTCCGCCGCGCCGATTGGCGCTGGCGTTGGCGCGACGGACGTACCGCCAGGCCCTGCCCAGTCACGACCGTTTCCCAAGCCCCGTCCCGGCATGACGCCTGCCCAGCAGGCCGAATCGCTCTACTCCGAGGCTTGGCAGCTTCAACAGACCGGTCGTGCCGAACAGGCCCGGGACAAGCTTCGCCAAGCATTGGGCGCGCAGCCGGATCATGCGCGGGCCCGCGAGCTCCTGGCCCGCTTGCTGCTGCGCGAGGGAGCCGCGCATGACGCGGAGGTGGAGATCGTGCGCGGTCTGACCGTTCAGCCGGAGCAGCCGGATCTGGTCGATCTCTATGCCCGCATGCTGGCCGATCAAGGGCGCATGGACGAAGCGCTGGTCCTTCTGCGCCAGCGCATGCGCGTCGATGATGCCGGGCATCAGGCGCTGTATGCCGTGATCGCCGCACGCCATGGCGATCAGGCGCGCGCGGCGGAGGCCTATGGACGCGCCGCCGCGCTGGCCCCCGAAGATCCTCGTTGGCCGCTGGGTCAGGCGGTCGCCCTGGAGAACAGCGGACAGCCGCGCGCCGCTCGCGAGGCCTATGCCCGAGCCCTGGCGCTTGACGGACTGGATGCCGCGGCGCGCGGCTTTGTCCGTGAGCGGCTCACGCAACTCGACAAGGGAGAGCGCTGATGGCGCAGGGTGTACTGAAGAAAGTCCGCCTGGGCGACCTGTTGGTTCAAGCCGGGGAAATCACCGGCGAACAGCTCGCCATGGCCCTGGACGAGCAGAAGCGCGGCGGGCGCAAGCTTGGGGCGACGCTGATCGATCTTGGCTTCACCACGGAAGAGCGCATTCTCGAAACCCTGGCCCGCCAGCTTGGCCTGCAATTGATCGATCTGCGTCACTACCGCTATTCACCCGAAGTCATCGCCAAATTGCCGGAGCATGCCGCGCGCCGCAACCGGGTGATCCTGCTGGATAACAACCCGGATCAGCCCTTGATCGGCATGGCCGACCCGACGGATTTGTTCGCCTATGACGAAGTCGCGCGCGTGCTCGGTCGTCAGCCAAACGTGGCCGTGGTGCGCGAGGCCGATCTGCTGGCGGTATTCGACAACGCCTATCGCAAGACCGAGGAAATCGCCTCGCTGGCGCGTGATCTCGGCCAGGAGCTTTCGCAAGGGGACACCGATGTCGATCGACTGCTGCGCGCCGAGGACGTGGCCGACGCGCCGGTGGTCAAACTTCTGCAATCGCTGTTCGAGGATGCCGCCGCCAGCCGCGCCTCCGACATCCACATTGAGCCGGGCGAGAGCGTGCTGCGCATCCGCATGCGGGTGGATGGCGTGCTGCAAGAGCAGGTGATGCCGGAAAAACGCATTGCTTCCGCCGTGGTGTCCCGTCTCAAGCTGGTGGCGGGCCTGGACATCTCCGAGCGCCGCCTGCCGCAGGATGGACGCTTCAACATCAATGTGCGCGACAAGAGCTTCGACGTGCGGCTGTCCACCATGCCGACGCAGTACGGCGAGTCAGTGGTGATGCGATTGCTCGACCATAATGTCGAACGCTTCGACTTGGCCAAGCTCGGCATGCCGCCCGTCATCCTTGAGCGCTTCCGCCGCCAGCTCCGCCACCCGCACGGCATGATTCTGGTCACCGGCCCGACCGGCTCGGGCAAGACGACGACCTTGTACGCCGCGCTGCGCGAGCTGAACAGCCCGGAGCGCAAGATCATCACCGCCGAGGACCCGGTCGAATACCGCCTGGAGCGGATCAATCAGGTCCAGGTACACCCCAAGATCGGGCTGACCTTCGCCAACATTCTGCGCACCGCCCTGCGTCAGGACCCGGACGTGATCCTGGTGGGCGAGATGCGCGACCAGGAAACCGTAGAAATCGGTCTGCGCGCCGCCATCACCGGCCACCTTGTGCTGTCCACCCTGCATACCAACGATGCCGTCAGCACCGCCGATCGCCTGCTCGACATGGGCGCCGAGGGCTTCCTCGCCGCCGCCGCCCTGCGCGCGGTCATCGCCCAGCGACTGGTGCGCCGGGTGTGCGAGAGCTGTGGCCAGGATTACGCACCCGATGCGCAGGAGACGATTTGGCTGCAAGGTGTCGGACGCGATCCGTCCGGTATGCGCCTGCGCAAGGGGCGCGGTTGTCCGCAGTGCAACAATACCGGCTATCGTGGGCGCATCGGTGTCTATGAATACCTCGAACCGAGCCCCGCCATGCTTGCCGCGCTGCGTCAGGAAGATGTCAATGCCTTTGCTGAGGCTGCCCATCACAGCCCCCACTATCACACGTTGCTGGCAAACAGCCTCGATTACGCTGCGCGGGGGCTGACTACCGTGGAAGAGGTCATGCGTGTGGTGGGCGAGGTGGAGGAGCAATAGTGGTCGGTGATCAGTGGTCAGTTGAAATCAGGGCATCTCAAGGCGGGGGTCAGGAAATAGCCCGCATGCTCAACGGCTTGAAACGACCCCTCAAAATCCCATCTGACCACTGACATGCCCATCTATGGTTACAAGGCCCGCGACCAACGTGGCCAGCTTCAACAGGGACAGGTCGAGGCCGCCTCGACCGAGGTCGCGATCGGCCTGCTGGGCGGGCGAGGCCTGATTCCGCTGGAGGTGCGAGAACAGGCCGCGCGCGGCAAACCGCTGGAAGATCTGAAGCGCAAGCTGGGCATTGGTCAGCCGGGCTTGCCCGAGCTGATTCTGTTCTCCCGCCAGATGTATAGCCTGACCAAGGCGGGAGTACCCATCATCCAGGCGCTCGCCCGGCTGGCTGACTCTGCTTCCAACCCGCGCTTTGGCGAGGTGTTGCGTGAAATCAGCAAGGACCTTGAAGGGGGGCGGGACGTGGCGGGCAGCTTTGCGCGGCATCCGCAGATCTTCGGCACGCTCTACATCAGCATGCTGCGCGTCGGGGAAATGTCTGGACGGATCGACGAGGCCTTCCTGCGCATGTACGAATACCTCGACCGCGACAAGGTCACGGTGGATCGCATCAAGGCCGCCATGCGTTATCCCACATTCGTCATCATCGCCATCTTCATTGCAATAGGCGTCTTGACGGTGATGGTTATACCCGCCTTCGCCAAGGTATTTTCCGGCTTCCAGATGGAGCTGCCCCTGCCGACGCGCATCATCCTCGGTTTTTCCGACTTTGCCTCGCGCTACTGGATTTTCATTCTCGCGGGCATCGCCTTGGTCTCGTTCGCCTTCAAGCGCTGGACCGCGACCGAAAAGGGACGCCTCTGGTGGGACCGTGCCAAGCTGCGCATACCAAAGGTCGGAGATATCTTGCTGCGCGGCACGTTGGCGCGCTTCACTCGCGCCTTGAGCATGGCGCTTGGTTCTGGGGTGCCCATCACCCAGGCGCTGGTCGGCGTTGCGCGCGCCAGCGACAACATGTATCTGGCGGAAAAGGTGCTGGGCATGCGCATGGGCATCGAGCGCGGTGACACCCTGTTGCGCACCGCTGCCCAGACTGAGTTGTTCACCCCGGTTGTGTTGCAGATGCTGGCTGTCGGCGAAGAGACCGGGCAGGTCGATACCATGATGCGCGAAGTTGCGGACTTTTATGATCGCGAAGTCGAATACGATATCGCCAACCTCAGTGCTATCATCGAACCGCTCCTGACCCTCGTGGTTGGCGCCATGGTGCTGGTCCTCGCTCTCGGCGTGTTCCTGCCGATGTGGGACTTGACCCAGCTTGCAAGCCGCAGGTGAGGGCTACAGGGGCAAGGACGCGCCCTTGGGCGACGGCGCCGGATGCGCGGACATTTCCGATATCCACTCCGGAGGGACGCATGAAAAAGCGCATTGGCCAGCAAGGCTTTACCCTGATCGAACTCGTCATTGTCATTGTCATTCTCGGCATTCTGGCGGCAATCGCGATTCCAAAGTTCATTTCCCTCCAGCGCGAGGCGCGCATTGCTGCAGTCGATGGCTTCTACAATGCCCTCAAGTCCGGCAGCAACATCGTCTATGCCAAGGCGGCGGCGAACGGCAATGCCGATGTCGCCAACGTCAACATCGATCTGGATGGCGATGCCGTGACCGATCTTGTGGCCGACTATGGTTATCCTGAAGCGGACACCCCGGACCTTCAGGCCCTGTTTGACGACCTTTCCGGCCGCCACAACTTCGCGGATGGCGGCAATACCGTCACCATGACATTCGATGGCGTGCCCAACTGCGGCGTGAGCTATACCGCTCCGCTGGCAGCCGGTCAGCGCCCCGCCATTACCCGAACCACCACGGGCTGCTGATCGCCCCGATTCCGACCACTCTACGAAGGATTTGAACCCATGAAAAAGCACGCTGGCTTTACCTTGATCGAACTGGTCGTCGTGATCGTGATCCTTGGCATCCTGGCCGCCGTGGCGGTGCCGAAGTTCGTCGATCTTTCCTCGAACGCCAGCACCGCCGCCGCGGAGGGCGTCGCGGGCGCCATTTCCTCTGCCAGCTCCATCAACTACGCCGCCAAGAAGGTCGGCAATGCCTCGGCGGTGACGCTCAATCAGGCCAATGTATGCACCTCTGCCATCCTTGGCCCGCTGGTGCAGGGCACCACGCTTGTCAGTGCGGCGCCCACGACCAACAAGGAATATCAGATTGCCGGTACCGGCGACTGCTCCGGCGCGGCTGAGACCGTTACTTGCACGGTCAAGGGGATGGACGCGCCCGCCACGGTCAACGCTATCGTGGTCTGCGCGCGCTGACGGGCGCCCATGAACCGGGGTGAGTGCCGGGCATGAGCGCTTTGCGGCAGGTTGAAAAGCTGCATGGAGGCCGTTTTTAGCATCCTGCGAGGGAGCCATGGCAACACGCTCGAACGCGTTTTTTCCCTCTCCTCAACCCCGCCCCCGCCAGCGGCGATGGGTTGGGCTTCTTGAGCGCGCCGTTGCCGCACGGCAGATGAGTTTCAGGCCGCCCATCTCGTCTTGTCGCGGCTTTACCATGATCGAGCTCGTCTTGGTCATGGTGCTGATCGGCATCCTGTCCATCTTCATCATCCCCCGCTTCAACGACCAGCCGTTCGCCGCCTATGGTTTCCAGCAGGAAGCCATTGCGGCGGCGCGCTATGCGCAAAAGCTCGCCGTCAGCGGCAACACGCCGGTAACGATTGATTTCACTGCCGTCGGGTTTGCCCTTTCCAGGGGCGGCACACCCGTCACCAACCCCGCGACCGGGCAGGCCTTCGTCGGCATCGCCCCCACGGGCGTCATCGTCGCTCCGGCATTGAGCGTGACCTTCGACGGTCTGGGACGACCTTCGGCCTCCGGTGTTTTGAGCATCGGTACGCGCAGCCTCACCATCGAGGCGGAGACCGGGTATGTGCATGATTGACCGAGGCCGAGGCTTTACCCTGATCGAGCTGATTATCGGCATTGTTGTTCTGGCGGCGGGGCTGACCGGCATCCTGCTGGTCTTCAACCAGACCGTGATGCGCAGCGCCGATCCCATGCTTCAACAGCAGGCGCTCGCCATTGCGGAGGGCTACCTGGACGAAGCCTTGCTGAAAGCCTATGCGGACCCCGAGGGCGACGCGGGGTGCGAGACTTCGCGCGCCCTCTATGATGATGTGGCTGACTATGCCTGCGTGAATGATTCGGGCGGGGCGCTCGATCAGTATGGTCACGGTCTCGCGGGGCTGGCGGAATACAACGTCGTGATGACGGTGGTGGACGTCAGTCTTGGAAGCGGGACCAATGCCGCTGCAGCACGCAGAGTGGAGGTTGTGGTGACGCATGACAAGGATCCGGGGTTGCGCATGGTGCTGTCCGGTTTCCGGGGGAATTATTGAGATGGTGCGGCGGCAGAGGCATACGAACGGTTTCACCCTGATCGAGTTGGTCATGGTAATTGTCCTTGTCGGCATCCTCGCCACTCTTACCACGGGCATCATCACCGCGCCGATCGATGCTTTCCAGGACCAGTCTCGCCGCGCGGAGCTGACTGACATGGCGGACAATGCGCTGACGCGGATTGCGCGGGAGCTGCGGCAGGCCCTGCCCAACAGCGTGCGGATTTCCTCGACGGGCAGTGAAGTCCACCTCGAATTCCTGGATGCCGTGGCGGGCAGCCGTTACCGGGCTGCGCCGGAGTCATCCTGCACCACGGTGCAGATCGGCGCCGAGGATGCCGATTGCGATGCGCTGGACTTCAGCGCCGTTAGCGACAGTTTCGACGTTCTCGGCGGGCTGGATACCTCGCGCGTCACGCTGGGCGGCAGCCAACTGGTGATCTACAACACCGGCTCGGTGGGAGGGTACGACGCCTATGGCGGCAATAACCTCGCCACCATCACGGCGGTCAGTCCCACGAAGCTGAGCTACAGTCGTGCGGTTGCCTGGCCTTTCCCCATCCCGCCGGATTCCCGGCAGCGTTTTTTCGTGGTCAATGGTCCGGTCAGTTTCGTGTGTGACACGGCGGCCGGGACGTTGCGACGGGTCGCGGGTTATGCCATCCAGGCGGCATATCCGGCCAATCTGGCCGGGGCCGGCTCGAACGCCCTGCTGGCCTCGAATGTCGCTCATTGCCAGTTTGACTATCAAGCCGGGGCGGGCACCCGTCATGGCCTGGTCACCCTGCGCATAAGCCTACGCGATGAGGTGGGCGAACAGGTCCATCTGTTGCAGCAGGTTCATGTGGTGAACGCGCCATGAGACTGAAAAGTGCCGGCTTTTCCATCCTGGTCGTGCTGTTCATCCTGGTCGTGCTCTCGGCCCTGGGGGCGGTGATGATGCGTGTGAGCACGACGCAGCACCTATCTTCCGCGCAGGCCAAACAGGGCAAGCAGGCGTATTTTGCGGCGAGGGCGGGGGTGGATTACGCCGTTACCCGCCTGGATTTCGCCAATGGGTGCACGCGCCTGGACGGAGCCATCCTGGTGGATGGATTCTCGGTTGTCCTGCAATGCACGGCTCAGGGGACGTTCGACGAGGGGGGGCTGAAACGCTATACCCTTTACCAAGTGATCGCCACTGCGAGCACGGGGACAGCGGGGGGGCTGGATCATACCCAGCGCGCTTTGGTTTCTACCGTGGTGACAACGGAGCCATGAGGAGTCTCGCCATGATGCGCTCGCAAAAGTCTTCATTTGGGCGCTGGATGCAAAATCTTTTGCGAGGGGCTTTTGTGTCCCTGTGCTTGATGGTCGGCGCCGCGCATGCGGCAAGTTATGCCTACCGGAATGTCGACTTCAGTTGGCAGGCGCCATCGGCATCCGCCACCAGTGTTACCTGGTCGGGGGCGTGTACGGGCTTCCCCGGGGGGGATGACGATTATGCCGTGGTGAACTTTCCATCCGGCTTCACTTTTCAGTTCGCGGGAGCCAGCTATTCATCGGTTCGCATCATGTCGAACGGCATTCTGTCCTTTGGGATTGAGACTGGAATTCACCGCGACTATACCCCCGTGGCTCTGCCTGCGCCCGCAAGCAACATTACCCGTTCCGGTTGTGTGAACAGCGTACCGGCCAACTCGCTTTTCGTGTACTGGATTGATATCAACACTAGCCCCAATGTTTCCAGCGCGCCCGTGAAATACGAGCTTCTTGGCACGGCGCCGAATCGTCAGTTTATCGTGACTTGGCAGAATGTGGCGCTGTATGGCGACCCTGGTACGCGATACAGTTTCCAGGCCATTCTGTACGAGAACAATACGGGCCTGGATGGTGAGTTTCGCTATCAGTACACCACGGGCTCCACCACCGGGCTTGATGCAACCGTGGGGGTCCAGGTCGCATCCTCGGACTATACCCAATATTCCTACGATCAGAACTTCATCGACCCCGTCAATGGCACGGCAATCCTTTGGTATCCATCCAACCAATACGCGCCACGTATCGCCGAGTACCGCTTTGACGAAGTAGGCTGGGTGGGCATGCCTGGTGAGGTTAGCGATACGTCGGGTGGCCTTGGGGGCAGTGTGGTTGGCACGGGTGTTACCAATATCGACGGCGGTAAGCTTTGTCGGGGGGGCAGCGTCGCCCGCAATACCTCGAATGCGACCGTTACGGGTATTGCTTCGCCGCTGACTCCGGGGCGCGCCGGGGCTGTCGACTTCTGGTTTAATTCGAACTCCAACTGGAACAGCTCAGATGCCATGCTGTTCGACGCCAGCACGGCCTCCACTCGCCCGTTCTTCCTGATGAAGCGCTCCAGTGGTCGTTTGCGTTTCGTGGTGTCGGACAGCGTCGGCACGACGTTGAGCGCCGAAACGGGAAATATCGGCTACTCCTCGGGAACCTGGCATCATGTGGCTGTGACCTGGAATATTCGCGCGGGCACCAATCTTTCTGTGCTTGAGATTTATCTCGATGGCATGCTTGTTGCGCAGGCTCGCGGTACGACCAACGGCACGCTTCCTTCGCTGGGAGGGTTTCATTTCGGAGATAACCGAACCAGTGGCATTACGCCGATCAATGGCACGGGTAACTCCGCCAACGGCGTTTTGGATGAGATTTATCTCTACAATATTCCTGTCAGCCGACCCCAGATTCAGGCGGATATGAACACAACGCGTCTGGTTTGTGCCGCGCTGGATCATTTCCGCATCATTCATGGCGGCTCCATTTCAAATTGCGGTCTGCCTGTCGCCGAAATCACCATCGAAGCCCATGACCTCAATCATGCTCTTGTCACATTGGGGGGCACGACTATCCAGTTGAGTACCAGCACAGGGCAGGGAACTTGGTCGAATATTCCGGGTGGATCTGTAAGCGTGGTTAATAACCTTGGTGGTGGCGTGGCGAGTTACACGTTCAGCAATGAGTCGAGCATCAGACTCGGGCTGTCTTCGCCGGTCAACGGGCCGGTCAACATCAACGTGGCAGCGGGGAGTATCACGGAGCGCTCGGGTGCTGGCGCGGCATGCGTTCCGCAGGATTACACCTACGGTGCGTCATGCGATGCCGACCTGCGGTTCGATAGCTGCGTGGACAGTTTCACATGTCTGGAAAGCGGCACACTTATGGCGGCAGGTAGCGATCTCCGGACGGGGCGCCTCTATACCAAGTTGTCTGGCGTGAGCTTCAGTGTTGATGTTGCCGCACTCAAGGCCGATGGCACGGTGGAGACCGGTTACGTATCCACCCCTGGCAATAGTCTTCAACTGGAATTGGTGGATGCCAGCGGAGGGGGGGGGTGCGCCTCCCTGCCCGCTCTCAATCCTGCCGTTGGACATAGCCTGAGTTTTAGCGCGGCGAATCAGGGCCGTAGGCCAAGTACGTCGATGACGGTCGGCAAGGCTTGGCGCAATTTGAAATGCCGCCTGACAGACGCCTCGCAGACGCCTGCCAAGGTAAGTTGCTCGGGGGATGCCTTTGCTGTTCGACCGGGCGAGTTTAGCGGTTTCTCCACCGGGGCGGCGGATGCTGATTTGGCCAATGGCGCTAATGCTTTGGCAACTCCGACGCTCAAGGCCGGGACGGACGGTTTCGACCTGCGCTTTTCTAGCGTTGCGGGCTACGACGGAACGCCGGTCATCGACGCGGGCGGTATTGAGCAACACGCCGGATCGATTGCGGCCATGGTGACCATCAATGGCTCGTTGGGTACGGCTGACCCGGCCACAGGCGTTTCCGTGAGTACAGACCTGAAGTATCCCGAAGTCGGGTACTTCCGTTTCAAGGCCAATGCCATACATGATGACGATTTTTCCGCAGTGGACAAACCCGTCGATTGCACCGACGACTTTTCCAACGCACTGGTATCGGGCAAATATGGCTGCCATATCGGCCATTCCGTACCCTCACCGTGGTTCGGGCGCTTCATCCCCGATCATTTCACAGTGCTTGTGTCGAACGATGGCAGCATGAGAAAGATGTGCGGAGGCTCTTTCACCTACACCGCTCAGCCGATGGGGTATGACCAGCAGCCTGCGTTGACCGTTACGGCGGTGAACGGTGGTCTGGGCATCACGAGAAATTACACAGGTACATTTGCCCGACTCGCCCCATCAGACGTGTCGATCACGGCTCCGACGGAGGACGCGACCAAACTCGGGGCGGACGGCGTGAACAAACTGTCCCTGAGCACGGCGCTGAACACGGGGACATTGACCGACAACGGTGATGGAACCCTGACCTACACCCTGTCGCCGGACGACCGGATAACCCATGCCAAGTCCTCCAATGCCCGTGTGGCCCCTTTTATGGCAGACATCCGCCTTCCAGTCGCTCAGATCAGGGACGCGGATGGCGTATCGGCTACCGGCCCGCTGCCGACGCTCAAACCTACAGGCGCCGAAATCCGCTTTGGGCGATTATTGATGGACAGCGCCTACGGCTCCGAGCGCCTACCCCTGAGCCTGCCTGTACGGGCTGAGTACTGGAGCGGTTCGGCCTGGCGGCTCAATAGCATGGACAGTTGCACAGCTTATGCCTCGCCCTCGTTAGGTTGTGCGGATCCCTCTGCATCGGATGGACTGACATGCGCTTCGACCAATGTGAGCGGGGGGGGGGTTCTCAATCTTGGCGCAGGGGCCTTCAGCCTTTCGGCGCCCAATGCTCCAGGTGCGCTGGACTACACCCTGACGGTGAGCGACTGGCTCAAGGATGATCGGAACGGGGATGGAAGCTACGCGGAAAGCCCGTCCGCGCGAGCGACGTTCGGCATCTACGGCCAACGTGAGCGCATGATCTACATGCGCGAGGTCTGGAACTGAACCCTGTAAGGACAGGCTGCACACTGCTCTGCGCCGGACGCCTTATGCGGGCTTGCGCCACGCGGGGCGGACTATCAAATGGGCTTCTGAGAATACTTGTTTCAGAGGCCTGCCAAAGTTCGGATGGAGCGGACCGAACGAAGGGGGTGCTAGAGCGCCCCTCCGGCGCCCCGTCAAATCGCCGGTAAAGGGGATGCGTCCGGGCTGAGGGGCTCGGCGGACCCTTCCTGCGTGCTGGGCATGACCATTTCGCCGCCGAAGTTCATCCGCCATTCCAGATCGCGACGGGAGTCGCACTGATGCAGGGCCTCCTCCTTGCTGATGAGGCCTTGCTGGAAGAGATCGAACAGCGCCTGATCGAAGGTCTGCATGCCGCTTACGCCGCCCTTGGCCATCACTGCGGGCAGTTCGTCCACCCGCCCCCGGCGGATCAGGTCGCTGATGTAGGGCGAGTTGATCATCACCTCCACCGCGGGCAGGCGCTTGCCGTTCACGCCGGTGACCAGGCGTTGGGAAATGATGGCCTTGAGGTTGAGCGAGAGGTCCATCAGGGCCTGGTCGCGCGCCTCGGGCGGGAAGAAACGCAGGATACGGTCCAGCGCCTGGTAGCTGTTGGTGGAGTGCAGGGTGGACAGGCAGAGGTGGCCGGTATCTGCGAAGGCGATAGCGTGGTTCATCGTTTCCTTGTCGCGGATCTCACCGATCAGGATCACGTTTGGCGCCTCGCGCATGGCCTCTTTGAGGGCGTTGGCGTAGGAATGGGTGTCCACGCCGACCTCGCGCTGGTTGACGATGGCTTTGCCGTGCCGGAAGGCAAATTCCATCGGATCCTCGACCGTCAAGATATGGCCGGAGCGGCTCTTGGCCCGGTGATCGATCATGGCAGCCAGGGTGGATGACTTGCCGGAGCCGGTCGCGCCGACAACCAGCACGAGTCCGCGATCCTCCATTGCAAAGTCGCGCAGGTGGAGTGGCAGGCGCAGTTGTTCGAAGCTTGGGATGACTTCCTTGATGTGGCGGATGACCAGCGCGGGCTCGCCGCGCTGGATGAAGATGTTGATGCGGTAACGGCCACGCCCCTCCAGAGACTTGGCCAGGTTCAGCTCCAGATCGCGCTCAAAACGGGCGATCTGATCGGGGCTTAGGACCGGATAGATGATTTCTTTCACCCCGCCAGGCGGGATGGGCATCTGGCCGATGGCGCGCATCTCCCCCTCAATCTTGACCTGCGGAGGAGCACCGACGGTGAAGAACAGGTCAGACCCGCCTTTCTCGGAAAGCAGGCGCAGGTAGGGCTCAAGTTGTAGGGGCGCGGAAGCGGCGCCGGGGGAGGGGGTGCTCATGGAATCCTTACCTCAGTTTCATGCCGCCGCCGAGTTCGTCCTCGTCGTCCTTGATGCTTATGCCCTCGGTTTCGCCAAGCAGATCACGGGTTCGACCGCGCGTGCTGTGCAGCTTGATGGCAATGCGCAGGTCGTTGATCGAGTCGGCGTTGCGCAGGGCCTCTTCGTAGCTGATCGACTCGTTCTCGTAGAGATCGAACAAGTGTTGATCGAAGGTCTGCATGCCATGTTCGCGCGAACGCTTTATCAGGTCCTTCATGTCGTGGACCTTGCCCTCGAAGATCAGGTCCGACATCAGCGGGGTGTTGATGAGAACTTCGACCGCAGGCACACGGCCCTTGCCGTCCTCGCGTCGGCACAGTCGCTGGGAGACCACGGCCTTGAGGTTGAGCGAGAGGTCCATCAGCAACTGGGAGCGACGCTCCTCCGGGAAGAAGTTGATGATTCGGTCCAGGGCCTGGTTGGTATTGTTGGCGTGCAGCGTGGTCAGGCACAGGTGGCCAGTTTCGGCGAAGGCGATGGCGTGGTTCATGGTTTCCCGGTCACGGACCTCGCCAATCAGGATTACGTCCGGAGCCTGACGCAGGGTGTTTTTGAGGGCAATCTCGTAGTTGTCGGTGTCCACCCCCACTTCGCGCTGCGTGACCAGGCATTTCTTGTGGTTATGGATGAATTCGATCGGATCCTCAATGGTGACGATGTGGCCCTGGGAGTTCTGGTTGCGGTAATCCACCATCGCGGCCAGCGAGGTGGACTTGCCGGAGCTGGTGGCGCCCACAAAGATGACCAGCCCACGCTTGGTCATCGACAGGTCGCGCAGGACGGGCGGCAGATGCAGCTCTTCGAAGGAAGGAATTTCGGCGCGGATCAGGCGCAGCACCATGCCGACCGAGCCGCGCTGGGTGAATGCGTTGACACGGAAGCGGGCGACGCCCGGCAGGGCGATGGCGAAATTTAGCTCGTGCCGGGCTTCGAACTCTGCGGTCTGCTTGTCGTTCATCACCGAGCGGGTCAAAAGGTCGGTGTGCGTTTGCGACAGCATCTGGTTGGTGAGCGGGGTAATCAGTCCATTGAGTTTGATGCTCGGCGGCGCTCCGGAGGTGATGAACAGGTCGGAGGCGTTGTTCTCCACCACCCGCCTCAGCAGGTCGTGGATGTAGCCGATAGCCTGATTGCGATCCATGGCGAGGGTCTCCTCAGAAGTCGGCCTTGTTGGCGGCGGCGGTGCGCGCGCTGTCGCGCGTGATAAGGTTGCGCGCCACCAGATCCTTCAGGTTCTGGTCGAGGGTCTGCATGCCGTTCTGCTGCCCGGTCTGGATGGCCGAATACATCTGCGCGATTTTGTTTTCGCGGATCAGGTTACGGATTGCCGGGGTGCCGATCATGATCTCGTGCGCCGCCACCCGGCCACCGCCGATCTTCTTGAGCAGGGTTTGCGAGATCACCGCGCGCAGGGATTCGGACAGCATGGCGCGGACCATGTCCTTCTCCGCCGCTGGAAACACATCCACGATACGGTCGATGGTCTTGGCCGCGCTGGAGGTGTGCAGGGTGCCGAACACCAGGTGGCCGGTCTCGGCGCCGGTCAAGGCCAGGCGAATGGTTTCCAGGTCACGCATCTCGCCCACCAGGATCACATCCGGGTCTTCACGCAGCGCGGAGCGCAGGGCGTTGTTGAAGCTGTGGGTGTCGCGGTGCACCTCGCGCTGGTTGATCAGCGCTTTCTTGCTCTGATGCACGAATTCGATCGGGTCCTCGATGGTGAGGATGTGGGCGTATTCGTTGTCATTGATGTGATTGATCATCGCCGCGAGGGTGGTGGACTTGCCGGAGCCGGTCGGCCCGGTCACGAGCACGATGCCGCGCGGCTGGTCGGCGATCTCCTTGAAGATCTTGGGCGCCCCCAGGTCTTCAAGGGTCAGTACCTTGCTTGGAATGGTACGGAATACCGCGCCCGCGCCGCGGTTCTGCACGAAGGCGTTGACACGGAAACGCGCGAGGCCCGGAATCTCGAATGAGAAGTCGGTTTCGAGGTTGTCCTCGTACTCCTTGCGCTGCTTGTCGTTCATGATGTCGTACACCATGCCGTGCACGTCCTTGTGCTGGAGCGGCGGCGCGTTGATGCGGCGGATGTCGCCGTCAACACGGATCATCGGGGGCTCGCCTGCGGAGAGATGCAGGTCGGACGCGCCGTTCTTCACTGAAAACGCCAGTAAGGTTTCAATATCCATGACATACCCTGATGATCTGATGGCTATGAGTGAAGGTACTTCGCCTCACCTTTCGGCGCAACCGGATTGCTCGCATCTGCGCGAGGTCCAAAGTCGCCTGTCCGCCGCCCTCGCGCGCGCCGGTCGTCCGCTCTCGTCGGCGCGCCTGATCGCCGTCAGCAAGACCGTTTCCAGTGATCGCGTGCGCGAGGCCTTCGTCTGCGGTCAGCGGGCATTTGGCGAAAGTTATGTGCAAGAGGCGTCGGTCAAGCAGGAGGCACTGGCCGACCTGCCTATCGAGTGGCATTTCATCGGCCCCTTGCAATCCAACAAGACGCGCCCGGTGGCCGAGCGTTTCGCCTGGGTGCATGGCATTGACCGCGCGCGCATCGCCGAGCGCCTGGGGGCGCAGCGTCCGGCGGGCATGGAGCCTTTGAACGTCTGCCTGCAAGTCAACATTGATCGAGAGGCGAGCAAGTCTGGCGTCTTGCCCGAGGACGTGGATGCCCTGGCTCACGCGGTAGCCGTCCTGCCCGGCCTGCGTCTGCGCGGCTTGATGGCCATCCCCCGCCCGACGGATGACCCGACCGCGCAGCGCGACAGTTTTCGCCGTGTGCATGAGCTGTTCGAGGCCCTTCGCGCCAGGGGCTTGCCGTTAGACACTCTCTCGATGGGCATGTCCGGCGACCTGGAGGCCGCCATCATGGAGGGGGCCACCCTGGTGCGAGTGGGGACCTCTCTTTTCGGTGCGCGGCCCAAATCTTAAATCAGCCCCCGATCGGCCCGAGGGCGTGGCCTCCTACGCGGGGGCTCTTTTCTGCTAGTCTCAGCTCCACGTTAAACAAGTCCCGACGATCATGAACGACAAACCGACGATAGCCTTCATCGGCGGCGGCAATATGGCCCGCGCGCTGGTGGGGGGGCTGATTCGCAACGGTCACCCCGCCGAGCGTTTGTGCGTGGCTGATCCGAACGCCGAAGCGCGCGATGCGCTGGCTGGTCTGGGCGTTTGCGCCCTGGCCGACAATCCGCAAGCGGTCCGGCAGGCGGATGTCGTGGTGCTGGCGGTCAAGCCACAGGCGCTCGGCGCGGTGGCGCGCGAGCTGGCGGGCGCGCTGGATGCCGGTCAGTTGGTGATTTCCATCGCCGCCGGGGTGCGGGTGGATACCCTGCGCCGTTGGCTGGGCGGGCATCAGCGCATTGTGCGCGCCATGCCCAACACCCCGGCCATGGTGCAGGCCGGGGCGACCGGACTCCATGCGCCGCCTGGGGTGAGCCCGGAGGAGCGTGCCCTGGCGGAAACCATTCTGCGCGCGGTCGGCGTCTGCGTATGGGTGGACAGCGAACCCCTTCTGGATAGCGTCACCGCCCTCTCCGGCAGCGGCCCGGCCTATGTTTTCCTGGTCATGGAGGCCATCCAGGCCGCAGGTGAGCGGCTTGGCCTTGATGCTGCCACCGCCCGTCTGCTGACCTTGGAGACCGTACTCGGAGCGGCGCGCCTTGCGCTGGAGTCGAATGACGAGCCCGCCGTCCTGCGCGCGCGCGTCACCTCCCCGGGAGGTACGACCGAGCGCGGTATCGCCGCCCTGGAACAGGCCGGTCTGCGCGAGGCCTTCGCCGATGCCTTGCGCGTCGCCTCCGCCCGTGCGGATGAGTTGGCGAACCTGCTCGATCAGTCCTGACGATGCGTCATGCGGACCACACAGCCGCATGACGCGAGCTGAAAAGCGGCACGGAGACCGTTTCTCGCTATCCTGCCCGGAACAACGGGGATGCACCGATGCGAACGATGGCGCAAGTCGTTAATTCGCAGAGCCTGCCGCGAGCCCGCTTCGCGGCAAGCCGATCCGCAAAATACCCCGACAAGGCGAGTCATGGAGGGCTTGCCCGGATATCAATCACGGTAAAGTGACGGATATCCGGAGGCCGTTGCGGGCCCGCGCCGCGACGGGCTGAGTTGAAAAGGGGCAGGAAGGCCTTTTTCGACATCCTGTTAACTCACGAACCAAATGACGTCATGGATACATCGCTCGCCCACCCCGCGGTCTTGCTGCTGCGCATGGTGTTTGACCTGGCCATCATCTTCATCCTGTTGCGATTCCTCTTGCAGGCCGCGCGCGCAGACTTCTACAACCCGGTCACTCAGTCCATCGTGCGCCTGACCAACCCCTTGCTCGCGCCCTTGCGCCGAGTGATTCCCCCCGTGGCCGGGCAGGACAGCGCCGCGCTGCTGGTCGCCTACCTGCTTGCCCTGGTCTTCCTGATATTGGCGAACGCCCTCGCCGAGGGGCGGGCGAACCCCGGTCTGCTGCTCCTGATCGCACCCTTGCACCTGCTGGAGATCGTGCTCGACATGCTGTTCTGGGGGGTTATCATCCACGCCATCCTGAGCTGGTTTCCCAACGCGCAGCGAGCGCCCGCCGCACGGGTGCTCGACCAGCTCATCAGCCCGCTGCTGCGGCCCATCAAGCGCATCCTGCCGGATCTTGGCGGCATTGATCTTTCGCCCATCGTGCTGCTGCTGCTGGTGCAGGCGGCGAAGATCGTGCTGTTGCCGCTGCTGGCGGGGCTTTTGATCTGATGCAAGAGACCGACTGGTGCCGCTGGGATGGCGAGCGCCTGATCCTCAGTCTGCGGGTGCAACCCAGATCGAGCAAGGCGGGTCTGGAGGACGTCCGGGACGGACGCCTGCGGGTGCGATTGAACGCGCCGCCGGTCGATGGGGCCGCCAACAAGGCCCTGATCGAACTGCTGGCGGAAGCCTTCGGCGTGCCCAAATCCAGAGTCGCGCTGCTGTCCGGCGAGACCGGGCGCGAAAAGCGGGTGGCCATCGATGCGCCCCGCATCCTTCCGCCGCCGTTGCCGCCGCGTTAAGATCAGGACTTGATTCATTCCCGCCAAACATCATGCCTGCCGTCCTTCCGCCGGATTCCGTGGGTCTGGTGACCCCCCAGACCTTCAGCTTCGATGAGCCGCTTGAACTCGACAGCGGCAAGACCCTCCCGCGATACGAGCTGGTTGTCGAGACCTATGGCGAACTGAACGCCGCGCGTTCCAACGCGGTCCTGATCTGCCACGCCCTGTCCGGCGATCACCATGCCGCCGGCTACCACAGCATGGAAGAGCGCAAACCCGGCTGGTGGGACTCGGCCATCGGTCCCGGCAAGCCGATCGACACCGGCAAATTCTTTGTCGTGTGCCTGAACAACCTCGGCGGCTGCAAGGGCAGCACCGGCCCGACGACCGTCAACCCGGACAACGGACGGGTTTATGGCCCGGACTTCCCCATTGTTACCGTGCCGGACTGGGTGCGTGCGCAGGAGCGTCTGATGCGTCGCCTCGGGGTTGGGCAGTGGGCTGCCGTAATCGGCGGCAGCCTCGGGGGCATGCAGGTCATGCAATGGGCGATCAGCTTTCCCCATCTGCTGCGGCATGCCGCCGTGATCGCCGCCGCGCCCAGGCTCTCGGCGCAGAACATCGCATTCAACGAGGTGGCGCGTCAGGCCATCTTCGCCGACCCCGATTTCCACGACGGTCACTACCAGGAGCACGGCGTGCTGCCGCGCAAGGGGCTCATGCTGGCGCGCATGCTTGGCCACATCACCTACCTGTCCGACGACGCCATGCGCGCCAAATTCGGACGCGAGCTTCGCGCGGGCAAGATCAACTTCGGTTTCGACGTGGAATTCCAGGTGGAGAGCTACCTGCGTTACCAAGGCGCAAGCTTTGTCGATCGATTTGACGCCAATACCTACCTGCTGATGACCAAGGCGCTGGACTATTTCGACCCTGCCGCCGAGTACGAACACGACCTCGCCCGTGCCTTCGCGGCCACCCAGGCCGAATTCCTGGTGGTGTCTTTCACCACCGACTGGCGCTTCTCACCGGCGCGCTCGCGCGAGATCGTCAAGGCCCTGCTGGATGCCGGCAAGCGCGTGACCTACGCTGAGATCGAGTCCAGCCACGGTCATGACGCCTTCCTGGTGCCGATACCCGACTACATGAACGTGTTCCGCGCCTACATGGAGCGGGTTGCCGGGGAAACTGACGGAGGGCCTGCCTGATGCGCGTCGATCTGGAAATTATCGGCGACTGGATCAAACCGGGCAGCCGTGTGCTGGACCTTGGCTGTGGCGACGGCGCCCTGCTGCGCCAGTTGCGCGACAGCCATGCCGTGACCGGTTACGGGCTGGAGCTCAATGTCGAAAAGCTGACGCGTTGCGTCGGGGGCGGCATCCCCGTCATTCACGCCAACCTGGACCAAGGGCTTTCGGCGTGGTTCGACGCAGGCAGCTTCGACTACGTCATCATGACCCACACGCTTCAGGCCATGCGTCATCCCGAGCGACTGCTGAAGGAAATGGTCAGCATAGGCCGCGAGGCCATCGTCACCTTCCCCAACATGGGGTATTGGAAGAATCGCATGCAATACGCGCTGGGCGGACGCATGCCGGTGACGCGCGCACTACCTTACGGCTGGTTCGACACGCCCAATATCCACCTCTGCACCGTGCGCGATTTTGAAGCCCTGTGCGCCGAGATTGGCCTACGCATCCTCGATCGCGAGATCGTCGATAGCCAGCATCGTAGCGGCGCCCTGATGCGCCTGATGCCCAACCTGATGGGCGAAGCGGCGGTCTACCGCCTGGAAAAAACCTGACGGCCAGGCGCCGAGCCTGTTTCCAGCGCGCAGCCTGCGTGCACAGCCCAGCACTCACCGGACACCCGTCCGGCGACCGCGATAGGCCTTCCAATCAGGCCCCATGGGCTGTGCTAAGTGGCGGCGAGGTGGGAGGCCCGTTCTCGGGCCGATGGCTTGGGATTTATCGCGGAGGGCTCCGCAGGGCGGGCGCGAGAAATCCTTCGCTTCGTGTCAGCGTACGGCGGGACAAGTCCCGTCGCGTCTTATGTCTTTCGAGACGAGTGCCCCTCAATGACGGAAATGCCGCATTCCGGTGAACACCATGGCCATGCCGTGTTCGTTGGCGGCGGCGATGACCTCTTCGTCGCGCATGGAGCCGCCTGGGTGGATGACGGCGGTGATGCCCGCGGCGGCGGCATTGTCGATCCCGTCACGGAACGGGAAAAAGGCATCGCTGGCCATCACCGCGCCGGTGACGGCAAGACCGGCGTGCTCGGCCTTGATGGCGGCGATGCGGGCGGAGTTGACGCGGCTCATCTGACCCGCGCCAACTCCAATGGTGGCATTGTCCTTGGCGTAGACGATGGCGTTGGACTTGACGAATTTGGCGACCTTCCAGGCGAACAGCAGGTCGCGCAGCTCGGTCTCGGTCGGTGTCCGGGCGGAAACTACGTTCAAGTCAGCGGCGCCGATCATGCCTTGGTCGAGGTCCTGCACCAGCAGGCCGCCTGAGACGCGCTTGTAGTCCAGGCGACCGAGGTCGTCCGCTCCCCATGCGCCTACGGCCAGGACGCGCACGTTTTTCTTGGCGGCGGTGATGGCTAGTGCCTCCGGGCTTACCTCCGGTGCGATGATGACCTCGACGAACTGGCGTTCGACGATGGTCCGGGCGGTTTCGGCGTCCAGCGGACGGTTGAAGGCGATGATGCCGCCGAAGGCGGATTCGGTGTCGGTTTGCCAGGCGCGCTCGTAGGCCGCGAGGATGCTCCCGCCTTCGCCCGTGACTTGGGCCACGCCGCAGGGGTTGGCGTGCTTGACGATGACGCAGGCCGGGGCTTCGAATTGCTTCACGCACTCCAGCGCCGCGTCGGTGTCGGCGATGTTGTTGTAGGAGAGTTCTTTACCCTGGAACTGGGTGGCGCGCGCGATGCTGCCTGCCGGGGCGTTGTGTTCGACGTAGAACGCGGCGCGCTGGTGCGGGTTCTCGCCGTAGCGCAGGTCCATGAACTTCTCGACCTGGATGTTGAAAGTGCGCGGGAAATCCGCCGGTTGCTCGAAGGATGCCTCTCCTTCGCGGGCGTTGCTGCCCGCGCCGTTTGCGGACGGGACGCGACAGCCGAAGTAGTTGGCGATCATGCCGTCGTAGGCGGCGGTATGCTCGTAGGCGCGTACCGCGAGGTCCAGACGGGTCTTGGCGCTCACCCCGCCCTCGGTTTCGATCTCGGCCTGTATACGGGCGTAGTCGGTCGGGTTGACTACGATGGTTACGTCGGCGTGGTTCTTGGCCGCCGCGCGTACCATGGTCGGGCCGCCGATGTCGATATTCTCCACCGCGTCTTCGTAGGTGCAGCCGAGCTTGCCGGTCGCTTCGGCGAACGGGTAGAGGTTCACCACCACCAGGTCGATGGGCTGGATGCCGTGCTCGCCCATCACCGCGTCGTCCACGCCGCGACGGCCAAGAATGCCGCCATGCACTTTGGGATGCAGGGTCTTCACGCGACCGTCCATCATCTCCGGGAAGCCGGTGTAGTCGGACACGTCACGCACCGGCAGTCCTGCTTCGCGAAGCATCTTCGCGGTGCCGCCGGTGGACAGCAGCTCTACATCGCGCGCCACGAGAAAGCGGGCGAAATCGAGCAGGCCGGTCTTGTCGGACACGGAAAGCAGGGCGCGGCCGATGGTGGCAACGTGGGTGCGCATGGGGAGTCCTCGTCGAAATGGTTCATGATGAGCAAGCCATCCCAGGCTTTGTTCATCTCGTCTCATGGCGAGACCGGGGGTCTGTGCCCCGGCCCGCGTTGCGGCATCCTGACGCAAAGGGGGCGTCATTGTAACGCGGCTGTCACCCGACGCCGAAGCCGCGCGCCAGCACGCTGTAGTCCTCGCCGCCATGCCCGGCGGAGGAGACTTCCGCCAGCACTGTTTCCAGTGAGGCGAGGGGGCTTGCGTCCATGCCCTTGCTTTCGGCGGCGCGAATGAAGAGGCGTACGTCCTTGATCAAGTGGTCCAGCGGGAAATTCGGCCCGCCGAAATGGCCGGACAGCATGCGGTCGAGTTTTTTGTCGAAGGTCGGCGCGTACAGCGCGCTGCCGCGCAAAATCCGCATGAAGTCATCGACTGCGACGCCATGGGCCCGCACCAGCGCAAGGCTCATCGCGAAGGCTGCCGTCTCGCTCGCGATGAGCTGGTTCATGGCCAATTTGAGCGCGGCGGCCTGGCCGACCATGCCGATCCGTGTCGGCTCCGGGCCAAGATCGAGCAACATCGGTTTGAGCGCATCGAAAAGTGCCGCATCTCCGCCGTACATAAGGATCAGCGTACCCGCTCGCGCCTCGGGCAGGCTGCCAAGCACCGGGCATTCGGCGTAACGGGCTCCGGCGGATGTCAATGCCCGCTCGATCCGGTGACCGTCTTCCGGGCCGATGGTACCCATTTGCAGGATGGTCTTGCCATGGAGCGCGGGGCGGGCCGCATCGTCGAGCAGAACCGCTTCGATCGCGGCATGGTCAGCCAGGTAGAGCAGGGTGACGTCGGATGCCGCCAGCGCTTCGGCAGCCGTTGCCACGCCTTGCGCACCCGCGTCGATGAGCGCGGACGTTTTGGCCCGGTCGCGATTCCAGACCGTAAGCGTGCGCCCTCGGGCCAGCAGGCGTTCCGCTACCGCCGATCCGAGCAGGCCGGCGCCAATCAGGCTGATATGCATGTTATCGTCTCCCAAACGAATGATGGCCAGGATTCAAGGGGCAGAACCCAAGGGCGCCTCGAAAAACCTATTGAACGCGTAGCTGGCGTTAGCCCGCGGACGGGGCGCTTCCTAACGCGAAGCTGGCGAAGCCCGCTCACCCCTCGCCTATCGACATGATATGTCTTGGGGATTCTCTGCGGGGCTCCTTGCACTCCATCTGCTCGTGACGGTTTTCGAGGCGCCCTCAAGGGGGCTGCCGAAGTTGTCGTGTCCCGGCTGATTGCTAACCCGCTTATGGAACAGGGCGGGGTGTGATGGTTGCCATTGTTTCACGGCTTGGATGGGGCTTTCATGCCCCGTCCTGTCAGCCGCCTGACAGGATTCAGGATGGCCTTTGAGCATTTTTAAGCGGGCGGACGCATGGTTGATAAGCGTTTCTACAAAGATGACGAAGCCGCGAGCAGGCGGGCGATGGGGTTCAGCGTACTCATGTTCGCCTTGCCGGTCGCGATCATCGGCGTTGGCTTGTGGTTGAAGCCAGAGCCGAAATGTTATGAGCCCGCGCCGGACGGCGGGCCGCTTCGCGAAGTTGCGTGCCCGAGCGCATCGGCTTCCCACGCGTCTGGCGGGACATCCTATGCGAATCGCCCCGAAGACACCCAACGCGGGGGTTTCGGGCGAAGCGCATCCGGATTTTCCGGCGGCTCCTGAGCGCGGGCCATGCAACGGATCGAGCACGAGCCACGTCCCGATTGGCGGGAGCAATGCGAGCGCATCGGCTTTCTGTTCCACACCATTGATGGCGAGGTGTACTGGGACGAGTCGGCCTGCTACCGCTTTGACATGAGCCAGATCGAACGACTGGAGGCCGTTGTCGAAAGCCTGCACGCCATGTGTATCGACACGGTGGAGCACGTCATCCGGCATCGTCGTTATGCCGATCTGCATATTCCGCCCCAAGCCGTGCCGCTGATCGAGCGCTCCTGGCGCGAGCGCGAGCCTTCGCTCTATGGACGTTTTGACCTGAGCTGGGACGGTGTCGGCGAGCCCAGGCTGCTGGAGTACAACGCGGACACGCCCACAGCCCTGTACGAGGCCTCCGTGGTGCAATGGGAATGGCTGCGCGCATGTCGTCCGGGGCATGACCAGTTCAACAGCCTGCACGAAAAGCTGGTTGCGCGCTGGCAGGCGCTGGCGGCGGCCTGGCCGTCACGGAAGCTGCATCTGGCCTGCATGCCCTCCGTGGAGGATGAGGGTACGCTTGCCTATCTGGCCGAAACTGCATTGCAGGCCGGACTGGAAACCTATCTGTTCGGCATGGAGGATATCGGCTGGAACGGGCGGCGTTTTCTCGATCTGCATGACCGGCCTGTCGAGCGGCTGTTCAAGCTCTACCCTTGGGAGTGGATATTCGAGGACCCATTCGCCGCCTACCTTGGCAAGTCCAATAGTCGCTTCATCGAACCGGCCTGGAAGATGATTCTTTCCAACAAGGGCGTGCTTGCCATCCTGTGGGAACGGTTTCCCGGTCATCCCAACCTGCTGCCATGTTTCTTCGATAACCGCTTCGGTACGGCCCCGCACGTCATCAAGCCGATGCTCTCGCGTGAGGGCGCCAACATCGCCATCGTGACGCCGGATGGCGTGCTGGCGACCGGCGGCGCCTATACTGGCCCGAAGATTTATCAGGACTACGCGCCTTTACCGGTATTTGGCCCCAGCCATACCGTGATCGGAGCATGGGTGGTCGGCGACGAAGCGGCAGGGATGGGCATCCGAGAGGACCACGGTCCCATCACCCGCGATACCAGCCGATTCATGCCCCATTACATTGACCTTGGAGACGGACATGCTTGAGGGACTCCCGGCCTTCCTGGGCTATTTTCTGAGCGCCCTTTCGCTGGGCGCCCTGTTCATCCTGCTCTACGAGCGCACCACGCCCTACCGCGAGCTGCGGCATATCGCACGTGGCAATCGTGCCGCCGCGGTGGCCTTCACAGGGGCCTTGCTGGGCTTTACCCTGCCGCTCGTGTCCGCCGCCGCGCACTCGGTCAGTCTGCTCGATTTTGTCGCCTGGGGGCTGATCTCCGGCGGCGTGCAATGCCTGCTGGCCATGTCGCTGCGCTGGATCCGCGTTCCCGGTGAACAGGGCGAGCCTGCCGAGGGCGTCTATGCCCATGTGAGCGCGGGCAATGCCGCTGTTGCGCTGCTTCTCGCAGCCCTGCACCTGAGCATCGGCATGATGAACGCGGCGAGCATGGTGATCTGACGATATGACCGACTGGATTGCGCTGCTCAACCCTGCCCGCCGCCGTCCGAGCTCGCAGGCGCCCATGCCGCTCGGCGGGCATGAAGTGCGCACCGAGATCGAGCGCGACTACGACCGCATCCTCTACGCCGCGCCGGTGCGGCGCATGGCGGACAAGACCCAGGTCTTCCCGCTGGAGCGCAACGACGTGGTCCGCACCCGCCTGACCCACTCGCACGAAGTCGCCAACCTGGCGCGCGCAATGGGCATCGACCTTGTGTTCAACCATGGTGTCGGGCGCGGGCGCGCGCATGTGGAGCGTGACATTCCAGCCTTGCTTGCGACCTTGGGTCTTGCGCACGACCTGGGCAACCCGCCCTTCGGGCATCAGGGCGAGCGCGCCATCCAGACCTGGTTTGAACATCATGTCGCGACCGTGCTGGGCGAGGAGCACGGGTTGAGTGAGGCGATGCGGCAGGACTTCCTGCGTTTCGAGGGCAATGCTCAGGCCCTGCGTCTGCTGACCAAGCTGCAAATCCTCAATGACGACTACGGTCTCAACCTCACTCACGCCACCCTTGCGGCGCTTATCAAGTACCCGACCGCATCGGACCGCATCGACAAAGCCATCCCGGTGCGCCGCAAGTACGGGTTCTTCCAGTCCGAGGCCGCCATCGTCGAGGAGGTTTGGGCCGCGACCGGGCTTGGCGAGGGAAAGCGCCATCCGCTTTGCTTCCTGCTTGAGGCTTGCGATGACATCGCCTACTGCGTTCTGGATGCGGAAGACGCGGTGAAGAAGCGCCTGCTGTCCTTCCACGACATCCTCGCCCATCTGCGTCATGCGGCGGGGTCGGATACCACCGTGGCCTGGGTTTGCGAGGCCGCCGAGCGGGAACACAACCAGTACCGCGAGGCCGGACTTTCCCCCGCCGAACTGAACGATATATCCATGCAGGTGTTTCGCATCCGCGCCATCGGCGCGCTCACCCGGGCCCTCACCGAAGGCTGGCTGCGGCACCAGGGCGGCATGCTGGCGGGCGAGTTCGACGGCGAACTGCTGGCCGCCTCCAGCGCCGGGGCACTGATTGGCGCCTTGCGCCAGTTCAACATGCGCCACATCTACCGCCACCCGAGCGTGCTGAAAGTCGAACTGACCGGCTTCGAGGTCATTCACGAACTGATGGACATGCTCTGGTTCGCCATCACCGACCGGGCTGATCCCCGCCGACCGGACGGCGCGCGCCGCACGCCATTTGCAACCTATGCTTATGGGCGCATCTCGGAAAATTACCGGCGGGTGTTCGAGTCGCCGCGCAACACCATGCCGCTGCGCTACCGCGAAGCACAGCTCTTGACCGACATGATCGCGGGTATGACCGACTCCTATGCGCTAACCTTGCGGGACGAGCTGCGTCCGCATTTCATGGCGGGTCCTCGGCGGTGAGAATGGCATGACTAACTCCAACAAAGCGTTGATGACTATCCGGGATGCACACCTCTGACACTAAAGCGTCCCTGCTGCGTCCCTGGCGCGGCGATCTTCTGGTCGCCCTCAGCCTGACGGTCATGATCGTCGTGCTGGGTCTTCAGGCCTGGTCCGAATTCCGCAAGGCGCAAGCCACGCTCGCGGAGTCCAGCGTGCAACGCGCGGCGGCCATGCTGGTGAGCGAAGTCCAGATTCTCCAGCGCCAGGGTCTTCTGCTGAAGCGCTCGATCCCAACCTTGGTGGACGATTTTCTGCGCATGGGGGACGACCGGGTCGCCCATGCGCAGCTCGACCTGCTGATGAGCGAGTGGTTCGAGCACTACCAGGAGGTGAGCTTTCTGCCTCATGACGAATGCACCGCAAGACTTGTCCCCGAGCTGGCGCGCCATTGCGCCGATATCGCGTCCGCCGCCGAGCCGATCGTGGAGTTGCGCAGGCAAGAGCAGGCCATGTCCATCATGATGCGGCTGGGTGAGCCCGGCGACATGTTCGTGCTGGTCGTGCATCAATCCTCGGCTCCGTTCGACGATGTCCTGCGTGCGTTCAGCCTGGCTGGGCAACGTGCCGGGCTCTATGCGCCGGAGGAGTTGCCAGGAGCCGGAATGGTGCTGGCCAGCGTCAAGGTTCCCGACTCTCCATGGGTGCTGGGCGTCAGCGCCGATCCGCGCATCTGGGAGCAACAGTCCGGGCAAATCACCCATCGCGTGGTCGCGGCCATCACCGTCGTGACGCTCATCACCATCGCCATCACCCTGTTGCGCCTGCGGGCCGCGCGCGCGCAGATGCATGGACAGGCACTGGAAGCGGTTAACCAGCAGCTATACGAACAGGCTACCCATGATGCCCTGACCGGCCTCTACAACCGCTACGCCTTCAATGAGCATTTTCAGCGCATCAGCCGCCAATTGCAGCGCGAGAACGAGCCGCTGGGCCTGTTGTTGATCGATATCGACTATTTCAAGCAGGTCAACGATCACTGGGGGCATGAGGCCGGGGACGAGCTGTTGCGCAAGCTGGCCGAGGTGATCGGTCAGCGGGCGCGTCGTCCGCTCGACATGGCGGCGCGCTTGGGCGGAGAGGAGTTCGTGGTCCTTCTGGAAGGGGTGGCCGCCGAAGACGCTTGGGCCTTGGGCGAGCTACTGCGCGTTCATGTGGTTGATCTCGCCCTGCCGCACCCGACCCGCGGTCACGTTTCGGTCAGTGTAGGCGTATCAAGCAGCGGTCCCGGCCCCATGCCGGGACTCAAGGACCTGCTGGAGCAGGCCGACCGCGCCCTGTACGCGGCCAAGGGCGGGGGGCGCGACCGTGTGGTGGGGGCTTGGGAGGTTCTCGAATGAAAAACGTCGCCAACCCGTTCTTCGCCATGCTGGCGCGCATGCGTCTGATTCAGCGCTGGGGCCTGATGCGCAACACACGCCACGAAAACGTGCAGGAGCACAGCCTTCAGGTGGCCGTCATCGCGCATGCGCTGGCCCTGATCAGCAACCGTCACTACGATGGCCGCTTCGACGCTGATCGTGTCGCCGTGCTAGGCATGTTTCACGATGCCAGCGAGATTCTCACCGGCGATCTTCCAACCCCGGTCAAATACGGCAATAACGCCATCCGAGAGGCCTACAAGGCGCTCGAACGTCAGGCTGAGCGGCGTCTTCTGGAGCTGCTTCCGGACGATCTTAGGGAAGACTACGCCCCGCTACTGGACAGTCATTGCATCAACCCGGACGAACAGCGGCTGGTGAAGGCGGCCGATAGCATCGCGGGTTATCTCAAGTGCGTGGAAGAGGCGGTCGCGGGCAATACCGAGTTCCGTCGCGCTCAGGCCTATCTGCAAGCCAAAATTGAGTCGATGTACGGGGACCTTCCGGCCACGCGCGACTTCATGGCGCGCTATGCACCGGCGTTCAGCCTGTCGCTCGATGAGCTGAGCCGCGCGCTGGAGGGTGATGAACATTGATCCGCCGGGCGCCCGTGCGCCTGACGGCATCCTCAATCCCCGGGCGCATCATCGCGGCAAGCCGCTCCGTCCTCGCCAAGCAGGTGGTTCAGTCGCTCCAGCGCATGCCGGGCGTCATCCAGCCACACTCGCACATGCGGGTCGCGCAGCAAGGGGTTGCTCGAACCACTAAAGCCGCCAAGGTGCTTGACCAGGAGGATGACCGACTGGCTCTGGCGCAAGTCCGGCATGCCGGGCAGGTTCAGGACGGGATTCATGAGGTCGTGCGCGCCTATGCTGAGGACCAGGCCGGGCACGGATCGCCCTTGAGGCCAGCCCTCGATCAGCCAATCCTCGGGCGCGCCCGCCTCGCGCAACAGCAGGGCAAGCTGGCCGGGCAGACGGCCCCCGAGCGGATGGGCCAGCAGGCGGACATGGGCGCCGCGTTGCTCCAGCGTACGACCTAGCCCGATCAGCTCGGAGCAAGCCCGTGCCGCCATGCAGCCGAAGCCGGGGATGAGCAATACCGCCTGCTGATCGCGCAAAAGGGTGGCCACATCATCGGCCTGGACGGGCTGGGACCACAGCGAGGCCTCGCCATCCGGCCCCGGGCGCGATGCCGAAGCTCCCCACAGCAGGCGTCGCAGCGGCAGGTTGACCTGTCTGCTCAGATGTAGGCTGAGAATCAGGGTCAGGCTGGCCGATAACAACCCGGTCGCCACCAGTGGCGGCAAGTCCAGCGCCATCCCCAACAGGGCCAGACCCGCGCCGGCCAGCGAGCCGAACAGGGAGGCGGCAAGCGGCGCCTCGCGCTCCGCCAGCGGCAGGGTGAAGGTTACGCCGGAGGCCGCCGCCAGACCGAGAAAAAGCAGCAGCCAGCCAGCCCCCTCGCGCGCACCGGAGGCAAGAATGGCCCCGGCAGCCAAGGTCAGTGCCAACAAAATCAGTCCGGCGCCGGTCTGGCCCGCGTGTCGCCAGACACGCGGCAGGATGTTGATGAGGCGGGCATGGGTGACCGCCGCTCCGGCCGCCGAAAACGCGCCAAGTAGGATCGCAAGGCTGGCGAGGGCAAGCATAAGCCCCGGCTCAAGCAGTTGCTCGACCACCGCCAGGCTGGCCACCAGTGCTGTCGCGGCGCCGGTGAGGCCATGCAGCAGGGCCAGCCGGGCGGGCAAGGCGGCCATGTCGGCGGCCAGGCCGAGAATCAGTGCGAGGGCGCCGCCCAGGGTCAGGGCCGCAAGCAGGGTCGGCAGGTTTTCGCCGCCGCCAAGCGTCAGCGGGGTTAGCACGGCCACCGAGAGGGCGGCGGCAAACCAGGGGAACGCGGCATGCCCGTCAGTCATGCGTTGCATGCCGGTCAGCATTAGCAGCCCGGCGGTGGCCATGCCGATGTTGAGCTCATCCATGGTCGCTGGACGGCGCGGCGCGCGCCCCGAGTCTGTCCATGCGGTGTAGCCAGATCAGCGCGCCGATGGCGGCTCCGCTGGAAGTCAGCACGGCCAGGAATCCAGCCAGTACGCCGAGTCCGCTGGAGGCGTCGCCCAGTAGCAGCATGGCTGCCGGCAATGTCATGGCGTTGAGCATCAAGGCAGCGACCAGCCAGCGCGCCTGCTCACCGAGCCGCACGCGCAACGCCCATGCCTGGCCGAGCAACACGGCCAGCAGGGCAATGGTCAGCGCCGCGCCAATGTCCACCGGCGTTTCCTGTCAGTGACCGTCGAGGAAACGCTCCGCGTCCAGCGCCGCCATGCAGCCGCTACCGGCCGATGTGATGGCCTGGCGGTAGACATGGTCAGCTACGTCGCCCGCGGCAAACACACCTGGCACGCTGGTCTGGGTCGCGTTGCCCTCGCGTCCGCCCTGCACCGTGATATAGCCGTCTTTCATGTCGAGCTGGCCGTCGAAGATGCCGCTGTTCGGGGTATGACCGATGGCGACGAATACGCCCGTCAGCGGGATGTCACTCTTCTCGCCGGTGTGGACATTCTTGATGCGGATGCCAGTGACGCCGGAGTCATCGCCTAGCACTTCGTCGGTTTCACTGTGCCAATGGATGGTGACGTTGCCCTCTTCGGCCTCGGCGCGCGCGAGCAGTTTGTCCGCCAAGATCTTCTCGCAGCGGAACTTGTCGCGGCGGTGGATGACGTGCACGTGGCGGGCGATGTTGGCGAGGTAGAGCGCCTCTTCCACGGCGGTGTTGCCGCCGCCGATCACGCACACGTCCTGATTGCGGTAGAAGAAGCCATCGCAGGTGGCGCAGGCGGATACGCCACGCCCCTTGAAGGCCTCTTCGGAGGGTAGGCCGAGGTACTTGGCGCTGGCTCCGGTGGCGATGATGAGCGCATCGCAGGTGTACTCGCCGGAATCGCCCTTCAAGCGGAAGGGACGTTGATCAAGCTCGGCGGTGTGGATGTGATCGAACTGGATTTTGGTGTTGAAGCGTTCGGCGTGCTCGCGCATGCGCTCCATCAGCACCGGGCCGGTCAGGCCGTGGACATCGCCGGGCCAGTTGTCGACTTCGGTGGTGGTAGTGAGCTGACCGCCCATTTGCAGGCCGGTGATCAGCATCGGCTCCAGGTTGGCGCGCGCCGCGTAGACCGCAGCGGTGTAGCCGGCCGGGCCGGAGCCGAGAATGATGAGGCGGGCATGCGTGGACTGGCTCATGGTCAGTGCTCCTGAGAGATTCGAAATTAATGTGGGGATTATTTAGGCAAACTCCGCAAAACACCATCCATGGCGTTTTGCGGCTTGGAGCATCTTGCCCCAAGCGGAATGCCCTGCGTTTTGCAGGGCATTCTTGGCCACAGCGGGCATGGAGGTCACAGGGGGGCGATCCGCGCGAGACCATGCTTGCCGCGCCTGCGCGAAAACCGGCCTCTGGAGGCGGGCAGACAATGCGTCGTGGAGGTGCGCACTGCCTGCTTGCCATGGGTCATGAGGGATCCACGTTAAACCAATCGTCGCACCATTCCCAATCGATTATTCGAATCTCCCGCATAGCCTCGATCTATGCCAAAAGCTCTGACGTTCGGAGGTAGACAAGCCGCCCTCCCCCGCCAAGAATGAGGGATCATCTTCGACTGGATCGCCTGTCATGTATCTTGGTGAAAAAGACTACCGCCACGGCTCCCCGGAACAGCTCGGTATCCTGCTGCTTAACCTCGGCACCCCGGATGCACCCACCGAGGACTCCCTGAGGGTCTACCTGAAGGAGTTTCTCAGTGACCCGCGCGTCATCGAGCTGCCCAAATGGCAATGGTGGCCGATCCTGCACGGTATTGTGCTTCGCACCCGGCCTAAGCGCTCGGCGCAGGCCTACGCGGAGGTCTGGGACCACTACGGCGAAGGCTCCGGTTCGCCGCTTCTTCATTTGTCGGAGCGTCAGTGCGACGGTCTTCGCCAGCGTTTGCGCACACGCTTGCCTGGCCCGGTGACTGTCGCGTTGGGCATGCGTTACGGCAATCCATCGATCGGTCGCGCACTCGATGATTTGCGCCAGCAGGGCGCACGTCGCGTGTTGGTGTTGCCTCTTTACCCGCAATATTCCGCCAGCACGACCGCATCGACCTTCGATGGCGTCTCCGCCGCGCTGCGCAAAACGCGCTGGATTCCAGAATTACGCTTCGTCAACCACTACCACCGTCATCCGGCCTACATCGATGCCCTTGCCGCCAGCGTATGCGAGCATCAGGCGCGGCACGGCAAACCACAAAAACTGGTCATCTCCTTTCACGGCGTACCGGAGCGCTACCTGCTCAATGGCGATCCCTACCACTGCGAATGTCACGTCACCGGACGCCTGCTGGCGGAGCGGCTCGGGCTCGCGCCGGATGAATGGCTGGTCAGTTTCCAGTCGCGTTTCGGCAAGGAGGAGTGGATCAAGCCCTACACCGACATGACCCTCAAGGCACTGCCGGGCAAAGGCGTCAAGGATGTGCAGGTAATCTGCCCCGGATTCTCGTCCGACTGCCTGGAGACCATTGAGGAGATCGATCAGGAGAACCGCGAATATTTCTTGCACGCGGGCGGCGAAAGATACAGTTATATCCCCGCGCTCAACGATCGGGCTGACCATCTGGACATGTTGGCCGATCTGGTCGTGCGGCATGTGCAGGGTTGGCCGGAAGCGGGACCGTATGATGCCGACGCCATGCGCGCCGAGTGGATGTTGAGCAGGATCAATGCGCTCGACATGGGGGCGAAGCAGTAGGGAGCCTCGAAAAACCTGCCGAACGCGAGGCTGGCGTTAACCTGCGGACGGGGTGTTCGTCCTCGCCTGTCTGATTGATGTATCTGAGGCGCTCGCTGCGGGACTTCTTGCCCCCGCTTGCTCGGGACGATTTTGCGAGGCGCGCGCCCAGCGGTTGTTTATGCCCAAAATCCATTTGGAAGGCGCTTGAATAATTGAGCGCTTCTTGTCCGCTCCCTCTGCGGCCCATGATTTTCAAGGAGCCAGAATGATGACCTTCGGCATGATTGTGATCGGTGACGAGGTGCTCTCCGGTCGTCGCCAGGATCGCCATGTAGCGGCGGTGATCGAGCGCCTCAACGCGCGTGGCCGGCGTCTGTCCTGGGCCCGGATGATCGGCGACGACATGGGCGCCCTTGTCCGCACCCTGCGCCAGGCGCGCGAGGAAGCCGACGTGGTGTTCTGCTTCGGCGGGATTGGCGCCACGCCGGACGACCTTACTCGCGAAGCAGCGGCCACCGCCTTCGAGCGTCCGCTGACCCGCCATCCGCAGGCCGAGGCCCTGATTGTCGGCCAATTCGGCGCGGACGCCTTTCCCCACCGCATTCTGATGGCCGATCTTCCGCAAGGGGCGGGCCTTATCCCGAACGCGCTCAACAACGTGCCAGGCTTTTCGGTCGAAGAGCTGCATTTCATGCCCGGCTTTCCGCAAATGGCGCACGCCATGCTGGACTGGGTGCTCGCGACACACTACCCGCATGCGCATGACCCGAGCTACATCGAGCGAGCCATCTGGGTCTACGATGCAACAGAAAGCCAGTTGCTCGACACCATGCGGCGCCTGACCGAGCGTCATCCCACGCTCAAGCTTTTCAGCCTGCCCGTGCTCCCTGGTGCAGAGCAACCTCGACGCCGCATTGAACTTGGTCTGAAGGGCACGAAGCGGCTGGTAGGGCAGGCCATGGAGGAGCTGACGGAGGAGGTTGTCGCGCTGGGTTTCGAATGGGTTGAGGGAACCTGATTCGCTCGATCCGCTCAAAAAAGCCGTCTATTGCAAGGAGAGTCCGATGAAGCAACACACCCTCAAGGCTTCTATCCTCGCCGTCGCGCTTGCGCTGGGCGCACCGCTGGCCACCCTCCCCGTGCCCGCGGCTGCCGCCGAGTTGCCGGATTTCGTGCAGATGGTGAAGGATGTCGCCCCCGCCGTGGTCAACATCAACACCACCCAGAAAATGCCCAAACGTCGCATGATGCCGCCCGGCGCCATGCCCGACCTGCCGGATGGGCACCCGTTCAACGAATTGTTCCGTCATTTCTTCGAAGGCGTGCCCCCGGGCGCGATGCCCAATGCCCGACCGGCTCAGTCGCTGGGTTCGGGCTTCATCATCGAGGCTGGCGGCGTCATCCTGACCAATGCCCACGTGGTGAAGGACGCCGAGCTCATCAACGTGCGCTTGCAAGACAAACGTGAATTCCCGGCCAAGGTGTTGGGCATGGACGAGCGCACCGACGTCGCCGTGCTCAAGATCGAGGCCACAGCCCTTCCGATAGTGCGCCTGGGGGACTCCGACCGGCTCCAGGTCGGTGAATGGGTGCTCGCCATCGGCTCGCCGTTCGGCCTGGACTTCACCGCCACCCAGGGCATCGTGAGCGCGCTGGGCCGCAACCTGCCTGACGAAAGCTACGTACCCTTCATCCAGACCGACGCGGCGGTCAACCCCGGCAACTCAGGCGGCCCGCTGTTCAATCCACGCGGCGAAGTGGTGGGCATCAACTCGCAAATCTATTCCCGCTCTGGCGGCTACATGGGGTTGTCCTTCGCCATTCCGATCAATACCGCAATGCAGGTAGCCGACCAGTTGCGCAAGCATGGCAAGGTCACGCGCGGCTGGCTTGGTGTGATGATCCAGCCGGTCGATGCCGATTTGGCCAAGTCGTTCGGACTGGATCGTCCGCGCGGCGCATTGGTGGCCCAGGTTCAGCCGGAGAGCCCAGCGGCGAAGGCCGGACTGAAAGCCGGAGATGTGATTCTTGCCTTCGACGGTCAGCCTATCGAAAACACCGCGCAGCTTCCTGCTCGCGTGGGCGGCACGGCGGTCGGCAAGCGGGTCGAGGTTGAAGTCCTGCGCGACGGCAAGGAGAAAACCCTGAGCGTCACCATCCAGCCGCTCAGCGACGACACGGCTCAGGCCGCCCATGGTGATGACGCTCCCGCCGAGGGCACCCTTGGTCTGCAAGTCCAGCCGTTGGACGCCGCCAAGCGTCGTGAGTTGGGCGTCGGTCATGGCCTGCTGGTGCGAGCGGTCGGGGAGGGGCCGGCGGGGCGTGCGGGCGTGCGACCGGGCGACGTGCTGCTTGAGCTTGGCGGGCTCAGGCTGGAGAGCGCCGCCGACCTCCGTCAGGCCAGCGAACGCATGCCCAGGGGGCGCCCTGTCGCCCTACGGCTGCTGCGCGAAGGTTCGCCGCTGTTCCTCGCCCTCAAGGTCGAGTAATCTCTCCGCCAAGCGGTCATCAACGCGGCCCGCGCAAGCGGGCCTTTTCATTTTCGTGGAGTCTAGCGATGAAGAAGATCGAAGCCATCATCAAGCCTTTCCGCCTCGACGATGTGCGTGAAGCCCTGATGGAGCTTGGCGTGACCGGCATGACTGCCACTGAGGTCAAGGGTTTCGGGCGCCAGAAAGGTCATACCGAGCTCTATCGCGGCGCGGAGTACGTGGTCGATTTCCTGCCCAAGGTGAAGGTCGAGGTGGTCGTGGCGGACAGTCAGGCCGACGCAGTGGTGGATGCCATTCTCAAGAGCGCCAAGACCGGAAAGATTGGCGATGGCAAGATTTTCGTCATGGACGTGGCGCGTGCCATCCGCATTCGTACCGGCGAGGAAGACGAAGCGGCGGTGTGAGCCCCCTTCCCTGAAAACGTCCCCGGCATGTGCTTGGCATAACGCGGAAAAGGCCATGAAAAAGGCCCCGAACGGTCAGTCGTTCGGGGCCTTTTTTCATGGCGGGGGAGATGACCTCAAGGTCGCTCGTCCACCTCGCCTTCGGCCTTTTCCGGCTTCATCAGGTCGCTGCGTTTGAGCCCCATGGCCAGGGCCAGGGCCGAAGCGACGAAGACGGAAGAGTAGGTGCCCGAGAGGATGCCGACGATCAGCGCGTAGGAAAATCCATGTACCGCATCGCCGCCAAGGTAGAACAGAACCACCACGGTCAGGAAGGTGGTCAGCGAGGTCATGGTGGTGCGGGAGAGCGTGTCATTGATCGACTTGTTCATGACCTCAATCGGAGTGGCCTTGCGCATCTTGAGAAAATTTTCGCGGATGCGGTCGAACACCACGATGGTGTCGTTGATGGAGTAGCCCATCACCGCCAGCACACCCGCCAGCACGGCCAAATCGAATTCGAACTCGAAGAAGCTGATAAAGCCGAGCACTACGATCACATCATGCACGAGCGCCTGGATCGCGCCGAAGGCCAGCTTGAACTCGAAGCGCAGGCCGACGTAGATCATGATGCCGACCAGAACAAAGATCAGCGCCAGCGCGCCGCTCTCGATCAACTCCTTGCCCACCGCCGGGCCGACAAACTCGACCCGGCGCACCTCGGCGGCGGCATCCACGGTTTTCATCGCATCCAGCACCTGGCTGGACAGCTCCACCTGCTTTACCCCTTCCTGCGGGGCCAGGCGGACCAGCACATCATTGCTGGCCCCGAAGTGCTGTACCACTGCGCCGCCCAGGCCCTTGTCGGCCAGCGCGCCGCGTACCGTGTCCAGTTCCGCCGCCTGCGGGTAGATCACCTCGACGACCATGCCGCCGGTGAAGTCCAGGCCGAAATGCAGGCCTTTGGTGGCCAGCGAAACGATGGAGGCCAGGATGAAAAAGGCTGTCACAACATAGCCGATATGGCGCTTGCCGAAAAAATCGAAGTTGGTGTTGTTGGGAACGAAGCGCATCTCACACCCCTCCGATGGCAATGGATTTCAGCCGCACCTCGCGGCCATAGCTCAGGTTCACCAGCGCGCGGGTGACCATGATGGCGGTGAACATGGATGCCAGGATGCCGATGCTCAGGGTCACCGCGAAGCCCTTGACCGGCCCGCTGCCGAAGGCGAACAGGGCCAGCGCGGCGAGCAGAGTGGTGAGGTTGGCGTCCAGAATGGTGGCGAAAGCGCGCTCGTAGCCCGCGTGGATGGCCGCTTGCGGCGTGTTGCCGTTGCGCAGCTCCTCGCGGATGCGTTCGTTGATGAGTACGTTGGCGTCCACCGCCATGCCAAGGGTGAGCACGATGCCCGCGATACCGGGCAGGGTCAGGGTTGCCTGCAACAGTGAGAGAACCGAGACGATCAGCACCAGGTTGACGAACAGCGCCACGTTGGCGAATACGCCGAACAGGCTGTAGTAGACGATCATGAACAGCGCCACGGCGACAAAGCCGACCAGGGCGGCGGTCACGCCCGCCTTGATGTTGTCCGCTCCCAGGCTCGGGCCGACGGTGCGCTCCTCGATGATCTCGATCGGCGCGCGCAGCGCCCCGGCGCGTAGCAGCAGAGCCAGGTCACGCGCCTCGTTGCCGTTGTCCAGGCCGGAGATCTGGAAACGGTTGGAGAGTTGGTCGCGGATGGTGGCGATGTTGATGACCTCCTCCACGACGTATTTTTTCTTCACCTGCTGGCCGTTTTCCTCGACCGTCTCGATCTTGTTCTCGATGAACACCACCGCCATCGGTTTGCCGATGTTCTGGCCGGTGATATCGCTCATGCGTCGTGCGCCCTTGCCGTCCAGATTGACGAACACCGCGGAGGAACCGCTTTGCTGTTCGATGCCGGAAGCCGCGCCGACAATCTGGTCGCCGGTGATGATGACTTGGCGTTTGAGCAGCACCGGGCCGCCATCGCGCTGTTGATAGAGGCGCGCGCCCGCCGGGGCGCGCCCGCTCTTGGCCGCGTCGTCCCAATCCGCCGGGCCCCCTTCGACCAGACGGAATTCGAGGGTGGCGGTGGCGCCGAGGATTTCCTTGGCGCGCGCGGTGTCCTGCACGCCTGGCAGTTGCACCACGATGCGGGAGTCGCCTTGCTGCTGGATGACCGGCTCGGCTACGCCCAGTTCGTTCACACGGTTGCGCAGGGTCGTGATGTTCTGATCCAGCGCGGCCTTGCGCTCCGCAAGAATGGCCTTTTCACCGAAGCGGGCGACGAGGAAAAGATCCTTGCCATCTTCGCGCCTGCCCAGTTCGAGGTCGGGATACTGCGCGGCGATGGCCTTTTCGGCGGCGGCCCGCTCACCCTCGTCAGCGAAACGCACCAGCACGTCCTCGCCCTCCAGGCCGACCATCAGATAGCGAAGCTTTTCGCCCCGCAGGAAGCCGCGCAGATCTTCCACGGTGCGCTCGCGCATGGTCTTGAGCGCGGCGTCCATGTCGATCTCCATCAGGAAATGCACGCCGCCGCGCAGGTCCAGGCCAAGGTACATCGGTTTGGCGCCCAGCGCGCTCAGCCAGGCCGGGGTATTGGGCGCGAGGTTGAGTGCGACGACATAGCCCCGACCCAGTTCCTTGCGCATCAGGTCGGCGGCCTTGAGCTGAGTTTCGGTGCTATCGAAGCGGGCCAGAAGTTGCACGCCCTGCAACTCAATGCGCTTGGGCGCAAGTCCGGCGGCGCTCAGGGTTCGCTCGACACGCGCAAGATCGGCCTGGCCCAGCACGGTGCTGCGCGCGTTGATCTGCACGGCGGGGTCTTCACCGTAGATGTTGGGCAGGGCGTAGATCAGCCCAAACACCAGCACGGCGAGGATGAGAAAGTTTTTCCAGAGTGGATAGCGGTTCATGGACGCTCCCGTCATTGGGGGCTAGGGGCCTGGAAGCCCTTGGACGAAGCCCCCGCGCGAGGAGGCGCCGGGGGCTTGCGGGGTTTTGGCGTCAGGCGCCGCGAAGATCGCGGATGGTGCCCTTGGGCAGCACGGTGGTCACGGCGGAGCGCTGCACGATGATGTTGACGCCGTCGGCCACCTCCGCAGTGATGAAGGCGTCGGACAGCTCGATCACGCGCCCTACCAGGCCGCCGGAGGTCAGCACTTCGTCGCCCTTGGTCAGGGCGTCGATCAGCTTTTTGTGCTCCTTCTGGCGCTTGACCTGCGGGCGGATCAGTAGGAAGTACATGACCGCGAAGATCAGGATGAGCGGCAAAAAGCTCATGAACGGATCGGGCTGCTGCATCGCGGGCGCGGCGGCCGGGGTTTCGGCCATGGCGGTGGAGATGAAGTTCATGAGAAAAGTCCTGTCGAGGAATGAAAAATAGGCGGGCATTATGCCATAGGCCGTGGCCGAGGAATGCCCCGAGCCTAGATCCTCGCCACCCCCGCCGCAATCACTCCCGGATACGCGCCACGATGGCATCCAGCGCCGCCGCATGCCCGCTAAAGAGGGTTTCGGGCAAAGTTTCGTCAACCAGGGGTAAGTCCCATTGAGGTGGAATCCCCTGGCTTTCATAAACCAGCCCCTCCGGATCGGTATAAATTTCGTCGGACAGGCTCACCATGAACCCTTCGTGCGGAAGCGTGTAGATCAGCGCATCGGACAGAATGCCTTGCGTACGCATACCGACATGGGTCACATGCGGCAGGGTGCGCATCATCAGCGTGAGCACTTCGGCGGCGCTCACGGTCAGATCGCCGGTAAGTAGATAAACGGGCTTCAGATACTGGCGGGCGCCTCGGGGAGCGACGGACCAAGCCTGGGGAGCCCGGCCATCCGGTCGGCGCCAGGTCTTGGTCAGCGCCAGCCGAGCCCGGTCGGCAAAGCGGCTGGCTATTGCTTCGCTCACATGATCGTGCCCGCCATCGTTGTGAGCGATATCAAGAATCAGGGCATCGGTATCCGCCAACTGCGCCAGCGCCCGATCAAGTGCGGCCTCGATCCGGGCCACATCATCCGGCAGCGAGAGGATGCTCTCGACCAGGCCCTCGGCCCCCGCGTAATTGCTCAACCTGGTCAGGCGGATGTAACCCACATTGCCCGCCATCCTGCCCCACAGCAGCCCCCCGCTCAGGTCATGCTCCCCGCCCTGCTCCAACCGCTCACCGATCTGCTGCTCAAGTACCTGCGCCCAGTTCGCCGCGAAGAGATCGACATCATCGATCTCGCCCTGCCCGAGGAAGGCCTGCTCGATCATGCGCGCGCTCAGGCTGCCGCCCCCGCTGCCGAACACTCGCGGCTCCTCGCCCGAGAGGTACAGCAGATTGATGTGGCCGTCATCGAAGCCCTGTAGCGCCGCGCTCATGACATCGAACAATGCCTCGCCGGATGCGGCCAGTGCGGCGCGCGGCGCGTACGTCGCATAACGCTCGCCCCAGTCGATGCCCCGCTCGGCAAAGAAGGCATAGTCACGATCGAACAGCTCCCACATGGCCTGGAACACCTGCGCCGGCGAGGTCTGCGGGGGGCGCAGGCAGACGGCGGGCAAGGCCTCCTCGCGCACCAGGGTGACACTCACGGGCAAATGCTCGATCACACGGATGTCGACGGTTTCCCTGCCATCCACGACATGGCCGTGCAGCAGGCTGGATTCATGCAGCTTGGCGCTGAGCAGGAAGCCCAGAGGTTGGGGCACGGCGTAACACTGGCCGGGCGTCTCCACGTATTCCGCCATGCCCATGCCATCCACCGCCAGATAGCGCCCGCCCCCAAGCTCACGCCAGACGCCGTGCAGGCGCTCATGCGGCAGCCCCTCCACCATGAGCCGCCCGCTCCACTCGGCTACGGGGCCAGGGTCAGTCGCCGATTCGCCATGACCGCCGCAGCCGGCCAAAGCCATCAGCGAGGCCAGCGCCCCGGCCAGCCATGCGACCCGGCCTGACTTTCCGACAGAAACATTCGCGCAAGATCGATTCGCCATCACAGTCACCCCTGAAAGATATGAACAGACAACATTCCGGACCGGGGACGCACTGAAGCGCCGTCACCCTGGCCCTGTGTGACCGGATTCTCGTCGGACTGGCTTTGAAAGAGCTTAGGGAAACACCGATCCCTTCAGCGCCTTCCCTCCGGGACAGAAGCGCGACGGTTTGGCACGCTTGGAATGCACTTTTCGCGACCGGCTAAGCCTTCACTAAGCCAACCTCATGGATACTGTCCGCACGCGGACCTGAGGACCATCGCATGCACCTGTTGCTGATCGAGGATGACTTTGACCTGGGCCGGAGCCTGCAGCGCTCGCTGGATCAGGCCGGGTTCCGGAGCGTATGGGTGCGCCGCCTGCGCGAAGCGCGTCTTCACCTTGAGAGCGCCCGTTTCGACTGCATCCTGCTCGATCTGAACCTGCCCGATGGCGAGGGTTTTTCCCTGCTCGCCCTGCTCCGCGAACGGCGCTTCGCCACGCCGGTGCTGGTGATGAGCGCGCGCAACGCGCTCGACGACCGGTTGCGCGCGCTCAACGGAGGCGCCGACGATTACCTCATCAAGCCCTTTCCGGTCCCGGAACTGCTGGCGAGAATCCATGCCCTGATCCGACGGGCGGCCGGACAGGCCACCAGCATCTGGCATGTGGGCGATCTGAGTCTGGACATGCAGAGCCAGACCGTCGAACTCGCGCGGCAGCCGGTGCCGCTGACCCCAAGGGAGTTCGGCATCCTTCGCGAATTGGCGGCCGCCGCGGGTAGGGTGGTGCGCCGCCGCCAGCTCATCGAGCGCATATGGACGGAGGATGACGAACCCGGCGAAGGGGCGCTGGAGTTCCAGATTCACGGCCTGCGCCGCAAGCTGGGCGCGGAGCGCATACGCACCGTGCGAGGTATCGGTTATCTGCTGGTCGCGGGAGATGGAGTCACCAGCCCGCCAGGGAGAAATTCATGAGCCATGCGCACCGGAGCCCGTCGCTGTTCAGCCGCCTGCTCGGATGGCAAACACTGGTCCTCTTTCTCGTCATGGGCGTCGCGCTCGCCATCGAGCTGCATGACATCCATGACCCACGCCGGGGCGAACTGATCTCCGGGCAGGTGCTGCTCGCCACCGCCACCGCGCAGCTCGTGCCCCCGCCCCACGTCCCGGAGCAGGCCGCCTTCGCGGGCAGGACGATCAGGCAGTTGAGTGCCGAGCACGATGACATCGGCCTGCGGGAGGAGCAGTACTCCTTCCAGATCTGGCAAGCCGACGGTCGGCTCCTTGCCCGTTCGGACGGGCTGGCCGAGACCCATCTGTTCGCACCGGGCAGTCTGCCCGTTCAACAGCGCGTGGATGCGCAGGACTGGGTCTGGGTGGCGGCCTGGAACCCGGGTCATGACATCTGGGCCGTGGTCGGACACCACCGGAATTACTACCAGCGCATCGGCTCGCGCATCCTCACCGATGTGATCTCGCTGTTCGCGAAGACCTTCATCAGCCTGTGGCTGGCGCTCTGGCTGGCTACCCGTTTCGGCCTGCGCCCTCTGCGCGGACTGGCCCGTCGCATCGCCCAACACGGGGAAATGCCCCTCTCGGTCTGGAACGAGCTCGCTGAACCTGCCGAACTGCGCCCGGTCGTGCGCGCCCTCAACGATTACAGCACGCGCATGGCTCAGATGCGGGAGGCCGAACGCTGCTTCTTCGCCCATGCCGCGCATGAGCTACGCACTCCGCTGGCCTCGCTTGGCGCCCAGGCCCATGCCCTGGCGCACGCGGAAGACGGGGATGAAAGGGTCAGGCAGGCCCGGCTGCTGCAACAGGGGACTGAGCGTACGGCCGCCGTGCTGGACAAGCTGTTGACTATCGCGCGCCTGGATGCGGACACGATGCGCCTGAACATCCACGCCTTCGACCTGACCGACCTGCTCGAAACCCGCATCGCCGAACAGGTCCCGCGCGCACTGGAGCAGAAGATCGACCTGGGACTGGAAGGACCGCCGCATCAGCGTGCGCATGCCGACCCGGCTCTGCTGGCCACGGTGCTGGACAATCTGCTGGACAACGCGCTTCGCTACATCCCGGCCTCCAGCCGGATCACGGTCTCGCATGGACAGGAACACGGATCGAACTGGATCTGCGTGCATGACAACGGCCCCGGCATTCCCGCCGAGGATCGCCAACGCATCTTCGAGCGCTTCGAGCGCGGCCGGGAGGCCTGCGCGACCGGCAGCGGACTCGGCCTGTCCATCGCGCGCGACATCATGGCGCTGCATCACGGCACACTGACGCTGGACGACGGTGACGGCATCCACGGATGCCGCATGTGCCTGCGCTGGCCCGACGCGCCCCGGCCAGCCAGCCTGGACCGCATGACCTCGGGAGAATAATGCATGCGCCGATACCCGTCCGCGTTCCGCCGCCTGCTCCTGCTGGCGGCGACGCTCGCCCCCATCCCCTCGACCGCAGTCGAAACCGGCGTGGAGAAGCCGGGCAGGGGGGGCGACCGGCCGACGCTGGTATTCCAGGCCGGCCTTGGCGATGACAGCTCGACATGGACGGGGCTGCTTCCCGCGCTGCGCCCGGACTTTGCCCCGATCACCCTGGATCGCGCGGGTTATGGCGATCAACCGATCATCGAAGGCGCCCGGCGCGACCCTTGCGCCATCGCGCGCGAACAGCACGAGAGACTCGCGGCCATGGGGCTGCGGCCTCCATACATCCTGGTGGGGCATTCGCTCGGCGGGCTTTACCAATACGTCTACGCCAGGCTCTACCCCGAGGACGTCACGGGCGTGGTGCTGATCGACCCCACCGCGCCAGGACATTGGGAGCTTGTGCAGGAGCATCATCCGGCACTGGCGACGGCCCTTGAGACCATGCTGTCCGTCGCCGCCCATGCCAACATGCGCGACGAATTCCGCCAGCAGACCGATTGCCTTGAAACCATAGCGATGGATCGTCCCCTGGACACGGATGTGCGCATACTCGTCAGCGGCCGCATCGACAGCATGGACAACGAGGCCTATGCCAGCGCCCTGCGCGACAGTCGCGGCATCTGGAAGGACATGACAGGAGCAGCCCGGCTGGAAACCCTGTGGGACGCGGGGCATTACATTCACCACGAACGCCCGGATGCCGTGGTGGACGCCATTTACGAGGTCGCCGGTCGACGCGCCCCGCCCAGGAGTCGGCAACCCGACACCCCCCTGCCGGGAGAGGGCTCACTGATGCTGCGGGTGGGCGCCACGCCAAGGGCCGCCATCGAAGCCGCTCTCGGGCGGCCCACCGAAGTGCACCGCGATCGGGACGGGAGCGTGCTGATTTACACCGATGCTAAACTCGACGTCCCCATCCTCATCGGTTTCATCCCGGTACTGGGCGACGTGCTGGACCTGGCCGCCACCGCGCAGGACCTGCTGAAGGTGCGCGAGGAATGGATTTTCCAGTTCGATGCGCAAGGCATCTTGCGCCGCCATACCCAGCGCGCCGTGCCCTGAACTCAGCCGGCCTCGTCGATCCCGGCCCGGCGCTTGCGATAAAACTCGACCGCCCAGGCCTCGAAGCGATCTTCAGCGATCGCCAGGCGGATCTCGCGCATCAGGAACTGGTAGTAGTAAAGGTTATGGATGCTGTTCAGCCGCCCGCCGAGCATCTCGTTGCATTTGTCCAGGTGACGCAGATAGGCGCGGCTGTAGTTGCGACAGGTATAGCAATCGCAATGCGGATCGATCGGGCGGGTGTCCTCGGCATAGCGCGAGTTGCGGATGCGCACATCGCCCCACTGGGTGAACAGGTGGCCGTTGCGCGCGTTGCGGGTCGGCATCACGCAGTCGAACATGTCGATCCCGCGCCGCACCGCCTCGACGATGTCCTCCGGCTTGCCGACGCCCATCAGGTAGCGCGGGCGGTCCGATGGCAGCAGCGGGGCGGTGGTCTCCAGCACCTTGATCCGCTCCTCTTCCGGCTCGCCGACCGAAAGGCCGCCGATGGCGTAGCCGTCGAAACCGATCTCCATCAGGCCATGCGCGGACACTTCACGCAGGTTGTCGTACATGCCGCCCTGGACGATGCCGAACAGCGCGGAACGGCTCGGGTCCGCCGGGTCTTCACCTTGGAGAGCGTTGTGCGCCCTTTTGCTGCGGTCCGCCCAGCGCAGGGATAGCTCCATCGAGAAGCGCGCCTGCTGCTCGGTGGCGGGGTAGGGAGTGCATTCATCGAAGATCATCACGATGTCGGAGCCAAGCGCGTGCTGGACCGCCATCGAGGTCTCAGGATCGAGATGGACCTTGCTGCCATCGACCGGTGACTGAAACCGCACGCCTTCCTCGCTGATCTTGCGCAGCTCGGCCAGCGAGAACACCTGGAAGCCGCCGGAGTCGGTCAGAATCGGCCCGCTCCAGTGCATGAAGTCGTGCAGATCGCCGTGCTTTTTGATGATCTCCACGCCAGGGCGCAGCCAGAGGTGGAAGGTGTTTCCAAGGACAATTTCCGCGCCGAGCTCGCGCAGCTCCTCCGGTGTCATCGCTTTCACGGTGCCGTAGGTGCCGACCGGCATGAAGGCTGGGGTTTCGACGGCGCCGCGCGTGAAGGTCATGCGGCCGCGCCGGGCCATCCCGTGCGGGGTGGCGCTGGTGGTAATCAAATCGAATTTCATGATGAAGATTTCACGGCATCCGCCGTTGGAGTAAGAAACATGGCATCGCCGTAACTGAAGAAGCGATATTGGGCCGCGACCGCGTGGCGATAGGCGCTCATGACCGTGTCATACCCACCGAATGCGCTCACCAGCATCAGCAGGGTGGAGCGTGGCAAATGGAAGTTGGTGAGCAGGGCATCGACCACCCTGAAGCGTACGCCGGGCGTAATGAACAGCCTGGTGTCGCCGCTGAAGGGCTCCAGTGCGCCTTTCGGGTTTGCCGCGGCGGCGGACTCCAGCGCACGCACCGATGTGGTGCCGATGGCCACCACCCTGCCGCCGCCCGCGCGGGTGGCACGGATGGCCTCGACGGTTTCTCGTGAAACATCGACCCATTCGGCGTGCATGCGATGCTCGGTCAGGCTCTCGACCCGCACGGGCTGGAAGGTGCCCGCGCCGACATGCAGGGTCACCCGTGCTGTTTCCGCGCCGCGCGCGCGGATGGACGCCAACAAGGTCTCGTCAAAATGGAGCCCGGCGGTGGGTGCGGCCACCGCGCCGGGGCGAGCGGCGAACACAGTCTGGTAGCGCTCGCGGTCGGCGGCTGTGTCGGCACGCTCGATGTAGGGTGGCAGCGGCATGTGGCCGTGAGCTTCGAGCGCGGCGAGCAGGCTCGCGCCGCCCTCGATCAGTCGGAGACGGAACAATTCGTCCTCGCGTCCGACCATCTCCAGCACGATGCCTCCTTCCATCAGCAGGCGTGCGCCAGGACGCGGAGACTTGCTGGCGCGCACATGGAAGATGCCCTCGCGGTCGTTCAACAGGCGTTCAAGCAGTACCTCGACCTTGCCGCCGCTATCCTTCAGGCCGTGCAGGCGGGCCGGGATCACGCGGGTGTCGTTGAATACCAGCAGATCGCCCTCGCGGATCAACTCCGGCAGGTCGCGCACGGACGCATCTCGCCAGCTTCCGCTCTCGCCATCCACCACCAGCAAGCGGGCGGCGGAGCGCTCAGGAAGCGGCGCCTGGGCAATCAGGGCGTCGGGCAATGCGAAATCGAAATCGCTGACAGTCAGGGCGTGGGTATTCATGGCGCGGGAGGATAGCACGAGGCCATTGGCCTCGACCCTGTCAGCATGTAGAATCCCCCATCCTCCCGTGCCGGGATGGCGGAATCGGTAGACGCAGCGGACTCAAAATCCGCCGTTGGAAACAACGTGTGGGTTCGAGTCCCACTCTCGGCACCATCCCATACTTCTCCTCCTTGGTCGAAGTGTTGCGCGCCGGATGCTGTCAAATCTTCCCGGCTCTGCTAAATTTCACCGCTATCCGACTGATTCCACGGGATTTCGCCATGCGTAAGCTTGCGTTCGCTGTTGCCGTTGCCATGCTGACCAACGCCGGTGTTCAGACCGCCATCGCGGCGGAGACGAAGAAGCCAGCCGCCACCTCCGCCAAGAAACCTTCCGCGAAGGCCGCCGTCGCGGCGGCGGCAACCTTCAGCACCGCCAGCGTCGCGGCGCTCTCCGCGTTCCCGCAGCTCGACGCGCTGAACCAGAAATGTGCCGACGCCGTCGCGGCGGGGCAACCTCCGCAACAGGCCGAGCCGCTCTGCGCCCAGGCGTTGAGTGAGGCGCAAAAGCTCGCGCCGAATACCAAGTTTCACGCCAATGCCCTGAGCAATCAGGCCTCCCTGCTCGCGCAACAGAGCAAGAATGCCGAAGCCGAAGCCAGCTTCAAGCAGGCCCTGGCGATGTATGAAAGCGCCCAGGGGCCGAATCACCTGGCGGTCGCCACCAGCCTTGGTCAACTGGCCGGCTTCTATTACGCCACGGACCGCTATGCCGAAGCCGAACCGCTGTACAAGCGGGCCCTGTTCATTGATGAGCGCGCCTTGGGCAGCGATCACCCCGAAGTCGCCAAGGACATGTACAACCTCGCCAATACCCAAATCCTGCTTGGCAAGCATGCCGAGGCCGAGGCCATGCATCGTCGCTGCCTGACGATCCGCGAGAAGGTGCTCGGCTCCCAGGATCCCGCCGTGGCTCGCTCGTTGGTCAGCATGGGCGCGGGCTTCGCCATGCAGGGTCGGTACGAGGAGGCCAGCAAGGTCTTCCTCGCGGCGCTCAACATCAATGAAAAAGCCCTTGGCGCCGAGCATCCGCAGACCGAATATTGCCGTCGTCAACTGGCCAGCGCGCAGTACAACCTGACCGGCAGCGCGACGCCTTGACGCCCCGTCGGCCTGATCCGACCTGGTCATGACCGCAAGCGCCATCCGCGCCAAGAAGTTGCGCAAATGTTATGACGGGCGCGCGGTTGTCGATGGCATCGACCTCGACATCCCGCGCGGCGTTTGTTTTGGCCTGTTGGGCCCGAATGGCGCCGGCAAGACCACTACGCTACGCATGCTGCTCGGGCTGACGCCTCCGTCGGGAGGCTCGCTCGAGGTGTTGGGCATGGCCCTCCCCGACGAGGAGCGCGCCATTCGTGCGCGGGTTGGTGTCGTGCCGCAATCCGATACGCTCGATCCAGACTTTAGCGTGGCGCAGAATCTGCGAGTCTACGCAGGCTATTTCGGCCTCCCGCGTGGCCTGGCGGAGACCCGCATCGAGCAACTGCTGGAGTTCGCCCGCTTGAGTGACCGGCGTGACAGTCGTGTCGAGGCTCTCTCTGGCGGCATGAAGCGCCGCCTGACCCTGGCCCGCGCGCTCATCAACGAGCCTGATCTCGTTATCCTGGATGAGCCCACCACGGGGCTCGACCCACAGGCGCGCCATGTGCTCTGGAGCCGTCTGGAAGCGCTCAAGGCGCGCGGTGTGACGTTGTTGCTGACCACGCACTACATGGATGAGGCTGAACGCCTGTGCGATGAACTGGTGGTCATGGACCACGGGCGACTGCTTGATCGCGGCAGTCCGCGTGAGCTCATCGAGCGGCATGTCGAGCCGGAGGTTATCGAGTTGCGGCATGTGCGACCGGAGCTTCTGGAGGCGCTGGGACAGCTTGCCGACTGTCGGCTGGAGCGACATGGCGTCAGCGTCTACCTCTACACCCGTGATGGCGGCGCTCTGATCGCCCGGCTTGCGCCGCACGGGGAGCTGGGCATGCTGCATCGCCCAGCCGGCCTTGAGGACGTGTTCCTGCGCCTGACCGGGCGCGATCTGAGGGATGGCCAATGAATGGGCCTGACCTGCGCATTTCCGGCGCGCTCGCGGTTGTCCGGCGCAATTTTCTCGTCTGGAAGCGTCTGTTCTGGAGCGCGCTGGTGCTCAATCTGGGCGAGCCCGCGCTCTACCTGCTCGGCCTGGGTCTGGGTCTGGGACGTTTTGTGGGCGAACTCGATGGCCTCAGCTACCTCGCCTTCCTTGCCTCTGGCCTGGTGGCTTCATCGGCCATGAACACCGCTACCTTCGAAGGCATGTATTCCGTTTACACCCGCATGGTCCCGCAGAAAACCTACGAAGCCATGCTCGCCACTCCTCTGCGCATCCAGGACATCCTGCTCGGCGAGATGCTCTGGTGCGGGGCCAAGGCCGCCTTCAGTGCGAGCGGTATTCTGCTGGTCGCGGCCCTGCTCGGCGTGGTGCACGGCTTCGGCGCGTTATGGGCCTTGCCCGCGGCCTTCCTGACGGGACTGGCCTTCGCCGGTCCGGCTATCGTGATGAGCGCCAAAGCGGATGGATATGACTTCTTCAACTACTACTTCGTGCTGGTCATCACGCCCATGTTATTGGTTTGCGGCGTGTTCTATCCGGTGGCGACTCTACCGGACAGCCTGCGCCTGTTGGTTGACGTCCTGCCACTGACCCACGCCGTCGAACTGATCCGCCCGCTGGTGGCCGGGGGGGCGCCGGAGCATCCGCTAATGAACATGGCCGTGTTGTCGCTTTACGCGCTGGTCGGTTTCCTTCTCGCAACCCATCTGGCACGCCATCGGCTGATGCGCTGAAGATGCGCGCCAGCAGGATTCGGAAAAGGGCGGGAAGCCCTTTTCCGAATCAATCTCTCAACCCCTTGCGGCGCGGGCTTTTGAGCGTTCCCCGTCGCGACGGCCCGCGGGCATCAGGCGCTCGCCGTGCTTGACGTCCGTGCAAGCCTTCCATGTCTTGGTAGACTGACCCGCTCACTCTTGGGAGCACACCATGAAGCGCTTTCGCTTGCTGTCCCTGCTTGGTCTCGGTCTGTGGCCGCTTGCAAGTTGCCCCGCCGATGCAAATATGCTTGATTTCAGCTTGCGCACTCTGGCGGAGGAGCAGACCGTCAACCTGCGCGAGACATACGGCGGCAAGGTCGTATTGATCGTCAACGTCGCCAGTAAATGCGGGTTCACCGGCCAATACGAGGGCCTGGAAGATCTTTACCGGCGTTACCGTGACCGGGGCTTCGTGGTGTTGGGATTTCCCTCCAATGACTTCGCCAATCAGGAGCCAGGCAGCGAAAAGGATATCCAGGCCTTCTGCCGCAATACCTATGGCGTGGAGTTTCCGATGTTCGAGAAGATTCACGTCACAGGCGAACAGGCCCACCCGCTATTTCGGGCGCTGGCCGCGCATCCGAACGGTGCGCGGCCCAAATGGAATTTCTACAAATATCTGTTGGACCGCGAGGGCCGTCTGGTTGAAAGCTGGGGTAGCGTCAGCGGACCGGACAACAGCGGGCTGATCCGGCGCATCGAAGCCCTGCTTGCCGCGCCGCCCCCCAAGTCCGGCTCCGTCCCTTGAACCCGCCCGAGGAGTCTCTCGTGAGCACGCCACGTGATTTCTGGAATGCCCGCTTCGCCGAACCGGCCCCGGCCTACGGTGAGCGCCCCAATGCCTTCGTGGAGCAGGAGGCCGCCCGGCTCCCGTCAAACGGTCGCATCCTGCTACCCGGCGATGGACAGGGGCGCAACAGCGTCTGGCTGGCGCGGCGCGGCTTCGATGTGACCTGTGTGGACTGGAGCGAGACTGGGCTTGAGCGGGCGATGGAGTTTGCAGCACGCCATGCAGTGGCTATCGAACCGGTTTGCGCGGATATCACCGCCTGGGTCTGGCCCGTCGAAGAATACGACGCCGTGGTTGCCATCCACCTGCACCTGCCGCCCGAAAGCCGGGGCGCGGTGCATCGCGCCATGCTTCGCGCGCTCCGTCCCGGCGGTCTGCTGTTGCTGGAAGCCTTCGACCTGGAACAGATCGGTTACACCAGCGGCGGTCCTGGTCGACTGGATATGCTGTATTCGGCGGAGATGCTTGCGGAGGACTTCGCCGAGGGAGATATCCTGGTCCTGGAGCGCGCCAGGATCATGCTCGACGAAGGTCTCCATCACCAAGGCCCTGCCGAGGTTGTGCGGGCGATCGTGAGAAAACCGGACTGAACGACTTTCCCTGCGGGGTGGGCGGGAAGGCGTCCCTCAGCGAGTTGCCAAGACCTTAACCGCCGCCGATCGCACGAACTACTTCGACCCGGTCGCCTTCGCGCAGCACGCAGTCCGGGTGTTCGCTCCTTGGCACGATTTCACCGTTCACTTCAACCGCGAGACGCTGGCCCGAGAGACCCAGCATTTCGAGCAGGGACGCAACCGTTCCGTCTTTTTCAAACTCGCGATGCTCGCCATTCAGAACGATAAGCATCGTCAATCTCCCGCATCGTCCACGGTCACGCGCAACACCTCGTCCAGGCTGGTCTCGCCCGCCATGACCTTGCGCAAGCCATCCTCGCGCAGGCTGGGACTCGACTGGCGCACATGGGCTTCCATCTGGGCTTCGCTGGAGCCGTCGTGGATCATGCGCGCGAGGGTGGCGTCAACCGTAATCAGTTCATGGATGCCGGTGCGGCCGCTGTAGGCCCGAACGGAGCAGTCGCCCTGCTCGGAGGCTCGGTACAGGGTCGGCGGGCTGCTTGGGTCAAGGCCCAGCAGCGCGCACTCTGCGGGGTTCGGAGCGAAGGCTTCGCGGCACTCCGGCAGCAACCGGCGCACCAGGCGCTGGGAAACCACCCCGATCAGGCTGGACGAGAGCAGGAAGGGCTCCACGCCCATGTCGCGCAGGCGGGTGATGGCCCCGATGGCGGAATTGGTGTGCAGGGTGGAAAGCACCAGGTGGCCGGTCAGCGATGCCTGGACGGCAATCTCGGCGGTCTCAAGGTCGCGGATCTCGCCCACCATCACCACGTCCGGATCCTGACGCAGGATGGCGCGAAGGCCGCGTGCGAAGCTCATGTCCACCTTGCTGTTGACCTGGGTCTGGCCCACGCCGTCCAGATCGTATTCAATCGGGTCTTCGACGGTGAGAATGTTGCGATCCCGCGAGTTGATACGAGACAGTGCGGCGTACAGCGTGGTGGTCTTGCCGGAGCCGGTCGGGCCTGTCACCAGCAGGATGCCATGCGGGCGGTGGATCAGCGCTTCAAGGCGGGCGCGGGTGTTCGCGTCCATGCCAAGTTTTTCGAGATCCAGGCGACCGGCCTGTTTGTCGAGCAGGCGCAGCACCACGCGCTCGCCGTGCGCGGAGGGCAGGGTGGAGACGCGTACGTCCACCGGGCGACCGGCCAGACGCAGGGCGATACGCCCATCCTGCGGCAGACGCTTCTCGGCAATGTCGAGCTGGGCCATGACCTTGATGCGGGAGGTGATGAGCGAGGCGATGGCGCGCGGCGGTTCCAGCACCTCACGCAACTGGCCATCAACCCGGAAGCGGACCACAAGGCGATTCTCGAAGGTCTCGATGTGGATGTCGGAGGCCTCTTCTCGGATGGCCTCGGTCAGCAGTGCGTTGATCAGACGCACGATGGGTGCGTCGTCCTGCGCCTCCAGCAGGTCGGCAGGCTCCCCCAGTTCGCTCGCCGCGCGCGAAAGATCCAGCTCGCCCAAGCTGTCCATCGCCTCGCTGGAGCCGCGCTGGTAGGCGCGAGCCAGGAGTTGATCGAACAGCGCGGGCTCGACTTCGCGCAGCACGAAGGCGCGACCGACGGCGCGACGGGCTTCGCTCAGGGCGGCGGGCGCCAGGGCCGGACGGTGGAGCAAGATGAGCGTATCGCCCTCGACCTGCAACAACACGCCATGGCGTTTGGCGAAACTGTAGGGCAGCGCCTGCATCACGGCTTGGCCGTACCGGAGGGGGCGGCGGCGCCCGGCAGATTGATCGAATAGCCATCAAGCTGGGGCAGCAGGGGATACTCGCCCGGGACTGTAAAGCCCAGCGGATTTTGCGAGAACTGAATCTGTTGCTCGCGGAAAGCGTTGTATTTTTCCGCCGTGTAACGGTTGGCTGCGACGCGGTCGCGCAGCACCACGGGGCGAATGAAGATCATCAGATTGCGCTTGGCGCGGCTGGTGTTGCGGTACTTGAACAGCTCGCCCAGCACGGGGATGTCGCCCAGCCCCGGCACCTTGCTTTCCTGGTCGTTGACCGACTCGTCCATCAGGCCGCCCAGCACCACGACGTCCCCATCCTGCGCCAGCACGGCGGTCTTGACGTTGCGCTTGTTGGTAATCAGACCCGCGTCGCTCTTGGCCGCCGCGTCAATGCTGGAGACTTCCTGCTCAAGCTCCATCCGCACCGAGCCTTCCGGGCTGATCGAGGGCTTGACCTTGAGCTTGACGCCAATGTCCTCGCGGTTGACCGTCTGGAACGGGGTGGTGGTGGTTGTGCTGCCGGTAGTGGCGTAGGAGCCGGTCACGATCGGTACGTTCTTGCCCACCACGATGCTGGCTTCCTGATTATCCAGGGTCAGCAGGCTGGGGGTGGAAAGAATGTTGTTGTTGGCATCGCCCGCCAAGGCGGAAATGATGACGCCGAAGTCCGTGCCTCGTCCGTTGAAGTCGCCCAGTCCCATGTTGAGCCCGTCGCCCAGCGAGCCGACCGCGGCGATGGGGTTGGATGAGGCGCTGGCGATGGCCGAGAGCAGGCCATTGAAGGTGGACGCGCCGACTACGCCTCGCCCGGACGGGCTATATGCGGCGATCTGCATGCCAAGCTTGCGTGAAAAGTCATCCGAAACCTCGGCGATGATGGCTTCGACCAGCACCTGGGCGCGGCGGATGTCGAGCTGGCTGATGATCGACTCCAGCTCGCGCATCACGGTCGGCGGCGCGGTGATGACCAGCGCGTTGGTCGCTTCGTCGGCGATCACGACGGCATCCTGGCGACCGCCGATACCGACCGCCCCGGCATTGACCGAGGTGTTCGAGCCTGTCGTCACACCGCTGGACGAGCCGCCGAAGGCGCTGGATGCGCCGGACGACCCGCTCGAAGAAAAGCCGCTGGAAAGAGAGCTGGAAAGAGAGCTGGAAAGAGAGCTGCCCGCACGCGCCACCGGTCGGTTGCTGCCTTGCAGGATCGGCACCAGATCCGTGGCGCGGGCATACTTCAGGTAGAAAACCTGAGTGTTGCCCGCACGCTCCAGCGGTGTATCGAGATAGACGACCACGGCCCGCAGCTTTTCCCGCTCGGTCTTGTCGCCGGAGAGCAGCACGCTGTTGGTGCGGTCGTCCGCGGCAAAATTCGTGAAATTGCCCGAGGCATCGCCGGGTGTGCCCATGGCGCCCGGCGTGCCCTGCGTGCCGCCGCGACTGCGGAGCTGGGTCAGGGTCTTGACGATTTCGGTGGCGGAGGCGTGTTTGAGGCGAATGGTCTCGATCTCGTCCGACCCAGGATGATCGACCCGCGCCAGGATGTCTTTCATGCGCGCCACGTTGCCTGCCCGGTCGGTCAGGATCAGGCTGTTTGACTCGGGGTGCACGGACAAGGCGGCCTGCTGAGGCATGAGCTGACGCAAGGCCGTCAATAGGGGAGCGGCCTGCACATGACGCAGGGTCACCACCTCGGTCACCAGTTCGTCGGCCCCGCGCGCGGCAACGGAACCGCCCACATCGACGCCATCCTGTTTGGCGTTCACATCCGGTACGATCTTGACGATGCTGCCTTTTGGCACCGCCGCATAACCGTGCACCTGCAACACGGACAGGAAGACGTTGTAGAGTTCGTCTGGCGGCATTGGCTTGGCGGATACCAGGTTGACCTTGGCCTTCACACGGGGGTCGACAATGAAATTCTTGCCGGTCGCCTCGGAAACGGTCGCGATCAACGCGTCCAGGTCCGCGTCGCGCAGATTCAGAGTCACCATGCCGTTGCTCACTGAATAATGCGTGGGCGGCAGGGTCGGCTCTGCGTACAGGGGCATGCTGGCGAATGCCGCCAGAGCCACGAAAAGGCGAGCTTCAGATCGCATGCGTGTTCTCATCCATTCAAATCGACGCGCAGCGGCGTTTCGACGCCGTTGCGCAACACCACCGCATCCAGCCCGTCGGCCTCGCGCAGGTCTTTGATAAGCCCGGGCAGGTCGTTCGCCTGGGCAAGCGGGCGTCCATTGACGCTCACCAGAATATCGTCCGGCTCCAGGCCCAAGGCCTGAAGCATGGCGGGGTCGCGCAAGGCACGCAGCCGGTAACCCAGGAGACTGCCGCCTTCAACCACGGGTTCGATGCGGAAGGACCTGGACAACTCGGCCATCGAGCCGCCGCGCAGCAGATGACTCAGCCCGTCCGCGGGGGCCGCTGCCGAACGATCCGGGGCGGACGGTTCCAAACCTTGCTTGGGCAGGGCCAGCCGCTCGATCACCCCGGCGCGCTCGATCAGGACATGGTCCTCACGCACCGCGTGCAGCCGGGCGCCGCCGGGCAAGGCCGCGCCGACGCGATAGACGCGCTCCGGCTGGCCGCTGGCGGAGATCAGGGCCAGCTCGGCGCCCGTCAGCACCCCGCGCAGCGCTAGCGGCAGGCGAGTATCCTGCGTGCGAGCCGTTTCGACCGGCGCGGCCCGCCCCCACAGGGCCGCCGCGTTGATGCTCTCGGCCCTGCGCGGAGCATTTTGCGCGCCGGATTGCTCAACAAGCGGCGCAACGGGGGGCGCAGGCGGCGACGGAATCAGGCTCCATGTCCAGTGCGCCAGCACGCTCGCCAGCCAGACGAGTGCGAGCGCCATGAACACACGGGGAGACCACTGCGCGGTGTAACGACCAAAGTGAGAAAAATCCATAAACCGGCATTCTAAGCGAGGGGTCATGACTACGCCATGACGCCCTTCGAAAAAGCCCGGGCGCTTTCCTGCGCCCGCCTTCGCGTCCGTCACTGTCGATTCGGTGCGCATGGCGCTACCATGCGTCCTCGACCCAAGCGATGACCTCGACATGCCTATCGAAGCCTCTTTCATCACAGCCTTTCTCGTCGGCCTGCTGGGCGGCGTTCACTGCGTGGGCATGTGCGGCGGCATCGTCGGCGCGTTGACCTTCGGTCTGCCCGCTGAGGTCCGCCAATCTCCCGCGCGCGTCTTTCCCTACCTGCTGGCTTACAACTTGGCGCGCATCGGCGCCTACACCGTCGCGGGCGCCCTGATGGGGGGGGTGGGCATGTTGGCAACCGGCCTGGTCAGCTTTCATGCCTTTCAGCAGGGTCTGCAAGTGCTGGCTGGTCTGTTCATGGTCGCGCTTGGCCTCTATCTGGCCGGATGGTGGATGGGCTTGGCGCGGGTCGAGCGCGCGGGCGGCGTCGTCTGGCGCCGGATCGAGCCCTTTGCCCGCCGCCTGCTGCCGGTCCGCTCGCCACGTCAGGCCTTGCTGCTGGGCTTTCTCTGGGGTTGGCTGCCTTGCGGCCTGGTCTACAGCACCCTGATCTGGGCGCTCGCCTCCGGCGGCCCGGTGCAGGGCGCCATCCTGCTGCTCGGTTTCGGCCTTGGAACCTTGCCCAATCTGATGTTGATGGGCGTGTTCGCCGCGCAGCTCGGACGTTTCCTGCGCAAGCGCTGGGTGCGTGGCGCAGCGGGGGGAGCCGTGGCGCTTTTCGGCATCTATACCGGCCTTCAGCCCTGGCTCAATCCCCTCTGAGCGCCAACGCGAAAAGCCGCGCGCGGAGCCAATGCTCCATAACGAATTTTGATTACCTTTTGATCTGTCGGGATTAAAGAATACGTCGTCCATCAGCATCTGCTGATGCCCACGCTCCGTTTCGCCGTACACCTCTTTTCAAGGAGATATTCAGGCATGAACAAGTCGATCATCGCGCTGGCCCTCGCCGCCATCCTGATCACCCCTGCCCTCACCGCCGCTGCGGGCGAGATTGATCCGGCCAAGGTGCCCGAGATCAAGCAATCTGATCTCAAGCTTTACCTGAGCGCCCAGGAAGCCCATGACATGAAGGCTGCGGATGGCAAGGTACTGCTGATCGACGTGCGCACCCCCGAGGAACTTCAGTACGTTGGTAATGCCGGTTCGATGCTGGATGCGAACATCCCCTACGTGCTGAACGACATCTCGGCCTACGACGATAAGCTCAAGCACTACAAAGTCACCCCCAACAGCGACTTTGTCACCGCCATCAACGAATTGGCCGGCAAGAAGGGTCTGGCCAAGGACAGCGCCATCATCCTGATGTGCCGCTCCGGTGATCGCAGCTCCAAGGGCGCGAGCTTGTTGGCCAAGGCGGGTTACACCAAGGTGTACTCCGTGGTCGATGGCTTCGAGGGCGACAAGGCCAAGGACGGTGACACCAAGGGCAAGCGCACCGTGAATGGCTGGAAGAACGCCGACCTGCCATGGACCTACGACATGGACAAGTCCAAGATGTACTACATCATGAACTGATCGCGTTTCGTGCCGCGCAAACCTCGCCCGACTGCGTCGGCGCGGGGTTTTCTTTTTTAGCCCCTTGACGCCCGGCGCGTCCCGTTCGACGATGCGCCTGCGGGCGGGACAGGCTTGTTCCGCGCTTACCTGTCGGCGCATGTCGGCGGTTTGGCTGGGTGTTGAAAAACACCCTGGTAAGGCAAACCACGGACGGCTTGCTCGGATATGAATCACGATGGGTGATTGATATGCGGGAGGCCGTCGCGGACCCGTGCCGTGACGAGCCGAGTTGAAAAGGGGCAGGAAAGCCTCTTTTCGACATCCCTGTTAGAGCCGTGCCCGACCGCGTGTCGGGCGCGGCGGGGATGAGAAATGCCGGGACAGCGCTTCTCATCAACCTGCCAACCCCCGGATGCCGAGCGTTGCATGCGCCTTACCGTCCTCATCATGTCCGCCCTGTTGTGCCTGTCGGCCCTGGATGCCGCTGCCGCCTCCTTGCGCTTCGCGCCTCTGCCCATGGTGGACAAGGAACTGATGGTGCGGGAGTTCCTCGGCCCCGTGCATTACCTCTCCGAGCGCAGCGGGCAGGATATCGAGCTGATCCACACCGCCAATTACGAAGAGCTCATCAACCGTTTCCTGCGTGATGAGATCGACTTGGCCTACATCGGCCCCGTCCCTTACCTGCAACTCAATCTTCACGCCCCGCGCGCGCGTCCCCTGGCGCGCTTTCTGGAGGCCGACGGACGGGACAGCTATACCTGCGCCCTGGTTCTTTTCGGCGATGCGCCGTTCGACCCCGATGTGCTGGCGGGCGCCCGCCTGGCCCTGCCCGATCCGCTTTCGACGTGCGGCTCCGTAAGCATGGCTCCGCTGTTGCGCTCACGCGGTCTTGACCCCGAGAAACTGCATGTCCACTACAGTGGGCGCCATGACACCGTCGCCTTGGCCGTGGTGCTGGGTGATGCCGTCCTGGGCGGACTTAAGACCGCCATTGCTCGCAAATATGCCTCCTTGGGGTTGCGTATCGTCGCCGAGAGTCCGCCGGTACCCGGCTTTGTCCTGGTCGCCAACACCCGAACCGTGTCGGCGGCCATTCAGGCTCGCCTGCGCGAGGCGCTGCTCGCTCTGCCCAGGGCCGGGGACGAACTTACCCAGGGCTGGAACGCCAGCTTGCGACATGGCGCGGTTCCCGCCGATGACCAGGATTTCGAAGCACTGCGCGGCAGCTTGCGCGAGAGGCCTTGAGACATGTCGCCGAAGGTCGCCTCCCTGCTGATTTTCCTGGAGCTTTCCGCCGCCTTGCTGGGTGGGCTGTACCTCTTTTGGCGGGACGAGCAGAAAGACCATCTGGCCGAACTGAGCGCTCGTATCCAGACCACCCTGACAGCGGTGGAAAACAGCTATGCGGTCGCCAGCCGCACTCTGCATGCCGCCATCATGGACCGTCCCTACACGCTCAAGCTGCTGCGCGACGGACTCCAAGCCCCAAACGAGGCGGAGCGCGGCATTCAGCGCGGCCTGTTGTTCCGCCATCTCTATCCGACCTACACAAAGCTTCAGGCCGACGACCTGCGTCAGCTGCACTTTCATCAGCCCGACGGACGCAGTTACCTCCGCATGCACCGGCCCGAGCGCTCCGGCGACTCACTGATCGAAGAGCGCGTCATGGTGCGTGAGGCACTGAAGCAACGCATCCCGCTCCAGGGCTTTGAAAGCGGCCTGCTTTTCCATGGCTTCCGTTATTTGTTCCCACTCTTTTTCGAAGGCGAATTCCTCGGCACGGTCGAGGCCGGGGTGTCGTTCGATGCCATTCGCCGCGAAACGCTCAAGGTTTTGCCCGATCATGGCTTCATGCTTCTGTTGCGCGCCGATCACACGGCGGCCAGCGTCAACAACTCCGACCGGGAAATCTACCGGCCCGCGCCCTTGGGCGAGGGCTATCTGATCGAAACCATCTCAGCCGACATGAGCCAGCTCAGCCAGCGCCAGGTTGAAGAGCCGCTGGCCCCGGTGGCGCATACGCTTGCCGCGCATATCGGGGAAATCAACCAGAAGATGCGGGACGGACAGCCGTTCACGTTTCCCCTGCATACCGGATTCCTGAAATTCCATGCGCTGGCCTTCCTCCCTGTGCGTGAAATCGACGGTCACCAGGTGGGCTACATCGTGTCCGTCTCGCCGGTGCCGGTGCTGGGCGAATATGCGCGCAATCTGCTTGTCACCGCCCTGGTGGGCCTGCTGCTGATCGCTGCGTTCGTGTGGATGAAGCATCGTCAGTCCAGCGTCCGAATCCGCCTGCAAGAGGAGCAGGATCGTTTGCGCACCGTCACCGAAACCATGGTTGAGGGCCTGTTCATGCAGGACATGGACGGGCGCATCACCTACTTCAACCCCGCCATGCATGACATGCTTGGCTTCTCGCCGGGGCGTTTGGTCGGTGCGGTGGCTCACGATCTGATCCATGTGCACAACGAGGGTGGGCATTCCGTGCCCCTGGATGAGTGTCCGATCCGGGCAAAGACCATTCTGGGCGAAGTATTTCACGGCGCGGATGAGTTGTTCCGCACTGCCGAAGGAGCCTTGCTGCCCGTCGAAGTCACCAGCGCGCCCATTGTCCAGCGTGGGAGGGTTATCGGTTCCGTGACCGTGTTCCGTGATATCACCGAACGCAAAAAGACTGAGCAAGCGTTGCACGACGCCCGCACAAGCGCTGAACACACCGCGCAACTCAAGTCCGACTTCCTCGCCAACATGAGTCACGAAATCCGCACCCCGCTCAACGGTGTGCTGGGCATGCTCAGTCTGGCGCTGGACACCAAGCTCACCGCCGAGCAACGCGAATATTTGCAAATCGCCTTCAATTCCGGCGACACCCTGCTGGCCCTGCTCAACGACATCCTCGACCTCTCCAAAATGGAAGCCGGGCGGATGCAGGTGGAAGCCACCGAGCTCGATCTCTATCCGGCTGTTGAGGATGTCGCCAAACTGTTCGCCGCCAGCGCACAGGAAAAAGGCATCGAACTGACCGTGTTCGTTGACCCCTCCCTGCCCCACTGGGTGATCGGCGACCCTGTCCGCCTGCGCCAGGTGATCACCAACCTGGCAAGCAATGCCATCAAGTTCACCGAACGTGGCGAGGTCATCGTTCACGCCCGCGCGGAAAACGAGGATGAGCAGACCATCTGGGTGCGCTTCGAGGTGCGCGATTCCGGCATCGGCATCTCCAGCGAAGCCCGCGCGCGCATCTTCGAGGCCTTTGGTCAGGCCGATTCGTCGACCACGCGCAAATTCGGCGGGACCGGTCTTGGGCTCACCCTCAGCCGACGCCTGGTTGAATTGATGGGCGGCGTTCTGGATCTTGACTCCACACCGGGGCGCGGGAGCACCTTCTGGTTCACCTTGCCGATGCCCAAGACCCGCCGGGCGGACCGCAGCTTCACCCCACACCCTGGCCTGCGCGACAAGCGTGTACTGATCGCCGAGGACAACCCGACCAACCGGCTGATCTTCGAGCGTTTCTGCACCGCCTGGGGCATGCATCCGCACAGCGCCGAAGACGGTGCGCGTGCACTGGTCCAGTTGATGGACGCCGCCGCGCGCCAGGAGCCCTACGATCTGGTGCTGATGGACATGCTCATGCCTGGCATGGACGGCAGGCAACTTGCCCGCGCCATCCGGGCCAACCCGCAGTCGCACCACACGCCGCTGATTCTCATCACCTCCTACCTGCAACGCGACGATACGTTGAAGGCCGGAGGCGGCGAATTCAACGCCATCCTGACCAAGCCCGTCATCCAGGCCGAGCTGCACCAGAGCATCGTGCATGCCCTGGGCTTGGAAAAAACCGATGCCGCCCGCGCCAATGGGGGCAATCTGGCAGCCGACCTCGATCTGAGCGCGGCGCGCGTGCTGCTGGTCGAGGACAACCTGGTCAATCAGCGGGTAGCGCTTGGCATTCTCGCCAAGGCGGGCATTCAGCCAGACCTTGCGGAAAACGGCGAGCAGGCCGTGCAAGCCTTCGATGACAAGTCCTATGACATGATTCTGATGGACTGCCAGATGCCCGTCATGGACGGCATGGAGGCCACTCGCCGCATTCGCGCCCATGAGACGGAGCGCGGTCTCATGCCCACCCCCATCCTCGCGCTGACGGCCTATGCCACCCAGCAGGAGCTGGAGCCTTGCTATGCGGTGGGCATGAACGGCTACCTGACCAAGCCCTTCAAGGCCGAGGAGCTTTTCGGCCTGGTTCGCCGCTGGTTGACGCCCTCCGACGCAGCCCTCGCTCATCGAGATGCCCCTTCCACCACCACCGAAAGCGCCAGCCAAACCATGGATGCAGCCTCGCCCCCCGCGCTCGATGCCGACACTCTGGAGCAGTTGCATCAGGCCCTTGGAGATGACATCAAGGGTGTCATCGAATTCTTTCTCGACTACCTTCCGGGCCAGCTTGACGCATTGCGCCAGGCTGTCGAAAGCGGACAGGCCGACACCCTCCGGCGCGAGGCCCACTCGCTCAAGGGCAGTGCCGGAAACCTCGGCGCCAGGCCGCTGGCCCAGCTCTGCGGCGCATTGGAGCACGAGGCGCGCGAAAACCGCTTGGGCGAGGCGGAAAGCCACCTTCAGCGCATCGAAGAAGCCTCCCGGCGCGCGAGCGAGGCTCTGCTCGCCGCGCTCGAAACCATGAAGGCCCCACCGCATGATGGATAAACGAAACACCACCATCCTCGTCGTCGAGGATGACCCGGCCACCCGCTTCACCCTCCGCAGCCTGCTGCAAAAACAGGGCTACGAAGTGGTTGATGCCGCCCACGGGCAGGCGGGCGTGGAGGCCTTCGCCAGCCATCACCCGCATTTGGTTCTTCTGGATGTCATGATGCCGGTCATGGATGGCTTCGAGGCCTGTCGCCGGATCCGGGAGAAGGATCCGGCCGGTCTCGTGCCGGTGCTGATGTTGACGGCCGCTGATGACATGAGCTCGATCGATCACGCCTTCGAAGCGGGAGCCAGCGACTTCATCACCAAGCCGATTAACTGGCCGCTACTGACCCAGCGCGTACGCTACGCCCTACGTGGTCGGGAGATGATTCTTGAACTGCGCCGCAATCGTGTCCGCGAGGCCCATGCCCAGCGCATCGCACGACTGGGCTTCTGGGAGTGGCGGGTGACGGACGATCAATGGCGCTGGTCGGACGAAGCCGCTCACCTGCTCGGCCTGCCGCAAGAGCGATTGAATTCCCCGCGCATCCTGCTGCCCGCCATCCCCGAACCCGATCGCAAACGCCTGCTGGACAGTCTGGATCGGGTACGGGTCAAGCCGGACGCCCTGGAGGTGGAGTTCCGCCTGACGCGCCCGGACGGAGCATCGAGCACTCTGGTCATGATGGGTGAGAGCAGCCCTGCGGATGAAGGCGAACCGCTCTTGATAGGGCTCATCCAGGACATCTCCCACCTGCGCCAGGCCGAGGCGCGCGCTGAATACCTGGCCCTGCACGACCCGCTTACCGACTTGCCCAACCGTGGCCTGTTCCTGCGGCAGGGGGAAACCCGCCTGTTGCATAGCGGCGGCGGTGCGCGCCTGATCTTGCTGTTCGACATCGCGCGCTTCAAGCTCATCAACGACTCTCTTGGGCATGCCGTGGGCGATGAGCTGTTGCGCCGTATCGCCGACAAGCTGCGCCAGCATTTCGATGGCGACACACTGATCGCGCGCATGGGCGCCGATGAGTTTGCCATCCTCTTGAACCAGGCGCCGGAAAGCATCGGTCAGGCCTGAGAGCTGTCTGACCGCCTGATCGCCCTGTTTTCCGAGCCTTTCCGGTTGGCCGGACAGGACATCTTCATCAGCCTCGCGGTTGGCGCGGCGCTCTATCCGCAGAGCGGGCAAACCATCGAAGAGCTTCTCAACCATGCCAACATCGCCCGCCTGCGCGCCAAACAGCGTGGTGGCGGCAGCGTAGCCTTCTACTGTCAGGAAGACATCCACCGCGCGGAAAATCGCTTGCAGCTCGAAACCGAACTGCGTCAGGCGCTGGACTTGAACCAGTTCGAGCTGTTCTATCAGCCGCAACTGGACTTGCGCAGCCAGCGCATCATCGGAGCCGAGGCCCTGTTGCGCTGGCGCCACCCGGAGCGCGGCCTGGTGCCCCCTGGCATGTTTGTGCCGCTGATGGAGGAAATCGGCCTGATCGTCCCCATCGGTGAATGGATTCTGCGCGAGGCCGCTCGACAGGTTCGCGTTTGGGAGCAGGCCGGGCTGAAATTGCGCATCGGCGTCAACATCTCGCCGCGCCAATTCCTGGAAGAAAGCTTCCTGCGCCGGGTCACGGCTATCATCAGGGAGACTGGCGTCAACCCGGCTCAACTGGACCTGGAAATCACCGAAAGCATGGCCATGCACAAGCCGGAGGCCACCATCGCCCTGTTGCACGATCTGCGCGCGCTCGGCCTCAAGATCGCGCTGGACGACTTTGGCGTCGGTTATTCATCGCTGGAATACCTGCTGCGCTTCCCCATCCAGATGCTGAAGGTGGATCGCGCCTTCGTGAAAGACATCACCCGCAACCAGTCCGACCGGGCCATCGTTCGCGCGGTGGTCGCCATCGCCCAGAGCATGGGCCTGACCACGGTCGCGGAGGGGGTCGAAGAATTGCGCCAGATGGATTTTCTGGATGCGCTTGGCATCCAGGAGGTCCAGGGTTATTTCGTCGGCAAACCGATGCCCATGAGTGAGTTCGAAGCCCTGGCGCGCGGCGGCTGGATTTGCTCGGTGTGAGCCAAGCGTAGAAAACCTTTCCACGAGGCGGTGGGTTGCGGCGTGGTCATCGCGGCGGGGCGCCGCTCCCATGGAGTGTGCCGCCCTCGGACCGATGGATGGATAAGGGTGGCCACCACACAGGGCCGGTCAGCGTGCCTTGAGCGTATCCATCAGGTCGATCATGAACTCGGTTTCCTCGCGCTCCAGCACTTCCCAGCCCTGGATGCCGAGTGCATCGAGCACGCCGCCGCCTTTCTCGATCTCGCCCATGTGCATGAGCAGTCCCTGGATATCCTCCTCCGAGTCGAGCAGGCGCGGACCG
>JBFLZK010000019.1:0-124539 GCA_040756355.1 Pseudomonadota bacterium | reverse complement strand
CCTGGATATCCTCCTCCGAGTCGAGCAGGCGCGGACCGATCAGGAAAGCGTGCTGGATATCGGAGATTTGGCTCACAACCAATGGGCGTAGCTGTTTGCGAACCATATTGGATAAGCCGTCCCAAGCCTCCTTGAGGAAGAAGCCGACATCGGCCTCGCCCTTGAGCAGCGCCTTGGCGACGAGTACATAACCATCCCGCACCACGGTCTGGACGTTCTCGCTGTTCAGGTCGGCGGGTTCGAGCATGATCATGCCGACCAGGTTGATGTCGGGATCGTCGGTGCTGGCAATACGCGTTCCCGGTGCGAGGTCCTCGATATGCTGGGCGGGGCTGTCGATGGGTACAGCGATCAGGCATTCATCGGCGATGCCGAGAGGGCGGGCGATGGCCCGGAAGCCCTTTTCGCGGACCAGCATGGATGCGTCGAAGGGATTGGCGTAGATCAGGTCTACCCGGTCTTCACGGATTGCCTCCCGCTGCGCCTCGAAGTTGTCATACATCTCCAGGTGGATGTGCAGGCCGAGATTGCGTTGCAGCCAGGTGTTGAAGATGTACCAGCCGGAGAGGTGGTCGGGGGTGAAGTCCGGACTGACGGTCAGTTGATAGGTGTGTGACAGGCTCATGCGTCCGGCCCCTCCCAGGCGCTTCCTTCCTGATATTTGAGCTGTTTGTAGAGATCGATCGCGGCGCGGATCTTGTTGCGCGAGGGTTTGCGGCGAACCGATGTGTAGCCGACGACCCTGCCGTCGCGAACATTCGGGATCACGGTGGCGTAAACCCAGTAGAAGCGGCCGTCCTTGCGCAGGTTTTTGACGTAACCATGCCAGATCTTGCCCGCCTGGATATCATCCCACAGACCCTTGAAAGCGATGGCGGGCATGTCCGGGTGGCGCAGGATACTGTGCTCGGCGCCGATCAGTTCGTCGCGGGTGTAGCCGGACATTTCGATGAAGGACGTGTTGCAGTGGGTAATGATGCCGCGCGTGTCGGTGCGCGAGACGATCAGCTTGCCGTCAGGGTAGGGAACCTCTTCGTCGCACACCAGCAGAATGCGCGGGCCGACGCCGTAGAGGTTGGGGTGGTATTCGCGGTAGGGGCCGGAGACATCGGCCGGTTGCATGTTTTTAAGCATGTGATGACTCCTTGCGTTTTCATGCGCTTCCAGGCGAGTCGACCGGGGTGCGCGCCTCTGGGAGGCGTGCGCCCCGGCAAGAGTCAAATGACCTTGGAGATGGCTTCGGCGGCGCGCTTCACGTCGAGGAAAATCAGACCCAGTTTGGCTTGCGATTTGGCCAGCACGGTCAGTACCGCGTCCTCGCCCGCATGGGTCATCAGGATGTAGCCGCGATCGCCCTTGATCAGGACTTGCTCCAGGCCGCCACGCGCAAGTTCTTTTGCGGTGCGGTCACCGAGTGAGAGCAGCGCGGCGCTCATGGCCCCGACGCGGTCTTCATCCATGCTGGCGGGCAGCAAGGCGGCCATCATCAGGCCGTCGGTGGAGACTACGGCGGAGGCTTCGATATCGGCGGAAGTGCCGTTGAGTTCGCTGAGGATCGAGGTCAGCATGTCTGCACGCATGGCGGTGTCTCCTTGTGAAGTGCGGTTTACCAAGTCTCCCGGCAGGTGATACCTTCGGAGTGGAACTCCGAGCTCACATGCAGGGTCACGATCTTCTTGCCGGTGACGGCTTCCACCGTCCCGTCGATCAGGCCAAAGCCAAAATGGCACAGCGCATGCCTGCCCGCCTGGATGCCGCGCTCATTCAATACCAGTCCGATTTTGCAACCGGACAACTCCGCGGCATGTCCATCCAGGTTGATGGACGCCATGAATTCCTTGTCGTGGAAAAACTTGGCCACGAGCGCGCGTGCCTCATCCTCTGTGCCCCGGTGGCCTTCGCCCAGGCGTTTGCCGAGTTGTTTTCCGGCATAACGGAAAATGCTGATTGCACCCTTCTCCCCGATCAGGGACTCAACCTGCTCGGCAATGTCGGCCAGCAGCTTGACAATCTCGCGAGTGTCCATCGCGCAGTTTTTTTCTCGGGCATGAGCTGCTCCTTTCGCCATTAATGCGGAAGCTTGCCCTTATGCGGCAAGTCAAGAATATTTATGCAGCATAAATATTATCCGGCGCAGTATGGATTTAATCGAAAGTCCGCGTTCATGGCAAGGCGGGCTCAGTGCGCAATGACCGGAGTCCGGCGAGTGCGGAGGTGTTCACTTCCACCAGAGTGTCCATCAGCAACTCGCGCAGGATGGAAGCGCCGCGCGAGTCGCCGGACATGGCGATCAGGGCTCCGCGTATCGCTTCGGCGCGTCCGGCCTGACAGGGGGCCAGCATGAAGCAGTGGTATGCGCTTTGTTCGCGGGTTTCTCCGATGACGCGGATTTGTTTGCGCGACAAGTTGCTCATGCCCTCGTAGAAGTCCTTGTAGAGGAAGCCGAGCCTGGTCTCGTTCTTGTAGAGCGCCTGGACCACGCCCATCCAGTTGGCCGCTGGACGCAGGCTCGCCGGGGTCACACCGACGCGTCCGAGCGAAGCGAGGGCGACTTGGGTGACGAGCATGCCGGGAACAGTAGCCACCTCGGCCTGATGAAAGTCCGCGGCTTGGGCGTCGCATTCCGCGCAGGCGACCAGCACGGCCTCATCGTAAAGGTTGCTGGCGCGGGCGAGAGGGATGTAGCCGTGTTGATCCAGCAGAGCCAGGGCGTGTTGTGGATTGGCGTAGACAAGGTCGGAAGACGTCATTCCTGCCTGGAATTCGGCGAAATCTAGGCTTTGCTCGAAGTGCACGGCGACTTCAATGCGTTGGCTCAGGTATTGAGCGAACAGGAACCAACGTTCGGGATTTCTAGCGGTATCGTGCGGACAGACCATCAGGTTCAGGCGGTTCATCGAGGCTCCCCTTGCGGTGGCGAAGATGGGCATCCCGACCCTTGGGCGCCTCGAAAAACCTACTGAACGCGTAGCTGGCGTTAGCCCACGAACGGATAGCAGCGTCGCTTCCTAACGCGAAGCTGGCGAAGCCCGCTCACCCCTCGTCTATCAATTTGATATGTCTCGGGGTTCGCTGCGGGGCTCCTTGCGCTCTGTCCGCTCGCGACGGTTTTTCGAGGTGTCCATTGTCTGGCGAGACCGGGCGGCTCATGCGAGCTCGGCCCCGCGCAGGTCCTGCCGGAGGTGTTCGGTGGGGTGGCGTCTATGAGGCGCACACCCGCATGCATCAGGTTCCGTAGCGGCGGAACAGCATCCAGATCATGTCGAGTGTAGCGGCCTGATTGAGATTGGGTGTGCCGCTGATGATCAGCACGAACCGGTGACGTCCGATGAACAGCGGCCAGAAGCCAACCTCGCTCACGCCGCCCGCATTGATGAGCGCCCATGCGCTGCTGGTGAGCCCGAGGTTGCCCTCCAGCAGGCCGATGTGGCGCGAATGCAGCGATCCCAGGTCGGCGGAGAGACCGGCCAACTCCTCTGCGGTTTCATGATGGAAACCGTGGGTCGCCAAATAGAAACCCTGCTCATCCGCGAGCAGGGCCTTGCCGCGTCCGGCGAGCTCGGCCAGTATGCCGGGCAGGCTGGTTTCGAGGGTGCCCTGCGGCGGTTGGCGGGGGGCTTGCAGGCCTTGTACCAGCCCCATCTCCTGCAAACGGTAGATTTGCTCCAGCGCGGCTTGCTGGTTGTCGAGCCCAGCGATCTCGCGCAGCCCGTCCAGGTTGAATGCCGGAGCGCTGGGAGCGGCCAGCAGCCGCGCCAGGGTTTCACGGGCCGGTTCGGTGACCGGGCTGGATGCCGCGTAATAGGCCCCGGACGGGGACGGAGCGATATAAAGACCTTCAAGCAGTTCGTATTCGGCCATGATTCAGATTCCGGAGTCAGTGGAGTAGAGAAGGGCTTGGACCAACAAGGCCACATCGCGCTTGTTGCGGGCATCGATCTCGAAGATCGGCGCCTTGCGCCCCAGGCTCGCGAGGTGTTCGTTGTAGCGTGCAAGCCCCGGCTGGGGGCGCTCGTCCATGCGCGTGACGCCGATGGCGAGATGCGATTGGTCGATGAAGTCGCTGAACGCGCCGATATAAAAGCTCATGTCTTGCATCGGGTTCGGGCGCGTGTTGTCGAGCAGAAGGATCAGTCCGATGCCGCCTTCGGTGAGAATGTCCCACATGAAATCGAAGCGTTCTTGGCCCGGCGTGCCGTACAGATGCACGCGCTCATTGCCGTCCAGCTTCATGAGGCCGTAGTCCATCGCCACCGTGGTCTGGGGCTTGCGATTGGCGGTCATGTCGCTGGCGTCTTCGTCGGTGCTGACGATGGGGATGTCGCTCAGGCTGTTGATGGCAGTGGTTTTTCCGGCGCCCACGGGGCCAGCAAAGATGATTTTGTGTTGAGCCATCTCGTTCCGCTCCTCCTCAGGTATGAAGGCCGAGTTTGTCGAGCATTCGCCGGAACAGGCCGCGCCGTTCCTCGGGCGGAGGGGCGTCATGCCCCGCTTTTGCCGCGCGCGGATCGGGGCTCCGACCCGCTTCGGTTTGGATCAGTCCCAGCGCGTGGCAGGCGCTGAAAAACGCGAATGGATAACGGTAGTCGATGCCCAGCAGCGGCGCGGTTTCCATCAGGCTGGTCGGACGATGCATCCACAGGGCGGCGATACGGACGCCGTGCGGCACGGCCATCAGACGCGGGATGTTGGGCCAGGCGCGCAGCCTGACAGGGGCATCCAGCGCGACGCCTTCCGGCACCCGGCCACGCGAGGTCCACAAGGCTATTTTCCACAGCGTTGCATCCTGCCTGCGCAGGCGTGGGTCCATGTCTTCCACGGTGAGTGCGGGAAGCTGTTCCAGCGTGCGTATCTCGATGGGCTGGTCGTCCATCCGGCGGACGCACAGGGGGCGCAGATATTGCTCGCGCATGGTCGTGAGCAGTTCGCCCCGGTCGGGGTGGATGTAGAGCGGGTATCCCAGGCCATCGATCATCGCCACTCGTCCTTCTCGGGCGGCTTGCGCCACGGCTTCGTTCAAGGCGCCCTGAAGGTATTCGCTCGGACGGTAGAAGAGACGTTCGCGCTGGCTCTGATCGCGGTAGACGCTGTCTTCCAAGTGTCCGCAACACTCCTGGGCGCGGTTTTCCTGCATCGCCAGATCGGCTGCGCGAGCTGCGCCGCCCGGGTCTTCGCGTTGTACGGAGGGCGTGGGCGGCGGGTCTTCGCGCCGGGGCGGCGTGGAGGGTTGGGCCTGCTGCTTGACGGTGACGTGCTGAAGCATGCCGCGGACGCGGGCGATGGCGGCGATGAAGCCCTCCCCACGAAGCGGCTTGGGAACCCATATGGCGTGGTGAAGCTCATGGCTGCGCACGGAAAGCACCACGGCGGGACCGCTGAAGTGGCGGCGGACCTCCAGCCACAAGCGGTCCGAACCGACACCGTCCAGGTCGATGACGACGGCCTCGGGCGCGCCGTTCTCGACGATTTCGCAGCAATGCTGCCCGGGGCCGGCGACGAACATCGCAAAAAGTTCGCGCGCACGGGCATCCATGCCATACAGGGCGACCTTTAGCGGAGGCGCTTTTTTCATGCCCCGGCCCAGGCCTCCGGCAGTTTCCCGAAGTTGATCTGGATTTGTTCGCGCATGGCGGCCAAGCGGTCATGCGCCCCGGTGCGCCGGTAAAGCTCCAGAAGTTCGGTGGCGATCTCTTCCTGAGCAGGGTCGACTAACAGACTGTTCTCAAGCGTTTCCAGGGCTTGGTCCAGCTGGCCGAACGCAATCAGCTCATGTGCCTCTTCCAGTGCGCCGCGTTGCGTCTCGCTCGCTCCACCGATGCGGCGCACCAGTTGGTCGTTACCGCAGAATCCAGCGCGCAGAAGGGAGCCGCGCACCCGTGAAAGCACCGGATCGCAAGGCTTCAGGCCCGATTCCAGATGGTGTTGGAGAAAGGTGTGCGATGTGCGCGTCAGGAGCGGACGGGCATGCTCCAGCATGCGTTGCTTGAGCGCCAGCCCGCCGCCCCGCAGGGCGATAAGCAGATCGACCATGGCGCCGTACAGTGCCGCGCCATCGCCACGCCGGATCAGGAGCAGGATGCGCTGGGTGTGGCTGCGCAACTCCTTGGGGTGTCGCAGGATGCGATGGCCAAGGTAGCTCAACGCGCCATCGAGGTCGGTCACATGCTGAAGCACGAGACTGCCGTGTCCATGAATGGCCATGTGGGGGTCGAGCACGACCTCGACGGGCGGCGTGGCGGTTTCACCGTGCAGGCGAACAAGCGGAAAGACGGGGCTCACGGGGTCCTCCAAGGCTGACGGGCGTGAATGTCCGGGGGTCATTCAACCATGGTTATTCAGTGTTTGTCATGCCCTTTGGCTTTGCTTTATCGGCATTGGTCTCGGGCAGGATTTCCGTGTGGAGACGGGCCTTCGGCGAGAGCATGCCGCGCAGGGCCAGACGTGCCGCGCCGCAGGCGGGTATGGCATCGGCACGGGCGCTGACCGGCATGCCGAGCAGACGCGCCCGGATGGCGGACCAGGCAGGATTTCGCGCGCCGCCGCCCATCGTCAGCACGCGCGTTGGCCAAGGGGCGCCAAGCGTGGCCAAGCGATGGTAGCCGTCGCGCTCGATGCGCGCCATGCCTTCCAGGAGGCCGTGCAGGAAGCGTGCGTCGTCCGCCGGGCGGGGCGAGATGCGGGGCGCGAGGGTCGGGTCGGCCACGGGAAAGCGCTCACCCGGCGCGGGCAGGGGATAGTAGTCCAGCCCGCTGTCCCGCTCCGGAACGATGCGGTCCGACAGATCAGCCAGCGCGGCATCATCGAAGAACTGGCGCAGCACCGCACCGCCGCTGTTGGACGCACCGCCTGCCAGCCAGATCTCGCCCAGGCGATGGCTGTAGATACCGAATTCCGGCGCGAAAACGGGGTGATCGGAGAAGACCTTGAGCACGATCGTGGTGCCGAGGGTGGTCACGGCATCGCCCGTCCGGGTCGCCCCGCTGGCGAGAGTGGCGGCGATGCTGTCGGTGGCTCCGGCCACGATCAGGGTATCGGGCGACAGGCCGAGCGTGCGGGCGACCGCTGGTGCGACGGTGCCGAGCGGCGTGCCCGGTTCGCGCGCTCGCGGCAGGTGGCTTGCGTTGACGTCGAGTGCGCTCAGCCAGTCTGGCCAGCGGCGGGCGATCACGTCGTAGCCGAGTTTCAAGGCGTTGTTCTCATCGCCTTGATCGAAGCGCCCAAGCAGCCGCCCGGCGATCCATTCGGCCTGGTGGAGCGCACGCGCCGTTTCGGGCATCCCGCGCGCCCTCAGCCATAGCAGCTTGGCGAGGCTGGAGGTCGCGCCATGCGCGCCACTCTCGCGCGGCGCGATGGTCGCGATGCGCGCGGCTTCCGCAATGGCGCGCGCATCGTTATACATTAAGGCCGGGTGCAGCGGGCGCCCGCTTTCGTCACAGACGACGAGAGTGCCGGAGGTGCCGTCGATGGCGATGGCGCGGAGGCGGGTCAGGCTCACCTTTGCGGACAGTTGCGTCAGCAGCTCGCGCAGCGCGGCCCACCAAAGCGCCGGGTCTTGCTCACCGCAGCCATCCATGCCCGGATGCCGCGTTTCAGGTCCGCCAGCGACCATTTCGATGAGCGGGGGAAGCGGCACGGCGGCCTCGCCTTGACAGATACCGTCGGCGTCCAGTGCGCAGGCGCGCACGCCGGAGGTGCCGAAATCGATGCCAAGGGCCAGTCCCATGCCGACGATTCAGCGTGAGATGCAGGCGATCCCGCTGGCGTGCGCGGCGAGCGTGCTTTCGCCCGCACCGTTCTCCAGCGGTGGCACGGCCTCCGCCTCGGCGGCCAGCGCGGCGCGCATCATCGGGCGCAGCGCGGGAGCGCCCTGTGGCTGGAGATCAACGCGGCGCAAATGCATCTTGGGCTGATCGAGGGTTTGGCGAAGAGCCTCGGCGCGGGCCTGGAGGTTTCGTACCGCTTCTTGCATCAGGCGCGTCTCGGCTGTCGCGCGGATCTCTGCGGAGACGGCGAAGGTCAGGCCACCAAGCGCCATGACTTCTTGCTGGCGGGCGATGAAGCGCATGGCGGCCGGGAAGTCCTTCGAGGACAGCAGTAACTCGTGTCGCACGCGCCAGCGCTCGACCGCGCGGGTTTTGGGGGCGTAGACCGGTTGCGTGCCGTAGCCGCCGGACACCAGCCTGAGTGCTGCCTGCCCCTTCGCCGCTTGCATGGCTGCGTTGGCCAGGCGGTTGACCTCCTCGGCCAGCACGGCGGCGTCCTCGCCTTCGCGCTCGATCACCAGTCGCGCATGCAAGGTGTCATTGGCAATGGCCTGTTCGGCGCGCGCCTCAAGATGCAGTTCGGTAGCCTCGGACGGGCAGGCTGTCTCGTCAGCCCAGCCTGTGGATGAGGTCAGCAACAGCAGGCCGAAAAGACGGATCATGCGGTTCTCCTTGGCGAAGCACGTGCCTGTGGGGGCGTCCCGTGCGGATAGGGTGGGTATCGCGCCCCAAGGCCGCCCTTGCGGGCGGTCGGTCGTTACGGCAGTTCGACTTTGACCGGCGGCAGCCAGCCTTCCTTGCGATGCTCGGCGACCACGGTGGTGTAGACGCCGCCGCGCACGTTCCACTCGCCGGTCACTCGCATGTAGCGCGGTTCGGTCGCCGCCACCAAGTCAGTCAGGATGCGGTTGGTCATTGCCTCGTGGAAGCCGCCCTCTTCGCGGAAAGACCACATGTACAGCTTGAGCGCCTTCAGCTCCACGCACTTCTGGTCGGCGATGTAGTCGATGTAAATGGTGGCGAAGTCTGGCTGGCCGGTCTTGGGGCAGATGCAGGTGAACTCCGGCACACGGATGCGGATGGTAAAATCGCGCTCCGGGTTGGGGTTGCCGAAGGTTTCGAGTTCTTTGGACGGGCGGGTGGACATGGTTTCTTTCTCTGAGGGTTCCTGGATGGCGGGATTATAGGCCAATGCGTCTGACCGCCCTTCGTCTGGTCGGGTTCAAATCCTTCGTGGAACCTACGGATATCCGATTCCCCTCCGAACTGGTCGGCATTGTCGGGCCGAATGGCTGTGGCAAGTCCAACACCCTGGACGCGGTGCGCTGGGTGATGGGCGAGTCGTCCGCCAAGCACCTGCGCGGGCAGTCGCTGGACGATGTGATCTTTGCCGGAAGCGGCCAGCGCAAGGCGGTCGCGCAGGCTTCGGTCGAGCTGGTGTTCGATAATGCCTCCGGTGTTCTCAAGGGGCCCTGGGCGCGACCCGGCGAGATCAGCGTGCGCCGTGTGCTGACCCGCGATGGTCAGTCCAAATACTTCCTCAACGGCGCCCGTTGCCGCCGCAAGGACATCGCCGACCTGTTCCTCGGCACCGGCCTTGGCTCGCGTAGCTACGCGATCATTGAGCAGGGCCAGATCAACCGCCTGATCGAAGCGCGTCCAGAGGAGATGCGCGCCACCCTTGAGGAGGCGGCGGGCATCTCGCGCTACAAGGAGAAGCGGCGCGAGACGGAGGGCTCCATCCAGCACACCCGCGAGAACCTCGCCCGTATTGACGACCTGCGCGAGGAGCTGGGACGCCAGCTCGAAAGGCTAGAGCGGCAGGCCCGGACCGCCGAGCGTTTCCGTCAGTTGCAGCGCGACGAGCAGAGTTTGCATCTGGCCTTGCACGCCCTGATGCTGCGCCGCCTGGCCGCAGAGCAGGCAGTCGAGGCGGCGCGTCTGGCCGCTGAGGAGGCCGTCCTTGCCGAGGCGTTGGCGACCCAGCGGCAAGCGTCCGAAACGTTGGAGACGGTGCGCGCCGGTGAGGCGGCAAGCCAGGACGCCGTGCATCGGGCTCAGGCCGAGGCTTATGCCCAGGGCGCCGAGGTGGCGAGATTGGAGCAGGCGTTGCGTCACGCGCATGAGCTGGCGGCGCGCGTGGACCAGGACGGGCAGGCCCTTGCGGGCGAAATGGCGGCGCATGCCCGCTTGGCCGATGAGGCGCGTGAGCAGCTTGCCCGTCTGCATCTGGAGCATGCGCTCGCGGAGGAAGCCGTCGCCCCGTTGGAGGCGGATGCGGAGCAGGCGCGGTCGGCGCTGGCCAGGGCCGAGCAGGCCACGCTTCAGGCGCGGTCGGCTTTCGAGCAGGCGCAGGCGCGCGCCCAGGAGCCGATCCAGCAGCTCAAGATCGAGCAGACCCGGCAGGAGCATATCGAGCGCCAGATCCAGGCTTTGCACGAGCGGCGTCGGCATTTGCGCCCGGATCAGCTTGAGGATGAAATACGCCGACACGAGGCTGAGTCGGCTGACGCGCAGGCCGCGCGGCAGGCTTGTCAGCGCGTCGTGGAGGAGCATGAGCGGGGCGTGGAGGCGTACGAAGCAACCATTCAGGCCGCCCGGGCCCGGCTCGTTCGCGCCGAGTCGGAGGCTGACGTCTTGCGCCGCGACGAGGCAGGTGTGGCGGCTGAGCTGCGAGCCTTGCGCGCGTTGGCGCAGGCCGCCGCCGCAGAGCGTCCCGCCGCCCTGCGTGACTGGCTCAGGCGGAACGATCTGGAGGGCGCGCGCGCGGGTGATCGGGTGTACCCGGAGCCGCGCTGGGCCGAGGCCTTGGATGCGGTGTTGGGTGATGCACTGGAGGCCATCCCGGTCGGGTCTCTGGACGATTGGCGGGAGGTGGGTCGGGAGACCGATACGCTGGGCCTGTGGCTGGTCGAAGAGGCGCCGGAGGATGCGCGGCGAGAGAGTTTGCTTGGTGCGCTGGCGCCAGCCCTTTTGGGCGGCCTGCGTACCGTCGCGTCGCTGGACGAGGCTTTCGCGCGACGGCATGAACTCGGCCGGGGCGAGTGCTGGCTGACGCCGGAAGGGGATCGGGTTGGGCGTCACGCGTGGCGTCGCCCCCTGGCCCGCGCCGGACATGATGGGGCGTTGGTGCGTCGTTTGCGGCTGGAGTCCATCGAGGCGTCGATGGAGGCCCTACGGCCTCGGCTGGCGGAGACCGAGGCCCAGGTCGGGCAGGCGCGCGAGGCTTTGCGAGGGCTGGAGGCCGGGCACGGTGAAGCCCAGCGCGCTCTGCGCGAGGCGTTGCGCCGACAGGGTGAATCCGCTACACGCGCCGAGCAGGCTCGGCTGCGATTGGAACAGGCACAGGGGCGGCTGCGAGGCCAGCGGCGCGAGCTGGACGAGACGGCCGCCGATTTGGAGCGCCTTGAGCGTCAGCGAGAGGCGCATCGACAGGCGCAGGAGAGCTTGGGGGACGCGTGTCGGGCGGGAGAGGATGGTCTGACCCAGGCCCGCGCTTCACGCGATGCGGCGGAGCAGGTCGTGAGGCAGGCCCGCGATGGGTTGCGCGAGGCCGAACAGCGCGTACAGTCGGCGCGCGCTCGGCTCGATGGCCTTGCGCGCGAACTGGGCGTGCGTGCGCAGGCGGTCGCGCAGCAGACGGCCCAGGCCGAACGGCTGGCGGAGCGGCGTCTGGAGCTTGAGCGTCGCCGCCATGAGGTTGAAGCGCCCTTGCCGGAACTGACCGAGGCACTGGACCGGGCGCGGGTGTCGGAATCCATCGCCGCCGGTCGGCTGGGCGAGGCGCGCGCGGCGTTGGACGAGGCGCGCGAAGCCGCCCGCCGGGCGCAGGAGGCGCTGATGCGGGCCGAGCGTGAGCTGGATGTGGCGCGCCAGGCGACCGAGGGTCGTCGTCTGACCGTGCAGGCCCTGATTCTACGCTCCGAGGGTCCGGGCGCGGTCGTCGCCGAGGCCGGCGAGGCGGCTGTCGAGCGGGCGCTGACGCTGTTCGCGGGGCTGGACGTGGAGGCGGTCGGCGCGCGACTGGAAGAGACACGTGCGCGCATCGCCAGGCTCGGCGCGGTCAACCTTGCCGCGCTGGAAGAGTTCGAGGAAGCGCGTCGGCGCAAGGACTACCTGGATGCCCAGCAGGCCGATCTTGGTGAGGCGCTGGCGACGCTGGAGGCGGCCATTGCGAAGATGGATCGTGAAACACGGGGCCGCTTCCGCGAGACCTTCGAGGCGGTCAATGCGAAACTGGGCGAGATGTTCCGGCAGTTGTTCGGCGGCGGGGAGGCCTATCTCTCGCTGACCTCGGACGACTGGCTGGAGGCGGGGGTGGCCCTGATGGCGCGTCCGCCGGGCAAGAAAGTCAGCCATATCCACCTGTTGTCCGGGGGCGAGAAATCGCTCACCGCCATCGCCCTGGTGTTCGCCATCTTCCAGCTCAATCCCGCGCCATTTTGCCTTCTGGACGAGGTGGACGCGCCGCTGGATGAGGCGAACGTAGGGCGATTCTGTGCTATGGTGCGGGCTATGTCCGAACGTGTGCAGTTCATCTTCATTACCCACAACAAGACCACCATGGAGCTGGCGCGTCAGCTCGTCGGGGTGACCATGCGCGAAGCGGGTGTGTCACGCATCGTGGCGGTCGATCTGGACGCCGCCGTGCGGCTTCTGGATTCCTGATTACTTAGTGAGAGGCGTGCATGGAGGATTTGCGTTGGATCCTTCTCGGGCTGGGGGCGCTGGTGCTGCTTGGCCTGTTTCTCTTCAGCCGCAAGCGCCAGTCTGACGCCGGGTCGCCGTTTGGCGAGCCGCCCGCGCACGATCCGCTGGACGTCGTCAGCGCGCCCAGGCGGCGCAGCGAGCCGATGATCGAGGACATTACCGGCTGGACTGAGGAAGGCACGGGGCCGGTACGTCGTCGTTTGCTCGACGATGATGTCGTCCCCGAGCGCCCGCCGCGCCGTGCGCCGCGCTTCGGTTACGAGGCCGCGCCGCGCGATACCCAGGCCAGCCTGCCGTTGGGCGAGGGCGATCAGTCTCGCGCCGTCTGGGAGAATGCCCCGCGCAGTCACGAGGAACCGGCAGTCGCCGACGATGAGCCACCTCCCGTCGTGCCGCTTTATCTCGTCGCCCGTCAGGTCGAGGGCTTCGCGGGGTCTGCCTTGCTGGCGTCCCTCGCCCGCCATGGTTTCGAATTCGGAGAGATGGGCGTCTACCATCATGCCGACAGCAGTGGCCATGTGCTGTTCAGCCTGATGAACGGCGTCGCGCCCGGCGTCTTCGACCCCGTCGCGCTGGCCGGGCAGCGCACGCCCGCCCTGGCGCTGTTCCTGCGGCTGCCTATTCCCGCCTCGCAGCCGGGACTGGTGTTCGAGTTGTTCCTCGATATCGCCCATCGTCTGGCTGACGAGCTGGACGGTGTATTGCTCGACGAGCGACGCGAAGAGCTGTCTTCCGAGGCCATCGACCGCATGCGCGAAACAGCTCTGGGCTAACAAGATGCTGAAAAACCTCTTCCTTGAGTTTTTCAGCGATACCGGGACCGGTGCATGCCCGGACCCGGTATCCGCAAATCCATCACTGACGTGATCGACTTGCGTGCGGGACATCCATGTCCCGCCTTATCAGGCTGCGGATAAAGCCCGGCCCTTTCTTTTCACGGGAATCGTAACGCGCCATGACCGATAGCCTGCTCGTCCGGCTCGAACAGCTGCGCCGCGAGATTGAGACGCACGACCACGCCTACTATGTACTGGATGCACCGACGATCCCGGATGCCGAGTACGACCGTCTGATGCGCGAGCTGCGCGAGATCGAGTCCGCGCACCCGGACTGGATCACGTCGGAATCGCCCAGCCAGCGTGTGGGCGGCGCGCCCCTGTCCGGCTTTGCCGAGGTGCGCCATGCGGCGCCGATGCTCTCGCTCGACAACGCGATGGACGAGGACGAGCTTGCGGACTTTGACCGCCGCGTGCGCGAGCGACTGGATGGCGAGGCCATCGAATACAACGCGGAACCCAAGATCGACGGCCTGGCCATCAGTTTGCGCTACGAGGACGGTGTGCTGGTGCGCGCCGCCACCCGTGGCGACGGCGAGCGGGGCGAGGACGTGACCGCCAACGTGCGCACCGTGCGCGCCATTCCGTTACGTCTGATGGGTGAGGGTTGGCCACCCGTGCTGGAGGTGCGTGGCGAGGTTTACATGCCGCGCAAGGGCTTTGCCGCACTCAATGCGCGCCTGGAGCACGCTGGGGAGAAGCTTTTCGCCAACCCGCGCAACGCCGCCGCCGGCAGCCTGCGCCAGCTCGATTCGCGCATCACCGCCACCCGCCCGCTGAGTTTCTTCGCCTATGGCTGGGGCGAGGTGGATGGGTTCGACCTGCCCGAACGGCACAGTGCGATGTTGGCTCGCCTGCGCGGGTGGGGCTTGCCGGTCAATCCGCTCAATGAGGTGGTCGAAGGCGCGGGCGGCGCGTGTGGCTATGCCGCCAGGGTTCTTTCCCTGCGCGATGCGCTGGACTACGACATCGATGGCGCGGTGTTCAAGGTGAACCGCCTCGCCGACCAGCAGGCGCTTGGCTACGTGTCCCGCGCACCGCGCTGGGCGGTGGCCTTCAAGTTCCCGCCCGAGGAGGAGCTGACCGAACTTCTGAATGTGGAATGGCAGGTGGGCCGGACCGGCGCGCTGACGCCCGTCGCGCGGCTCAAGCCGGTGCATGTCGGCGGCGTCCTGGTCAGCAACGCCACGTTGCACAACATGGACATGATCCGCCAGAAAGACTTGCGTATCGGCGACACTGTGATCGTGCGCCGCGCGGGCGACGTGATCCCGGAGATCGTGGGCAGCGTGGCGGAGCGCCGCCCGGCGGATGCGCGCGAGATCAGCGCCCCGGCCTCCTGTCCGGTGTGCGGCTCGCACGTTGAGCAGGTGGAGGGTGAGGCTGTGCTGCGCTGTACCGGCGGGCTCTATTGCCCGGAGCAGCGGCGCGAGGCCATTCGCCATTTCGCGTCGCGGCGGGCGATGGATATTGATGGGCTGGGCGAGAAAATCATCACCCTTCTTGAGCTTAACGGGCTGGTCAAGCGACTGGACGACCTTTACCGGCTGAGGCTGGAGGATGTCGCGGCGTTGGAGCGTATGGGCGAGAAGTCCGCGCAAAACCTGCTCGATGCGCTCGAAAAATCCAAGTCCACCACCCTCGCCCGCTTCCTGTTCGCGCTGGGCATCCCCGAGGTTGGTGAAACCACGGCGCAGGGACTCGCCCGTCACTTCGGCTCTCTGGAGGCCCTGCGCGAGGCCGCCGAAGCCGATCTGACGACCGCGCGGGCGGAGCGCAAAAAAGATCGTTTTCCGAGGCTACAGGCCGCGCCTGATGTCGGACTCACCATTGCCGCGCACATCGCCGGGTTCTTCGCCGAAGAACACAATCGCGATGTGATCGACGGATTACTCGCGGCGGGCATCCGCTGGGACGCGCCGATGGAGTCCGCAGGGCATCAGCCCCTCGCAGGCCGCACTTACGTCATCACCGGCGTCCTGGAGGGCATGACACGCGAGGAGGCCAAAGCCGCCCTGGAGGAGCTGGGCGCCAAGGTCAGCGACAGCGTGTCGAAGAAAACAACCGCTGTGATCGCCGGGGAAGCCGCAGGCGGCAAGCTGGACAAGGCCCGTTCATTGGGCGTACCCGTGCTGGACCGCGCGGCGTTGATGGATTTGCTCGCCGCACGCTGAGTTTCTCGACGCCCTGGCAGGGTGGTTGAAGCCCCCTTTTCGACACCCCGGCAAGGCAAGCCACGCATGGCTTGCCCAAACAACAAGCATGGCAACGTCTTATGTCGAACGGGCTGGCGACGGGTGGGCTTTCCCCCAGGGCGGCCACCTCCCTCTGGATTGTTGGGGTAATGCGTTCGATGGTGTCTTGAATGGATGTCGATAATCATTATCATTCGCAGGCGTGAATGCATTGAGTCCGATGCATCGGTCCCTCGCCCCTTTGGTCCAGGAGTCTTGAATCATGTCCATCCGCACCTTTTTCCTTGCTTCCGCGCTCACCCTATCCGGCGTTGCCGTGGCAGGTCCGCACTGCACTGACGAGTCTTCCGAACGCTGGATACCGGCCCCGGAAATGCTGGGCAAGGCCATGCAGGAAGTGACCAGGCTCAAGCTGTTCAAGGTCACTGACGGCAATTGCTATGAGATCTACGGCTGGAATGCCAAGGGCGAGAAACTGGAGATTTATTACCACCCTGTCACGGGCGAGATCGCCAAGAAAGGTTCATGGTAAGCGCCCGTGATCAAGGGCCGTGCCCCCACATCTGGAGTCTTGCGCAGCGCTTGATCCACTGGGGGCTGGCTCTTGGATTCGCCATCGGCTGGTGGTCGAGCGAGCGCCACGACACACTACACGCCTGGAATGGCTATGCGCTCACGCTGCTCGTCGTGTGGCGTGTTTTCTTGGGCTTCGGTCGCCATCCGGGCGCGCGTTGGGACGGTTTCCTCGGTCGTCTGCGCAGGCTGCCGGATTACTTGCGCGGGCGGCTCGTGCCCGGTCCTGGGCTCAGCCCCTCCGGCGCGGCCTCGGCCTTGGCCTTGCTCGCGTTGATGCTGGCGACCGCCGTCACCGGCTGGATGCTGACGCTGGAAGCTTACGTCGGCGACGAGGCCGCCGAGGCTCGCCATGTCTGGGCCTTCAATCTGTTGGCGGGATGGATCGGGCTGCATGTACTGGCGGTTGTCGCCGTCAGTCTGCGCCAGCGTCGAAATCGCATTGCCGACATGATCCATGGCGGTCGTGCGCGGGGTGTCTGAGGGAGAACTGATAAAGCCATCCCAGGCTTCATTCAGCTCGTCTCGTCGCGGTACATGCCCGCGACGGCCTGCATCAGCCTTTTTCCACCTGCTTGAGCAGCGCATCGAAGCTTTGCTGGAAAAGCCGTAATCCATCGGTTTGCAGGTCGCTTGCCACGCCGCCGTCCATGTGAATGCCCAGTGCGGTCAGATGGCCGTAGTGCGCTTCGGCCTCCGCCAGTGACGGCGGATCGTGGCGCACGATTCGCCCATGGTCGGCAAGCGCGCCGAGGGTAGCATCCGGCAGGGTGTTGATGGTGTCCGGCAGCATCAGGTCTTCCACGTAAAGGAGATCGCTGTAAGCCGGGTTCTTGACTCCGGTGCTGGCCCATAACAGGGTTTGCGGGCGTGCTCCGCGCTCGCGCAGGTCAGCGAAAGCGGGGCCGTGGTAGGTCTCGCGGTACAAGGCGTGGGCGCGCGTAGCCATGGCCAGCGCGGCCTTGCCTTGCAGGGCGACGGCTTCGGGTGTGCCACGCGCGGCCAGGAGGTTGTCGACCAGGGTATCGACCCGGCTCAAGAATAGGCTGGCGACGCTGCGTATCGCGAACGGGTCGCGGCTGTGCGCCAGCCAGCGGCGCAGGCCGCGAAGATGGGCTTCGAACACGGCGCGCAACTGGGTCAGTCCGAAGATGAGGGTGACATTGACCTTGAATCCGCGCGCGGTCAGTTCTTCGAAGGCACGTACGCCTTCCGGGGTGGCAGGAACCTTGATCATCAGGTTGTCGCGTCCGGCCAGCAGTCGCAGCCGGGCGGCGGCGGCGAGGGTGCCGTCGATGTCGTGCGCCAGCGCGGGCGAGACTTCCCAGCTCACATAACCGTCCACCCCTTCACTTTCTTCCCATAGCGGGGCGAACAGGTCACAGGCCATCTGCACGTCGCGCGCCACGAGCTGTTCATAGGTGGTTTCGAGATCGAGCGTCGTCTGGTGCAGGTTGCGCAGATCGGCCCGGTAGTAGGCCGGGGTTTCGCGCAATGCTTTGTCGAGGATGCTCGGGTTCGAGGTGACGCCTCGGATGCCAAGCCGGTCAATGGCGTATTTCAGTCGCCCCTCCAGCAACAGGCCGCGCGAGAGATTGTCCAGCCAGAGGCTTTGGCCGGTGATGTGGTGGTAGCCGCCGAGATCCTGCATGGTCATCCTCCTGGTCGTGTCACGAAGACGAAGATAGCGGATGACCTGCCGGACCGTGCGGGGTCAGCGCTGATCGTCCCAGGGCGACAGATGCTTGCTGGCCAGGATCAGGCGCGGTTCGGCGAAAGCGGGCAGCCCGTCGCGGAAAGGCGGGCAGTCTTCGCCCTGGATCAGCGGCAGCATGTAGCGACGCGCGGCGGCGGTGATGCCATAGCCGTCAGGGGTGATGAACTCTGGCGGCAACGGCAGCTCCACGTCGGCCACCTCGTCCAGGGGCACGCCCTCCAGTGTCCAGAGATAGGGCTCGTCCGAGGTGCGGCGGATAGCGATCATCAGGTCGGTCCGCCCCTCCATGGCAAAGCTGACCGCCGCCGCGCCGCAGGCATAGGCCTGTTCGACATCGACCCGCGACGCGAGATGGCGGGCGGAGCGCTGGAAGTAGTCGGACACCGCCCAGTGGGTCTTGTAGCCTTGCTCGCGGACCAGGCGCGCAAGGTTCGGCGCAAGCCCGCCGAGTTGTTCGTGGCCGAAGATTTCGCTGGTTTGCGCCTGGGCGCAGAACTGGCCGTGGCACATCAGACCCTCGGCGGCGACCACGATGCACCATCCATGGCGGTTCACTTTCTCGCGCAGGACGGCGAGGAATCGCTCGGGTTCGAACTCGATTTCGGCGAGCAGCAACAGCAGCGGGCTGTCGTCCTTCTCACAGGCAAGGCCGGCGGCGGCGGCCAGCCATCCGGCGTGACGGCCCATCACCTCCAGGATGAAGACCTTGGTCGATGTGCCGGACATGGCGGCAAGATCGCGGCTGACTTCACGCACGCTGGTGGCGATGTACTTGGCCGCCGAGCCAAAGCCGGGGCTGGTGTCGGTGTGGGGCAGGTCGTTGTCGATGGTCTTGGGTACGCCGATGACCGTCAGGTCCAGTCCGGACGCGCGCGCAAAGCGGGCTACCTTGGCGGCGGTCAGCATCGATCCGCCGCCGCCATTGTAGAAAAAGGCGCCGATATCATGCGCGCGGAAGACCTCCACCAGACGTGCATATTGCTCAGGATGGGTATCCGGCGCGCCGATATCCATCCGGCAGGAACCGAACGCGCCGCCGGGTGTGTGGCGCAGGGCGGCGATCTGTTCTGGCGTCTCCAGGGACAGGTCATACAGCTCCTCGCGCAGGACGCCGAGAATGCCTTCGCGCGCGGCGAAGACCTTGCCGAAGGCTTCCGGGTGGCGGCGGGCGGTTTCGATGACGCCGCAGGCGCTGGCGTTGATGACGGCGGTCACGCCGCCGGACTGGGCATAGAGGATGTTGCGCGGCTTGGGCATGGTGCGTCCTGTGAGATTGTCGCGTCTTGGATGCGGGGCTATCATGCCGGGGTCACATTACCAAGATATTGCCCTCACTATAAGGAGTCCGGCATGCAACTCGGCACCAGCCTCACCCACTTCCTGATCGAGAGCCAGCGCTCCCACGTCGGCGCGACCGGCGAGTTCACCCTGCTGATGAACGACATCGTCAGTGCGTGCAAGGTGATCTCCAGCTACGTCAACAAGGGCAACCTGATCGGTGTGCTCGGCTCCGCCGAAACTGAGAACGTGCAGGGCGAGACGCAGAAGAAGCTGGACATCATCACCAACGACGTGTTCACCAACACCCTGATGCGCGGCGGCCAGGTGTCCGGTCTTGCTTCCGAGGAAATGGACGAGGTCTATCACCTGCCGGCCAATGCGCGTCGTGGCAAGTACCTGTGCGTGTATGACCCGCTGGACGGCTCCTCCAACATTGACGTCAACGTCACCGTGGGCACCATTTTCTCCGTGCTGCGCGCGCCGGAGGGCGTGACCGACCCCGCCGAGCAGGATTTCCTCCAGCCGGGCGTTGAGCAGGTGGCCGCCGGTTACTGCATCTATGGCCCGTCCACCATCATGATCCTGACCACCGGTGAAGGCGTGAATGGCTTCACCCTGGACAAGGACGTGGGCGAATTCATGCTCACCCATCCGAACATCACCATCCCGGCGGACACCGCCGAGTTCGCCATCAACATGTCGAACCAGCGTTTCTGGGAAGAGCCGGTGCAGAAGTATGTCGCCGACTGCATCGCCGGTGAGACCGGTCCGCTGGCCAAGCGCTACAACATGCGCTGGGTGGCTTCCATGGTGGCCGAGGTGCACCGCATCCTCACTCGTGGCGGCATCTTCATGTACCCGATCGACAGCAAGACCAAGGACAAGGGCGGCAAGCTGCGCCTGATGTATGAGGCCAATCCGATGTCCATGATCGTCGAGCAGGCGGGCGGCATGTCCATCACCGGCTACGAGCGCATCATGGAAATGACCCCCGCCAAGCTGCACCAGCGTGTGCCTGTCATTCTCGGTTCGAAAAACGAAGTGCAGAAGGTTTGGGACTACCACAAGGCCTGATCCATCCGGCCTGGCCCGATCTTCGATCCACGAAAACCCCGCTCCGGCGGGGTTTTTTCATGCCTGAGCGCATTCGTCCAGACATGCAACTTTGTCGTTGACGCCGCGAATAAGAACGAATATCGTTCGTATCACCATGAAGCGCGAAGTCCAGTATCAGACAGTTCCTTCTCTTTCCCCAGGCGAGGCATCCTCGGCAAGGGATCGCCCCCGCCTGGAGGTTGAGAAGCTGATGGCGGGTCGTCGCGACGTGGTGCTGGTGCATGGCGCGGAGGAGTATCTGCTGCGCATCACCAGCAAGGGCAGGCTCATCCTGACGAAGTAGTCGGGGCGGGTCCGCCGTGCGCTCCTCCTGTGGTTATTGATTTCCCCAGCCAGCCGCGACTCCGTCGCATGTCAGCCAGGGGTTTTTTTGCGTGAAGAGACTGTCTGGCGTTGGTGTTGACATCAGGCCGGGCTCATCCCGGTCTTGTTTACACGATGGGTCGGAAATCGGTCCTGCCGCGAACTGGATTGGCTTCAAAGCTTCAGAGGCGGTATCAGATGTATACAACTGGTTCTGACATCTTTCCGCCATCGTGCTGCAACGCTTCATCCTTACCTTCTGGGAACCAGCAACCCGGACGGGAGATTGATGATGAAGCCCTGGATTCCGATGTTACTTGTGTGCGGTCTGACCGCTTGTGGCGGCGGCTCTTCTTCCGGCAGTGGCGGCGGCAGCGCGCCCGAGACATCGCCACCGGCGAACTCCACGCCACCCTCCGGCAAGGTGAACGCTTCCAACTTCCAGGACGTTGCCGCTCAGGCCTACTCTTCTGCGGAAAGTCTGGGGAATCTTCAGGAAGCGTCGAGCGACTCTTCCGGGATCGCTGCGCAGGCTCGCCCGGCGCGCCCGATGATGCAGGCATCCGCCGCGCTATCCCTAACTTGCTCCGGGGGCGGCAGCATGGTCATGGATATCGTCGATATCAACGGCGATCAGGTTGCCAGCAAGGCCGGGGAGGGCTACAGGATCGACTACGCCGCTTGCAAGTCTTTCGGAAGTCTCTGGCAGAACGGTGGCATCACGACAACCCTGGGCCAAGATGTCAACCTGACGGGCGGCTATCCCTACACGTTCCGCCAGACAACCCAGTTTCGCCAATACGCGATTGACGATCTGACGGACAGCTTGCCCGCAAAGACCACGGACGGCGCGCTTCAGCACATCACAACCGTCAGTTCGGCCGCGGGGTTCAGTTGGGCGCTTACGGGAGATGCGCTCACGCTAACCTCGGCAAGCGACACCCGCACACTCAAAAGTGTGAACTACACCGGTAGCGCCCAGGGCAACAACTATACCTGGTCGGCGAATTACATCCTCGGCAGCGCCACATATGGCGATCTGACGGTGGAGACCAACCCTGTGTTCGCTGGGATTTCTCCCGCCTCCCCGACGAGCGGCAGGATGACCATCAAGGAGGCAAGTGGCTCCATCACGACGATCGAGGCTGGGCCGAATGGTTACGCCATGGTTTCGTTCGATCAGAACGGCGATGGCGTTGCCGAAAACAGCAAGCAGGTTCCTTGGAGCCAGCTGGAAATCTGACGGGCCTTGTTTCGGGCGGCTTTATTTGTCTAAATCCGTGCCCTGTTTCCACACTTGGGGTCGCCATGACCGATCACGTTGAATGCATCGTCTATCGCAGTCGTCTCAAGGACGGCATGTATCTCTACTTGCGCGCCGATATGCCGTATGCCGACTTGCCCGAAGTGTTGCGTCAGCGCATGGGGCGCGAGCCCGAAGAGGCCATGCGGCTCACCTTGACGCCGGAGCGCAAGCTCGCGCGTGAGGACGTGGGCAAGGTGATCGCCAATCTGGCCGCGCAAGGTTTTCACGTCCAGATGCCGCCGACCGATGAATATCTGGCCAACTGGGACAACGACAAGCTCGGGCTGCGCGCACGCGCGGATTGAGGCCGATAAAGCAGGGGGCGAGGCGCGGAGGCCGTCTGGATGGCCGCAAAAGGGCTTCCTCAACTTTCTGACCGTCGTCTGGATTCCTCCCGCGCTTTTGCGGATCCAAGCCGCACGGCCTCCGGGCCGCGGTTTCGGGTGCGCCGAGGTCCGTCCCGTGCGCCGCGATGATCTTACTCCGCCAGGCCGTGGCTCCGGGCGGGGGGGTCTTCGTCCGCGTAGGCGAAGCAGGTTCGGTTGCGGCCCTCTTCCTTGGCGCGGTAGACAGCAAGGTCGGCTTCCGCGAGCAGGCGGTCCGGCAGGCTGTGCTCTTCCGGATGACAGGCCATGCCGATGCTGAAGGTGACGGGTTCCACGCCCAGCGTGCCAATCCAGTCAATCGCGGCCAGACTTTCGTGCAGTTTGCGGGCGACTTCGCGGCAGTCCGCCCGGTTGGCGCCGGGCAGGATCAGGACAAATTCCTCGCCGCCCATGCGGAAGCTGTAGTCGGAGCGCCGCAGCGTGTTGCGAATCACGCTCGCGACACGTTGCAGCACGTCGTCCCCCCTGGCATGGCCGTGGCGATCGTTGATGCGCTTGAAGTGGTCAATGTCCAGGATGCCAAGACAGAGCGGCTGTTGCATGCGTGACGCCAGCGCCAGTTGCTGTTCCAGTTGCGCCATGCCAGCCCGCCGGTTGGGAAGGCCGGTCAGATCGTCGATATGGGCGAGGCTCTCCAGGCGCATTTCCAGCAGTTTGCGATCAGCAATGTTCTGGACCATGCCAACCGCGCGTAAAGGCCGACCCTGCGGGTCCCATTGGCAGACCTTGCCTCGGTCGTGCACCCAAATATAGTGGCCGTTGCGATTGCGTAGCCGGTATTCGGCTTCATAGCGCATCAACCGGCCTTGCAGATGGCGATTGAGTACGGCGAGCACCCGCTCGCGGTCTTCGGGGTGAATGTTTTCGCTCCAGCTCTCCACGCGCGGCTCCATCTCGTCCGGCCCATAGCCGAGCATGCGTTTGAGCTGCGGGCTGAAGTACACGTCGCCGCGCGGGACGTTCCAGTCCCACATGCCGTCCATGGCCTCGTTGAGGGCGAACCAGAGCTGATGGTCGCGCTGTTGGAGGTCTTGGTCCAGCGCCGTGCGCTTGCTGATGTCGCGCGCCACCGAGAGGAAGTATTCACGCTCGTGGTGCAGGAGGCGGGTGGTGATGACTTCAACCGGGATTTCTCCGCCGTCCTGGTGTCTGTGGCGACCGACGAAGGTGTAATTCGGAACGCTGCGGATGACGGTGGCTATGTCCGACCACTGCGGCAATCCGGTGACATCTTTTTGCAGGCTCAGGACCGAGTGGTTGAGCACTTCCGATGCGTCCAGCCCGAGAGTCTCGTAGGCCGCGCGGTTGCACCAGAGTATCTTGGAGGTCACGGGGTCCAGCAGGTAGACCGCGTCGATCATGGCCTGGCAGAGCATGTCCAAGGGGGGAAGGTGCGCCGCGCTGGATTCGGTCATGTGTTCATCCTGCCCGTGCGAATCCCTGCCTGCACGGGCTTTCAAGCATCTCGCGCCGGTTCCGGCGGCAGGTGTCGCAAGCCATGGATCGTATCGTCGCCGAACACGAAGAATTCGGGGTTCAGTAACGACTCTTTAGAGTTGTAGCGCAACCGGTGTCCTTTTGCATCGGTAAAATGACCGCCTGCCTCTTCCACCACGGACTGCGCGGCGGCGGTGTCCCATTCGGAGGTCGGGCCCAGCCTCGGGTAGAGATCGGCCGCGCCTTCCGCCACCAGACAGGACTTGAGCGCGCTGCCCATGAGGATCGGCTCATGCGCGCCTAGGGCTTCCAGGTATGCTCGAATGCGCTCATGGCCATGCGAGCGGCTGACCGCGACGCGCAAGGGGCGAGCCGCGGGGCTGCGGACCCGGATACGCTCCGGCGCGTCGCCCTCCGTGCGCCATTTCCAGGCGCCGCCGCCACGGAGCGCACCGTAGGTCAGGCCCAGGGCGGGGGCGTGGACGACGCCGAGAACGGCCTCCCCGTGTTCGATCAGGGCTATGTTGACGGTGAACTCGCCGTTGCGCCGGACGAATTCGCGGGTGCCATCAAGCGGATCGACCAGCCAGTAACGCGCCCAGCCCCGACGAGTTTCGAACGGGATGTCAGCGCCCTCCTCGGACAGCACCGGATAGGCTGGTGTCAGTGCGCGAAGGCCGTCCTCGATCAGTCGGTGGGCGGCGAGATCGGCCTCGGTCACGGGGGAGTGGTCATGCTTGGCGACGACTTCGAAATCCCCCGCGTAGACCCGCATGATGGCCTTGCCAGCCTCCAGCGCGATTTGGCGCGCTGCCTCGAAAAGCGCGGGGTCGAGAGTCACGCGCCCTCCTCCCTAAGCAGGTACTCACGAGTCATGAACAGCGCGGCCAGGGTGCGCGCCTCGCTGCATTCAGTCACATGGATCAGCTCCGCCAGACGCTCCAGGGGCCAGGGCACGACTTCGATCGGCTCAGGCTCGTCGCCTTCCAGCGGTGCGTGATGCAGATCGCGCGCCAGCACCACGTGGGTGCGTTGCGTGCTGTAGCCGGGGGCCAGGGTCAGCTCGCCGAGCCGTTCGGCGCGGTGCGCACCGAAACCGGTTTCCTCCCGCAATTCACGCAGGCCAGCCTCAATGGGCGCTTCGCCCTCCTCGATCCGCCCTTTCGGCAGGCCCAGCTCATAGCGGTGCAGTCCGACGGCGTATTCGCGGATCAGCAACACCTCTCCGTCCGCGTTCAATGCTACCGTCAGCACCGCGCCGTGCGGGTTGCCGACCAGCCGTTCGTAGCACGTTTCCACGCCGTTCGAAAAGCGCAGGCGAACCTCCTCGACCTCGAAGACGCGGGTTCGGGCAAGGGTTCGGGCGGAGAGAATGGATGGCTTGCTGCGACTCATCCGCTCATCATAACGCCATGACACAGGAAAAACCGCCGCTCCGAAAACGACTGCTTCGCTGGGGCCTGGAGGCCGCGCTGATCCTCGCCGTGCTGTTCGCCCTGCGCGCCTGGCACGCGCCGGAATTGCCCGGCGCGATGCTGCCGCGCATCACCGGGCAGACTTTGGACGGCCAGTCGCTCGATACCGCCGCGCTGGCGGGTCGAGGGTTCATCGTTCACGTGTGGGGGAGTTGGTGTCCGGTATGCCGTGTCGAGTTGGCGGGGATCGCCGGGCTTGCGGAGGATGTGCCCGTGGTCAGCCTGGCCTGGCGCTCGGGCGACGATGCGGCGGTACGCACCTATCTGAAGAACGAAGGTGTGCGGCTCGCCGTTCTCAATGACCCGGACGGTCGGCGGGTGGCGGCGCTCGGCGTGAAGGCCGTGCCGCTGCATCTGGTGGTGGACGGACGAGGCGCGATCCGCTTTGTCGAAACGGGCTACACCACGCCCTGGGGATTGCGGGCGCGGCTGTGGTGGGCGGAGACGGTCGCCGGATCGTGAGGCCTGGTCGTCCGCTCGTGCCGCCCGGCGGGCATGGCGCGATAGCACGGGCACGGGCATGATGCACCCACGTTGGTAGAGAGTTTTCGAATTCCATGCGCCTGCGCAGCACCATCTTCCTCTGGACCCTGCTTGCGACCGGCCTGCCCCTGCTGGGGTTGACGCTGGTTCTGCTGTCCTGGAGCGAACAACGCTATCTGGACGATGTGGACCGCGACATCAATAGCCGCCTCAATGCGCTATCCACCGAGATCGACAACCACCTTGCCTACGAGCGCGAGGTGATTCGGGGCATTGCGCAATCTGCCGCCATGCAAGACTTCCTGCCGGTCGCCCGTGCCGCCAACGAGGGGGTCCGCCATCCGGACTACCTGCCGCTGCGCAATCAACTCACCCAGTTCCTGCAAACCCTCCAGCGCACGGTGCCGGGGCTGGGCAGCTTGCGGGTGCTGGATGGGCAGGGCAACACCCTCATCAAGATCACTGGCGGGCAGGCTCATCCGGTCATCTACCCCAGCCTTGGCAGCGTTGAATATGCCGAGGAGGAGATGATGAATCCGGACTTCAGCCGCAGCCTTCGCCAGCTTCCACTCGGCGAAATCGGCTTCATGCAGTTGCCGCAAAGCCGCTGGGATCTGTTGACCGGTCAGACCTTGACGATGCTGACCGCGCTGGTGCCGCTTGGCGAAAGCGGGCGGCCCGGCGCGGTGCTGGCGGTGAATACCTTCGGTGATTATCTGGACCGCATCCTGCGTCTGGTGCCACGCCCGCCGGGCGCCGAATTGCTGATCGCCGAGCGTAACCTGGACGACGCCCGGCGCAATGGATTGCTGCTCTACCATGATCGCCTGGATACGCGCTTCAGCACGCCCAAGCCTCATGAGGTCAAGCTGCAAAGCCTGGATCGCGGCGAGCTGTGGGAGCGTATCAAGCGCCGTCCGTTCGGCGTGTTCAGCACGCGCGACGGGCATTGGCGCATCTACTATCAGGAATATCACCCCTACCCCAACCAGCTTACCGGCTGGATTCTGGCCTTTGCCGTACCGCAAGACATGTTGCACGCGCCCTACGGAGCCTTGCGTCAGGCCTTGTGGCTGCTCGGACTACTGGCGTTCGCGGCTTCGGCCCTGCTGGCCTGGCTGGGTTCGCGCCACATCGCACGCCCCATCCTGCGCCTGCGCGAGGCGTTGGGCCGTTTTGCCAGCGACCCGGCCACGCGCGTCGAGGTGGCCAGTCACACCCGGGAAATCCGCGCCCTGGAGGCCGACTTCAACCGCATGGCGGAACGCCTGCGGGCGGCGGAGGAGGAGCGCACACGAGCCGAGCGCCGAGCCGCGCAGCAGGCGAAGCTCGCCAGTGTCGGCCAGATGGCGGCAGGGATCGGGCATGAAATCAACAATCCGCTCAACAACATCCTTTCCTACGCGACCTTGATCGAGCGGGGTCTGCCGCGCTCCGCCGACAGCCTGCGCGAGGACGTGCGGGATCTGCGCGACGAGGCCTTGCGCGCGGGACGCATCGTGCGCGGTGTAATGAACTTCGCGCGTCAGCTCCCGCCAGCCCACCGACCTTTCCCGGTCTGTTCCTGGCTCAAGGAGACGGTCGCCCGGCTGGACCCGGAATCGATGGAGCGCGATGTTCACGTCCGGCTCCATTCCTGTGACCCGGACTGCGTCGTGGAGGCTGATCCCGACCAACTCCAGCAGGTGCTCCTGAATCTCCTGCGAAATGCCCTGCACGCTTCCCGTCCCGGCGGCGCGGTTCAAGTGGATGGCGCCTGCGGCGAGGGTCGCCTGAAAATATGCGTCAGAGACGATGGGCCGGGTATGCCACCCGATGTGTTGGCGCGCATCTTTGACCCATTCTTCACCACCAAGCCGGTCGGAGAAGGCACCGGGCTTGGGCTATCCATCAGCTTGGGCATTGTCCAGTATCACGGTGGCGCCTTGCATGTCCGCAATCGAGAATGCGGTGGCGTCGAGGCCTGTTTTGACGTGCCGCTGGTCGCCGCTGCGCCCCGTTTTACCCTGCCCGAAGATCCGATCCCATGAGCAAGCCCGCAGTCCTGTTCGTTGACGATGACCCACGCGCGGGCGAGTTGTTCGCGCGCTTCGCCCGTCGCGAGCCGTTCGCGGTGGAGGTCTTCCGTGACCCGCGCGAGGCGCTGACGAGGGTGTCCGCCGCGCCGCCCGCAGTCATGGTCTCCGATCTCAAAATGCCGGGCATGAGCGGCATCGAGCTGTTGCAGGCGGTGCGAGCGCTCCAACCCAAACTCCCCTTCATCCTTATCACCGGTTATTCCACCCTGGACGATGCCATCGAGGCTCTGCGCCTGGGGGCGACCGATTTCATCAAGAAGCCGTTCGAGATGGACGAGTTGCTTGGGCTGATTCGCGAACAGATCGACCGTCGCCCAGCCCGGAAAGCCCCTCTGCGCCGATATGACGCGATGCTGGGCGAGTCGCGCGCGATCCACGCGGTCTACAAGGTGATTGAAAAGATTCACGATGTGCGCGTGAACGTGATGATCGAAGGCGAATCGGGCACGGGCAAGGAGCTGGCCGCGCGCGCCGTGCATAGCCTGTCCGACTTCGCCGACAAACCCTTCGTGGTGATCGACTGTGGCGCCATCACCGGCAGTCTGCTGGAGTCCGAACTGTTCGGGCACGAAAAGGGCGCCTTCACCGGCGCCAGTCAGGCCAAGCAGGGATTGCTCGAAGTCGCTTCAGGCGGCACGGTCTTCCTCGATGAGATCGGCAACATCTCGGACGCCATGCAGACCAAGCTGCTGCGTGTGGTCCAGGAGCAGCAAGTCACCCGCGTGGGTGGGGTGACGCCGATCGACATTGATGTGCGCTTTGTGGTGGCCAGCAACCGCGACCTTGCGAAGATGGTGGAAGGCGGGCAATTCCGTCATGACCTCTATCACCGTCTGAATGTGGTCAAGCTGCGCATGCCGCCGCTACGGGATCGCCGTGAGGACATTCCGGCGCTGATCGATCATTTCGTGCATGATTTCGCCGCACGCTACCATCGCGACGTGACGGGGTTTGACCCGACTGGCATGGCCCGGCTGGTGGCCTACGACTGGCCGGGCAACGTTCGCGAGCTGAAAAATCTGATCGAGCGTCATGTGGCGCTGGCCGAAGGCGGTGTGTTGCACCTTGGCAACGACCTTGCGACCGAGACGGCGACATCGTCATTGGCGGCGAGCCCGGACATGACCGGGACACCGCCAGCAGGGGCGGCCGAGGAGTCTCATACAGGCGCCATTGATGCCGATCACCCCACGCTTGAGGCGCTGGAGCGCCGCTACATCCTAAAGACCCTCCGCCGTCTGGAGGGTAATCGCGAGCAGACGGCCCGCGCCTTGGGCATCAATAAGTCCACCCTATGGCGCAAATTGCAAGCATTTGGCGAAGAATGATTGCAAACTGCAACGGCTGTCGGTTGCAGTTTGCACCGCGTCTTGTGCATGGACTTTCCTAACTGCTTGTTTATAAGCGACTCCTTAAGTTGGCACGCGCGCTGCATTGATGAATGGCGTGTTACGCACACACAACTCAAACATGAGGAGAACACCATGCAGAGCAACCGTCGTGTATTCCTGAAGGGCAGCCTGGCTGCCAGCGCCGTTGGCGTTGCAGTAGGCGCTGGCCTGCTGACCCCGCGTGCCGCTTTCGCCGCCTGGCCGGAAGCCGCCTACAAGGCCAAGAGCATGGGCGATGCCCTGAACGGCGCCATGGGCGCTGGCTCTGCCGCTGACAGCGCCGACGTGACTGTCAAGGCCCCGGACATCGCTGAAAACGGCGCTGTCGTGCCGGTCACCGTCGAAGGCAAAGGCGCTGCCGAAGCCATCGCCATCCTGGTTGACGGCAACGAAATGCCGCTGGTTTGCAACTACAACCTGACCGGCGCGGCTGCGTACCTGTCCACCCGCATCAAGATGGGCAAGACCGCCAATGTGGTTGGCGTGGTCAAGGCCGGCGGCAAGCTGCTGCAAGCCAAGAAAGAGGTCAAGGTCACCATCGGCGGCTGCGGCGGTTAATTCGCCCCCTCCATGACCTTCGTCGTTTCTAACTGATTCACCAGGAGATATTTCAATGGCTGGTAGCATCAAAATCCGCGCCTCCGTCGCTGGCGACATGGCTGAAGTCAAGTGCCTGATCACCCATCCGATGGAGCCGGGCAATCGCAAGGACAAGACCACTGGCGCCGACATCACCCCGAAGTTCATCACCGAGGTGACCGCTGAAGTGAATGGCAAGGCCGTTCTCGTTGGCAACATGTCCGCCGCTGTTTCCAAGAACCCGTTCCTGTCCTTCAAGGCCCCGGCCAAGTCCGGCGACAAGATCAAGATCACCTGGAAGGACAACGCCGGTGAGACCGATACCGCCGAAGAGGCCATCGCCTGATTCTCGGAACTCTGTCCGGGCCGGATGATCGGTCCGTCAGAAACCAAGCGGCCCTCGGGCCGCTTTTTTTTTATTTGAGATTGCTCCATCCGCGAGAGCGGACATCGCTCGGGGCGTGCGCAAGCCACAAGCGGAACGGATAGCCTGTCGGCCTGTTAAGCTTCCACTCCCTGCCACATTCATTTCCGCGACGGTTTCTGCGCATGCAGCCCCTCAGCCTCATTCTGTTGCACGGCCTTGGCGCCGACGGTTCCGACATGGCCGGTCTGGCCCAGGCACTGGCGCTGCCCGGCGAGGTGCGTCGTGTCTGTCCCGATGCTCCGCGTCGACCCATCACCCTGAATGGCGGCTACGTCATGCGGGGCTGGTTCGACATTCTCGGCTTAGCGCCCACTGACCCGGTGGATGCGTCGGGCATACGTGAGGCCACGACCCAGGCGCGCGCCTGGATTGACGCCGAGCGTGCCGCCGGGACACCTGCTTCGCGCATCGTGGTTGGCGGGTTTTCTCAGGGCGGGGTGGTGGCTCTGCATGCGGCTCTGCGCTATCCAGAACCGCTGGGCGCGGTGCTTGCCCTGTCCACATGGTTGCCGCTGCGCGACGAGCTCGGGCGAGAGGTTCATCCCGCCGCCAAGCGCACGCCCATCTTCATCGGTCATGGCGTGCATGACGACCTGGTTCGTCCCGCCTCCGCCGAGCGCGCGCGCGATGCACTGCACGCCATGGGATGCACCGATGTGATCTACAAAACCTACCCCATGGCCCACGGCATCAGCGCCGCAGAGGTGGCTGACATCCAGGCCTTGCTGGCCGCGCGGATCGCACCGACTGAGTGAGGCGGTTCGTCATGCGTGCGCGTTGGGACATATTCTGCGCCGTGGTGGACAACTATGGCGACATTGCCACCTGCTGGAGACTGGCGCGCCTGTTGGTTGATGAGCATGGACAGCATGTGCGCCTTTGGGTGGACGATCTTGCGACCATGCGCAGACTGGCGCCGGAAGTGCGCTGTGATCTGGACGAGCAATGGCTCGGGGGCATCGAAGTGCGCCGCTGGCCCAAGGACTTTCCGGTCATCGAACCCGCCGAAGTCGTCGTGGAGGCCTTTGCTTGCGATCTACCCGCCGTTTACCGCGAGGCCATGCGCCGATGCGTGCGCAGGCCGGTCTGGGTCAACCTGGAATATTTCAGCGCCGAGGATTGGGTGGCGGGCTGTCACGGGCTCTCGTCCATCCAGCGCGACGGGCTGACAAGGCATTTTTTCTTTCCCGGCATCCAATCTGGCGCGGGAGGGGTGCTGCGCGAGGCTGACTTGTTGCCCCGTCGTGACGCTTTCATGGCGGACGCAAAGGCGCGCGCGGCCTGGTGCACGACCTGGGGCGTTCCCGCGCCTGAAGGATGGGCCATGTCCTTGTTCAGTTATGAGCACCCGGCCCTGCCGCTCATCCTGCGCGAGCTATGCGATGCCCCTGGGCCGGTCACGCTCTATGTGCCGGAGGGGCGCAGCCTGAACAGCGTGCGTGAGGCTTTCCCGGAAACACCGCTCGCGCCGGGGGGGGCGCTCACCCGGGGACGTTTGCGTCTGCATGTGCTCCCCTTCCTGCCGCAGACCGAATATGACTGCCTGTTGTGGCTTTGCGATCTGAACATCGTGCGCGGAGAGGAGTCGCTGGCCCGGGCGCTCTGGTCGGGTCGCCCCTTCCTCTGGCATGTCTACCCGACGGAGGATTGCGCCCACATGGACAAGCTCGAAGCCTTCGTCACCGCTTATGCTGCCCTGGACGAGCCGGGCCTGGAGAGCTTTGGTCCCTTGATGCGGGCATGGAACAAGGAGGGGGGGCGCTCAGCCGAAACAGCCTCAGGCTGGTTCCCGGCGTTGGCGGAACTGGCCCGGCGTGCGCCCTGGTTCGCCGCGCGTGCGGCGCGGCTCGCACGGGGCGGCGACCTGTCCGCGCAACTGGTCAAGTTCGTGACGGTCCACTACAATGCGGCGGTTAAACAACCGCTTAGACCTTCTGGTAACACTGCATGAAAATCGCTCAAGAATTCCGCGCCGGCAACGTCATGATGGCCGACGGCCAGCCCTGGGTCGTGCTCAAGGCCGAATACAACAAGTCCGGCCGTAACGCCGCCGTGGTCAAGATGAAGCTCAAGAACCTGCTCAACGGCATGAACAACGAGCAGGTCTACAAGGCCGACGACAAGTTCGATCAGGTCATCCTGGACAAGAAAGAGTGCACCTACAGCTATTTTGCCGATCCGCTGTACGTGTTCATGGATGCCGAGTTCAACCCGGTCGAGGTTGAGGCGGAATATCTTGGCGACGGCGTTGGCTACATCATTGATGGCATGACGGACGTGGTCGAAATCACCTTCTATGAGGATCGTCCGATCGGCGTTGAATTCCCGACCACCATCACCCGCGAGATCGCCTACACCGAGCCCGCCGCCAAGGGTGATACTTCCGGCAAAGTCACCAAGCCCGCCAAGCTGGATACCGGTCTTGAAATCACCGTGCCGGCCTTCATCGAGATCGGCGAGAAGGTGCTGATCGACACCCGCACCGGCGAATTCAAGAGCCGCGCCTGATCCTTGTCGTGCGAGGATGAGGCCCGCCCTCGGGCCGATGAATCGGGGCGGGCGCCAGGGGCGAGAGGGCTCTTGCTCCATCTCGGCACGTTGAGCGAAGGGCTAGCCTTTGGACTAGCCTTTCGCCTGAAGCGTTGCTTGCCGCCTGACGAGACTTGAAAGATGCGCCGGACTGCCCCCTCCCCCTTGAGGGGGGAGGGCCGGGGAGAGGGTGGGCCGCCCTCCTCAGGACACACGCCCAAACGCCGCTTACCCCTCTCCCCAACCGGCTTCGACCTCCCCGCAAGGGACGGGCGAAGCGAGGGGGCTTTCCCGTGAACAATACTTTGAGCGAACGGCTAGAGCCTTTGGAGGGCTTCTTCATTTGCAGTCATGACCGTCCTTCTGCTCAATAAGCCCTTCAACGTGCTCTGCCAGTTCACGGACGATCAGGGCCGCGCCACCCTGGCCGATTTTGTCGATCGCAAGGGCTACTATCCGGCCGGACGGCTGGACCGCGACAGCGAGGGTCTGGTGGTGCTGACCAATGACGGATCCTTGCAGGCGGTCATCGCCGATCCGCGCCACAAACTGCCCAAGACCTATCTTGCGCAGGTGGAAGGCGAGATCACGGACGAGGCGCTGGGGCGGCTGTGCGAGGGCGTGACGCTCAACGATGGGCCGACACTCCCTGCGGAGGCGCGTCGCATCGACCAACCGGCATGGCTGTGGGAGCGCACCCCGCCGGTGCGCTTCCGCAAGTCCGTTCCGACCTCCTGGGTGGAGTTGGTCATCCGCGAAGGGCGGAACCGCCAAGTGCGGCGCATGACCGCCGCCGTCGATTTTCCCACCCTGCGCCTGATCCGCTGGGCGGTGGGTCCGTGGACCCTGGAAGGCCTGGCTCCCGGGACCTGGCGTGAAGCCGGAACGGAGGGGCTGCCGGTCTCCGGGCGGGTCAGTACAGGATGGAAGGATCGAACAGCCGCAGGCCGAGCGTCCACCAGTCCTCGCCACCGCCGTTGAGGCGCCTGCCCCAGGATGCGTCGATCTGGACGCGATCCGGGGCCAGAAAGAAGCGCAGGCCGATTTGCGCATAGGCGCCCGCACCCTCCTCGCCAAAGCTCTCCGCCACGCCCTGGATGCGCGGAGCAAGGTCGAATTCGGCGCCCAGGCTCCAGGTCCAGGCCGAACGACCGCTGTCCCGCTCGCGTTGCCATCCGGGATTGAAATGGAGGGGCAGCCCTTCGGCGAGCATCAGGCTGATCGGGGTGTAGACATAGGTCGAGCCCAGCAAGTCGCTCGGCTCGTGCTCCCGGCTCAGCGCGCCGATCACAAGACCGACGCCCCAGTCATCGTCCAGCGGCTTGAAGAGGGTTTTGAGCTGCAACAGGCTGCTGTCGCCGCCTGCCCCTCGTCCTTCTTCGTCCAGCAGCCAGGTGCGGCCCGCGGCGATTTCCAGCCAATCGGTCGGCGCGCAGGCGGGGATGACCCAAAACTCATTGCCCATGCTCTGGCCCTTGAACCAGGTTTCGAGCTGGCAACCGCCGGGGGAAAGCGCGCCCGCGTCATCCGTCAGTAGCGGTCTTGCCGCCTGTGCGGCCGGGCCGAACAGGGTTGCGGCCAGCAGGGTGAACAGGGCGAGGCGTGGCAAGATTCTGACTCCTTGAATGCTTCGTTCATACTATACCGATGATCGAAAGCTCCCCCACGAGGCGTCCGCCTCCATCCCCGATAAATCCGCCCGACGATGTGCTCTGCCGCGACCTGCCCGAGCTGCGCAAGCGCCTGCGCAGCCTGGAGCGCCGCGCGCGCGAGGGTAAGCCCTTCGATCGCGGGCTGGCCGAGGTGGAACGCTTCGTGGAAGCCTCGCGCCAGGCGGTCGAGGCGCGTCGCGCGCTGACACCCGCCATTCACTATCCCGAAGAGCTTCCGGTGGTCGCCCGCCGCGATGAGATTCTTGCCGCGCTGGAGGCGCATCAGGTTCTGATCCTGTGTGGCGAAACCGGCTCAGGCAAGACCACTCAGTTGCCCAAGATCGCGCTGGAGGCGGGGCGAGGGGCGCGCGGCCTGATCGGTCATACCCAGCCACGTCGCATCGCCGCGCGCTCGGTGGCCGCACGCATCGCCGAGGAGCTGGACACGCCGCTGGGCGAAAAGGTCGGCTACCAGGTGCGTTTCGCCGGGCAAGTCGGCGACTCCACGCTCATCAAGGTGATGACCGATGGCATCTTGCTGGCGGAGATCCACTCCGACCCGCTGCTTTCCCGCTACGACACTCTCATCATTGACGAGGCGCACGAGCGCAGCCTCAACATCGACTTCCTGCTCGGCTACCTGAAGCGGCTGCTGCCGGAGCGCCCGGAACTGAAGTTGATCGTGACCTCCGCCACCCTGGACGTGGAGCGTTTCAGTCGACATTTCGATGGCGCAACCATCCTCTCGGTGGAGGGGCGCACCTACCCGGTCGAGATGCGCTACCGCCCCGTCCAGGGGGATGAAGACGACCGCGATCGTGACCTGCCCAGGGCCCTGCTGGACGCGGTCGATGAACTGGCCGCCGAGGGCATGGGCGACATCCTTGTCTTCCTTGATGGCGAGCGCGCCATCCGCGAGGCGGATGAGGCGCTCCGCAAGCATCACCCGCCAAAACATCTTGGGCCTACGGAGATCCTGCCGCTCTACGCGCGCCTGTCCGCCGCCGAACAGGCGCGCGTGTTCCAGAAGCACTCCGGGCGGCGCATCGTGCTGTCCACCAACGTGGCGGAAACTTCGCTGACCGTGCCGGGCATCCGCTACGTGATCGACACCGGCCTTGCGCGCATCTCGCGCTTCTCGCCGCGCGCCGGGGTGCAGCGCCTGCAAGTCGAGCCGATCAGCCAGGCCGCCGCCCGCCAGCGCGCCGGTCGCTGCGGCCGTCTTGGTCCCGGTATCTGCATCCGCCTGTACAGCGAGGACGACTTCGAGAAACGCCCCTCGCATACCGACCCCGAGATCCTGCGCACCAACCTTGCTTCCGTCATCCTGCGGATGGAGAGCCTCAAGCTTGGGCACGTCGATGACTTTCCCTTCCTCGACATGCCCGAAGGCCGTCAGATCAAGGCTGCCTACGACCTGCTGTTCGAGTTGCAGGCGGTGGACGAGGAGCGGCGGCTGACCAAACTTGGCACGCAACTCGCGCGGCTGCCGGTCGATCCGCGCCTTGGGCGCATGCTGCTTGCCGGGGAACATGACGGCTGTCTCGCCGAGATGCTGGTCATCGTCAGCGGCCTGTCGGTGCAGGACCCGCGCGAGCGCCCGGCGGACAGGCAGCAGGCCGCCGATCAGGCGCATGCGGCGTGGAAGAACCCGACCTCCGACTTCCTCGGTCTGCTCGCTTTGTGGGGCTGGTACGAGGAACAGGCGAAACATCTATCGCAGGCCAAGCTGCGCGGGCTGTGCGAAAAGCAGTTTCTTTCTTATGTACGCATGCGCGAATGGCGCTCGCTGCATCAGGAACTGCGCGGTCTTTTCCACGAGGAGGGCGTGCGGGAGAACGAGAAGCCCGCGCCGGATGACGCCATCCACCGCGCCCTGATGACCGGCCTGCTCGGCCATCTCGGCCTGCGCGAGGAGGAAAAGCGCAAGACCGCCCCGGCCAAAACGAAGGGCAGGCCAGAGCCGCAGGCCTATCGCGGAGTGAAGGGCCGCAAGCTCGCCATCCACCCCGGCTCCGCGCTGGCCAAGCAGCCGCCGAAGTGGCTCATGTCCGCCCAGTGGATCGAGACCGCGCGCCTGTGGGGCGCGACCAATGCCGCCATCAACCCGCGCTGGATCGAGCCGCTCGCCCGCCACCTGCTCACCCGCGAGGTGACGGAGCCGAGCTACCAGCCAGACTCTGGAAGGGTTGCCGCCTACGAGACGCTCAGTCTCTACGGCTTGCCGGTGGTCCTGCGGCGGGCGGTGAACTATGCGGCGATTGATCCGGCGGATGCGCGGCGGATTTTTATTCGGGAGGGGGTGTTGCAGGCGTTGGAGGCTGGGGCCACGCCTGAACATGGCCGCCACCCCTGGGAAACCGCCCCCTTCATCCGCCACAACGCTGCTCTGATCGCCGAAATCCGTGCGCTGGAAGCCAAGGCCCGACGGCCGGATATCCTGGTCGATGAGGACTTGTTGTGCGCCTTCTTCGAGCATGAGTTGCCGCCGGAGGTTGTTGACGGCCCCACCCTGGCCGCTGCCCTGCGCAAGGATAAGGCGCTCGATGCTCGCCTGTGGCTGAATCGTGAGACGCTGATGCGCCATGAGGCCGAGGCCGTCACAGGCGGACGTTTGCCGGACCGACTGCGCCTTGGCGATATCGAAGTTCCGCTGCGCTACCACTTCGAGCCGGGTTCGGCGGACGACGGCGTCACCGCGACTGTGCCGCTGGCCGAGTTGAACCGGCTGGACGCCCATGCCGCCGAATGGCTGGCGCCGGGTCTTCTGGAAGAGAAGGTCGCCGCGCTGATCAAGGCCTTGCCCAAGGCACAGCGTCGCCATCTGGTTCCCGCGCCGGATGTGGCGCGCGCGCTGGTCGAGCGGCTTACCGAAGGCGTGCGGGACTGGCCGCCGCCGGGTAGCTTGCCGGAGCGCCTCTCGCACGAAGTCCGGCGCATGCTGGGCGTGTCCATCGAGCCTGCCGACTGGCCGCTGGCCGATATCGAGCCGCATCTGCGACTGCGGGTGGAGCTGGTGGACGATGCGGGCGAGATCCGCGGCAGCGGGCGGGATCTTGCCGAGATGCAGCAGGCCCTTGGCGGCGCGGCCAAGCGCGCCTTCGTCAAACGATTCGAAGCGCGCAAGGGTCTGACCGGCTGGGATTTTGACGAGCTGCCCGAGGTGATGGCGGTGGATGTCCCCCTCTCCCCCGGCCCCTCCCCCGCCCCCGCCCCCGCCAGGGGGGAGGGGAGCGTGACTGTTTACCCAGCGCTGGTGGATGCGGGCGAAAGCGTCACCCTGTCCCAGCTCGACACCCCGGAGGCCGCACGCGAAGCCACGGCGAAAGGTCTCACCCGCCTGTTCCTGCTTGCCGCGCGTGAGGAGGTGAAGGCGCTCAAGCGCGAGGTGGCGCGCGACAACGCACTCTGTCTGCTCTATTCCGCGCTGCCCGCTGTGAAGGGTATCGACGCGCCCTGTGCGGATTTGCAGGAGGAGGTGGTCTGGCGTGTGGCCAGCACGGTCTTTCTCGCGGGCGAGTGGCCGCGAGACCGGGAGTGTTTCGAGGCTCATGTCGCCGCTTGTCGCCCGCGCCTGTACGCTGAAGGGTTGAAGCTGCTCGAAATCCTGCGTGGCCTTCTCAAGGAGCAACAAGCCCTGCACCAGCGGATCGGCGGGCGGGCCTCCCTCTCCTGGGTCGAGCCCTCGGCGGGGGCCGCGCGCTCCTCGGGGGGGGGCGCCTTGCAGCGGTCTGGCACCCTTCCCGGCGACGTCGCCCGCGATATCGGCGCGCAGCTTGAGCGCTTGTTCGAGCGCCACTTCATCATCAATACCCCGGATGCGATCTGGCATCGTCTGCCGGTCTACCTCAAGGCCATCGCCCGCCGACTGGAACGGCTGGACCAGAACCCCGAGCGCGACCGGCTGGCGCGCGTTCAGCTTGAGCCGCTGCTTCTGCGGGCGTATAGGCTCAAACAGCCGCCTACTGACCTCACTTTCATGCTGGAGGAATTGCGCGTGCAACTTTTCGCACAGGAGTTGAAAACAGCCATCCCCATCTCTGTCGGGCGTTTGGAAAAGAAGCTTGAGGCGTTGGGCTGCTGATCCTCGAACACGCCGTCCACGGCTCGCCCGGTTGATGCGTCGGGGAGGGGCTTTTCCCAGCCTGCTAAAATATCCGCCATGCCCTGAATGCAGCGAGAGTCTCCGATGAGCACCATGACCGCGCTTGTACCCACCGCCGTGCCGCCGGAGCGATGGTCGGCGGAGGACCTCGAAGCCTTGCGCCAGGCGCACCGTCGTCTGGAACATCCCTCCCTTGCCGCACGCTTGAGTCATGTGGTCGGCAGCCCGTTCGACCAGGCCGCCAGGCTGTTCCCGCAAAGCTGGCAGCGTCGCGCGCGCCGCGCCGCGGAGAGCGTGCTGCTGCGCATGCTGGATGGCGTGGCGGGGAGCATGGAGCGCATGCCGCCGCATCCCTCCCATCCTGTCCTGCATCGTTTGCTGGTGATGGGTACGGGTGCGGCGGGCGGTTTCTTCGGACCCGCCGCCGTGCTGGCCGAGCTGCCCCTCACCACGGCCTTGATGCTGCGCGCGATCGCCGATATCGCGCACGCCGAGGGCGAGGATATGAGCACGCGAGAGGCACGTCTGGCCTGCGTCGAGGTCTTTGCCCTGGGGGGGCGCTCGCATGAGGATGATGCCGCCGATACCGGCTACTACGGCCTGCGTCTGGCCTTGGCCCTGCACCTCTCCCAGGTTGGCGGTTATGGCGCGGGCGCTGCGGTACCTGGCATGCTCCGCTTCGTCCAGGCCGTTGCCGCCCGTTTCGGCGTGGTCATCGCCGACAAGGCCGCCGCGCAGGCCGTGCCGGTGGCGGGGGCGGCTACTGGCGCGGCGCTCAATCTGCTTTTCCTGCGCCATTTTCAGGACATGGCGCGCGGTCATTTCGTTCTGCGTCGGCTGGAGCGCAGCCACGGCATGGAGGCCGTTCGGCGCGAGTATGAGCGACTGGAGCGGGATGAGGCGCGAAACAGCAAGCCGTTCAGCCATCTGGAGGGGTGGTGAGGCTTTCCGTCCCTCGGGTGGTCGCCGCCGGGCTTTTTTCCCTTTTTGCCGGAGGTGTGGCGCTGGCAGACGACGCGGGTGGTGAACCAGGCGATGAGTCGAGTGCGTCAGGTCGGGCAAGGCTCGAAGTTGTCCTGGAGGGTCTGCCCGAATACCTGCAACCCGGGGTGCGCGCTTCGTTATCCGCCGAACGCCAGAAGGCCAGCCCTTACCTTGATGAGCTGCTGGTCGATCATCTGGCTAGCCGTGCAGAGGTCGAGGCGGCGAGGGCGATGCAGGCTTCCGGCTTTTACGATGCGCGCGCCAGCGTCAGTGTCGAGCCGCTGCCCGAGGGGTGGCGCCTGCGCCTGCGCGGCGAACCGGGGCCGATCGTGCGCATTCGCACGGTGGCGCTCGAATTGCTTGGCGCGGGGCGCGAGCAGCGTGGTCTGAGCGGTTACATGCGCGAGTTTCCACTGGTGCCTGAGGGGCCGCTCGTGCATGGCCCTTATGAGGACTTCAAGGCCGAGTGGCTCAAGCGCGCGCGTGAGCGCGGCTTTCTTGACGCCTCTCTCCCCCGCCACGAGATCCTGGTCGATCCTGCCTCCAACACGGCCGATGTCTTCCTGACCATGGACACAGGCGGGCGCTACAGCTTCGGCGTCGTTCGCTTCGAACAGGCGGAGGGCACGCTGTTTGACACGGCGCTGCTCGAAGGGCATGTGCCCTGGCAGCCGGGCGAGCCCTACCGCTTGTGGCGCTTGCTGGCCTTGCAGCGCGCTCTGTCGGACACCGGTTATTTCGCTCGCGTGGAGGTAGAACCCACGCCCAATCCCATGACTCGCACCGTGGACGTGGTGGTGCGACTGGCCGCGCGGGCGCGTACGCGCTACAGCTTCGGCCTGGGTTTCGGTACGGATACCGGGCCGCGCGGCTCAGCGGAGATCGAGCGCCGTTATCTCAACCCACGGGGTGACAGGGTGTACGGCAGGCTGCGCCTGTCCGCCATTGATGCCGACATGGAGGCGGAGTACCGCCGCCCCTGGCTTGCGCCTGGCGTGACCGTCGGCGATTTTGCGCTGGGGGGCACGCCGCGTACCGACTACCTGGGCGTGGCGCTGAGTTACAGTCATGAGACCGTCGAGGATATCGAGACGGAAATCGTTCGGTTCCGCCTTTCGGCCAACGATGTGAAAAATGCCTGGAGGCGTCAGGTCAGTCTGACCTGGCTGGCTGAGGACGATCGTGTCGATGATCGCCCCATCGGGCGTGGCCGGATGCTCTTGCCCGGCCTGAAACTTGGTTATCGCCCGCGCCGTGACCGCCAGGGCGGCGGCTGGTGGCTGGATCTGGAGACTCGCTGCGCGGCGGGCGGGCTGCTGTCCGACACCTCCCTGCTGCAAGCCCGCGCGGACGCGGCCTGGACCCTGCCCGTGCGTGGGCGCGACCAGCTTTTGTTGCGCGGCAGCCTGGGTGCGAGTCTGGCGGACGATTTCGCTCAGACACCGCTGAGTTTGCGGTTCTTCGCGGGCGGCGACCAGAGTGTGCGCGGTTACGGCTACAAATCCCTGGGGCCGGTTGACGAGGCGGGCAAGGTGGTCGGCGGTCAGCATCTGGTTGTGCTCAGCGCTGAGTATGACTGGATGTTCGCCCATCCCTGGGGCATGGCGCTGTTCGTGGACGCGGGCAATGCCTTCAACGACGGCTCCATCGAGCTCAAGACAGGACTGGGCATGGGATTGCGCTGGCGTTCGCCGGTCGGGATGGTGGGGCTGGATGTGGCGCATGGTCTGCAAAACGACAAGGACAATGTGCGTATCCACTTCAGCCTGGGGGTGGACTTGTGATTCGCGCCCGCCGATGGGCGGTCGGAGTGTTGGTGCTGTTGTCGCTGTGCGTGGGCGCGTCGTCGGCGCTGGTTGTCTGGCTGGCGGGGACGGAGTCCGGTCTGCGTTTCGTCGCCGGGCGGCTTGCCGAGCGCGGCTGGCTTGAGTCCGGCGTGGTGAGCGGGCGTCTGATCGATCGGGTCGCCGTGGTCGGGGCGCGTGTGCGCGTCGCGTCGCTCACGCTCGATGCCGAGCAGGCGGAGCTGCGCTGGCGGCCGCTCGCGCTGCTGCATGGCGAATGGCATGTGTTGTCGCTCACCGTGCGCGGCCTGCGCGTGGAGCTTGCGCCATCCGCGCCAAAGCAGACTGCCTCTGCACCTTTCGAAGACCTGGTTGTGCCGCTGGATATCACCCTGGAGCAGTTGTCTTTCGAGGATGTGGCCTTGCGCGATGCGGCGGGTGAACGCCTCCTCTTGCGGCGCCTCGATGCTTCGGCGGCCTTGTGCGGCAGCGCGGTGGAGCTGCGGCGTTTCGAGCTCGATACGCCTTGGGGGATGGCCCGCGTGAAGGGGCGTCTCGGTTTGCGGTCCGAGGATGCGCTCGATCTTGGAGTGCACTGGCGCCTTGTTGGCGATCATCTTCCAGCCACGCTGGGCGGGTCGCTCGAAGGAGAGGGCCGGGTGAGCGGAAGCCTGCGCGATCTTCGGTTCGAGCAGTCCGTGCAAATGCCCTTCGCCGCGCGCCTTAGCGCGCGCATTCGCCCCCTGGATGAGCGTTTGCCCTGGCAAGCCGCGCTGTACGCGGAGCGGGTGGATGCCGGAGTCTGGGCGCCCGCTCCTGCCGCCCCCGGTCTCTGGGACCTCCGCATGGAGGCGCATGGCGATCGCTTGGGCGCCGATCTCGAAACCGTGGAATTGAAGCAGGATGCGACCCGGCTGTCCGCCGAAGGGCGGGTCGAATGGAGCGGCCCGCCACACTGGCGGCTCACCGTGCGGGCCGAAGCGTTCAAGCCCGAGCGCCTGCACCCGGCGTGGCCAGGACATCTGGACGCTCTTGTGCGGACGGAGGGCGAATGGCTGCCGCGCGGAGCGCGTCTTCAGTTCGATCTGGAGGCGCTTCGCGGCCAGCTGCGCGGTCATGCACTGGAGGCCGGGGCGCGTGGCCGACTGGAGGATGGGACGCTGGATCTGGAACGATTCGCGTTGCATTCCGGTGGTAGTGAGGTGGAGGTGCATGGCTTGGTCGGAGAGGCGCTCGATCTCTCGCTGCGCCTGAAATCGCCCGATCTGGCCGAATTGCTGCCCGGCGCCGGGGGCGTGTTGCGCGCCCATGCGGAACTGCGTGGCGCGCGCCAGTCGCCCAAGTTGCGCGCCGAGGCGGAGGGGGCACAGTTGCGCTGGCAAAACCTGACCGTTGATGAGCTTCGTCTCAAGGCGGAGGGTGAGCCGCGCGGTGAAACGGTTCCGCAGGTCGAATTGGCGTTGCGCGGGGTGCGTCGGGATGGGCGAGGGGTGCTTGATACGGCTCGGGTCACGCTTTCTGGTCGTGCCGAGGCGCATGCGCTGGAGGCGTCCTTGAGCCAGGGCGGACGCGGAATGACCCTGCGCTTGGCCGGTCAGGGCGACTGGGACGGGGTCCGCGAGCGTCTGCGCCTGACAGAGGGGCGTCTTGACGGCACGCCTTTCGGCGACTGGCGCGCCACGGAGCTGGGCGAGGTGCAGGCGGAGGTCGATCGGTTTGAGCTGGGGGCATGGTGCTGGGGTCAGGACATGACGCGGCTATGCTTCGGCGGGCAATGGCGGCGGGCCGGGGCAGTCACCGCGCGGTTCGACCTGGGCGGATTCGGGCTTGGGCGGCTTAAACCCTGGCTGCCGGATCGCTCGGTTCGCCTGGAGGGAGAGCTGGACGGCCATGTCGTGCTTGATGCTCCGGCGGACGGCCCGGCGCGAGTGGATGCGCGCCTGGATGGTCGCGCGGTGCGCTTGCATGTGGCGGGCGCTCAACGCGATCAATGGCGTTCGATCTCGCTTACCCAGGCGTATGCCGAGGCGCGCCTGGGCGGCGGCGAAGGCGTGCTCGCGGCTGAGCTTTCGATGGACCCTTCCAACCGCCTCGCAACCCGTCTTGCCTTGCCTGGCTTGCGTTTGGAGCGGGGCGTGGGATCGGCTCAATCGCTGGACGGCGTGCTGGAGGTCTTCTTCAAGGACGCCGCGTTAATGGCAGCCTTCATGCCGATGCTGAAAGATCCTCGCGCCCGTCTGGCGGGTCGCATCGACATTGATGGCACTTTGGCCGCGCCACGCCTGACCGGCGGCGCGCAGATTCTTGAGGCGCATGCCTTGTTGCCGGAGCTGGGCGCACGCATGGAGGATGGCAACCTGCTGGTGCGCGCGGGGCCTGGGCATCGCCTGACCCTGGAGGGCAGCGCAAGGCTCGGGGAGGGGCTGTTGCATATCGATGGCGATGCCGATCTCTCCAACCTTCCGGACTGGCGCGCCAGGATTGGAGCGCGCGGCGAAAACCTGAGCGTGCTCCGTCTGCCGGAGGCCAGTGTCCAGGCGTCGCCCGATCTTACCGTCACGTTGGGGCCGCATGAGCGGCTCATCGAAGGGCGGGTGGAGATTCCCGAGGCCCTCTTTGACCTGGGCGAGGCGGGCGGACCCGTCGGTGCGCGTCTGTCCGGCGATGTGCGTCTGCTGGGTGCGCCACCGACAGAGCGGACGCCGACCATGCACACCCGTATCCAGGTGGTGCTTGGCGAGCGGGTGCGGGTACGGGGAAAAGGCTTCGACGGCCGCATCGGCGGTCATCTGACGATCACGGATCGGCCAGGGCTTCCCGCGCCGACCGGCCAGGGTGAGCTGACCATCCCCGAGGGACGATACAGGGCTTATGGGCAGGATCTGCTCATTGAGCGCGGGCGCCTCCTCTACGCGGACACACCGCTTGCCGACCCTGCGCTGGACATTCGAGCCGTGCGGCGTGTGACGCAGGATAACGTGGTGGCGGGCGTGCTGGTCGGCGGGCGCGCCAGTCGTCCGAGTGTGCGTCTGTTCTCCGAACCGGCCATGGAACAGGCCGAAGCGCTTTCCTACCTGATCACCGGCAAGTCGCTCAAGCGCAGTGGCGGCGGCGATGCGCAACTGATGATGCAGGCCATTCAGGCGGCGGGTTATGCCAACAGCGACGTGCTTGCCGGGCGTATTGGCGATGCTTTCGGTCTGGATGAGGCGACGGTGGAGACGGATGCCGGGACCCGCGAGATCAGCCTGGTGCTGGGCCGCTACCTTACGCCGAGGTTGTATCTGCGTTATGTGCAGGGTTTGGAGGAAGGGTTGCAAACCTTCATTCTGCGCTATGAACTGACCCGCGCCATTCATGTCCAGGTGCAGAGCGGGGTGAAGGCTGGGGCGGATGTGTTTTACAGTTTCGAGCGGTAAGCCGCCTCGTGATGGAGCCCCTCTCCCTTGAGTGGAAAGGCGATGACATAGCCGCAACATGTATTCCCCTCTCCCTTGAGGGGAGAGGGGTTGGGGAGAGGGTGATCGTGCGCTGAAACAAGGCGACTCATTGCAAGCCCCCCCTCTCCCCAGCCTTGATCCCTCCTCTCCGCCCCTTTGGCCATCCATGGCCAAAGCCCTTGCAGGGTGCGGACGTCGAGAGCCCCCGCCAGGGGGGAGGGAGCCGAACAACCGCCATCGAGAATCCACCATGCCCCTGCCTGATCGCCAAACCGTCGCCCACCTCATCCGCCAGGCCGCGCTGGACGAAATCCTGCCGCGCTACCGCAATGTCGAAAACCACCTCAAGACCGACGGCTCCTGGCTGACCGAAGCCGACCTCGCCATGCAGGCCCGCGTGCAGCGCGAACTGGCCGAACGGTGGCCGGAGATACCCTTCCTCGGCGAGGAAATGACCGATGCCGAGCAGCAGCGCCTGATGCAGCACGCCGACAGCGGACTATGGATCCTCGACCCGCTCGACGGCACCAGCAACTTCGCCGCCGGCATCCCGATCTTCGCCCCCTCTCTGGCCCTGATCCGCGGCGGCCGGGTGGTGCTCGGCGTGGTGATGGACGTGATGCGCGACGAAACCTTCAGCGCCGCCAGCGGACAGGGCGCCTGGCTCAACGGCGAGCGCATCGCCTCGCCCGTGACCGACGTGCCGATGAACAAGACCATCGCCTGCATCGACTTCAAGCGCCTCTCGCCCGAACTGGCCACGCGCCTGGCGGTCAGCGCGCCCTACAGCTCACAACGCTCCATCGGCTCCGTCGCGCTGGACTGGTGCTGGGTCGCCACCGGCCGCTTCCACCTCTACCTGCACGGCAAGCAAGGCCTGTGGGACTACGCGGGCGGGCACATCATCCTTGAAGAAGCGGGCGGATTCAGCTGCACGCTGGACGGCGAGGCGGTGTTCAACAACACGCTGGAGAAGCGCTCGGCGGTCTGCGCGGGGGATGCGCGGTTGTTTGCCGAATGGGCGGACTGGCTGGGAACGGAGAAATAAGGGGCACACCCTCCAAATATCGTGGTGAGCCTGTCCCCTATTTCTCTACGTGGATTTTTTTGTGTGAGCCTTCTTGCGCTTGATTGACAGGTTCGGTGCCGTGCCGTAGATCATCTTCCCGTGGTCTGCACCGCCATGATCTTGGGCACACCAAGGATAGAGATGTAGAAGTCCAGCGGCTCGAATCCCGCATGCATCAGAGGCGGGAAGCGCCGAGCGCTGGCGGTGTCATGCGCTCCTTCGGGGCGTGGCCTTCGGCCTACGCTCGTGATATCCCACCTTCGGGCGCCCCGCTCAGCGCGATTGAGTGCCAGGGGGTGGTCTATTCGGAAGGATTAGGACGTACAATCGCCGTCATTATCCCGTAACACCCTCGATTGGAGTTTCGCATGTCCGTGGATCACGCTCGCCGCAGCTTCCTGTCCGCCATGAGCAGTCTGCCGCTTCTTGGTCTGTTCGGAGCCGAAGCTCGCGCCGCCGCCGAGGCCGCCGGACTCAAGTTTGGCGAGGCCAGGTCATTTTCTTTCGAATGGTTGATACGGCAGGCTCGGGACATGGCGGAGCAACCATACAAGGAACCGGCGCGCCCGAATCCCGAGGCGGTCAAGAAGATCGATTACGACGAGCAGGGCAAGATCAAGTTCAGGCTGGACCGCGCGCTGTGGAAGGATGACACCTCGGCCTTTCCGATCACCTTCCGCCCGGTCGGCTATTACTTCCAGAAAACCGTGCGCATGTTTGCCGTCGAGGATGGCGAGGCGCGCGAGATCATCTACCAGCCGGATTACTTCAGCTTCGGTCCGCAAAGCCCGATGAACGATCTTCGTCCTGGCGAGTCCGCCATTGCCGGTTTCTGGGTACAGGAATCCCGCCGTATCGGCGACTGGACCAAGAGTGAACCCTGGGCCACCTTCCAGGGCGGGGCTTATTTTCGTGCCGTGGGCGAGCTGGGCCAGGTCGGCATGTCCGCGCGCGGTATTGCGCTGAACGTGGGCGCGGCCGAGCCGGAGGAGTTCCCGGACTTCCGCTCCTTCTGGTTCGAGCCCGCCAAGAGCGAGGGCGATCCGGTCATTGTCCATGCCTTGTTGGACGGGCCGTCCGTCACCGGGGCCTACCGCTTCGAGCTGCACCGCGCCAGCGGCGTAGTGATGAATATCGAGAATCACATTTTCCTGCGCAAGGATGTCGAGCGCCTGGGCATCGCCCCTCTGACTTCCATGTTCTGGTATGCCGAATATCCGGCGGCCCACTCGCACGACTGGCGTCCCGAGGTCCATGATTCCGACACCCTGGTGATGTGGAACGGCGCGGGCGAGCGTCTGGTACGCCCGCTCAACAATCCGACCCGCATCATGTTCTCGTCTTTCATGGACGAGAATCCGCGTGGCTTCGGTCTGGCCCAGCGCGACCGCAATTACGAGCATTACCTCGATGGCGTGAACTACGACAAGCGCCCGACTACCTGGGTCGAGCCGCTCAACGACTGGGGCAAGGGGCGGGTGCAATTGGTCGAGATTCCGACCGATGACGAGATCTACGACAACATCGGCGTGTTCTGGGTGCCGGAAAAGCCCGCCAGGGCTGGCGAGAGCTTCAGCTTCAAGTACCGTCTGCACTGGCTGGCCGAGATCCCTTACTTCCCGAAGAAGGACCTTGCCCGAGCGGTCGCCCTGCGCATGGGGCGTGGCGGTGAGTTCGGCAAGGATCGTCCGGCCAATGCGAAGAAGGTTGTCATTGAGTGGGATGGCGAGATTCTCAAGTCCATCCCCTGGGGCGTGCGCCCCAGCGTGGTCGTGAGCGCTTCGCGCGGCGCGGTCTCGCTGACCCGCAGCGAGGCCATCTGGTACACCCCGCGCTGGCGCTCGGAGTTCGATATCACTGTGGATGGACAGGAGCCTGTGGAATTGCGCTGCCGCCTGGAAATCGACGGCAAGCCGATCACCGAAACCTGGCTGTATCAGTACCACCCGTAACCGGCATTTGGCCTGATCGTATCTCCTGGCCCGCTCATGGCGGGCCGTTTTCATTGATGGGATTGTCCATATGAGCACCGAAATTCGAGCCGAAGAGACCTCTGCAACACCTCGGGAACCCGCGCGCGCTCGGCCTGCGGGCGGTCAGCCCAGGATGGGGAGCTGCCGTTATCATCATTTCGCCCTCGCCCTTGAGGTGTTGGAAGAGATCGCCCGGGGCCGCGTCCCGGCGGACCAGGTGTTGTACCACCAATTCCGCCAGCGTCCGCAAATGGGTGCGCGCGACCGGGGCGTGGTCGCGGAAACGGTTTACGGCGTGCTGCGTACCCGCCGAAGCCTGGCGTGGAGAATGAAGACCGACGAGAGCAAATGGAACATGCTCGCCGGCGGATTTTTGCTCGAACAGGCGTGGGCGGAGCGCGAATTCCTGGTCAAATGGCTGGGGGGCGGCGGCGCGCCCGATGCGCTGGATCGCGTCGGACGCAGCGATGCCGAAGCCCCGCTTGCGGTACGCGCCAACCTGCCCGATGAGTTGGCCGAGTGCTTGTTGCCGGTCTACGGCGAGGAAGGGCTGCTGAGCCTGATGGCCGCGATGAATCAGCCCGCGCCGGTGGATATCCGGGTCAATGCGCTCAAGACGGATCGTGAAACCATCCGGCGCATGCTGGACGAATTGGGTTTGCCGTCCGAGCTGACGCCCTATGCCCCGCATGGTTTGCGCAGGCACGATCGTCGCCCGCTATTTAATCTGCCCGCGTTCAAGGAAGGTCTGTTCGAGCTTCAGGACGAGGCCAGTCAGCTTGTCGGTCATCTGGTGGCGCCGCGGGCTGGCGAGCGGGTGCTCGACCTGTGCGCGGGCGCGGGCGGCAAGACGCTCCAGCTCGGCGCGCTGATGCAGAGCAAGGGTAGCCTGATGGCGACTGACATTTCGGCCCACCGCCTGGAAAAGCTGACCCCGCGCATGCGTCGCGCGGGGCTTTCGAATGTGCGTCCCGTAGCCATCGACGGGATGAGCGATGCGCACCTCAAACGGGCCAAGGGCACGTTCGACCGTATTCTCATCGACGCACCCTGCTCGGGGGCTGGTACCTGGCGTCGTAATCCGGACCTCAAGTGGCGTCCGCTCGATCTGGAAACGCTCAATCGCACACAGTTCGAATTGCTGGAGGGCAGCGTGCGACTTCTCAAGCCGGGCGGTCGTATGGTCTATGCCACATGTTCTCTCCTGCCGGAGGAAAACGAGCGCATCGTCGAACGCTTCCTGGCGGCGCATGCCGATTTCAGGCTCCTTTCGGCGCGCGATATCCTGGCGGAACAGGGCATCGTCGTGCCGGGGGTCGGAGAAATGCTCCGGCTGGATCCCGCGCGTCACGCCACGGATGGCTTTTTCGCCGCCGCGCTTGAGCGGGAGCCGGTCTCGCCGACAGGCTGAGGCGGGTTTTTTCCTGGCTTGGCAAGAGAGGCGCCCGCGCCCACCGGATCGCGGGGTGAGCGGGCGTCATCCCCGGTCAGATGGCCTTGGATACGGCCTCGGCGGCGCGCTTGACGTCGAGGAAGATCAGTCCAAGCTTGGCCTGCGGTTTGGCCAGGACTGTCAGAACCGCATCCTGTCCGGCATGGGCATGAGGATGTGGTCGTTAGTGAAGCGGTTGTTTCCGCGTTGCAATCCCGAGGGTTTCAGTCGGTGGCGGAGTCTGGCCTTATTCCGCCGACAAGTCATAGTCCACGGTCAGGGGGGCATGATCGGAAAAACGGCTTTCTTTCCAGATGGACGTGGCCAGAACCTTGTCCGCGAGGTCCGGCGTGACCATCTGGTAGTCGATCCGCCAGCCGACGTTCTTGGCCCAGGCCTGGCCTCTGTTGGACCACCAGGTGTATTGCTCCTCCTCCTGGTTCACCACGCGGAAGGCGTCCACCCAGCCGTCCTCGTCGTAACGGGCATCCAGCCAGGCCCGCTCGTGCGGCAGGAAGCCGGAGTTCTTCTGGTTGCCGCGCCAGTTCTTCAGGTCGATCGGCTTGTGAGCGATGTTCCAGTCGGCGCAGATGATCACGCTGCGGCCCGCGTCCTTCAGTTCGCGCATCCTGGCGGGGAAGACCTCCAGGAAACGGTCCTTGCTCGCCTGGCGCTCCGGCCCGGCGGAGCCTGAAGGTGCGTACAGGCTGACCACGCTCAGATTGCCGAAGCGCGCTTCCAGATAGCGGCCCTCGCGGTCGAACTCCTCCACGCCGAAACCGGCGATCACATCATCCGGCTCGCGCCGTGAGTACAGCCCTACGCCACTGTAGCCCTTGCGCTCGGCGGGCTCGTAGTAGCACTGGTAGCCCTCGGGCCAGAACACCTCGGCGCCGATCTGGTCGACCTGCGCCTTGAGCTCCTGCAGGCAGACGATGTCGGCCTTCTGCGTGGGAAGCCAGTCGAAGAAGCCCTTGCTGGCGGCGGAGCGGATGCCGTTGAGGTTGGCGGTGATGACGCGAAGCATGGATCAGTTTCTTTGAATGGGTTTGGGCCAGCCCGAGATCAGGCCATCAATGTGTTCATGCAGATCCGGCTTGATGGGGTTCCACATGGGAGCGAGGATAAAGTCGATGCCTTCACGCCGTGCCAACTTGGCGGCAGGAAAATCGCTATCTCCCGCGACGAGGATGATTTGATCGACGGCCTGTTTGAAGGCCAGCGAGGCAATATCCACGCCGATCTTCATGTCCACGCCCTTTTGACGCGTCTCATAGATGACATCGCTTTCACCGATCTCATCCAGTGAGCGTTTGCCTGAGAGCAAGTCCTTGGTGACCTGAGGGCGCAGATTCCAATGGCCATGGCCATCGTCAAGATAGCCCAGTCGCAACGCCACCTTCCGTTATTTCCTGAGTTCGTCGTGGAGGGCTTTCCTGAAGATGGCTTCGGGCGTCTTGGAAAGATCGAGAGGTTTCCCGCTTACAGGATTGTGCAGTTTCTTGTCCAGGGGCGGGCAGTCGTAATAAAACACCCGGTACAGCTCGCGACAATGCGATTGGCCGTTCCTGTTCGCCTGTCTGAGCAAGCGCAATACTCCTGCGTACATATTGCGCACGACTTGTGCCGGGCTCTGATCGGCGTTATCCGTGTAAATCGATCGATAGCGCTTGATGAAGAATCCGCCGTCAACAAGGATGGCCGTTTTCGCCATGCTGCCTCCTGCAAAAAAATGCCCCTGGGCTCGGCTCTCCCATGATGATTCGGGAGGCGTACTGCCAGGGGCGCGATTTCGGTGTGAATTCTAGGTGCCCATAGAGCCAAACGCAACCATAGGTTGCGTGTGCGTGGCCTACTTTTCCTGCCCTCTGCGTACGCGGCCCTTGGCAATGCGGCGGTCGCGTTTTTCCTTCAGGTGCTCCATCAGCGACTTGGTGTTGCGCTTCTGTTCCGGCTGGTAGGGGTTCTCGTCGGTGCGGAACTCCAGCCGGATGGGCGTGGCGTAGAGCTTGAACTGGTCGCGCAGGAATTTTTCCAGATAGCGCTTGTAGGCTCCGGGCAGGCGGTCGGTCTGCTTGCCGTGGATCACGACGGTGGGCGGGAAGCGTCCGCCCTGATGGGCGTAGCGCAGCTTGATCCGGCGTCCGTTGACCAGCGGCGGCTGGTGCTTGAACTGGGCGACTTCCAGCGCCTCGGTGAGCTTCGGGGTGGAGAGCTTGATGCCGGCGGAGGCGTGCGCCTTCTCAACCTTGTCCATCAGCAGGCCGACGTTGGAGCCGTGCAGGGCGGAGATGAACAGGATTTCAGCGTAATCGATGAAGTCCAGACGGCGATCGAGTTCGACCTTGACCCTCTCGCGCTGGTCGTGGTCCAGCCCATCCCACTTGTTGACCGCGATGATGAGGGCGCGACCGCGTTCGATCACGAAGCCGAGCAGGTGCAGGTCCTGATCCACCACGCCTTCGCGCGCGTCCAGCACCAGCACCACCACTTGGGCGGCATCGATGGCTTGCAGGGTCTTCACGACGCTGAATTTCTCGATCATGTTGTCGACCCGTCCGCGCCGACGCACGCCTGCGGTGTCGATCAGGGTGACGGGCTTGCCCTTGTGCTCGAAGGGGATGAATACCGAGTCGCGCGTGGTGCCGGGCATGTCCATCGTCACCATCCGCTCTTCGCCGAGCAGGCGGTTGACCAGGGTGGACTTGCCGACGTTCGGGCGGCCGATGATGGCGACTTTCATGCCCATCGCGTCGATGGCGTCGTCGTCCAGTGCTTCCGGCGCGGGTGGCAGATGCTCGGCGACCCGTTCGGCCAGACCATGCATGCCACGTCCATGGGCGGCGACCAGGTAGACCGGGTCGCCCAGGCCGAGCTGGCTGAATTCGCCCAGCACGACGGCTTCGTTGGCGCCGTCCATTTTGTTGGTGACGAGGATGATGGGTTTGTTCTTGCGCCGAAGCTGTTCGGCGATGTGCTCGTCCGAGCCGGTCAGGCCCGCGCGCGCATCGACCATGAACAGAACTACGTCGGCTTCGTCCACCGCGCGCCAGGTCTGGACCGCCATGCGCTCGTCAAGTACCGCTTCTTCGCCGGACAGGCCGCCGGTGTCGATGATGATGACCTCGCGCTCGCCGAGGCGCGCGCTGCCGTACTTGCGGTCGCGGGTCAGGCCGGGCTGGTCGGCGACCAGGGCGTCGCGCGAGCGGGTGAGCTGGTTGAAGAGAGTGGACTTGCCGACGTTCGGACGGCCCACCAGGGCAATGACGGGTTTCATGGGTGCGGGACTCGATATGTATCAGGCGGGAGGGTACCGTCCACGGTATCTTCCCGCCGCTGGCAAGGCGGTTGTCCGGACTTGTCCAAGGAAGAGATGAATAAAGCATCCTTGGCTTCATTCAGCTCGCCTCGTCGCGGCACATGCCCGCGACGGTCTTCTTGAATCAACGAGTTAGATCGTTGTTCACGTTGGGGGGCATCCTGTCCCAAACGGGAGTCGCTGAATTTTTCAGCGCTTCCCTACACGGCCTGGGCCGCGCTGGGCATCCATGCCCGTATGCCCTCGTTGGCTTGTCTGGCCGCTGGGGGTATGGCCGCCGGAAACTTCACGGCGTGGCGTCATTCTAGCAGGCCTTGAAAAAGCCTTTGAAAATGGCTGGAAACGGGGTCTTAACATCAGGCTTCTTGTTAGCCGCTCGTCCGTAGGTCCCCTGGGGTGGTGTGGATTGGCTCGGGTCTCGCGGCGGGGGCGACGCTCCTGCGTGGGTGGCTGCGGGTGTGTGCGCTCGCAGGAGGTCCGGCTTCTTCGGGCCGATGGTGCGCCGTTCATCGAGACGTTGGCGATCTGGCAAGATGCTGAAAAACCTCTTCCTTGAGTTTTTTAGCGGTGCCGGGTCCGGGACATCCATGTCCCGCCTTGGCTGCTGAAACAAGTATTTCAGCAGCCTAGCGCTTGGATCAGGGTTCTCCGCCGAGCAGGGTGTCAATCGGCATGACCCTTCCCGACACGGTCAGGGCGCCTTCCCACAGGCTGAGCGAGGCGTGGACGTTGTCTTCCCCGCTGATCAGTTGCTGTTCGCGCAGGGTGTCCAGTAAGTGGGTCGCGGCGCGCTCGTTGTCCACCCAGCGGCTGGCGCGGAAGGCCTGGAGCATCAGTGCGCGATCCATGCTCAGACGCAGTTCGGCATGCAGTCGTTGCCAGCCTGCGGGCGCATCGTTGCGCCCGCGCAGCATGCCTGCCGCATGAAGCTTGCCGAGGGGGGTTTCCAGTCGGAGGGTGTCGAGCAGGATTTCGCCGGTCTCGATGGCAAGGCTGAATCGCTCAAGCTGCTGGCGCAGGCGTTGCGGGTTGTTAAGACGAGGAAGGCGTCCGCCCAGGCTTGCGCGAAGCGCGCTCCAATCCACCCCATGCCAGCGCAGACGGGTTTCCAGCGGGCCGAGTGTGTGGATCCCCTGGCTGGCGCTCCAATGCAGTGTCAACTGGTCGATCTCGCCCAGAGTCAACTCGGCGCGCGGTTGCTCGATCAACCAGCCGTGCTCGCCCTGCCCGAGTCCGGCACGGCGGGCGTCGAGGCCGAGCGTGCCGCGCCAACGGCTTGCTTCACGGGTGAGGCGCGCGCGCAGGTTGATTTCGGCCAGTCGTAGATCGCCTTGTTGGAGCTTGAGCAGTACGCCGGGCAGTTCGGTCTCGCCAACAAGTTCCCGGTTGTCATGGGGGAGGCGGAAGCGTCCTGTGCGTATTCTTTGTCCGGCGCGCAGGCGCCATAGGGTGATGGTGCGCTGGCCGAAAAGGTCGATGACCAGTTCCGCCTCCATCCTCTCCTCGGCGGGAAAGGCGGTGAATCCGCCCTGCACGGGTAGCGGAATGCGCGCCGCGAACCAGCCGAGCCCCAGCTGCGATCCAAGCCAGGGGCCGTGGTGCATTTCCGCACCCAGGGGGATGGGTTCGCGCAGGAGGGGGTGGGTGTAGACAAAGTGGGCCTCGCTGCCCCACCAGCCACGTTGCCAGGCTTCCTGGCGGAGCTGACCTTGGCCGGGACGGGCCAACTCGGCCAGTACGACGGGGGCGGATTGCTCGGCCAGGCGACCGATCTGACGCGGGGCGAAGAGACCGATCAGAATGAGCAGCAGCAGGCCCCACAGCGGCCATGCGGCCCGTTGCAGAAGCCTGGCGGATCGGTTCATCGCGGCGGGGCCGGGCGATCAGCCGCCCGGGCGACCCTCCACCGCAGCGACGCGGCCATCGCGGCCTTGCACGAAGATGCGTTCGCCGTCGGTGCGCGGGGCGCTGATGACGGCGCCGCTCAGGGGGCGGAGCCGCGCCAGGGGGCGGCCATCTTCGGTCGAAAGCCAGTGCAGGTAGCCCTCCATGTCGCCGACGACCAGCGCGTCCTTGACCAGCGTTGGGCCGGTCACGCCGCGCGCGCGCAGGGCGGATTGGGTCCACAGCGGACTGCCCGTGCGCTTGTCGATGGCCATCACCTGCCCTTTGGCGTCGGTGATGTAGAGCGCCTTGCGGTCCTGCGCCATGTCGTTGAAGCCGGAGAGTTCGCGCGCCCACAGGATCTGGGCCTTGGCGCCGTCAATGGCGACGAGGCGGCCTTGGTAGGCCAATGCGTAAATGACGCCGCGATCGATCAGCGGGGTGCTGTCAACGTCAACCATGCGTTCGACTTCCGAGCGACCGCTCGGCAGCGCGACGGTGACGCTGAACAGTTTGCGTCCGTTATTGAGGGCGTAGACACCCAGCTCGCCATTGTCGAATCCCGCGATGACGGCGTCCTCCAGCAGCAGGGTGCGCCCGGTGCCGCGCAGCGAGAGCGGCGGAACCGGGCGGGTGTCGACCCACTGGCGGGCGCCGCTGGCGGCGTCCAGCACCATCAGGCGTCCGTCCGCGCCGCGCAGGGCTACGCGTCCCGCGCCCACGGAGGCGGGGGCGGACACGAGGCTGCCGGTTTCAACCTTCCAGCGCTGCGCGCCGCTGTCGAGGTCAAGCGCCGCGATTTCGCCTTCGCGGCCACTGACGACGACAAGCCCCGAACCGCCGCCGACACCGCCCGCCGCAGCGAAGCCGAGTTCGTGTTTCCAGCGCGTCGCTCCGGTGGCGCTGTCGTAGGCCGCGATCGTGCCACGAGGATCGAGCGTGACCAGTATGCCCTGGTCAACGAAGGGCGCGAGCGCAAGCTGTCCGCTGCTATCCGCCGCACCGCTGGACGAGGACCAGATTTCCTTGGGCTGGAAGCTGGCGGAAAACTCCGTCAGCTTGGCGGGGGGCTCGACATGGTCGCGTTTGGCGCTGCACCCTCCCGCCGCGAGGGCGGCGGCCAGCAGGGGGATGGCGAGAGACTTACGGTTGAACGGGGACCGGGGCATGGGAACCTCCAAGATCGTCACGCTTGATACGGATCAGGCCGGTTTCCTGGCCCATCAGGGATGCTTGCGCCAAGGCGCTGTCGTAGGCCTTGCGTGCCTCGTCGATCTTGCCCTGCGCGCCGAGTACATCGCCGCGCAGGCTGTCGGCTTCGGCGCGGAAGGCTTCCGGCCAGTCGCCTTCGAGTTGCCGGAGCGCCTGTTCGGGCTCGCCGCCAGCCCATAGCAGGCGCGTGAGGCGCAGGCGGGCGAGCGCCTTGATGCTATCGTCCTGTCCATTGTCGATCAGATGTTTGAGGCGGGCGCGAGCGGCATCTTGCTGGCCGGCCTCCGTTTCCACGCGCGCCAGCGCCAGGGTGGCGAGTTCGGCGTAGAGCGTGCCGCCAAATTCGTTCAGTAATTGTTCGGCAGGCGCGCGAACAGCGCTGAGAGGGTCCGTGCCGGGAGAGGCGGCCTCACCCGAGGGGCTGGAGCCGTGGATGGCTCCAGCCGCCCCGTTCGACGCACTGTCGAGCTTGGCCAGCACCTGGGCGTAGATTTGCCCTGCCAACTGCGCCTTGGCTTCGCGTTGGCCTTGCCACCACTGCCAGCCCAGCGTGATGGCAACCGCCAGCGCCACGCCGGTGATGACGGAGTTACCGTTTTCGCGCCACCAGCGCTTGAGCGCTTCGGCCTGTTCTTCGTCGTGCGTATCGTAGGCCACGAATGATCCTCAACCTTAACCTTGTCCGGAAAGGGACTGGCGGAGCGTGTCCGCCAGTCCGTCGAATGCCATCGCCACCTGCTCGCCTTCGCCCCGAAGGGGTTTGAGCTGGGCCACTCCCTGTTTCACTTCGTCCTCGCCCAGCACTACCGCGTAGGACGCGCCAGACTTGTCGGCGCGCTTGAACTGGGCCTTGAAACCGCCGCCGCCCGCGTTGCTCTGGATGCGCAGGCCCGGCAGGGCGTCACGCAGCCGCTCCGCCAGCACCAGGGCTTCGCGTTCGGCGGCGTCGCCCAGCGAGACCATGTAGACATGCGGCGCGGCGGCCTGGGCCTGGGCCTCGCCGAAGCCTTCGCCGAGCAGGGCGAGCAGGCGTTCGAGACCGATGGCGAAGCCCGCCGCCGGGGTTGCCGAGCCGCCCAGTTGGGAGACCAGCCCGTCGAATCGACCGCCCGCGCAGATGGTGCCTTGAGCCCCAAGCCGCGTGGTGACCCATTCAAACACGGTCTTGTTGTAGTAATCCAGCCCGCGCACGAGGTTGGGGTTGACCTCGTAGGCGATGCCGGCGGCATGCAGCAGGTCGCACAGGCGCAGAAAGTCGGCGCGGGATGCGTCGTCCAGGTGCTCGTCCAGGCGCGGCGCGCCTTGCAGGACTTCGCGCACCTCCGGGTTTTTGGAGTCCAGCACGCGCAGCGGGTTGGTTTCCAGGCGGCGGCGGCTGTCGTCGTCCAGGCGCTCGTGGTGCTGACGCAGGTAGGCGACCAGGTGCTCGCGGTATTGCGCGCGTGCCTCGTTGGAGCCGAGGGTGTTGATTTCGAGTTTCACTTCGTCAATCAGGCCGAGCCGACGCCACAGGCGGGCGGCCATCAGGATCAGTTCGGCGTCGAGGTCCGGGGTCGCCATGCCGAAGGTTTCCACGCCGAGCTGGTGGAACTGGCGGTAACGCCCTTTTTGCGGACGCTCGTGGCGGAACATCGGGCCCATGTACCACAGGCGTTGCTGTTGGTTGTGCAGCAGGCCGTGCTCCAGGCAGGCGCGCACGCAAGAGGCGGTGCCCTCCGGGCGCAGGGTCAGGCTGTCGCCGTTGCGGTCCAGGAAGGTGTACATCTCCTTCTCGACAATGTCGGTGACTTCGCCGATGGAGCGTTTGAACAGGGCTGTCTCTTCGACCACCGGCATGCGTATTTCACGGTAGCCGTAGCCTGCCATCAGTTCGCGCAGTATGGATTCCAGGCGTTGCCAGCCCGGTGTTTCGTGCGGCAGGGCGTCGTGCATGCCGCGGATGGATTGGATGTGTTTGCTCATGATTTCTTGGTTATCTGCAGGAGCGAGTTTGCTTGCGAAGAAAAGGGATCGCGAGCAAGCTCGCTCCTACATGGCAGTCAGCCAGGATTCTGCGCTTTCTTCTCCGCCACTTTGGCGCGGATGGTGCGCTCCAACTCGTCCACCAGCCCTTCGTTCTCGACCTTGTGGTGCGGTTCGCCGTCGATGTACATCAGGTTGGGCTTGCCGCCGGTCAGGCCGACCGCGACCTCGCGCGCCTCGCCGGGGCCGTTGACCACGCAACCGATCACGGCCACATCGAGCGGCGTGTCGATGTCTTCCAGCCGTTGCTCCAGCAGGTTGACGGTCTTGATGACGTCGAATTGCTGGCGCGAGCAGGACGGACAGGCGATCAGGTTGATACCGCGCGAGCGCAGGTGCAGGCTCTTGAGGATGTCCCAGCCGACCTTGATTTCCTCGATCGGGTCGGCGGCGAGCGACACGCGCAGGGTGTCGCCGATGCCTTCGGCCAGCAGCATGCCGAGCCCGATGGCGGACTTGACCGCCCCGGCGCGCGCGCCGCCTGCCTCGGTGATGCCAAGGTGCAGCGGTTGCTCGATCTGCTTCGCCAGGATGCGGTAGGCCTCCACGGTCAGGAACACGTCCGAGGCCTTGAGGCTGACCTTGAAGTCCGGGAAGTTGAGCCGGTCGAGGATCTCGACGTGGCGCAGGGCGGATTCGACCAGGGCCTCCGGGGTCGGCTCGCCGTACTTTTCCTGAAGGTCCTTTTCCAGTGAACCGGCGTTGACGCCGATGCGGATGGGAATGCCCTTGTCGCGCGCGGCCTCGACCACCGCCCGCACGCGGTCCTCGCGCCCGATGTTGCCGGGGTTGATGCGCAGGCAGTCCACGCCCAGCTCCGCCACGCGCAGGGCGATGCGGTAGTCGAAATGGATGTCGGCGATCAGCGGGAAGCAGCCGACGCGTTTCTTGATCTCGCCGAAGGCCTCGGCGGCCTCCATGCTTGGCACGGAAACGCGCACGATGTCCGCGCCAGCCTGCTTGAGCGCCATGGTTTGGCTCACGGTGGCGGCTACATCGCAGGTCTCGGTGTTGGTCATGCTCTGCACGCTGATGGGCGCATCGCCGCCCACCGGGACCTTGCCGACCATGATCTTGCGCGAGACGCGACGCGGGATGTCATGTACGAAGCGCATCCCTCAGCCCCCCAGCCGGGCAATGAACGCCTTGCCATTGGGGCGGCGGTACGGGCCGAGATCGACCGGCTGTCCGTCCAGGCTCAGGCGCGCGGATTCGGCGTTGCCGATGATGATTTCGAATGGGCGCTTGCCGTCGATCTGGCGTGTTGTGCCGGATTTGAGGATGCCTTCGAAAAGCACCGTGCCGGTGGCGTCCTTGATACGTACCCAGGACTCGCCGCCGATGGCGCCAAGGTCAAGCGCGGGCGCCACGGGTGCGGGGCTTTCCTTCACGGGTTCGAGTGTCGTCACAACCTCGCCGACGACAGGTGCGAGGGTCGGCGCGGGATGTTCGGCGGGCGGCGTTTCGATGTGGGCGGGGATGCTCAGCGCCAAGGGTGGCTGAGCGGAAGTGGGCGGGGGAGTGAGGGGGGTCGGAGCGGTTCCGTCGCTCTCTGACAGAGAGAGCGTCACGGGCGGATCGATGAAGTCGAGGCCGGGCATGTCCTCGGGCAGGAAGCGCGCCGCGTAGAGCACCGCGCCGATCATGGACAGGGCAAGAAGGATGCGCAGCCATGGCAGTCGACGCTTGGGGCGCGGCTCACGCATTGGGCCGATGGGGGCGGTGACGCGCAGGGCGCTCGGTTCGGTGGAGCCAGCCAGTTGCTCATAGGCTCGTTGAAGCATGGACTCATCCAGTTGCAGGGCGTTTGCCCAGCGGCGCAGATAGCCACGTACGTACACCGGCCCGGGCAGGGCGCTCAGGTCTCCGCGTTCCAAGGCGTCCACCAGGCGCGCGCCGAGATTGAGCTGACGGGCCAGATCGGCCTGGGACAGCCCCCGGCCTTCGCGCGCCTTGCGCAGGATGGCCCCCAAGCCGGGCGTGGCGGCGGTCGGCATGTCCATGTTCGGGCTGGTCACCGTGACATCTCCCCAAGTCTGCGGGTTTCGTCGGAATCGGGAAATTTGCCGCGCAGCAGAAGCTCATAATGGCCCTGGGCTTCGCGGTTGCCGAGCGCGCGTTCGATGCGCGCGCCGAGCAGCAGGCTGGCCGGATCCTGCGGGGCCAGTGCGTGGTAACGCTGGAGGCTGGTATGCGCCTTGGCCGGTTGCCCAAGGGCCAGTTGGACCTCGCCCAGTTGCAGCCAGGAAGAGGCATGGCGGCTGTTGGCCTTGAGCGCCTTGCCGAGGGCTTCTTCGGCTTCGGAGAGCTGGCCCGCCTGACGGCGGCACTGGCCGATGTTGGACCACGCGAATTCGGGGGTGGCGTAGAGCGGGTTGGCGGCTGCGCGTTCGAGCATCTCGACGCCTTCGTCCGTGCGCTTGTCTCGGCAGAGGAAGGCGCCGTAGTTGTTGAGCAGTTCCGCGTCCTTGGGGTCCAGTTCGAGAGCGCGCTGGAAATAACGCTCCGCTTCCCGTGTGTCGCCGAGTACGTCCTGAAGCAAGGCGTAGGCGTGGTTGGCCAGCGGCGATCTGGGGTCGAACTCAAGTGCGCGGGTGAGCTTGTCCGCAGCGGCCTGTTTCTGGCCGCGCTGGAGGTAGCCCAGGCCGAGCTGCACGTTGATCTGGGCGGCTCGGCTGGCGTCCGGGCCTTCTTCATGCGAGGGCGTGGCGGTCGATTTGCTTTTGCCGGGGCCTGGCGTGGATGAGCACCCGCCCAACAGGACGGTGACGATCAGCACGGCCAGCGGGGCGGGGTGTCGAATCATGCGGGCGGCCTCAGTTGCATACGTTCCAGCCGCTCGGAGCGACGGGCGCGGTCTTCCACTTCGCCTACCAGTTGTCCGCAGGCGGCGTCGATGTCGTCACCCCGCGTGCGGCGCGGGATGGTGGTGATGTTGGCGGCCTCCAGGCGGCGCATGAAGCGGTCGATGCGCGCGTTGCTGGAGCGTTCGTAACCCGACTGGGGGAATGGGTTGAAGGGGATCAGGTTGACCTTGGCTGGACGTCCGCGCAGCAGGGCGATCAGTTCGTCGGCATGCCGGTCGGTATCATTCACGTCATGCAGCATCACGTATTCGTAGGTGATGTGCGCGGTCGGCGCGTTTGGCGCGTAGGCGTCGCAGGCCGCCATCAGATCTCTGAGCGGGTATTTCTGGTTGAGCGGCACCAGGACGTCGCGCAGCGCATCGTTCGGAGCATGCAGGGAGACCGCAAGCGCTACGTCCACCCGTTCCTGGAGACGTGCCATGGCGGGTACCACGCCGGAGGTGCTCACGGTCACTCGGCGCTTGGAAAGGCCGTAGGCGTTGTCTTCCATCATGATCTCGGCGGCGTCCACCACGGCGTCGAAGTTGAGCAGCGGTTCGCCCATCCCCATGAACACGACGTTGCTGATCTTGCGGTCGGCGGGCAGCACCTTGTCGACCAGTCGGTGCTCGGCCATCCAGATCTGGCCGATGATCTCGGCGGCCGTCATGTTGCGGTTGAAACCCTGCCGCCCGGTGGAGCAGAAGGTGCAGGCCAGCGCGCAGCCTAGCTGGGAGGAGACGCACAGCGTGGCGCGTTCGCGCTCGGGGATGTAAACCATCTCCACGCTGTTGCCGGAGTCGAGACGCAGCACCCATTTCATCGTCCCGTCGCGGGACTTTTGTTCGAGCTGCACCTCGGGAATGCGGATTTCGGCGACCTGCGCGAGCTTCTCGCGCAGCGCCTTGGACAGATCGCTCATCTGCTCGAAATCGACCACGCCACGCTGGTGAATCCACTTCATCACCTGCGCGGCACGGAAGGGTTTCTCGCCCAGCTCGACGAAGAATTGCTGGAGCTTGCCCAGGGGCAGGCCCAGCAGGTTGGTCTTGTCAGTCACGGGGGCGGGGCTGGCGATCATGCCCAATCGGTCTGTCCGTGCTCAGCGCGGGCAGATTTCTTCCGGCTTGAAGAAGAACTCGATTTCGATCTTCGCGTTCTCCAGGCTGTCGGAGCCGTGCACGGCGTTGGCGTCGATGCTGTCCGCGAAGTCGGCGCGGATGGTGCCCGCTTCCGCCTTTTTCGGGTCGGTGGCGCCCATCAGGTCGCGGTTCTTGGTGACGGCGTCCTCGCCTTCCAGGATCTGGACCATGACCGGGCCGGAGATCATGAAGCTGACCAGTTCGCCAAAGAACGGGCGCTCCTTGTGAACGGCGTAGAAGCCTTCGGCCTGCTCTTTGGACAGGTGCATCATCTTGGCGGCGATGACTTTCAGACCGGCGTTTTCGAAGCGGCTGTAGATGGCGCCGATGACGTTCTTGGCGACGGCATCCGGTTTGATGATGGAAATGGTGCGCTCGATGGCCATGGTAAGTGACTCCAGAAAAATGTTAAGCATGCTCAAGAAACTTGAACCGGGCATTGTATGCGGGTTCAAGTGCCTGATAAAGGGAATAAATGGGCTCGCGACCCGGTTGAAAAGGGCGACAAGCCGTTTATTCGATTTTTGCGCAGGACAGGGGCGCTCGCCATTGCGAAGCAGGGGCTTTGCGTGACGCTTGATCGAGCCCCTGTTTCAACAGGCTGGCGGGGTGCGTCGTCCGTGGCCTGCTCTTCCGGGGGGCGCTCAGGCGCGCTCTTCAATCCAGGCCATCTGGATGGCTTCCAGGATTTTCTCGTTGGATTTATCCGGCGCGCCTGCGAAGTCGGGCAGTTCGAGGACCCAGGCGTGCAAATCAGTGAAACGCACCCACTGAGGGTCCGTATCCGGGTGAGCCTCGTCCAGCGCGATGGCGATGTCGAGCGTGTCGGTCCAGTTCATAGGGGATGCCTTGCTTTGGGTGAACCACGGAGATCACGGTCAGGAAAAATGAGGAACGCCAGTACGCGCTGATTCCCTGATGGGCGCACGGATCAATGGCCCTCGGAGGCGAGGTTGATGGTGTACTTCGGGATCTCGACCACCAGGTCTTCGTCGCCGACCATTGCCTGACAGGACAAGCGCGAATCCGGGTCCAGGCCCCAGGCCTTGTCGAGCATGTCGTCTTCGCATTCGGACGGGGGGGGCAGGCTCTCGCCGCCCTCGCGTATCCAGACGTGGCAGGTGGTGCATGCGCAGGATTTCTCGCAGGCGTGTTCGATGTCAATGCCATGAGCGAGCGCGGCATCGAGGATGGTGGCGCCCGGCTCGGTTTCGATGATGAGCCCGTCCGGGCAGAAGTGTTCGTGTGGCAGGAAAATGATGCGTGGCATGGCGTTATTTACCTCGGCTGAGTTCGTCGGCCATGTCGCTGACGACATGGCCCGCGAGCGCGCGACTCACGGCGCGGTTCATGCGGCGCTCCACGAAGGGCAGGGCGGCGGTTTCCAGTTGCTCCACGGCGTGCCGGATCGCCTCGGCGTCGTTGCCTTCGATGGCCCGCGCGAGCAGTTCGCGGGTGTCGCTCAGGATCGGGCGATCAATCTCGGTCAGCAGATCGTCGTCCGCGGCGAGGGCGGCGCTCAGCGCTTCCAGGCTGCGTTGACCTTCAACGCGGGCCTCGCGCAGGCGACGTTCGGCGACATCGTCGCTCGCGCGTTCGAAGGAGTCGCGCAGCATGCGCTCGATGTCTTCCTCGCCAAGCCCGTAGGACGGTTTGACCTGCACTTCGGCGGACACGCCCGAGACCTTTTCCCTTGCGCTGACGGTCAGAAGGCCGTCAGCGTCCACCTGGAAGGTGACGCGGATGCGTGCCGCTCCAGCCGCCATCGGCGGGATGCCGCGCAGGGAGAAGCGGGCCAGCGAGCGGAGGCCGCGCATCCCGTCGCGATCTTCTCCGGAGCCGTCTGGGAGCGTATCGCGCTCGCCTTGCAGCACGTGCAGGCTGATCGCGGTCTGGCCATCCTTGAATGTGGTGAATTCCTGCGCGCGCGCCACCGGTAGGGTGGTGTTGCGCGGGATGATGCGCTCGACCAGTCCGCCCATGGTTTCGATCCCGAGCGAAAGCGGGTTCACGTCCAGTAGCAACATCTCGTCGGCAGGCTTGTTGCCCGCCAGCACGTCAGCTTGCAATGCCGCGCCGAGCGCGACGACCTTGTCCGGGTCGATGTCGGTCAGCACTTGGCGGCCAAAGAAGGCGCTCACCCGTTCACGCACGCGCGGCACACGAGTGGCGCCGCCGACCATGACCACCTCCTGGATGTCGGAGGCGGCAAGCCCTGCGTCGGAGAGCGCCTGTTCGCAGGCTGCGAGGGTGCGTTCGATCAACGGGTCGGCGAGGGTGTTGAACTCGGTGCAGGTCAGGCAGCCTTGCCACACGGTTTCGCCGCGCAGTTCCAGGCGCGCGCAAGTCTTGTCCTTGCCGGTCAGATCTTCCTTGATGGCACAGGCGGTACGGCTGATGTGGCGTTGCTCGCCCGCCTCCAGCCACTGCCCGGCGGCCACGTCCAGCCCGGCGCGCTCCATCAGCCACACGGCGACAGCCTGATCGAAGTCGTCGCCGCCCAGGCGGGTGTCGCCGCCGGTGGCCAGCACCTCGAACACGCCCTTGCGCAGACGTAGTATCGAAATGTCGAAGGTGCCGCCGCCTAGATCGTAGACTGCGATCAGCCCCTCGGTTCGACGGCTGGCTCCATTATTCGTGGGCTCGCTCCCTGGTGCGTTGCCTGGCGGCGTTTCTGTGCCGCTCCAGGCGGCGTTTTTGTCCAGGCCATAGGCCAGCGCGGCGGCGGTCGGTTCGTTGAGCAGGCGCAGCACGTGCAGTCCGGCCAAGCGCGCGGCATCGCGGGTGGCCTGGCGTTGGGCATCGTCGAAATAGGCGGGTACGGTGATGACCGCCCCGGTCAGTTCGCCGCCCAGCCGAGCCTCGGCGCGGGACTTGAGCGACTTGAGGATCTCCGCGGAGATTTCGATCGCGCTCATGGGGCCGCGCGGCGTGCTCATGCGCGGAACGCTGTCGTTGCTGTCGATGAAGGCGTAGGGCGGGCGCGGTTGCAGAGTGCGCGCATCGTCCAGGCCGCGACCCATCAGGCGCTTGATGGAGAGGAAAGTGTTGGCGGGGTCGCGGGTGGCCATGGTCTTGGCCTCGCGGCCCACACGGATGAACTCCCCTCCGACATGCACGGCGGAAGGAAGGATGACCTCGCCTGTTTCGTCCGGCAGGCACTCGGGCACGCCGTTGATGATGGCGGCGACCAGTGAGTTGGTCGTACCAAGGTCGATGCCGACCGCAAGCCTGCGGGCATGCGGGGCGGCGGTCTGGCCGGGTTCGGCGATTTGCAGCAGGGCCATGGGTCAGTGTCCGGTCCGTGCCGGTGCGGGCAGTTGTTCAAGCAGGCGGCGCAGGAACTGAAGGCGTTGAAGCCGACGGAGTGCGTCCTGGCTCGCTCCATTCGACAGCGCCATGTCGAGAGCCGTCCATTCCTCGCCCCACTGGCGTTCAGCCTCGGTGCGCAGACGCTCGCGGGCCGGGGCGTCGAAGGCGGCGTCCAGCGCTTCGCGTAATTCCATCTGACGAATCAGGAAGTCCGAGTCCTGCACCGTCTCACACTCGTCCGTGCCCTCGCCGCGCAGTTCCAGCAGCAGTCGGGCGCGGGCGATGGGGTCGGCAAGAACGGCATGCGCGTCATTGATGTCTGCCGCGCGCTGCACCGCCAGGCGGCGCTCCAGGCTGCTGCCGAGGCTGAAACGGTCAGGGTGGAACTGGGCGCGCAGGCGTTCGAAGCGCTCATGCAGCAGCGCTTCGTCGATGTTCAGCGCGGGCTCGAAGCCCAAGAGTTCGAAGGCATTCATCAGACCGTGAAGCTCTCGCCGCAGCCGCAGGCATCCTTCACATTGGGGTTGTTGAACTTGAGGCCGACGTTCAACCCCTCCCGAACCAGATCGAGTTCGGAGCCATCCAGGTGCAACAACCCCTTCGGGTCGGTGACAACGGTGATGCCATGGCTTTCGAACACGATGTCCTCGGGGCGGATTTCGTCCGCGTATTCGAGTACATAGGACAGGCCGGAACAGCCTGAGGTCTTGACCCCCACGCGCAGGCCGATGCCCTTGCCGCGGCGGGCAAAATAGTCGCGGACGTATTCGGCTGCCTTTTCGGTGAGAGTGATGCTCATGGCTTGGAACCTCTGTGTTGGTAGGGTTCACTCGGCGTGGATGGGAACCACGCGCTGAGGGCTGGCGTCGTTACCTAAGCGCATGCGGTGATCTTGCAGTTCGGCGATCGCCAGAACATCCTGACGTTGCATCAGGGTTTCCAGCGAAATGTCATCAAGGAACTGGTGGATTTGGCGGGTCAGGTCGGTCCAGAGGTCGTGGGTCAGGCATTTTGCGTGGTCGTGGCAGTCGCCCTTGCCCTCGCAGCGACGTACTTCGAGCGACTCATCGACTGCGGTGATGACTGCGGCGACGCTGATCTGATCGGCTGGGCGGCCAAGGTTGTAACCGCCGCCCGGGCCGCGCGTGCTGGCGACCAGACCGCGTCGCCGAAGCTGGGCGAAAAGCTGTTCCAGGTAGGAAAGCGAAATGCCTTGCCGCTCAGCGATGTCAGCCAGGGTAATGGGGCCGTGCCCCTGATGCAGGGCAAGGTCAAGAATGGCGGTCACCGCATAGCGGCCCTTGGTGGTCAGGCGCATCGCCAACTCCGGGATCAGTGTGCAGGTGGCGAATAGGATACAATCCTGACCGCCTGGGTCAACTATTTGGCCCTGCTTTTGTCCGTATTGCCGCCGCGCTCGATGGTCGGTTTGTCAGCGGGTGCGTCTTCCGGAAGGCCAATATCGCCCAACGGCGGCAGCGCGGAGTCCTCCACTTCGCCGCCCATGGTTCGGACTTGCGCCGAGAGCTGCTCTACGCGCGCATCCAGCATCTGGATGTGGTCGAGCATGCAGTTGATGGCGTGGGCGACCGGGTCGGGCATGTCCTGCGCCATGCCGTAGGCGTCAAAGCCCATTTTCTGTGCCAGCGCCTCGCGCATCGGGTCGATCTCGGCGCGTTTGCGCACCGCGCGCCCAGGGATGCCGACCACGGTATCGCCCGGCGCGACATCCTTCAATACCACGGCGTTCGAGCCGATGCGGCTGCCTGCGCCGAGCGTGATGGGGCCGAGCACCTTGGCGCCAGCCCCGATGACCACGTTGTCGCCGAGCGTGGGGTGGCGTTTGCCTTCCTTCCAACTGGTGCCGCCGAGGGTGACGCCATGGTAGAGGGTGCAGTCGTCGCCGATCTCGGCGGTCTCGCCGATGACCACACCCATTCCGTGGTCGATGAAGAAGCGGCGTCCGATTTGTGCGCCGGGGTGAATTTCGATGCCCGTGAACCAGCGGGCCAGCGCGGAAATCCAGCGCGCGAGCCAACGCAGTTTGCGCGCCCAGAGCCAGTGGCTGAGGCGGTGCAGCCAGACGGCATGCAGGCCCGGATAGGTGGTAAGCACCTCGAACGCATTGCGGGCCGCCGGGTCGCGGTCGTAGACGCTGCGAATGTCTTCGCGGATTCGGTCAAACATGAGGGCCTACTTTTTCAGATTTTTTTGCATCGCCGTCAGCATGCCGCGCAGGATGTCAACTTCGTTACGGGTCACGCGAGCACGCTGCAACAGGTGGCGCAATTTCCGCATCATGTGGCGCGGGTTGGCAGGATCGAGAAAACCCAGTTCCTCCAGTGTGGCCTGCCAGTGTGTCAGGAGATTTTCGGTCGCATCATGCGGCGCGGGCAGGGATGGATCAACCGGAGCCGTCGGCGGTATCTCGTCGAGCAAGCTATGGCGCAGTTCGTAGCTTGCGACCTGCACGGCCTGTGACAGGTTGAGCGAACTGTATTCGGGGTTGGCGGGGATGACCATGTGAGCGTGGCAGCGGCCCAACTCCTCGTTGGTCAGTCCGGCGTGCTCGCGACCAAACACCAGTGCCACCTCGCTCCCGTCGGGCGCTAGTTCGTCGCGGGCGCGGAGGGCGGCCTGGCGCACGGTCATCAGCTCATGCGGGCGGTCGCGCAGGCGGGCGCTTGCGCCGACCACCCAGTGACAGCCGCGCAGGGCTTCGTCCAGCGATCCGACGATGCGTGCGGAATCCAGTACATCGGTCGCGCCCGATGCCATGGCCAGCGCCTCTTCGTTGATTGCGGCCTTCGGCTCGGCAAGGATCAGCCGGTTCAGTCCCATGGTCTTCATGGCCCGCGCGGCGGAGCCGATATTGCCCGAGTGGGTGGTGCCGACCAGCACGATTCTTACGCGCTGGAGGATGGGTGTGGTATTTTTGCCGGTCATATTTTTCTTTCACAGATTCCGACGCCATGCATCCGATGCTGAATACCGCCGTGCGCGCCGCTCGCGCCGCCGGCACCGTCATGTTGCGCGCCGGCTCGCGTCTCGACAGCCTGAATGTCGAAAGCAAGCAGCGCAACGATTTTGTCACCGAGGTCGATCGTCAGGCCGAGGCCGTGATTATCGACACGCTCGCCAAGGCCTATCCGCAGCACGCCTTCCTGGGCGAAGAGACAGGCAGCACCGGGCATGGCGACAGCGAGTTCCTGTGGATCATCGACCCGCTCGACGGCACCACCAATTACCTTCACGGATTTCCCCAGTACGCCATTTCCATTGCACTGGAAGTTCAGGGGCGCCTGGAGCAGGCTGTAGTTTACGATCCGGTCAAGGATGAGTTGTTCACCGCCAGCCGGGGGGGCGGCGCTTTTCTCAATAACCGCCGTTTGCGTGTGACTGCGCTCAAGACCCTTGATGGGGCCTTGCTCGGCACAGGCATTCCGTTCCGCGAAGATCAGCCGATCGAGCCGTTCATCGCCACCATGCGTGGCATGCTCGGCCCCATTGCCGGTATTCGTCGCGCCGGTTCCGCCGCGCTCGATCTGGCCTATGTGGCCGCCGGGCGTCTGGACGGTTACTGGGAGTTTGGTCTCAAGCCTTGGGACATGGCTGCTGGCCTGCTGCTGGTGCGCGAGGCGGGAGGCATGATTACCGACTTCGCCGGGGGTGACAACTCGCTCAAGAGCGGCAACGTGGTTGCCGCCAATCCGCGTCTGCTGCACGGTATGCTGACCGTGATCCAGAACAGTATCGAGCCGGAGTACCGTCGCTGATCCGGCGGCGATCTGGAGAAACGGCAAGGCCTGCATGATGCCTAATCGTGCGCCCGAGGCGTAGGGGAAGGCCGCCCCCCTCTCTCCTTCGGGCTCTCGAAGGTCAAGTCCAGGCAAGGTTGGGTTTTGGTGCGCACCCCGACTCATCGGTCCGGGGCGGGTCTCCTGCGGATGCCCCCCCTGGAAGCGGCGTCTCCGCCTCGAAGGAGCAAACTCCGCAAGGGCTTGCGGCTGGAAGGGATTGGGAGGGGGGAGCAAAGGGCTGGGGAGAGAGGGGTAAGCCGCGTTTGAAGCCGGGGCAGGGCTCGACACGCTGTCCGCTCTCTCCCTGATCCTTCCTCTGCGCGGAGGCATCCGGCGCGGTCTTGCCGACCAGCAATGCCTTGGCCGAATGGCTAGGCCGCGATCCTCGTCACCCGCAGGGTGTCTTACTTGGGCGTTTTTGCGGTGTCCGGATAGTTCAGTTCAAGCACCTTGCGTGCGTCGGCGGCCAGATCGTCCAGGCCAAGTCGGCCATAGGCCTCGATCATGATTTTCAGAGCCTCGGGCATGCTGGGCGCGCCGTTGTATTTCTCGATCAAGTCCTGTGCCCGGTTGGCGGCGGACAGCCACGCGCCGCGCTTCATGTAGTACTGGGCCACATAGAGCTCGTGTTCGGCCATCAGGTTGCGCAGGTCGAGCAGACGCTTCTGGCTGTCTTCCGTGTAGCGGCTGGCTGGGAAACGGCGGATCAGTTCGGAGAATGCGTTGAAGGCTTCGCGCAGGGCGCCCTGGTCGCGGCGGGACTGATCGCGCTCCTTCACGTATTCATCGGTCAGGTTGTAGCCCCGGCGCAGATTGGCCAGCCCTTTGATGTACAGGGCGTAATCGACATTCTCGCCGCGCGGGTGCAGTTGCAGGTAGCGATCGACCGTGGCAATGGCGGACTCCTGTTCGCCATATTTGTAATAGGCGTAGGCGGCTTCCAGCTTGGATTGTTCGGCGTAGGGCCCGAAGGGGTAGCGCGCCTCCAGGGTCTCGAACTGCTTGATGGCCTCTTCATAGTTGCCAGTCTTCAGCGCGCGGCTGGCCTGGCTGTAGATATCGGCCGCAGTGGCATAAGGGTCTTCTTCTTTCTCCTTCTTGTCCTGGAACCAGGAGCAGCCGGAGAGCAGGGTGGCGCCAAGCAGAACGGCGATGAGGGGGCGGAGCATGCGGTCGCCTCGTGCAACACGGGATTAATCGGGCGATTATAACCACGGCCTTCAAAGAAATGGCAGGGCGGCTCTGCTACCATGCGCGCATGAACGAAGAAGCCCTCGAATTCGACGACGAACTGGACGAAAACCTTGCAGCCTGTGAGGACGATCCGACGCGCGCGGTGCTCTCGGCCGGACAGATCGGCATGCGCCTGGACCAAGCCATCGCCCAGTGTTTTCCGGATTATTCCCGCTCGCGCCTGACTGCCTGGCTGAAGGATGGCAAGATTCTGGTCAACGGCCTGACCGGTATCGCTCCGCGTACCGAGGTGATGGGTGGCGAGCAGGTCGAGCTGCTGGTCGAGCCGGAAATCCAGACTGAGGCCTTGCCGGAAGACATTCCGCTTGATGTGGTGTTCGCCGACGAGCACATCATCGTCATTAACAAGCCCGCCGGGCTCGTGGTGTACCCCGGCGCGGGCAATGCCACCGGCACCCTGATGAACGCCCTGCTCCACCATTTCCCGGAGTTGCGCCAGTTGCCGCGCGCGGGCATCGTGCACCGGCTGGACAAGGACACCACCGGGCTGCTGGTCGTGGCCCGCTCGCTGCCCGCGCACAAGGCGTTGGTCGAGGCGTTGGCCGATCGCGACATGCACCGTGAATACCTGGCCGTGGCGCAGGGGCTGCTGGTGGCGGGCGGCACCGTCGACAAGCCGATCGGCCGCCACCCGCGAGAGCGCACCCGCATGGCTGTTCACGAGGGTGGTCGCGAGGCCGTCACCCACTATCGCGTGGCCGAGAAATTCCGCCAGCACACCCTGCTGCGCGTGCAGCTCGAAACCGGCCGCACGCATCAGATCCGCGTCCACATGGCTCACCTCAAGCTGCCGCTGGTGGGCGACCCGGACTACGGTGGCCGCCTGCGTCTGCCCAAGGGGGCTTCGCCGGAGCTGATCGAGCTGCTGCGCGGCTTCCGTCGCCAGGCTCTGCATGCCGCGCGGCTGGAGCTTGAGCATCCCGCCACCGGCGAGATCATGGCCTGGGAGGCGCCCATCCCCGCCGACATGCAGGCCCTGATCGATTTGCTGCGCGAAGACAGGCGGCAGCATCCCGACAGCGATTGAGCCCGGTAGCATGACCGCCGCCGCCTCCTCTGTGGTTGCGACAAGGACCGTCTGTCTGCGCTCATCGGGTCGCCTGCTCCGTGGCCCCTGGGCAAGTTGAAATCGAGCATGAGCGTGAACTTTTCGCGTCGTCTGCTGCTGATGCTCCCGCTGGGTTTTGCCTCCGGCCTGCCGTTGCCGCTCTCCTCTGGCACCGTGCAGGCTTGGCTCACGGTCGAAGGCATCGCCATCCTCACCATCGGCTTGTTTGCGCTGACGGGCCTGCCGTACACGCTGAAATTCCTCTGGGCGCCGCTGGTCGACCGCTTCGTGCCCCTGCCAGCGGGCCGCCGCCGGGCCTGGCTGCTGCTCACCCAGACCCTTCTGGCGCTGGTGCTGGCGGGGCTGGCGCAGCTCGATCCGCACAACCATCTGCTGCTGATCGCAGGTTTCGCGCTTATGATCGCCTTCCTGTCCGCTACCCAGGACATCGCCTTCGATGCCCTGCGCACGGACATCCTCCAGCCGAAGGAGCGCGGCCTCGGCGCGGCACTCTCGGTTACCGGCTATCGCCTGGCGATGCTGGTGGGTGGGGCGCTGGCCCTGATCCTCGGCGAACACTGGGGCTGGTCGAACACCTTCCTGCTGATGGCCGCGCTGATGGTCTCCAGTCTTGCCGTGACGCTGATGACGCCGGAGCCGGACGGCGTCCACGCCCCGCGCACTCTGGCCGAGGCCGTGGTTGGCCCCTTGCGTGCCTTTTTCTCCCGTCCGGAGGCCTGGGGCCTGATCGTGCTGGTGGTGCTCTACAAACTGGGCGATGCCTTCGCCGGCTCGCTGACCACCGCTTTCCTGATCCGCGGCGCGGGCTTCACGCCGACCGACGTGGGGCTGGTGAACAAGGGCTTCGGCCTTGCCGCCACCCTGATCGGCGCCATCGCTGGCGGCCTGTGGCTTATGCGGCTCGGCCTGTTCCGTGCGCTGATGCTGTTCGGCATCCTTCAGGCGATCACCAATCTCGGCTTCTTCGCGCTGGCGCTCACCGGCCACAACTACCCGCTGATGGTACTGACCGTGGGGTTGGAAAACCTCGCCGGGGGCATGGGTACGGCGGCCTTCGTCGCCCTCCTGATGGGTTTGTGCGAGGTGCGCTACTCCGCCACCCAGTTTGCCCTGCTCTCCGCGCTGGCGTCGCTGGGGCGCGTGTTCCTCGGGCCGGTGGCGGGCGGAGTGGTGGAATGGCTGGATTGGCCGCTATTCTTCATGTTGACCTTTTTTGCCGCGTTGCCGGGCCTATGGTGGCTGAACCATCTCCGGCCCGCTGTCGATCAGGCGCATCGAAACAACCATTCCGTGACGGAGGGTGAAACATGAAGCATGGCGTTCCGGCTTGCGCGGCGCTTTTGGCCTGCGCCCTTGGCGGCCCGGCTCTGGCCGATCCGCCCCATGGTCGTCGTGATGATGGCCCCGGTCTGATCCTGCATTTTTCCTTCACCGAGCGCGAACGCATCTACCTTGGCGACTATTATCATCGCCACCTGCCGCCCGGCCTCGCCCGACAGGGCAAAGTTCCGCCGGGGCACGCCAAACGCCTCGCGCGCGGCATGCCCTGGCCGCCCGGTGTTCCTTACGAACGCCTGCCGGAGCGCCTGGAGCGCGACCTTCAGCCGCTTCCGCGCAACCACGCGCGCTTCATCGTTGGTCCGGATGTGGTCATCGTGGATCTGGGTGCGCGGGTGATTGTGGACGCCGTTCGCCTCTTTGACTGAAGGTTCGATGGGTTTTCGCTGCCCTGCTGGTAAACTGCGCGGGCCGAGAGGCCTACTTGTCGTATTGTTCGAGACCCCTGATGGAAAACCAGCATCCCGCAGATGCCGCCCCGGAACTGGCCGAGGTCGTGACTGCCGAAATCGTCACCGAAGAGACTGCCGCCGAAGAAACCGGCGAGAAAGCCAAGGCGACCCATCCCCGCGCCATCGTCGCCCGCCTGGCCGAGGTCTATCCCAACGCCTTCTCCGCCGATGGCCGCAAGGTGCGCCCGCTCGCGGTCGGCATCCTCAAGGAATTGCAGGCCGCGCGTGAAGGCGAGGGCGGGCACGGCCTGTCGATGCAGGAGTTGCGCCGCGCCCTGCGTTACTACACCCAAGGCGCGGCTTATCACCGTGCCGTGGCGCGCGGTGAGGCACGGGTCAACCTCGTGGGCGAAGCGGTCGCGGAAGTGACCGAAGAGCAGAAAGCCCATGCCGAAGCCAAACTAGTGGAGCTGGCGCCCAAGTTGCCGAAACGCCCCGAGCGCCCGGCCCGCAAGGCCGCCGAGGGCGAATCCGGCGGGGGGCTGGGCGGCGAAGGCGAGCGTCCGCGTCGTCCCCGTAAGCCTTCCGGTCCACGTGGCGAGGGCCGAGGCGAGGGGCGTGGCCCCAGTCGAGGTGAGGGGCAGCCCCGTCAGGACGGCCAGCCTCGCCGCGAAGGCGGCGCGTCCCGTCCTCCGCGCGCCGAGCGCCCGGCCCGTCAAGACGAGCCCGCCGCCCCGGCGCTTAGCCCGGAAGAGAAGCTCAACCTGCTGCTGGAAAAATTCGGCGGAAAATGAGCCAGGCGTCCGCCCCGCCTGGCGCTGTTCCCCTCTCCCCTCTAAGGAGAGGGGGAGGGAGTGAAGCGCTTATCGTCGGTTACGGCGATATTGGTCGACGGGTCGCCACGCTGTGGCATGACAAGGGCGGCTCCGTGGCTGCCCTTGTGCGTTCCGGGCGGGAAACCGGCCCGGCTCAGCCTGTTCGCGGTGATCTGGACCGGGCGGAAACCCTGACCGGGCTGCGCGCCCTAGGCGCCGTGCTTTTCCACTTCGCCCCCCCGGCTCCCGCCGGTCACACGGATACCCGCACGGCCCGCCTGCTTGCCGCCCTTGATGTCGAATCGCCGCAGCGCATCGTCTACATCTCCACCTCTGGCGTGTATGGCGACTGCCAGGGCGCATGGGTGGACGAAGCCCGCCCCGTGAACCCCGGCAACGACCGCTCCCACCGTCGCGTGGACGCCGAACGCCAACTCACCGCCTTCGCCGAGCGCCACGCTATCCCCCTCGTCATCCTGCGCGTGCCCGGCATCTACGGTCCCGGAAGGCTTCCGCTGGATCGCATCAAACGCGGCGACCCCGTCGTGTGTCCCGAGGACGCTCCTTGGAGCAATCGCATCCACGCCGACGATCTCGCCGCCATTGCCGTCCGTGCCGCCCAGGACGACGCCCCGCCCGGCATCTACAACGTCAGCGACGACGAACCATCGAGCATGACGGACTACATCTACCGCGTGGCGGATACCGCAGGTCTGGCGCGCCCGCCCTGTGTCAGCCTGGACCAGGCCCGGCGAACCTTCTCGCCGGGGATGCTGGAGTACTTGAACGAATCGCGCCGGTTGGATAACCGGCGGATGAAAGAAGAACTTGGGGTGAGGCTGCTCTATCCGACCCTGCATGAGGGAGTGTCTGATCTCGCATAGAGCGGGTTGGATGGCTAGCCCGGATGAAGCAAAGCGCAATCCGGGAGCGAGTCTCGTTCCTTGATTCTGGTATAGCCTCCATCCGGGCTACGCTTGCTAGGCACAGTGGGTTGGTAAAGCGTGACCCGCTGGATGTCATATCAGTCGGTGGTGAGTTTTAGCCAAGAGTGTCCCGCCGGTCTCCAGAGAGCTCCGGGCGCTTCAGTCCCTCAAGTCGCCCTGTGGACTCTGCAATCGCCAGCAATTCCTCCAACGGCCGCATGAACTTGGGCTGATCGAACAGCTTGAGCGCCCGCAGCGCGGCATGTCGTCGCATCAGTTCCAGATAGTCCGGTCCGGGGAGTCGATGGGCCAGCCGCTTTTCCGCCGAGTCCAGCCAATCCCACGCACCCCGCATCCGCCGTGCCAGCATGACCTGACCGGTGATGAGTTCGATGGCGGCGCGTTGGAGGTCGTCGCTGGCTTCATGGAAGAGGACTTCGCGCTGCATGTCGGCGGGCAGGCCTAGCATGAGGCGTAGGCGCAGGGCTTCGAGGCGGTCGTCCCAGGTCGTGGCGGTGCGCAGTTGCGCCAGCCGGGTTTTGGCTTCGCCTTCCGGCAGCGGGTCGGCGTGCCAGGAGGAGAGGTCGAAGTGCGAGGTCACGTTGATACCCATCCGTCATCGCGAGCCCCATAGGAGCGTGGCAATCCATGGCGGTCGTGTTCTGCGAGCGTGCTTGATTGCCTCTCTACGCTCGCAATGACGATGTTCATTCCTCGTGGAACGCCTTGCAGATGGGCGAGTCGTCCGGGTGTTCGACCGCGTCGGCGATCTTGGCGACGAATTGGCCGAGTTCGTCGGGCGAAAGGACGGAGAGGATGCGGCGGACCATGTCCGGGTCTACGCGGGCGAGGGACTGGGTGCCGTCGGCAAGGTGGACGACGATGCCGACGGCGGACTGGCGTACGTCGCCGCCGATGGTATCGGCCCAGCTTTGGCCTTCTTCGTCCAGTTGCAGGGCGAGAGCTTCCAGTTCTTCCTCGATCTCGGGGGTGAGGCCTTCTTCCTGCACGCGCACGATCATGGCGCCGGTGCCGATGGCGTCTTCGTGGAAGCTGGCGCTCAGGTCGTGGGTGCGGGCGGCAGCGGTGAATTTTTCGTGGGCGCCGGGGTGGAGGAATGCGAATTCGATGAATGCCATAGCCCGTCTCGCGGAGTGATCGTTAGAATGATTCAATGCTGAATGAGGAATCTCTAATGTTCAACCGCGCCTTTTCCATGACACGCATGCGCCGCATGCGTCGCGACGATTTTAGCCGCCGCCTGATGCGCGAGACGGTACTCACCCCGGACGACCTGATCCTGCCGGTGTTCGTGCTGGAGGGTGAGGGGCGGACCGAGGCGGTCGGCTCCATGCCGGGGGTGGAGCGGCAGTCGCTAGACATTCTGCTGCGCACCGCCGAGCAGGCGCTGGAGTTGGATATTCCGATGCTGGCGCTGTTCCCGGTCACGCCGCTTTCGATGAAGTCGCTGGATGCCGCCGAGGCCTGGAATCCGGAAGGTCTGGCCCAGCGCGCGGTGCGTGAGCTGAAGGCGCGCTTCCCCGAGCTTGGGGTGATGACCGACGTGGCGCTGGATCCCTTTACCAGCCACGGCCAGGACGGGCTGATCGACGAGAACGGCTATGTGATGAATGACGAGACGGTCGAGGCTCTGGTAAAGCAGGCGCTGTCCCACGCCGAGGCGGGAGCGGACGTTGTCGCGCCGTCCGACATGATGGACGGTCGCATCGGCCTGATCCGCGAGGCGCTGGAATCCGGCGGTCACATTCACACCCGCATCCTGGCCTATTCCGCCAAATACGCTTCCAGCTTCTACGGCCCGTTCCGCGATGCGGTGGGTTCTGCCGGCAACCTGGGCAAGGGCGACAAGTACACCTACCAGATGGACCCGGCGAACACCGATGAAGCCCTGCACGAGGTGGCGCTGGATCTTTCCGAAGGCGCGGACATGGTGATGGTCAAACCTGGCCTGCCGTATCTGGACATCGTGCGCCGCATCAAGGACGAATTCCGCGCGCCGACGTATGTCTATCAGGTCTCCGGCGAGTACGCGATGCTCAAGGCCGCAAGCCTGAACGGCTGGCTGGACTGGGAAAAGTGCATGCTGGAGAGTCTGGTGTCGATCAAGCGAGCCGGTGCGGACGGCATTCTGACGTATGCCGCGCTGGAGGCGGCGCAGTGGCTGCGCCGCTGACGAAACACCCTCAACAAACTATCAATTCAATATTGTTTGATATTTTGTTGACATAGCCGGGGCGGGCACCCATGCTTTCACTCATATATCAAAATCCACCATTTTGATTTTTGCTTGATATGAAGCTTCCCGTGTCCCCACCGAAGATCGGTGAAGTCCTTCAGGGCCTGTCAAATGACATGGCCCTGAAGGTGTTCGCCTGGAGGGACGGCCCGCTCGCAAGTGGCCGCTATCTGCACTGGGATGAGCTTCGTCATCGCACGCCGCCTGATGGCATGAATCACGAGGCGTGGTGGGTGGCGTTACGCATGGCTCGCCAGGGGCAGTTCACGCAGCTCCCTTTCACCGACAAGTCCGGCAGGCCCATGGCCTTCGCCATGCCGGAGCCGGTACTACGCCAGCTTCATCGCATCGACCAGGACGCGGCAGGACAAATCAGCCTGCCGGATGAGGTCGTCGGCACGGATGATCGTGACCGCTATCTCGTCAGTTCCTTGATCGAGGAGTCGATCACCTCCAGTCAGCTCGAAGGTGCATCGACGTCACGGCTTGTGGCGGAGGCCATGCTGCGTGAGCGGCGTGCGCCAGCGGACTACAGCGAGCGCATGATCTTCAGCAACTATGTTGCGATGGAGTGGATTCGTTCAATCAAGAATCAGCCACTGACGCCCGCCCTTGTGCTGGAGCTGCATCGCATCGTCACCAAGGACACGCTCGATGACCCTGCCGATGCCGGGCGCTTACGCCAGCGCGATGACATACGCGTATTCGACAACAGTGATGGCACGGTATTGCATGAGCCGCCGCTTGCGGCATCGCTGCCGGAGCGATTGGAGCGTTTATGCGCCTTCGCCAATGGCAGCGCGGATGACCAACCCTTCGTGCATCCGGTGGTGAGGGCCATCCTGCTGCACTTCATGGTCGGTTACGACCACCCGTTCGCGGATGGCAACGGACGCACCGCGCGGGCGCTGTTCTACTGGAGCATGGCGCGGCAGGGCTACTGGCTGGTGGAGTATCTGTCGATCTCAAGCATCATCAAGCGCGCGCCCGCCCAGTACCGGACGGCCTATCTGCACACGGAAACCGACGGCAACGACGCGACCTACTTCCTGATCCATCAACTGGATGTGATCCACAAAGCCATCGCCGCTCTGCACGAGTATCTTGCGCGCAAGAGCGCCGAACAGCGCGATACGGCGCGTCTTCTGCTCTCCTCGCGCACTCTGCGCGGGCTGCTCAATTCCCGGCAGATTAGCTTGCTGACGCACGCCTTGAAGCATCCGGGCTTCGATTACCTCATCGACGCGCATCAGCATTCCCACAACGTCGCCTATGCCACTGCCCGTTCCGACCTGCTCGGTCTGGCGGAGCTTGGGTTGCTGGAGCAGACCAAGCGCGGACGGTCGTTCGTGTTCATCGCCCCGGACGATCTGCGTGCGCGTATCGACCGCGCGACAGGGTGATGATCTGCTACAATCCGCAACCTTGCTTCGCATCAGTCTTGCGTTGCATGTCTTCCGGGCCGCCGAGCCCCTACCAACGTCTGCCTTAGACTGGCGCCGATGACCCGCACCGGGTGGCGACAGGCCGATGCCCCATCCGGGAAAAACCTATGTCATTTGCCGCCCTTGGCCTGTCCGCCGAGATTGTCCGCGCCGTTGAAGAACGCGGTTACACCGAACCCACTCCCATCCAGGCCCAAGCCATTCCCGCCGTACTCTCCGGAGGCGACTTGCTGGCCGGAGCGCAGACCGGCACCGGCAAGACCGCAGGGTTCACCCTGCCGCTGTTGCAGCGCCTGAACGAATCAAAGACCGGGCCGCTCGGTCGTGGCGTCATCCGTGCGCTGGTGCTGGTCCCGACCCGTGAGCTGGCCGCGCAGGTGGAGGAGAGCGTGCGCGCCTATGGCCGCTTCCTCAAGCTCTCTTCCATGATGATGTTCGGCGGCGTGGGCATGGGGCCGCAGATTGACCGCCTGCGTACTGGCGTGGACATCCTTGTCGCCACCCCCGGACGCTTGCTTGACCACCAGCAGCAGGGCAATGTCGATCTGAGCAAAGTTGAAATCCTGGTGCTGGACGAAGCCGACCGCATGCTGGACATGGGCTTCATCCACGACATCAAGCGCGTCCTGGCACTCCTTCCCAAGCAACGCCAGAACCTGCTGTTCTCCGCCACCTTCTCGGACGAGATCAAGGCGTTGGCCGACCGTTTGCTGAACAATCCGGCGCTGATCGAAGTGGCGCGTCGCAACGCCACTGCCGACACCATCGTGCAGAAGATCTACCCGGTGGATCGCGAGAAGAAGCGCCACCTGCTGGCCAAGCTGGTCAAGGATAACGACTGGCATCAGGTGCTGGTGTTCACCCGCACCAAGCACGGAGCCAACCGTCTGGCCGAACAGTTGACCAACGATGGCATTCCCGCGCTCGCCATCCATGGCAACAAGAGCCAGTCCGCCCGAACCCGTGCGCTGTCCGAATTCAAGTCCGGCAGCCTGGCCGTGCTGGTGGCGACCGATATCGCCGCGCGCGGCATCGACATCGCCGAGCTGCCGCACGTGGTCAACTACGAGCTGCCGAACGTGCCGGAGGACTACGTCCACCGCATCGGCCGCACCGGCCGCGCCGGGGCGAACGGCGAGGCAATCTCGCTGGTGTGCGTGGACGAGCACAAACTGCTGCGCGACATCGAGCGCCTGATCAAGCGCGAACTGCCGCGTGAGATCGTTCCGGGCTTCGAGGTGGACCCGAGCATTCCGCCGGAGCCGATTCCCAATGGTCGAAACTCCGTTGGTCGCAACGCTCCGCGCGGCGGAGGCCGGGGTGATGGTCAGCGCGGCGAGGGTCGCGGTCCGCGTCCGCCGCGTGCCGAGGGTGGCGTACAAAATCCGGCGCGGGGTCCGCGTCCGGCCCGCCCCGCACAGGGCGACAGCCCGCGCACCGGTGAAGGCCGACCGCAGCGCGGCCCGCGCCCGGAAGCTGGCGCGCCGGGCGCCGCTCGCCCGGCGGGTGAGCCGCGCCCGGACAACTTCGGCAACCGGGTCGATTACACGCCGTCCGATCGCCGCGCCCCGCGTGCCGATGGGCAACGCGCGGGCCGTCCTGCTGGCGAACGTCGCGGTCCGCGCCCCGAGGGGGCTCGTTCCGGCCCGGCCCGCGCCGGGGGCCGGGGGCCGCGTCGGGGGGATTAAACTCCGAACGTGGTTGGCGCCCGTCATTGCGAGGAGCGAAGCGACGCGGCAATCCATGCAGCGCTGATATGGCACATGTACTGGATTGCTTCGCTCCACTCGCAATGACGGAGGCGATTGAACAAACGAAGCCGCGTTGATTACGGATCAACCCATGCTCGACCATCAACTCGAACTCCTCGCCCCGGCGCGCGATGCGGATATCGGCATCGAGGCCATCAATCACGGCGCGGACGCGGTCTATATCGGCGGTCCCGGCTTCGGCGCGCGCAAGGCGGCGGACAACGACGTGGCCGACATCGCCCGGCTGGTCGACTACGCGCACCGTTTCCACGCGCGCATCCATGTCACGCTCAACACCATCCTGCGCGACGACGAGCTGGAACCGGCGCGCCGACTCGCGCACCAGCTTTATGACGCGGGCGTCGATTCGCTCATCATCCAGGACATGGGCCTGCTGGAGCTGGACCTTCCGCCCATCCAGCTGCATGCCAGCACCCAGTGCGACATCCGCACCCCGCAGAAGGCGCGCTTCCTGCAGGATGCGGGCTTGTCGCAACTCGTACTCGCGCGTGAGCTCGATCTGGCGCAAATTCAAGCCATCCGCGCCGCCACCTCCGTGCCCTTGGAGTTCTTCATCCACGGCGCGCTGTGCGTGGCCTATTCCGGCCAGTGCTACATCTCCGAGGCGCATACCGGGCGCAGCGCCAACCGGGGCGAATGCAACCAGGCCTGCCGCCTGCCCTACCAGGTGACGGATGCGCAGGGCCGCATCATCGCGCACGACAAGCACGTGCTGTCGATGAAGGACAACGACCAGAGCGCGAACCTCGCCGCCCTGATCGACGCGGGCATCCAGAGCTTCAAGATCGAGGGCCGCTACAAGGACATGGGCTATGTGAAGAACATCACCGCCCATTACCGCACCCTGCTGGACGGCATCCTCGAAGGGCGCCCGGAACGGGCAAGGTCATCCAGCGGGCGCAGCACCTTCAGCTTCACGCCGGACCCGTCGCAGAACTTCAACCGCGACGCCACCGACTACTTCGTGCAGGGCCGCCAGATCGATATCGGCGCCTTCGACTCGCCCAAGAATCCCGGTCGACCGATTGGCTGGGTGGTGAAGATCAATAAAGACTCGGTCGATATCGAAACCGACGCCGATACGCTGCTCAATAACGGCGACGGCCTGTGCTACTTCGACCTGCACAGGGAGCTGGTCGGCATGGCGATCAATACCGCCGAGAAGCTCGGCCCCTCGAATGGCGTGGGTCGCTGGCGCGTGGTCCCGAAAGACCCCATCGCGGAACTGCGCCACCTGCGCGCAGGCACCGAGATCAACCGCAACCGCGACATGAGCTGGGTGCGCGGGCTGGACAGGAAATCCGCCGAGCGCCGCATCGGTGTGTGGATGCGGCTGTTCGATACCGCCGACGGCCTCGCCCTGGACCTGACCGACGAAGACGGTCATACCGCAACAGCAACGCTCGCCATCAACAAGGAACCCGCCAGGGATGCCGCCCGCGCGGAAAGCTCCCTGCGTGAGAACCTGGGCAAACTTGGGACGACCCTCTTTGATGCGGTGGAGATCGTGCTTGATCTCGGTCAGCCATGGTTCGTGCCCGCCTCCCTCGTCAACCAGCTCCGTCGCGAAGGTATCGAAGCACTGGAAGCGATGCGCAAGGCCGCCCTGCAACGCCTGCCACGCGCCGTGCCGGTTCATCCGCCCGTGCCTTACCCGCAAGAGCATCTGAGCTATCTCGCCAACGTGTTCAACCACAAGGCGCGCGATTTCTACGCCCGGCACGGCGTGAAGCTGATCGAGGCCGCCTTTGAAGCGCATGAGGAGGAAGGCGAAGTCAGCCTGATGATTACCAAGCATTGCGTGCGTTACAGCCTGAGCCTCTGCCCCAAGCAGACGCGCGGCGTGACCGGCGTGCACGGCACCATCAAGGCCGAGCCGCTCTGGCTCATGAATGGCAGCGAAAAGCTCAAGCTTACGTTCGACTGCAAGCCCTGCGAGATGCATGTGGTCGGCAAGCTCAAGCGCGGCGTGGCGCAGGCACGAGCCAAGGAAATTCAGGCCGCGCCGCTGCGGTTTTACAAGACCCGACCGTAAGATTGCGTCTGCCGCGACGTTTTGGATAACGGCGTGCGCAGTCAGCGGCGCGACTGGATAAGCCAGCACGGCTGGCGCCTTGGCAGATGTTGTCGTAGCTTGATCCGACCCATTCACGCGGTCGATTCGGCCGACGAGAGTCCCAGGCATGCACGCTCTGCTCGCGGCCACGCCCATCGTGGCCATCCTCGCCCTGATGCTCGCTCTGGGATGGTCGGCGGTGCGCGCCGGACTGGTCGGGCTGGTCCTTGCCCTCGGGCTGGCCTTCGCCGCGTTTGGCTTTCCTGTCTCCATCACGCCCGTGCAGGCGGTGCTGGGCGTGAGCGCCGAGGCCTTGTTCATCGCCTTCAGCGTGTTGTGGATCATCTTCCCCGCACTTTGCATCCACCACTACCAGTTGCGCACCGGCGCGGTCGATCATATCCGCGCCATGCTCGCGCACATCTCGGACGATCCGCGCATCGTCGCGCTGGTCATCGGCTGGTTCTTCGCCCTGTTCATGGAGGGCGTGGCGGGTTTCGGCACGCCCATCGCACTGGCCGCGCCGCTGCTGGTCGGGGTGGGATTCTCGCCGGTGATCGCCGTCATCGTGGTGCTGGTTGGGCATGCGGCGGGCGTGTCTTTCGGTGCAGTGGGCACGCCCATCATGCCGCAGGCGTCCTCGACCGGCCTTGGCGAGGGCGAGATCGCCGCCGCGACCGCCGCCTACCACGCGCCGCTGGGCTGGATCATGCTGGCGGCAATGATGCTGATCGTTTCCCGCGCGCGTCGGGCAGACGTGGAGGGGCGCGGTTCGATCTGGGGCTGGGCGCTCCTCGCCGGAGCGCTGTTCCTGCTGCCCTACTGGCTGATCGCCCGCTGGATCGGCCCGGAACTGCCCACGGTGGGCGGCGCGCTGATCGGCGGCATGGCCTTCATCGCGATCTACCGCGTCTGGTCTCGCCGCAGGGCATCGGGACAAGAGGCCATTTTCCGTATACGGGACATCCTCATCGCATCCGCGCCCTATCTGGTGGTTCTGGCGCTGATCCTCGCCACCCGGCTGATCCCGCCAGTGCAGGAGAGCCTTTCCGGCATGACGCTCGGCTGGCAGGCCTGGGATATTTTTCAGGGCCGCATCCAGCCTTTCTACCACCCTGGAACCCTGCTCTTGCTGGGATTCCTGATTGCGGCCCTGGCGCGGGGCAGCCGCGCGCCGGTCATCCTGGAATCCATGCGGCACGCCCTCCTGATGCTGAGCGGTGTGGTGCTGGCGCTGGTGCTGATGCTCGGGCTGGCGCGCGTCATGCTGCATGCCGGATTGATCGACACCCTGGCCGAGGCTGCCGCCAGCGGGGCCGGGGGCGCCTGGCCTTTCCTGGCGCCGTTCATCGGCGTGCTGGGCTCCTTTGTCACCGGCTCCGCCACCGCCTCCAACATCCTGTTCACCGACTTCCAGTACGCCACCGCTACCGCGTTGGGCATGGCCGCGCTGCCGCTGATCGCGGCCCAGGGCTTCGGCGCGGCGGTGGGCAACATGGTCTGCCCGCACAATGTCATCGCCGGTTGCGCCACCGTGGGTCTGAAAAACCGCGAGGGCGAGATCCTCGCCCGCACCGTGGTCGTCGCGCTGGTGTACGCGGCGGCGGGCGGGGCGCTGGCGCTGGTGTATACGAGCGGGATGTTGGCGGGATAGGGCTTGACGGCAACATGCCGATCCGCACCATCAAGGTATGCAGTCGTTCGGCGGAATACGCTTGGCCATTCCGCCCTATGCGGGCTGGAGCTTATGGTTCAACATCCCGAGTGCCACGGCATTTAGGATACGCAGGGCAGCCCCAAAATGATTGCCCTGCGTGTGTGCCTCGTGAGGCTTGCCGCTTCACCATGGGACTGCTGCATTTGGGGCAGGCAGGTGGGCAGGCAGGGGCGATGAGTGTATTTGCTGGCTTGATCGGACCTGCATCTCTAATCATCCGGTGAAGTTCATTTCCGGCAATCAGTGCGATCGAGCGCCCTTCCGCAAAGCGCTGAGCTTCTTCTGTGAACTTTCCTGATGTCACAACAAAGCCGCCAGCTGCACCTTTGGCCGCCATGACTCCATACAGCTCTCGAACGACGGCAACACCAACTTTGAAAACCTTCCAATGCTTGCACTGAACGAAATAGCGCTCCGCCCCTCTCTTGAGAACGAGGTCAACACCTCCATCGGCACCCCCACCACCCGTTTCGATAACTTCGTAACCCCTCTGCCGGAAAGCTTCACCGACCAGTATCTCGAATTCGCGCCATGACATGTTCTCGAGGCTGCTTGCTGCTGAACTGATTGCCACGCTCGAGAGCAGTTCTTTGCGCTTTTTTCTCTGAAAATAGGATGTGGCGGCCCCCAGAAGGAATACGACAGGCAAGAGGTATTGCCCTATGGTGGCGAGCATCTTGACCAGGGGGGCTGTAACGGCTGCCCCGACGTCGTGCATTCCATTTGGTTTGGGCAGTTCGGCGACAGCATGAGAGTGCAGCCATACATAGACCACGATGGCCAGCACGACTCCGACCCACCAAGGGAACATGGCGGTAAGGCCAACCAGACCCTCAAGCAGGCTGCTTCTGCGACGAGCCATTGCGGGATCCACCTCAGTCCATGTTGGGCGCAATAGCTGGGTGTATTGCGCCGGATAAAGCGCCTTCATTTGGCGCTAACAGTGGCGATGTCGATTCAGTCCAGCAGTCTTGCCGCCGTCATCATCCACCCCGCCGACCCCGTGTACCACGTCCAGCCTCCGCGTCCGTTGTGCGGTTCCACGCCGTACACGTCCGCCGCGATCACATACGGTTCGGTCATGTAGCGCTCCGCGCCCTGCTGGGTCGCCGTGTGGCGGATGGGGCTGATCATTTCCAGCAGCTCCAGCGCCTTGTCCTTGTGGCCCGCGTGGGCGTAGGCCATGACGGCCCAGAGCGCGGCGTGGGTGTACTGGCCGCCGTTTTCGCGCACGCCGGCGACGTAGCCCTTGATGTAGCCGGGGTCGTGTGGGGTCTGGTCGAAGGCGGGGGTGAGCAGGCGGATGATGCCGACTTCCTTGTCGATCAGGCGGGCGTCCATGGCGCTCAGCACTTGTTCCACGCGCTCATCGGTTGCGGCGCCGGTGAGCACGGCCCAGGCCTGGGCGAGGGTGTCGATCTGGCATTCGTCGGAGGTCCTGGAGCCGAGCACCGCGCCGTTGTCGTACCAGGCGCGGCGGTACCAGTCGCCGTCCCAGCCTTCGGTGTTCAGCGCCTCGAAAAGTTTGGCGCGGTGGGCGCGGTATTTTTCGGCACGGGCGAGGTCGCGGCGGGCCTCGCACAGGGGGATGAAGTCGCCGAGGATGGCGTAGAGGAACATGCCCACCCACACGCTTTCGCCGATGCCTTCGCGACCGACGCGGTTCATGCCGTCGTTCCAGTCGCCGGTGCCCATCAGCGGTAGGCCGTGCTTGCCGACCTTGAGCGAGCGGTCCAGGGCGCGGCAGCAGTGTTCGTACAGGTCGCCCTGGGTGCCGGATTCGTGCGGGACCATGAAGCGTTCGTCCTCGCCGTCGTCCAGCAGCGGGCCGGTCAGGTAGCGCGCCTGCTCGTCGAGGATGGCGGCATCATGGGTGTGCTGGATGTACTTGGCAGTGGCGTAGGGCATCCACAGCAGGTCGTCGGAGAAGCGGGTTCGAATGCCGCGTGATGTGCCATCCGGGAACGGGTGCCACCAGTGCAGTACGTCGCCTTCGACGAACTGGTTGGCGGCGTTGAGCAGGATTTGATCGCGGGTGATCCGCGCGTCGTGGCGGATCAGGTTGAGCGCGTCCTGCAACTGGTCGCGGAAGCCGAATGCGCCGCCGGACTGGTAGTAGGCTGTGCGCGCCCAGATACGGCACACCAGGGTCTGATACGGCAGCCAGTGGTTGACCAGGATGTCCACGTCCGGCTTGCCGGTGTGTACGCGGGCCTTTCCGGTGAAGTCTTTCCAGAAGCTCTGGACTTGCGTCAGCGCCTCGTCTACCGCGCCGGGTTGGCGCAGTTGCTTGAGCAGGCTCGCCAGGCCCGCGGCGTCGTTGGTCTCGCCCAGCACGAAGCTGAGGGTGCGCTCATCACCCGGTTCAAGCGTGATGGCGGCTTGCAGCGCGGCGCAGTCCAACCCCTTGCCGGTACGTCCATCCAGCGTGGCGGCGGTTTCCACCGCCAGCGGGCGCGCCGGACTACGACCCTGGCCGATGACGCTGGCGCGGTCGCTGCTGTGGTGCAGGGCCTGCGCGGGTGAAAGCAGGGCGACGTAGGTCGTGCCCTGGGCGAATGCGCCCGCATTCGGATTCATGGCCATCAGCGCGCGGGCATCCACATCCCAGGCGGTGTCGATATGCGCGGCGGTGTCTTTCGGGTCCACGCCCAGCACCAGCCGGTTGATGTTGAACACCGACAAACGGCGCGTGCGGTCGGACAGATTGCGTAGTTCGATGCGCACGATCCGGCAGCTGTGATTCAGGGGCACGAATACGGTGGTGCGCTGGTCCAGGTCCGCGCCGCAGTGGCGGAAGCGCGTGTAACCCAGGCCGTGACGGACTTCGTAGTCGCTCGCGCCCGCCACTGGGCCGGGCGTGGGCGACCAGTACAGCCCGGCATCCTCGTCGCGGATGTAGAGGGCCTCTCCATGCGGGTCGATGACCGGGTCGTTGTGCCACGGAGTGAGGCGGTGCTCGCGGCTGTTCTGGGCAAAGGTATGCATTGCGCCGGATTCGGTGACGATGCACCCGGCGTTGTGGGCGTTGGCGAGCACGTTGGACCAGGGCAGCGGGGGATACCTAAGCGAGCCGTCCGCCTGTTTCGGCAGGCGGATGACATACTCGGAGCCGTCCGCGTTGAAGCCGCCGTAGCCGTTCTCGAATTGCAGCAGCTCCGCGCTGTGGCGCGGCGGATCGGTGCAGACGGCGGCGGTGTTTGGGCGGGCGCAGGGGGTCGGGATGGCTACGGCATGCGCCTCGATGTTGAGCATGATGGGCGGTGTGACGCCTTCCAGCAGGGCGAGCGCGGTATCACGGTCATCGGCCAGGCCGAGCACGAACAGCACGTCCGCCTCCGCGCCGGGGGCGAGTTCGAGCACCGTGCGCAGGCTCAGGCAGGGGTCAAGCACATTGCCCGCGTTGCCGGACAGCGCTTCCCCCAGCATTGCCCGCGGCGCGGCCAGTGAGCGCGTGCGACCGACAAAGCGCATGCGGTCGGTCTCGAACTGCGTGACCGGAGCGCCGACCAGTCCATGCACCAGCACCGGGAAGCGCTCGTCCGCCCCGCGCGGACGGCGGCGGGCAAGCAGGGCGCCCTTTTCCGCCAGCGCCTCGGTCTGCACGAACAGCTTGGCGAAGGCCGGGTGGCCCGCATCGGCGGCCGGGTGGTGGATGACGGGTTCGAGATAGGAGGTCATCTCGATCCGGCGCGGCGTGCTGCCGAGATTGCGCAGGTGTATCCGACGCAGTTCGAAGCTTGTCTCGGCCACCACGGTCATGCGCGCTTCAATGCTCCGCGCGCATTTGACGAAATGGGCGGCCTCTGCGTCGAAGACATGGCCGTATTCCGCGCCCGCCTCATCTGGCACGGGCTGGCTGCCGACAGACCAGAAGGCGCCGTCGTCCAGGTCGCGAAGGTAGATGAAAAAGCCCAGGTCGTCCTCGATCATGTCGCCCCGCCAGCGGTAGAGCTGGAGTTCGCCACGCTTCGATTCGCCCGCCCCGGACGGGGTGAGCATGAGCCGGTAGGTATCGCGGGTCAGGGTGTGGGCGGGCATGGGAGCAACCTCGGGTGAATGTGGTTAAGCGATTATCGGCGCGACATTGAATAAAGCCATCCATGGCCTGACTCAGCCCGGCTCAAGTCTGACCCGGCTGACTAGCCTTTCAGACTGCCCTGCGTGAGCCCTGCTATGTACTGCCGTTGCAGGATTAAAAACACGATCAGCACGGGCAGCACGGTCAGGGTGGAGGCGGCCATCATCAGTTCGGTGTCCTGCATATGCTCGCCGGAGAGGTTGGCGAGGGCGACCGGCAAGGTGTGCATGGCGCCGTCGGAAAGCACGATCAGCGGCCACATGAAATCGTTCCAGCTTCCCATGAAGGTGAACAACGCCAGGGTGGCAAGGATGGGGCGTAGCATGGGCAGCACCACGGACCAGAACAGGCGGAATTCGCCCGCGCCGTCCAGCCGCGCGGCATCGAGCATCGCATCCGGGATGTTCTGGGCGTACTGGCGCACCAGGAAGATGCCGAAGATGCTCGCCAGCATCGGCACCAGCACCCCGGCGTAGGTGTTGATCAGGCCCATCTGCTTGAGCATCAGGAACAGCGGCAGCATGGCGACCTGGGCGGGAATGACCATGGCCGCCAGCAGGCCGCGGAACAGTTTTTCGCGTCCGCTGAAGCGCAGTTTGGCGAAGGCATAGCCAGCCATGGCGTTGATGAGGGTGGAGATGAGGGTGGCGACGAGGGCTATCAGGGCGCTGTTGAGCGCGTAGCGGCCCATGTCCAGGCGGGTGAACAGGTCGCGGTAATGTTCCAGCGTCGGCGTGCTTGGCAGCAGGCGCGGGGGCATGGCATTGGCCTCGCCGGTCGGCATGAAGGAGGCCGCCAGCATCCACAGGAAGGGTGCGAGGGTGAGCAGGGCGAGGGCGATGAGCGCAAGGTGGAGCAGGATGCGTTTCATGCTTTCGCTCCGTGAGACGCATCGGGTAGCCCGGATGAAACGCAGTGCAATCCGGGGACGGCTATGCGTTGTTGGGAGGTCGTTCCCGGATTCCGCCCTGCTTCATCCGGGCTACGGTTGGGGCGGATCACATTGTCCTCCGTTGCAGGCGCAACTGGATCAGCGTGCCCGCCAGGATGATGGCGAACAGCACGAAGGCCAGCGCGGCGGCGAAGCCCATGTTCCACCAGCGGAAGCCTTCCTGGTACATCAGCATCACCACGGAGAGGGTGGCGTTGGCGGGGCCGCCCTGGGTCATGACATAGGGTTCGGCGAACAGTTGCAGGTAGCCGATCATGGTCATCAGGGCGACGAACAGGAAGGTGGGCGCGAGCATGGGCAGGGTGACGTGGCGGAGCTGCTCCCAGCCATTGGCGCCGTCCAGCCGCGCGGCTTCGTACAGGCGGTCGGGAATGGCCTGTAATCCGGCGATGAAGATGATCATGTTGAAGCCGAAGTTTTTCCACGCGGCCATGAGGATGATGGCGGGCATGGCGAAATCCGGGTCGCCCAGCCAGTCGATGGGGTTGACGCCGAACAGCCCGAGAACCTGGTTCAGCAGGCCGGATTCCGCGTGGTAGAGGGCGCGCCAGACCACGGCCACCGCGACCAGGGTGCTGACCACGGGCAGGAAGTAGACGGTGCGGAACAGCGTCTTGCAGCAGGTCAGGCGCGCGTTGACCAGCAGCGCCGCGCCGAGGCTCAGGGCCACCGACAGCGGGCCGCCGAGCAGGACGAAATAGAGTGTGTTGCCGAGCGCGGTCCAGAACAGCGGGTGGTCGAGCAACCGGTGGTAGTTGTCCCAGCCGATCCAGCGCAGCGCGCTGGGGTCGCCGATGGCGTAGATGTCGAAATCGGTGAACGAGAGCAGCAGCGCGGCCAGGATGGGCAGGGCGAAGAACAGCGCGATCAGGCCGAGCGCGGGGGCGAGGAACCAGAAGGCCGCAGGGATTTTTCCCCTTTTCTCCCGTCGCGGGCGATGGGGGGGGGAGATGGGGCTGTCCTCGTCCATCATGTCCTGTCTCACGGCCTGTCCCGCTCCATCAGCCAGCGGCGCTTTTCCAGCAGCGCATCGGTTTCCGAGTCGATGGCGGCCAGCGCCTCGTCGACGTCGGCGCGCCCGCGCGCGGTGCGCTCGGCATGGCGCATGACCAGGGTGGCGATGCGTTCCCATTCGGGAATGGCGGGTACCCCGCGCACGTTCTGAAGTTGTCGCCAGAAGGCATCAATGCGGGGGGGCGCGTGGATGTCGCTTTCGGTCCAGGCGCTCATGCGGACCGGCAGGTCGCCGGTTTCACGGTAGAAGGCGAGCTGTTGCCTGGGTGTTGCAAGAAAGGCGACCAGCGCTCGCGCGGCTTCGGGCTGGCGGGTGTGGGCGTGGATCGCGAGGCTGGCGCCGCCCGCGATGGATATGCCGGGCCAGGGCGTGCCATCCGGCACGGGCAGTGGCGCGGTGGCCCAGTCGTCTTGCTGGTCCTGCGGCAGGCGGCGTTCGAATTCCCCCAGGTTCCAGGGGCCGCTGACCAGGAAGGCGACGCGCCCGCGTGCAAAGGCTTGGTAGATGTTTCCTGTCTGGCCTTCGCCCGCGATCTCGGCCAGTTCTTCGCGAAACAGTTGCAGGTAGAAGTCGAAGGCGATGCGGAAGGCCGGTTGACGGAAATGGCCGTAACGGTCGCCATCTTTCAGGAGCGAGGCCTGTTGCTGAAGGGACAGTGCGATCAGGGTCTGCCATTCGGTGAACGGCAACAGGAGCGGCGGGCGTCCGGTGCGTGCCTTGACCGCGCGCAGGGCGGTCAGCCATTCGCTCCAGGTGCGCGGCGCGTGCTCGATGCCCGCTTCGCGTAGCAGGTCGGCACGGTAGAACAGCAGGCGGGTGTCCACATACCAAGGCAGGCCGTAGAGTCGTCCGTCGACCTGGTTGGCCTCCAGTACGCCGGGGAAGATATCGGCCCAAGCGTCCGGGGGCAGCGCATCGTCCAGTGGCGCCAGGGCCTTGAGGGCGACGAACTCCGGCAGCCAGGTGTTGCCTAGCTGGAACACGTCCGGCAGGGTGCCGCCGACATGGGCAGTGAGCAGCTTTTCATGCGCCGCGCTCCAGGGAATGCGCTGCACGCGCACCCGGATGCCGGGGTGTGCGCGCTCGAATTCGGGGAGCAGTGCCTGTACTCGTTCGCCCTCGCTGCCCATGGCCCACAGATCCAGGATGAGCGGACCGTCTTCGCGCGCGTCGCACCCGGTCAGCGCCAGCAAGGGTAGCAGACAGGCGAGCAGAAGGCCGGGGAGATGGATGCGGGTGCGGGGCACGATGGCGGCGTCTGAACTTGAATGGCACAACCTTATCATCGCAATCGTGCCCCGTCACAGGCAGGCTCGGCGTGGAGCAGTTCTTGGCACGGGGGGGCGGGAGTGCCATGCTTCAAGACCCGTTTACCGATGTCGGGTCATCCTGTGTCCAAGTTTATTTCCGCCATGCGCGCCGCGCTGTTCATTTTCGGTCTCTGGGTCAGTCTGCTGGCCTACGCGCCGGTTCTCGGCGTGGCGTATTTCCTGCCGTTGCCGCGACGTTTCCGCTTGCTGCGTGGCTGGAACTGGATGGCGATCCACTGGCTGCGTCTGACCTGCGGCGTGCGCTGGAAGGTGGAGGGCGTGCTGCCGGAGCCGGGGAACGGCGTCATCATCGCCAACCACCAGTCCACATGGGAAACTTTCTTTCTGCCACTGATCGTCAACGGCCCGGTGTTCGTGCTCAAGCGCGAGCTGATGCGCCTGCCGGTCTTCGGCTGGGGGCTGGCGCTGGCTCATCCCATCGCGATTGATCGGGCCGCCAGCCGTGAGGCGCTCAAGCAGATTTTGCAACAGGGTGCGGAGCGTCTGCGTGATGGGCGCTGGGTGGTGATCTTTCCGGAGGGCACCCGGACCGCAGTCGGCGAGCCGCTCAAGTACAAGCCGGGCGGCGCCATGTTGGCCACGCAGAACGGCGCACGCATCGTGCCGGTGGCGCACAACGCAGGGTGTGCCTGGCCGCGAGGGAGCTTCCTGAAGAAGCCATGCACCATCACGTTTCGCATTGGTCCCGTGATTGAAACCTCCGGGCGCGGCACGGCGGAGGTGAATGCCGAGGTCGAGGCCTGGACACGCGAGCAACTGGCGACCATGCCTTGTCCGGAGGGTTGACGCATGACTTTGTACGAGGTGATTGGCGAGCGGATCGGTCAGGCGACGGGCAAGCCTTTCCGTGTGCGGCACAGTTTCAGCCGCGGCGGCGGTTGCATCAGCGAGGGGCAGGTGCTGGAAGATGGGGCGCGCCTGTATTTCCTCAAGCTCAACACGGCGGAACGGTTGCCGATGTTCGAGGCCGAGGCTGACGGGTTGGTCGAATTGAGTCGCGCCCAGGCCCTGCGCGTGCCTCGGCCTGTCGTGCATGGCGTCGCCGAGGGGCAGTCTTTCCTGGTGCTGGAGTACCTGAACCTTGAAGGCACTGATCAGCCGGAGCGGTTGGGCGAGGGACTGGTCGCCCTGCACAGCCACATGGGGGAATGCCACGGTCTTGCGCGCGATAACTACATTGGCCTGAATGTGCAGTCCAACCGGCCCATGGCGGACTGGGTCGAATTCTGGAACCACAATCGCATGCAGCCCCAACTCGATGCGGCGTCCCGCAATGGCGCGAGCTGCGATCTCCTGGACCGAGGGGAAGCGTTGATGACCGTGTTACCCGCGTTTTTCACCGATTACCGTCCGCGCCCGAGCCTGCTGCATGGCGACCTGTGGGGTGGGAACTACGGCTATGCCATACGCGAGGATGGTGGCGGCGACCCGGCCATCTTCGATCCGGCGGTGTACTACGGCGACCGTGAGACGGACATCGCCATGACCGAGCTGTTCGGTGGTTTTCCGCGGCGCTTCCGTCAGGCTTATGAGGCGGTTTGGCCGCTCGATCCGGGGTATGCCGTGCGCCGTCAGCTTTACAACCTGTACCACGTGCTCAATCACTTCAATTTGTTCTGCGGACGCAGTCCGTCCATGGGCGGCGCCCACGGCGCCAGACCCGATTCACACCATGCGAATCGTTGCGGCTACGCCGAGCAGGCGGACCGCATCATGCAGCGTCTTTTGAGCGAGGTGCGCGGGTGAGCCTGCCCGTCGTCGTGCCCGACTGGCCCGCGCCGCCCGGTGTGCGTGCGGTCGTCACCACGCGCGCGGGCGGCGTCAGCCGCCCCCCCTATGACCGCCTGAATCTGGCCACGCATGTCGGCGATGACCCGGCGGCGGTGGCCGCCAACCGCCGCCTGTTGCGCGAAGCCCTGGCGTTGCCGACGGATCCGTTGTGGCTGGAGCAGGTGCACGGTGTGAGCGTTTGCGAGGCGGATGCCCCGGTCGAGCGACGTTGCGCGGATGCGGCCTACACCGACCGGGCGGGGGCGGTGCTTGCGGTACTGACCGCCGATTGCCTGCCGGTGCTGTTCGCCAGCCGCGACGGGAGGGAGATCGGCGTGGCTCATGCGGGGTGGCGAGGTCTGGAGGCCGGGGTGCTGGAGGCGACCTTGGATCGCTTCTCCGCGTCGCCCGCTGAAATCATCGTCTGGCTCGGGCCTGCCATCGGTCCGGCGGCTTTTGAAGTAGGCGAAGAGGTGCGCGCGGCTTTCCTGGCCCACGATGCGCGGGCCCGCGAAGCTTTCGCGCCTTCTGTCCGTGAGCGGCGCTGGCTGGCCGATCTCTATCGGCTGGCTCGCCAGCGGCTGGCTGCGCGCGGCGTCACGACGGTGCATGGTGGCGGTCTGTGCACGGCCGCGGATGCGGCGCGTTTTTATTCCTACCGCCGTGATGGCGTTACCGGTCGCATGGCCACCCTCATTTGGGTGGATTCATGAGCCTGCAATCGGCTTGTGTATGATCGGAAACTTTCGAATGATTCAGGATTGACGACGATGACTGAGAACATGACCAACGGCTGGAAGCTGCTGACGCTGGTCGGCCCCGACCGCGCCGGCATCGTCGCCGAAGTCTCCCGCGTGCTGTATGGCGCGGGCGCGGAACTGGGCGAGGCCTCCATGATGCGCCTGGGCGGTGTGTTCACCATCATGCTGATGGTGCGTCTGCCGGAGAATGTGGCGGATCTCAAAGGCCTGCTGGAGTCCGTGCGCAACGAGTTCAAGCTGCGCGTCCATGTGGATGAGGTCAGCGCCGGGCTGCATCGCCATGTCGATCCGGATGTGCGCATCACCGTGCATGGCGCGGATCGTGCGGGGATCGTCGCTGAGGTGACGGGCGCATTGGCGCGCGCCGGTCTGAATGTTCTCGATCTGCGCTCCGATGTGGCGGGCTCCAGCGACAGGCCGATCTACATCATGACCATCGAGGGCGTGGCGCAACAGGGGTTCGAGGCTCTGGAAAGCGCCATTGCAGGGCTTTCCGGGGATATCCGCGTGACCCTGAACCCCGTCGATATCGTCAGGGGTTGAAATGACCGTACGCGATATAGTCCTCTACCCGGATGATCGCCTGAAGAGCGTTTGCGAGCCGGTTGAAACCTTCGGCGCCGAGCTGCGCGATTTCGTGCAAGACCTGCTCGACACCTGTGCCGTCGGTCCCGGTGCGGTTGGCATCGCCGCACCGCAGGTCGGCGAGCTCAGGCGGGTGTGCATAGTCGATGCCACCAAGGCGCGTCGTCCAGTGCCCAACCACGGTCGCCTGGTGTTGGTGAATCCGGAAATCACGGCTTGGGATGGCTTTGCGGTCGGACGCGAGGGCTGCCTGTCGGTGCCGGACTACACTGGCAACGTGATCCGCGCGGAGAAAATCCGGCTCAAGGCTTTCGATCTGGAGGGCCAAGCGCTCGAATTCGAGATGGAGGGTTACGAAGCGCGCATCGTCCAGCATGAGCTGGATCACCTCGACGGTGTGCTCTTTCTCGATCGATTGGTCAGCCGCAGCGCGGATCTGTTCCGGCGCAAATAAGAGCGGGCGGCGCTCCCTTGGTGTCGTTGGTGGGCGTACAATGCCCGTGCAAGCCCAATCGAAGCCGCATGCATGACCATGTCGATCTCCCGGCAGTTGCTCTTGAGCGCTTTCATTCTTGCGCTTGGGGTGTTCTTCGCCCGCCAGGCCGGTGAATTGCAGATCGAGCGCGCGCTGACCCAGCAGCGTGCCGATGCGCTGTTGACGCTTACCGCGCACCGGGCCCGCTTGGAGAGCGTGCTCAATTCCAGTCTGCATCTGACCAGTGGCCTTGCCAGCCTGATCGCGGTGGAAGGCGGGCTGGACGAGGAGCGTTTCCAGTTGCTGGCCAGGGATCTTCTGGGGCTCAATCCGCATCTGCGCAACATCGCTCTGGCGCCGGATAACGTCATTCGCATGGTCTATCCGCTGGCGCGCAATGAAAAGGCACTGGGTCTTGCCTACCGGGATGTCCCCGAGCAATGGCCTGCCGTGGAGCGCGCCATGACGATTCGGAAGGCGGTTGTCGCGGGGCCGCTGCAATTGCGTCAGGGCGGGCTTGGCATCATCCATCGCATACCAGTCTTTCTCGCGCGCGGCCCGGATGAGGGGGAGTACTGGGGTGTCGTCAGCAGTGTGATCGATTTCGATACCCTGCTGGAGGCATCGGGCCTGAGCAAGGACGCTCACCCGGGATTTGAGCTAGCGCTGCGAGGACAGTCTGAGGATGGGGCGGCGCCGCGTATGATCTGGGGCATGCCGCGCGTCTTCGAGGGTGAATACATGGCGCTTGAGGTGCGTCTTCCCGATGCCTCCTGGTGGCTGGGCGTGCGCCCCCCGCAAGGCTGGGGCGCGCCGCCGGTTTGGCGAACAAAGACCTTTCTGCTCGGCGTTCTTCTCAGCGTGCTGATTTCCGGCCTGGTGTTGCTGCTGTTGCGCAAGCAAAGTTCGATTACGCGCCTGGCCTTGCACGATGAACTGACCGGCCTGCTCAATCGCCGCGCCTTCGATCTTCGCCTGCGGGAGGCAGTCGCCCGCCAAGCGCGTCATGCCGGAAGCTTCGCGGTCTTGCACCTGGACCTGGACGGCTTCAAACCGATCAACGACCGATTTGGTCACGCGGCGGGGGATCAGGCCCTGTGCATTCTTTCGGAGCGGCTGCACAACTGCCTGCGCATGGATGACGTGTTGGCCCGTTTCGGGGGAGATGAGTTCGTCATCCTGGTGCAGAGCCCCGGTTCCAGTGCCATGCGCATGGCGGAGCGTGTGGCCGACAAAGCAGTGCAGGCATTGTCCCAGCCTATGGTTCTCAGTGGCGCGACCGTGAGCTGCGGGGTTTCCATCGGTATTGCCGCCTGCCCTGAGCTTGCGTGTGACGAAACCGGTCTGATGCACTACGCGGACCAGGCCATGTACGCAGCGAAGAGCGCCGGCAAGGGATGCTGGCGCGTGTGGAAAATGGAAGCCGACGGTCCGCGGCAAGGCGCGGCGCACTAGCGGAATGCCGGGGAGCGCCGCCGCCGGTTCAGAAATGCACGGTGTGGGGCGCATTCACGGTGCTGTCCACCTCTTCGTCCATTCCGAAGATATCGCGGTAGCTGCTGTACACTGCGGCCATCATCACCGGCATGAGGAAGAGCCAGCCGAGCATGAGCGGCAGGGTGGCGATGATCGCCAGCGGAATGAAGACCAGACCAAATACCAGTAGCGGCAGCCAGTTCGCCAGTGCGGCACTGAAGCTCAGCTTGAGGGCGTCGAAGGGACCCTGGTTGCCGAACTGGACCAGCGGCGCGGCATACAGCATGGCCATGGCGAAGGCCAGGCTCAATACCAGAATCACCAGCAGGCCGGTCATGCCCAGGCCCATGAGGCCGGTCTCAAGGCGTTGCGGGTCGTTTTCAAGCATGGACGATGCGCCCATGGCCCCGCCGGCCATCGTCATGATGGCGGCCAACAGGATCAGGCTGAAGCCGATGCTGACCGCGCCCAGCGTCAGCATCGGGGCTCGGGTGCGCTCGTCCAGCAGGGGCTGGATGAGCAATTTGATGCCCAGCGGTTCGCCTTCATGGGCGCGATGCGCGGCGAGGTAGAGACCGGCGGTCAAGGCCGGGGAAATGAGCGCGAAGGCGAGCTGCCCGATCAACGGAATGATGCTGAGCACCACGGCCAGCGCCAGATAAACGATTACCAGCAGAAGCCACATGCCAAGCTGGCTCTTGACGATGCTCCAGCCATCGGCATACCAGCCCGCGCCCCGGCCGGCGTCTGCGCGATTGATCTCCATGTCGTCTCCCTTTTTTGCGTTTGTATATGAGTGGATCGGCCCGCCGAATATAGCAGGCGAACCCTTGAAACCTCGTGATTTGTGCCTTAAATCACAGAGCATCCGAATCACCGCCGCAGGAGTGTCATTCCCATGCGCATGGACAAGTTCACTGCCAAGTTCCAACAGGCCCTGGCCGAGGCTCAGTCGCTCGCCATCGGTCGTGATCATCAGATGATCGAGCCCTTCCATCTCCTCGCCGCCCTGCTCGACCAGGATGGCGGGTCGGTGCGCGCCTTGTTGCAATTTGCCGAGGTCAACGTCAATCAACTGCGTTCCCAAGTCAATGAGGCTCTCGATCGCCTCCCCACGGTGAGCGGCGCGGCGGGCGAGGTGCACCTTTCCAATGATCTCGGGCGCCTGCTGAACGTGACCGACAAGTTGGCCCAGCAGCGCAAGGATGCCTACATCTCCAGCGAGCTGTTCCTGCTCGCGGCGGTGGAGGACAAGGGCGCGACCGGCGAGTTGCTGCGCAAGGCGGGGGCGACCAAGGGCATGATCGAACAGGCCATCGACACGCTGCGCGGCGGCCAGAAGGTGGATGACCCGAATGCCGAGGAGGCTCGTCAGGCACTGGAGAAATACACTCTGGACCTGACCGCGCGTGCCGAGAGCGGCAAGCTTGATCCGGTCATCGGGCGCGACGAGGAGATCCGTCGCTGCATTCAGATTTTGCAGCGTCGCACCAAGAACAACCCGGTGCTGATCGGCGAGCCGGGCGTGGGCAAGACGGCGATTGTCGAGGGTCTGGCTCAGCGTGTGGTCAACGGCGAAGTGCCGGAGGGCCTGAAGGGCAAGCGCGTGCTCTCGCTCGACATGGGCGCGCTGCTGGCCGGGGCCAAGTTCCGTGGTGAGTTCGAGGAGCGCCTCAAGGCTGTGCTCAACGACGTGGCCAAGGCCGAGGGTCGGATCATCCTGTTCATCGACGAAATCCACACCATGGTTGGCGCTGGTAAGGCCGAGGGGGCGATGGACGCGGGCAACATGCTCAAGCCCGCCCTCGCGCGCGGCGAGCTGCACTGCATCGGCGCCACCACGCTGGATGAGTACCGCCAGTACATCGAAAAGGATGCCGCGCTGGAACGCCGCTTCCAGCAGGTGTTGGTGGATGAGCCGAGCGTGGAGGACACCATCGCCATCCTGCGCGGACTCAAGGAGCGCTACGAGGTGCACCACAAGGTGGATATCACCGACCCGGCCATCATTGCCGCCGCCACGCTCTCGCACCGCTATATCACCAGCCGCCAGTTGCCGGACAAGGCCATCGACCTGATCGATGAGGCAGCCAGTCGCATCCGCATGGAGATTGATTCCAAGCCGGAGGCCATGGATCGTCTTGAACGCCGCCTGATCCAGTTGCGCATGGAGCTGGAAGCGCTCAAGAAGGAGACCGACGAATCCAGCAAGAAACGTCGTGTCGCATTGGACGAGGAAATTGTCCGCCTGCAAGCCGAACTGGATGGCATGGATGAGGAGTGGAAGCACGAGAAATTCGCCCTGGAGGGCGCGTCCAAGCTGAAGGAGGAGTTGGATCGCGTACGAGTGGAATTCGAGGCCGCGCGTCGCGCCAACGATCTTGCGCGCATGTCCGAGCTTCAATACGGACGTATCCCTGAGCTGGAAAAGCGCCTGATCGAGGCGCAAAAGCTCGATCAAAGCGCCTTCAAGCTACTGCGCAACAAAGTCACCGACGAGGAAATCGCCGAGATTGTCAGCCGCTGGACCGGCATCCCGGTCAGCAAGATGCTCGAAGGCGAGCGCGAGAAACTGCTGCGCATGGAAGACGAGCTGGGGCGGCGCGTGGTGGGCCAGGCCGAGGCGGTCAAGGCCGTCTCCGATGCCATCCGCCGCTCGCGCGCCGGGCTGTCGGACCCCAACCGCCCCAACGGCTCGTTCCTATTCCTGGGGCCTACCGGCGTGGGCAAGACCGAGCTGACCAAGGCGCTCGCGGCCTTCCTGTTCGACACCGAGGAGGCGATGGTACGCATCGACATGTCCGAGTTCATGGAGAAGCACTCCGTGGCGCGGCTGATCGGCGCGCCTCCGGGCTATGTCGGCTACGAGGAAGGCGGTTATCTCACCGAGGCCGTGCGTCGCAAGCCCTACTCCGTGGTGCTGATGGACGAAGTGGAGAAGGCCCACCCGGACGTGTTCAACGTGCTCCTGCAGGTGCTCGATGACGGGCGTCTGACCGATGGACAAGGCCGCACGGTGGACTTCCGCAACACCGTGATCGTGATGACCTCCAACCTGGGCTCGCATCGCATCCAGGAACTCGCGGGGGAAGCCAACTACGAGCAGATGAAAAGCGAGGTGATGGAGATCGTCGGCGGCCACTTCCGCCCCGAATTCATCAACCGCATCGACGAGGCCGTGGTGTTCCACCCGCTGGGGCGTGAGCAGATTCGCAGTATCGTTGAAATCCAGACCACCAACCTGCGCAAGCGCCTGGAAGGCCGCGACATGCAGCTCGTACTGTCCGAGGCCGCGCTTGACCTGCTTGGCGAGGCCGGCTTCGACCCGGTCTATGGTGCTCGTCCGCTCAAGCGTGCCATTCAGCAGAGGCTGGAAAACGCCCTCGCGCAGGCCATTCTCAAGGGCGAATTCGGGCCTGGGGATGTGATTCGCGTGGATGCCAGCGACGGCGAGCTGGTGCTGGGCAAGGATTGATCCGTGCCGCGCGCGGACACGAGGCCGCCTTCGGGCGGCCTGTTTTGCGCCCGTTGACTAGCAGTCAGCGATGGAAAGTTTCCGACGCATGGCCATGCGCTTGCTGTAATGCCCCTCCATGCGCGAGAGCACGCCGGAGAGGAAACGCAGTGCCTCGACGATGTGCGGGCCCTTGTTGAGCATGGCGCACTCGGCGCGGATGCTCATGGCGGCGTCGGTCACCTCCGGGCGTGAGGGCGCGCCGCTCTTGGCCATGCTTTCCAGAATCTGGGTGGCCCAGATGACCGGCACATGGGCGGCTTCGCATAACCAGAGGATTTCTTCCTGCACTTCGGATAGACGCTCAAAGCCCATTTCAACCGCCAGATCGCCGCGCGCAACCATGACGCCCAGCAGAGCGCTGCGCATGCCGGTGAGCAAAATGCGCGGCAGGGATTCGAAGGCCTGGCGATTTTCGATCTTGAGCACAATGCCGAGATTTTCCGCGTTCAGGCGCGCGAGGTGCTCTTGCAGCAGTGCCACGTCCTCCGGACCGCGCAGGAAGGACAGGGCGACTAGGTCGATGTGGGGGGCAAGCGCCTCCAGATCGGCCAGGTCCTTGTCGGTCAGGGCCGGGGTGCGGAATTCGGTATCCGGGAAGTTGATGCCCTTTTCCTCCTTCAAACGGCTGCCTTCGGGCGCCGCGTGGATGATGCTCAGGGCGATTTCTTGGCCGTCATTGGACGTGATGACGGCGCCGATGCGGCCATCATCCAGCCACACGCTCTGTTCCGGGCGGGCATCCTCGAAGGCGGCTTCCAAGGTGCAGTGGATGCGGGCCGCTTCGATCATTTCACCCGATTCATTGCGTGTGCCGCCGTGGCCGGGTGTGTTTTCACGGGTGAGGATCAGCCGGTCGCCCGGCTTGAGGCGTATCTCCTCGGGCAGCTCGGGTGCGCCGCCCAATTCGCCGCGCAGCAGGTGTTTGCGCCCACGCATGGCGTTGATGACGGTGCCATCTTCAACGTAGGCGGTGTGGTCGAAGCCGAGCAGGATGCCCGCCGGGCCATGCTGGATCAGGCGTCCGGTGCGCAGACGTCCGCGCGCGTCGGTCAGTTCGACACGGGCGCCGGGCTTGAGGCGCTCCAGTCCCCCGTCCTCGCCGTGTGGGCGGAAAAGCAGGCTGGGTATGCTTGCGAGCGGCGCTGCCTGGGGGTGCTCCTGCGGTGTGATCCAGAGCAGGGCCTCGCGCGTGACGCGGCCTCGGAAATCGCGTTCCGGCCGAATCTTGAGCAGATGGCCGAGGGCGCGGAGAGGGCCGGTGCGCGATTTAGGACCGGCGAGATCGGCCTGGATACGACAGGGGCGGCCTTGCGCAAGGGCCGCGTCGCGCACGCGGTGGGCCATGGCGATCCATGCTTCGGCATCGTCATGCGCGCAGTTGATTCGCGCGATTTCCATGCCCGCCTCGATCAGGCTCGGGATGAGCAATGGGTCGCTCGCCGCCTCGCTGGGAAGGGTGACCATGATGCGCACGTCGCGGCCATCGCGAGCCGCGCCCAGCAGATGATCGGCATGTTCTTGCAGACGCCGTGGTCCGCTGATGAAGTCGGATGGCGCGTCCGGAGCGGTGCTGGCAGGGCGCCCCAGGAGTTGTTCCAGGCGCGCTGCGACGGCGTTCAGGGCCGCCATGACGTGCGATTCGAAAATCCCGAACGACGATAGCCCAAGGAAGGCCAGGTCGCGCTGGAGCGGGCGGATGTCGTGACGGCGCATGCCCAGGTAGTGCAGGAGATTGCGGGCGCTCTGACGGTGGGCGGGATGAACGCGCGCCAGGTCCCCGTCGCGCGCGTGTTCGATGCGCAGGCCTTCATCGCGCAAGGCCATGACCTGTTCAAGCAGCGTGAGCGCGTGGTTCTCGGGGGTGAGTTGCGGTGGCATGGAAACGTCCAGAGGGAGATTATCGTTTATGCATACAGGGTCAAGGTGACAGAGTCGTGTCGAGGCGCTCTTCCGGTGCCTGCAGTGGATGATCTACGCTCATGGCATGTCATGGGAGCGTCACGCTTGGCGCGCACCATTCAAGGGTTTTCCACCACCACCGGAGATAATCATGAGTACCGACATGGGCCAGACGATGCATGATTTCAAGGCAGGCATGGGCATGATGACCAGCGAGGCCGGCGAAACCATGGAGACCTTCAACGCCTTCATGAATTCCGTGCTGTGCGATGGCGCGCTGGATACCAGGACCAAGGAAATGGTTGCCCTGGGGATGGCGATTACCGCCCGCTGCGCTTACTGCATCGGCATCCACGTTAACAAGGCCTTGCATGCGGGCGTGACACACGCCGAGATCATCGATGTATGCAAGGTCGCCATTCTCATGGGCGGCGGTCCGGCCATGACCTACATCGCCGAAGTGAAAAAGGCGCTGGACCTGTTCGAGAAAGGCGCAGCCTGAGGTTGAATGCCGCTCCGCCAGATTGGCGCCTGCGGAAGGAGGGGTGAAGGTCGGCGGGACGCAGTGCGCCGATGCAGGCGCCGCTCTCCCTCTCCTCTCCCCGCCTCTCCTCCCCAGGGGGGGCGAGTGTCTGCCTGATGCCGATCCAGCCTGATTGGATCCGTGCGTCCTTACAGAACCCCCGGCCCCGTGCGGGCTTTTTTCATTTCAGCAGCGCAAGCCATGGCGGGAGCGATGGCGCGGCATGCCGAAGCTGGCGGTCCACCGCCCGCGCGTCGGGCATCCTCGCTTCGAGCGCCCGCCAGAATGCGGGGCCGTGGTGGAGGTGCTCAAGGTGGGTGAGCTCATGCATCATGACGTAGTGAACCTGCTCGGGCGTAAGCCATAGCAGTCGTGCGCTGAGGCTTACCGTGCCTCTGGATGAGCAGCTTCCCCAGCGTGTGCGCGCCCAGCGGACGGTTGCGCCGCGCAGAGGGAGGCCGTGTTGCGCGGAGAGCTCATGGATGGTGGCAAGAAGGTGCGTCCGGGCTTGAGTGTGGAGCCATTCTCCGATCAGCGGCCAGAGTGTTTCGGAGGCCCCGCGAGCGGTCATCCGCCGGGTGATGGGGCAGGCATCGAGACCGGGTGGTCCGGAGCGCGTGGTGTGAAGAATGTCCCAGCGCTGCCCAAGCGCGGTCAAGTCGATGTGTTCCGGCAGCCGCTCGCGGGGCCAGGCTGGGTGTCTCACCAGTTGGTTTTCGATCCACTCGCGATGTCGCTCAAGCAGCTCTCTGGCCTGTCTCGCCCCGAGCGGGCGGGGCGAGACGATTTCCAGCCCTCGTTCGGAATGCAGTCTTAGCAGCACGCGTTTTGCCCTGGCGGAGATCCGCAGGCTGTATGGCGGAGGCCAGACGGCGGGTGAACGGGGCGCGACGCTCAAAACAGCTCGGGTTTGCTGAAGCGATCTTCAAGAAAGCGGCCATGCGCCAGCAAGCGCTGGGTGTCGTCGCTTGCCAAGGCGCCCAGGGTGTCGCGCAGTTCGTTTTCCAGCGTGCTTAATTGGGCGATGAAGGCCTGTTGTGGCGTCCGTCCGTCGGGCAGTTTGTGCATGCGCCGGTAGGCGCGTGGCAGCCTGAGGTAGTTGTCGAGGGTGGCGGGAAGGTAGTCCCGCACCATCTGGCGCACGGTGAAAGCGGCATGGTCCCCGGTCGGGCGGTCTTCGAGGTGGGGCAGGGTTTCGCGCAGGGCTTGGATCAGGCGTTCGAAGGTTGCGCCGACTTCAGCGCTGAGTTCCTTTCGGGCGCGTTTGCTCATGTCGTCAAGACTGTCGTGCATGTCCAGCGTGGCCGCCGAGGGCGTGCCTCGCTCGCCCTGCGCGGGGGGGAGAGCAAGCAGCAGGCCGCCCAGGTACAGGCCGGGCACGATCAGCCACCACCAGCGATCGATCAGTCCGGTGAAATACAGCCCAAGCCCGGCCAGCGCCAGCAGGCTGCCCAGGATGTTGCCGGTGCTGTAGAACCAGATCCAGAATCCGCGCGGCATGGGCAGGCTCACTGATAGCCGCGTATGGCCTTGAATGCCGCCGCGAGGTTTTGCGTGCCGTCGAAGACCTTGCCCCCGGTCAGCTCGGCGATGTCGCGCATGGAGGCGCTGTCGGATTCGCCAAACAGGATGGGAAAGGTCTTGACGGTGCGCGCCTCGCCCGGCAAGCGGGCGTGGATGTCGCGGAATTCCTTGAATCCGATGCCGTTATTGCTGACACCGTCGGTCATCAGCACGATTGAGTAGTAGCGCCCGGGCTGTTGCCTTTGCGCTTCCGCGATCAGCCGGTAGGCTTCGGCGAGGGCGGAAAACACGGCGGTGCCGCCGCTGGCCTGGAAATCGCCGACAAAGGCATGGGCTCGTTCCAGCTCCTGCGTTTGCTCCGTTTCGCCGGATAGGTCCAGGGTGCGCGGGGCCTCAACGCTGCCACGGAAAGGCAGGAAGACGATCTGCTCGCGTGAGCGGAAACGGGCGAATTGGCCGGTCAGCGAGGTGTCCGCGCCCAGCAGGTTGAACAGCGAGGCCTTGAGCCGCTCCATCCGTGGGCCTTGCATGGAGCCCGACAAGTCGAGCACGAACACGGCGTATGCCGCCGGGCGCTGTTCATCCAGGTAGGTCGAAAGGATGCGGTCGACGACGGAGCGCAGGCCCGGGAAGGGCAGCTCGATCAGGTCGCGCGACTTGAAGCGCTGATCGTAGGCTACACCCGGCACGATCGGGCGACGGTCGGTTTCCTCCATAAGGCGTTTCTGGATGGCGGGCTGGCGGAACCAGGCCACGACCTTTTCATAGGCTGCCCGTTGCGCCGGGTCCAGCAGCAGCAAGGGATAGTCGGCGGTCACCACGCCCTCGCGCGGGTAGATGATCGTCAGCGGTTCCTTGAGCGTGCCGCCCCGGTTCATCTGCAATAGTACGGACTCGTAATTGACGATGGCGTCCAGGCGGTCTTGGTCGCGCGCGTAGGCCTCGGCCAGCCAGCCGGACGAGCCTGCGGTCAAGTGTTGCCCCTTGAAAAGGCCCTTGACCTGCCGTTGCTGTTCGTCACTCAGAGTGAAGCCTTCCGGGTCGCTGGAGAGCGAGGCGATCAGACCGATGAGGGCCGAGAAGCCAGAGTTCGAGGCGGTCGGGTTGGTCATGGCGAAGCGTAGCTCGCCACGTTCTGCGCGCGCCGCAAGATCGCTCCAGGATGGCTGCGTCCGGTCCCAGCCAAAGCGCTTGGCCAGGGATTCCCGCACGCCGATCACGACCGGCGAGAGTGCGATTTTTTCACGCGCCTGAATGCGCTTGTTCACACCTTCGAGCAGTTCAAGGTATTTGGCGTGGGAGAACCAGGCGAGGGGATAGTCTTCGCCTTGGGCAAGCCGCTCGGCGCCGTCAAGGGTGCCGATGTAGTCCAGTTTCAGGCGTACGCCGGTGTCTTTTTCGAGCTGGGGAAGGAAGGGTTCCACGTCCTTGAGCTCGGAACCGGCCAGCACGCGCAGGGCCGTCGGCTCCACCGCGGGCTGCCGACCGAACATGAGCCACCCGATCACGGCGACAAGGATCAGCGCGGCGATGTGCTGGGGTTTCATGCCTGCCCTCCGGTGTGTTGCGCAGCGTTACAGGGACAGTTCGTTCGATGCGCCCAAGCGTGCGACTTCGGCCTGCGCCTTCTCGCCGCGTACGCGGTCGAGATAGGTCTGCGCCTTGTGCACTTCGGTATTCAGCACATCCACGGTCTGTTTCATGTTTTCCAGCGCCTTGACCTTGTATTCGGCCATTTCGTCCATTGCCGCGTAGATGTCGGTGAAGGCCTGCTTGAGCGAATCGAGCGCCACGGTCGAATTCGAGGCCTGAGCATGGATATCGGCGGACTGCTGGCGCAGCATGCGCGCGGTGGACTCGATCATGCCGCTGGTGGTGGTGTTGAGTGCGTTGATCTGGTCAAGCACCAGCTTCTGGTTGCCGAGCGCCTGGGCGACCATGACGGCGGTGCGCAAGGCGGAGACGGTGGTGGTGCTGGCGCGGTCCACGCCCTTGATGAGCTCGAAATTGTTCTTGCGGATCATGTCCAGCGCCAGATAGCCCTGGATCGACACGGCGAGCTGGGTGAGCAAATCCTGCACCTTCTGGCGCGCATTGAACAGCAGATCCTCTTTTACCACGCGTGCCTTTTCGGCGTCGCTGGCTTCCAGTTCGGCCACGCGCTGACTGAGCTTCTGGTCGATGATCTGGCCTATTTCGGCGTACTCGCGCAGCTTGCCCATGGTAGCCCACAGATTGACCTTCTCCTGCTCAATGGCGGCATTGTCCTTGCGCAGTTCGTCCTGGCCGCGATAGAGGGTATCCAGGATGCCATTCAGATGGCTTTGCGCGGACTGGTAGCGGAGGAAGAAATCACGCAGTTTGTCGCCCCAGGGGATGATGCCGAACAGCTTTTTGGGCTCCAGCAGGTCGCCCTGGCGGGATGGATCGAGGTCTTCCATGGTCTTGCGCAGATCGACCAGGGAGCGGGTGACGGGATGCTGTTCGCTGAACAGGCCGCCCTCCATGCTGCTCATCGGACGTTCGAGCATGCGGTTGGACATGCCCGCGCTGGCGCGGATTTCAGAGTCGCCCATGGTGCGCAGGGCATCGGCTTTGCGGCGGAATTCTTCGCCCTGCGCATCCAGCGCCATCAGGCTGTTGACGAAGGACTCGGCACGTTGATCGAGCTCCGTGCGTTGCTCATGGGTGAGCGGTACCAGTTCGCGCGATTGGGGGGCGGCCACGGGGGCGACCGCTGCCGGAGGCTGGAGGTGCTCAGGGGCTGAGATGGCGGCGACCGGTGCTTCGAGAGTGACGTCGTTCATGGCGAATTCCTGTGCGCGAAGGGGTTATTTCATCTGCTGCTCGATGGCCTGGATCATGCCTTCGAGGGTTTCATAGCTTGGCGGGTCAATGATCTGGATCAGGTCGGCGGGGACGCGCAGGCCATGCGCCTCGGCCTGCGCGCGGAAAGCAGCGGCATCGCTGGTGCGGAAGCCGTGCTCGACGGCAAGCCCGCGCAGTTCCTCGTCGTCGGTCAGGGCTTGGCCGAGACGGGCGCCGGCTTCGCTCAGGCCGATCAGCACGTGGCGTGTGAAAAGGCCGGGTTCCGGGTAGAGCAACACCATTTCCGGTCGAATGGCCGACTGCGCCTTAAGTGCCTCATGGATGAACTGGGATTCGTAGATCATGACCAGCGGCGAGCTCCCCATGCCGATGGCGAGGTAGTTTTCAAACGGACCCTCGGAGGAGTATTCGGTGTACCCCTGGCGCAGGAACAGGGGCGCCAGCTTAGGCAGGGCGGCGTCCATCTCTTCGCGTCCGGCGATGACCCTCTGGCCGTTGGCCATGAAGCTCATGAGGGCCAGATACATGGCCGCCGAATTGGATTTGCGGATATCCGTGGAGCGGATCAACACGGATTTGTTGACCGGAAATGCGGCATTGTCCTTCAGGTCTTTCCAGCGGATTTCCTGTTGTGCCCATTCGAAATAACGCGCCAGATCAAACCAGTAGTAGACGCCCTCGCGCTCTTGCACGACACCGTTGGCTTCGAGAATCCGGGCGATGGGGCGCCATGAGGCGATCACCATCGGCGTGAAGAAGGGGGTTTCCGTAGGGCGCTTGCCGACAGCTTGCAGGATTTTGTCGGCGGCGGGCTGTCCGGCGGGGAAGGCGAAGTCGTACTTGCCCAGATCGAAGGCCGTGGCAATCTGGCGGGAACCGGCCTTTTCCGTCCTGACGTCCAGGCCGTGCCTTTCCAGCGCCTTGCGTACTCGCGGGTCGGCGAAAAAGGCCTCTTTTTCGGAGCCGATCAGCCCGGTCAGGGTCACGCGCTCATGACGGGCCTGTTGCTCGGACATGGATTCGTAAAGCGCCAATCCGACACCGGCAAGCAGCAACAGGGCAAGAAGGGGAGCCAGGATACGGCGCATGAAGACCTCGGCACGTTTTCCAAGGGCAGGATAGGCCCAGAATATGAATCTCGCATGAGTGCGCGCAAGCGCGCCGTTCGTACGGTGTTGCAAGCGTCTTTGAAACGCTCTGCGGGCGCAAGTCGTGGATGACTCAGCGCCGTCCTCCCCCGGATGCGCGCAGAAGCACGGCATCCATCCAGCGGCCCGGTAGTAAACGTTTGAGCCAGGCGAAGGCGATGGTGGGTACGGTCACGCGGTAGCGCAGGCGGGGGCGCGAGCTTTCCAGCGCATGCACGAGTTTTTCCACCACGGCTTCCGGGGGCAGGGTGAAAGGTGCGGCGGGGCCTTCCTTTTGCAGGCGTTCAAGCTGGCGGCGGTACTGGGCTTCGTGTGCGCTGCCCGTGATGGGGATCCAGCGCAGGAAGGCTCGGTGGGCATTGGCGCGGAAGCGGGTCTGGATCGGGCCGGGTTCGATCAGGCTGATCTGGATGCCAGTTCCGCGCAACTCCATCCGCAAGGTGTCGGTCAGGCCTTCGAGCGCGAACTTGACGGCGTTGTAGGCGCCCCGGTAGGGAAAGGCGGCGAAGCCGAGCACGGAGCTGCATTGCACGATCCGGCCATGCCCCTGTTCGCGCATGGCCGGGATCAGCAGGTTGGTCAGCTCCACCCAGCCGAACAGGGCGGTTTCGAACTGTGCGCGCAGGGCGTCCCTAGAAAGGTCTTCGACTGCGCCGGGCAGACCCCAGGCGCCGTTGTTGAACAAGGCGTCGAGCCTGCCGTCCGTGCGACGCAGTACCTCGTCCACGGCGGCCTGGATCGAGGTCGGGTCATCCAGATCAAGGCGGATCGCCTCGTAGCCTTCGGCAGCCAGACGAGCCACGTCCTCGGCCTTGCGCGCGCTGGCGAAAACTCGCCAGCCACGCGCGCGCAGGATTCGGGCAGCGCAGGCGCCGATGCCGGATGAGCAGCCTGTCACGAGGACGCTGCGCACAGGGGTCATGTTTTTATCTTGTTCATCCATCAGAAGTTTTTCTCGCCAAAAGCGCCCTTTCGGCTCAAACAAAGGGATAACCTGCCGTCATTGTGGCCCGACGGTTGCGATAAGCATAAAGAATTTCAGAGGACGCCTCCGAGGCCCGTGATACGGGGCGGCGGCCATGGATGGTCCGCCCCGCCTGGCACATGCGCTCCGGAAGGTCCCGCGAAGGAGGGGGAGTCATGCAGGGTTTGATGTCGCGTCTGAGCGTGGGGCGCAAGATCGGTCTGGGCTATGCCTTGGCGGTCTTGTTGTTGGTGGTGGTGAGCGGTCTGACCTGGATCAATCTAGGCGGGCTTGCGCAGCGCATCGAAACGGTGACGTCCGAGCAGCAGCCGCGCGTGCTGGCCGCCAAGGAGGTGTTGATCGGCCTGAACGAGTCCGTCAACGCGCTCAACTTCTTCCTGATCGGTCGAGAGGCGGAGCAGAAGCAGGCGTTCTCGTCCGCCATGCAGCGTGTCGAAGGACGTCTCGCGGAACTGGGCGCGGATGGCGCGCGCTTCGCTCCGGCGGTGAAGTCCTTTCGGGGTGTGGCCGAAGAGGCTCTGCGCGCGGCGTCCACCGACGTCACCAACCAGCCGGGCCTGGCTTATGCCAACCAGAACGTGAATCCGATCACGCGTGATGTCTCGCAGCTGACCGACACCCTGTTGAGCTCGGAAAACGCCCAGCCGACGAGCGGGGCGCGTCGTCCGTTGATGAACGATTTGGTCGAATTGCGCTTTGCCTGGCTCAATCTGGTCAATGCCTTGCGCGGGTATCTTGCCTTCCGAAGCCCGGAAATGGCGCAGACGATGGCGCTTTACATCGATAGAGTGGACGAAGTGTTGGTCCGTTCCCGGCAGCACCAGTCGCTGTGGACCTTCGAGCAGGAGGAGGCCTTTGGGCAGTTGCCTGAGCTGTTGCAGGCCTTCAAGACGCATTTGGCCAAGGTGCGTGAGTTGCACGGCGGTGAGCAGTGGCGGATGGATGCCTGGATCGTGCGTACGCGTCTGATGCCCGCTTATCACTCGATCGCCAACGATCTTGCGACCTGGGCCGGCGCCCAGGAGCGCGCGATCGCCGCAGAGAGCGAGGCGATGAGGGCGGGCGCGGCGGCCACGCGCGCCTGGAGTCTCGTACTTGCCTTGGTCGGGGTTTTGCTGAGCGCCTCGCTGGCCTGGTGGGTGACGCGCTCGGTGACGAGCCCGCTCACGTCTGTGCTGGCGGCCTTGCGCGATATCGCTCAGGGAGAGGGGGATCTGACCCGTCGCCTGCATGCCCACGGGCAGGATGAGGTGGGTCAATTGGCGCGCGCTTTCAACATCTTCGCTGACAAGGTTCAGGGACTCATTCGCCAGGTGGCGACCAGTTCGCGTGCGGTGGAGCAGTCAGCCGGACAGCTCAACGATGCGACCGGGCGTTCGCGCGAGGGCGGCCACCGGCAGATGGAGGCGACCGATCAACTCGTGCGCGGGGTGCAGGAAATGCACGCCGCCTCCGACGATGTCGCTCGCGAGGCGCTGGCCGCCAGTCAGGCGGTGCAGCAGGTGCGCGACAAGGTTGTCGAAGGGCAGCTCGTGGTGCAATCCGGGTTGCGCACCATCAGTGATCTGGCTGCGGGCATGGGGAGCGCCGAGGCGGTGATTCGCGAGCTTGAATCCAGCAGTCAGAAAATCGGGACCGTGATGGACGTGATCCGAGGTATTGCCGAGCAGACCAACTTGCTGGCGCTCAACGCCGCCATTGAGGCTGCGCGCGCGGGTGAGGCGGGACGCGGATTCGCGGTGGTGGCGGATGAGGTACGCGGGTTGGCCAGCCGCACCCAGGATTCGACCCGCGAGATCGAAGCGATTGTCCAGCAGTTGCGCGGCGGCGCGGCGCAGGCTGTCCAGGTGATGCAGGATGGGCGCGAAAAGACGCGCCAGAGCGTGGACGATGCGCAGACCGCCGGTCTGGGGCTGGAAGTCATTGCCGGTCAGGTGGAGTCGCTGACCGCCATGAACGGTCAGATCGCCCAGGCCGCCGAGACCCAGCGCCGGATTGTGGAGCAATTGCAGGTCACCATCGCCTCCATCAGCCAGATATGCCATGCCACGGTGGAGGATAGTGATCGCAGCGCCGAGGCGGGGGGGGCGCTACTGCAACAGGCCGAGCGATTGGAGGGGCTGGTGAGGCAGTTTCGCGTGTGATCGCTGCGCCCTGGCGGGTTGCTGAAAAAGGATTTTTCCGCCAGCCGTTCGCCCATGTGTTGAAGAAGGCCGCCCCCTCCCCCCCCTCAAGGAAACGCTGAAAAAATCCATCCATGGATTTTTTCAGCTCGCCGTTCGCGTCGGGGTATTCATGCCCCGCACAAGAAGTGCTGGATTGTTCAGCGCTTCCTCAAGGCGGAGGGAATCCATCCGGTGCGATCTTTCACCCGTGTCGGCCACGGCATCCTGGCCGAACGATCAGGCTTCCCAAGGCTTTTGCCGTCGGATCTCCCGGCCCCGCCGGCGGGCGGCGCATGTTACCGACGATCCGGGGTAAGATGGGCCGAACCCATCCAGAGCCTTTGGCAATGAGCGAGCCTACCCCGCAGCTTTCCGATGACGATTCCGCCCAAGCATCATCGCGCGGCGCGGTGGCGACCTTGCGCCGCTATCTCGTGGCCGGGCTGCTGGTTTGGGCGCCGCTGCTCATCACCTGGTGGGTTGTGGCGACCCTGGTCGGCCTGATGGACCAGACCTTGCTGCTCTTGCCGCCGGACTACCGTCCCGATGCGTTATTGCCCTTTCATGTGCCGGGCCTGGGGTTGATTCTCGCGCTGGTCATGCTGCTGCTCACCGGATTGATTGCCGCCAATATCCTCGGGCGCAAGCTGGTCGATCTCTGGGAGTCCATGCTTGACCGTATCCCGCTGGTGCGATCAGTCTACTCGGCGGTCAAGCAGCTGCTGCATACCTTCCTGTCCAGCAACTCCAGATCCTTCCGCAAGGTGTTGCTTGTGGAGTATCCCAGCAAGGGACTGTGGACCCTGGCCTTCCTGGCGGGCGACCCGGTCGGCGAGGTGCAGGACAAGACCGCCAAGATGATGCTGACGGTTTATGTGCCCACCGCGCCAAATCCGACCTCGGGCTATGTCATCTTCGTCGCCGCCGATGAAGTGATTGAGTTGGACATGGGGGTCGAAGATGCCATGCGGATGGTCATTTCGCTTGGTATGGTCGTGCCCGCTCCGGCCAAGGGCGCCACTCCGGTCGCTCCCGCCCTTGCCGCTCCTGGGGCCAAACCGTAACATTCCCACCCTTTTGACTTTTATTGAAATTCCGGATCGCCCCATGCGCACGCATTACTGTGGACTGCTCGATGAGCAACTCGATGGACAGACCGTCACCCTGACCGGCTGGGTCAACCGCCGCCGCGACCACGGCGGGGTCATCTTTATCGACCTGCGCGACCGCGAAGGCATCGTCCAGGTGGTGTTCGATCCGGATCGTGCCGAGATGTTCGCCCTGGCCGAACAGGTCCGCAACGAATTTGTCCTGCGCGTGACTGGCCGTGTGCGTCCGCGCCCGGCCGGTACGGAGAACCCCAATCTGTTCAGCGGCAAGATCGAGGTGCTGGGCCTTGCGCTTGAGATCCTCAACCGCTCCGAGCCGCTGCCTTTCCAGCTCGACGACGAGAGCGTGGGCGAGGATACCCGCCTGCGTTACCGCTTCATCGACCTGCGTCGCCCGGAAATGCAGCAGCGCTTGCGCCTGCGCGCCAAGGTCTCCCATTTCCTGCGCCAGCATTTGGAGCGGCACGGTTTCCTCGACATGGAAACCCCGGTGCTGACCCGCGCCACCCCGGAAGGCGCGCGTGACTATCTGGTCCCCAGTCGCACACATCCGGGCGAGTTCTTTGCCCTGCCGCAGTCGCCGCAGTTGTTCAAGCAACTTCTGATGGTGTCCGGTTTCGACCGCTACTACCAGATCACCAAGTGCTTCCGCGACGAAGACCTGCGCGCCGACCGCCAGCCTGAGTTCACCCAGGTGGACATCGAAGCCAGCTTCATGCAGGAAGAGGATTTCATGACCCTGATCGAGGGCATGATGCGCGACCTGTTCCGCGAAGTGCTGGAAGTCGCCTTCCCCGACCCGCTGCCGCGCATGAGTTGGCACGAGGCGATGCGTCGTTTCGCCTCCGACAAGCCGGATTTGCGCATTCCACTCGAACTGGTGGACGTGGCCGATCTGATGGCGGGCGTCGAATTCAAGGTCTTCTCCGGCCCGGCTACCGACCCGCAGGGCCGCGTTGCCGCGCTGCGCGTGCCGCAAGGCGGCGAGCTGTCCCGCTCGCAGATTGATGACTACACCAAGTATGTCGCCATCTTTGGCGCCAAGGGCCTGGCCTACATCAAGGTCAACGACCTTGCCGCCGGTCGCGATGGCCTGCAATCCCCCATCCTCAAGTTCCTGCCGGACGAGGCGATCAACGGCATTCTGGCGCGCACCGGCGCGCAGGACGGCGACCTGATCTTCTTCGGCGCGGACAAGGCCCGCATCGTCAACGATGCGCTCGGCAACCTGCGTGTCAAGCTGGGCCATGACCTCGGCCTGGTCGAGCATGGCTGGCGTCCGCTGTGGGTGGTCGATTTCCCGATGTTCGAGTGGGATGACAAGAGCAACCGCTGGGTCGCCCTGCACCATCCGTTCACCTCGCCCAAGCTGGATCAGGTCGCGATGCTTGAAACCGATCCCGGCGCGTGCCTGTCGCGTGCCTACGACTTCGTGCTCAATGGCGTCGAGATTGGCGGCGGTTCGGTGCGCATCCACCAGGAAAGCGTGCAGAGCAAGGTATTCAATCTGCTCGGCATCAGCGCCGAGGAGGCCGACGAGAAGTTCGGCTTCCTGCTCAACGCGCTCAAGTTCGGCGCCCCGCCGCACGGCGGTCTGGCCTTCGGCCTGGATCGTCTGGTGATGCTGATGAGCGGCGCCAGCTCCATCCGCGAGGTCATCGCCTTCCCGAAAACCCAGACCGCCGCTTGCCCGCTGACTCAGGCGCCGGGCGAGGTGGACGAAAAGCAATTGCGCGAGTTGTCCATTCGCGTCAGAAAGCCGGTGGCGGAAAGCTGAGTGGATCAGCTCCCTCCCCCTTGAGGGGGGATGGTTGGGGAGAGGGTGATGGGCGGTCGGGTCTTGTGCCACACTTAACGCTGTCGCCCTCTCTCCCCGGCCCTTTGGTCCCTCCTCTCCGGCCCTTCTGGCATCCATGCCGGAAGCCCCTTCGGGGTGCGGCCATCGAGAGCCCGCAAGGGGAGAGGGGGGAAGAAGCCATCATGGGAGCCAAGCCATGACCGATCTCTCCACCGAAATCCCCCGCCTGCGGGAAGGCGTCATCCAGCGGCTGGTCGCGCAGGCTCCGCAGCCCGCGCCGCTCAGCCCCGATCAGCGCGCGGACCTGATCGCGCGCATCAAGGGCGCGCTCAAGGCGCAGGACGCCGTGCTGGTGGTGCATTTCTACGTCGATGCCGAACTCCAGGCGCTGGCCGAAGAAACCGGCGGGCGGGTGTCCGACTCGCTCGACATGGCCGATTTCGGCAGCCGTCATCCGGCCAAAACCCTGGTCGTGGTCGGCGTGCGCTTCATGGGCGAGACCGCCAAGATCCTCAGCCCCGAAAAGCGTGTGCTGATGCCGACGCTCAAGGCTGAATGCTCGCTTGATCTTGGCTGTCCGGCGGAAGAATTCGCCGCCTTCTGCGACCAGCATCCGGACCGCACCGTGGTGGTCTACGCCAATACTTCGGCGGCGGTGAAGGCGCGCGCGGATTGGGTGGTCACCTCATCCAACGCGCTCGCCATCGTCAATCACCTCAAGGCGCGTGGCGAGAAGATCCTGTGGGCGCCGGACCGTCATCTGGGCCGCTACATCCAGGAGCAGGCCAAGGCCGACATGCTGATGTGGCAGGGTGAGTGCGTGGTACACGACGAGTTCAGCGCGGAAGGACTGCGCGAGCTGATGCGCGAGCATCCGGGCGCCGAGGTGCTGGTGCACCCCGAATCGCCCAAGGGCGTGGTGGAACTGGCGCACCATGTCGGCTCCACCTCTCAGCTCATCAAGGCGGCGGGCGAGTCGAAGGCCGACACCCTGATCGTCGCCACCGACCGTGGCATTTTCTACAAGATGCAGCAGGCCGCGCCGGGCAAGAAATTGATTCCCGCGCCCACCCTCAACCGCGGGACGTGCAATGTTTGCGCGCATTGTCCGTGGATGGCGATGAACGGCCTGCAAAACCTGCTGGAGGCACTGGAACAACCGGAAGGGCAGGAGATCGAGGTCGATCCCGCCATCATTGACCGCGCCCGCCTGCCGATTGAGCGCATGCTGGAGCTTTCACGCGAACTGGGTATCGTCGCGGGCAAGCCGAAGGATTGAACTTCAGGAGGTCCGCCCCGGGCTGAATAAATGCTGTTGCCCGCGGCGCGGGGACGCCGCGTCCACGGAAGGCAGGTTAAACTTTCACCGTTTTTTGAATTGATTCGTAGAGGTTGTCATGGCCGGTCATTCCAAATGGGCCAACATCAAGCACCGCAAGGACAGGCAGGACAAGAAGCGCGCGAAGATCTGGACCAAGATCATCCGTGAAATCACCGTCGCCGCCCGTCAGGGACAGAGCGCCAACCCGGCGGAAAACCCGCGCCTGCGCCTGGCCTGGGACAAGGCGCTCGGCGCCAACATGACCAAGGACACCATGGAGCGCGCGGCCAAACGCGGCGTGGGCGCCGATGGCGGCGACAATTACGAGGAGTTGACCTACGAGGGCTACGGCCCCGGCGGTGTGGCCGTGTACGTCGAGTGCATGACCGACAACAAAGTGCGCACCGTGGCCGAAGTGCGTCATGCCTTCAGCAAGAACGGCGGCAACCTGGGCACCGACGGTTCCGTGGCCTACCTGTTCAGCAAGATCGGCGCGCTGCTGTACGCGCCGGGCAGCAGCGAGGACGCCATCATGGAAGCCGCGCTGGAGCTTGGCGCGGACGATGTGGCGGTGGATGAGGATGGCTCCATCGAGGTGCTGACCTCTCCGGAAGCTTTCCAGTCCGTGGTCGACGGCATGAAGGCCAAGGGTCTGACCCCCGAAGAGGCCGAAATCACCATGCGCGCCAGCACCTCCGCGCCGGTGGAGGGCGAGGTGGCCGAAAAGCTGGTCAAGATGATCGATATGCTCGAAGACCTGGACGACGTGCAGGCCGTGTACCACAACGCCGAATTGCCCGACGAGGCCTTGGCGTGATGCTTTCCTCCCCTCCCCCCCGGCGGGGGAGGGGCCGGGGGAGAGGGGGCTAGTTCGTGTCATCAGCAGCTCCCGCACCGCTCCGCATCCTCGGCATCGACCCCGGTTCCGTCACCACGGGCGTCGCCGTGATCGAAAAACAGGGGCGCGAGTACGTTTGTCTGCACCTTGAAAGTCTCAAGCTCTCCGGCAAAGCCAGCTTCCCCGAACGGCTGGGTGAGGTCTTCATCCGCGTCAGCGGCCTGATCGACAGCTTCCTGCCCAATGAATTCGCCATCGAACAGGTGTTCATGTTCAGAAGCCCCGAATCCTCGCTCAAGCTGGGCCAGGCGCGCGGCGCGGCCATCGCCGCCGCCGTGGTCAAGGGGCTTCCGGTGGCCGAATACATGCCTGCCGAGGTCAAGCAATCCGTGGTGGGCACCGGTCGGGCGGACAAGGTTCAGGTGCAGCACATGGTCAAGCGCCTGCTCAGGCTGGATGGCGACCCGCCGCCGGACGGAGCCGACGCCGCCGCCATCGCGCTGTGCCACGCCTACCGCCGCACCTCGCTGATGGGCGCCGTAGAATCCGGGCAGATGAACGAACAGCAACGTGAGAATATGCGCCTGCTGGCGCAGTCGCGTTTCCGTCGGCGTAGCAAATAGACAAAATCACCCCTCTCCCCTTGCGGGAGAGGAACCGGGGGGGCGTTGAGCTTGCGTGTGGCGCGAGATCGATGCTCCACCACTCTCACCCCAAGCCTCCTCCCTCAAGGGGGAGGAAGTTAAAGCCCCAACCAACCCCACGGTGTCATTGATGATCGGTCGCCTCAAAGGAACCCTTGTCAGCAAGCAGCCTCCCTGGCTGTTGGTGGACGTCAACGGCGTCGGCTATGAAGTCGAAGCGCCCATGTCCACCGTGTACGACCTGCCCGCCACCGGCAAGGATGTCACCCTGCTGATCCACACCGTGGTGCGCGAAGACGCCTTCCTGCTCTACGGCTTCCTGCGCGAGGCCGAACGCCGCCTGTTCCGCGAACTGCTCAAGGTCACCGGCGTGGGAGCCAAGCTCGCGCTCGCCATCCTCTCCGGCATGAATGCGCAGGAATTCGCCGATGCTGTGCGCCGCAACGACGTCTCCACCCTCATCCGCCTGCCCGGCATCGGTCGCAAGACTGCCGAACGCCTCATCATCGAAATGCGCGACCGCCTGGGCGAAGACCTTGAAGGTGCAGCCCTGCCCGGCGCGCCGGGCGCGGGTGGTGCGGGACGCGGTGCGCTGGAGGAGGCCATCACCGCCCTCGAAGCCCTCGGCTACAAACCCGTCGAAGCCGCCCGCATGGCCCGCGCCGTGCCGGATGCCGCTGGACTGGAGGCGGGCGAGATCATCCGCGCCGCGCTCAAGCAGGCGGTGAAATGAGATGACCGACGACCGCCTTGTCACCGCCTCCGCCGAGCACGGCGAGGAAGCTATCGACCGCGCTATCCGCCCGCGCACGTTGGCGGACTACATTGGCCAGCCCGCCGTACGCGAGCAACTGGAAATCTTCATCCCCGCCGCGCGCGGGCGGGGTGAGGCGCTGGATCATTTGTTGATCTTCGGCCCGCCGGGTCTGGGCAAGACCACGTTGGCGCACATCATCGCCAATGAGATGGGCGTGGCCCTGCGCCAGACCTCCGGGCCGGTGCTGGAGCGTCCAGGCGATCTTGCCGCGCTTTTGACCAATCTGGAGCAGGGCGATGTGCTGTTCATCGACGAGATCCATCGTCTCTCGCCGGTGGTGGAGGAGATCCTCTACCCCGCGATGGAGGATTACCAGATCGACATCATGATCGGCGAGGGGCCGGCGGCGCGTTCGATCAAGCTCGACCTGCCGCCGTTCACCCTGGTGGGGGCGACCACGCGCGCGGGCATGCTGACCAACCCGCTGCGTGACCGATTTGGCATCATCCAGCGGCTTGAGTTCTACGGTGTGGATGACCTTGCCACCATCGTGCGCCGCTCCGCACGCCTGCTGGGCGTGGCGATGGACGATGCAGGGGCGGTGGAAATCGCCCGTCGCGCGCGCGGTACGCCGCGTATTGCTAACCGCTTGCTGCGCCGGGTGCGCGATTATGCCGAGGTGAGGGCAGGCGGTATCGTCACCGCCGGGGTGGCGGACGCGGCACTGAATATGCTCAAAGTCGATGCGCTGGGGCTTGACCATCAGGATCACCGCCTGCTGCGCACACTGATGGAAAAATTCGACGGCGGTCCGGCGGGGTTGGACAATCTGGCCGCTTCCATCGGCGAGGCGCGCGACACCATTGAGGACGTGCTGGAGCCTTACCTGATGCAACAGGGTTTCATCATGCGCACCCCGCGCGGGCGCATGGCTACGCCGCTGGCGTATCGGCACTTCGGCCTTAAGCCGCCCTCTCGGACGGAAGTCATTCAGGCTGAATTCATGGATTTCGGCGCCGACGGGTGAATTGAGATGAGTGAATTTTTTTGGCCCGTGCGCATCTACTACGAGGATACTGATGCGGGTGGTGTGGTGTTCTACGCCAACTACCTGAAATTCTTCGAGCGCGCACGCACCGAAATGTTGCGGAAACACGGCATTATTCAGCAGGAACTGCTTGAAAATACGGGTCTTGTGTTCGTGGTACGCCGTGTGCATGTAGAATACCGCCAATCCGCGCGCCTGGATGATCTGCTGGAGATCAGCGCCCGCCCGCGCCTGCAAGGCCGGGCGCGTCTTCTGTTCGAGCAGGAAGCCATCCGTGCGCATGACCGGCAGCTTTTGTGCCGGGCGGAGGCCGAGGTCGTCTGCGTGACGGCGGATGGCTTCCGTCCGCAACCCCTGCCCCGAGAGATTCTGGAGATCGTATCGTTGTGACCACCCCGGCCCCTGACATGTCCATTGTCGGTCTGATCGGCGGCGCAAGCCCGCTGGTGCAGGGCGTGATGCTGCTGCTGCTGATGGCATCCATCGTGTCCTGGATGATCATTGTCCACAAGGTGGGACAGATGAAGCGCGCCCGCGCGGAGATCGACAGTTTCGAAGAGCGCTTTTGGTCAGGGGTCAACCTGTCCGATTTCTACAATAACCTGACCCGGGACGATCACCCCCGCACCGGCATGGCATCGCTGTTCGAGGCAGGCTTCCGTGAATTCGCCCGTCTGCGCCGACAGGATGCCAAGCACGACCCCGCCTTGTTGCTTGAGGGCGCGCAGCGCGGTATGAAGGTTGCCCTCACACGAGAGATGGATCGTCTGGAAGACCATCTCCAAGTGCTGGCCACCATCGGATCGATCAGTCCTTATGTCGGCCTGTTCGGCACGGTGTGGGGCATCATGAGTTCGTTCATGGGGCTGGCCAATGCGGGCAACACCACCTTGCAGGCTGTTGCTCCCGGTATTGCCGAGGCGCTGGTCGCCACCGCCATGGGGCTGTTCGCTGCGATCCCCGCCGTGGTGGCCTACAACCGTTTCACCAACGACGCGGACCGCATTTTCAACCGGCTGGATGGCTTCCAGGAAGAGTTCCTGAGCTTGCTCCACCGTCAGGGCGCCGCGCGCCCGGCCGCCTGATATGGGCGCTTCCGTCAGTGGGCGCGGTCGCCGGGGCCGTCGCTCGGTCGCCGAGATCAACGTCGTCCCCTACATCGACGTGATGCTGGTGCTGCTCATCATCTTCATGGTGACCGCGCCGATGTTGCAACAGGGGATTGAGGTGGATGTGCCGAAGACGGCTTCCGAGTCGCTGTCCAGCGAAAAAGAGCCGCCGGTGGTGGTGAGTGTGGACAAGGACGGTGCGTTTTACCTGAATATTGCCGACAACCCCAATGCCGAGCTTGCGGCCGAATTCATTCAGGCACGCATTGCCGCATATCGCCGCCTGAAGCCCGAAGCCCCGGTTTTGGTCAAGGGGGATGCGAGCGTTCCCTACGCCAAGGTTATTGAGGCGATGGCGCTAGTAAAGAATGCAGGCGTGGACAGGGTGGGATTGGTGAGTGAGTCGCCGGTGAAGGGGAAATAACGCATGTTCACCGCCATCAAACGCATGCCGCGTGCCCTGCTGGTCTCTATCTTCCTGCATCTGGCGCTGCTGGCCGTGATTCTGGTGTCGTTCAACTGGACGCGTACGCCGGAAAGCCAGCCCGCGGCATCCGGCGAACCAGAGCCCATCCAGGCGACGATGGTGGATGCATCCACCATTGAGGCCGAGATGAACAAGCTCAAGCAGGCCGAGGAACAACGCGAGCGGGCTGAACAAAAGCGCCAGTCCGAGCTTGAGCGCAAGCAGCAGGAAGCCCAGCGCAAGGCCGCTGAGGCCGAGCAGCGTCAACAGGAGGCGCAGCGCAGGGCCGAAGCCGCCGAGAAGCGTGCTCAGCAGCAGGAGGCCGAGATTGCCCTGCGCAAGCAGGAAGAGGCCAAAAAGCGCGAAGAAGATCAGAAAAAAGCGGAGGCCGACGCGAAAGCCAAGGCGGCGACAGAGACCAGGAAGATCGAAGAAGCCAAGCGCAAGGCGGAGCAGGATGCGAAAAAGGTCGCCGAGGACGCCAAGGCGGTCGAGCTGAAGAAGCAGGCCGAGGCAGAGGCCAAAAAAGCGGCTGAGGCAAAAGCCAAGGCGGATGCCGAGGCCGCGCAAAAAGCCAGGCAGGCCCAGGAGGCGGCCGCCAAACAAAAAGCCGAGGCGGAACAGCGCCGTAAGGCGGATCTCGCCGCGCAGCTTGCAGCCGAGGAAAATGCGGCGGCCAATGCGGCCAATGCGCGTCGCCTCAATGGCTTGAAGGATCAGTACATCGCGGCCATCAAGGCCAAGGTCGAGCGTAACTGGCTCAAACCGAGCACGGCCCAGCCCGGCATGAGCTGTGAGGTGCATGTGGTGCAGATGCCTGGAGGGATGGTGATGGATGTGAAGGTGGAAAAATGCACCGGGGATGAACTTTTCAAACGCTCGGTCATCAGTGCCGTAGAGAAAGCCAGCCCATTGCCCGCTCCGCCCGATCCCGCGCTTTTCGATCGCGAACTGGTCTTTAATTTCAAACCTGAATGACTTCCCGAGGTCCACTCCATGACCCGCATTTTCTATCGAGCCTTCGCTCTGCTCGCCTTGGCGCTTGCGGCCTTGCCCGCCCGCGCCGTTCTTCAGATCGAGATCAACCAGGGTACGGATGGAACCCTGCCCATCGCCGTGGCGCCATTTGGCGGCAGCGCGCCGGAAGATATCGCTCAGATTGTCAGCGCGGATCTGGCGCGTAGCGGCCAGTTCAACACCCTCGCGCCGACCATGATGCCGGAGCGTCCGGTCGATCCTCAGCAGGTCAATCTGGCGGCTTGGCGCGGTGCGAAGCGCGATTATCTTGTGGTCGGCAATGTGCGCCCGGATGGCGGCAATTTCGCACTGGAGTTCTACCTGATCGATGTGCTCAAGGGCACACAGGTCACCGCCATGAGCGTGTCGGCTTCGCGCGCGGACCTTCGCATGGGGGCGCACCGCGTGGCCGACATCGTTTACGAGGCCATTCTTGGGGTGAAGGGCGCGTTCGCTACGCGTATTGCCTATGTCACCGAGACCGGCGTGGCGCCCTACCGGACCTACAGTCTGGAAGTGGCGGATAGCGATGGTTTCAACCCGCAAAGCATTCTGGAGTCGCGCGAGCCGATCATGTCACCGACGTGGTCGCCAGATGGTCGCAAGCTGGCCTATGTTTCATTCGAAAGCCGCCGTTCCGCCATTTACGTGCAAGACCTTTACAGCGGGCGTCGCGAGCGGGTGACCAGTTTCCCTGCCATCAATGGTTCGCCAAGCTGGTCGCCGAACGGAGACAAGCTGGCGCTGACGCTTTCCAAGGACGGCAATCCAGAGGTCTACATGCTGAATCTTGCTACCCGTCAGGAAAGCCGGTTGACCAGTAGCAGCGCGATCGACACCGAGGCAAGCTGGTTGCCTGATGGCAGCGGAGTGCTGTTTACCTCGGACCGGGGCGGTCGTCCTCAGGTCTATCAAGTCGGACTGGACGCTGGAGCGCCGCGCCGCGTGACGTTTGACGGTGGCTACAACGCGCGTCCGAAAATGTCCCCGGATGGTCGTTACCTTGCCACAGTGCAGAGCTGTGGGGGCGGGTTCTGTGTCGCGGTGCAGGATACGAAGACGGGGAGCTCCCAAGTGCTCAGCAAGGGGCCGCTGGATGAGTCGCCAAGCTTTGCTCCGAACGGCGCAATGGTTTTGTACACAGCCAGTGAAGGTGGGCGCTCGGTGCTCAAGGTCAGTTCGGTCGAGGGGCGTGCGAACACGCGGCTCAGCTTCCAGCAGGGCAAGGTGCGCGATGCCGCCTGGGGACCCTTCCGTCAATGAACACGCGAGGTCTGGTCATGAGCAAGCGTTCGCTTTTCTGCGCAGCCTTTGTCCTCGCCGCGCATGTGGCGTCGGCCCAGGCTTCTCAGCCTGAGTGGAGAAATTGGGATGCTGGAGCCGCCCCGCGCGTCTCGGATGGCGGTGTGCCCGCTGCGCCCGCGCCGACGCCGCAGCAATCCATACTCGAAACGATGATGCAGCAGCAACAGCAGATGCAAGCAGAACTGCGCGAGTTGCGCGATCTGGTTGAACGCCAGGGGCATGAGCTGGAAATACTGAAGAAGGCCCAGAAAGACACCTACGCCGATACGGATCGGCGTCTGCGAGTCTTTGAACAGGCGGGCGGCGCGCCTCAGGCGACTACGCCCGCTTCCGCCCCTGCGGCCTCCGCGACCGAGTCCGGTTCGTCATCCGCGCCGCCAGCCGCCGATGAGCAAGGCGCCTACGATCAGGCCTTCGCGTTGCTCAAGGGCGGCAAATACGATCAAGCCATCAAGGCGTTCGATGGATTCGTGAAGGGCTATCCGGCCAGCGCCAACGTTCCGAATGCGCAGTATTGGTCGGGTGAGGCTCGTTATGTCCAGGGGGACCTGAAAGGCGCGATGACGCAGTTCGAAAGCGTGGTCAGGAATGCGCCCGCGCATCCAAAGGTGCCGGATGCCTTGCTTAAGATTGGCTATCTGTATTACGACCAGAAAAATTTTGCCAGGGCACGGGAAGTGTTGAGCAAGGTTAAAGCTCAGTTCCCCGGTTCGCAGGCTGCGAACCTCTCGGATCAGCGGCTTAAGCGCATGCAGCAGGAAGGCGTTTGAGTCTAGCAATGATCACATTGGCCCCTGGTTCTGAAACGCTGCGCATCACTGAGATTTTTTACTCGCTCCAAGGCGAGTCCACGCGCGTCGGCCTGCCCACTGTATTCGTGCGCCTGACGGGTTGCCCCTTGCGCTGTGTCTATTGCGATACCGCGTACGCATTCACCGGGGGGGAGGCTTGGAGTATCGATTCCATCATGGCCGAAGTGGCCCGCCACCATACGAAAACCGTCTGTGTGACCGGCGGGGAGCCGCTTGCCCAAAAGCGCTGCCTGACATTGCTGACCGCTTTGTGCGATGCGGGCTACAGCGTCAGCCTTGAAACGAGTGGTGCGTTTGAGATTGGCGGGGTGGACGAGCGCGTCAGTCGCATCATGGATATCAAGACACCCGCTTCGGGCGAGTCGCATCGCAATCTGTATGAAAACATTCCGTTGCTGCGTCGATGCGACGAACTGAAGTTCGTGATTGCCGATCGTGCGGATTACGAATGGAGTGTTGATCTGCTGCGTCAGCAGGACTTGACCTCGCGTTGCGAAGTGCTGTTTTCGGCGGTCAACGGCAAATTGGCCCCGGGGCAGCTCGCCGACTGGGTGCTTGAGGATCACCTCGCGGTGAGGCTGCAGGTGCAGCTGCACAAGATTCTATGGGATGAGGCGCGCGGACGATGAACGGGCAGGAACGTCATGCTGTGGTGCTCGTATCCGGTGGGTTGGACTCGTCCACCGTTCTCGCCATCGCGCGTGCCGAGGGGTATGCGTGCCACGCGCTCAGCGTTGATTATGGTCAGCGCCACAAGGCTGAACTGAATGCGTCCCGTCGCATCGCGCGCATGCTCGGAGCTGTCGAACATCGGCAGGTCCATGTGGACCTTGGGGGCGTTGGCGGGTCGGCGCTCACCGATCACGCCATCCCGGTGCCCGAACATGAAACGAAAGGCATTCCTGTCACGTACGTCCCCGCCCGTAACACCATCATGCTGTCCATTGCACTGGGCTGGGCCGAGGTTATCGGTGCGCGTGACATCTTCCTGGGCGTGAATGCAGTGGATTATTCGGGGTATCCCGATTGTCGGCCTGAATTCATTCGCGCTTTCGAAGCATTGGCCAACCTTGCGACCAAGGCGGGTGTTGAGGGCTTGGGGTTCACCATCCACGCACCCTTACTGCACATGAGTAAGGCTGACATCGTGCGTCGCGGCTTGTCGCTCGGAATTGACTACGAGCAGACCACAAGCTGTTACCAGGCTGATGATGAAGGCCGCGCTTGCGGCGTTTGCGATGCCTGTCGCTTGCGTGCCGATGGCTTCAGGCAGGCTGGGGTGGCTGACCCGACACGCTACGTCAAAAAAAATTCATCGGGGGGCTTGCGCGGCGATCTCGCCTCCGTATAATGCCCAACTCCGTCGGGTCGTTAGCTCAGTCGGTAGAGCAGTTGGCTTTTAACCAATTGGTCGTAGGTTCGAATCCTACACGACCCACCAAATTTAAATCTTATCGATGGCTTGACAGGCTCTGAATAATCGGTAAGATAGCCAACCTTCCGGCGAGCCTCGGTAAGAGTGATTGCCAGTCAGCAAGGTGAAACGTAAGTTTCAAAACGTTGTTGACAGAAGTTTGGAACGTGTTAAGATGCAAAGCTCACTTCGGCGCTGAGGCGTTGGGTGAAGACTCCCGGTAGTGGAGCGGATCTTTAAAAGATTGGATTAGATAGTTTGTG